>CALTAJ010000002.1 GCA_943842245.1 uncultured Flavobacteriaceae bacterium
TTATGCAATAGCAGGGATTAAGGCAATCCATGCCCTTGATGATTAATATGTTAATAATTGGATATGATTTAATTGGGTAATCCAAAGATAATTAATAAATAAACAGCTAAATTTATGGTAGTGAAAACAGTGGTTGTTGTCATAAGAAAAGGCAACTCTGCAGGCAACTAGAAAAAAGAAGTCCCGAAAACACTGGCTTTCAGGACTAAATAGTGGAGTCGGCGGGATTCGAACCCGCGTCCAAACAAGCGATCAAAAAGCTTTCTACAAGTTTAGATTTCGTTTAATTTTAGAGTTTGAACTGACCGAAAACTGCCCATACAAACCTTAGCATCTTTATTGAAAAACACAGACGATGCCCTAGTGTTTCGATGTTGACATTTATGGTGCCTCAATATAGAATCGCCGTCAACAAGGGCTATTCAGAGACATCCAGCTTCCTGGCCTTGCCGGACTTGGCATTAACCTACTATAATTCTGTTAATTATGCAGCTAGAGCGTAGTTATTCTCGCCATTTAAAAATGTGAAAAATGAGATTTACGAGCTGTAATTCAGCGCTCGACTTGCTTACTTTTTCATGCGTCCTGCTGTCAAAACCAGTCGACCCCATGAGTTTCAATGAACTTATGATTGCAAATTTACAAATATTAAGCCAAAGAGGTTCTTTTACTTTTTTATTTACACTTTAGCAAGTTAAAGTCAAAGATATACCGCTATCTTTGCAGCGTTTAAAAAAACGCTATGAAAGCCATCAAAAATATTGCAATTATTGCCCATGTTGATCATGGGAAAACTACCCTTGTTGATAAGATACTTCATCATTGTAACCTTTTCCGATCCAATGAAAGTACTGGAGAACTTATTTTAGATAATAATGATTTAGAGCGTGAACGCGGTATTACAATTCTTTCTAAAAACGTTGCTGTTGTCTATAAAGATGTTAAGATTAATATCATTGACACTCCTGGTCACGCTGATTTTGGTGGTGAAGTAGAACGAGTTTTAAACATGGCCGATGGTGTCTTTACTGGTTGACGCTTTTGAAGGACCGATGCCACAAACTAGATTTGTTCTTAAAAAAGCTATTGACCTTAAATTAAAGCCCATAGTAGTCATCAATAAAGTTGATAAAGAAAACTGTACCCCAGATATGGTGCATGAATCAGTTTTTGATTTGATGTTTGAACTGGGTGCAGATGAATGGCAGTTGGATTTTCCAACGTTTATGGTTCTGCAAAAAACAATTGGATGAGTACAGACTGGAAAAAACAAACAGATTCTGTTGCTCCACTTTTGGATATGGTTCTTGAGCATGTTCCTAGTCCTGAAATTGGAGAAGGAAATACTCAAATGCTAATCACTTCGTTGGACTTTTCGTCTTTTACTGGTAGAATTGCAATTGGTAGACTTCAAAGAGGTCAACTAATTCAGGATGAAAGTTAATTTAATAAAGCGAGACGGTTCTAAAATCCCATCGCGAATTAAAGAATTAAATCTTTTTGATGGCTTAGGGCGTAAAAAAGTAGATAATGTTCAGCCAGGAGATCTTTGTGCTGTAATTGGTCTTGAAGATTTTGAAATTGGTGATACTATTGCTGATTTTGATGATCCTGAAGCTTTACCAACTATTGCAATTGATGAGCCTACTATGAGTATGCTTTTTACAATAAATGATTCTCCTTTTTTTGGTAAGGAAGGTAGGTTTGTGACTTCTCGTCATATTCGAGAACGTCTTGAAAAAGAGCTTGAAAAAAACTTAGCGATGCGCCTTGAAACAACAGATAGTTCAGATAAGTTTATAGTTTTTGGCCGTGGAGTTCTTCATCTTTCTGTTCTTATTGAAACAATGAGAAGAGAGGGTTACGAACTTCAAATTGGTCAACCTCAAGTAATTATAAAAGAAATTGATGGAGTTAAAATGGAACCTATTGAGGAACTAACTATCGATCTACCTGAAGATGTCTCTGGAAAAGCAATCGAAATGGTAAGCCTTAGGAAAGGGGAGATGCTCGCTATGAATCCAAAGGGAAATCGTATGGTTTGTGAATTTAAAATTCCTTCTCGAGGCATCATTGGACTTAGAAATCAGCTTTTGACAGCGACTGCAGGAGAGGCAATCATGAATCATCGTTTTATTGAATTTAGCCCCTACAGAGGAGAAATTGCTGGTAGGGTAAATGGTTCTTTAATTTCCATGGAAAAAGGCTCAGCAATACCTTATTCTTTAGATAAGCTTCAGGAACGCGGTAAATTTTTTGTTGCCCCTAATGAAGCAATTTACACTGGTCAGGTCATAGGCGAAAACACAAGACAAGACGATATGGTTGTTAATGTAACCAAAACAAAGAAATTATCAAATGTACGTGCAGCTGGATCTGATGATAAAGTTAAACTTGCACCACCAATTAAGTTTTCATTAGAAGAAGCCCTTGAGTACATTCAGAAAGATGAATATGTAGAGGTAACTCCAAACTCCTTGAGACTTCGAAAAACTCTATTAGATGAAAATGATAGAAAGCGTCAAAAAACTTAATTTATTTTTTAGCTACTACTTCATTTAAACTACCTTGACTACATTGGTAAATTTTACCTGGAAACTTTACGATCATATTGTAGTCATGAGTTGCCATTATTAAGCTTATTCCCCCTTTATGCAGTTTACTAAATAGCTGCATAATTTCATTACTAGTCTCAGGATCTAGGTTTCCAGTTGGCTCATCTGCAATTATTAGTTCGGGATGATTTAGAAGTGCTCTAGCTATTGCAACTCTTTGCTGTTCACCTCCAGATAATTCAAAAGGATATTTTTTATCATTAGAAGTGACGTTAACCATCTCTAAAACTTCAGCTACACGTTGGTTAATTTTATTTTTTTCTTTCCATCCTGTTGCTTTAAGTACGAATGAAAGATTATCAAAAATTGTTCGATCAGTTAAGAGTTTAAAATCTTGAAAAACAACACCTAATTTCCTTCTAAGTTTTGGAATTTGGTTATCTTTTAATTTATTTAAATCAAAGCCAACAATAGACCCGTATCCAGATTTAAGTGGTAAGTCACCATATAGAACTTTAAGAAGGCTGCTTTTACCAGTACCAGTTTTTCCTATAAGAAAAACTAGCTCACCTGAATCAACATTGAAATTAATGTCAGAAAATATAATATTATTTTCATTTACAATTGTAGCATTATTTAAGCTTACCATAAAAATCAACTCTATTAAGATATCTTATAAAGGTATATTTTTTTTGTACTAGTCTTTATTATTTTGTTGATAAAATATACGTTTCAAGAAAGAATAACGTTTATTAATATATGGGAATAAATTACCTTTAAAAATCATGGTTAAGAGTTTGAAATCTTTATTTTATTTTTGGATAGGAACACTCTTTATTCCTTTCTTACTTCAGAGTCAAATTTATAATAATTCAAAAAAAACTGAACTTTCAGATCATTTATTTGGCTTAGATTATTTTCCAGCTTCCTGGCAGGCAAGTGTCTTTGAGGAAGAATTTTATTCTCCTAAATTTTATAAAGAAAATGTTCAGTTTAATAAGCTCTCAAATGCTTTACTGCTAAACTATTCAGGAACTGAAAAAATGTTGAGTCAATTTAAAGAAGACTATCCTAATTCAATTTCAACAAAAACAATTGATTTAGATGTAGCCAATTATTATTTTAAAAATGAAAAGTATAGATACGCCCTTAAATGGTTTAATCGAATTTCTGACAATAAAGTTCCAAAAAATGACTTAGCTAGATATAATTTTAACAAAGGATACACCCTGTTTTCATCAAAAAATTATAAAAAAGCTAGACCGTATTTAGAAAAGATTAAAAACGATTCTAAATATGAATCTGATGCACATTATTATTTAGGACACATTGCTTATCAGTTAGAGGATTTTGACAGTGCAATTAAATCTTTTGGGAATATTTCAAATCCATCTCAAAAAGAAAATCTAAATTATTTTCAAGCTGACATTAATTTTCGTTTAGGGCGTTTTGAACAAGCTATAGAGCTGGCAAATAAAGCAATGATAGATGCAAACAGTACCGAAAGTTCAGAGCTTTCAAAAATCATAGGCGAAAGCTATTTTAATATTAAGTCTTATTCAAAAGCAGTTCCATTTTTAGAAGCCTATGAAGGTAAAAAGGGAACTCTTGATAACAATGATTATTACCAATTAGGTTATGCTTATTTCAAACAAAACAATTTTGATAAAGCAATTTCTCAATTCAATAAAATTGTTGGGAAAAAAAATGCTCTTTCTCAAAATGCTTATTACTCTCTTGCAGAATGTTATATACAAACAAATCAGAAAGTAGCAGCATTAAATGCTTTTAAAAGTGCTTCGGAAATGGATTTTAATTCTGTTATTAAAGAAGATGCTTTTTTAAATTACGCAAAACTTAGTTATGATATAGGAAACCCCTATGAAGATCCTCCCAAAGTTTTACTAGCCTTTTTAGAGGCTTACCCTAAGAACGATAAGGTTGAACTTGTTGGGGAACTTTTAATTAATTCATACACAAAAAGTGGAAATTATATAGCAGCGCTTGAAATACTTGAAAATAAAAAAGGTTATAAAAACAATGAAACCCTTCAAAGAGTATTAATATTAGCCGGGATTAAACAGTTTAATAATGGACGTTTTTTAAAAGCCAGCAATTTCTTTAAAAGCGGCTTGAAAGTTCGTGAAAACAAGACCTTGGAAGCGTTTTGTTTATATTGGTATGGACGCTCTGAATATGAGCGTAACAAATTTGACGAAGCTTTAGATTTGTTTAAAGAGCTTAGTAAACATTCTCATAAGAAGAATGTTGTTTCGCTATATAGGTTGAATTACGACATAGGCTATGTTTATTTTAAGTTGGGGGAATATCAATATGCTCTTCAATCGTTCGAGGCTTTTAATCAATACAATAATGGCTTGGATCAATCCTACCATCGTGATACTTATTTGAGAATTGGGGATTGTCAGTTTGCTTTAAGAAATTATTGGACTGCAATGGAAAATTATAATACCTCTATTTTAATAAACCCCAAAAAGGGAGGCTACGCTACTTTTCAAAAAGCAATTAGTTATGGTTTTGTAGAACGTAATTCAAAAAAAATAGAGGCATTATCAAAATTTATTATCACATATCCTAAAAATGAATTATTAGATGATGCACTTTTTGAGTTAGCTTCAGCTTATAATCGAGAAGAAGAAAATGAAAAAGCAATCGCGACATATGATAAACTTATTACTATATTTCAAACGAGTCCTTTTTTAGCTAAATCAGCTTTAAATAAAGGATTAATATTATACAATCTGGAAAAGTATGATTTAGCGAAATCCATATTACAAAAAGTTGCTATTAAATATAATAAATATGCTGTTGGAGAACAAGCAGTTAGAACACTAAAAGAGATAGCTATTGATCAAGGTAGTGTTTCATCTTTTGTTCAATGGACAAAGGATCAAAACCTAGATACATTTACAGACGTAGAGTTAGAAAAAACAACATTTACTGCAGCTGAACGTCGTTTTTTGGAAGGCAATATTAATTCGGCTTTAAAGCTTTTTGAAGAATATTTTGAAGTTTACCCTCAGGGATCATTTAGTAAGGTTGTTTCATATTATTTAGCGGAAATATACTTTGAAAAGGAACGTTTTGATGATGCTTTAATCGCATATCAAAATCTAGTCCAAGGAAGTGTATCTAGTTATACAGAAAAAGCATTAACTCGAATTATTTTACTTCTTAAAAATAATGATCAACAAATTAGAGCGATACCTTATATGGAAAGGTTAATTCAGATTTCATCTTTTAAAGAAAATAAACGATTTGCTATCTTAAATTTAATGCACGCTTATTATTTTAATGAGCAATACGAAAAGACTGTAGACATAACAGAACAAGCTTTAGCATTACCTAATATAACAGAAAACATTAAATGGGACGCATTAAAACTTAATGCTCGTTCATCTTTGTATCTTTTGGATAGTCTTAAAGCTAGAGAATCATACAGATTGCTTGAAAATTCTTCTGAAAAATTAATTGCTGCTGAAGCAATGTACCATAGAGCTTATGATCTATATCGTAAAAAGGCATATTCTGAGTCAAACCGTTTAATCGCTAAAATTGCTGAAAATTCTGGACAAGCCAAACAGTGGAATCCAAAAGCATTACTGTTACTTGCAAAAAATTATTATGCTTTAGAGGATCCGTTTCAAGCGATTTTTGTCTTGGAATCTTTAATAAAAAATTTCGAAGCGTATCCAGAGCCAATTAAAGAGGCTAGGAATTTATTGTTAAAATACCAGAAATCTATAGCAAAAGAAAATCGTTCAATTGATAATGATGATGGCAATGGATAGGATAATATTTTACTCTTTAATAATATTTCTTTCTGCAACAAATATTTTTGCTCAAAAAAATAAAAATACTACCACTATTGGCACTCAAGAGGTACTTGTGGTAAAATCTTATACCCCAGATTTGTCAGATGCATTTAAAATAAAAAATCCAGCTAATCTTCCAGATACTATTAAAACAATTAACAAGGAGCTTGAATACAAAATTAAATCAGTTTCTGTAGTTTCTACATTTCAACCTAACAAAGCGTCACCATTAAAGTTACAGCAAAGGTCATCGTCAACACCTTTTAATACTTTTTTTAGTGGAGCTTTGGGGAACAAAAATCAATTATATTTAAATATTTCAAGTGTTATAGAGGTCGACAGAACCCAGCGTTTTGGTATGCAATTATATAGAGACGGCTTTGGAGGTAATTTAAAAAATACTCTTTTAAAAAGTAATCAAAATCACAGCCGCTTTGGCTTGCATCACAACCTACGCAGTAACGAATATAATGCGAATACTCAGATTCAGATTACTACAAATCGTAATAACTATTTTGGCCTTTATGACACCAGTTGGGATAATTTATTAATCAATACTTTGGATCCTGAAATTAAAAGAAGCTTTTTTAAACTGAAGTCCCACTGGAATTGGTATGATTCTCTTTTACGTAGTATTACCTTCCAGGCTAATGTAAATTCTGATAACTATGATACTTCTGAGCAGCAATTAGCCTTGCAAGCAGATTTAGAGACGGGTTTAGGTCAAGGAAATATAAAATCAGAAGTTAAAGTTCAAGGTTTTAAAACCCGATTTGATTCTTCTTTTTTTGAAAATATTGAAGAGGAATACATCCAGGGCCTTGGAGCTGTGGATATTTTTTGGAAAAATAATCGTGATGATCTTAAATTGAAAATCGGAGCAGGTATAACATATCTTGTTGGTGTAAATAATGTTTCAAGCTCATTATTGTACTATCCCAAATTAGAAATATCTTATCTGAAATTAGGAAATGAAGTTAGTCCTTATTTTATAGCTGATGGTGGAGTACATCAAAATACATACAAAATTCTAACAGAATTAAATCCCTATTTAGCACCTTCTACAAAATTAAGACCAACTTTCAACAAATTCAATACTACTTTTGGAATTAGAACAAGTTTGGCTTCTGTTTTAAATTTTGATTTGGGGTTTATTTTTGATCAAGTTGAAAACTTTAGCTATTTTGAGCGACTTCCTTATGATAGTCAAAATCAAAATGACGGTTATCGTTTTTCTAATTCCTATCAAAATCAATATATAAATACTGATATTTATAGCCTTAAGGTTTCAGTTCGAATTGATTTAGCAAAAAATAATTTTGTTCGTTTTGAAACAAGTTACAGATTTTTTGACTTAGATAAGGATCAAAATTTGTGGAATATTCCATCTTTAGAAATGAATTGGGAGAGTCAATTTAAATGGAATGATCGTTTTCTTTTTTCTTTGAACGGAAATCTTTTTGGGGATCGAAAAGCAGCACTTCAGCCAATTTTTTTGAATCAAGATATTAATAGTGCTCAAATTACCTCAGAAAACCTTCCTATTTTCATTACAACAACAGCTCATATGACTTACAAAATTGCAAATCAATTTGATGTTTTTATAAAAGGACGTTATAACACTCAAGGCATCCATGGAAGATGGGCATTTTATCCTGAACCTCCCTTTCTTTTGCTTACTGGAGTTACATACAAGTTTGATTTTCAATACTGAAAGAATCTACTTTCTAAACTTTAACATTTTTGTGCAAGCCAAAATGAATTTCATACATTTGCAAATGAAATTTTTGATATGATTAAAAATATTTATTTAGTAGTTTTTATAACAATTGTATTGACTTCTTGCCAAAATAAAGTTGATTTAATTGTTCATAATGCTACCGTTTATGCCCTAGGTGATGTAGCAGGAAAAACAACTGCTTTTGTAGTTGATAACGGAAAGTTTATTGCAGTGGGCGGTGAAGAGCTTGTTAATGACTATGTGGCCAAGAGAGTTTTGGACCTTCAAAAACTTCCTGTTTATCCAGGTTTTATTGATTCACATTGTCATTTCCTTAAATTAGGCCTTAGCCTCCAACAGGTCGACCTCAAAGGAACAAGAAGTTTTAAAGAGGTAATTAATCGTGTTATACACTTCTCAAAAAATAATGAACTTAATGCCATTTTAGGTCGAGGCTGGGATCAAAACGATTGGAAAGATAAATCTCTTCCAAACAAATTAGTTCTAGATTCCTTATTTCCAGATATACCCGTTGCTCTTAGACGTATTGATGGACATGCCCTTTTAGTGAATCAAAAAGCACTTGATTTAGCTGGGATAAACAATGAAACTTTTTTGGATGGAGGAACTATAATCAAGGAAAATGGTAAGTTAACTGGCGTTTTAGTTGATGCCCCAACCTCATTAGTTACAGCAATTCTCCCTGTACCGACTGTTCAAGAAAAAACAAAAGCATTAAAAGATGCTGCAGCAATTGCTTTTGAAAATGGCCTTACAACTGTTTCTGTAGCGGGAATTGATAAGGATGATATTTATTTAATAGACAGCTTGCAAAAAGTTGGTGAATTAGACATACGAGTTTATGCTATGATTTCCAATACCAAAGAAAATATGGATCACTTTTTGTCAACAGGCCCTATTAGAACTGATAAGTTAAACGTTCGTTCTTTTAAAGTTTATGCTGACGGTGCATTAGGTTCACGTGGAGCAGCATTAAAAAAACCTTATTCAGATTTAAAATCTCACAAAGGTGAATTTATTACACCAAAAGATTCTCTTGAAAAATTAGCATATATGCTCGCTACAACTCCTTTTCAAATGAATACTCATGCTATAGGAGACGATGCAAATCGTGTGATTTTAGAAGCTTACAATAAAGCTTTGGTATTTTCTGATGACCCAAGATGGAGGGTAGAACATGCACAAATTATTGATACTGCAGATATAGCTCTTTTTAATCAAAAAATTATTCCATCAGTTCAGCCAACTCATGCTACAAGTGACATGTATTGGGCTGAAGAAAGACTTGGTACTGACCGACTTCAAGGAGCTTATGCATATAAGTCACTTTTGGAAATGTCAGGAAGGATTTCCTTGGGAACTGATTTTCCAGTTGAAGAAGTTAGCCCTATAGAAACCTTTTTCGCAGCAGTTGCAAGACAGGATAAAGATTTATACCCTGAAGGGGGTTATCTTTCCAAA
This sequence comes from uncultured Flavobacteriaceae bacterium, assembly GCA_943842245.1. GTDB lineage: Bacteria > Bacteroidota > Bacteroidia > Flavobacteriales > Flavobacteriaceae > MS024-2A. The sequence continues at coordinate 9,594 of CALTAJ010000002.1, forward strand.
AATAAACTTTCTAGAATAGATGCTTTAAGAGGAATGACTCAATGGGGAGCATACGCAAGCTTTGAGGAAAATCAAAAAGGATCGATTGAAGTTGGAAAAGTAGCTGATTTTGTGATTCTTGATCGAGATATTATTACTGTAAAGGAAAGTAGTGTTTTAAAAGCCAGAATAGTCGCTACTTTACTTGATGGAAATATTGTTTACAGTAACCGAATCAATTAAGTAAAATTAAAATTATTCACATTTTTACTCTGCCAATCTTTTAAAGTTAATTTTTTATATAAATATAAATTTATTGATTAATAATATAAATCATATTTCATTTTAAAGTATATAAAATAAATAAATATCTTATTTTTGATGAAATTTAAATATTATGTGTGGTATTTTATGTGCCTTTGATTTAAAACAAAGTAGTGACATTATTCGTCCTCAAGTATTAGAAATGTCAAAAAAGCTTAGACATCGAGGACCAGACTGGAGTGGGATTTATGATACATCTAAAGCAATATTATCTCATGAACGCTTAGCTATTGTAGATCCAACCTCAGGAAAACAACCATTAATTAGTCCATCCGAAAACCTTGTACTTGCAGCAAATGGAGAGATATATAATCACCAGGCTTTGCGCGAGAATTGCGAAAATGATTATGCTTTTAAAACACAGTCTGATTGTGAGGTAATTCTTGCAATGTATGAGAAATATGGAAAGAATTTTGTTAAAAAAGTTAATGGAATTTTTGCTTTTGCTATTTACGATAAAGATAAAAATGAATACTTTATTGCACGAGACCACATGGGTATTATACCATTATATATGGGATGGGATAAAAATGGGACATTTTATGTAGCTTCTGAATTAAAAGCTTTAGAAGGTGTATGCACTAAAATTGAATTATTTCCACCAGGTCACTCTCTAAATAGTGGTGATTCAAAACCAGAGAGGTGGTATGAAACCGAATGGGATAATTATGAATCAGTAAAAGATAATTCAACATCAATTGAAACCTTGCATGATGCTTTATCAGATGCGGTTCATCGCCAATTGATGAGTGATGTTCCATATGGCGTTTTACTTTCCGGAGGTTTAGATTCATCTATAACCTCTGCATTAGCTAAAAAATTCGCTGCAAAACGTGTTGAGTCAAATGATACTCAAGCAGCTTGGTGGCCCCAATTGCATTCATTTTCTGTAGGCTTAGAGGGTTCGCCAGATCTAGCAGCAGCTCAAGAAGTGGCTAAACATATCGGGACTGTACACCACGAGGTTAAATTTACTATCCAAGAAGGTCTAGATGCTATTCGTGAGGTTATATATCACCTTGAAACTTATGATATCACTACAATTCGGGCTTCTACCCCTATGTATCTAATGGCTCGGGCTATTAAGGCATTAGGGATTAAAATGGTTCTCTCAGGAGAAGGAGCCGATGAATTATTTGGCGGATATCTTTATTTTCATAAAGCACCTAATGCCAAAGAATTTCATGAGGAGACCGTTAGAAAGCTTGATAAATTACATCAGTACGATTGTTTAAGGGCAAATAAGTCACTTGCAGCATGGGGAATTGAAGGGCGCGTACCTTTTTTAGATAAAGAGTTTATTGAAATTGCTATGCGTGTAAATCCAAAGGACAAAATGATTACTGAAGATCGTATGGAGAAGTGGGTTTTGCGAAAAGCTTTCGAAGATTACTTACCTAATAGTGTTACTTGGCGTCAAAAAGAACAATTTTCTGATGGTGTTGGATATAGTTGGATAGATAGCCTAAAAGAGCTCGTCGATACTGAAGTATCATATGAACAAATGAAAAATGCTCATTTTCGTTTTCCTATACAAACACCACAAAATAAGGAAGAATTTTATTATCGTTCTATTTTTGAATCTCACTTTCCTAGTGATGCTGCGGCGTTAAGTGTTCCTTCAGTTCCGTCTGTTGCTTGTAGCACCCCAATAGCTCTTGCTTGGGATAAGGCTTTTCAAAATCAAAATGATCCTAGCGGAAGAGCTGTGTCAAATGTCCATGAAAAAAGTTATAAAGATTAATTTTTTTTAAAAAATCATATTCAAAAAACATCTTCTTTTAAACACTTTTGTGTTGATAACTTACTCAATATTGACAAGGGTTAAGCCCCTATTTCAAGGGGTAAATAATTATATTTGGTAGTCTAGTATATATTGGATATAAAACAATTGAATATGAGTCAAGAAAATCAAAAAAATCAGTATTCTGCAGATAGCATTCAGGCCCTTGAGGGAATGGAGCATGTTCGGATGCGACCTTCAATGTATATTGGAGATGTTGGGTCAAGAGGACTCCATCATTTAGTTTATGAGGTTGTTGATAATTCAATTGACGAGGCTCTAGCTGGTCACTGTGATAAAATCACTGTCACTATTAATGAGGATAATTCGATTACGACTAAAGATAATGGTAGGGGTATTCCTATCGGAATTCACAAAAAAGAAGGAGTCTCTGCCCTTGAGGTCGTTATGACTAAAATTGGAGCAGGTGGAAAGTTTGATAAGGATTCTTATAAGGTCTCAGGAGGGCTTCATGGTGTAGGAGTTTCTTGTGTTAATGCGTTATCAGAAAGCTTAATTGCAAATGTTTATAGAGAAGGAAAAATTTGGCAACAGGAATATGTCAGAGGAAAAGCAAAAGCACCTGTAGCTGAAATCGGTAAAACTAATGAAACTGGAACTGAAGTAACTTTTAAGCCTGATCCTGAAATTTTTAAGCAAATTTTAGAATATGATTATGATACTCTTTCGCTCAGGATGCGTGAGCTTTCCTTTTTGAATAAAGGAATCATAATTGAGATTAATGATAAACGAAGAAAAGATGATAATGGAGATTTTATTTCAGAAACCTTTCAATCCAAAGAAGGTTTAAAAGAGTTTATTCACTTCCTGGATGAAAATCGTGAAGCAATTATTGGAGACGTAATATCCATGGAAGGAGAAAAAAACTCCGTACCCGTTGAAGTAGCAATGATTTATAATACCTCATTTTCTGAAAACTTACACTCTTATGTGAATAATATAAATACTCATGAAGGTGGGACTCATCTTTCTGGTTTTCGAAGAGGATTAACAACAACTTTAAAAAAATATGCAGATAGTTCAGGATTACTAGATAAATTAAAATTTGATATCGCCGGTGACGACTTTAGAGAAGGGCTTACGGCTATTATTTCAGTTAAAGTTGCTGAGCCTCAGTTTGAGGGACAAACTAAAACTAAATTAGGTAACAGGGATGTAACCTCAGCAGTTTCTCAGGCAGTTTCTGAAATGCTCGAGAATTACTTAGAAGAAAATCCAAATGATGCTAAAATCATTGTGCAAAAAGTTATTCTAGCTGCCCAAGCACGACACGCAGCAAGAAAAGCTCGTGAAATGATTCAGAGAAAAACGGTTATGAGTGGGGGAGGACTTCCTGGAAAGCTATCTGATTGTTCTGAACAAGATCCCACTTTATGTGAAGTTTTTCTGGTTGAGGGAGATTCGGCGGGTGGAACCGCTAAGCAGGGTAGAGATCGTAATTTTCAAGCCATACTTCCCCTTCGAGGTAAAATTTTAAACGTTGAAAAAGCCATGCAGCACAAGGTATTTGAAAACGAAGAAATTAGAAATATTTATACAGCCTTGGGAGTTACTATTGGAACTGAAGAAGATAGTAAAGCTTTAAATTTGGAAAAGCTCCGTTATCATAAAATAGTTATTATGTGTGATGCTGATGTTGATGGAAGTCACATCTCAACTCTAATTCTAACTTTCTTTTTTCGCTATATGAAGGAGCTTATTGAGTCTGGATACATATATATAGCAACTCCTCCACTGTACCTGGTTAAAAAAGGACAGAAGAAAGATTATGCCTGGAATGACGATCAGCGCGATTTATTAGTTAATCAATATGGTACAGGAGTATCCATTCAACGATACAAAGGTCTTGGTGAAATGAATGCCGGTCAACTTTGGGATACAACAATGAATCCTGAGGAACGTACTTTAAGAAAAGTCATTATTGAACCTGGTGGCGAGGCAGATAGAGTATTTACAATGTTAATGGGCGATGAGGTTCCACCGAGAAGAGAATTCATTGAACAAAATGCTATTTACGCAAATATTGATGTATAATTTTAAGTAAAACAAACTAAATTAATACTAATGAAAGTTACCATTGTTGGGGCTGGCAATGTTGGGGCCTCTTGTGCAGAATATATAGCACAAAAACAGATTGCAAGTAAGGTCGTTCTTCTTGATATTAAAGAAGGATTTGCAGAGGGAAAAGCTTTAGATTTATTTCAAACTGCAACTACTTTAGGCTTTAATACACAAATTACAGGAGTAACTAATGATTACTCTTCTACTTCAGGAAGTGATGTTGTAGTTATCACTTCTGGAGTCCCCAGAAAGCCTGGGATGACTCGTGAAGAACTAATTGGAATCAATGCTGGGATTGTTCAAAAAGTTTCAGAAAGTATTTTAAATCATTCTCCAAATGCTATTATTGTTGTTGTATCAAACCCAATGGATACAATGACATACTTGGCATTAAAATCTACCGGTCTTCCCAAAAATCGTATAATTGGGATGGGAGGAGCCCTAGATAGTTCACGTTTTAAAACTTACCTTTCACTTGCATTAGAAAAGCCTGCTAATGATATTCAAGGTATGGTGATTGGTGGACATGGTGATACAACAATGATTCCATTAACTAGACTAGCCAGTTACAATGGCGGACCAGTTTCACAGTATCTTGATTCTAAATCTCTAGAAAAAGTTGTTTCAGATACTATGGTAGGGGGAGCAACACTCACTAAACTTTTAGGAACTTCTGCTTGGTATGCACCAGGAGCTTCTGTTGCTTTTTTGGTAGATAGCATTTTAAATGATTACAAGCGCATGATACCTTGTTCCGTTCTATTAGAAGGTGAGTATGGTCTAAATGATATATGTATAGGAGTTCCTTGTATTATTGGAGCGAATGGTGTCGAATCTATAGTAGATATTAAGTTAAACGAAACAGAACAGGCTTTATTGAAAGAAAGTGCTAATAAAGTTCAGATTATGAATGCAGCATTAAACGAAATTCTTTAAATAAGCAATCTCCAAAAGAACATTATTCTCTATTAAGAGTTGTCAAATCATAGGTTTAATACTATATTTGCTCGCCTTAATAAAGGTTTAATTTTATTATAATGCAAAACAATTCTTTGATAAGAGTTTTTGGTGTTTTATTTGCAATTGTAAGTATTTACCAACTCTCTTTTACGTTCATTACCAGTAATGTAGAAAAACAAGCTTCTAGATATGCAAGTCAGATTGTTTCTGAGGATGAAAATAATTACCTAGAAGTAAGAGATAAAAAGGCCAATGCTTATTTAGATTCGATTGGAAATAATCCTATATATGGTTTTACTTCATACAATGATGCTAAAGAAAAAGAGCTCAATAAAGGGCTTGACCTAAAAGGAGGGATAAATGTAATTCTTCAAATATCCATTCGAGATATTTTGAGTGGATTAACTGAAAACACCAAAAACCCTCAATTTAATGAAGCATTAGATCTAGCTGATCAACTTCAAAAATCTTCTGATGAGCCATATATTGAATCTTTCTTTGAAGCCTTCGATCAAATAAAAAGTGGAGAGAAATTGGCTTCGCCTGGTATTTTTGCAAACAGAACACTAAGTGATGAGATTAATTTTGAAATGAGTGATCAAGAAACTCAAGTAGTAGTTCGAAGAAAGATTGATGAATCTATAGTGTCAGCGTTTGAAGTATTAAGAAAGCGAATTGATAAGTTTGGAGTAACCCAACCAAACATTCAGCGTTTAGGAACCTCAGGAAGAATTTTAGTTGAATTACCGGGTGCAAAAGATGTAGATCGAGTTCAAAACCTACTTCAGAGTACAGCTCAGTTGGAGTTTTGGGAGACTTATAAAAATGATCAACTCGTTAGTTTTCTTGTTGAAGCAAATTCACTTTTGAGTTCAAAATCTGAACAACTACTTGATGGAAATACTGAAAAAGATATCAGTTCAGAAATTGATGATCTTTTAGCAGATGTAGCTACTCAAGATTCAATTGCAATTACTAGTAATCCAATTTTAGATCGTATTTTAGGTCAAGGCTTTCAAGGAGGGCCAGTTTTAGCGCAATTTGCAGCAAGAGACAGTGATTTAATAATGAGTTATTTAGATCAACCTGAGATTCGTAAGTTATTGCCTTCAGAATACAGATATACTAGATTTGTTTGGGGTAAACCAACAGCAGAAGGAAATATTGTAGAGCTCTATGCATTAAAATCAAATCGTGATAATTTAGCTCCTTTGAGTGGAGGTGTTGTTGTTGACGCTTTACAAACTTTTGATCAACTTGGAAATCCAGCAGTTTCTATGCAAATGGATTCAAGAGGTGCGCGAATATGGGAAAATATGACTGGAAAAGCATTTAAAGATGCTAGTAATATTGCAATTGTATTAGACAATATTGTTTATTCTGCACCAGGTGTTTCAAGTGGAGCTATCTCAGGTGGACGTTCTGAGATTACAGGAAACTTTACTTTGAATGAAGGTATTGACTTAGCAAATGTTTTAAGAGCAGGAAAACTTCCTGCTTCGGCTGAAATTATTCAATCTGAAATAGTTGGACCTTCACTTGGTAAAGAAGCTATAGAGGCAGGTATATATTCGTTTTTAATTGCATTAACCATCGTATTGCTTTGGATGATTTTTTACTACGGGAGCTCTGGGTTTTTTGCAGATATAGCCTTATTATTAAACATTTTATTAATCTTCGGAATACTAGCTGGATTAGGAGCAGTTCTTACTTTACCAGGTATTGCAGGAATTGTACTAACTATCGGTATCTCTGTAGACGCTAATGTATTGATATTTGAACGTGTCAGAGAAGAACTCAATAAGGGTAAAGGAATTCGTAAAGCAATAGCTGATGGATTTAATAACGCTCTCTCTTCAATTTTAGATGCCAATATTACTACAGGTCTTACAGCACTAATTTTATTTATTTTTGGAACAGGACCTATTAAGGGATTTGCAACTACTTTATTGATTGGAATAGGAACTTCATTATTTACAGCGATATTTATTACTCGTATTCTTGTAGATTCAAGAAATGAAAAAGGAAAAGGAGTTTCTTTTTCAACAAAATCAACCAAAGGATTCCTCTCAGATATAAGTATAAGATTTTTACAAAAAAGAAAAGTTGCTTATATAATTTCTTCGATATTAATTTTGATAAGTTTAACCTCACTAGGGTTTAGAGGCCTCAATCAAGGTGTTGATTTTGTGGGGGGAAGGTCTTATACTGTTCGTTTTGAAAAAGCTGTAAATCCAACTGAAATTAGCTCTTTGTTAACCAATGAGTTTGGTAGCGTTGAAGTTAAAACTTTTGGAGAGGAAAATCAGCTGAAAATTACTACAAAATATAAGGTGGATATTGAAGGTATTGAAGTTGACGAAGAAATCCAAAATAAACTATTTACTTCACTTTCGTCTTATCTACCAAATGGAATTTCGTATGATGATTTTGTGAAAGGAAGCTCTGAAAAATCTATAGGAATTATGTCTTCTATAAAGGTTGGACCTACTATTGCGGACGATATTAAAAAGAATTCATTCCTAGCAGTTATAGGTTCTTTAATTGTTGTATTCCTTTATATTTTGTTACGCTTTCAAAAGTGGCAATTTTCTTTAGGTGCTGTAGCTGCTGTTTTTCATGATGTATTAATTGTACTTGGAATTTTCTCTATCACTTACACCTTTATGCCTTTCAGTATGGAAATCAATCAAGCATTTATCGCTGCCATATTAACTGTAATAGGATATTCCTTGAATGATACGGTGGTCGTTTTCGATAGAATTAGAGAATTTGTTAATGAGCATACCAAACTGGAGTTTAATAGTACTGTAAACAGTGCACTTAATAGCACTTTAAGTAGAACATTAAACACATCATTAACAACTCTGCTTGTACTTTTATCTATATTCATTTTTGGTGGTGAATCGATTAGAGGTTTCATGTTCGCTCTAATAGTAGGCGTTATTGTAGGTACTTATTCATCAGTATTTATTGCAACGCCAGTCATGTATGATACACAAAGAAAAGAATCCTCTGTTAGAATAAGTAAGGAATAAGGAAAATAAAGTGAATAAATTGAATTTAATTTTCTTTCAATTTTATTAAGCTTATGTTTATAAATCTAAAGAAACATTGTTTACATTATACTTAATTTTTTCAATCAAAATTTAAATTAAGCTATTTTCCGTTTTTTAAACATGAAGTAACCGCCCAAGAGAATAAATGGAATACTTAGCCATTGTCCAGTAGAAAATAAAGGTAAAAATTCTTCTAAGCCCCCCTGACTTTCTTTTATGAATTCGATGAAAAAACGAATTATAAACATTCCACTAAAAAATAATCCAATAAGGTACCCCTCTTCATTTCTCTTTTTAGTTTTATATACTTTTCTAAGAATAAAAAAGAGTAATAGATAACCAAAAGCTTCATAAAGTTGTGCTGGGTGTCTTGGGAGATTCTCTCCACGATTTAAAAAAACTACACCAAAGTTAGAATGACTGTATCGCCCAACAATTTCGGAATTAAAAAAGTTACCTAAGCGCACAAAACTAGCTCCAATTATTACAGGTACTGTAACTCGGTCTAAAAGCCATAAAATGGATTTTTCTTTAAACTTTAATTTATACAAATACAAACCAATTAAAGTCCCTATTACAGCTCCATGGCTAGCTAAACCTCTAAACCCAGTAAATATATATCCATTGGGTGTATCTCTAATAGGTAATAAAATTTCTAATAGATGATTTTGGTAATAATCCCAACTATAAAAGAAAACATCACCTAAACGAGCACCAAGAAGAATTGATAAAACCATATACACAAAAAGAGATTCCAAGTAATCCAAGGAGATTTTTTCTTCAATAAATATTTTTTTCATGATATAATATCCAAGCCCAAAAGCAATAATGAACATAAGACTGTAATAGTGAATACCAAAACTTCCAATTTTAAAAAGTGTTTCGCTTGGTGCCCAATCAATTTTTGTAAAGTACATTTTATATGTTTTTAATCCAGTAAATGTAATTAAAATAGCAGGGAAACAGAACAATTCATTATGGAATTGGGTCAGAACCAAATCCTCCCCAAGGATGACATCTTAAGATACGCTTTAGGGCTAATAGGCCTCCTTTAAATAAGCCATATTTAGTTAGAGCGTCTAATGCATATTGTGAGCAAGTAGGTTGGTACCTGCATGTAGCAGGAAGCAATGGCGATATAAAATTTCTATAAATTTTAATTAAAAATATAAATGGTAATATTAAAATTTTTTTCAAAAAATATTTTATTTTATTTTAAAGGAGCTTCCTTTTGGGGCATCATTGATTTGTATATTAAGCTTTGCAAGAGCATCTCGAATAAGATCAGAGGTTTCGAAATCCTTGGAATTCCTTGCTTTATCTCTGATTTCTGATAATAAATCAAGTGTTCCCTGAAGTTTAATATTTTCAGATAGTTTTATACTTTTCTCATCACTTTTTAGTCCTAAAACATCATTGAAAAATTCATTCATAATTTGTTTTAATTCTTCTAAATCTTTAGTACTAATTTCTTGTTTATTATTTGCAGTTGCATTTATGTATTTAACAGCATCAAATAGGTAACCAATAAGTATAGGGCTATTAAAATCATCGTTCATAGCACCATAGCATTTTTCTTTCCAGGCTTTTAAATCAAATTCACTTGTTATAGATGAAGCAACCAGATTATCTAATGTTTTAATCCCTTCTACTAATCTATTAAAACCTTTTTCAGAAGCTTCAAGTGCTATTTCACTGATGTCAACAATACTTCGATAGTGAGCTTGTAACATAAAAAATCGAACAACCATAGGGGAAAAGGCTTTCTTAAACACTTTGTTTTCTCCGCTAAACATCTGGTCGGGTAAAATATTATTACCTGTAGATTTAGCCATTTTTTTTCCATTAAGAGTTAACATATTGGCATGTAGCCAGTAATTTACAGGAGATTTTTTGTAAACAGATTCAGCTTGAGCTATTTCACATTCATGATGAGGAAATTTTAAATCCATTCCACCGCCATGAATATCAAACTGAGAACCCAAATATTTCTGACTCATTGCAGTACATTCTAAATGCCATCCAGGAAAACCTTCACCCCAAGGAGACGGCCAGTGCATTATGTGCTCTGGTTCTGCTTTCTTCCATAATGCAAAATCTTGTGGATTTTTTTTGTCAATTTGACCTTCTAAACTACGCGTGTTATGAATTAATTCTTCTATTAATCGTCCACTAAGTTTACCATAGGGAGTCTTTTTATTAAATTTAATTATATCAAAATAGACAGATCCATTAACTTCATAAGCATCACCTTGATTAATGATTTTTTTAATTAATTCAATTTGTTCAACTATATGTCCAGTTGCTGTAGGTTCAATACTAGGGGGAAGAGCATTAAATCTTGTCATAGTATCTCTAAAGTCTAAAGTATACCGTTGAACCACTTCCATGGGCTCTATAGATTCAAGACGTGCTTTTTTTGCAATTCGATCTTCGCCGTAATCAGAATCATTTTCTAGATGGCCAACATCAGTGATATTTCTAACATATCGGACTTTATATCCTAAATGTTGAAGGTATCGGAAAATTAAATCAAAAGAAATAAAAGTTCTGCAATTCCCAAGATGAACATTACTGTATACAGTCGGCCCACAAACATACATACCAACTTTATTAGGTAAAATTGACTTAAAAGTTTCCTTTTTACTTGTTAATGAGTTAAATACGACTAGGGAGCTATTCATTAGGATTATTAAAAATATTTTTTTTTGTTTTCATAAACCTATAAGATCAGTACAAATATAATTATTTTAGTAAGGATAACATTGGCTAGTTTGACATCAAAGTTTAAAATTATAGCTTAGAGTAATCTGAGTTAAATTTTCTTTGATTTGATAGGGTGAATTTAAGCCCTTAGCAAAAAGAACAAAATCTTTATTTTTTTCAAACTTTATCAAAGAAAGATTTAGATTACTAGCTCCAAAGTCGAAGCCAATTCCTAAAGTTACAGCTTGATCTTCATTTATATTTGTATCTTGATTTTTTGTTTGGTAATAGTATCCAGCTCTAAAACTGATGTCTTTAAATCGATATTCTCCTCCTATCTTTAAAGTATTTATTGGATTTAGTGTTTTACTTACTTCAGTATTTACACTATTTAAGTACTCACTTGTGTCATTCTGGCTAAGATAACTATTAGATAAGTTTTGAGAACTATAGTCAATTGAGATGAGTCCTGACATATTAAAAACATAAGCAAAACTTAGACTAGTTTTTGATGGAATTTTAAGACGATAAGGTGAATAAGAGTTCGTGATTTCTGGATCAATAATTTCCTGAATTTCAAGGTCGTCCTCAAATCTATATGCACTTAATTTCTGTTGGGTTTCATCCTTAATATCAATCCATTGAGGACTATCATAGGTTGCACCTATTCGTATGTTTTTTAATTTTAAAATTCCACCGAATTGGATAGAGAAACCATCTCCATAACTGATTAAATCATTATCGAAATTAACATTATATATAAATGAATCTATATCTTGATCATACTCAAAAAAATCTTGATTATTTCTAAATTCTAGTTTATGACTATTGAGATTTACTCCAATGTGAAGTATATTTTGGTACAATGCACTAAAATTAAAACTTGTCTTTCTGTGAAATCCACTGTTTATTATATCTAAATTATTACGATATTTATTAGAAGATACATTTGAGATATAAGATTTTTCTAAATCATTTGGGCTAAGTGGATCAATTATATAGGATTGATAACCCAAAAAAGCCTGCTGTGCACCAAAACCAATTTCATCTCCCAAATAACGATAAATATCTGAAATTGTTTCATCATCATAAAGTTGTATATCTTCAAATGCGATTCCGTTAGCGTAATACAAAAAATAATCTGCTATACTTGTTTTATTAATACCGCTTAGTGAAGTTTGATTATCAAAATTTGTCATACGATTTACATTAATTGCAGCGCTTATTCGAGACCATGGATTTTCTTCATTGGTATTGTTAAAAACAAACACAGCACCCAATTGATCGAAATAAAAAGCTTCTTCGTTTAAAGATGTAAATTCTCCGTAATATTTACTCTCATTTTCACGTGCTTGAAAATTTAATGATCCACCTATTTCAGTATTTAAAAATACAGAAGAGGCAGCAGGGTTATTTGAAATTGCTGTAAGATCACCTCCTAAAGCTCCAAATGCCCCTGCCATGGCTGTGTACCGAGCAGAACCATTTAAAGATGTTTGTGTTAAATATGTTATATCATTTAAAGTTTGTGAAACTAAAAATTGAGACATAATAAGCACTGTGCCTAAATAAAATAAGGAACGCATTAGTTTAAAATTTTAAATTACGCTTAATTAGAACGACCTCTTCCAGCACTTCCAGAGGAACTAGAACTCCTTCCCGAGGATGAGGAACGACTTCCCGCAGAATTATATGATCGAGTAGAAGGTCTATTATTACTGTAGGAATTATTTGATCGGTTATAACTATTATTTCTTTGAATACGGTAATTGTTACTGGCACTTTTTGTTTCATTTTTGGTAGATCGTTGAACAACTCGAGAAGCGGATCTTGGGTTTCTAGAATTTCTTGGAGAAACAATTGCTTCGGACCTAGTTGTTTGTCTAGTTCTTAAGGAAGATCTTTCGGGACTACGTTCCACAAAACGATATTGATTTTGAATACTTTTTGAACCCCTTGATAATCCTTGAGGTGATCTAGTAAGATTTGTATTTAATTGATTTTGTCTTAAACCTTTATTTGGAGAATTAAAAGATTCCCCAGGTCTTAGATTCCTTCTTGAATTGTTTATTTTATTTATGTTATCTGTTAACCGATTTCTATCATATCCAACAACTAAATTTCTACCCGGTGAACTAACACCTCTTCCTAAATTTATTCGATTAAGAGTATTTTGGACATTACGTGTTCTTGAATTAGTATTTTGGTTTTTTTCTTTATTTCTTTCTTTAGGACTATTGTAAGTTTTTTCTCCTCGACCAGATTTTATTCTAGCTACAGTAGAACGATAGTCTCGTTTATTTCTTTGGTTAAAATTATTTCCATAATAGTCATCAAAACGATTCCATCTATTTGCCCAGTTATTTCTGAATCCATTTCTAAAACCAAAACCATAAGGATTGTAAAACCCTCCATAATAGCTAAACGGTGAGTAAAAAGAATTAAAACCACCCCACATACCAGCAAATCCACTGGAAATATTCCAATATGGCAGGTTTAAAAATGGACTATAAAACCCTCCATATCCAAATCGGTATGGATTAGTATAATAATTATTCCAAAATGGCGAATAGCCAAAACCAAACCCAGCTAGTCCCCATGAATAATTCGGAAAAGCATTAACTAAAATAACTTCTGTTTGGGAAGATTCTCCTCCCCAAGGAATCTGTGAATTATTATTATCAAAAACAATTTCATCCTCGTATTCACTAGAACTATTGTAAGAATTTACATCAGTAAAATATATATCTTCTTCGGTTGTTTCTACATATCCATTATTGGAAGCTTCTTTGAAATACTGTTCGTAATAATTATTTTTTGAAATAGTATTAGGTTTTTCTGAAATTAATTTTGATTCAGAAAAATAAATACCATCTGAATTAAAGTATGATGATCCTTTGAAACTACCACAACTAACAATTAAAGCTATTAAAGAAAGTCCAAAAAATAAATCTTTAATTTGAGCGTAAAATGGTTTCTTTTTCATAGGAATCGTTTTAGAAATGTGAGACAAAAGGTTTAGATTTGTATCAATCATTATTATAATTAAATATAGGCAAATTCTGTGCCAAACTTTTATGTCCAATAAATTAACTCCTCGGGAAACAGATTATTCCAAATGGTATAATGAAATTGTAGTTCAAGCTGATCTTGCTGAGAATTCAGCAATACGAGGCTGTATGATTATTAAACCCTATGGATATGCTATATGGGAAAAAATGCAAGCTGAACTTGATAAAATGTTTAAGGCTACTGGACATGAAAATGCTTACTTTCCGCTATTTGTTCCTAAAAGTTTATTTGAAGCCGAAGAAAAAAATGCTGAAGGTTTTGCAAAAGAATGTGCAGTTGTTACTCATTATCGTTTAAAAAATGATGAAGATAAACCGGGCAAGCTTAAAGTTGACCCCAAGGCTAAGTTAGAAGAAGAACTAGTTGTCCGACCTACTAGCGAAGCTGTGATTTGGAATACATATAAATCATGGATTCAATCTTACAGAGATTTACCAATTTTAATAAACCAATGGGCTAATGTTGTTCGCTGGGAAATGCGTACTCGACTTTTTTTAAGAACATCAGAATTTCTATGGCAAGAAGGTCACACGGCCCATGCCACAAAGCAAGAAGCTATTGAGGAAACAAAATTGATGAATCAAGTATATGCTGATTTTGTTGAAAACTTTATGGCGATTCCTGTTATACAAGGAACCAAAACTTCAAGTGAGCGATTTGCAGGAGCAGAAGAAACGTATTGTATCGAAGCCTTAATGCAAGATGGGAAAGCCTTACAAGCAGGAACTTCACACTTTTTAGGTCAGAACTTTGCTAAGGCATTTGATGTGAAATTTACATCAGACAAAGGATCCCTAGATTATGTTTGGGCTACATCATGGGGAGTTTCTACAAGACTTATTGGTGCATTAATTATGACTCACAGCGATAACAAAGGATTAGTTCTACCTCCAAACCTTGCTCCATATCAAGTGGTTATTGTTCCAATTTATAAAGGTGCAGAGCAGCAAAAACAAATCGCTCAAGTAGCTTTAAAGATTAAATTGCTTTTAGAAGAAAAAAATATCCGTGTTAAATTTGATAATCGTGATAAATTTAAACCAGGATTTAAGTTTAATGAATATGAGCTTAAGGGAGTTCCTATTCGAATTGCAATTGGTCCAAATGATTTAAAAAAAGGTAGTGTTGAAATTGCTAGAAGGGACAATTTATCAAAAACTGTTATTAGTCAAGAAGAAGTTGTAAATTATATTGATCTTCATCTCAAAGAAATACAACTAGCTTTATTTGATAAGGCAAAAAGTTTTCGCGAACAAAAAATAACTACAGTAGATAATTTTGAAGATTTCAAAAAAATATTAGATAAAAAAGGTGGATTCATCTCTGCACATTGGGATGGGACTGAGCTTACTGAACAGGCAATTAAAAAAGAAACAAAAGCAACAATTCGTTGTATCCCATTAGATTTCAAGGAAGAATCAGGCAAATGTGTTTATTCTGGGAAAGATTCCAATAGACGTGTACTATTCGCTAGAGCATATTGATTTAATTTATTTTAGTTAATAATCATTCCTTTTTTTGATTTTAAAATGGATTAAACCTTTTTTTTAAGAGGTTTTTTTTTAAAAAAAACTACGTAAAAGTCAATATGTTATTGTTTTTAAATGTATTTGCTTAATAATAATATTCCGTGTACATTTGCGCACTAAAATATGGCCCGTTCGTCTATCGGTTAGGACGCCAGGTTTTCATCCTGGAAAGAGGGGTTCGACTCCCCTACGGGCTACAAAATAAATTTTAATTATGGCAAATCATAAATCAGCATTAAAACGCATTCGTTCAAACAATAAGAAACGACTTTTGAACCGTTTCCAACATAAAACAACTCGGAATGCTATTAAAAAATTGCGTGAGCTTACTAAGAAGAAAGAAGCAAATAAGATGTTTCCTTCTGTCATTTCTCTAATTGATAAGTTATCAAAGAAAAATATAATTCACGCTAACAAAGCATCTAACTTAAAATCTAAACTTGCTAAGCATGTCGCTTCACTCTAAACTTGATTTAATTTAAGAATTCATTGAAATTAAAAATTCTTCATTGCTTTGAGTTCTAGTAAAGCGATCATTAATAAATTCCATTGCCTCAACAGGATTCATATCAGCTAAATACTTTCTCATAATCCACATCCGTTTAATAGTATTCTCATCAAGTAATAAATCATCGCGCCGTGTACTTGAAGACACTAAATCGATTGCTGGAAATATTCTTCTATTAGCAATTCTTCTATCTAGTTGAAGCTCCATGTTACCAGTTCCTTTAAATTCTTCAAAAATAACTTCATCCATTTTTGAACCTGTTTCTGTTAAGGCTGTTGCAATTATAGATAGTGAACCTCCATTTTCAATATTTCTAGCCGCACCAAAAAATCGTTTTGGCTTATGAAGAGCATTAGCATCAACACCTCCACTAAGGATTTTTCCAGAAGCAGGTTGAACAGTATTATATGCCCTTGCTAGACGTGTAATAGAGTCTAAAAGTATAACAACATCATGTCCACACTCAACAAGCCTTTTGGCTTTTTCCAAAACAATGTTAGCAATCTTAACATGACGTTCTGCAGGTTCGTCAAATGTAGATGCAACGACTTCACCATCAACATTTCTTTGCATATCAGTAACCTCCTCTGGTCTCTCGTCAATTAATAAAATTAATTGATAAACTTCCGGATGATTCGCTGATATTGCGTTTGCGATATCTTTAAGAAGCATTGTTTTTCCAGTTTTTGGTTGAGAAACAATCATACCCCTTTGTCCCTTACCTATAGGACAGAATAAATCCATTATTCTGGAAGAAATCGTACTTTGTTTGTCTGCCAAGTTAAATTTTTCTTGAGGAAAAAGGGGGGTAAGATGTTGAAATGAAACACGATCCCTAACTACTTTAGGATCCAAACCATTGATCTTATCTACTTTAATTAATGGAAAGTATTTTTCACCTTCTTTAGGGGGGCGTACAGAGCCTAGTACAGTATCACCAGTTTTTAATCCGAAAAGACGGATTTGAGATTGAGAAACATAAACGTCATCAGGCGAAGAAAGATAATTGTAGTCTGAAGAACGTAAAAATCCATAACCTTCAGTCATCATGTCTAGAACACCTTCTGTTTGGACTATACCATCAAACTCAAAGTCAGGTTGTCGGTAACGACTTCTATTATCTTTGTTATGGTTATGATCACCACGATTACCATTTTTAATACTATTTTTTTGATTAGGATTATTGTTATGATTCCCAGTTTTCTTAAATTTATTATTGCTGTGAGCTTCTTTTTTATGAGGGTTTCTGTTTTCTAATTTGTTATCAGGGTTATTGTTAGGCCTTGATTTTTGTGCTATATGATTTTGTTGAGAAGTCTTTTTTTGATTTTCAGGCTTATGACCTTCATGCTTTGTATCTTCAGATTTTTGATTTACTGATTTATTATTTTGCTTTGTTTGGATAGTTTTAGAATTTGTTTCTTCATCAGGTTTTGAAGCAATGAAATCTACAATTTGATAGACCAAATCTAATTTTTTTAATCCTGCAATACGTTTGATACCAATTTTTTTGGCGATTTCTTGTAATTCAGAAAGTTTCTTTGTTTTAAGAGTAGCTAATTCGTACATTAATTATTGTGGTTTAGGCTTTATAGACGTCATTAACGCTATAATGTTTTTTATTGAAGAATGACAATATTACAAATTTTATTTAAAACATCCACTTTTAAAAAAAAGTTAATTTTGTTAAAAAACTATTTATGATTCAGCGTATTCAATCCTTATATCTTCTTTTGGTTATTTTACTCTCTTTTATTGTTTTATATGTTTCTCTTAATTCTCCTTTAGGTATTGAATTAAATTCATTTTTTAAAGACCTTTATGGTTTTTACTGTATTCCGATTTTAGGATTTATATCTCTTTTTATTTATAGGAGAAGAAAAATTCAGTCAATCATTTGTTTAATTTTAATTTTACTTAATTTAATTGTACTTCAGATCTATATTTCAAAAATATTTGAAGGAGATTTAAATACCATTATTTTCATAATTCTTGTAAGTTCTTTTGTAGAATGTATATTGCTTCTATTAGCTCGAAGGGCAATTAATAAAGATGAAAAATTAGTTAGTTCCATTGATCGTATTCGCTAACCGACCTCTAGCACCTAACTCAATAGCCTCAAGATTTTGAATTTTACCATTATCTATTTCAAAACGAAGCATTGTCCTTATTTTATGAAAACCGGATATACCTGCTGCACCAGGATTGATATGTAAATGATTATTTTTTTTGTCCTGCATCACTTTTAAAATATGAGAATGACCACAAATTAATAATTTAGGTCTATATTTTATGATCAAGTCTCTAGTCTTTGAATTATACCTACCTGGATAACCAGCAATATGAATCATTAACACAGAAATACCTTCACAATCAAAAAATAGAACCTCAGGCAATTGCAATCTAACTTGATGTCCATCTATATTTCCATAAACAGCCCTTAGGGGTTTCAATTTAGATAGATTATCTAATATCCTTGAGCTCCCTATGTCTCCTGCGTGCCAGACTTGATCAGACTTTGCGATATAACTGATTATTTTTTTATCTAAGCGGTCGTGAGTATCAGAAAGCAATAAGATTTTCTTCATTGGTAGAATTAAATTTATTAATGTTAGCTATCTATAAAATTTTATTTGAATTTAATTATTTCAACTTTTAGATTCATTTTTAAAAATTAGATTCACCAGAATTTAGTTTAGAATAACTAACAAAAAACTTTTTTAATTTAGAAATAATTTTCAGATTGTGTCGATAAATTTTTCAAAGTATATTTACAAAGAATAAATAAGTGAAAGTGCGTTATTTTTTAGAATTCTCTTATGCAGGTACTAATTATCATGGTTGGCAAAGCCAACCCAATGCAATTTCTGTTCAAGAAGTAATGGAAAATGCCTTGGGCATACTCTTAAAATCAAAAATTACTTTGATTGCTGCAGGAAGAACTGATACAGGTGTTCATGCTCGACAGATGTATGCGCACTTTGACTCAAGTTTAAATGCAGAGTCGCAAAATCAAATAGTTTATAAGCTTAATCAATTTTTACCATCCGACATTGTTATTCATTCTATTAGACAAGTAAAATCTGATACCCATGCACGTTTTGATGCGCTTTCAAGAACCTATGAATATCATATATCTAAAGGGAAGGTAGCTTTTGAGAATAATCTGCATTATCAAATTAATCAAAATTTAGACTTTAAGCAAATGAATGATGCTGCTCAAATTCTTCTAGAATACGATGATTTTGAATGTTTTTCTAAATCTAAGACAGATGTTAAAACTTTTCTTTGTGACATCACTTATGCTAAGTGGACTAATTCTAAAAAGGGTTATACATTTACAATTACAGCAAATCGTTTTTTGCGCAATATGGTTAGAGCTATTGTTGGAACTTTAATTGAAATTGGTTTAAATAAAAAAAAGATAGAAGAATTGCATCAAATTATTTCATTTAAAAAACGTTCTGCTGCTGGTTATTCAGTTCCTGCGCAAGGATTGTTTTTAACTAAAATAGAATATCCAAATAGCATCTATTTATAGTTATGGCAAAAGTAAGTGGTAAAATTTTTGATTTAGTACTTTTTGCTAAACTTTCGACTTATATAAAACCCTTTAAGTCCACTTACTATTTTGTAATGATTTCAGCAATTTTGCTATCTTCATTTTCTACAGTAACCCCCTATTTATTAAAGGTTACTGTGGATGATTATATTCGACCTAAGGACTACCAAGGAATGATTTTCTTAGTTATTTTGATGTTCTTAAGTTTGTTGCTTGAGGTTGTATTCCAATTTCTTTTTGTTTTTTATGCTAATTTGTTAGGACAAAAAGTAATTAAAGATTTAAGGGTTAAACTTTTTAATAAGATTCTTCACTTTAAAATGGCTTATTTTGATAAGACTGCTGTTGGGCGTTTGGTAACTCGTTCTGTAAATGATATTGAAACTATTGCAAGTATTTTTTCGCAAGGTTTATTTATGATCATAGCAGATTTATTAAAAATGGTCTTAGTTGCTGGAGTAATGCTTTACGTAGATTGGAGTTTATCTGTAATTGTTTTTTTAGTTTTGCCTATTATTTTGTACGCAACAAGACTTTTTCAAATGTCAATGAAAAAAGCTTTTGAAGAAGTTCGCGTGCAAGTAGCTAATTTAAATTCGTTCGTACAAGAGCGAATTAGTGGAATTAAAATAGTTCAATTATTTAGTCGTGAAAAAATTGAGTATGATAATTTTGTTTCGATTAATAAAAAACACAAAAAAGCCTGGCTAAAAACAGTATGGTTTAATTCTATTTTTTTTCCTGTTGCTGAAATTTCCTCTTCAATTACAATTGGGCTTTTGGTATGGTATGGAGGATTAAATGTGATCTCAGGTGGAGATGTTTCACTTGGAACTATTTTTCTTTTTATTCAAATGTCTCAGATGTTATTTAGACCTTTGAGACAAATTGCAGATAAATTTAATTCTTTACAAATGGGAATGGTAGCAGCTGAGCGAATATTTGAAATTTTAGAAACACATAGTAATATAGAAGATAAGGGAACTCTGAAGCCATCTCAAATTAATGGTAATATATGTCTGAAAAAGTTAGGATTTTCATACAATCAAGGGGAGAGAATAATAAATGATATATCACTTGAAATTAAATCTGGTGAGACAATTGCCTTAGTTGGTGCTACGGGAGCTGGAAAATCTACTATAATAAATTTAATGTCACGTTTTTATGAATTTGATTCAGGCAATATTACTATAGATGGGATTTCCATTCGTAAATATGATTTAAAATCTTTACGTAATAAGGTTTCTGTTGTTCTTCAAGATGTATTCCTATTTGCAGACAGTCTATTTAATAATATTACACTTTTTGACTCTCAAATTTCAAAAGATAAAGTAATTGAAGCAGCAAAAAACATAGGAGTTCACGATTTTATAGAATCATTACCTAATGGTTATGACTACAATGTTAAAGAAAGAGGAGTAATGCTTTCTACTGGTCAACGACAGTTAATTGCATTTCTAAGAGCTTATATTTCAGAACCTTCAATTCTTGTCCTTGATGAAGCTACATCTTCAGTTGATAGTTATTCAGAAGAGATAATACAAAGGGCAATTGATACTTTGACTAAAGGTAAGACATCTATTATTATTGCTCATCGTTTAGCAACCGTTAAAAATGCAGACCGAATAGTAGTTATGCATAAAGGCGATATTGTAGAACAAGGCACTCACGATGAGTTATTAAAATTTAAAGATGGTTATTATGCTAAGCTTTATAATGTGCAGTTTGCAGAAGAGCTTACCGTTTAATTAATTACTCAAATCTTGAGTAATTGATTTTTTTAATGCTTCAAGACTATCAATACTATAAAAGCTTCCATTTTTAAAATAAACTATTTTTCCAGTTTGTTCAGATATCACTAATACTAACGCATCTGTTTTCTCAGTAATACCCAATGCTGCTCGGTGACGTAAGCCATAACGCGAAGGAATATTTGATTTATCACTCACAGGTAAAATAACACGAGTAGCTATTATGATATTATTTTTAATGACAATAGCCCCATCATGTAAAGGACTGTTTTTGAAAAATATACTTTCCAGAACTTGGGGTGTCAATTGTATCTTAGAATAATTACTTTCATTTAAAGTAAAATCAAGAGAATTATTTTTTTGCAATACAATTATAGCTCCCATTTTAGTTTTGGCCATTTCGTCACAAGAATTTATTAAGATTTTTAAATTTAAATTTGACTCTTCTTGAGTTTGGCTTAAAAACCTAAAATAGCGAACCACATTTCGCTTATTTGTAAAGTTTGTTGATCCCAAAAGGAGAAGAAACTTTCTTATTTCTTGTTGAAAAACTACGATTAGGGCAAAGAATCCAACACTTATAAACTTTCCTAGCAAATTACTTAATACATCCATATTGAGTAAAGCAGTCAATTTCCAAATTAAATAAATTATAACGATTCCAATAAATATATTTATAGCTACAGTACCCCGAACTAACCTATAAAGATAAAAAAGGAGTAAAGCAACAAGTATTATGTCAATAACATCTATAAAAGAAAAGTTAATAAAATCTGTAATATTCAAGTAAACGTCGTTTGTGTAAATTTATAAAAACTATTGAAGCTCTAACCATAAGTCGATGCATTCTTTCGCTTCTTTAACATCGTGAACTCTTAAGATTTTTGCTCCACGATCTAATCCCCAAGCATTAAGAGCTGTTGTTCCATTTAAAGAATGATCAGGTCCAATTCCCAGGGTTTTATAAACCATAGATTTTCTAGAAATACCAATAAGTATTGGGCATTTAAGATTTTCAAAGTAACTTAAATTTTGTAGTAAAGTAAAGTTGTTTTTTTTACTTTTTCCAAATCCAAATCCGGGATCGATGATTATGTCGTTTATACCGGCTGAAGAAGCCTTTTTTATTTGCTTACTAAAAAAGTAAGTAATTTCTTGAACTGTATTTTGATAATAAATATCATCCTGCATATTTTTTGGTATTCCCTTCATATGCATAATTACATAAGGTACTTTGTGCAACCCTACTACAGAAAGAATATTTGGATCTATAAGACCTCCTGATATATCATTGATCATACTTATTCCAAGATCCAAACTTTCTTCAGCTACTAAGCTATTGTATGTGTCTAATGAAAAGTGAGTTTTTGGAAATTCTTTTAGTAATACTTTTAGAAGTGGAATCAAGCGATTTCTTTCTTCTTCTGGGCTAATAAGTAAACTTCCAGGTTTACTACTTGAAACTCCAATGTCAATAAAGTACGCACCTTCATCAAGCATTTTCTGAGTATGAGCTATGGCGCTATTTAAATTATTATACTTTCCGCCATCAAAAAAAGAATCTTTTGTAAGATTTAAAATCCCCATGATTTTGGGTGTTGCTAAATCGATTAGATTTCCTCGTATTCGAATTTGATGTGGTTTAATGTTTTTTTTGATAACTTTTAAAATGAAGAGTAAATGAATTAAAAATAAATTCGAAATTTATGACAAATTTAAATTAAATGGAAGCTACGGAAAAAGAGTACAAAGAAATTATTTTTCAATGCAGAGCTTTATTTGAAAAAAAAATGAGTGATTATGGATCTGCATGGAGAATTCTTAGACTTCCATCCTTGACGGATCAAATTTTTATAAAAGCTCAACGAATCAGAAGCATACAAACTAACCAAACTCAAAAGATTGATGAAGGACAAGAGTCAGAATTCATTGGAATAATTAACTACAGTGTTATGGCACTAATACAAATTAATAAAGGAGTAGCTGAAAAGTCTGATTTAAATTTAGATGTAGCTTTAGAGCTTTATGATGAACAATTAAAAGTCATTTTTGAATTAATGCTTAATAAAAATCATGACTATGGTGAAGCTTGGAGGGATATGCGAATAAGCTCACTTACTGACCTAATTATACAAAAACTTCTTCGAGTAAAACAAATTGAAGAAAATGAAGGAAAAACACTTGTAAGTGAAGGAATTGAGGCAAACTATCATGATATGGTTAATTATGCAATTTTTGCTCTTATTCATTTAAAAGGATGATGCAATATGCTATTAATAAAATAATTCAAACTTTTTTAGCCCTTTTTGGTGTAGCAAGTTTAGTGTTTTTTCTATTCACTGTTCTTCCGGGAGACCCAGCTCAGATGATGTTAGATCAAAATGAAGATAGTAAACTCTTAGAGGTAATTAAAGAAAAATTTGGATTTAATTTGCCACTTTCTAAACAGTATTTTTATTATTTAAATGATTTATCACCAATTTCCTACCATTCTAAAGATCCTAAGGTTTTTGCTCATTATGATAAATCAATTTATGGAGGTTGGAAAATATTTAATGGTAAGAATTATATTTTATTAATGAAATTACCATATTTGCGCACTTCATATCAAAAAAGAGGAAAGCCTATCTCTGAAATATTAAAAGATACTTTACCAAATACGATTATACTTGCTTTTTCTTCTATGATAATAGCTGTTATATTAGGGGTTTTATTAGGTGTTATGGCAACTATATTCAAAGACCATTGGATTGATCGCTTTCTTCTATTTCTTAGTACTATTGGCATGAGTGTTCCTTCTTTTTTTAGCGCAATACTTTTTTCTTGGTTTTTTGGATATATTCTCCATTCGTACACCCAACTCAATATGACAGGAAGTCTTTATGAATTAGATGATTTTGGAGATTCATATCATATTATTTGGAAAAATTTAATTTTGCCATCTTTTGTTTTAGGAATTCGCCCCTTGGCAGTTATTATTCAATTAATTAGGACTAATTTATTAGAAGTTCTTTCTAAGGATTATATAAGAACCGCATACTCTAAGGGTCTTTCTAGATATCAAGTAATTTTTAAACATGGTTTAAAAAATTCATTAAATCCAGTAATTACTGCAGTATCTGGATGGTTTGCATCTCTTTTAGCTGGAGCTATTTTTGTAGAATATGTTTTTGGTTGGAATGGACTAGGAAAAGAGATAGTAGAGGCACTTAATCAATTAGATATTCCAGTTGTAATGGGTGCTGTAATTGTTATTGCCTTTCTTTTTATTATTATTAATATTGTAGTCGATTTAATATACGTTTATTTAGATCCAAGAATAAAAACATCATAAACCATGAGAGATAAAATTGTAGCTGGAAACTGGAAAATGAATAATAATCAATTCCAGACCAAAGAATTATTGAATAGTATAAAATCCTTTGAAATTCCAAATGATGTTCGCGTAATGGTTGCTCCTGCTTTCACTCAACTATCTCAAAGTAATGAAATTTTAAGTAATACCTCTATAACTGTTGTTGCTCAAAATATAAATGCAGCTGTTTCAGGAGCATACACTGGAGAAATTTCTGCCGATATGCTCAAGGGTATCGAAGTTACTACGACGCTCATTGGTCATTCTGAAAGACGTGCTATTTTTCGCGAAACGGATAGTATTATTAAAGAAAAAGTAAAAGCAGCTTTGGATGCTGACATGGAAGTTATATTTTGTTTTGGAGAACAGCTTGCAGATCGTAAATCAAATAATCATTTTAAAGTGGTAGCTAGGCAGCTTGAAACCGCACTTTTTGATCTTCCCGAAACGCAATGGAAAAGAATTATTTTGGCATATGAACCGGTTTGGGCGATTGGTACTGGGGAAACTGCAAGTCCAAAACAAGCTCAGGAAATGCATAAATATATTAGAAATTTAATTATAGAAAATTATAACCAAAAAATAGCTGAAGATGTAGCTATTTTATATGGGGGGAGTGTTAAACCCAATAATGCACGAGAAATATTTTCAGGTAAAGATGTTGATGGTGGTCTGATAGGTGGCGCTTCCTTAAAGGCAGCTGATTTCATTGAAATAGTTAGTTCCTTTTAGTGACTAATGCCTATATAGTATATTATTTTAAAATATCACCTATGACACCGTGGAGCGAGATTTTACTTGCTCAATTACAAAGTCTTCCCTTTCAAAGTTTTCAAATGACAGATATTGGATTTGATGCGTTTATCCCTGAGAATCTCCATTATAATAATTTTTTAGAATCCATTCCATTGTTTAAGAGTAGTGACGTTAAAATTCATTTTAAATTAGATAAAATTGAGCCTACTAATTGGAATGCCAAATGGGAGTCTGATTTTAAGCCAATTCTTGTAGGAGATAATTGCGTAATACGTGCAGATTTTCATCCTAAGTTTAATAAAGAATATGAGCTGGTAATTAACCCAAAAATGAGCTTTGGAACAGGACATCATCAAACTACATTTATGATAATGGAATTCCTGTTAAATGAAAATGTAGAAGGGAGTTCTGTATTAGATATGGGATGTGGTACAGGCATCTTAGCTATTATTGCTTCAAAAATGAGAGCAAAAAATATAGATGCTATTGATAATGACCCTTGGTGTATAAAAAACTCGAAAGAAAATGCAGTTCAAAATCAATGTAAAAACATTAATGTAGTTTTTGGAAATCAAATAATTAAAAAAAGTACCAGCTACGATTTTATTTTAGTAAATATCAATCGTAATATTTTGTTGGATCAATTTCCATCTTATGCAAAAGCATTATCTTTTAAGGGAACTTTATTAATTTCAGGTTTTTATATCAAAGATATACCTATATTAAAAGAGAGAGCAGAAGAGTTTGGTCTTCAAATTGTTGAAGAAAAGGAAAAGGACACTTGGTGTGCATTAAAACTTAAAAATGAGAAAAAAAATCCTAAAATTATTCCACAAGAGAGTAATGAGGTTGAAACTCTTGAAGAAAAGGAATATGAAATCATTTTATATAATGATGAAGTTAATACTTTTGATCATGTCATTGAATGTTTAGTCAAAATATGTGATCATTCTTATATTCAAGCTGAGCAATGTGCGTTTATTGTTCACTATTCTGGAAAATGTGGAGTCAAAACAGGAGCTTTTGAAGAGCTTATCCTCAAGTGTAATAAGCTTTTAGAAGAGGGTCTGAGTGCAGAAGTAGTATAATGAAAAATCGAGTTTTTTTCTTTGAATTAAATCATCGACCTTTGAATAAAATGCAAAATGAAATTTGTAAACTTAATCTTTATCACCTTTATGATTACTTCTATAGGAGTTCAAGGACAACCAAGTCCAAAAAAAACAATTTATCAATTTAAAGTCACCAATCTCGAGGGAGAAGAGTTTGATTTTAGTACTTTAAAAGGTAAAAAAGTAATGATCGTTAATACCGCCTCTAAGTGCGGATTAACACCTCAATACAAGAAATTACAGGCATTATATGTTAAATATGGAAATGAAAATTTTGAAATTATTGGATTTCCAGCAAATAACTTTCTATTTCAAGAATCTGGAACTGATGAAGAAATTGCTGCTTTCTGTGAAAAAAATTATGGAGTAACCTTTCCAATGATGAGCAAGATATCAGTTAAAGGGGGGAATATGCATCCAGTTTATAAATTTTTAACAAAAGAAGCTGAAAATGGAGTTATAAGTTCTAGCGTGTCATGGAATTTTCAAAAATATTTGATTAATTCTGATGGACAGTTAGCGAGAGTTGATTTCTCCAAGAACACAACCAGATGACCCCAAAGTAATTTCATGGATTGAAAATTAAATGAAAAAATCACAAGATTTTAAAACACTTTGTGTTCATGCAGGAGAGTTAAAAGATGAAAAATATGGTGGAGCAATATCTCCATTATATATGTCATCTTCTTATGCCTTCAACGATGTTGAAATCAATCATTATCCTAGGTATTTTAATACTCCAAATCAAATAGGAGTTGCAAAAAAAATAGCTGCTATAGAAGGAGCTGAAGCTGGATTGTTATTTGGTTCAGGTATGGCTGCTATAAGCACAGCGCTACTTTCCCATCTAAAATCTGGAGATCACGTAATTTTTCAAGATGATTTATATGGCGGTACAAGAAATTTTATTCAAAATGAATTTTCTAAGTATGGCATTGAGTTCTGCTTTACCTCAGGAACTGAAGTTGATGATTTTGAATCCGAACTAAAGCAAAATACTAAAGGAATTTACATTGAAACTCCAAGTAATCCAACACTTAAAATCATAGATATAAAATCTATTAGTGATCTTGCCAAAAAATCAGGTATCTGGACAATGATTGATAATACTTTTGCGAGTCCTGTGAATCAAAATCCAATTTCTATGGGTATTGATATTGTTATTCACAGTGCTACAAAGTATCTTGGTGGTCATAGTGATATTTGTGCAGGAGCTGTTCTTGGAACTAAAAATAGTATTAAACAAATATTTAGCTCTGCAAAAAACTTGGGAGGGAGTTTAAGTGATTACACAGTATGGCTCTTGGAAAGAAGCATAAAAACTCTTTTCATTCGTGTTCAAGCTCAAAATACAAATGCAAAACTAATTGCTGATTTTTTAGAAAAGGAAAGTTGGGTTGAAAAAGTTTATTATCCAGGTCTTAAAAATCATCCAAAACACAATACAGCTAAAATGCAGATGAAAGGTTTTGGAGGCATGTTATCATTTGATTTAATATCAGAAATGGATTGTAAAAAGTTTTTACTTGGCCTAAAACTAATCAAGCCAACAATGAGTTTAGCTGGGATTGAAAGTACTGCTCTAAGTCCTCGCCTTACATCCCATGCTTTATTAACAGAAAAAGAAAGAATTTCTCAAGGTATTAGTCCCCAAATGGTTCGTTTTTCTGCAGGAATAGAATCTGTTGAAGACTTGAAAAAAGATTTACTTCAATCATCAAAAATACAAATATGATAAATGTTGATATTCTAGCTTTTGGATCTCATCCTGATGATGTCGAATTAGGAAGTGGAGGTACAATAGCAAAATCTATAAATCAAGGTAAGTCAGCGATAATTATCGACCTTACTCAAGGTGAATTAGGAACTCGTGGGAATATAGATATAAGAAGAAATGAAGCTTCTAAGCTGCTTCTGTTTTAGGTGTCTTAAAACGGGAAAATTTAAAATTCAAAGATGGTTTTTTTATTAATGACGAAAATCATCAGCTTTCAGTTATAAAAAAAATAAGAGAGTATAGACCCGAGATTGTTATATGTAATTCTATTGAAGATCGCCATATCGATCACGGCAGGGGAAACCGCTTGGTAAATGACGCTTGTTTCTTAAGTGGACTAACTAAAATAGAAACTAAAGATTCTAATGATAAGTATCAAGATGCATGGCGGCCAAAACTTATTTTAGAATACATACAATGGAATGATATAAAACCAGATGTAATAATTGACGTTTCTGGTTTTATTGATTTAAAAATTCAGGCTGTTTCAGCATATACCAGCCAATTTTTTAATCCAAACTCAACTGAGTTAAACACTCCTATAAGCAGTAAAAACTTCCACGATAGTGTTTTGTATCGAGCAAAAAACTTTGGTAGACTAATTGGAACTGAAGCAGGGGAGGGGTTTACTTCACGTCAACCAATTTCAATTAGTAATTTAGATGATTTAATTCGTACCTAATGCCTGCTTTGATTAAATGGGGTATTTTAGGTCTTGGAAAAATAGCTCACAAATTTGCTTCTGATTTAATTTTAGTTGAGGATTGTGAACTCACAGCAGTAGCATCTTCGAACGAAGACCGTGCTAAAGTTTTTGCAAAAGAATTTGGAGTAAATACTTTTTATGGAGATTATGAAAGCCTTTATGCGGATAATTCTGTTAAAATTATTTATATAGCTTCTTTGAATCAAAATCACCACGGACATGTTATTGAAGCAATAAAGAATGGAAAATCTATTTTATGTGAAAAACCGTTAGCTATTAATCAGCGTCAAGTTAAAGAAATGATTGATTGCGCTAAAAAGCATAAGGTTTTTTTAATGGAAGGACTTTGGACAAGATTTAACCCAGCCTTCGAACAAGTACTTCAATGGATTGATAGAGGTGAAATAGGTAAATTGAGGTATGTAAATGCAACTTTTAGTTTCTATGGTCTAGATAAAGAATTCGACTCTCGTCTTTTTAATCTTAAAAAAGGAGGTGGAAGTTTATTAGATATTGGAATTTATCCTTTATTTCTTGCTTCCATAGTTATGGGTAAACCAAATTCAATTAAAGCTTCTGCAGTAGTTTCTGAAACAGGTGTTGATGAACAAATAGGGATTTTGTTGACTTATGATAAATCTCAAGCTATATTATACTCGAGTTTTTCTCATCATGAGAATATGCGCGCAACAATTTGTGGTGAAGCCGGAGAAATATATTTAGACTCTCGTTGGCATGAGTCACCAAATCTTAAACTTGTTAAAAAAGAAGAATCTTTCGAAAAAACATTTGATTTTTTAGGAAAGGGTTATACCTACGAGATTTTAGAAGTAAATCAATGTTTAAGAAATAACGAAACAGAATCTTCTAAATGGTCTTTGCAGCAAAGTTTAAATCTTGTAAAGTTAATGGATGAAGTTAGGAAGCAGACTGGTATTTTATATCCAATGGATTGACAAATAAGAGAATAACAAAAACTTGTTTGGTGTCTAAAAACTTTTAAATTTGCAAATCTAAATGGTGGTTGTAGCTCAGTTGGTTAGAGCGCCTGATTGTGGTTCAGGAGGTCGGCGGTTCGAGACCGCTCATCCACCCGATAAAGAAAAGGGATAACGTAAAGTTCTCCCTTTTTTTGTAAAAAATCTGCCCCTAATTCTGCCCCTCAAAATCATCCAATTTCTCTTAAATCCCAAAAACACATCTTATAATAATGTAAATTTGAGTATTCAAATCTAATCAAGTCAAATCGCATCATAATTCATAACCAGCAAGGGCATGGACTTCCTTAATCTATGTTATTGCATAAACTTAAGAGAATGAATTTATCTAACGATTACGCAAACTTCATCCAGCAATTACAATGGAATTACTTCGTAACATGCAGAACTCCATACAGGATTCACACTATGACGGTGAGAAACTGGCTTACAAAACTTCTAACAGCGCTCTAACAAGGTAGAACAGGCATTCTTTGTATCAGAGAGAGACAAGGGAGATTACAACAACCTACACGTTCACATGCTTATTGGCACTAATACAGACATGACCTACCAGGAAGTTAAATATGGAATGGGGAATGTTTCTGTAGGAGACTATCAACCAATCTATGATAGTGAAGCAGTGTGCAAGTATGTAACCAAGCATATAGGTAAAGATGTGGACTATGATATTGTATTTAAAAGCTAACCCAATAAATATTTAAAAATGAAAAAAGAAGATGATTTATTATCGCAATTGAGAATGGAAGAATTAGAGAAGTATAATGTTTCATTTAACCACAAAACACAATATACCCTCAGAATATATTCAAAATTAAAATCAATAATTGAGGATACATTAGATATTCAGCATTATTATGATTTTCAAAGAGAAGGAGACATGAAAAGAAATTTAACTATGGAGGTTTATCATCTCTGTGAAGCACTTGAATTTACTAAAAGAGAATTAATTGATTTTGCTATTGAAAATGGGTATGATGGATTAATAAAATCCAAAAAATTCTAAGGCATTCCTAATCCAAACACAGGGGCATGGGTTTTAGAAAACAGTTTTTCTATTGAAACAGAGGGATGGGATTTGAAATGTAATCTATTCTCTATATCTTAGACATATTATTAATTATAAATCAATTAAAATGAAAAAACTGTTCTGTGCTATAATATTTTTGATTTTCTGCTCTTGTGAAAATAATGCATATCTAGCAGAGTTTGAAAAAAATACTGAAATAGCTAAAGCATACTTTAAACTTCATGAAGAAGAAAATTCAGAAGCTATGTTTAAATTTTTACACCCTGACATGGAATGGCATATGCCAATATATGGAGTGAATATGGGAGGAGTTGAAGATGTAAAAGCAGCAATAATTGGATATCAAACTGAATTCGATAACCTTAAGTTCACCCCAAATTATTGGTTGCCTGGTGTAAATACAGAAACAGGCATTCCTGATGGTAGCACACGAGTTTATGGGACCTGGAATGCTAAACATGTTAAAACAGGGAAAGAAGTTAATTTAACTACTTACCATTCTTTTGAATTTAAAGACGGTAAGATATTTCGAGGTGGAGACTGGTTTGACTTGGGCGGAATGATGAATACTCTTACTAACCACGAAGATGAAATAGTAAATATAGTTAATATGACAACCAAAGTCTCGGCTAGTAAAGTTGAAGCTTTTTCGAAAAAATATCAATCTTTAGTCAATAATTTAGAGCCTACTTCATTAAGCTTCCGATTTTCAAAAACTGGAAAAAATAGAATTACTTTAATTGAACGTTATATTAATTCTGATGCAGTATTAAATCATATTAAAAATATTTCACCAGGTGGAGAAATATCAAAAGATTTTGAAGAATTTCAGAGAGTTTTTAACATTTATGAAATGACTTTATATGGAAATGTTTCTGATGAGTTGAAAAAAGCAATTGCACCTTTTAAAATAAAAACTAAATATGTTCCTGTAATTTCAGGTTATAGCAGATAATTTATTGTATTTACTTTTCAAGCTCCATTTCAAGTAGAGGATTTTTCTCTTTGAACAGGAGTTATAATTTTACTAGTTGTACAAAACAAATTAGAAATTATTAAACCCTCCCACAAGCGGAGGGTTTTTCTTTTACACAAATGGATACAATCCAAATTCCTTCTAATCCTATGATATCATTGCCTTAATCTAAGATTTCCTTGTGACAAAATGGGGGTTGTTTGTTAAGGGTTTGTGTGGATACGTGATGGGGAAATATATAGTTGCATTATATTTTAACTATTTTAAAATCAGGAAAAAGGTTATATTTTTAAAGTATGAAAAAACTACTTCTTATCATATTACTAATACCATTCTTTGGAATAAGCCAGAAGGCTTGTAATGTTTTTGGTAAAGTAAAGTTTGTTGAATACGGAGAAGATTACAAGGTCAAATTTGTTGACTATGGTGAGGATTTGAAGATCAAATATGTAAAATATGGAGAAGACAAGATTGGAAAATGGAAGGCTGTAGATTACGGGGAAGACTACAAACTCAAAGTAGTTAAATACGGAGAAGACTTCAAAGCTAAAGAAGTAGATTATGGTGAAGGATGTAATTAAATGACAAAAAATCAAAGATTATATAACGAGCTAAGAAAGTTTGTAGAAAAGGATAAGGTCCAGGAATATGATAATGAATTCTTTGGACAAAAAAGGCTTACATATAAATTTTTAATATCATATTTTAATAGATATATGAACCTTGAGCTAGTTAAAGATAAAATGACAGATGCTAGAGCTCAAGCACATTTAAAGGACCAGTTAAATAAGCTCTTAGTAAGCAATAATAAAGATTGGCACAGGACAAAAAGAAAACGACCGATACTATTAAAATTTTTTTCATTTTAATTGATTTTTGGTTAATAAGCTGCTAATATAAAAAACTCTATCTACTCCTTGTTTTTCTTCCTGAACTTAATGAAGAGGATGTGGCGATGATATTAAAAAACCCTCTTTTTGGAGGGTTATTTATTTAATAGATTCAGAATTCTTCAATCTATTTATTCATATTGTTTTTTCATTTCTCCTTCAGCGGTTCTTGTTGTTTTAAGGGGAGATATTAATTTTTCATTTTCAATATCTTTATTTAAAATTCTACTGTAATGATTACTTAATTCGGAAATTGGTTTTAAAAGTTCAACAATTTCGTTTAACAATTGTGTTTGTGTTTTATCGTCTTTCATAATTTACATCTTTTTTCAAAATGAAGTTTATACAATTTTGCGTATAATTTTCGTTTTAAAATTCAATTTTCAACTGATGTAACGATTTTTCTGGATGCGTTCTCTCCACCCGCAACTATATTTTGTGCCCAGTTTGCACGGAACAATTATAAAATTAATAATTTAAAAATAATTATATGAACTTACTCTATAAACAAAGGTAAATCTTCACTTACTTCATTAGTAGCTTGTTTCATTCTTGGTAAAGTGTATTGTATAACTTACTGAAGACGATATGACTGGGGTTTAAGGACAAGTCCCCCAGACAGGTTTTTTAAAGTTTGTTAGGGAAGAAGTTGCAAATCCAGCTGGTTCAGAGGAAATATTGGTAACACACCAGCCTGAAAGGTCTTGATTGAATGCGTCAGCAGCCCAAAACATTCGTTCCATACTAGTCACTTTAGAAGTATCCCAACTGCCTATGTCTTGATTGAATGATGATGCTTCATAAAACATACCAACCATATCAGTCACACTTGAAGTATTCCAGTTACCAATATCTTGATTGAATGATGATGCTTCATAAAACATACTTGACCATATCAGTCACACTTGAAGTATCCCAATTACCAATATCTTGATTAAATGCTGTTGCATTTTCAAATATACTATTCATTGTAATAACACTTGAAGTATCCCAAAAATTAATGTCAGAGTTAAACGATGAATTATCTTTAAATAGTTCGCTCATATTATTTACAAATGTTGTACATAGGTTAACATTAGCGTTTGCTATTTGAGCATCAATAGTTGAATCATCGACAACAGTATAGCTTACTCCATTAAGTTCATATTCATTCCCAACTAAAGCAAAATCATATGCTTTTATTGTAATACCATTTACGTCTAAATAAATAGGAAATATGGGCTCTGTTGTTGTAGTTAGAGTTTCTTCATCTGGAGAACAACTAAACACTAATAAAAGTAAGAATGCAAAAAATGGCTTATTCAATTCAGATAGATTTATGATAAATAAGCTGTAAATTTAATTCAATTTATGACACAAACAAAGGCAAGTCCACACTTACTTCATTAGTAGCTTGTTTCATTCTTGGTAAAGTGTATTGTAAGGCTATTTGAAGCATCTTAATACGTTGGTTAGCATCTAACTCTTTAACATCTAAAGAAGCTATTAAATCATCTATAAGTAGTTGTAGTTTATCTTTAACTTCTGATGTTATCTTGTTCTGGCTACCTTTAGGTCTGGGCATATTTATTACTTTAGTTTTATGAAAAACACTTACATACTTGCATTAATTTTTTCACTTATTTATTTAAATTCCAAATAATTTTAATTACTTTTAACTTGCAATTATGAAAGTAATTTTCATAATGGCATTTCATAAACCAATTTGTTTTTTTTAAAACCGCCTCTTTAGGCGGTTTTTTTATTAAATCATTTAACCGTGTACAATATTTCTGAAACTTCAGATATTCTAAAATAGCCCAGAGGATTTAACTTTGAATCACTTTGATTAACCATATTACCGATTATATTTACAGGTGTAGTTTGAAAAGGACCTCCCTGTTCGGTATTTTGAAAAATTAATAGGTACCAGAAATTATAAGCAATATTTGACAATCCATATTGTCTAATTTGCACCTCGTCACCCGGTTCTAATTCATCGCTTAATAAAAAGCCATAATATTCTGTACCACTACTAAAATCATCTCTATAAATATTGTATTCTGTTTTTTTTAATTTATCACTTTTAAATTCAAAAAAACTAAAATTACGCTCTTCTATAGGGTCTAAACTATTTGCCTGTAGTTGTATTGATTCTCTTCCAAAAAAGTTAACATTTTCTTGCTCTACTCGATTTATGTCACTAACACTGATTAAAGATTCTTTTCCAGAGTAATACTGTCCATTATATTCTATGTTTAATGTAAAAACTTTATCTAGGGAATATGGAATTGTATCTAATGTTAAATATCTTCCACTTTGTCCTTCTTCATTAAAAATGTAAATTTTTCCTTCTTCATCTTCAATAAATACATTTGCACCACTAGCGGATTTGTAGTTTTCTTGAAAATAGGGACTTGTTAAAGATAATATTACTTCTTGTTCTGAAGTTTGATCCTCCTTAATCCAATTTATAAAAGCATCTACAACTAAAATTTGATTAGAGTTATTAAGTTTTAGATCAATGGGGTCTTCACAATTTAAAAACAATAGTCCAATAAAGAGAATGATGACTTTTTTCATAATTAAAATTTAAAATTATAAGTAACAGAGGGTATTATTCCGAAAATGGTTAAACGTAGTGCCTCATTATTTCCACTTTCAAGGTTTTCTTGAAATCGAATAGATGCAGCATTTTTTCTGTTATAAATATTATATACTCCAAAAACCCATTGTCCTAATTTATTTTTTGGTGAATATACGGCTGAAAAGTCTAAGCGATGATAAGCTGGAAGCCTACTACTATTTCTAGCTTCAAAGTTAGGAATAGAAAATCCTGAAAATTTGTATTGTGCATTGGGGTATGTAATTGGTTGACCAGTTTGAAATAAAAAATTAGCACTTAAACTCCATTTTTTATTTAGTTCATAATTTGATGTTACCGATAAATCATGTGTTTTATCATATGGAGTAAAATACCATTCTCCTTTATTTATACCCACTTCTTCTGGATTTCTTCCAGGTGTTTGTTGCTCAGATCGTGACAAAGTATAAGCGATCCAGCCCGTAAGTTTTCCTTCATTTTTTCTAAATAAAAATTCTAGTCCTGACGCTCTGGCTTTTCCTGAAAGTAAAATTTGTTCAATAGCATCATTGGCAATTAATTCAGCACCATCAATATAATCCAGTCGATTTTTGATTTTTTTATAAAAAGCTTCAATTTCTAAATTATACTGGTTGTTTTGAAAAGTTTTAAAATAACCGATCCCGATCTGATCTAAAAGCTGTGGTTTAATAAATTTTCCACTTGGAGCCCAGACATCTATAGGAGTAGGGGAGTTTGTATTTGAGATTAAGTGTAAGTATTGTGCCATGCGATTATAACTCAGCTTAAGGGAGCGATCTTTTGCAATTTGATACGCAAGTGAAAAACGAGGTTCTAAATTAGTGTACGTCTTTACAATTTCATTAGGAGAATATATTTCTGTTCCAATAGGTTTTGCTTCTTCATATGTTCTGGAAGAAGGTATGTATAATAGTGGATCGTTATTGCTATAGGTGTTAAATTTTTGACCTAGACGTAAAAATTGACTTAGTCTTGATCCAGCCTGAAAAGTTATTTTGTTAGAAAGTTGATAATTAATTCCCCAATATAGGGCATTTTCAAATGCAAATTTATCTTCTAATTTACGTCTTTGTACGGGAGAGTTTTCAGTTGTGGGTTCAATTAATCCAGGATCAAACTTGTAATAAATACTGTTCAATCCATATTCTATTTTTATTTTTTCATTCAAATAATATTTAAAGTCATATTTGAAGTTAAAATTTGTGATCCCTAAATTCCAGTCAAATTCTACAAGACCAAAGTCTAGGGTATAATCATAATCTGAATAGATTATAGAAAGATTTGAAAATAATTTATTTGAAAAAAGATGATTCCATCTAAAGTTGGCTACTGAATTACCATATGCTAAATCAAATAAATTATCAATATCAAAAACGTCTCTACCAAAATAACCAGAAAGATAAAAATTGTTACTTTCATTTAGGGTATAGCTTAATTTAGTATTTAAATCATAGAAATATGCCTTATTATTATCTATAGATTCAACTAGTGGTAGGAATAGATGAGCATAACTGCTTCTACCTCCAATAAGAAAAGAGCTTTTTTCTTTTTTTAGAGGGCCTTCTAAAAGTATTCTGCTGGAAATAAGTCCAATCCCTCCTTGACTTTCAAAATTATTTCTATTTCCTTCATTTTGATAAATATTTAATACTGATGAAGCTCTTCCTCCATATGAGGAAGGTATACCTCCTTTAAAAAGACGTATATCTTTAATGGCATCAGGATTAAATACAGAAAAGAACCCAAAAAGATGTGAAGAATTAAAGATAATAGCTTCATCTAAAAGAATAAGATTTTGATCTGCACCGCCACCACGAACATTAAAACCTGAGGCACCCTCGCCTGCATTTGTTACTCCTGGCAATAGAGTGATTGATTTGATAATATCAACTTCTCCTAATGCAGCAGGAATTTTTTTTATAGTATTTACAGAAAGTTTATTAACACTCATCTGGGGACTTTTAATATTTAAAAGCTCTACATTTTCTTCTACAATAACTTCATCTAATACTTCTGCTTGAGGAATAAGTTTATAATTTTGAATTAAATCTTTATCAAGCTCTAATTCTAGTATTTGATTTTCAAAGCCTAAATAGCTGATTTGTAATTGATAAGATCCTTTTGGAAGTGTTAATGAGTAGAACCCGTATTCATTAGTGATCGTTCCATACTTAAGTTCAGGAAATATAATACTAACCCCAATAAGAGTTTCATTATTTTCAATATCTGAGATATATCCACTCAGAGTGATTTTATCTTGACCTAATAAAGTTGAAGCTTTAATAAAAAAAAATAAAAAAGATAGTGAGGTGTAAAACTTCACTTTTTTGAATGATCTAAAAGTCAAAAGATTCATAAAAATTTTTCAAATGTAAATATACATTTGGTTTTCGCCCAAAACAGAATTTTTGTAATTAAAATGAAAAACCAAAACCAATATTTCCAATTAAAATACCACTAGAACTAATTCCTGGAATAGGTGGTAATTCCTCTGAAAAACTCTTTGTAATTCCGCCATAAGATGCAATAAAATCTACAGAATCAGGGATATTTGTTAAGCCAAATCCTAATTCAAACCTGAAATAAAAAGTACCTCCAGATTTTAATCCCAACTTAATATTAGTAGTATTGAAGTTAAAATCTGTAAAGATCGGCTCGGATAGTATAAGTAAATTACCAAAATCTAAGGCATTAAAGGCAAGTTCAGTATTAAACTTTCCTCGTCCTAAGGATATAAAAAATCCGTTTCCTTTTTGATTAAAATATAGGTTTGAACCATATTCCAGATACGATATACTTGTAGATATTTCGTCTGTATCTATCGAAAATCCACTGTAATCGAAATAGGGAGCAATTCTATTTCCTAATACTGGTAAAACAATTTCAGCGGAACCACCTATTAGGTTTGGAATACCAAGTTTAATACCGAGGTTTATATGTCTTACTATGATGCTATCTAAAGCTTCAACTTCCTTTACTTGAGAAAAAGTGAGATTTGAAAATAAAACTACAGCAATTAAGATTACTGTTTTAAAAGAAATTAAATTCATGATCTATTTTAGTTGAATTCTATTTTTCCTATTTGCCAATTCCCAGGCAGTATAAAAAATCAACTTTATTCTTTTTTCTAAAATAGGATAATTTATTTTATTGGCTGTATCAGTTGGTTTATGATAGTCTTCATGAGTTCCATTAAAGTAAAAAATAACAGGTATATTTTTTTTAGCAAAATTATAATGATCACTTCGATAGTAAAATCGATTTGGGTCTCTTTCATCATTATAAGTATAATCTAATTCTAATTGAATGTATTTATCATTTACAGCTTCTGAAATGTCATGAAGTTCCTGACTTAACTTGTCAGACCCTATTAAATAAATATAGTTAGGATCTTCTGATTCTCTTTTGGGATCAACTCGGCCAATCATATCTATATTTAAATTAGCAACGGTATTTTTAATAGGGTATAATGGGTTTTCAGTATAGTATTTTGATCCTAAAAGTCCTTTTTCCTCACCAGTAACATGTAGGAATACTAAACTTCTTTTTGGTCCGTATCCTTCCTTTTCTGCTTGCTTAAAAGCTTCAGCCATTTCTAGCAATGCAACATTCCCAGTTCCGTCATCATCAGCACCATTATTTATATCACCATTCTCATCAATTCCAATATGGTCGAGATGCGCAGTAATAATTATATATTCATCGGGATATTCAGATCCTTTTATTATTGAGGCTAGGTTTTCAGTTTCAACTTTTTTTCCTTTTATAAACAATGTCATTGGTTGCAAATAATTTTGAGTCCCATAAGCAGACGCAACACCTGATGTGGTATAAAAATTTTGCAGAAAATCAATAGCTCTTTTTTGGCCTAGAGTTCCAGTTTCCCTTCCTTGAAAATAGTCCGATGAATAAACATACAGGTTATCCATTAGTTCTTTTGCTGTTATTGTATTAGCATATTTTGAGACTTTATTTTCTTGTGAATAATTGGTTTTACTAAGTAGAATAAATATCAAGATTATTGCCCGCATCATAGTCATTTATTCTACAGGAATTAATGATTTTTTATTTTCTAAATAAATTAAGATTCCATCCCATAACTTTATTCTTAATTCTAAAGCTTGTTTTGAATAATTTATAGCTTCATCCCATTTTTTAGAATCCTCACCACAAAGTTGTTTTATCATTTCTATTGCCATTGGTCCGTGCTCTCCTGAATCTACTTCTATATGGCGTTCAAAATAATAGATTAGATCAGCAAGATCTTCCTCCTTAGACATCTTCAAGTTTTTAATAATTTCAATAAACATATCAGGTATTAAATCTTCCCTTCCAAAGGTAAAAACAGCAGCAATTATATGGGGTTTATTAGAGTATACGACATTAAAAGTAAAATTTAAAAAGTTTTTTATGTGTGAAGGATAGTTGGCTTTACTTAAAATATTTTCCATACTCACTCCAGCATTAACGTCAACAATAAGCTCATCAATTTTTTTTGAACTTGCGCCTAGGGATCTCATCGCCTGAAGATACATTTCAAAATGACTCATCGGGACACCGTTTCTGTCTAAGTCTGACTCTTCCCCCCAAACAATTTCATTTATAAGTCTTGATGCTTTTGGATAACCAGAGGGGCGCCAAGGAATCTTATTACAGCTCAATAGATTTTGTAGTTGTTTAAGCAAAGACATAAAATCCCACACAGCAAACACGTGGTTTTCCATAAAGAATTGGATATCTTTAACTGAACATATGGATTTATAAACTGAGTGTTGTTTAAGTTTCGCCCTTAGTGGATGGAGTTCTTGCTCAAGTCTTTCGATCATCATCAAATGCATTATATTGGAGTACAAATATATTGATAAATTTGCCTTTTATGGAGCAAAACACAATTTTCCTATTTATCGTTACATCAGTTAGTTTAACTCTTTTTCCAGGGCCCGATATAATTTATGTTATTAGTACTAGTTTAGCAAAAGGTTGGAGAAAAGGTGTTCTTTTTAGTTTTGGTCTTTGTTCTGGATTAATTATTCATACACTAGTTGTTGTTTTAGGACTAGGGAGTATTTTAAAAACTATTCCCCAAGCAATTCGAATTATTGAATTATTAGGTGCCTCTTACTTGCTTTTTCTAGCTTATCATCTTTTAAAAACTAGTTATTTGGACAAAGATATTTCTCTAAAAAAAGAAATTTCAGAAAATATTTTTTTTACTGGTTTTATAATGAACCTAAGCAACCCAAAAGTGACTCTTTTTTTTATTAGTTTTTTCCCAGGATTTCTTTTTTCGGAGGTTTTGTCATATAAAATTCAATTTTTAATTCTAGGTATTATCTTTTTTATTCAAGCTCTAACTATATTTTTTTTCATAAGTATTACTATTGATCGATTAGGTGAAAATTTTAAATTTTACAAGAAAAAGTCTTTTTGGAGTAAAATTCAGGCAGCTCTTTTATTAATTATTTCGATTTTTTTAATTTATCCTAATTGAATGAAAACTGTTAAGCTTATAGAATGTCCTAGGGACGCTTTACAATCATTTCAGCCACTTATTTCAACCAATAAAAAGATTAAGTATTATCAGGCTTTGTTAAAAGTGGGTTTTGATACCTTAGATTGTGGGAGTTTTACATCTCCTAATATGATTCCACAAATGACTGATACTGCTGATGTTATAACAAATTTAGATTGCAGTAATTCTAACACTAAATTATTAACTATTGTAGCAAATTTAAGAGGTGCTCAAACCGCAGTAAAATTTAAAAAAATTAAATATCTAGGGTATCCTCTTTCAATTTCAGAATACTTTCAAGTTAGAAATACAGGAAGAACTATTAAGGAATCAGTAACAAACCTTAAAGAGATAATAAAACTCACCTGTGAGAATGAAAAAGAGGTTATCATTTATCTATCTATGGGTTTTGGTAATCCATATAGAGACCCATGGAGTTCTTCTATGATATTAGAATGGGTAGATATGTTAGCAAGCATGGGAATTAAAATTATTTCCCTTTCTGATACTTTAGGAACTGCTAAGATTCAAGATATAACCTATTTATTTGATACTCTTATAACAAAACATCCTGGGTTAGAATTTGGTGCACATTTTTATACTCATCCTAAAAATTGGTATGATAAAGTAAATGCTGCATTTAACGCGGGATGTAAACGATTTGAAGGAACTATTAAAGGAATGGGCAGTTGTCCCATGGCACAAAATAAATTAACAGGAAACGTACCTACAGAAAAATTAATTTCCTATTTCACTTCTTTAAAAAAACTACCTAAGTCAACTGATGTATTAGCATTTGAAAGTGCCTATAATTATTCTCAGAAGTTATTTAATTAAGAATTCAATAACTTTTTTCTAACTATTAAATCGACTAATTAATTTTTTTTCCCAACTTAAATATTCATTAGCATCTTGATTATTTATTTTGAAAAATGGATATAATTCAGAATAATTATCTTCCTGACTTAAAAGTGAATTAATATCTTCAGCGAAGCTGCAAAATTTAGGATAGCTTTTAGAACCAAACCCCAGTACAGTATATTCTATAGTTTTTAATTGTTTATACTTTTTAAATTTATATGCAAATTGGTCGGCATTAGAGGGAGCATCTCCTTCACCATAAGTTGACGTCATGAATATAAATACTTGTGCTTTAGGAAAAAAATTATACTTATTTAAACTACAAATAGTAGCTTTAATTCCATCTTGATGTAGTCTTTTTAATAGTTTTTTTGCGAACTGGAAGGTATTGCCTGTCTCTGAGCCGTATAGTATAATAATTTTAGCTTCATTAAAATCAATATTAGAAAATTTAAATAAAGCCCAGCTAGTTTTTGATGAAATGAAAAGGCCTGAAATAATAAAGAAAATTAAAGTTAATGAAGTAAGTGTAAGTAAAACAGCAATAAGTATGTTGCTTTCTCCTGTATGAATCCAATATGCCCAAGCTCGAATTAAAAAAGGAGTAGGATGAATATTTTCAGATAATAAGCTGTTATCTCCCTGTTGGAAAGTTATACTGCGATTGGATAATTGAATCTTATATGTATCATTTTCTGAAGACGAAAATGGATATATGACATTTTTGACTTTATCAAGATAAAATTTATCTAAATCAACATACTTTTCACCTGCCTCGTAATCATAGTGAGTTGATTTGTTTGAATTAAATATATCGAGTCTTGATGTTGTCAGATAAAAACCACTAATGGCAATAAAAAAAATTGGAATAACGAACAATCTACCAAGTTCAATATGAGACTTTCTAAAAAACTGTTTTTCTTTTAAAGGTCTAAATATTTTATTAACACCTCCAATTCTATTTATTAGTAACAAAAATCCAGTAATTACAAGCATTGCTGTTAAAAACGAAATAAAACCCATTAGAATTCGCCCTGTTTTTTTCAAAAATAAAGAACGATGTAAGTTCTTCATGAAGTTAGATAATCTGGTCTTTGGTTTTACTATATCTAATTTTTTTCCTGTATTTGGATTGACAAATACTGTTTCAAATCCCTTGGATGTAATTCCTTGAACTAAGACTTGATTTTTTTCAGTTACTGATATCTCATAGACTTCTAAAAAATTATTTTGAAGAGAATCCATGGTCTTTTTAAGACTAATTTTATCAAGATCAGAAATAGCCTCTTTTTGAGACTGATCAATAATTGCCTCAATTCCTAAGAAGGTGCCAGTAACTGATGCAATAATTAAAAAAATTGAAACACTTACAGCTAATAAAAAGTGAGTGCTTCTCCATATTCCTTTTATCATTTCACTGGAAGTATGAATTTGATGTTTCGAATAAAACCATTTCCTTGATATGACTTACTTAAACTTTCGTTATTTAATTCAACATTAATATCATCAGTATAATAACCTTTGTCTTCAACAGCTGTTTCAAAGCGAAGACGATTGGTTTTATTATAAAGTAATTTAGGAATTTTAAGTTGTAAAATTCTTGTTTCTCCTCCTGATATTGTTGGACCAGATATACCTTCAATCAATGGATAAAATTCGTCATCCAGATACAAATCATTTATTTTAAGATGTTTCCAGAAAGACTTCATTTCTGAAAACCAAGTTTTATCAGTACCTAAAACATAGACTGTTTTTAAATAAAGATCTTTGTCATCTATTATTGAAATGGAAAAGTA
Source organism: uncultured Flavobacteriaceae bacterium (assembly GCA_943842245.1). Taxonomy (GTDB): domain Bacteria; phylum Bacteroidota; class Bacteroidia; order Flavobacteriales; family Flavobacteriaceae; genus MS024-2A. Next base: position 53,283 of record CALTAJ010000002.1, read on the forward strand.
TGCACCTTCACCACGATAGTCAGTAATTTCAACCATACATTTCAAAGAAATCATTTCTTCATTTTTCGAATAGCCTAAAAACAATATGATTAAAAGAATATTTAATAAAATTTTCATCAATTCAAAAGTATCAAGTTTTGATCAATTTTATTTTTACTTTCAAAAAAAATTGATCGACCATAATAAATAACTGATCAAACATATCTATTTAAAATTTAATTTGTGTACTTATATATATATTTCTGTTTGGTGAGGGTATAATGCCTGGACCAGGATACCCTGTGGCTCTTCGAGTGAAATAAGCTTCATTTAATAAGTTATTTATTCCAAATTCTAGTTTAATATTATTTAGTGAATAAGATCCAGATAAATCTAATAAACTGTAACCAGGTATAAGACCAATAACCCCACTCAAATTTCCTTCAATTGCATTTGAGGAATCTGTAAATTGATCAGAAACAAAACTATATTGAACATTTGCTGCTAAATTTTTATATCTAAATTGAAGGCCTGTTTTAAAATTATTTTCTGGAACAAATTCAACATTTTTACCAATGATTCCTGGAGTAGTAGATTCAGTATATTTTGATTTGATAAACGAGTAATTAAAAAAGCTTTTTAATGAATAAATTGTAGTATCAAAATTCAGTAACTCTGAAAGATTAAAATCTATCAATGACTCTAAACCATTTAGATCTGCGTTTCCTAAATTTCCTCGTTCACTTTTTACACTGCCGTCTGAAAAAACTTTTTGGATAAAGCCAATTCTATCCTGATATCCTATGTGGAATAAATTAATGTCAAGTGAAACTATTTTATCTATTTTCCCTCTGATTCCTAAATCGATAGTATATCCCTTTTCGTCAGTTATATTTGGATTTATAGCAAAAGCAGGATTAATAATACTAATATCAGCAAATGTAACTGAACGATAGTTTTGAGAACCATTTCCATATATTTCAAACAATGGAGATAATTTATAACTTAACCCAACACCCAGTAATATAAAAGATCTTTGACGTGACTCTTCTGAATTTAGGGTTTGATTAAAAATGATATTTCCAGCAGCATCGGTATTAATTTTCTGATAACTCCCTTCAGTTGAGGTGATAATATTTTCATAACGTAAACCAGGTGTTATTGAAAAATCATCATTAAAATAAAAAATATTTTCTGCAAATAGTGCAAAGTTTTCATTCGGATATATATAGTTAGACTGTTGACTGTAAGTAGGATATTGTTCTTTGTAGAATGAAAAATCTGCATCTGATTGGGCTGATCCTGGCCCTTGAATTGAGGTGTTTCTAGCTCTATAATATTTACCTCCTAAAAGAAAAACAGACTCCTTATTTCTTATATTATATTTTTGTAGCCATCTTAATTCTAAACCATAATTATTAAAATCACCTTTTATCAGGTCCCTTTCTTGATTGGGATCTATTTGACTCACTCTATTTGATCGAAATCCTATCGCATTTCGTTGAGCATTTAAGCCAAATACATTTAAACTCAAATTTGATTTTTTTGATAGCTCATGTTCAAGTTTAAAATTGTAGAGGAACCAGTATAGACCAAACCAATTTCTTTCTCTATTACTCTGATAGGGGTTTTCCTGAAAAAGATTCTCTGATAGGCCTCCTGCCTGTTGTGCTAAATAATCGAGATACGTTATTTCAGCACTAACTTGAGTGTCCTTTGAAATATCATGACTCAATTTAAAAAAGACATTAGAAGAATTAAACTTTGAGTTGGGCCTAAATCCATTTCCATTTTTTAAATTAAAAAAACTAGTATATCTCCATTTTCCAAGCTTACCACTAACTTGAGTAAAATTTGTATAAAGGCCGTTCGAACCAATAGAATTTCTTAGTAAAAGACTAATTGGTTTTTGTGTTGTTGATTCTTTAAGTTTGAAATTTAATAATCCTCCAAATTGAGTACCATACTGTAGGGAAGCAGCCCCTCGAATTATCTGAATTTCTTCTATGGCTTCAGCTGGTGGCGTATAGTAACTTTCAGGATAACCCAAGACATCTGCGCTAATATCGTAGCTATTTTGACGTGTATTAAAATTTGAAGTTCTATTAGGATCTAGTCCTCTACCACCAATATGCAATTGAAGACCAGCATCATCATTCTGATAAATATTCAGGCCTGGAATTTGATTAAATATCTGTCGAGCATTATTTGATGCAAGATTTGCCATTGATTGTCCTACAAGAATGACTTCAGTTTTTTTTCCGGCATAGATAGCTGTTTTTTCGAAGTCCTTCATTCTTTTTAAGGCGAAAACGTCTTTCTTTTTTGCATTTAGAACAATTTCATTCAATTTTTCTAGACGCCTTGGAATAACTACTTTTAAATTATTAACATCATTAAAATCAATTTCTTTTTCAATAAGTGAATAATCATTTGCAATAAAGATAAATGTAGCTATTGATTTGTCACTTTCAATTAAAAATACTTCTCCCTCTAATGCTTCATCTATAAAACCTTCATCTTTATTGTAAACTTTGATGACAGCTTTTAAATCATTCTTTTCTTCAAGTTCCACAACACATTCAACACTAAATTGAGTATAACTTTTAAAACTAATAATGAAAAACATTAAACTATAAACCGTATATCTCATCTGTAAAAGGGATAACCCATTTTTTATGTTTAAATGACTCAACTTCATTATAAAGATCAATATCTGGATCGATAAATCTTTGGCTTGGACGGCCATTCAAAGCAACAAAACTGTCGGCGAATACTTGAACATTTGTGTGTCCTTGTTTTTCAAAATGCTCGGCCAAATAATGAGCATATTCTAATATAAAATCTGGCTGAAAGCTCATTTGTTTTTCCTGGAATGGAGTTAAAAAATCAGAATTATCGACGTAAAATGATTTCTTTGAAACGCTGTCTTTAATTTTAAAAGTTGTATAACCTTTTTTCTCCATAAGCATCACTCTCCAAGAAAAACGATATCCTTGTTCATTCCAAAATAACTCTCCTGGATAAGCAAAATATCTAAATGGTAAAATAAGTTGAAAAACAAAAAAACAAATGAAAAGAGGAAGTATGAGCTTATGCGGAGTATATCTAAGATTTATTGGATTAGTTTTTATATTATGATTTATATTAAACCGTATTTTAATATTTCTCATAAGTTTTTTAAAATGTAAAATCCATTTCTGGTGAATTGATTCATCAAAGAATATCAATGCACAAAAAATCATGATGTAAGGAAACATTCCAATAGCTGGGAAAAAGATTTTTGTCATTAAATGGAAAAGAATAACAAGTAAAAAAGCAATTTTTCTAGTTTTTTTTGAAAGTAAAAAAAATGGTATAAATACATCATAAAGCATTCCTGACCAACTTGCCGCATAATGCACAAATTTTAATTGTAAAAGATCTCCTATAAATGGAATATCATATTTGGAGGTAAGCCAAATAGACAGTGGTTGAGCATCTAATAGCCAGTCAGAGTTTATTTTAGCAATTCCAGCATAAAAATACACAATACATAAAAAAAACTTTAAAGCGTCAATGTTCCAGGCTGGAATTTTAGTAATTTCTTTATTTCTTTGGGAATCAATAGAGAAATAATTTGCTGCTGGCAGAAAACATAATAAAAAGGAAATACAACTCGTGAAATAATAATGATTTAAATAAGTTGTTTTATCTATTAGTTCAGTGTAGGTAAAAATTAAAAAGAAAGTAATTATTGATAGGCGATAGCGATAACCAAGGATAATTCCAATACTTGAAATAATACAAATCAAGTAAAGTAAATAATTTAAAACGCCCAAGTCATTAACCCAAGAAAAACCAAAGTATTTGAAATGAAATTGAGGGATTATGTATAGTGTTTCAATCCAGCCATTAGCCCAAAATCGAATTAAAGCATAGAGCATTAATAAACCAAAAAGAACACGAAAAACAGCTAGCGGTGCTGGATGGTATGTTGCTTCCTTGAAATATGATTTGAGCATTTAACTTTTCAATAATAAACAAAAAAAATTAGTCACCATCAGCATCTGCATAATCGACGCTAATATTTAGTTTTTGTAACATATCAACTTTAAGCATAACAACAGTTTTTTGAATTGCATCATATGTTGATAGCATCTGATTATTGTCTTCTTTAATTTGTGATTTATAGTTATTGTTTAGGGATGAAATTTTATCATTTGCAGTATTTAACTGGTCATTTATTCGATCACTTAATTTGTTATCTACATCTGATTCAACATAATCTAAATATTGCTTTAAACTTAACCCAATAATAGTTGGGTCATCATATGACTTACCGTTAAAAAACTGCTCTATAGCAATACCAGCTTCAAGTGAAAGTAATTTTGAATAATTTTCACCGTAGTATGCCTCAATTCTGTCTGGAAGTGGATCTCCAGAGAACACCCCTACCGGTATTCCAAATTTATTAGCACGATATCCTTTTTCAAAATAATATACAAAGTCATTTACAACAATATTAATACTCGATGTGGCTGTATTATCTGTAGAAATTATAAATGTGTCTCGAAATTGACTTTCCCACTGGTTATTTACCGCATCAGTTAATGATATCATTTTATTAATAATATCGATTAGATATGTTCCGTAATTAAGACTCTCATTAGAATATTGTTCTATAAGAGAACTTTCATTTTCTTGAATACCAAATAAAAGGTAATCTATAGCTGAAAACCCCTGGGATGAGAAGTTATTAGATTGGTCTAAATCATAATTTTTTGATAAAATATTATTTTCAATTTTTTCGATATTTGCAGGATAAAGATTTAACCTGTTTTTTAAATAAATTTCTTCAGCAATCCCGATATCAAACATTTCGACATATTGCCATTTTAAATAACTACTTAACCAAATTTCTTTTAAACTTAATAGATTATCTGAAGTAGGATCGCCTACAAATATATTTGCAACTTCTTGAAGCTGTGTAAGTGAATTTTTAAAACTGGTTATAGAGGGTATGATTATATTGTCAGCCCAATTAGTTAACATCTTTTGGTGATCAAAAGATTCATCTGTAGTCGTATTTTGAGAACTACTACTACTACTACTACTACTACTACTACTATTTGAGTTATTGTTTGACGGTGTTACTTCATTATAGGGTGAAGCTATGTCAGTTACAGGAATTTCTTCTAGATCATTGGTGCAATGATTTAGAAGTAGAATTAATAAAGCCGGGAATAGTAAAATATATTTTTTCATAATAAAAAAGAGCAAGTGTTTTTAGAAAAAAAACACTTGCATCTTAAGAGCATTTAAATTTAAACTTCAATTATTAACAAGTCTATTGGTTTATGGTTATAGTTTTTTAGGGTAATGTTAATCCAGTAGCTGTTGCAACTTCAGCAGCCATTGCTGTTAACTCTTCAGATGTTCTCTCCCAGAACCCTCCATCTCCAGTAGATAGTCTAGTAAGTAGACCATTTACTTCTTCGTTAGTCATATAAGGATTGCCAGACGAGTCTTTTGTAAATTGAAGACCTAATATGAAGCCGTAAGCCTCAGATAGAGCATGCATAGCATCTGCAATATCCCCATTAGTGATATCCTCTGCACCATCAACTAAATAGGACTGCGCTTTATAGCCAACAACTTTTGATATTTCTGCAGAAATTATTCCCGCTTGTATATCACGCTCAGTGTAATCTTTATTTACAATTGCCGCTCTACCTGCGATAAAAGCTTTGTAAATTTTATCACTGATGCCTTCTTCGTTAGATTGAGAGTTAACTTTATTTAAGTAATAGTTTAAGTTAGCTGTGTCTCTTCCTGATGCAGCGTCTCCCAATCCAGATTTAAACTGACTGTCTAAACCATATAAATAACCAAACCCTTCATCCCAATAATGTTCCATTTTGGTAATATAATTTTCTGCTTGATCATTTTTATATCCGTAAATCCCAGCGTCATTATCTTCTCTTGCACCATCAAGCTTTGTAAATGATAAATAGTTATTGACTATTTGGTCTACTTGAAGGGCACCAATTAGTCCTTTGGAAAAAACTTGATTTAATTCAAAACCCTTAGCGGTTAATTTAACTGTTCTTGATCCATCTGCTTCTGTGTAAGTTCCTGCAACACCTGAGGCTGCTGTTGTTTCGGCTATTACTGCAGGTGCAACTACTGTTGTAAAGTCTTTAATCCAGCCATCAAATAAAGGTTTAACTGTAGCAGATGCAACAGGTGAAGCTGCTGTTTTTCCTCTAACATTCTTACCACTGGCGTCAAGAGTAGCATCTGAAAATCCAGTTCCAGAGGCAAACATAGTGTCAATTTTATCTTCAGTAAAAGAAGTATCATTCATTGCTGATTTTAGCTCAGTAGCCATGCCAACTCTTGCTGTTTGACCAGTGTAATATACTGTTGATACTCCACCTCTGGTAAATGAATACTCTTCAGGTAATACATAAACATTAACATTTTGAGTGACTGTTTCTGTTTCTGTAACTGTTTCAGTTACAATTTTTTCAACTTCTACAATTTCAGTTATTGTTTCAGTTTCAGTACAACCTATTGCTATAAGCATTATGAGTGTAAAATACATTTTTTTCATGATTAATTTTATTAAGATTAAGTCTAAATAGATGCCCAAATATAAATAGAGAATTAATACAAACAAAATTTATTTAGATTAATTATAAATAAAAAACTGGCACCTTAAATAAAGTGCCAGCCACCAAAAAGTTTAATATCTATTTAGACTTAATGGCTTAATATCGAATTAGTATTCCAAGAGAAATAAAGCATTTCTTGAGAAAAGAAACTAAGATTGGGGTAATTGATAGTTTTATTAAATGAATAATTCGAGCAAGTTGAATCTATTGTGAGATTTTTTTTATAACTATGCTCATTGCGTATATTACCTAAATGTGCAGATTTAAAATGCCTTGTATAGGTAGAATTATTCTGAAGAATTTCACTATTTATATAGAATGAACTTTTTCTAATCATAATTAAATTATTAAAGTAAAGCTAATAAGTAATTGGCTTAGATTAAATATAAATTAGCTTAATTACTAATTTTATTAATAAAATTTAAGCTTCTTTTTATTTATGATAGATTTGGGTTTTAAAATTCTGTATATTTGCATGCAATTAATTATAAATTAGTTGCTTATGACTTCCGATAAATTTTTAGGACAAGGTTTGACATACGATGATGTTCTTCTTGTTCCTGATTACTCAGAAACATTACCCAGAGATGTTTCTCTAATATCACGTTTCAGTAAAAATATTCCGCTAAACATTCCAATTATATCTGCTGCAATGGATACTGTTACAGAGAGTAAAATGGCAATTGCAATGGCTCGTGAGGGTGGAATAGGAGTATTACATAAAAATATGACAATTAAAGAGCAAGCGGCTAAAGTTCGCAGTGTTAAACGCTCTGAATCTGGAATGATTATAGATCCGGTCACTCTCCCTGAGACAGCTCTTGTTTCGGATGCAAATTCTAATATGCATCAATATAAGATTGGAGGTATACCAATTATAGACTCCAATAACAAACTTATTGGAATTGTTACAAATCGAGATTTACGTTTTGAAAAAAACAATAAGCGTCCTATAAAAGAAGTCATGACAAGTTCAAATTTAATTACAGTAGACGAAGGAACATCACTAAAAGATGCTGAGCAAATCTTGCAAAGACACAAGATTGAAAAATTACCTGTGGTTTCCAAAGACAATACTTTAGTCGGTCTTATTACATTTCGTGACATTACAAAACATTCTACCAAACCAAACGCAAATAAAGATCAATTTGGACGCCTTCGAGTGGCTGCAGCAGTTGGTATTACATCAGATGTAATTGATCGTGTAGAAGCCCTTCATAAGGCAAGCGTTGACGCTATTGTCATTGATACTGCCCATGGTCACAGTAGGGGAGTAGGGGAAGTGGTTTTAAAAGTAAAAAATCACTTCAAGGATTTAGACATAGTCGTTGGCAATATTGCTACTGCCTCTGCAGCAAAGTATCTTGTTGATATTGGTGCAGACGCAGTAAAAGTTGGAATAGGTCCTGGATCAATTTGTACAACTAGAGTTATCGCCGGAGTTGGCTACCCTCAGCTTTCTGCTATTATTGAAATTAAAAAAGCATTAAATGGTATCGATGTTCCTATCATTGCAGACGGTGGAATTCGATTTACAGGTGATATACCGAAAGCTATTGCAGCTGGAGCTGATTCTGTTATGCTTGGATCTTTGTTAGCAGGAACTCGAGAATCTCCTGGGGAAACTGTAATATATGAAGGAAGAAAGTATAAGACTTACAGAGGTATGGGTTCTGTAGAAGCCATGAAAATGGGAAGTAAAGACCGTTACTTTCAAGATGTTGAAGATGATTTAAAAAAGCTGGTTCCTGAAGGGATTGTTGGAAGAGTTCCATTTAAAGGTGACTTAAATGAAAGCATTCATCAGTTTGTAGGAGGTCTTCGAGCAGGAATGGGTTACTGTGGAGCTATGGATATCAAAACATTAAAAGATAAAGGACGATTTATTAAAATAACTTCAGCAGGTATGAGAGAGTCTCACCCACATAACATTAGTGTAACAAAAGAAGCACCAAATTATAGTCCAGGTTAAACTATGGAGTGATTATTTTGAAAGTTTCCACTTCTTTTTCAGTAATTACACGAATTATGTACATACTCCTAGTTTCTAAAGAATATGACAATTGAATATTTGCTAGTTCTTGAACGATTGTATCTGAGATTTTATTACCAATAATGGAATAAATTTCAATCGAACCTGGACCATTGAACCCTTTTAAATTTAAATTGCCATTATTATAAAATACAATTTTCTGAATTTGCGTTGAATTATCGAAAATCGTAATATTGGGGGAAGGAATCTCTGTTGCAAATGCAATACTAAATGAAACTAGTAGAATAAAAAGGAGTAGTTTTTTAACCAACAGCTTTAAATTTAATGCAATTTAAGCATATTTTGTGAGTTATTAAAATATTTTCAACAATTTAAAAAACACATAATCAATAATTTAGATACTTTATTAAGAATAATAATTGTAATTGTTAATAAATGCACAATAAACAGTGGTTTTTACGTTAGATTTAATTCAAATGTTAAAATATTATGTGTTTTAATAGTTTTCCTAAATATTTCATGTGATAAATGGATTCCCGACAATCAAGAGGTTCTAGCTCGTGTTGGAACACAATATTTATACAAGGAAAATCTTAATCAAATAATAGGATCATTTGATAGTGAATCTGATAGCATAATTAAAGCAAGAAACTTTATTGATATTTGGGCACGAAATCAAATATTACTTCAAAAAGCAAAAGTCAATCTTTCCAAACAGGAAATTGAAAATTTAAACCAATTAATTAATGATTATCGATTAGACCTTTATGGAAACACTTACCGTCAATCAATTGCAAGCAAGAGTGTTGATACAATCGTTTCTATAATTGAAGTAGATTCTTTTTTAAATCAAAATAGAGAAATTTTTAAATTAAAGGCACCTTTATACCAAGTTAGGTATATCCATTTACCTCTCGATAATGTTGATCAAAAAGAAATTCAACTTAGCTTTCAACGCTTTAATAAAGAAGATAAAGACTTTTTAGATTCTCTCTCTTTTCAATACACGAATTATATACTTTCAGACAGTTTATGGATCACTCGAAATAGCCTTAAGTCTAGAGTTCTTTTTTTAAATCAAAAAAACTTTGATAATTATATAAAAAAATCAAAGTTTTTTAAAATTACAGATACATTGGGGGTATATTTGTTTTTAGTCAATGAAATTTTAGAAAAAGGCGATCTGGCCCCATTAGAGGTTTCTGTCCCGATCATAAAAAACATAGTAATTAACCAAAGAAAGTTAAAATTTACTAAGCAATTTGAAAAAAATATTTTACAAGATGCAATTAAATCAAAAACCTATGAAATGTATTAAATTTCTTTTCTTATTTCTTTTCTTCTCCTTCTTATCAATTGCCCAAAATAACACCTCTGCAAATCGCATAAAAGTAGATGGAGTTTCAGCAGTCATTGGTGATTATGTTATTCTAGACTCTGATATTGACAAGACTTTGGTTGAAATGAAATCCCAAGGAATTTCAACTAAAGGAATTACACGCTGTCAATTATTGGGGAAACTTATGGAAGATAAGCTTTATGCACATCATGCCATTCAAGACAGTTTAGAGTTTAGTGTTGAGGAAATATACAGTTCTGTAGATCAGATAATTGATAATTTTACTCAACAATTGGGATCTATTGAAAAGGTCCTTGAATTTTATAATAAAGAAGATGAGTCAACTTTTAGACAGGAAATATTTGAAATTAATAAAATTCAAAAACTCTCATCAATAATGCAAAGTCAAATTGTTGAAGATGTTGAAGTTACACCAGAAGAAGTTAGAATATTTTTTGAATCTATACCAAAAAATGAATTGCCAACGTTTGGTACTGAATTGGAAATCTCTCAAATAGTAATAGAGCCAGAAGTTAGTGAAGTAGAAAAAGAGCGTGTAATTAATCAATTAAAGACTTTTAGAGAAGATGTATTGGAAAGAGGATCAAGTTTTGCCTCAAAGGCTATACTATATTCTCAGGATCCAGGTTCTAGGGCAACAGGCGGAAAATATACCCTTCATCGGAAACGACCGAGAATGGTAAAAGAGTTTCGAGATGAAGCTTTTAGTTTAGAAGAGGGAGAGATTTCTCAACCTTTTAAAACTGATTTTGGATGGCATATTTTAAAGGTAGATAAAATTCGAGGTCAGGAAGTTGATGCGAGGCATATATTATTGACACCAAAAATTGAAGCATCTCAGCTTCAAGAAGCGAAAACTAAGTTGGATACTTTAAGGAATCGACTTATAAATGAAGAAATCAGTTTTAAAGATGCTGCATTAGAACTCTCTGATGAAAAAGAAACTAAATATAACGGTGGTGTTCTAATTAATCCTCAGACGGGTGATATGCGATTCGAATTAACAAATTTAGACCCTGTTCTTTATAGTCAAATTCGAAATTTAAAGGATGGTGAGATTTCACTGCCTATAGTTGAAGAGGAACGTTCTGGTCTTAAAAAGTATAAAATTTTGAAAGTAAGTAATCGTTTTGATGAACACGTAGCTGATTATTCTCAAGATTACTCTCGTATTAAGTCTCTAGCGCTTAAAGAGAAGCAACTTAATTTAATAAAAGACTGGATGTTAGAAAAGATTGAAAGTACTTATGTTAATGTAAATAGCGAAAGTCGTTTGTGCAATTTCACAAACAATTGGCTTAAAAAGTAATTACTTGAAATATTTTATTGGTACCCATAGCATACCAAAGCACTCACTTTTTTCTTTATGGATATTTTTATGATGAATTTTGTGTGCTCTGCGGATACCCTTGGTATAACGATTATTTGCATTTTTGAATAACTTGAAACGCTGATGTATGAAAATATCATGAACCATGAAATAAGTAAAACCGTATAAAAATATGCCTAGTGCAATAGGTAGTCCGAACCAAAAATTCATTTCTCCCCATAGTACAACAAATACAGAACTTACTAGGGCGTAAAAAATAAAAAATAAATCGTTACGTTCAAACCATGATTTATGATCTTTAATATGGTGGTCTTTATGAATAGACCATAGAAAACCATGCATTATATATTTATGAGAGAACCATGCCATAAATTCCATAATGACAAAAGTTAATATAACTGTAAATATCCAGAGTGTTGTCATTAGAATTATAAAAGATTTAAACGGTATTTTAAGTAACTGCGTGCAAAAACTGTAATTTTTTGATAATTAGGCACACGGATTCTCGTGTTTTGAATATTTATTGATGAGGTACGTTTTAATTTTAGCAATAATTTACTATAATATTTATAAGCTGTATACACACCAAACCGAGCTTCATTTGGTAGCTTGAAGATTCCTGTTAAGGCATAATCAAAGTCCTTTTGAATTTCATTAATTATTAACTGCTTGGAATCTTCATCAAATTTTTTAAAATCCACATTTGGAAAATAAGTACGATCTAATTTTTGAAAATCATTTTTTAAATCTCTAAGGAAATTAACCTTTTGAAATGCAGATCCTAGTGCCATTGCGGTTGGTTTTAATTCTTTATACTTTATTTCATCACCCTTAACAAAAACTTTCAAGCACATAAGTCCTACAACATCAGCTGATCCGTATATATAATCTTTATATTCTTGGACGGTATTATAAACCTTTTTCTCAAGATCCCACCTCATGCTTTTCAAGAAGGAGACGATCAAATTATGATCAATTGAAAATTCATCAACAGTTTTTTGAAATGAATTAAGAATAGGATTTAAACTAATTTTATTTTCTAAACTGAAAAATAAATCCTCTTCAAATCTATTTAGAAGTTCTTCTTTTGGATATTCGTGAAAACTATCTACTATTTCATCTGCAAAGCGAACAAAACCATATATATTATAAATATGATTCCTAATGCTTGAATGAAGCATTTTAGTAGCCATAGAGAAAGAGGTACTGTAAGACTGAGTTACTGATCTACTACAATCTTCTGACACAGAATCAAACAATTTTTTCATAAATAAAAATTAAACAAATTTACAAATAAATTCAATAGAGAAAAGTGTGCGCACGAGAAGACTCGAACTTCCACGGGATGAATCCCACTAGCCCCTCAAGCTAGCGCGTCTACCAATTCCGCCACGTGCGCAAAAGAAAGTGACTTGGCTGGGGCTCGAACCCAGGACCCTCTCCTTAAAAGGGAGATGCTCTACCAACTGAGCTACCAAGTCATAAAAGTGATTCGGCTGGGGCTCGAACCCAGGACCCTCTCCTTAAAAGGGAGATGCTCTACCAACTGAGCTACCGAATCTAAGGGTGCAAATATAATTATCAAATATGTATTTTTACTCTTGATTTGGTATAAATTTGTTTGAGTGTTTAAAATAATATGAAAACTAAAAAAATCATCTTACTAGGCTATATGGGTAGTGGAAAAACATCTGTCGGAAGACTACTAAATATGACCCTCAATTTACCATTCTATGACTTGGATAATTATCTGGAACAAAAATTTAATACACCAGTAAATTCTATTTTTAATTTAAAAGGTGAGCTTTACTTTAGGGATGAGGAGCGAAAAGCTTTAGAAGAACTTCTTGAATCAGATGAGCAGATGATAATTTCTCTCGGAGGAGGTACTCCTTGTTATCATGATACTATGAGATATTTAAATTCTATAGCACACGTCAAAACATTTTATTTACAAGCAGATGTCAATACAATAAGTAAGCGCCTTGAATTGGAAAAAAAATCAAGACCTCTTGTATCTCATCTAAATGACTTTGACGATATTCAAGAGTTTGTGGGTAAACATTTATTTGAGCGAAATCAGTTTTATATGAAAGCAGATTTTAAAATAATGACTAAAACAAAATCAATTAAAAATATTGCAGCCGAATTGGAAAATCTTTTAGCTTAGATATATTCCAGAGCTATCGCCTTTTAGATGAACTGTTATATGTTCATTAACGGATGTCGAAAGCGATAGACCCTTAAAGTCTGCTTTTATTGGAAACTTTTTATGATTTCTATTTACCATTACAGCTGTTTTAATTCGCTTTACTGGAATTTGAAGAAAATATGAGACTGCATGGATCAAAGTACTACCTGTATTTAAAACATCATCTACAATTACTATAGATTGATTTTTTAGACTCTCTAAAGAAACGTTACTTTGGATGTTATTGTAAGGTTTTGCTTTGTCTATTGTCAAATTAACATATTTTAACTTTAAATCACTAATAGAGACTAGTGCTTGGCCAAGCATTTCACTTAATAAACCGCCTCTATCCCCAACTCCTACAATGACTAAATATTCTTCTTCTATGTTAATTTCATAAACTTGAAAAGCTATTCTTCTTATGGAAGAGAGAATATCTTGAGAGTCCTTTATTTTATTTCCTTTTGTTATCATTATTAAATTTAGATATTAATTATCAAACTTTTCATCAAGTTGTATTTCATCAATTTCTCTGCGCTGTTTTTTAGTAGGTCTTCCAGTTCCTTCGTCTCTAATAACTTTAGCAGACAATCCTTTTAATTCTTGATGATTTATCATACTAATATCTGTAATTTCTGTTTGGTAAAGACCAACTAATTTAGCACTTAATCGACTTAACGGAAGGTCTGTTATTTTATAGCTTCGCCATAATTGCTCCTTTCTCACTTGAACTATATCAAGAGGTAAAGCTTCTCTTGAAGGCTTTACGATTTGGTCATTAATTTTAATTTTTCCAGCTTTACAAGCATTACTTGCCATATTTCTCGATCTAAAAATTCTAACAAACCATAAATATTGATCAATACGCATCTCTAAAACTTATTAATTTAATACACAAAAATAAAGTAAAATTGTATCTTGCTGCCCCTTAAAATTGGTATTCTTGAAAAAACATTTTTTTTATATAGTATTGTTTATTTTAATTACTTCTTCTTGTAAAAAAGAAGATGAAGAAGAGATTACACCACCAAGAGACGTTGGAGAACAAGCTATTCAGGACGAACAAAGTTTAGAATACTTTTTATCTAACCATTTTTATAATTATGAAGAATTTAAAAACTTAAATAATCAAACTAAAATTTTATTTGATACTATTAGTGGAGAAAACTCTGACAAAATTCCTTTGATTGACCAAGTTTTAAAGTCCTCAATAAGTGTTAAAACTTCTGACGGATCTTTTGTCAATCATCCAATTTACATTTTAGTTGCTCGTGAGGGAATTGGACAATCTCCTTCTTCAGTAGATTCGACTTATGTTTCCTATGAAGGTTTGCTTTTAAACAAATCTAGTTTTGATTCGTCAATCACTCCGGTCTGGTTTGATCTTACTTCTGTAGTCAGAGGATTTAGAGAAGGAATACCAGCTTTAAAGCCAGGTGATTTTTCTGTAGATGAAAACAACGTTCCTATTTTTTCTAACTATGGACAAGGTGCTATATTTATGCCATCAGGATTAGGTTATTTTGGGAATGCTGCAGGTTCTATTCCGGCATATTCACCGATAATATTTAAAATTGATTTATTCCTAGTTAAACAGACAGATCACGATGGTGATGGTATATTATCGGCTCTTGAGTTTGATAATGATGGTGACGGTATTGCTGACGATACTGATGGTGATGGTTTGGCAGATTATTTAGATGCAGACGACTAACTAAAACTTGTACGATAAGCCCAGACTCCAAAGTCTATCGCGGGTATCTACATTACCTGAAATGGGAATTCCTCTCTGTTCTATAAGAACTAATTCATTAGGTGTAATACCTCGATCAAAACGAATATCTGCATTAAGTGGTCCTAAATGAACGCGTAATCCCATATGAATACCAATAGAAGTGTTCTTTTCAATATTAGAAAAAGTGACATCTTCAATATTAGGCTCAAAATTATATTGAAGTGTTGGTCCTGAAAAAACACTTAAAAGGGGTAAGAGTTTAAAGCCTAGCGATATTGGTGCTTCAAGACGAGATTGTGAAAGTGAAAGAGAATCAAAGTTGGTGTTTAAATAAGAGAACTGAATTTCAGGACGTAAGTATAAAAAAAGCACATCTAAAGAAACATAACTGCCGATAAAGTATCCTGTCATGTTTTCTTTAATATTTGTGACAGAAGAAAAATCAGAATTTAATCCTGTAATATCTCCAGATGCACTTACATTAATTCCAGCTTTTGCACCAAATTCAAATTGTCCAAATGCAAATGCAGAAATTATTAAAGTAAAAATAATTGAGATTTTTTTTAGATACACCATAAACTTATAACGTAATCTTATTTTAAAAATTATAAAAAATTAAATATTTATCTCCATATAATTAAAGAATCAAGGTGTTAAATACGATTTTTAACAGTTAAAACTTTTTTGATAATAGCATCTTTATCTAATCCATACTTAGCCATTAATTCTGATGGAGTTCCAGATTCTCCAAAAGTGTCTTGAGTTGCTACAAATTCCATTGGACAAGGATTTGTTTTTGCTAATAGACCAGCGATACTTTCACCCATACCACCCAAGTAGTTATGTTCTTCAGCGCTAACTAAGCACCCAGTTTTAAGTACAGATTTTATAATAATTTCCTCATCCAAGGGTTTTATTGTATGTATATTAATAACCTCAGCTTCAATGCCTTGAGATTTTAAATCCTTTGCTGCCTCCAAGGCTTCCCAAACAAGGTGCCCAGTAGCAACAATAGTTACATCTTTTCCTGTTTGAAGTTGAATACCTTTTCCAATTTCAAATTCTAAACTTTTTGAAGTAAAGTTAGCTACTGAGGGGCGTCCAAAACGTAAATAGACTGGTCCATAATAACTAGCAATTGCAATTGTAGCATTTTTTGTTTGATTATAATCGCAGGGATTTATTACTGTCATTCCCGGCAACATTTTCATTAACCCAATATCTTCAAGTATTTGATGAGTAGCACCATCTTCCCCTAAAGTAATTCCAGCATGAGAAGCACAAATTTTCACATTTTTACCTGAATACGCAATTGACTGACGAATTTGATCATATACACGACCTGTAGAAAAGTTAGCAAAAGTTCCAGTGAAAGGAATTTTACCTCCAATTGTTAATCCTGCAGCTATCCCCATCATATTAGCCTCTGCTATTCCAACCTGGAAAAACCGTTCAGGATTTTCATCTATAAAAGTCTGCATTTTTAAAGAACCTATAAGGTCAGCACAGAGAGCAACTACGTTTGGATTTGTTCTTCCTAGTTCGGTTAACCCAGCACCAAAGCCTGACCTAGTATCTTTATTTCCTTGATTTATATAATTTGTCATTTTATTTTCTAGATTTTAGTAGTCTCCAAGAGTTTCTTTATTTTGGGAAAGTGCATTTTCTAATTGTTCATGATTAGGAGCTTTTCCATGCCATGCATGAGTATGCATCATAAAATCTACACCATTTCCCATTTCTGTTTCCATTAAGATTACAACTGGTTTACCACTTCCTAGTTTTGATTTAGCTAATTGAAGGGCTTTTAGTATGTGCGGAATAGAATTTCCTTCTTTAAGTTCAATTACCTCCCATCCAAAAGCTTGAAATTTATCTTTTAAACTACCCATTGGAAGTACATCATTTGTACTTCCATCAATTTGTTTACCGTTTAGATCAACAGTTGCAATAATATTATCTACCCCTTTAGCAGCTGCAAACATTAATGCTTCCCAATTTTGTCCTTCCTGCAACTCTCCGTCACCAACTAGAGTATAAATTATTTTTTGATCATTATTGATTTTTTTGGCTAAAGCGGCTCCTATTGAAACAGATAATCCTTGTCCTAATGAACCAGAAGCAATTCGAACACCCGGTAGACCTTCGTGAGTTGTCGGGTGACCTTGAAGCCTAGAACTAATTAAACGAAAGCTATTTAGTTCATCAACTGGGAAAAATCCTCTTCGAGAGAGTACACTATAAAAAACTGGAGAAATATGTCCATTAGATAAAAAAAATAAGTCTTCATTTTTACCATCCATAGAGAAGGGAAGAGTAACTTCCATTTGTTCGAAATATAAAGCAACAAAAAATTCAGCACACCCTAAAGATCCACCAGGGTGACCTGAGTTCACCTTATTAACCATACGTAGTATATCACGTCTTACTTGAATAGTTGTTTGTTCTAAAATTTTAATATCTGACATAGAATTTTATTAGAATTTAAAAGTAGCTTAAGTTGTACCATTATCAAAGAGCTTTACATGAATTTTATAGGCTTTTTATACCAAGTAATTAACAATGTGAATCTTCTCGAATTTCCTATTCAGAGTACTATATTTGTAATAAATGGAATTTAATCTTTTAGCAACCGATCCCCATACTAATGCACGTGCTGCAACCTTAAATACAGATCATGGAGTGATTGAAACTCCAATTTTTATGCCTGTAGGAACTGCTGCATCTGTAAAAGGTGTTCACCAGCGTGAATTAAAAAATGATATTAATCCTGATATAATATTAGCTAACACATATCACTTATATTTACGCCCCGGGACAGCCATTATTGAACAAGCAAAGGGATTGCACCGTTTTATGGGTTGGAAACGACCAATCCTTACTGATTCTGGTGGTTATCAGGTATATTCACTTTCAGCAAACCGAAAAATTAAAGAAGAAGGCGTTAAGTTTAAATCTCATATTGACGGTTCATATCATTTCTTCACACCTGAGAGGGCAATTGAAATTCAACGGTGTATAGGTGCTGATATTATTATGGCTTTTGATGAATGTACTCCTTATCCTTGTGACTATAATTACGCTAAAAATTCTATGGAACGAACACATAGGTGGCTTAATCGTTGTATTGAGGCTGATAAAAATTTACCTAAGCTTTATGATTATAACCAAACTCTTTTTCCAATTGTACAAGGAAGTGTTTATAATGATTTACGAAAAGCCTCAGCTCATTTTATATCTGAACAAAACGCACCTGGGAATGCTATAGGTGGCCTATCTGTTGGAGAGCCTCATGACGAAATGTATTCAATGACTGATGAAGTATGTAGTATTCTACCAAAAAATAAGCCACGCTATTTAATGGGTGTTGGTACTCCAATTAATCTCCTTGAAAATATTGCCTTAGGTGTAGATATGTTTGATTGTGTACTACCTACTCGTAATGCTAGAAATGGTATGTTATTCACAGCTTATGGAACCATAAATATTAAAAATAAAAAATGGGAAAATGATTTTTCACAACTTGATTCAGCAGGCTATTGTTTTGCTGATTTAGAATATTCTAAGGCATATGTAAGACATTTGTTTACAATTAACGAGATGTTAGGGAAGCAAATAGCAACCATTCATAACTTGAGTTTTTATCTTTGGTTGGTTCGTGAATCTAGAAAACATATCTTAGAAGGAAGCTTCAAGACCTGGAAAGAAAAAATGGTTCGTAATATGAAAGTGCGTCTGTAGTAAATGAAATTACTTGATCTCTATATCATTAAGCGTTATCTCGGTACTTTTATCGTGATGATTCTATTGTTTATCCCTATTGGGATTATGGTAGATGTTGCAGAAAAAATTGATAAGTTCAAGGAAAAAGAAGTTCCAATAGCTAGTATTCTAGAATATTATATTGATTTTACTTGGTATTTTGCTAACTTGTTGTTTCCTATTTTTCTTTTTTTATCAGTTATTTGGTTTACTTCTAAACTTGCAAATAATACTGAAGTAATTGCTATTTTAAGTTCTGGAATATCATTTTCTCGTTATCTAAAACCTTTTTTGTTAAGTGCAACTTTTATTGCATTTTTTGCATTTTTTGCAGGAATGTTTATTGTGCCAAAGTCAAATGAGGGATTTAATGATTTTAGATATAAATATCTTGTTAAAAAAGAGGCTAGAAAAACCGATATTGTTTTTCAGCAAATTAATGATAATGAATATATTTATGTAAATAATTATGATCCTATTAGGAAACAGGCCTCTAACTTTACTTTAGAACATTTTGAAGAAAATACCTTAAAATTTAAAATTAAAGCAAGACGTATACGTTGGATTGAAAAAGATAGTGTTTTTCGATTGACAACTTACAAAAAGAGAAGTTTTTTTGGAGATGACGAGTTTTTTGAAGTCCAAGTAAGAAAAGATACAATTTTTGATTTTGCAATTTCAGATTTAGCTCCTGTAAATTATATTGCTGAAACTTTAAATTTTTCAGAACTAAATGATTTTATTAAAGAAGAAAAAAAGAGAGGATCTAATTTAATTAACAATCATTTACTTGTACGACATAAACGTTGGAGTATTCCCATTTCAGCATTTATACTTACTCTTATAGCAGTAGCAGTATCCTCTTTTAAAAGACGAGGTGGTATGGGAGTAAATCTTGCATTTGGTATAACCTTAGGTTTCTTATTTATTTTCTTTGATAAGATTTTTGGTGTTATGGTAAGTAAATCAACATTTTCACCTTTTCTTGCTGCTTGGCTTCCCTTATTTATTTTCAGCCTTTTGGCATTTTTTTTACTTCGCCATGCCAAGCGATAGGAGTAAAAATTTATTGCTTTTTCATTTCATTGTACTTCTATTTGGATTCACATCGGTTTTAGGTGCCCTAATTTCAATTTCAGCATTACCATTGGTGATTTACAGAATGGGATTAGCGGCATTTGGCTTGGCTTTATATTTTCTAGTATTTCACCCTAATTATTTTTATTTACCTAGACATTTATGGAGTAAAGTGTTTTTAGGAGGTATAATTATTGGATCTCATTGGGTGACCTTTTTTTATGCAATTAAAATAGCAGGAGTATCTATTGCTTTAAGTATGATGGCCACTGGTGCATTAATAACTGCAATTTTAGATCCGATAATTAGTGGCAGAAAACTTTTGGGTTATGAGTTAATTTTTGGAAGTTTAACTTCAGTCGGAATTGGCTTAATTTATCAAGCAGAATTTAAACATATTGAAGGTATTTCAATAGCATTATTTTCTGCCTTACTTTCCTCTTTATTTACAATTCTAAATGCTAAAATGGTTAAAACAGGAAGACCTATAACCTTATCTTTTTATGAATTGTTTGTGGGATCAATATTAGGGCTAATAATTATTCTTTTTAGTGGTCAATTTACTATTGAATCTTTCGAATTAAAAGATTTAGATATATTCTGGATTAGTATTTTGGCCTTTTTATGCACATCATTCGCCTTTAACATTTCTATAAAAGTAATGCGTCATCTGTCATCTTTTACTATTATGATGGTAATAAGTCTTGAGCCAATTTATGGAATAATATTATCCTTGTTGATTTGGAATGAAAAAGAATATTTAAGTTTAAATTTTTATGTTGGGTTTTTGATTGTGATTTCCTCAATCTTGATGAGTGGAATTTACAAGCTAAAGAAAGAAGCACAAAAAAAATAAACCTAATTGTAAAGAATTTTTAAATTTGTCTCAGACAATTTCATATGGAATATTTAGATTTTGAATTACCTATCAAAGAATTACATGATCAACTAAAAAAATGTGACTCAATTGGAGTTGAAAATGATATTGATGTATCAGAAACTTTCACTCAAATTGAAGAAAAGTTGTATAAAACTAAAAAGGAAATTTACGGAAATTTATCTGCTTGGCAGCGTGTGCAACTTTCTCGCCATCCTTCAAGACCATATACATTAGATTATATTAATGCTTTAACAGAAGGTTCTTTTTTAGAATTACATGGTGATCGGAATGTTTTAGATGATAAGGCCATGATTGGTGGTTTAGGAAAGATTAACGATCAATCTTTCATGTTTGTTGGAACTCAAAAAGGATACAATACCAAAACTCGTCAATATCGTAATTTTGGTATGGCAAATCCGGAAGGTTATAGGAAGGCTTTACGCTTAATGAAGTCTGCTGAAAAATATGATATTCCTATAGTCACCTTAATTGACACACCTGGAGCTTTTCCTGGTTTAGAAGCAGAGGAAAGGGGTCAAGGTGAGGCAATTGCAAGAAATATTTTTGAAATGATGTCTTTAACAGTTCCTATCATTGTAGTAATTATTGGTGAAGGAGCCTCTGGAGGTGCACTTGGAATTGGCGTTGGTGATAAAATTTTTATGTTAGAAAACACTTGGTATTCGGTCATTTCGCCCGAATCTTGTTCTTCTATATTGTGGAGAAGTTGGGAACATAAAGAAATTGCTGCGGAAGCACTTAAATTAACATCTAAGGATATGCTTAAAAATAAGTTAATTGATAAAATTATAAAAGAACCTTTAGGAGGAGCCCATTTTGATAGAGAGGCGACATATGAAAACGTAAAAAAAGAAATTTTAAGTGCTCTAAAGTGTATCCAAAAATTAGATAAAAGAACAAGAATAGACAACCGGAGAGAAAAATTTATTGCAATGGGAAGGGTGTCAGAATAAATTTTGAGTTCTTAACAATATTGATTTACTTATCAACATCCTATTCTTTAAAGATAGTGTGAATTTAATTTACTGAAAGCTACTTAAAGTATGTACTTTAGTTTTATGGAAGAGAAGAAGTCTTTGGGGCTAAAAAAAATACAATCACCAGCAGTAATAAACCTGCAACAGGGAAAAATTCCACCACAGGCACTAGATTTAGAAGAGGCTGTTCTTGGCGCGATGTTGATAGATAAAAAAGGTGTTGATGAGGTGATTGATATTTTACAACCAGATGCATTTTACAAAACAGCACATCAATATATCTTTAATGCAATATATCAACTTTTTCATGACTCCCAGCCGATTGATTTATTGACAGTTTCATCTGCATTAAGAAAAGATGGAAAGTTGGAAATTGTAGGAGGTGAATTTTATCTAGTCCAACTTTCTCAAAGAGTAGCTTCATCAGCACATATCGAGTTTCATGCTCGTATTATTTTACAAAAGTTTATTCAACGTAGTTTAATTCGTATATCAAATGAAATTATAGAAACTGCATACAAAGATTCAACGGATGTTTTTGATTTACTTGATGAGGCAGAATCTAAACTATATGATGTAACACAAGGAAACATAAAAAGATCTTCACAGTCAGCACAAAATTTGGTTATTGAAGCTAAAACTCGAATTGAAGAAATATCTAAACGTGAGGGATTAAGTGGAGTAAGTACTGGTTTTCAAAAACTTGACAAACTTACATCTGGATGGCAGCCAAGTGATTTAATAGTCATTGCAGCTCGTCCAGGAATGGGTAAAACAGCACTTACTCTTTCGATGGCAAGAGATATAGCAGTAACTAAAGAAATTCCTGTAGCATTTTTTTCCTTAGAAATGTCATCTGTCCAACTTATTACTCGTTTGATTTCTGCTGAAACTGGACTTTCTTCTGAAAAGTTAAGAACCGGAAAATTAGCTGATCACGAGTGGCAACAATTAAATGTAAAGGTTACTGATTTGGAAAAAGCTCCATTATTTATTGATGACACACCCTCATTATCAATTTTTGATTTAAGAGCTAAAGCCCGTCGTCTTGCTTCTCAAAATGGAATTAAATTAATTATAGTTGATTACCTCCAATTGATGACTGCTGGTTCAAGTAGTAAAGTAGGTAATCGGGAACAAGAGATTTCAACAATTTCAAGAAATTTAAAAGCTCTGGCAAAAGAATTAGATGTTCCAGTTATTGCTCTATCTCAACTCTCAAGAGCAGTAGAAACTCGAGGAGGAACAAAGAGACCAATGCTTTCAGATTTAAGGGAATCAGGTGCAATAGAACAAGATGCCGATATTGTTTCCTTTATTTACCGTCCTGAATATTATAATATTGATGAATGGGATGACGATGAACACACTCCGTCAGAAGGACAAGCAGAGTTAATTGTTGCTAAACATCGAAATGGTGGTTTAGATAATATCCGTTTAAAATTTATAAGTCACCTTGGAAAATTTGAGGACATAGATAACTTTGACTCTCCTTTTGAATTCCAATCCAAAATGAATCCCAATAGAACTGAAGTCTCAAATAACAGTCTTCCAAATCCTGACGATGTATTTGGATTATTGGATGATGGCGAACCAGATAATGGATCTCCCTTTTAATTTTAATTAAAAATTTAATTTCATCAAAAAATCCGTTTGAATATCACTACCAAGTATAAAGATGTGTTTGTCAAATATTTTTAGATTTAACTTTTCGTAAAATTTAATTGCAGATTTATTGTTTTCCCAGACTCCTAACCATAATTTTTTATATCCTTTTGATCTCCCAATGTCAATTATTTTATGAAATAATTTTTTTCCAAAACCTTTGCCTTGGAATGATTTTAAAAGATAAATACGTTCGATTTCAAACCCTTTGTTTTCAAGCACATCTTCTCTTTGAGCATTTTTAAAATTTAATTTTAAATAACCCCCAAGAATCGTATTGCAATAAGCAAAGTAAAATTCACAGTTAGTATTACTTAATTCTTTTTTTAATTTATTTGAACTCATATTTACTTTTAAATATTGCTGAATATCATCATTAGAATTTTGATCAGCAAATGTTTCCTTAAAAGTTGTAACTGATAATCGCTGTAATTGACCTAAATGATTTAGTGTTACAGGGACTATTTTTAGTGATAACATCTACAATATAATACCTTTAATTTTCAAATCTTTTTCTAACTGATTAGGGTTATGAAATTCAATGGTATGAATTCCTAATTTATAAGCCGCAGTAATATTTCGCTTATTATCATCTATAAAAAGTGATTCTGACGCCTTCAGATTATATCGTTTTAAAGTTGTTTGATAAATTTTGGGAAAAGGCTTTCTTGTTTTTTCTGTTCCTGAAACAACAATGCCATCAAACCAGTGTAGAAAATCAAAGCGTTTTAATGCAATTGGAAATGTTTCAGCACTCCAATTGGTTAATGCGACTAATTTATAAAGGGAATTATCATTGAGCCTTCTTAATACAGAAACTGATCCCTTTATTTCGCCTCCCAACATTTCCTCCCATCGATCATAATACATTCGGATTAATGATTCTTGCTCTGGAAATAATTTAATACGATCTTTTGTAGCTTTAGAAAGGGAATATCCAGCATCTTGATTTTCATTCCAGTCAAATGTACATACTTCGTCAAAAAAGGTTTGCATTTTTTTCCTGTTACCCTCAAATTCTTTTAAGTAAACATATTCTGGGTTCCAATCAATAAGAACACCTCCTAAATCAAAAATAATATTCTTTATTTTCATTACGCTAACTTTTATTTTTTTGTCCAGATTTCATAAGATAAGCTTTTAAAAAGGAATTAATTTGCCCATTCATTACGGCATCTATATCTGTCATTTCGTGTTGAGAACGAACGTCTTTTACTAACTTATAGGGATGCATGACATAATTACGTATTTGCGAGCCCCATTCAATTTTCTTTTTTGCTGCTTCAATTTCATCTCTTGCTGCCATTTTTTTCTGCAATTCAATTTCATATAATTGAGAACGCAATAGTTGCATTGCTTTATTTTTATTTTCTAGTTGAGAACGTGTTTCTGAGTTTTCAATTATAATTCCAGTTGGGTGGTGTCTCAATCTAACAGCTGTTTCTACTTTATTGACATTCTGTCCTCCAGCACCACTGGATCTCATTGTTTCCCAAGTAAAGTCGGAAGAGTTTATTTCAATTTCGATACTTTCATCAACAAGAGGATAGACATAAACGGAAGCAAATGAAGTATGTCGCTTAGCGTTACTATCAAATGGCGAAATACGAACTAGTCGATGTACACCATTTTCACCTTTTAGCCAGCCAAATGCATAATCACCATTTAATTCTAATGTTACTGTTTTAACTCCTGCTACATCTCCAGACTGATGATTAATTTCACGAATATTAAATCCTTGTTTTTCTCCCCACATAATATACATACGCATTAGCATTTCTGCCCAGTCACAACTTTCTGTTCCTCCAGCACCAGCAGTGATTTGAAGGACAGCGCTAAGATCATCGCCCTCCTTAGAAAGCATATTTCTAAATTCTAAATCTTCAAAGAGTTGAATTATTTCTTCGTAAACATCAATAACGTCAATGGTTTTAGCGTCTCCACTTTTTTCAAACTCTATAAGTACTTCGAGTTCTTCGACTTTTTGGTTGATAAAATTGAAATCAGTAACCCATTTTTTAAGATTCCTTAATTGCTTCATGTGATACTCAGCAACTGAAGCATTACTCCAAAAGTCTGGAGCAAGAGTTTTTTCTTCTTGATTATGGATTTCAACCTCCTTAGCATCTAAGTCAAAGATAACGTCTTAAAGCACCCATACGTTCTATTATGTTTTTGAATTGCTCGTTGGAAATCATAGTAAGGTTTTTTTCAAAAATAATAGTTTTTAAGTTTAAATAAAATGTAAGATGTAAAACATATTTTTTCATTTTCTTAAATATCTCATTTCATATGTTTTTAGTAGATTTATCGTAGTTAAAAAAAAAATGAAGTCCATTCAATATCTTTTGATTACTTTCTTGTTTTTTCAAGTACCAAACTACTCGCAAAATAAAATCAATAATAAATCTCTTTTATTTTTAGAGCATACTCAACCTTTTAAAGGTTTTTTTGATTTTAATTATGATCATAAAAAGGATATTATTTATTTGACTGTTAAGGAGTTGGACAAGGAATTTCTTTATGTAAACAGTCTAAGTGAAGGTATGGGAAATAATGACATTGGCTTGGATCGAGGGCAACTTGGCAGTGAGCGTGTGGTCTTTTTTTCTAAGTCAGGGAATAAACTTATGTTAATCCAGCCCAACCTGCGTTATCGATCCACTTCTGAAAACCCCCTAGAACAGCGTTCTGTTAAAGAAGCATTTGCTAAATCTGTTTTGTTTGGTTTTCCAATAATAGAGATTACAAAAGAAGGATATTTGATAGACTTAACTCCCTTTCTAATGAGCGATGTACATGGAGTTTCAAAACGTCTAGAAGATCTAAATGAAGGATCATTTGAAATTGATAAAAGCCGTTCTGCAGTTTCTTTAGAGAGAACAAAAGCCTTTCCTAAAAACATAGAGTTGGATATGATGTTGACATTTGTTGGAGATCCAACAGGAAATTTAGTTCATTCTGTAACGCCGTCACCAGAGGCAATCACAGTTCATCAGCACCATTCATTTGTGGCACTTCCTGATTTGAATTATAATCCTAGAGTATTTGATCCGCGTTCAGGGTCTAATGCGATAACCTTTTACGATTATACAACTCCTGTAAATGAACCTACAAAAAAACAATATATATATCGCCACCGATTAGAGAAAAAAGATCCTCTGAGCTCCATGAGTGAGGCAATAAAACCAATTGTATATTATTTGGATAATGGAACTCCAGAGCCAGTAAGATCTGCACTTTTAGAAGGTGGACTTTGGTGGAATCAAGCCTTTGAAAGTATCGGATATAAAGATGCTTTTCAAGTAAAAATATTACCAAACGATGCAGATCCTTTGGATATTCGATATAACGTGATTCAATGGATTCACCGTTCTACAAGAGGATGGAGTTATGGTACAAGTGTTGCAGACCCGAGAACAGGAGAAATTATTAAAGGCCATGTAAGTTTGGGTAGTTTGAGAATCCGACAAGATTTTATGATTGCACTAGGTCTCATAGAGGCTCCTTTTGCTGAGGGGTCAAATAAAGAAAATGAAGCCCTTCAAATGGCAATATCTAGAATTAAACAGTTGTCAGCCCACGAAATAGGTCATACATTGGGCTTTGCACATAATTTTGCTGCAAGTGCTAATTCGAGAAGTTCAGTGATGGACTATCCTCATCCAAATATTGAAATTCAAGATGGTAAAATTTCAATAGCTAATGCTTATGAAGTAGGAATTGGAGATTGGGATAAAGTAACAGTTGCTTACGCATATAGTGATTTTCCAGAAGTTATAAATGAGAAAAAAGCTCTAAATTCTATTTTAAATAAAAGCGCTGATGAAGGACATCGATTTATTTCTGATCAAGATGCTCGTCCAATTGGAGGTGCACACCCTAAAGCACACCTTTGGGATAATGCTAAATTAGCTTCTGACGAATTGAATCACCTAATGAAGATTCGCAAGCATGTTTTAGAACATTTATCTCTAAATCATTTGAGGAAAGGAGAGCCTTATAGTGCACTTGAAGATCGTTTTGTTCCTATGTATTTACTTCACCGATATCAGGCCGAAGCTGCAGTGAAATTAATAGGAGGAGTAGATTACGAATATGCAGTCAAAGGAACTCGGAAATATCAGGTAAAAACTGTTGATGGCATAATCCAACGTAATGCCTTGATGGAATTTTTAGGTACTTTATCTCCAGAGGCATTAGTTATTCCTAAAGAGCTAAAAAAACTTATACCTCCACGTTCTTTTTCCAATTCTAGAACTCGAGAGAATTTTCTTTCTCAAACAGGAGTTACCATTGATTATTTAGGAATTGCAAATAGTTTAAGCGATGCATTAATCGGAATGTTATTACACCCAGAGCGAGCAAATCGTTTAGTAACTCAATATGGGCATGATCCCAGTCAGCTTTCTTTAGAAGAGACATTAAGTAAGTTAATAAATAATCATTTTAAGGAAAAGCCTCGTGATCGTCATTATTCAAACCTTAACGATATTGTTAAGGCAAATATTTTAAAGCATATTATGTTTTTAGCTCAGTATCCGCAGGCAAATCCTATTGTCAAAGCTGTAGTTTATAAACAATTGATTAATCTGGAACGTTGGTTGTCTAGCCAAGAAGAATTAGATTTTTCTGATGTATACCGTATGCAGATTAATCGTTATTTTGATAGGCCAAACGATTATATCCCTCCTTCAGTTAGTCGTCTTCCTGATGGATCACCCATAGGATCATTTTCATGTGATTTTTAAGTATGATAGTTAATCTTATAAGCGATACCATTACAATACCTTCACAAGGTATGTTAGAAGCTATGTTTAGCGCTCCTGTTGGTGACGACGTTTTTAAGGAAGATCCTTCTGTAAATACTTTTGAAAGTCAAGTTGCTGCTTTATTTGGAAAAGAGGCGGCTTTGTTCTTTCCATCTGGTACAATGACTAACCAAACAGCAATCAAAATTCATACTCAACCAGGAGATCAATTAATTTGTGATCATTATGCTCATATTTATAACTATGAAGGTGGTGGAGTTAGTTTTAATTCTGGAGTTTCTTGTAAAATGATCCAAGGCGATAGAGGTAAAATTTCAGCATCACAAATTAAGCCTTGTATTAATTCGTCAGATTTTTATCACAGTCCAAGAACAAGTTTAGTTTGTTTGGAGAATACAACAAATAAAGGGGGGGGAGCTGTGTATAATATAAATGAAATTGTAAAGATTAGTGAATTATGTAAAAATGAGGGTCTTGCCCTTCATCTTGATGGGGCAAGACTATGGAATGCTTTAGAATTAACCCAAGAAAATCCAAAAGTATATGGTTCTTTATTTGATACTATATCGCTTTGTTTTAGCAAAGGACTAGGATGCCCTGTAGGATCAGTCTTAGTAGGATCTAGTGCTAAAATTAAAGAAGCAATTAGAATTCGAAAAATTTTCGGAGGCGGCATGAGACAAGCAGGCTATCTTGCTGCAGCAGGGAGTTATGCACTCTTGCACCACAGAAAAGATTTGATTAACGATCATCGTAGGGCAAAAGAAATTTCCGAGTGTTTAAATGGGCTTAATTTTGTTAAAAAAGTGCAACCTGTAGAAACAAACATTATTATTTTTTCACTTAATAAAAATCTAAATGAAGAAAAATTCATAAAAGACCTTGGAGATAAAAAAATCTTAATCATGGGTCTTGGTAAAGGGAAACTCAGAATAGTTACTCACAGAAATTATACCCAAGAACAACACGAATATCTGTTAACAACTTTGACAAAAATGAAAGCTTATGCATAAGGCTATTTTATTCATATTTATGATTTTTGTTTTTTCAGGTTGTAAAAATAAAATTGAAATGAACTTTGATAAATCAATCACTGCACCCATTGCAGACAGAAGCCCTTACCAACTTAAAAAACATGGCAACATTCGAATAGATGACTATTATTGGATGAAGGAAAGAGAAAATCCTGAAGTCATTGATTATTTGGAGCGTGAAAATGATTACTATAATAAAATGACTAAAAGTTCAAAGAGTTTTCAAGAAAATCTTTTTGAAGAACTTAAAGGTAGAATTAAAAACAATGATGAATCAGTGCCTTATTTTTTTAACGGATATTGGTATATTACCCGATTTGAAGATGGAAACCAATATCCAATATATCTAAGGAAAAAAGATTCTATAGACGCTATGGAAGAAATTATGTTTGATTGTAATTTAATGTCTAAGGGATACGATTATTTTCGTTTGGTTGGTATGAATGTTAGTCCTGATAATAGTAAAGTAATTTATGGAATAGATACTGAATCCAGGAGAAAGTACACTCTATATGTTAAGGATTTAATTACAGGTGAAGTAATTGATACAAAGATCAAAAACACAAGTGGTGGATCAGCTTGGTCAACAAATAGTAAAAACTTTTTTTATGTTTATAAAAATCCAACTACTCTTCGATCTGAAAAAATATTTCGCCATGACACTGATTTCCCTCATTCTGAAGATCCTTTGGTTTTTCATGAAAAAGATGAAACTTTCTCTATTTCAATAAGTGAATCAAAATCTTTAGAATATATTTTTATTAATTCTCACAGTACCTTAACTTCTGAAGTTAGATTTATTAAATCTGATGTACCTTTATCCGAGTTTCAATTGATTCAAAAAAGAACAACAGGACTGGAATATTCTGTGAATCAATTTGAAGATCATTTTTATATAGTAAATAATAAAGATAATTCATTTAATTATAAAATTTCTAAAGTATCAATTACTGATCCAACATATAAAAATTGGGTTGATATAATGGAGCATAGAGAATCTGTTCTAATTGAGGATCTGAATATTTTCAAGGATTATTGGGTAGTTACAGAAAGAGAGCAAGGGTTAACTAAGCTTAGAGTTCAAAGTTGGGATGGCTCTGAGAATTATTTTATACCCGTGGAAGGTGAAACTTACGATATTTACACTGGAATCAATCCAAGTTTTAATACAACTAAATTAAGATATGGCTTTACTTCTTTAAAGACCCCAAGTAGTGTTTTAGAGTTTGATATGCTATATAAAAATAAAAAATTACTTAAACAGAAAGATGTAATAGACAATAATTTTGATATTGAAAATTATATTGAAAAACGTGTTTTTGCAGAAAGTCGTGATGGTATCAGTATTCCAATTTCGTTGATTTACAAAAAGGATGTAGATCTGAATCCTGAAACCCCACTGCTATTGTATGCATATGGCTCATATGGCTATACTACCGATCCAAGTTTTTCAAGTAGTCGACTGAGTTTGTTAGATCGTGGATTTATTTTTGCAATTGCTCATGTTCGTGGTGGAGAATACTTAGGTCGTCAGTGGTATGAAAAAGGTAAATTATTAACTAAAAAAAATACTTTTAATGACTTTATTGATGTTTCCAAATTTTTAATTGATAAAGGTTATACTAGTGCTAAACATCTTCATGCTCTTGGAGGTTCTGCTGGAGGATTATTGATGGGTGTCATACTAAATGAAGCTCCAGAACTTTATCGAAGCGTAATTTCTGCAGTTCCCTTTGTAGATGTTGTAACTACAATGTTAGACGATAATATTCCATTGACAACTGGAGAGTATGATGAGTGGGGAAACCCGAATGTTAAAGAATATTATGATTATATGCTATCGTATTCTCCATATGATAATGTTAAACATCAAAAATATCCAAACATATTGGTTACAGCCGGATATCATGACTCTCAAGTTCAATATTGGGAACCTGCTAAATGGGTAGCAAAATTAAGGAGGTTTAAAAAAGATAATAATGCTTTATTTTTGATAACTAATATGGATTCAGGACATAGCGGTGCTTCTGGAAGATATAATTCACTGGTTGAAACATCTAAAGAATATGCTTTTATATTACAATTAGAGGGTAGGGCGGACTAATTTTTTTTCCTTAAATTTGCTAAACTTTTGAAGTATATAAACAAATGAATGATAATGTGAATGCCTATCAAAATATTTTAGAATTGATAGGAGACACGCCTTTAATAAAGCTCAATAAAATTGTTGAAGGGTTTAAAGGTGATTATTATGCTAAATTTGAGGCTTTTAATCCTGGACATTCAAACAAAGATAGAATTGCTTATTATATTATCGAAGAAGCAGAACGCAGAGGACTTTTAAAACCGGGTGACACCATCATTGAAACAACATCAGGTAATACAGGTTTTAGTTTGGCGATGGTTTCTATAATCAAAGGCTATGAATGTGTACTTGCTGTGAGTTCGAAATCTTCAAAAGATAAAATTAATATGTTAAGTGCTATGGGTGCAAAAGTTCATGTTTGCCCAGCAAATGTTCCCACAGATGATCCACGTTCATATTACGAAGTTGCTAAACGTATACATAGTGAAATAAAAGAGTCAATTTATATAAATCAATATTTCAATGAATTAAATATTGAAGCACATTATCGTTCAACAGGACCTGAAATATGGAGACAAACCAATGGCCAAATTACTCACCTAATAGCAAGTAGCGGTACTGGCGGAACTATATCTGGTTCTGCAAAGTATTTAAAAGAACAGAATCCTGATATTCAAATAATAGGCGTTGATGCATATGGTTCTGTTTTAAAAAAATATCATGAGACTCAGGAACTAGATATTAATGAAATTTATCCTTATCGAATAGAAGGTTTAGGGAAAAACTTAATACCAGCGTCAACAGATTTCGATTCGATTGATCTTTTTGTTAAAGTTACTGATGAGGAAAGTGCACATGCTGCAAGAAATATTACTAGATCAGAAGGTATGTTCGTAGGATATACTTCTGGAGCTGCAATGCAGGCAATAAACCAATTGGTAGATGAGGATTACTTTGATAAAAAGAGCAAAATTGTTGTTATGTTTCCAGATCATGGGTCACGTTACATGAGTAAAATTTACAGTGAAGAATGGATGGAAGAGCAAGGTTTCTTTGATTCAAATCATGAATCACAACAACATATTGAATACATTAACAATACGGCTAAGAAATGAGAGATTTATTTGACAGAATTCATGAGAATAAAGGACCATTAGGAAAATGGGCCTCACAAGCTGAGGGTTATTTTGTTTTTCCTAAATTAGAAGGTCCTATTTCAAATCGAATGAGATTTAAGGGAAAAGAAGTCATTACTTGGAGTGTTAACGATTATTTGGGATTGGCAAATTTACCTGAAATTCGAAAAGCAGATGCTGAAGCAGCAGCTGAATTTGGATCAGCTTACCCAATGGGAGCTCGTATGATGTCTGGTCATACTGAACTTCATGAGCAACTCGAAAATGAATTAGCTGAATTTGTTGATAAAGAAGCGACCTATTTACTTAATTTTGGTTACCAAGGCATCTTATCTACGGTTGATACACTAGTCGCTAAAGACGATGTTATTGTTTATGACGTTGATGCGCATGCGTGTGTTGTTGATGGAGTTCGTTTACATATAGGAAAGCGATTCACCTACAAACATAATGATGTGGAAAGTTTAGAGAAAAATCTTCAAAGAGCGACAAAAGTTGCTAAGCAAACTGGAGGAGGTATTTTAGTAATTTCTGAGGGTGTTTTTGGAATGAGAGGTGAGCAAGGAAAATTAAAAGAAATAGCCGCTTTAAAATCAAAATATAAATTTCGTTTTCTTGTAGATGATGCACATGGATTTGGAACCCTAGGGGAAAATGGAAAAGGGGCTGGTAATGAACAAGGAGTACAAGATCAAATTGATGTTTATTTTGCAACCTTTGCTAAATCGATGGCTTCAACCGGAGCGTTTGTCGCAGCTGATAAGGAAATTATTGATTATTTAAAATATAATATGCGTTCCCAAATGTTTGCTAAGTCATTGCAAATGCAATTAGTTAAAGGAGCTCTAAAGCGTTTAGACTTATTAAGAACAAACCCTAAACTCAAATCAAAACTTTGGGAAAATGTCAATGCTCTTCAAAATGGATTAAAGAAAAGTGGTTTTGATATAGGTAATACTCAAAGCTGCGTAACACCAGTTTATCTTAAAGGAAGCATCCCTGAAGCTATGGCTTTAGTTCAAGATTTAAGAGAGAATTATGGGATTTTTTGCTCTATAGTAGTTTATCCAGTAATACCTAAAGGATTGATATTATTGAGATTGATTCCTACTGCAACTCATACTTTAGAGGACGTAGAGATCACTTTAAAAGCCTTTTCTGGAATTCGGGAAAAACTTGAAAACGGAACCTATAAAAAAATATCCGTGGGTGTGGTGACCTCCTCCTGAAAATTATAAATAGAATACGTTAAACTTTTCCTATAATTTATACATACTATGTATTAAGCATTACTGGCATAACTAGCATTGTTATATGTTCACCGTCCTCTTTGTTGTTGAGAGGAGTCAAAAGGCCAGCTCTATTTGGTAAAGACATTGAAAGTTTAACTTCTTCACATTCCAAACCATTGAGCATTTCAATCAAAAAACGTGAGTTAAATCCAATTTTGATATCTTTCCCTTGATAATCACATTCAATACGCTCTTCTGCACTGTTACTGTAGTCAAAATCTTCAGCTGAAATTTGGAGAGCAGTTCCTGCTATGTTTAATCTTATCTGATATGTGGTTTTATTAGAGAAAATACTAACTCTTTTAACTGAGTTTAAAAAATTCACTCTATTTATTTGCATTTGATTTGGATTTTCCTTCGGAATAACAGCTTCATAATTCGGATATTTACCATCTATCAATCTACATGTTAGTGTAGATTCTCCAAATGTAAATTGTGCATTAGTTTCATTGTATTCAATAGTAATTTCTTCTTCTAAAGTCTGTAAAATACTTTTTAAAAGTTGTAACGGTTTTTTTGGCATTATGAATTCAGCAGTTTCTGAAGCTGTAATATCAGTACGTGTATATTTTACTAATTTGTGAGCATCTGTAGCTACAAAAGTCAGTGAATCAGAGGAAAATTGAAAAAAAACACCACTCATAACAGGTCTTAAGTCGTCATTTCCACTAGCAAAAAGTGTGCTGGTAATTGCTGTGTAGAGAATATTACTCTTCAGTTTTGTTCTTTTAGCATCACTAACTTGAGCTGCTTTTGGAAATTCATTTCCATCAACATAGGCAACTGCATACTTACCATTATTGGCACTAATTTCAACAGTGTTTTTTTCAGTTTTTAAAAATGTCAGTGGTTGTTCAGGAAACGTTTTCAAAGTATCTAGAAGTAATCGTGCTGGCAATGCTATAGCACTATTGCTATCTGATTCTACTTTAATTCGTGAGGAAAAAGTAGTCTCTAAGTCAGAGGAAGTAATTGTTAAATTATTTTCGTTGACCTCAAATAAAAAATTATCAAGTATAGGTAAAGTATTTGCACTATTGATAACACCCCCTAACTTTTGAAGTTCTTTTAAGAGTAAAGCACTGGAAACAATGAATTTCATCTGTAATCTTTAAAAATCGTTTAGTAATGAATTTTAGATATTTATTTAAAATTTAAACACATTAAATATATTTGAAAAGTATTGAAACTTAAAAGAAACTTATCAACAGTTAACTAAGCAAATGTTTACTTCTTACAGCTTTATTTATTAAGCTTAAAACTATTCCAATAGCTATAGATACAAGGAGTATAAGCCATTTCAAAAACGTGGCATTTTTTTCTAATTTCTCTGAATCTAACAATGCAAACTTCCAAAATTTTTCTCTTAAAGTAAGTCGTTCTTCATTTCCTATTAGAAAGTGAATACTATTCATTAAGAATCGACGATTGGCATAAAAATTATTTGTCCATTTATCATATCCTAGGGTTAAAGGATTTCCTTTTTCAATTTGATTTTCAGCTAAATTACCATCTGAAAATAAAATAATATTTGTTTCACCAACGTTTAAATGTTCTTCAATTTCAAAAGGCTTAATCCGATTATAGAAAAGTGAATTTTGTCTACCTTGAATTTGATATCCAAAAGCTTTAGATGTTTCATTAAAATTATCGGGTTTTATTTTTTCAGTGGCTTGCTCTAATTTTATTAATGTGGGGACCATTGGGGTTTTTGTAAAGTCGGAACTTTTTAGCAATAAAGTTTTAGATAGTGTGTTTGATATGGTATCTATAGAGCTAGCAAATTTGCTTAATACAGGCCCAATCTCTTTTCCAATCATTGTTGATTCAGGCTCTGAAATCGGATAATACACCCATGGATAAGGAAGATACTGAGTTTGATTCTCATTATTACTAGCTAGGACGATAGGAGCACAATAAAGATCTTGAACTAGAGTTTTTTGCAGCCTAACTCCCTTATGAAAAAAATAGTCGTTTAAATTCAACTCTTGGGGAAACCCATATGTCATTCCTGATTGATTAAAAAGACTATCACGATTAATTGCCATTCCATTTAGCATCCATAAAAGTTTCCCCCCCGCAAGACCATATTGATCTAAAATATACTTTTCGTTTTGTGAAAATGGTTTTTTTGCGTTGGATATTATCAATAAATCAAAACGATTTAAATTTTTTAAACTTTCCTTTGAGCTTAATTCAGAATTCTTGAGGTTAAATGCTGCTAAATTATAATAAGGCTTTAAGTTTTGGAGTAAATCAGTAATCTTAATATTTTCGGACGTTTTGTGCGAACTTAATACTGCAATACTTTTTTTCTCTTTAAGTCTAACCTTATGAATGCCATCCATTATTTGGTATTCTAATTGTTTTACTGAGCGGATTATCTTTTCATTTTCTGTATCTCCTAATTGTTTTTGCAAAAGTTGAACAAGTTCTGATCGATTACCATAATTTATCATTAACCAAGGATAAATAAAAGATTCTTTACGGTTTCCATTTATATTTTCAAATACAATTTCAGGCTGCATTCCATATTTTTGCATTTCTTTTACAACATCGCCAGGTTCTCCTAGCTTAAAGGGATCATTATAATTTATTAAAATATTATTATTATGATATTTTAGATGAGAGAGTAAAGCATCTATTTCATTTCTAAAGTGCAAATAAGTACTAGGTAAATCACCAGAGAGAAATACATCGATACGTAATGGGTCTTTAAGTTCTTTTATTTGTGTTAAAGTGCTTTTAGACAAACTATTTCGTTTATCATAAGTCAGATCTATTTGTAAAAAAAAATTACGGCTTAATCCTACTATTAGTATAAGAATTAGCAGTAATAAAAAGGGTTTTTTAAAATGTCTCATTTAGATTGCTCCTTTTTTATAAGTTCAATACCTAAAGTAAATAGGATAACTATTAATCCAAAGAAATAAATTATGTCTTCTAATCTAATTATTCCACGGCTTAAGTTGAGATAATGAGTTTGAATTCCTAAATCAGAAATAAATTTATACAACCAAGGAAGTGAAAACGAAACTGCTATAAAATCCCAAATAAAATAATGGGTATAACAAGTTAAAACCGCTACTAAAAAAGATGATATTTGATTTCGAAAAAGGATTGAACAACATAAACTAATACTTAAAAAAAGAAAACATAAAAGAATCAATCCAAAATAGCACGAGACCAATCTCCCTAAATCAATTTTTGATTGAGACTCAATAAGTGCCTGAAGAGCAATAAAATTAATTGAAGTTGATAATAGAATAATAAATATAATTAATACAATTGCTAAAAACTTACCTCCAAAAATATCCAAATGTCTTAAAGGTTTTGTAATTAAAATCTCAAAGGTACCGCTTGTATATTCTTCAGAAAAACTCCTCATACTTAAAGCTGGGATTAGAAAAATAAAAAGCCAAGGGCTAATCTCAAAAAATGGACTTAAATCTAAGAAACCAGTGTTGAGTAATTGATAAGGCGTGTCAAAAAACCAAAGCAGAAGTGTATTTAGGATCAGATAACTTCCAATTACTAAATAGCCCGTAATATTACTAAAATAAAAAAATAATTCTCTTTTAGCTATGCTCCACATTTTATTCAAATTTTACAGTTACAGGATCACGATAGTCTAATCCAAAAAGTGAACTAGCGCCACCAACAGTTTTTGGGTTACTTTTATATACGGCTAATTCTAAGTGATTGGCAGAGTTAAATAATGCTAGTTTTTTTCCATCCTCATTTCGTTTATTTTTAGGCAAACTAAAATCTATAGCTTCACTGTATCCATTATAAATTTTTTTAAATTTTATTGAGCGAGCAGAAATTGTAAAATTCCTAGTTTTTCCAACTTCATTAAAAAATATTTTTTTAATATTAGTTATCAAATTTCCATAATTGTCAATATAAATAACACTTCCTAAAATTTGGTTTCCTTCGAGGTTTATTACAGGATTTATATTAGTAAGTTCCTTAATTTGGTTGATAGGTTTACCGATTATTTCAAGATTACCTTTTCGAGCAATATGTGCAGCTACATTTATAAAAACATCTAATACAGGAAAAGAACTAACTATAGTTTTATGAATATTAATTTCTACAATTTTAGTAGTTTTTAAATCATCTATAATCATTGATAGAATTCCATTATCTGCACCAATAAAAAAATGTCCTTCAAACTCAATAGCCAGATGAATGTTTTCTGGAGTCCACTCGGATTCAACTCCAATGATGTGAATTGTTCCTTCAGGGAAAGCACGAAAAGCATTTTTTAAAACATATGCAGTCTCTGAAGGGTTATAGGGGCTTATTTGGTGTGAAATGTCAATAACTGACAGATTTGGAATTTTCTGTAATAATGCAGCTTTTATGACAGATACAGAATAGTCTTTATGTCCAAAATCAGTAGTTAATGTTACAATGGTCATAAAGTTTTTTTAAAATAATTTTTTAAGTTAAATTCTTTATTTTTATGAACTTAATTAATGATATCGTACAAAAATAAACCATTTTAAACTTGTAGCCTTTGAATGAAATAAAAATTGATTTAAATGAAGTAAATTCTCAAGAATTTTTTGGAAATCAAAACTCAAATATTACAAAGCTTCGAACGTATTTTCCTAAAATAAAAATTATTGCTAGAGGAAGTACCTTAAAAGCTTATGGAGAAGAAAATATTCTTGAAGAATTTTCAAAACGCACAGGCATGCTTATTGCTCACTTTGGAAAATATAACATCCTTAATGAGGAAATAATTGAACGAATTATTTTAGCAAGAGATAATGATAAAGAGGTTTTAAAAGGTGGAACTGAAGCTGTTATTTTGTATGGAGTAGGGGGTAAAATAATTAAAGCAAAGACACTTAATCAAAAGCGCTTAGTAGAGTTTATGAATATAAAAGATATGGTATTTGCAATTGGACCTGCAGGTACTGGGAAAACTTATACTGGTGTTGCCTTAGCCGTAAAGGCTCTAAAAGAAAAACAAGTTAAAAGAATTATTTTAACTCGTCCAGCCGTTGAAGCAGGTGAAAATTTGGGATTTCTTCCTGGTGATCTCAATGAGAAGCTCGACCCTTACATGCAGCCTCTTTATGATGCGTTGAGGGATATGATACCTAAGGAGACCTTACAAAGTTATATTGAAAAGGGAACAATTCAAATTGCGCCACTTGCTTTCATGCGAGGGAGAACACTAGATAATGCCTTTGTGATTTTAGATGAAGCTCAAAACTCTACCCATTCTCAAATGAAGATGTTTTTAACTCGTATGGGAAAAAATGCAAAATTTATGATCACAGGAGATCCAGGTCAGATAGATCTTCCTAGAAGAATGATTTCAGGTCTAAAAGAAGCTCTTTTAATTTTAAAAAATACAAATGGAATTGGAATAGTATATTTAGATGATAAAGATGTAATTCGACATCATTTAGTAAAAAAGATAATTGACGCTTATAAAAAGATAGAACATAATAACTAAGTATGATAAAAACGTTAATGGATACAGATCTTCATCTGACAAATATGCAGTCTAAATACGTGGGTAAGGTTCGTGAAGTATATCATATTAAAGATGACATTTTAATAATGGTTGCTACGGATCGTCTTTCAGCTTTTGATGTAGTTCTACCCAAAGGAATACCCTACAAAGGCCAAATCCTAAATCAATTAGCTACTAAAATGCTTCGCGAAACAGCGGATATTGTTCCAAATTGGCTTCTTTCAAGTCCAGACCCTAATGTGTCAATTGGAAAATCATGTGAATCTTTTAAAATTGAAATGGTAATTCGTGGTTATTTAGCAGGACATGCAGCTCGAGTTTATAAAAGTGGTTCAAGGAAGCTTTGTGGTGAATCTTTACCAGAGGGAATGAAAGAGAACGACAAGCTTCCAACTCCAATTATTACACCTGCTACAAAAGCTGAAAAGGGTCATGATGAAGATATTTCAAGAGAGGAAATTATTAATCAAGGAATAGTGAGTGAAAAGGATTATATCTTGTTAGAAAAATATACTTATAAGCTTTATGAACGTGGTACAAAAATAGCCAAAAAGCAAGGTTTAATTCTTGTAGATACTAAATATGAATTTGGTAAAACCAATAGAGGTGAAATAGTATTAATAGATGAAATTCATACACCTGATTCTTCTCGCTATTTTTATGAATCTGGTTATAATGAAAGACAAAAACATGGGAAAGCTCAAAAGCAACTTTCAAAAGAGTTTGTAAGACAATGGTTAATCAGTGAGGGTTTTCAAGGATTAAGCGGCCAGAATATCCCAGTAATGGATGACAAAATTGTCACATCAATTTCTGAACGCTACATTGAAATATATGAAAAAATTACGGGACAAAAATTTATAAAAGCACCAACAAATAGAATATCAGAACGGATTCAAAATAATATTTTATCTTTTTTAAAGACTGTTTAATTTTAAAAGTCTGATTATTTCTTCAGATTTTGTTGATGATTCTACTGAAATTGCATTATCGTATCTTTTAAGCCAAGTAATTTGTCTCTTAGCATACCTCCTAGTATTTTTTTTTATCTCAGAAATAGCTTGTTCTAAACTTATCTTTCCCTCAAAATAAGGAAATAATTCTTTGTAACCGACTGTTTTTAGTGAGGGTAAGTCTTTGTGTTTCATTAGTTTTTTTGCTTCCAATTCTAAACCAGATTCTACCATGGAATCTACACGATTATTAATTCTGTCGTATAACATAGTACGGGAGCAGTTTAAAATAATTGTTTTAGAAATAAAACTTCGATTTATTAGTTTCTTTCCTAAGAATGATGAATAGGGCTTTTCAGTGGATATACAGACCTCTAGAGCTCTTATTAAACGCATTGGATTGTTAATGTCTACTCTACTATAATGTTTAGGATCTTTTTCTAAAAGTAATTGTTGTAGAGAGTATAAACCGTGGGTTTGGTAAAATAGATTAATTTGACTCCTTACTTTATTTGGAACTTTTGGAAATTTATCGAGACCAAACATGACAGCGTCTGCATACATGCCCGATCCACCGACCATAATTATTATGTTTTTTGATTTATAAAGTTCTTTTAATTTTCCTAAAACATCTTTTTCGAATTCTCCTACTGTATATCTATCATGAATCGATTTGTGTTGAATAAAATTATGTTTTACTTCTGCAAGTTCGTTTTGATTAGGGACTGCAGTGCCAATTTTCATTTCTTTATAAAATTGTCTGGAATCACAGGATATAATTTCAGTATCAAAGCTTTTAGCCAAGCTTATACTCAACTTAGTTTTTCCTATTCCGGTTGGTCCTGATATATACAAAAGTGTTTTACTAGACATCATTTAAAGATTTACCACATTGGTGGCAATAAATTGCATGCTCCTTGTGTTCATTTTCCATACAATATGGGCAAACTTGAGTATTAGTGTCAATTTTAATTTTTCTTGAAATCTCAGCAGTTACTATTCCAGTTGGAACTGCAATTATACCATAACCTAAAATCATAATTAATGAAGCTAAAAATTGTCCTATTGGACTCTGCGGAGCAATATCACCATACCCAACTGTAGTTAAAGTAACTATACACCAATAAATACTCCTTGGTATACTTGTGAATCCACTATCTTCATTTTCAATTAAATACATTAATGTTCCGAAAATAATACATAAGATAAATACTCCAAAAATAAATACTGAAATTTTAGCCCTACTGGCTTTTAAGGCCTGTAATAAAACATTTGATTCACCAATATATGGAGTTAGTTTCAAAATCCTAAAAACACGTAGCAGGCGGAGTGCTTTTAAAGCAACTAAACTGTGAGTTCCAACAAAAAATAAAGATAAGTATTTAGGAAGTGTTGATATCAAATCAATTACACCGTAAAAGCTAAAAACATATCTCCATGGGCGTTTAACGCAAATAATTCTTAATATGTATTCTATAGTGAATAGAACAGTCACAATCCAACCAGCAGTATTTAGAAAGCCATTATAAAGTAAATTGATGGAAGTGACACTTTCCAATGCTACAAATAATACACTAAGTAGTATAGCTATTAATAATAAAATATCAAATAACTTTCCTGAAAAGGTATCAGCTTCGTAAATAATACTATGTAATCGATGTCGCCATTTTTTCATAATAAATTACTAATTTTTGAATTTATGTGAATTAATTTATGTTCTGTAAATTAATCAACTTTAAATATTTTTTTCTTAAAAGAAAATTTTGAACCAATTTATGAGTATCTAGACTGTTTTCAATGGAAATTAATCTAGAATTAATTTGATCATCAGTTTTAATTTGATGATTTAACTCAAAATAACCATAACCTGAAAATCTGTCATTTTTAATATATACAAACGAAAACTCTCCATTTTTTCTTCCTTTGTCAATTAAAAGAAAATTTTTGTAAGGATATGAAAATGATTTAGTGAGAAATTTTATTTTATTTTTATAGCTCTTAACACTTTCAATTGCTAGACAAGGATCACCACATTTTTTTAAATTATAATTAAAGCAGATTTTTTCTTTATTCATTAAACTGGTCTGTTGTATGCAGATGCCAAATTCTGATCTAAATTCAATTACAGCTGCTTTAGCTTCTCGTTTAGTTTTATATGCACTTAAATATTCGTGATTTTTTTTTATTTGTTCAATAATAATGTTCGGATACTTTGGTGCTGAATCAATTCGAATTCCCATTGGAAAAAGACGAAAATCCATTCGCTTATTAAAAATAGGTTTATTCACTTTAATCTCATTTTGTACTTTTAAAAGAGAAATGAGTTCTCCACCTGTAAGAGCAAATTTTACATAACCAATTTCCTTTTGAATATTTTTATCTTTCTTTTTATTTAATGTTAAGTGGCTTAAAACTCTTTTCTTAATATTATTACTTTTTCCAATATAAATGATTTTATTTTTCTGATTATAGATATAATAAACTCCCATTTCAGATGGCAGTTTATCGATAATATCTAAATATTTACTTGGTGCTTTATTTGGATTTAAATTTTCAATATTTTTTTTTAATATATTTTTTTTTATGTCTTTTTCTAAGAGTAATTGAAAGAGCTTAAGTGTTACTTTAGCATCTCCATGTGCTCGATGTTCGTTAGTAAAAGGAATTCCAAGATTTCTAACTAATTTTCCAAGATTAAAAGAAGGCTGTTCAGGAAGTAATATTCTTGATAAATTTACAGTGCAAAGTGTTTTACGTTCGAAAGAGAAACTTAATCTTCTAAATTCAGTTTGTAAAATACGATAATCAAATTCTGCGTTGTGAGCAACTAGGATACTATTATCTGTTATTTCAACAATCCGTTTAGCTACTTCAAAAAATTTAGGTGCCTTGTGGAGCATTTTTTTATTTATTCCTGTAAGTTTTACAACAAAGGGTTGGATTTCAATATCAGGATTAATTAAACTGCTGAATTGATCAACAATATTATCACCATCAAAGCGATAAATTGCGATTTCAGTTATACCTTCTTCATCATATTTGCCTCCTGTTGTTTCAATATCAAGTACAGAGTACATTTTTAATAATTACGTTCACCAAAAATTTTACTTCCTACACGTATCATATTTGCACCTTCTTCAATCGCAATAAGATAATCTCCACTCATTCCCATAGATAAAACTTGTAAATCAGAATGATATTTGAATAAGTTTGCCAATAATTTAAATTCATTTCGTATTTGTTTTTTATTTTTAGTGAAGCTTGCCATGCCCATTAAGCCTTTAATTTTAATATTTGAAAATGATTTAGCATGTTTTAAAAGTGGATCTAATTCATTAGATGGTATTCCGAATTTTGTTTCTTCTTTTGCGATTCTAACTTGTATTAAGCATTTGATAACTCTATCATTTTTAAGAGCCTGTTTTTGAATTTCTTTTAATAGTTTAATACTATCTACTGTATGAATCATATCAACAAAGGGCGCCATATATTTAACCTTATTAGTTTGCACATGACCAATCATATGCCACTCTATGTCTTTTGGAAGAGCTTCAAACTTTGTTGCCATTTCTTGAATTTTATTTTCACCAAAGATGCGTTGTCCAGCATCATATGCTTGCAATAATTCGTTTTCTGATTTTGTTTTTGAAACTGCAACCAATGAGACTCTTTCTGGAAGATTTGATTTTAAAGTTGACAA
Source organism: uncultured Flavobacteriaceae bacterium (assembly GCA_943842245.1). Classification (GTDB taxonomy): domain Bacteria; phylum Bacteroidota; class Bacteroidia; order Flavobacteriales; family Flavobacteriaceae; genus MS024-2A. The sequence continues at coordinate 97,385 of CALTAJ010000002.1, forward strand.
ATTATTCTGAATACTATTCATAGCTATAAAATTACACATGTAAGAGATAAATCATCTTAAATAAAATAGATAATTATAAAAAAAGCCACCTATTGGTGGCCCTTAATACTAAAATTTAAGCTGTCTTATATCATTGAGCAGCTTCCATACCTTTTTCAATTAGATCATAAAATTGATCAAGTTTTGGAAGTACTACAATTCTAGTTCTTCGATTTTTAGCTCTGTTTGCCGAAGTATCATTATCAGCTACTGGAATGTAGTAACTTCTTCCAGCTGCAGTCATACGAGCAGGAGAAACATCAAAATCATTTTCTAAAATACGAACTACTGCAGTAGCTCTTTTAACAGAAAGATCCCAATTATCAACTACACCATCAGCTTTATTTATTGGGACATTATCAGTATGTCCCTCTACCATAAATTCTAAATCAGGCTTATCATTAACAACTTTAGCAACTTTCCCTAAAACTTCTTTAGCGCGATTTGTTACAGTATAACTTCCACTTCTAAATAAAAGTTTATCCGATATTGAAACATATACTACTCCTTTCTCAACATTTATTTCAATATCCTCATCACTTATGTTTCCAAGAACACCCTTTAAACTTGTAACTAAAGCAAGAGTTACTGAATCTTTTTTAGTGACAGCATCTTGCATGCGTTGAATGCGGATATCCTTTTCTTTCATGCTCTCAAGTGACATTTCAAGATTTTCAGCTCCCTTTTGAGAAAGTGTTGTAAGATTCCCGATATTATTTATTAGGTCTTGATTATTTGCTTTTAAAAATTTATTTTGTTCCGTAAGCGTTGTAAGTTGAGCTAGAGCAGACTCTTTTTCTTCGTTACAACTATTTAGCTTCACAGATGTTGAATCCAAAAGATTTTTTGTATTCTGTTGTAATTCTTCTAATTCTGTGAATTTTTTCTGCGATACACAGGAGGTAATTATAATCCCAGTTATCATTAAAGCTATAGCTTTTTTCATGTGAATTTGATTAAGTTTTTTAATTTCTGCAAATTAATAGTTTTTATTTAATTTATTTATGCAAATCAGTGAAATAACGTTTTCGTTTCAAATAATATTCTAATAAAATATTTTTGATAAAAAAATAATCATCTTTTTTTATTAGACTATTACTTTTTGATTTTACGTATTTAAACTCTTTATAAAACGAAAAATGTGCTTGAATTATTGCCCAAGTATATGAAAATTTTAATTTAAAAAAGAAAAATAACCCTATTGCTCCATCTAAGATTAGGCGGTAAGTTAAAATAGAAGTTCTATTTTTATTTGGAACGTTTTTTAAAATCATATTCAGTGAATTCCTATGATTTAAATACACCTTTTTAGCTGATAATGGAAGTGTAGCTGCACCAACATGATAAACTTTGGAACTACCTACTGCCAAAGTTTTATATCCTAGATTATGAGCTCGCCAGCATAAATCAATTTCCTCTTGATGCGCAAAAAAGTCATTGTCGAAACCTTCTAATTTCCAAAAGATTTTGCTTCGAATTAGAAAACAAGCACCACTAGCCCAAAAAATCTCTTCATTTTTATCATATTGTCCCAGATCTTCTTCCAATTTGTTAATAATTCGACCTCTACAAAAAGTGATACCGTATTTATCAATGTATCCTCCAGCTGCTCCTGCGTATTCAAAATAATTTGGTTTTTTTTGATTTAAAATATGAGGCTGAATGATTGCTGCATTAGGATAAGTATCAAAACTTTTTAATAAAGGCTTAAGCCAATTTTTTGGAACCCAAACATCAGTATTTAATAAACCATAATATTCATATTTGACTTGTTTAAGTCCTTCATTGTAACCTTTTGCAAAGCCATAATTTTCTTTGAGTTCAATGCATTGGAGTTTAGGATGGTGTTTTTTAAACCATTTAACTGAGTTGTCAATAGAATTATTATCTATCAAAACAATGTCTGCTTCTAAACTATTTGATATTACATCATTTATGAATTTCTTTAGCAACTCAATTCCATTATAGTTTAATAAAACTAATGCTATTGGTTTCATAAACTAGTTTTGTAATCTGGAAGTTCTTTAACAAGTGAAATTTGATTTTCTTCAAAGTTCATTTTGCAAAAGTAATGATTCAATCCATTACTAATCATTAAGTAAGGGCATTTTAATTCTAAATTATAGCGTAATATTTGATCAAAAGTATTTTGAGAAATTTTAACATAGGGAGCTTTACATTCAACTAAGATAAATGGTTTCATACTTGAATCTGCAATTAATAAGTCAAATCTTTTTAGTGTATTATATACTTTTAATTCTCGTTCTATTCTAATTAAAGATTCAGGATAATCCTTGGTTTCAATCAAATAGTAAAGGCAATGGATTCTTACCCATTCCTCTGGAGTACAGAGCAACCATTTTTTTCTTACCCTATCAAAAATGTAGGATTTATTTTCCTTATTTTTGATTAATACCTTATAATTTGGAAAATTTAGTTTTTCCATTTTGTAAAAATGCAATAAATTTTTATAATGCAAGCGTTCTTCTCTCTTCTTTCAAAAATTGAAAAAAATCAATTTTCACCATTATATCTTCTATCGGGAACGGAGCCTTTTTATATTGATACTATTCTTAAAGCTTTGACGAATAAATTAGTTCACGAAGAGTCTAAAGCGTTTGATTTTTCTCAATTCTACGGAAAAGATAGTAACGTCAATGGAATACTGGAATCTGTTAAGCGTTATCCAATGATTTCAAAATTCAACGTAGTTGTTTTAAAAGAAGCTCAACTTTTAAATTCAATTGAATTTGATCTTCTCGCTTCATATGCTCAAAACCCATTGCCTCAGTCAATATTAATTATTTGTTATAAAAACAAGATTTTTGATAAACGTAAAAAGTTATATAAAGCTATAGACAAAAATGGAGACCTGTTAACGGTAAAACCTATTTATGAAAACCAGTTAAACCCTTGGATTGAAAATCAAGCTAAAAATTTAAACATTAATATTTCTCCAGTTGCTATAGAACTCCTTGCCACTCATGTTGGTTCAAATTTGAGCAGCTTAGATAATGAGTTAAAAAAATTAAAACTTCTTATTTCAGAAGATGTAATTATTACCGAAGAGCATATTGAAAAACATGTAGGAATTAGTAAGAAATTCAATAGTTTTGAATTACAAAAGGCAATTGGTTTAGGAAGGTTTTCAAGAGCTTTTCAGATAATTCAGTATCTTAATATAAATACAAAAGAGAATCCTTTGATTCTTACATTGGGAAATCTACATAGTTATTTTCAAAAACTTTTACTTATAAAAGGTGTAGGAAGTGACCATAAAACTTTGGGAATTAATCCATTTTTTATAAATGAATATAAAGCAGCAGCTAAAAGATTTAATATGCGTCAATTAGCATTAGCAATGGATCATGTCATGGAAGCTGATTTAAAAAGTAAAGGAATTAATTCTAAAAGCTTAACTTCTAAAGAAATTTTGGAAGAACTATTACTTAAGCTTTTTAATCTTTAGAAAACATTATTTTAAATTATAATGGAAATTGTTCAGGATTGGATTCATTCATAATAGCATAAGCCGATTCAAAAATATCATCTTCAGATGGCTTTGAAATATACTCTCCATCTGGACCGTATGCGGGACGATGTGCCTTTGCCGATAATAACTTAGGTGCAGAATCTAATAGCTCAAAAATATTTTGTTTTTCTAATAGTTGCTGTAATATATAAGATGACGCACCACCCGGCACATCTTCGTCCACTATTAGTAGTCGATTAGTTTTGGAAATACTTTTATGGATATCTTTTTCGAGATCAAATGGAATCAAACTTTGAATGTCAATAATTTCAATTGAAATACCTTCTTGCTTTAGGCGTTTATTAGTTGCTTCTACAATTCCTAGTGTAGAACCGTAAGAAATAACGGTAATATCATTGCCTAAAGTAATTATTTCAATCTTTCCTAGAGGCACAGTGAATTCTCCAAGATTAATAGGTGATTTTTCTTTGATTCGATATCCATTTAAACACTCAACTACAATAGCTGGTTGATCAATTTGCATTAAAGTATTATAAAATCCAGCAGCTTGAGTCATATTTCTAGGTGTTAGAATGTGTATTCCACGAAGTAAATGAATCATAGCAGCCATTTGAGAACCTGAGTGCCAAATACCTTCTAATCGATGACCTCGTGTACGAATAATTAAGGGTGCAATTTGCTGTCCTACAGTTCTATAGCTCATAGAAGCTAAGTCATCACTTAAAATTTGAATACAATACAAAATGTAGTCAAGATATTGTATTTCAGCTATTGGTCTTAATCCACGTAGAGCAAGGCCTATCCCTTGTCCTGCTATAGTGGCTTCTCGAATTCCAGTATCTGCTATTCTAATTTCTCCAAATTTTTTCTGAAGTCCCTCCATGCCTTGATTTACATCTCCAATTTTACCTACATCTTCACCAAACATCAGTAGATTATCATATTTATTAAATAGTGCCTCAAAATTGTCTCGAATAATTATCCGTCCATCAACCGAAATGTCTTCATCTTTATAAACAGCAGCAGTGGGTTTAAATGCTATTAAGTCTTCTTTATTTGTTGTATATAGTTTTGAAGAAACTTTTTGATTTAAATGATTTAAAAGATTATTATACCAAAATTTATAATTATCAAGAATTGCTTCAGGAAATCGAGCAAGCAGAAGGTTTATTTTTCTTCCTGCTGAGATAAGGTCTTTATAGCTTAGTTCATCTTTTTGTTCTAATTGATTATAGATTAGCTGTATTTTAGGATCGTTGTTAGTTTGGTTTTTTAAGATTTCCTCAAAACTAAAAAACTTATTTTTTTCTTTTAAAATAGGCGCCTGATATGCATTCCAAGATTCACGCCTTGCACTTCGAACAAGACTAATAGCCTCTTTTTCAATTTTTTCAAGATCTTCTTCAGAACTTAAGCCTTCATCAAGAATCCATTCTCGCATTTTAAGATTGCAATCATGTTTTTTTTCCCATTCTAAACGAGTTTTAGATTTATATCTTTCATGTGATCCTGAGGATGAATGTCCTAGGGGTTGTGTTAATTCTGTAACGTGAATAAGAACTGGAATATGATCTTTCCTACAAATTCGAGCAGCATATTCATAAGTTTCTATTAGAGCTAAATAGTCCCAGCCTTTAACTGTTAAAATTTCAAATCCTGCTTCTTTTTCTGATCTTTGAAAACCTTTAAGTGCTTCAGATATACTTTGTTTAGTTGTTTGATCTTTATTAGAAACCGAAATTCCATACCCATCATCCCAAACACTTATTATCATTGGAACTTGGAGCACTCCAGCAGCATTGATTGTTTCAAAAAAGAGACCTTCACTAGTACTAGCATTTCCAATTGTACCCCATGCAATTTCATTTCCATTATTGGAAAATTTATCACGGTTTTTTGTCTTATAATTACGATATACTTTTGAAGCTTGTGCCAGGCCAAGAAGTCTTGGCATTTGAGAACCAGTGGGCGAGACGTCACCACTATGATTTTTCATCTCCATCACATTAAGCCAATCTCCTTTTTCGTTTCTGCAGGCAGATACAAAGTGTCCTCCCATTGATCGACCTCCAGACATTGGTTCATTTTCAATATTTAAGTCTGCATATAATGCTGAAAAAATATTTGAAACACTTAAATGGCCTTGAGCCATAAGTAGAGTTTGATCACGGTAATATCCTGATCTAAAGTCCCCATTTTTAAAAAAATGATTCATTGCAAGTTGAGGAAGTTCTTTTCCATCTCCAAAAATCCCAAATTTTCCTTTTCCAGAAAAAACTTCACGTCTACCTAAAACACTGCATTCTCTACTTGTAACAGCTAGTGTGTAGTCTGAAATAATTCGCTTTTTGAAAACTTCGAAGGAAATTTTAAGATCTTCTTGTTTATTGGGAATACTCATAAATCAATGTAAAATTACAAAAAAACACCCACTTGAAAGATAAACAGTTTTACTGATTTGTTTAAATCAATTTTAAAACCACTTACGTGAAAACAAACTACTTAGTGTTTTTAGACGAGGGGAAAATATAAAGCGAATTTTAGTTGCATATCGAGACTGAACAGGTTCAAAACCGTTTGAAGAATAAAGAGGAAAAAATACTTCAAAATAGTCAGGCACTAGATTAAATTTTATTCCAGAATCAAAATAACCTTTTGTTGGACGATTAATATTTTTTAACGCACCAATATCTCCGTAAAATTCTATCCATTTCCAAATTCCAATTGAAGTATTAATCGATATCATATAATTATTTGCAGAAGATTCATTGAAAAAGGCTTTGAAACCACCTTCAGCAGGAACAAATTGTTGACTCCAAATTCCTGTTTCATCAGACCTTCCGATGTAGTCATAACGAAAAAGGTAATCAGGTGAACGATTTAAATTAAAATCAAAAAATTGTGTTTCGGTTGTGTTGTGCCATAAAAATTTTCCAGCAAAAAAACGTAATGAAAATTGACGACCACTGGGAAATAGTTTGCGATATCTACTATTAAAAGATATTTTACCAAATTTATTCGAAATTTCAATATTGGAATTTGTAGAAAATACATTTACTGCATCCGCATTTTCATATCTGTGTAAAAAACGTAAGACACTATAGTCTGGACTTACTTCGACATTGGGATCACGATCTCGAAAAACATTATACCATGAAATATTAAGTAATTGACGTTTATTTGATCTTAAATCAAAGGGCCTAAAATACATCGAGAAAGAAGGTTGAATTGAGGTATATCGTAGATTAGTATCATAATGATAGCTCTTTCCTGTTAAGAAAACTTGATTTAAATAATTTTTACTTTTGTGATTAATAAAGCGATATCGAGTTCTAAAAAAGCCAACGTAAGTATTTTCGTTGAATGTGTATTGAGGGTGCACATCAATTTCAAAAGGTTGATTTTTCACCCTAGTATTGTATAGTCTAATTCCTGCAGTAAATCCATCATAAGCATTATAATCTGATATAGGATGATAAAATAATTGATTTCGCTTAAGGTTTTCACTATCACCGTAAAAGGTTAGTTTTAAGGGCTTCAATCCACTTGATGATTTTAAGTATTTCCAGTTATTAGGTCTATTTTTTTCAGGTAAAAAACGATTAGAATTTATGGCTATGAAATCGACATCCTCTTTTTGTATTTTTATAATAGTATCTTTTCCAGAATGATAAAACCATTTTTCCTTAATAATACTATCATTTTTAATAAGGTCTAATTTAAATGGAACTGCTTGTAATTTTTTTTCACTTATTGTAACAGAAATTGAGTCTTTTTCTTTAATAATATTTTTTATAAAAAGATCAAATGCCTCTCTATCTGACAAATATTTGGTAAAGAACCAATCTAATTTTTTATTGGTTTTATTAGATAATATTGTTTCCAAGGACAATAAACCTCTTTTTTCACTGAATTCTGAGAGGCTTTGGTCTAGAATATCTTCGCCTAAATATTTATCTAAATAATACAACCCTGATCCAACATGATATGGCGAGAAGTACAATTCATTTGATTTAGTTAATTTACTTCTTTCTAAAGTGTCTGATTGTTGTGTATTTGCATGCTCTCCAAATTCATAAATAAATGAGAAGCTTTCATTAAATCCAATTTGAGCTGCACTATAACTGTTAAATGGACGAATTCCTAGAATACTAAAATCTTTTAATGCTCCTAAAAACTTATTTTTTGAATAAAAGGACTCTACATATTTCATCATAACATAGGTTTGAATTCCTCCTGGAATCCAATGTTTTTTTCTTTTATCTATAATCAAAAGTTCGTGAAGATAAGTTGCTAAATATGCCTTAATAAATTTTGTTTCGTAAATGAAAGAATCGCTGAAGGGGTTTAAAAAAGGGACTACTTCAGTTATTCCAACTAAAGGATTTTTTGCATAATCTTTTTTAAGAATTAATATTTTCTTTTGTTTTAGTGGACTCAGTAGAGAATTAGTGAAATTATAAATCTGTTTAAGAGAATGCTCGATATCAACTTCAGAATTTTTTTTAGGAATTATATCAGTAACAATTGTAAACTGATCATCTAAATTTATGGTTTGAAAATTATCTTCTTCATCAAAAATAAATTCTGGACTAGATAAATCACTAGCCATCCAAAGAGTTGATATATTTCCATTTTTAAAGGTTTTAGGAATATCAATTTGATTTAGGTTACTAACTAAATTATAGCTTTCAGGGTAAGTCCAATTTATTAAATAGTTTGAACTAATATTACTATTATCTCTTAACCCCAAATTACTCTGGAGTATCCACTCGTCATTTATAAATGGATTAAGGCTAATAAAAAAATCTCTAAAAAAAATCCTATTATTAGAATTTATTCCATATCCAGTGAACTTGTCGTCAGGAATTTTAATTTGATAATTTAAATTTATAGTAATTTTTTCTTCCGCTTTTAAGGGCTTTTCCAAGGTTATTTCAATTAAATCAAGTTGCCCTTTAATACGTGACCATTTAAGTTTATTATTATTACAACTTAAAGACTCTATGTTTGTAAAACCCAGTTTACTTTTTGAACTCAAATAAAAACTGCGATTAAATTGATTTGCTAAATGTTTGACTAAAGGAGATTTTGTCCCTTCGTATGAGTTTGCCCAATCACTTAGATATATTTTTTCTAATGATTTATTAGATGGATTTTTAAAAGTTAAAGTTTGAGAAACAATTAATGTCTTATTTTTTAAGTCAACATAACCGTCTATAAAGTATTGATTTTGACCATTAACCACTTTTCCAATAAAGCTAATTAATAAGCAAATGAATACGTTAAAAGTAACTTTTTTAGACATTTTAAAAATTTGGCTTAAAATTATCTTTGATATAAAAACGATTCAAGCAATCCATTACTTCTTCTTTAGTGTCAACAACTTCAAAAAGCTCCAAATCTTCAGCGCTTATATTATTTTCTCTTAATAGTTTATCTTTTATCCAATTGATTAGGCCTTCCCAATATTGTCTTCCTACTAAAATAATGGGAAATTTATTTACTTTGGAAGTCTGTAATAAAGTAAAAGCCTCAAAAAGTTCATCCAATGTTCCAACACCACCTGGCATCACTACAAATCCCTGTGCATATTTAACAAACATAACTTTACGAACAAAAAAGTATTGAAAATCTATAAGTTTATCCTGATCAATGTAAGGATTACTTTTCTGCTCAAAAGGAAGCTCAATGTTTAAACCTACAGAAACCCCATTGGCTTCTTGAGCTCCTTTATTTGCAGCTTCCATTATCCCTGGGCCACCACCACTTATAATACCATATCCCAATTCAGATATAGCTTTTGCAATTTCAACAGTCAAAAGATACGTGGGGTGATTAGCATGCGTTCTAGCTGATCCAAAAATAGAAATACAAGGTCCAATAGAACTGAGCTTTTCATAGCCATTTACAAATTCACCCATGATCTTAAATAGAGCCCACGAATCATTTGTTTTTGTTTCATTCCAGTTTTTCATTCGTACTTCTTTCATTTTTAATTGAGAGATTAAATAATTTCTAATTCTTTTTTTAAAAACTTTGCTGTATGACTTGTTGGATGATTTATTATTTCTTTTGGATTACCCTCACAAATTAATTCTCCCCCATAACGCCCTCCCTCTGGTCCAATATCGAAAATATAATCAACTTGTTTTATGACCTCTAAATTATGCTCTATAATTAACACAGTATTTCCTTTATCTACCAAAATGTTTAAAACATTTAAAAGTACTCGAATATCTTCAAAATGTAGCCCAGTAGTTGGTTCATCCAAAATATAAAATGTTTTTCCGGTATCTTTTTTTGATAGTTCACTGGCTAATTTAATTCTTTGAGCTTCACCACCTGAAAGTGTAGTAGATGATTGACCTAAATTAATATAACCTAATCCAACATCTTTAATAGTTTTGAGTTTTCTATATATTTTAGGAATAGATTCAAAAAATTTACAAGCTTCATTTATAGACATATTTAGAACATCCGAAATTGATTTCCCCTTAAATCTAATTTCTAAGGTTTCTCGATTAAAACGCTTACCTTGACAACTTTCACATTCGACATAAACATCTGGAAGAAAGTTCATTTCGATTACTTTCATCCCTCCCCCTTGACAAGTTTCGCATCTTCCTCCAATAACATTAAAGCTGAATCGACCAGGCTTATAGCCTCTTATTTGTGCTTCAGGTGTTTGTGTAAACAAACTTCTTATTTCACTAAATACACCGCAATAAGTTGCAGGATTACTTCTTGGAGTTCTTCCAATTGGACTTTGGTTAATGTCCACCACTTTATCAATATGTTTTAATCCCTTTATACCTTTGTAAGGTAAAGGAGCCTTAACCCCTTTATAAATATAACTGTTAAGGATGGGGTAGAGAGTCTCGTTAATTAATGTAGATTTTCCACTTCCCGACACTCCTGTAACTCCAATCATCATTCCTAGAGGTAAATCAATATTAATATTTTTTAAATTGTTACCTGTGCAGCCAATTAACTTAATTTTATTTCCGTTTCCTTTTCTCCTTTTTTTAGGTATTTTAATACGTAAATTACCATTTAGGAAATTTGATGTAAGTGTTTTTTGTTGAAGAATTTGATTAGGTGTTCCTTGTGATATGATTTCACCGCCATTTCTCCCTGCACGAGGCCCCATATCAATAAGATAATCAGCGCGTAACATCATATCCTTGTCATGTTCTACTACTAAAACTGAATTCCCCAAATCTCTTAAAGAAGTTAGAGATTTAATCAAACGATTATTATCACGTTGATGAAGTCCAATACTAGGTTCATCTAGAATGTAGAGTACTCCTACAAGTTGAGAACCAATTTGAGTTGCTAATCGAATTCGTTGTGCCTCACCACCAGAAAGAGATTTAGAGGAACGATTAAGTTGCAGGTATTCCAAGCCTACATCTAATAAAAATTGTAAGCGAACTAAAATTTCTTTGATTATTTCCGAAGCAATTTTTTGTTGGCTCATACTAAGAGAATTTGGAAGTTTTCTAACCCAAATATATAGATCCTTTAAATCCATAGTTGCTAAATCCGAAATGGTTGCATCTAAAATTTTAAAATGTAGAGATTCTTTTCTCAAACGAGAACCATTACATTCAGAACAACAATAACTATCCATAAAATCCCCAGCCCATCTCTTAATGCTTGCAGTTGCAGCTTCAGTGTAGGCATTTTTAATATAATTCTCAAATCCCTCAAAATCTATTTTATAAGTTCTTGTAATACCTAAAGTCTTTGAGGGGATATCAAATTTATCTTTACTACCCTTTAATATTACATCCATTGCTACTTTTGGAATTTTTTTAATTGGATCTGATAATGAAAATTTATAGCATTTCGCAATAGTTTCAATTTGCCGATAGGTCCAATTTCCTTTTTTAGTTCCTAGAGGAGCAAATCCTCCTTGAGCTATAGATAAATTATCATCAGGAATTAGTTTTTTTAAATTAACCTTATGATCTATTCCAAGCCCTTTGCAGGAAGGACACATACCCTTAGGAGAATTGAAAGAAAAACTGTTTGGCTCTGGATTAGGGTATGAAATACCTGAGCTAGGGCACATTAAGTTTCTGCTAAAATATCGTGCTTCATTTTTTTCACTATCTAGTACCATTACAATATCTTGACCGTAATGCATTGCGGTTACTAAAGACTCTTCTAAACGCTTAGAAAAATTATTGTCATTTTTCACTATAAAACGATCAATCACCAATTCTATATCGTGAGTTTTATAGCGATCTACTTTCATGCCAGGAGTTAAATCAACGACAATTGAATTTACCCTTACCTTTGAAAATCCTTGACGTGATAGCGAATCAAATAGTTCACGATAATGCCCTTTTCTGGATTTAACAATGGGCGCAAGAAGGATTACTTTCTTGTCAATATATTCTTTTAAAATTAAATCTTGAATTTGATCATCGGTATAATTAATCATCTTTTCATTCGACATGAAACTATATGCAGTTCCTGCTCTAGCAAATAATAGTCGAAAGTAGTCGTATAACTCTGTAATTGTTCCTACTGTCGATCTAGGGCTTTTGGAAGTTGTTTTTTGTTCAATAGCTATAACAGGTGAAAGACCATCAATTTTATCAACTTCTGGCCTTTCCATATTTCCAAGAAATTGCCGAACATATGCGGAAAAAGTTTCCATATATCTTCGCTGTCCTTCAGCATAAATTGTATCAAAAGCCAATGAGGATTTTCCACTCCCTGACAAACCAGTAATTACCACTAATTTATCTCTTGGTATATCTAAGTTTATGTTTTTTAAATTGTGAACACGTGCACCTTCGATCTGTATAGAATTACTACTTTTTTTCATAGAAATGATCTACAAAAATAACACTTATAATGCATTCTTTTGAGTGGTTTTGAATTTAATAAAGATTGACTGCTTTATCGTCCCCCCTGGGATCTGCTCCAGTAGATATAATTCCATTTTCTGATATATGAATAGCATCAACTCTTCCTATTATTTTATTGTATTCTTCTTTAATTTCATATTCTTTCTCCTGAAGTTTTTTTATTATATTTCGATCAAAACGTCCTGGTTCCATCACAATATTATCTGGAAGCCATTGGTGATGAAAACGTGCAGCAGAAACAGCTTTTTGTATGTTCATTCCAAACTCATAAACATTTAGGATCGTTTGGAGAACAGAAGTAATAATTGTCGAACCTCCAGGAGTACCAACTATCATTGAGAGTTTACCGTTTTTTTCAACTATTGTTGGAGTCATTGCACTTAACATTCTTTTTTGTGAAGCTATTGAATTTGCTTTACCTCCAATTAGGCCAAACATATTAGGAACTCCAGGCTTACTGCTAAAATCATCCATTTCGTTGTTTAAAAAATAACCACCTTTTTCAACAAATACTTTAGAGCCATAGCTACCGTTAAGCGTAGTAGTTACAGCAACTGCATTACCAATTTCATCAATGATAGAGTAGTGAGTTGTCTCTTCACTTTCTTCAAAAATTAAACTTCCAGGTTTTATATCAATAGATTTTGTTGCTTTATCAAAATCAAATGTTTCCATTCTTTCATTTAAATATTCTGTATTTAAAAGTTTTTTTTCAGGAACTTTATAAAAGTCTGGATCTCCTAAATACAAACTTCTATCAGCATATGAACGACGTTCAGCTTCAACAATAATTTGCATTGCTTTAATCGAGTTGTGTTTATATTGACCTATATCATAAGGCTCTATCATTTTTAAAATTTGACCCAAACAAATTCCACCACTAGAGGGTGGTCCCATAGCAAAAATATTTAAATCTTTGTATTGAAAATTTATAGGGTCACGCCAAACAGGCTTGTAAGCCAATAAGTCATCGTGTGAAATGATACCTCCAGTTTCTTTAACACGATTGACTAAATCATTTGCGGTTTCGCCCTCATAGAAACCAGATTTTCCAAACTTGGCAATACGTTTTAGAGTACTGGCTAATGCTATATTTTTGACGCGATCTCCTGATTTAAATCCTTGAGCATAAAAAGTTTCAGGACCATTTACAGAAATAAAATCCTCTATTTTAGAATTAAAACTTTTTTCTTGTTTTTCTGTCACCAAGTATCCATCTAATGCTAAGTCAATTGCTGGCTGAACCAATTCTTCCCAAGGGATAGTTCCAAATTTTTCATGAATAGCAACTAAACCTGCTACTGTTCCTGGAACTCCAACTGCTAACCCACCAAGTGTACTTTTACCATCAATGACATTGCCATCTATATCTAAATACATATCTGCTGAAGCAGCTATTGGAGCCTTTTCTCTAAAATCCAAACTTCCTGTTTTTCCATCTGCTGTTCGATAAACCATAAATCCTCCACCAGAAATATTTCCAGCATTTGGGAAGCATACAGTTAGAGCTAAATCTGTTGCTATCATTGCATCAAAAGCAGAACCACCTTTTTCCATAACAGATATTCCGATAGATGACGCCTCTTGTCGAGCACTAACTATAGACGCTTTGATTACATTTTCTGAATTACAACTTGTAATTAAGGTTGAAATACTTATAAAAGTGAAAAAAAATAAATGTGAATAATTAAGTTTCATAAATCTTTTGTTTTTGTTTTGGTAAACACAATAATTTCCTTCATGAATTGGAAAAAATGAGATTGAAAATACTCATAATTTTGTTTTAATTCTTGAATTGATGCTGCTAAATTTGAAGGAAATTTTGTACGTTTTTCCATTTGATTTAAAATGTCTTGAAGTCCTGACAATGATCCGTAATATTTAAACCAATTATATTTAATAAGAGCCTTAATAAATTTTTGAATGTCATCAGTAAATTCAGGAGATTTTCTTTCTAACTCTTTATAAAAATTATTTGAATAGTCATTAAGAGGAATTGTATGAAAGTAAGCCCAATTTAAAGCTAAAAAATGATCGAAATATATATCGACAATAACTCGACTATAATGACGATATTTTGGAAATAACTTGGTTACACATTCACGAAAAATGTGATGATGGTCGGTAAAATGATCTATATCTCTATGTAAAATAACTCCTGCTCGAATTTCTGGAGTTAAAAGATTAATTTTTTTACCTTTTATTCGGTCAGCTATTAAGTTACCTATTGCTAATTGCATATTAGATCCAGATAAATAAACATGAGCTAAAAAATTCACTTCTTAAAAAAAGTTTTTTGATTTAATTATATGATGCACCACTAATATACTTTTTCTTAAATTATATGTAATTAAAGTTTGTTTTAGATCACTTCTAAAATGAATTATAAGTTGACTAATAATTATTTTTAAAGATTATAAGTTAAATTGCAAATGATAAATAGAAAGTTTTTAAATGGCATTAATTAAATCTATTTCTGGAATTCGTGGGACAATAGGCAACTCACCTAATATAAATTTAACTCCATTAGATATTGTTCGTTTTTCCTCAGCTTATGCTAAATGGTTAAAAGACAAAAATAAAGGAAAGTTAACTGTTATAACAGGTAGAGATGCAAGGATTTCAGGACCAATGGTACATTCTTTAGTAAATCAGACTTTAATAGGAATGGGTATTGATGTTATTGATTTAGGTCTTTCAACAACACCAACTGTAGCAATTGCAGTACCTATGGAACATGCTGACGGTGGTATAATTGTTACTGCAAGTCATAATCCTAAACAATGGAACGCTTTAAAATTATTAAATGATGCTGGAGAATTTATCGATGCTAAAAATGGTTCTAAGATTATTGAATTTGCTCAATCTGAAAAATTTAATTACGCTGAAGTAGATGACTTAGGTCGAATTAAAGTTGATGATTCTTATTTTGACAAACACATTCAAGCAACACTAAATTTAAATAACATAGATAAAATTAATATCAAAAAAGCAAGATTTAAAGTTGTTGTGGATGGAGTAAATTCATCTGGAGGGATAATTATTCCAAAACTCTTAGAGAATTTAAATGTTGAGGTTGTGAAAATTCATTGTAATCCTAACGGTCAGTTTCCTCATAATCCAGAACCTCTTAAGGAGCATTTAGGAGATCTTTGTGATGCAGTGGTAGAAAATAAAGCAGATTTTGGTATTGCTGTAGATCCAGATGTAGATCGCTTGGTATTTGTAGATGAAAAGGGTAAATTATTTGGAGAAGAATACACCCTTGTGGCATGTGCTGACTTTATTTTAAGTAAAACTCCGGGAGCAATAGTTTCAAATCTTTCGTCAACACGTGCTTTAGCTGATTTAACTAAAAGTTATGGTGGTAATTATTCAGCCAGTGCTGTAGGAGAGGTAAATGTTGTTGCTGAAATGAAGGCTGTTCAAGCCATTATTGGGGGAGAAGGTAATGGTGGTGTTATATATCCAGAATTGCATTATGGAAGGGATGCATTGGTAGGTGTGGCTTTATTTTTATCACTTTTAGTTGATCGTAATCAAACTGCTGCTCAAATACGAGCAACATATCCATCTTATTTTATGAGTAAAAATAAAATCAACTTGAAGACAGGAATAGATATTGATAAAATTTTTAGAAAAATTGAGATAAAGTATAGGGGAAATAGAATATCTGCGATCGATGGTCTTAAAATTGACTTTTCAGATGAGTGGGTTCATTTACGAAAGTCAAATACAGAGCCAATTATTCGGATATATACTGAAGCCAAAACAATGATTTCTGCCAATGAATTAGCAAATAGATTTATTTCCGAGATTAAGGAGCTTTTTTAGCATATTTAAAACGCTTATGTGTCCAAAAGTATTGACCAGGATCTTCCTTGATCTGTGACTCTAACCATTCTGTGAAAATATCTGTAATTGTATTTTTCTTCATCGATTTTGGATCACTTGCTAAAACTCGAAATTCCACTTCATAAAAACCGCGTTTATATCTACTGATTTTTGAAAACACAACAGGAATGTTAAGTTCGGACGCTAAGCGTTCAGCACCGTTGTATACTGGGACATTAACACCTAAAAAGTTTCGCCAATAAGTCAAAGATGTTGGACGAGGAGATTGATCACTGGCAAAACCATAAATTCCAAGTTCTTTTTCCTGCTCTTTTTGTCTAATAATTTTTGATGCTTTTTTTTGGGGAATCATATATGCATTGTGGCGACTTCGAATACGGTTAATTAAAGAGTCAAAGTAAGGATTGCTTATAGGACGATAGATTCCATAGCCACAATGTTTAATATGATATCCCAATGACATCATCCATTCCCAAGATGCATAATGACCACACATTAAAAATATAGACCGATTTTCTTTCTCAAATTGGTTTAACACTTCAATATTTTTTACTCGAAAACGTTGTATCATTTGTTCTTTAGTCATACTCATGGATTTTATTATTTCTAAAAAAAGATCACATAAGTGGGAGTAAAATTTCCGTTCAATTTTAGCTAATTTTTCATCATTATAAGTTGGGAACACTAGTTTAAGATTAGATCGAACCACTGCTTTTCTGTAACCAACTACATGGTATAATAAAAAACATACTAAATCGGATAACTTATAGAACAAAGGAAAAGGTAATTTTGAAATAACAAAAAGAAGGGGATAGGTTAAATAAAAAATAATTGCGTTCACAGAAATGATATAATGAAGTTAAAATTACTTTATTATATTTTAAAAATGATTTTTAAAACAAGAAGAAATTCCATTAGACAAATACATAAAAACTCAAACAGGAATCTTATTTTTATAACAAATAATTGGTAGAATATGAAATTTAGTACCAACTCAACAATGACCAAGATTTTGGACGAACTCTTTTCTACTTACTCAGAGAGAGTGCCTAATGTAAGAAAAATCACATCTGAAATGGTCAAGAACGGAATGGTTAAAGATCAAAATGAAATCATTAATGATCATGTTGCCTTCAGAACCATGGGAGTTAAAAACTTAGGTATTAATTCCTTTGAGAAAATCTTTTTAGCCCATGGTTATGAAAAACGTGATTTCTTTCATTTTAAAGTAAAAAAGCTTGATGCATACTGGTATGCACCCCCAACACATGATCTACCAAGAATTTTCATAAGCGAACTTAAAGTTGATTTACTTTCAAAAAAAGTTAGAAAAATTATAAGAAAATATACTGATAGTGTAATTTCTGACCCAGTAGATCAAATCAATTTAAATGATGCTGAAGCTGTATCCCGCTTTTTTCAAAATACATTTTGGGAACTGCCTAGTATTGAAGACTACGAAGCATTACTCGCTGAAAGTGAATATGCTGCATGGGTTATTTATAATCGGTATTATTTAAACCATTATACTATAAGTGTTCATGACCTTCCAGATGCTTATTGTTCTCTAGAGCGTTTCAATGAATTTTTAAAATCTATCGGAATCGTATTAAACTCTTCTGGAGGTGAAATTAAAATAAGTAAAGATAAACTCTTGCGCCAATCCAGTTCAGTTGCCAATAAAATTATCGCTAATTTTTCTGGAAATGAAACCAGAGAAATTGCAGGTAGTTACGTCGAATTTGCAGAGCGAGGAGTTTTACAACAATTCACTCATTTACCTAAATCTGAAATTACAAGAGAACAACGTCGAGAAGGTTTTGAAACTGGGAATGCAGATCGCATTTTTGAAAGTACCTTTACTTCACAACTAAAGAAAAAATAATTGCTGTTATGGAGATTAAAAACTTATTAGAAAAATTAAATATTAAGAACAATCAAAAGGGGTGTAATACCGGAGGTATTTGGATTGGTGAAGGAGAAATTCTTTCTTCTTTTAGTCCTGTAAATGATTTATTATTAGGAACTGTTCAAGGAGCATCTGTTCAAGATTATGAGCACATTTTGGATAAAGCTGAACATGCTTTCTTATCATTTAGAGCCGTACCTGCTCCAAAAAGAGGTGACTTGGTACGTCAATTAGGAAATAAATTAAGAGAAAAAAAATCTTACCTCGGTCAGTTAGTTTCTTGGGAAATGGGAAAATCCTTACAAGAAGGTTTAGGAGAGGTTCAAGAAATGATCGATATCTGTGACTTTGCGGTAGGTCTTTCACGCCAACTTTATGGACTTACAATGACTTCTGAGCGTCCCTCACACAGACTTTATGAACAATACCATCCTTTAGGGGTTGTGGGAATTATTTCTGCTTTCAATTTTCCAGTTGCTGTATGGAGTTGGAATGTAGCTTTGGCATGGGTTTGTGGTAATGTATGTATTTGGAAACCTAGTGAAAAAACACCCTTATGTAGTATTGCTTGTCAGCAAATTATTAGTGAGGTTTTGAAAGAAAACAGTATGCCAGAAGGGATCTCATGCATCGTTAACGGTGGGGCTGAAGTAGGAAAGTGGATCGCAGAAGACCATCGCATCGCTTTGGTTTCTGCTACAGGTTCGACCAGTATGGGAAAAGATGTCGGTCAACGCGTGGCTTCACGCCTTGGGAAATCATTATTAGAACTTGGAGGAAATAACGCCATTATAATTTCACCTCATGCAGACTTAAATACAGCTATTCCTGCTTCTGTCTTCGGAGCTGTGGGTACATGTGGTCAACGTTGCACTTCTACCCGAAGACTAATTGTGCACGAATCAATCTTTGAAGAATTTATCAATTTTTTACAGAAAGCCTATGAACAATTACGTATTGGAAATCCATTAGATGAAAATAATCACGTTGGACCACTTATTGATCTTGATGCAGTTGAAGTATATACTGAAGCGCTATCCCAAGTAGAAGCACAAGGAGGTGCTTGGCTTGTTTCAGGTAGTGTTTTGTCTGAAAAAGACTATGGAAGTAATTGCTATGTAAAACCTGCAGTAGCAATTATAGATCATGATGCTCCAATTGTTCACCAAGAAACTTTTGCACCCATTTTGTATGTAATCAAGTATAAAGGAGAGATAGAAGAAGCAATCTCTATTCAAAATGAAGTAAAACAAGGTTTATCCTCTTCGATCATGTCACATAATGTTAGAGAAACTGAAATATTTTTGTCTCACTGGGGAAGCGATTGTGGAATTGCAAATGTTAATATTGGTACTTCAGGGGCTGAGATTGGTGGTGCTTTTGGAGGTGAAAAAGAAACTGGCGGGGGACGTGAAAGTGGGTCAGATGCATGGAAGACTTATATGCGGAGACAAACAAATACTATAAATTTTTCCAAACAAGTTCCCTTAGCCCAAGGGATCACTTTTGATTTATAGAAAATAATTTATGATACAAAACATCCCTCTAATAGGCATTTTAATTATCGCAACTAATGTCATAGTAAGTTTAAGAGGTTTTAAGGATGACATATTCTTTAATAAATATAGATTTGAAATTCAAAAACTTCATCAAGGAGAATATTTTAGATTATTTGGATCAGGCTTTCTTCATGTAAATACAACTCATTTATTGTTCAATATGATGACCTTTTATTTTTTTGTTGAATTTGTTTTTTCAGCATTAGGGTCTATTGAGTTTTCACTTCTTTATATTGGAAGTTTAATTACTGGTAATTTATTTGCCTATACTTTTCATTATGACCAACCTAATTATTCTGCAGTTGGTGCTAGCGGTGCTGTAACAGGAGTTTTATTCAGCGCACTTTTGTTATACCCTGGTATTGAATTGATGCTCTTTTTTATTCCAATTCCAATCCCTGGATATCTATTTGGTATAGGGTATATGATTTATACACTTTATGGAATGAAGACTCAAAATGATAATATTGGACATACTGCGCATTTTGGAGGGGCCATAGGTGGAATTTTAGCAACGATTATTTTTAATTACCAGGTAGTCTATACTTCTCAGTTAATGCTAGGGGTTTTATCCATAACAACAGTTTTTGCCGGTCTTTTACTATACTATAATAAAAATAAGTAGTTATATTTCATTTAAAAGTTCTTCAATTTTATTGTAAAGTGCTATTCCTCTTAAATCTCGGGCAATAATTATTCCTTTTTCATCAAGAATAAATGTTGCTGGAATAGCAGAAACCTGATACAATTTAGCGATAGGATCATTCCAGAATTTTAAGTTAGAAACATGATCCCAGACCAAACCGTCATCTTCAATAGCACGAATCCACTTTGATTTTTCTCTGTCAAGTGAAACACCTACAATATTTAATCCACGATCTTTATTTTTTCTATAAAGTTGAACAAGATTGGGGTTTTCAACTCTACAAGGTCGGCACCAACTAGCCCAAAAATCTATGATAGTTATTTTTCCTAATACACTTTTTAAAATAAATTGATTGCCTTCAGGATTAGGACCTTCAAAAAATGGTGCTATTTGTCCAACTTCTGCTTTTGGGGTTTCTTCTAATTGTTTCTTAATAATACGACCAGAATTGGTATTTTTTATACGATTTTTTAAAGATTCAAAAATAGATTTAGCTTCATCGATAGGAATAGTTTTATTGGTAACAAATCGTTCTAAAATTAAAACCGATATCAATGAATTTGGTGAAGCTTTGATAAAATCAAGTTCATAGGCCTGAATTTGATCTCTAACATCCTGATATTGATCCTGAAGATCTTCTGCAAGCAAGCTATCTTTTAAAATCATAGCCTGTTGAAGGTCGTTTCCAATCGCATTTAATGATTCGATATAAACTTTAGTTTCTGATTTGTATTTCATAAAATCATCGTTAGAAACTGTTCCTTTGGCCGATGAAGCGCCTATGCTGTCTTTATAAACCTGAATGCTTACTGTTCCATTTTCAGCGATGAAAGGAAAAGTTCCTTGTTTTCCATCAATTTGAAGAAAATGAATATTTGGTTCTATTATATTAGTTTTTAGCTCAAAGGTCTCTTTGTTAACTAATATGGTGTCTAAGGTTTTAGGTTGATTGTTTTGGTCTGCAACTATATGATATATTGTGCTACCATTTTCAAGGTCAGTGCCTCCCTTAATTTTTAATATTGTTGAACTAGAATCGCATGAAGCGATCATAAAAGCTAAACTTAAAAATGTAATTATCTTTTTTAACATATGAATTTTTGTATTTGCTAAATTAATCAATTGAGTTGAAATGGAAAACATATCCTTATTTTAGCATTTTAATAATTAGTTTTATTATAATTAATGGAAAATAAAAAGGTAATTAAAAAGCTTAAGCAACTGATAGGAGATCAAAATGTTCTTACTTCAGAATGGAATAAATTACCATATTCAAAAGGTTGGAGATATGGAGCTGGAAGCGCATTAGCAGTATTAAAACCAAACAAACTAAGTGATATATGGAGGATATTACAGATTTGTGCAAAGGAAAATATAATCATCATAATGCAAGCAGCAAATACTGGTTTAACTGGTGGTTCAACTCCGTGTGGAAATGACTATGATAGACCTATTATAGTAATAAATACTATGCTTATTAATAATATTCATATTATTAAAGAAGGTAGTCAGATAGTAAGTCTAACAGGAAGCACTCTTTTTGATTTAGAAAAAAAATTAAAGCCCTATGGCAGAGAGCCACACTCAATTATTGGATCTACATCCATAGGTGCATCAATTATTGGTGGAATTTGTAATAATGCTGGAGGTTCTTTGGTCCAAAGGGGGCCATCCTACACTGAAATGGCACTATATGCGAAAATAAATAAAAATGGTAATCTTGAACTTGTTAATGAATTAGGAATAAATTTAGGTTCAAGCCCAGAAGAAATTTTAGATAACCTACAAAATCAAAATTATAAAGAATCTGATATCATTAACACTAATAAATTGGGATCTGATGATAAATACTCCGAAATCGTTAGACAAATTGATAAAAATACACCATCAAGATTTAATTCTGACAGTAGGCTATTATATGGAGCTTCAGGTAGTGCTGGAAAAATAGCAGTTTTTGCTGTTCGTTTGGACACATATATTTCTCCCAAAGAGAATAAAGTTTTCTACCTTGGAACCAATGATCCCGATGTCTTTTGGAAAATACGTCGTGATATACTTTCAAAATTTAAAACGCTCCCAACGCTTGGTGATTACCTACATAGAGATTGTTATGACGCTGCAAAAAAATATAGTAAAGACACTTTTTTAGTTATTGAAAGACTAGGGACAACATTTCTACCAACATTATTTGAATTAAAAAGAAAGGTTGATATTATTGCAAAAAAATTAAAATTTCTACCTGATAATTTTTCAGACAGATTAATGCAATTTTTAAGTATTTTCTTTCCAAATCATTTACCAAAAAGGATGGAAAAATTTAGAGATTTATATGAACACCATTGGATCATAGAGATGTCAGATGATGGTATTAGTGAGGCAAGAGATTATTTTACGAATATCTTCGAAAGTAATGATGGTGATTTTTTTGAGTGTAATGATTTTGAATCAAAAAAAGCATCTCTACACAGATTTGTATCGGCTAGTGCAATTGGTAGATACCATATTCTGAATTCTAAAAGTCATGGTGAAATGATGTCACTAGACATTGCGTTTCCTAGAAATGAAAAAAATTGGTTTGAAAAGTTACCAAAAGAAATTGACAGCATGCTTGAGATGAAACTTTATTATGGCCACTTGTTTTGTCATGTTCTTCACCAAAATTATATTCTAAAAAAGGGTGTTGACAGTGAAAAATTAAAGAGTAAACTTTTAAAAATATACGATAAAAGAGGAGCAGAATATCCAGCAGAACATAATGTTGGACACGAATATTTAGCAAAACCATCATTAAAAAAATTTTATAAAGAACTTGACCCTACAAATGTATTTAATGCTGGAATCGGTAGAACAAGTAAAAATAAAAATTGGGGTTAATTATAAACTCTTAGTTGTTTTTAAATTAATTTTTATTAAAAAGATTAGTTAACTATAATGTTTTTAAATTTAAGATAAAGCTTAAAGCTTTATCTTTGAAAATATTTACGATTATGGCTGGGAATACTTTCGGATCACTATTTAAACTGACAACTTTTGGAGAATCACATGGTTCTGCAATTGGAGGTGTCATAGATGGTTGTCCAGCAGGAGTTCATTTAGATTTAAATGCTATTCAGCAAGATTTAAATAGAAGACGTCCTGGACAATCTGCTATTGTTACTCAACGAAAAGAGCCAGATGAGGTTACTTTTTTTTCTGGAATATTTGAAGAGAAAACAACTGGTACACCTATTGGTTTTGCAATTCATAATACAAATCAAAAATCTAAAGACTATTCTCATATTCAAGATAGCTATCGTCCATCACACGCTGATTATGTTTATGATGAAAAATATGGTTTTAGAGATTATCGAGGTGGAGGAAGAAGTTCTGCTCGTGAAACTGCAAGTAGAGTAGTTGCTGGAGCTATTGCAAAACAATTGCTTTCACCTATGAGCATTAATGCTTATGTATCTAGTGTTGGATCACTTAAACTGCAAACAAATCCTTCAGATATTGATTTATCAAAAAAAGAGGACAACCCTGTACGCTGTCCAGATGTCAAAATGGCTTCCAAAATGGAGGAATTAATTAAGAAGATTAGAAAAGACGGTGATACCATTGGAGGAGTCATCACATGTATTGTTAAAGATGTACCTATAGGCCTTGGAGAACCTGTTTTTGACAAATTACATGCTGAACTTGGTAAAGCCATGCTTTCTATTAATGCTGTAAAAGGTTTTGAATATGGTAGTGGCTTTCAAGGAACTCAAAAAAAGGGTAGTGAACATAACGATTTATTCAATCCTAATGGCAGTACAAAAACCAATTATTCTGGAGGTATTCAAGGTGGAATTTCTAATGGTATGGATATATACTTTAATGTAGCTTTTAAGCCTGTAGCTACGATTATGCAAAACCAAGAGACCATTAATTCCAAAGGAGAACAAGTTGAAATGAAAGGAAAAGGGAGACATGATCCGTGTGTGGTTCCACGCGCAGTCCCAATTGTAGAGGCAATGGCAGCTCTTGTTTTAGCCGATTTTACTTTAATTAAAAGAACTAATAAAATTTAATTTACTGTGAAAAAAATTGAATTGCATTGGAAAATTTTAATTGGAATGGGTTTTGGAGTTCTTTTTGGATTAATATTTTCCTTTATTCCAAATGGAGGCCTTTTTATTTCTGATTATATAAAACCTTTTGGAACAATTTTTATAAATCTTTTAAAGTTAATTGCTGTACCATTAATTCTAGCTTCTTTGATTAAGGGTATTTCTGATTTAAAGGATATTTCAAAATTGTCTAAAATGGGAGGGCGAACCATTATAACCTATTTAATTACTACACTCACAGCTGTTACTATTGGTCTTGTTTTAGTAAATCTAATTCAACCTGGAAAATCTATAAGTGTTGAAACTCGAAATGAATTGGTAGAAGCCTATGCATCTGATACTCAAGCTAAACAAGAAGCGGCAGCAAAACAACAGCAGTCTGGACCCTTACAAGCCTTGATTGATGTAGTTCCATCTAATATTTTCTTAGCAGCATCTAATAATCGTAATATGTTGCAAGTAATTTTCTTTGCTTTGTTTTTTGGTATTGGAATGATATTATTGTCTGAAAAAAAAGTTAAACCCGTTAAGAAATTCTTTGATTCTTTCAATGAGATAATTCTAAAGCTTATTGATTTGATTATGTTAGCTGCTCCATATGGAGTTTTTGCATTACTCGCAGCATTGGTTGTTGAAGCACCTAGTTTGGAATTATTTCAAGCCTTAGCTCTTTACGCGATAACTTTACTTCTAGGACTGGCAGTAATGATTTTCGTTTATGTCATAATTGTTCGAGTTATTACAAAAAGAAAAGTATCCTTTTTTATGCGTGGTATTGCTCCAGCTCAACTTTTGGCTTTTTCTACAAGTTCTAGTGCAGCAACATTACCCGTAACTATGGAATGTGTAGAAGATAATTTGGGTGTAGATGAAGAAGTTGCCAGCTTTGTATTACCAATAGGAGCGACCATTAATATGGATGGAACTTCTGTATACCAAGGTGTTGCAGCGGTTTTTATTGCACAAGCTTTTGGGTTAGATTTAAGCTTGTCAGCTCAATTAGGAATTGTTTTAACTGCTACGCTTGCTTCAATTGGAACTGCAGCTGTTCCAAGTGCTGGAATTGTTATGTTAGTAATTGTTTTAGCACAAGCAGGTATTCCTGAGGCTGGATTAGCTTTAATTTTTGCAATTGATCGTCCACTTGATATGTGTCGGACCATTGTGAATGTTACTGGCGACGCAGCTGTCTCTATGATTGTTGGAAAGTCAATAGGAAAATTGAAAGACCCACCTGTCGCGTAAAAACTTATTTTATATTAGGTAAAATTCTTAATTAATGGTTGCAAAAATAAAGATATGTACTTTATTGTTTTTTTTATTGATATTAGGTTGTACTGACATTAAAGAAGAAAAAATAGAAAACATAAAACTTGATAAGAGATTAGCAAAACAGCTAGTTTCTCTCTCTATAAAATGTGTTGATCAAAAATATCCATATAAAATAGGATATAGATTTAATGACGAAAATTGGTTAAAACCACACAATGAAATCACTCCCTCATTCTATGGATGCTGGGATTGGCATTCTGCAGTTCATGGACATTGGGCTATGGTTAAAATATTAAAAGATTTTCCAAAAATTTCTGAGAGAGATATTATTTTATCAAAACTTGATAAAAATCTTAACAAGGAAAATTTGAATAAAGAATACGAATTTTTCAAACAAGAATTTGCCAAAGGATTTGAAAGAACCTATGGCTGGGCTTGGTTAATGAAATTATATTCAGAACTACTTTCTTGGGATTACGATAAAGCACAGATATGGGCAGTTAATATGAAACCACTTGTTGATCTTCTAAGTGAAAGAACTATTTTATTTTTAGATAAACTCTCAACACCCCTTAGACCAGGGACACACGCCAATACAGCATTTTCATTTTCTCTTATGATTGAATACGCTAAAGTAGCTAATGATATCAAATTGTATAATAAGATTAAGGACTATAGTATTAAAAATTTTCAAGGAGATATAAATTGTCCTGTAACTTACGAGCCATCAGGAACTGATTTTTTATCACCATGTCTAGCTGAGGCAGCATTAATGTCATTAGTGCTTGACAACAGAGAATTTAACAAATGGTTTTATAAATTTTTCCCTTCATTTGATGAAAGGAATTTTGGTAATATAATAAATCCTCCCATAGTACTCGATCCTATGGATCCCGGTATTGGGCATTTAATAGGTTTAATGTATCACAGAGCATGGACCTTAAAAGATATAGCTTCTAAGCTTGATAGTAATATTGATAAAAAATTATTACTATCAATTGCAAAAAAACATTCAGAGGAAGGTTATGAGATTATGTTTAAAAGTGGTTATGGAGGTGAGCATTGGCTTGCAACATTTGCCATATACAATTTCTCTAAGTAATCTACTTTCCTAATTAGCAATCTTTATTTTTAGAACGAAGCATAGATACAAACGCTCTAAGTTTATGATTTTTTTAATTTAATTAATCAATTGATCTTTTATAAATGCAACTTCTTTCTTTGAAAAAGGGCTTTTATCTTTTCTATAAATATCATGATGCCATATTTTTGGCATAGAATCATATTTTTTAATCCAGGAGATCCAAGGAAATATTGTATTAGTTTTTCCAGAAACAAATCCCCAATTTATTGCAGAGATTTGATTTGCTTTAAATATGGGCAGTATAGCCTCAAATGTACTTCCATTCTCTCTAGCAAGATATTCTGTACAAATTATAGGGCGATTGTAGTATTTAAGAGCTTCAATTTTTTCTTGTGTAATTTTTGGACCGTTATAAGTGTGAAACGAAATTATATCAGAGTTTTTCACCATAAAACGCTCTAATGGTCTCAAGGCTTCTGGAGTACCCCAAAGAGTATGATCACCTTTCCAAAGGCCAACAGTGAGTGGTTGAGAAGGATTGACTTCTCGAGCCCACTTCATTACTTTTTTTAACAAAGCATATGAAAAGATGTATTTATCTTTTACTTCAATTTTAGCTCGATCAGGTTGAATAGCAACATTATCAGGCTCATTGTAGAGATCCCATGCTATAACACGTTCATCATTAGCAAAGTTTCTAATCACTCCTTTAATATAATTTTTCAATTCATCATGTCGAAGAGAATCTCCTAAAATTTCAGCACCAGGCGCCTGTACCCATCCTGAATTATGAACAAAAGGAATAGGTTCAGGCTGTTTTCCTAATTTTGGTTGAGGATGCCAAACATCATCTAATAAAACAAACATTGTTTTAAGTTTATGCACCTCAGATACTTTTAGATAAGCTTTTATGCGTTTTATAAATCCTATAGAATCTTGTTCCCATAAAAGATTATGGAGATATACTCGATGCATTTTCATCCCTAATTCTGCAGACCATCCTAATTCACGGTCAATAGTTTCAAGATCAAATGTTTCCTTTTGAAAAAATTCCAATTGATTTATAGCCGAACTTGGATTAAAATTAGTACCCGCCATCCAACCATTTTCTTTATGCCATTCCCAAGCTCTCTCAACGGACCACCGTTCTCCACCATTATCTTTGTGTGAATTTTGGCAATAAACAAATAAAGGAAAAATAATGAGTGATAGAAATGCTAAATTTTTCATTATTTTTTTAAGTCGAATTAATTAATAATTTTTTTATATACAAAAGATAATTATAAAAATTTATGAGTGAATTTTTTATTAGGTAGTGGACATTTTTCATGTTTACCAAACCAACGATAGCGATTCTTAGCTATATAACGATAAATACTATTAGTTAATGATTTTGGAAGTAGATTGAAAATCAAAAAAAAATTAAAAAATCCTTTTAAACTCGTTAAAATTCTAAAAACAGCTTCAGCTTCAGCATGATATCCTTTTTCAAAATCCCAACTAATTATAGCATCTTTTTTGAGTATTGGACTTGGATTTTTATTGAAAAAATCAATTGCAAATTTACTTTCAAGTGAAGTAAATTTAAAACGATTTTCTTTATCCCATTGACAAAGTTTTTGAATCCAATAATTACAAAGCACACAAGGGCCATCGTAAAAAATGATTAGGGATTTCATTTGATTGTTTTTTCCGATTCGACAAATTCTAAAAGTCCAATATTAATTTGAGTTGTAAAGATACCATAGTTGACAATAACTTTATTCTTTTCAATTGAATCTATACTTCCCACTGATCTACCATCAAACATTCGGACACGATCTCCAACTTTTAGTTTTATTTTTGGTTTAGCTGGAGACTCTTTTTGTTTAGATTTTTTCTTTTTTTCTTTTCGAACTACAACTAATTCTTTTTTTACCTCCTCATTAAGCCTCTTCTTTTTTTCTCGCTCTTTTTTCGCCAATATAGAATTTTTACGCTTTCGTTTAGCGTTTTCACTTTCTACTAATTTTAATAGCTCAGAAATTAATGGACGTTTTTTATTATTTTCAAAAAAACGCTCTGCTATTTCATTAAGCTTATTTCCTAGAACAATCATTTTTTGATTATAATCAAACAACTCTTGATAATTAATAAGTTTACTCTTTAACTTTATGTTTATCTCTGCCATGCGATCACTTTCAGCGGCAGCTATTGTTTCCTTTTCTTTAAGTGATTCACCTGTTTTCATTATCGCAGAGCGCTCCTTTTGAAGCTTTGCAATAGTAGCGTCAAAGCGTACTTTACCTCGCTCTATTTTCTTTTTGGCACGATTGATTAAATTGAAGGGCAAACCATTTTTTTGAGCTACCTCGAAGGTGAATGAGCTTCCTGCCTCACCCATAATAAGTTTAAAAACAGGTTCCAGGGTTTTATTATTAAACTGCATATTTGCATTGACCATTGCAGGCATTTCATTTGCTAAAGCTTTCAGATTGGAATAATGAGTAGTAATAAGTCCAAAAGCTTTTCGCTCATAAAAATTCTCCAACATTACTTCTGCTAATGCACCACCAAGTTCAGGATCAGAGCCTGTTCCAAATTCGTCTATAAGAAAAAGAGTGTTTTCACTGCACTTTCTCAAAAAATACTTCATGTTTTTCAGTCGATACGAGTAGGTGCTCAAATGGTTTTCTATGGATTGATTGTCACCAATATCAGTGAGAATTTGTTTAAAGAGTGTTGCCTTTGACTTTTCGTGTACTGGAATTAACATTCCAGTTTGGAGCATTAGTTGTAATAGACCTATTGTTTTTAGGGTAATACTCTTTCCTCCAGCATTAGGCCCTGAGATTACTACTATTCTATTTTCAGAATCTAGATGTATGTCTTGTGGATGAGTTAGCTTTTTTTCCAATTTATGAGCTTGCAACAATAAAGGATGATAAGCTTTGGTATATGAAATTTGTCTTTCATTACTTGTGATTTCTGGAAGTAAACCTCCTATTTCTTTAGCATAAGTTGCTTTTGCATGTGTAACATCCATTTCCAATAAAAAAGCATGCTGCAGTTCAAGGTAGGGTAGGTAGGGCCTAAAAAAATCAGTAAGTTGACTAAGTATTTTCTTTATTTCTTCTCCTTCTTCAAATTCCAAGTTTTGCAGTTCACGGGTCTGAGTATTTGTTGCTTCAGGTTCAATAAAAACTATACTTCCCGTTTTAGAGCTTCCCATAATAGCACCTTTTACTTTTCGACGATACATTGCCTTGACTGCCAAAACTCGACGATTTTCAATAACAGACTCCCGAATATCATCTAAGTAATCTGCATTACTGAACTGACTTAACGATTTATTAAAACTTCTGCTAATTTTACCTCTTAAACGCTGCATCTGTTTTCTTATGGTATACAGTATATCAGAAGCGTCATCACGCACTTCACCAAATCTGTCTATGACTCCATCAACAGTTGGATTGATGTGTTTTTCTTCATACAACTGTCTCACTAAAATAATTAGATTTGGGTAATAGCTTTTAAACTTGTTTAAAAATCTAAATAACGTATTGGTTGTTTCAGTGTTCCGTGCTAAGTTTCGAAAAGCATCCAATTCCAGTACACTATTTTCGATTTTTAGCAATCGAAAGTATGCAGAAATATCATGAAATTCATGGTTTGGAATCCGGTTTTCATTATCAAAAGAGGCGCAATACTCCGAAGTCATCTTAAGCTTATTGGAAATCTCTTCTATATCTGACTTTGGTTTTAATCCGAGAACAACTTTTTTTCCCATCGGAGTGATCGCAAAAGCAGAACACTGCTTTAGGACTTCATCGTACTCTAGATCATCTAGAGATTTATCGGGAATACTCACCATGGTTTTTTCATAACTTTACCCTGCAAAAGTAATAAAAACGTGGAGGTACAAATGCATACAAGTTGGGAAAAGGTTTTACAATCGGAATTCAATAGTCCTTATTTTAATAATTTGGTTGCTTTTGTAAAAGAAGACTACAGAACCACAAAATGTTTCCCTAAGGGCTCTCAAATTTTCAATGCCTTTGACAGTTGCCCTTTTGATCAAGTAAAAGTTATTATTTTAGGACAAGATCCGTATCACGGTCAGGGTCAGGCTGACGGACTTTGTTTTTCGGTTCCAAAAGATTTACCGCATCCTCCCTCTTTAAAGAATATTTTTAAAGAAATTGAAGTTGATTTGAATTTACCTGTTCCACAAAGTGGAAGCCTTCAAGGGTGGGCAAAGCAAGGTGTATTTCTTCTAAATTCGACCTTGACAGTACGCTCAAATCAAGCGGGTAGTCATCAGGATAAAGGTTGGGAGCAATTTACAGACAATGTTATTAAAAAACTTTCAAAAGAGATTGAAGGTTTAGTATTTATGTTATGGGGAGGCTTTGCTAAGCAAAAAATAAAATTTATAGATATGGAAAAACATCTTGTACTTACCAGTGGACATCCATCTCCCTTAAGTGCAAATCGAGGGTACTGGTTTGGTAATAAACACTTTAGTCAATGTAATGCCTATTTAAAGAGTTTAGACAAGGCACCAATTCAATGGGGGTAAACGTCCTTATCCTCCTATCCGCTTTACTTTATGACCCATATTGGATAGAACTCTTATCAACTGCTCACGAAAATTACCTTGAATGATAATTTCCCGATCCTTAATACTGCCACCTACACCTATAGACTGCTTAAGCTTTTTTGCAAGTGCTTTAAAATCCTCATTACTACCTTCAAAACCTTTGATCAGGGTAACCGTCTTACCAGCTCGACCTTTATTGCTAAAATGAGCTTCTAACTCTTGAGATTGGGATTCAGGTTCTGAATCAGGTCGGGGAGTGGGTTCTGGGGCTAATTTTTCAAAATCAATTTTAGCAAGCTCTTCTAAACTGTTTAATTTTTTAGACATAAGGGATTGATTATAAATGCTAAAATAGTAATTTAGGATATGTATATCCGACTTTTTACTCTCTTTGTATTTACTTTTTCACTCCAAACTATGGCTCAAGATTATCCTTTTTCCTCAATTCCACAAGCCCCTAAAAACTTCAGCGCTAGTAATTCAATTTGTAGAATGATACAAGGTTTAGGCTTTCGATATCATTGGGCAACAGACGGACTTAGAGCTGAAGATTTAGAATACCGCCCTTCTGACGAAGCTCAAAGTACTTTGGGCACCATCCAGCATATTTACAGCTTAAGTATAACCATTTTAAACGCTGCAAAAAATAAAGTGTCTGAGGGTCCTAGACCTATTCCACCAGATAGGCTAGACGAATTAAGAAGGGCTACTTTAGATTATCTTCAAGAGTCTGCCGAATTATTTTTGAATTTCAATGAAGATGAATTATATGAACTAAATATCATTTTCGAAAGAGGAGGGAAGCAATCAAAATTCCCAATCTGGAATTTAATCAATGGTCCAATATCAGATGCCTTGTACCATACTGGTCAGGTGGTTAGTTTTAGACGTACTTCTGGAAATCCTATCTCCAAAGGGGTTAATGTTTTTTTAGGGGTTAAAAATTAGTTGTCCCTTTCTTCGAAGTCTTCCTTTTTCTCGTTTTCTAGTTTTTGATTAATAAGGTAGATTCCGATTATAGCTGCAACGGTAAAAAGTATTAATTCAATCATTTTTTAATAATTACTGCGGTACCATAGGCGAGTATTTCCGAACAGCCCTGCATTACCATTGAGGTGGTTAAGCGAACATTGACAACCGCATTAGCACCAAGCTGTTGAGCATCTTCTTGCATGCGCTGGAGTGCCTGCTCTCGAGACTGTGCTTGAAGCTTTGTGTATTCTGAAATTTCACCACCGATAAGATTTTTTAATCCTGCGAAAATATCTTGTCCTACGTTTCGGGCTCTAACAGTACTTCCTCTTGCAATACCAAGGGTTTCTAGTATTTCTTTATTGGTGATAGTAGGAGTGGTAACAAGTATCATAAATTAGTTTTTAAATAGAGATTGATTAATGGATGGAAATAAATTTAAAGCATTTTTATAGTATAGTTTTTGCAAAACAGAATCAGGTAGTGCCAGACCATACATTTTCCAATGGGCATGACGCTTGCGGTAATAGTCAAAATATTCATCATCTGTCTCCAATACCCTAAAATATGTATGGTATTCACTTACTTTGTAACTGTCTTTTCCAAATAGAATTCGGTCTTGATAGTCGATGAAAAAGCTTCTAGCTCGTTTTGGTTGACGTCCCAATTCTGCTAATACCGCTCCAATTTCAGTCATAACGTTAGGGTAGGTATCTAAATGAGTTTCTAAACGGTCCAAATCATTTCCCATCCAACCCAGATGGGCATTGATAAAAGTTGTATTTGGATGTTTTTTAAATATATCGTGCTGCTCAGCCAGGACTTCTTCAAAAGAGGGATTAATTGCTGGATCTCTATAGCGATTGGGTTTTTGACGTAACTCTAACCAACGTTCATTGAACTTATCCTTGGGTTTCCAAAAAGATTCAGGCTCTGCTGAGTGAATCAGTACAGGTATATTGTTATCTCCACAAGCTTTCCATATTGGATCGAGTCGTAGGTCGTTTACAGCAATTCGATTGCCATTTAAATCTCTACTGGTTAAACCTAATGTTTTATAAACCTTAAGACCCATTACTCCAGCAGCATATGCAGAATCAATTAAAGCAACTTGTTTTTCTTCAAAATTAATATCATCAATACTTTCAAAATCAATATTTAAAAATAATCCAAAACGAGTAGGTGCATTTTTTTTTATATTTTCTAGTGATTTTTTTAAATATAAGCCTCTAAATCCACTAAGATTAATCATAAACCCCATATTTAAACTGTCCATCTCTTTTACCAATTTATTTAAGTCTTTGATTGGCATGTCAAATTGATGATTATGGACATCAATAAATGAGTATTTAGCTTTTTTAATTGGGGTTTCCTTTATAATCAATGTTGATTTAGGATTGTATTCCTCAATATCCATGAGATTATCTTTTTCTTGAATCTTGTCAATTATATAATAGATGATTCCCCCAATAAAGAGGATTGAAAAAACAATTTTTAAGAGGATAAATAGTTGAGAGAAAAATTTTCGCATCAATTAATAGGTATAACAACTTTAGTCTTATCCCAACGCATTCTCAGTGATGATTCTACAAAATCGATTGTAAATTGCTCAAGAGATTTATCTAATTTTTGAACGGGAAGATTTATTTTCATTAAAATACCTTTAGAATCAGGCTCAGAAAAACTTATTCTTCCAGTTTTTTCATGAACAATAACTACCCAATTTTCAGCATACGGATAAGCATATAAACCATAAGTACCCTTAGGGAGACTACGTCCAGCGAAATTTAAATCTTGATTTGTTGTAATTTTCGTAGTTAAATTCGCTCCTAAACGCCAGTAGTAACCATAAGGAACTAAAGCACCATTATCGAGCTCTCCAAAAATAAGACGTTCATTTTTATAAGGTTGGTAGTATTGTACACTTATTTCTTTTTCATCTGTTTTAAATTCTACCAAATCTTTTGGACTTTTAGGATTTATAAACAAATTATAAGCTAAAAATGAACCAGTTAAAATTACAAGACTTAATAAAACACCAATAATTATTTTAAAAACTTTCATATAGATAGAGGAGATTTGATTTATTTGATAGAATAGTTAGTTATCTTAATACTTTCTATTTTACATAACATAAATTATAGTTTATATTATTAATTTAATTTTTCATCCATGAATTTCTTAATGATATTGCTTTTTGTGTTGCATTTGGATCATTAATCACTCCACTTACAATTGCAGATGGACTTCCTGTTATCCCATTGAAAGTCATTATTTCGCCATCACGCTTAATCGTAATGCTAAATTCAGTTTGATTATCCCACATAAAACTAGAAGTAAATATCGCATTAATTTCATTTATATTTTCTTGCTTAATTTCAGGAATCATTTTACCGTCAAGGCCTAAAAAAATATCTCCTTTTTTAACTCCCATATTTTTTATAGTTGTATTTAATCCATCCACAAAATACATAACATTCCCATCATCATTCGGTTTTGGAGTAAAAAAAGGATTTTGATCGTCCTTGAAAAGTATACTTCTAAGCGGAACATTAGCATCTCCTATAGTTAAACCAACCTTATTAAAATACTCCATATAATCTATTGGTTTTGTACCCTCAACATGAGTTTTAAAAAAAAGCCCCACTTCAGGGTATGTCATTGTAATAATTTCATCAATAAGTTCATCATCCTTAAATGGTTTTTCAGTTCCGTATCGCTTAGCTAAATTTTGCATAACCCAAAGAATTCCACGTTCGCCTCCACTCTGTTCACGAATAATTATATCTAAGCACATATTAATTAAAGCACCTTTCTGATACACATTTCCATAATTAGTTTGAAATGGTTCATCAACAATTCCAGCACTCATCTCTGTAAAAGACATACTATCGTCGTATCTTTTAGAATAATTCAATTTTTCAAGAATACGATTGTAAAAATTTTGTTCATCTATTAAACCTTGATTAATTTGAAATAAATTTGCAAAATATTCTGTTGTCCCTTCATACATCCATAAATGTTTTGACATTAATGGAGTATTATATTCAAAATTGTGAATTTCCTCTGAGTGAATATTTAACGGAGTAAGTGTATGGAAAAATTCATGGGAAACAACATCAATAAGGCTTTTGGTTAGTTCTTGAGGTTTCATTTGGTCAACAAAAACAACTGTTGTTGAAGTGTGGTGCTCTAGCGCACCCATTACTCCACCAAAGTATTGCAGGTCTTCCATGTCCATTAAATGGAGTAAAATATCATAAGAAGCAGTATTGTTAGCTTCTCCTAAAAAGTTCTTCTGAGCTATCATCATTTCTTCGATAGCTGGCTGATATTCCTCTGCTTTGTGAATACCTGAGGGAGAATATACTGCCATACCTACCTTGATATTTTCTAAGTCAAACGAAATTGCATTAGGCTCACTATATAAAATCGGATTATCAATAATATGAAAGTATCTTTTAGCTAAAAAGATATCCAGACTATCACTTTTAGAAATACTAGGTAAAGATGTAAAAGATTTTAATTTTTTTGGAGAAACTATGCTAAGATTATAAGGAATTTCTTTCATCCCCTCAAAATAACCTATCATACTATGAAGGTTTAATAAAAATGTATCATTCTCCTTAAAATTAGTTCCTCCCATAGGATAAATCTCATTTCCACCGTCAGATCCATCAAAAGTATCGTTAGCCATGTATGTTAGCTTAGAGAGTTTCTTAGCCTTGTAAATCCTCCAACTATTCTTGTCTAAGGATTCTACAGGTAATAAATTCCCTTTTTTATCAAATGCCTTTAGATTTTCAATAAATCGTCCAAAATTGGAATACTCGTATGTGCCAGGAACGATTTGGGGGATATAAAAGATTATTTCATCATTTTCCACCCTCGAAGGAGAAACGCTGATCTGGACTTTATCGTCTTTAATATCAATTAAATCAATATTAGCTAAAATTTTTGATGGTTCATTGATACTATTATTTTTTAATGCCGAACAAGAAAAAAATAATACCGATACAGTTAGACTTAAAAAATATTGTATGCTGTTCATATTTAGTAGTATGAGGATTTATAATGTTGAAATTCCATTAAGATCTGTAGTTAAAACGTTAGTCATATAGTCAAAAAAAGGTCTAATGGCTTTAAAATGTTGAATAATTTGATTTTGAAAATCAGACGAAATTACGCTTTTATCATCAAATTTCTTTAAGAAAATAAATTGTTTATGGCGAATTAAATCAATGTCAGGATGTTCTATGCTAAAACCCTTGGGTGATGTTTTAACAACCTCCCCTTGGATGTCACCCCAAAATCTTTTAAATATTTTATCATCAATAATTTCTCTAAGCTCTTGTGCATCTATTTCCAATTCTTTTCTAATCCTTAAAAGATCTACAGGATTTGGATTCCAAAAACCTGAAGCAATAAAACTATTTTGTGGAGCAATGTGTAAATAATAACCACCTCTAAGATTCGGTTTTTTTCTGTGAAAGCTAATACCAAAATGCGTTTTGTAAGGAGTTTTATTTTTTGAAAAACGAACATCACGATAGATGCGAAAAATCTTTACTTTTTCGATGTTATCTGTTTTCTCTAGCTCTTGCTTAACTAATTCATTAAATTTTTTCACCTCTAATTCTAAGGCCTTGAATCTGATTTTTTGAGGTTCAAACCATTCACGAGTATTATTTTTTGCTAGAGCTTTGTAAAAAGTAAATACATCAGGATTAATTGTATTCATAATTCAATTTTAGATCATAATTAATAAACTTTCATTTAGCTTTAAATTATTAAAATAAATAATTATTGTAAGATTAAGTTATTAGCCAAATTTAGAAGATTTTTCTTCTGCTTCAAGGTTCGTTTTATAGGTAATTGAGCTAAACCAATTAATCGTCTAATAATCTCAATTCCACAATAAATTTTTGTCATATTTACATTTATCTTTCCTTGATAATTTTTTATTACAAGATCAAAAAATGATCTCTGTCCTGTTGTCAAAATAATATGTGCCGCCATGACTCCTAAATCAAATTCTTTAGGGCCTAAAAAACTAAACTCAGGATCAATTATGCATAATCTTTTGTCTAATTGAATCCAACTTCCAGGATAATAATCACCATGTAATAGAGTGTCACCTTTTTCCATATAAATTTTACCTGCCTCTGATATTTTTTTAAACAATATTTTATTTGTTTTAAATGGTTTAGCTAGCTCCTTCAATCCCTTTTGAACATGGTCTAATGGAAAATCATTCTCTATAAAAGGTAAAATGAAAATATGCTGATGATTAAGTTTTCGCAGGAGTTTATTTTCTGGATATACTTTAGAGATTTTTTGTTGATGAATATAATTAAGTCCCATTATTAAATTATCAATAAAATCTTTTGAAATAATAGTGCTTTGGTAAATGGAGGTTAAATCTTCGCAAGTACCTAAATCCTCTAAAAATAAAATATAATTTTTTGTATCAAATTTTAAAACTTTTGGGAAAAAAGAGTTTACCCCTACTTGACTATAAAAGTTATATTCTACATTAATTCGATTTAGCGGAGCAGATAGTTTAGGGTATTTTACAACAAACGATCGAGATTGTTTAAGAATAAAAGAACGTTGATTTGTTATTAAACGTATAACTATATTCATATTTCCCTCTCCAGGAATTTCTTTATCAATTAAAACTTCATTTTTTTTTAAAAAATTAATTCTATTTTTTAAATAATCATTTAATTCATCAACAGGTGTTTTTTGATCAAAAAGGATCATGTGGTATATGATTTATTAAAGTTTTGTAATGTTTCCAAAAGTCATCTTCCATTTTCTTAGAATCAATTGCCGTGTATATTAGAATATTACGATCAAGATTGTCCAAAGGTGTTTTAAATTGCTTAATATTAGTGAATTCTGGATTAATTAAAGCTTCAATAATTGCTAGATCCCACATAATCCAATATTTTTTTTCTATATCTTTTTTAGTCCACCATCTTTCATATTCTATCCAACGCTGTTTTAGATAGTTACCAAGGGGATTGTCACCTAAATTATTAAAAGCAATAGATTTTTTAAAAACTAAGTATTGACTGGTTGTAGCAGACATTACCCTAAAATCTAATCCTTTGGAATCTAAAAGAAAGTTAGTAGCAGTTATATCATTATTAGTATTGAATTCTTTTTTATCGTATGTATTTTTTTTAGTATCATGCCAAAAACCTACATATAAAACTACTAGTTTAGATTTTATTTCTGGTGCCTCTAATAATGCTGAAGCTACATTAGTACATGAACCTAAAATTATCAAATAAAGCTTTTTTTCTTTTGGAAGAATCCTTGCTTGATCAATTATAAATTGGCTAGCATCTGAAATTTGTGGAGTTTTCGCGTTCTTTAATGGAAGCGAACTTCCAACAAAAAGTGGCACCTGAAAGTTCGGAATTAAACCAATAAATTCCTTGTTTATTTCATGACTTTCTAGGGCTGTATTGTTAGAAGCATAAGGGGAAGTGTGAAATTGTGCAGCTGTAATTCCTAAAAGTCTAAAATTGGGCTCTTGGATAGCTCTTGTGATAGCAAATAGATCATCTATCTCATTTGCAGAGTCTGTATCGATGATTACATTTAGTCTTGATTCTTTTTTTTGAGCAGCAGAAAAAAAATTATGAAGGATTATAAAACAAAAAATTAGGTTTTTCACGGTCATATATAATGACAATATTACTAAAATAGATGGAAAATATATATTGAAATTTATATAATTCATCAATATAAATTAATTGCTTTTAGACTTATCAAAATTTAAATATTTAGATTGTTTTTTGGCCTTAAAAATCTATTTTTATAAAAAAACAATGAATGGTAGACACAATGACTTATTGAAAATTCGTCCCAAAATTAAGAAGGTTAAAGACTTACCAAATATGAGTAATGATGAACGTTTTCAAAACGAAACTATTCGTCCAATATTAAAGCTTCAGAATCCATTATTTATATTGGTATTCAAAAATTACATTGAAAAACGAAAAAGGGTATTTTATGATTTAAGTTTAGATGAAAAAATGATTTATATAGAAAGTAGTATAGTTAAAGACCAAAGTTTTCATAACTCATTAAAAGGGATAATTATAGGGCATTTTACTGTAGCTGAATACCGACAATACATATTACATTTTTCTTCACTTAACAAAAGAATGATGAATATGTTGATTAAAAGGCTTCAAAATCAGATTGAAGTCTTTGATTTAAGTTTTTCGTCGAAGTAATACATCTTCAATATCATTCAGGCTGAAACCTTTGGCTTTAAGTAATATTAAATAGTGAAATAGTAAATCTGCACTTTCGTTTAAAAACAACTCTTTGTCGTCATCTTTTGCTTCAATAATTGTTTCAATAGCTTCCTCCCCTACTTTTTGAGCAATTTTATTGATGCCTTTTCTAAATAAAGAAGCTACATAGCTATCATCTTGATTGTCTATCTTACGTTTTGAAATAGTTTTTTCTAGTATTGAGAAGAAACCAAAATTACTTTTATTTTCTTGACCCCAACAGGTATCGTCCCCTTCATGGCAAGTAGGACCTTGAGGATTTGCTTGAATCAAAAGTGCATCTTTATCACAGTCAGCTTTTATATCAACTAATTGAAGAAAGTTTCCACTTGTTTCTCCTTTAGTCCAAAGACGTTGTTTTGAGCGACTATAAAAAGTAACTTTACCTGTTTTTCTGGTAATAGCTAAGGACTCTTTATTCATATAACCAAGCATTAATACAATTTTAGTAGTAGCGTCTTGTATTATGGCAGGTACCAGTCCATCTGTGTTTTTTGAAAAATTGAGTTTCATAGGCTTAAATTCTTACTGCTATTTGCTGTTTATTAAGTTGTTTTTTTAAATCAGGTATATTTATTTCTCCAAAGTGAAATACACTGGCTGCTAGTGCTGCATCTGCTTTTCCAGTTTTGAAAGTATCAATAAAATGATTGACACAACCAGCTCCGCCCGAAGCGATTATCGGAATGTTTATCGTTTCTGATAACCTTGCTAAAGCTTCATTAGCAAAGCCATTTTTTGTTCCGTCGTGGTCCATAGAAGTAAACAATATTTCACCGGCACCACGTTCTTCTAATTCCTGTGCCCACTCAAAGAGATTAATTTTTGTTGGTATTTTTCCTCCTACTAAGTGAACTTTCCATTGACCATCAATTTTTTTTGCATCAATTGCAACAACTAAACATTGACTTCCAAAATGCATTGCAACCTCATTTATAAGATTTGGCCGATTAACTGCTGCAGAATTAATAGAAATCTTATCAGCCCCGTTTTTTAAAAGTATAGAAACATCCTGTACAGAACAAATTCCGCCACCTACTGTAAATGGAATATCGATTGCTTCAGCTACTTTTAAGACAAGTTTTGATAGTGTTTTACGTTTTTGTTCCGTCGCAGATATATCCAAAAATACCAATTCATCAGCATTTTGATGTGCATATTGTGAAGCTAATTCAACAGGATCGCCTGCATCACGTAAATTGACAAAATTAATCCCTTTAACAGTTCTACCGTTTTTTATGTCTAAGCAAGGAATTATACGTTTGGTAAGCATTTTAATTGTTTAAAAGGATAAATTGTTCTAATTGTGTTAAAGTGATTCGTTTTTCATAAATAGCTTTTCCTATAATTGCTCCTTCGCATCCCATTTCAGAAAGAATAGGTAGTTCCTCAAATTGGGAGATGCCACCAGAAGCGATAAGTTTTACCTTAGTTTCTTTTAATATTTTCTTATATAAATTAAAAGAAGGACCCTGAAGCATTCCGTCCTTACTGATGTCGGTGCAAATAATGTATTTTACTCCTTGTGATTTATATTGATCTAAAAACTTAAATATTGATTGATTTGAAATTTCTAACCAACCGTTTGTAGCAATATATCCACCAGATACATCAGCTCCTAAGATTATCTTTTCTGGTCCATAAGTAGTTAACCATTTTTTAAACACTTCAGGTTCTTTAACCGCAATGCTTCCACCAGTAATCTGCTCTGCACCACTGTCAAAGGCAACTCTTAAATCTTCATCACTTTTAAGTCCACCCCCAAAGTCGATTTTTAAATTAGTTTTGGTTGAAATCAATTCTAAAACCTTATGATTTACAATATGTTTTGATTTAGCTCCATCTAAGTCTACAAGATGCAAATATTGAATTCCGTGGTCTTCGAATGCTTTAGCTACTTCAAGTGGGTCTTCATTATATATTTTTTGTGAACTAAAGTCTCCTTTAGAGAGCCGAACACACTTTCCATCAATAATATCTATAGCAGGGATTACTCTCATAAGGCTAAAAAATTTTTAAGTAATTGACTTCCTGATTTACTGCTCTTTTCTGGATGAAACTGTACACCATAAAAGTTGTTTTTTTTAAGAGCTACGCTGTAGGGTTCTCCATAGTCACTTTGAGCGATAGTCTCTTTAATTACAGGCACATAAAAAGAATGCACCAAATACATGAAGTCACCTTCTTTAATACCCTTAAAAAGAGGTAGTTGTAGTTTGTAAATATTATTCCAACCCATTTGAGGCACTTTGACTTGATTCGAAAAACGAATCACCTTTTCTTTGATGATTCCAAGACCATTAACTTCTCCTTCTTCAGTAGCTTCACATAATAATTGCATACCTAAACAAATTCCTAAAACAGGTTGCTTCAACATAGGAATTAATTTATCTAAGCCAGTTCCTTTTAACTTTCTCATAGCACTTCCTGCTGCGCCCTGCCCAGGAAAAATAACTTTCTCAGCTGCTTTAATCAACTTAGGATCATTAGTAAGAATACTTTTTGCTCCAAGACGCTGTAAAGCAAACTGTAAACTGCGAACATTTCCTGCATCATAATCAATTATAGCTATCATCTACAAACTGCCTTTAGTAGAAGGTAAAATCATTTTATCTGAATCACGTTTTATTGCGGACTTAATAGCTTTTGCAAAAGCTTTAAAAATTGCCTCAATCTTATGATGTTCATTTTTTCCTTCTGCTTTAATATTTAAATTTGCCTTAGCGGCATCGCTAAAAGATTTAAAAAAGTGCATGAACATCTCTGTTGGCATTTTTCCTATCATTTCACGTTTGAATTCTGCTTTCCAAACTAACCAGTTACGTCCTCCAAAATCAATTGAAACTTGAGCCAAACAATCGTCCATAGGCAAGCAAAAGCCATATCTTTCAATACCAAGTTTATCCCCCAATGCTGCTGCAAAGCCCTCTCCTAGGACTATTGCAGTATCTTCAATGGTATGGTGCTCATCAACTTCTAAATCTCCTTTAACAATAAGTTCTAAATCTATACCACCATGTCGAGCTAATTGATCCAACATGTGGTCAAAAAAAACAATTCCCGAATCAATATGACTTATTCCACTTCCATCTAAGTTAAGCTTCATATTGATTCTCGTTTCTTTTGTGATTCGCCTCTGAGTGACTATACGTTGTTCAAGTTTTAAAAAAGAATAGATTTCTTTCCACTTTGTCGTTTTTAGAACAATAACTTCAGATGGATATTGACCTGATTCCTCTTGCCCTAATCTATCATTATTACAAAGAAAAAGTCCTTTAGCACCAAGATTTGACGCAAGTTCCATATCGGTTACACGATCTCCAATAACAAAAGAATTATGCAAGTCATAATCTTCAGAATTCATGTATTCAGTCAAGAGGCCTGTTTGTGGTTTACGTGTTGGCGCTTTATCTTCTGGAAAACTTTTGTCTATGAGTATCTTTTCAAATATCACTCCTTCGTTTTTGAAACTTTTTAAGAGAAAATTATGTGTGGGCCAAAAGGTGTCTTCAGGAAAACTATTAGTTCCTAAACCGTCTTGGTTGGTTATCATTACCAGCTCATAATCCAGCTCACGAGCAATCCTTCCTAAATAGGTAAAAACTTCAGGATAAAATATGAGTTTATCTAAGGAATCAAGCTGAAAATCCTTAGGTTCCATAGCTAAGGTTCCGTCACGATCGATAAAAAGTACTTTTTTCATTGATTTTCTATGTTATATAAAGCTTTAATTAATGCATCATTTTCTTTTTTTAACCCTAAAGAGATTCGTAAAGTATTTTTACAGCCAAAATTCTTAGATGAATTCCTAACAACAATATTGTGATCTAATAATTGTTGGTATCTTAAACTACTGTTGTCAACAAGAACCATAATAAAGTTCGCGTCAGAAGGATAAATAGTTTTGATAAAATTAATTTGATTTAGATCGCTGATAATACGTTTTCTCTCCTTAATCATAAAATCAACTTGATTTTGAACTTGATCTTGTTCGTTTAGCCGGTTTATTGCAGCATTTATAGTAAGAGAATTTAAATTATAAGGCGCTTTGATACGATTGATGTAATTAATTAACTCAGGGTGAGCAAATGCCATTCCTAGCCTTGCTCCTGCCATCCCTTGAGCTTTTGAAAAGGTTTGACAGACTATCAAATTAGAATACTTTTCCAGCATCTCTATAAAAGAGGGGTTATCTGTGAATTCAATATATGCCTCATCTAATACAACAAGTCCAGAAAAATTTTTAATAATTATTTCAATTTCCGCAGCATCAAAGCTATTAGCTGTAGGATTATTTGGTGTTGGTATAAAAATGATTTTGGATTTTTCATTAGCTGCCTGTAAAATGGCGTTAGTATCAAGCTGAAAGTTTAAAATGAGGGGAATTTCCTTAACTTGAACACCATAGGTAAGGGCAGAGACTTTATACATTCCAAAGGTCGGAGGAACAATCATAATATGATCCTCTCCT
Organism: uncultured Flavobacteriaceae bacterium; assembly: GCA_943842245.1. Taxonomy (GTDB): domain Bacteria; phylum Bacteroidota; class Bacteroidia; order Flavobacteriales; family Flavobacteriaceae; genus MS024-2A. Next base: position 141,565 of record CALTAJ010000002.1, read on the forward strand.
GGTTCACAAAAGGCAATTATAATTTGTGAAATAAATTCATCACTTCCATTACTTAAATAGACCTGCTCTGATCTTACATTTTTCCATGTTGCAATTTTAGATTTTAAATCCACTTGCATAGGATCAGGATAACGATTAAAGGAAGATTGGAAAGGATTTTCATTTGCGTCCAACAAGATCATCTCACGCCCTTCATTCTTATATTCTTCACGTGCAGACTTGTATGGATTAAGCTCTAATATGCTTTTTCTAAAAAAACGATTAAATTTAGGCTTCATTATTTATTTTTTTTAGACGTATACTTATTGCATTTTTATGACCCTGTAGCCCCTCAGCAGCAGCCATTAATTCAATACTTTCCCCTAAATCTTGAATACCTTTCTTGCTAATTTTTTGAAATGTAATAGCTTTCGTAAAACTATCTAGATTTACACCACTGTACTGTTTAGAATAACCATTAGTAGGTAAGGTGTGATTTGTTCCAGATGCATAATCTCCCGCACTTTCTGGAGTGTAATTTCCAATAAAAACAGATCCCGCGTTACGTACCTTATCAACATAATACTTCTCATTTTCAACACAGATAATGTAATGCTCTGGACCATAAGAATTGATAAATGTTACAGCTATTTTATCGTTTTCTAAAACAATCATCTTTGAATTTTCTAAAGCCTTTTGTGCAATTTTTTTTCTTGGCAAATTTTGAAGTTGCTGATTTATTGCTTTAATAACTTTTTCTAAAAAACTTTCTTTAGTAGTTACTAAAATCACCTGACTGTCAGGTCCATGTTCTGCTTGGGACAAAAGGTCAGAAGCTACAAAATCAGCATCTGCTGTTTCATCTGCAACTACCAAAAGTTCACTTGGTCCTGCTGGCAAATCAATTGCTACATTGAATCGTGTTGCCAACTGTTTAGCTACATTTACAAATTGATTACCAGGTCCGAATATTTTATAAACACTGGGTATGCTTTCAGTTCCAAAAGTCATACCTGCTACAGCTTGAATTCCTCCTACTTTAAAAATCTTATTTAAGCCACAAAGGTGAGCTGCATAAAGTACTTCATTTGGAAGTTTCCCCTGAATATTAGGTGGTGAACAAAGGACAATTTCTTCACATCCTGCAATTTGAGCTGGTATAGCAAGCATAAGTATGGTTGAAAATAAAGGGGCAGATCCCCCAGGAATATAAAGACCAACTTTTTCAATAGGGTGCTTTTCCTGCCAACAATTTACACCTGATTGGATTTCGACTTTAATCGTTTTTGTTTTTTGTGCTTTATGAAAAGCTTCTATATTCGATTTAGCTATTTGGATTGCTTTTTTTAACTCTTTAGGAACAGCGTTTACTCCATTTAGAATCTCCTCAGGGCTAACTTGTAATGTTTGCAATTGAATTTTATCAAATTGTTTTGTGTATTCTAAAACAGCTTCATCCCCTCGATTTTGAACCTGTTTAAATACTTTTAAAACCAAGTCCTTTAGATCATCAAACGAGGCTGTAGGACGTTCGATTAGTGCCTCCCATTCACTTGTCAAAGGGTGGATAAATTTTTGCATCACAAAACCATTTTTTCAATAGGACAAACTAAAATATCTTCTGCTCCAGCATCTTTAAGCTGATCTATGACTTCCCAGAAATCTTCAGCATTGATAACAGAGTGAAGGGAGCTCCACCCAATTTTCGCAAGTGGTAAAACTGTAGGGCTCTTTAAAACAGGTAGAATCAAACTAATAGCTTCTATTTTATCGTTAGGAGCATTAAGTAAAATATATTTTGATTTCTTAGCGCGTAAAACTGATTGTACTCTGAATCTAAGTTTATTTATTATTTCAAGTTGATCATTTGTTAAAGAATTTCCTTGAACTAAAACAGCTTGTGAAGTTGAAATTTCTACAACTTCTTTTAAATTATTTTTAAAAAGAGTACTCCCGCTAGAAACAATATCACAAATCGCATCTGCTAACCCAATGTTTGGAGCAATTTCAACTGATCCATTAATAATGTGAAGGTCAGCCTTTATATTGTTTTTTTCTAAAAAAATTTTAACAGTATTGGGATAGGAAGTAGCAATTCGCTTTCCTTGGAGATCTTGTACTCCCATAAATTCAACACCTTTTGGAAAAGCAATAGATACTCTACACTTTGAAAAACCCAATCTTTCTATTACGTTTAAATCCATTCCCTTTTCCATTAAAAGATTCTCTCCTACAATTGCTAGGTCAACTACCCCATCTCTGATATATTTAGGGATGTCACCATTTCGCAAAAACAAGACTTCCATAGGAAAGTTATGTGCTGAAGCTTTTAGTTGGTCCTTTCCGTTATCTATGGAAATACCACAGTCTTTTAAAAGCTTAAGAGAGTCTTGATTGAGTCTCCCTGATTTTTGCAAGGCTAGTCTTATCATATTATTAAATTAAAAAAACCCGTTTGATTTCTCAAACGGGTTTGATATAGGCTAATAAACATCCACCTATCTCTCGTTTGAGGGAATTAATATTTGGTGTGTATGATGTTTAATTAATTTCATTGAAGTGCAAATATATTTAAAATTTTTGATTTTCAAATTTATTGATTTCCTAAGATAATAGGTAGTCCCCCTTCTCCACTTCCAATTACAATTACTTTTGAATTGGGAGATTCTGATAGTTTAATAGTAGCTTCGATTCCCTTTTCCTGCAGTATTTTTTGAGTCAATGAAGCACTCAAAATACGGTTTGCTGTCGCCTTACCTTCTGCGTCAATACGTTGACGTTCAGCTTCTTGTTTTGCTTTTTCAATACGAAATTCGTATTCTAATGCCTCTTGTTCTTGATTTAATTTACGCTCAATAGCCTCTCTAATAGCAATTGGTAAAGTTACATCACGAACCAATACTGCATTTAATTGAACATATTGATTTTCAACTACTTTTTGAGTTTCCTCAAATATTTCATTTTGTATAGCATCTCTTTTTGTTGAATATAGCTGTTCTGGAGTATAACGTCCGACAACAGATCGGGCAACAGCTCTAATCTGGGGAATAATTATAATATTTAAATAGTTTTCACCTTTTGTTTTGTGAAGCAAACCTAACTCTTCAATTTTAGGTTGATATAGAACAGAAATATCTAAACTAATTTCTAATCCGTTCGATGAAAGAACTTGCATTTTACTTTCAAATACTTCTTGCTGTTTTACATTATAGATGTAAACCTTATTCCATGGGGCAATAATATGAAAACCCTCTCCAAGAGCAGGTTCATCAGTTACAACTCCTCCACCAAAGGTCTTAAACAATACTCCTGCTTCACCGTATCCTATATTAATAGACGATTTAGAAATAAATATTAGTACTACAACCACAAGTAATACTACTGGTAATCCAATTTTAGGTAATTTTTGCATAATTTTTTTTTAAATTTAAGTTAACATTCCTCCATCTACGTGAAGTACTTGTCCAGTAACATAACTAGACAATTCTGAAGCCAAAAAAACACAAGCATTGGCTACGTCTTCTGGTTTTCCACCTCTTTTAAGTGGAATTCCATCTCTCCACCCTTGGACAACATCCTCAGGTAAGCGAGCAGTCATTTCAGTTTCTATAAAACCAGGAGCAATTACATTGGAACGGATGTTACGTGATCCTAGTTCAAGTGCAATTGACTTGGAGAATCCAATGATCCCAGCCTTAGAGGCAGCATAATTAGCTTGTCCAGCATTCCCCTTAACTCCAACAACAGAACTCATATGAATTAATGAGCCATTTCGTTGCTTTAGAAATGTTCGCTGGACAGCTTTTGTCATATTAAATACTGATTTAAGGTTTACTTTAACTACTTCGTCAAAGTCTTCTTCACCCATCCTCATTAATAAATTATCTTTAGTAATACCTGCATTATTAATTAAAATTTCCAGGCTATTAAAATCGGTAACTACATCTTCAACGAGTTTATTTGCAGCATCAAAATCAGCAGCATTACTTTTATAGGCTTTTGCTTTGACTCCAATAGTATTCAATTCATTGACAAGACTTCTAGCCGCTTCTATATTAGTATTAAAGGTAAAAGCAATTGAGCAGCCATGTTTTGCTAAGGTTTGGGCAATTCCACGACCAATTCCACGACTTGCCCCCGTGATAATTGCTGTTTTATTTTCTAATAATTTCATTCTTTTATTTTAAGAAAGTACCTCAGCTACTTTTGAACCAATTTGAGCTGGTGAATCTACTACATAAATCCCACATTCACTCATGATTCGTTTTTTAGCTTCAGCGGTATCTTCACTACCTCCAACAATTGCACCAGCATGACCCATTGTTCGTCCTTTTGGCGCAGTTTCCCCGGCGATAAAACCAACAACTGGTTTTTTATTTCCAGTCGCTTTAATCCATTTTGCAGCGTCAGCTTCTAGTTGTCCTCCTATTTCTCCAATCATAACTATACAATCTGTTTCGTCGTCATTCATAAACATTTCAACTGCATCTTTAGTTGTTGTTCCAATAATAGGGTCCCCACCTATTCCGATAGCTGTAGAAATACCTAAACCTTCTCTTACTACTTGATCAGAAGCTTCGTAGGTAAGTGTTCCAGACTTTGAGACAATGCCTACTTTGCCTTTACTGAAAACAAATCCTGGCATTATACCCACTTTAGCCTCATCTGGTGTAATTACACCAGGGCAATTTGGTCCAACTAAAATAGCTCCGTTATTTTTCACATATTGAAATGCTTTTGTCATATCGTTTACTGGGATACCTTCTGTGATAGTAATTATTACTTTTATTCCTGCTTCTGTTGCTTCCATGATGGCGTCAGCAGCAAATGCTGGAGGGACAAATATAATTGAGGTATCTGCATCTACTTTTTCTACAGCCTCAGCAACAGAGTTAAAAACGGGTTTATCAAGATGAACTTGCCCTCCTTTTCCTGGAGTAACACCACCTACTATATTGGTACCGTACTCTATCATTTGGGTTGCATGGAAAGTTCCTTCGCTTCCTGTAAATCCCTGAACGATAATTTTAGATTTTTTATTTACGAGAACACTCATTTATTTAAATTTGATTAGGTTGTTTTATTCTTTTATCCGCTCTATATATTGACCTTTTTCGGTTTCTACTTTTATTTTATCACCTTCATTAATGAACAATGGAACATTAATATTTGCTCCAGTCTCTACTATAGAGGGTTTAGTGGCATTTGTCGCCGTATTACCCTTAACACCTGGCTCAGTGTGTGTTACTTCTAGAATTACACTAGCAGGCATATCTGCAGATAGCGGCATATTATCCTCAGTATTTATAGAAATAGAAACCATTTCGCCTTCTTTTAAAAGTTCTGGTGCATCTAAAATAGTTTTTTCAACACTAATTTGATTATAATCATCAGAATTCATAAAATGATATTGATCACCATCCTTATATAGATACTGATATTTATGAGTTTCAACTCGAATCTCTTCAATTTTATGCCCCCCTGAGAAGGTATTGTCAATTACTTTTCCAGTAGTAACACTTTTAAGTTTAGTTCTAACAAAGGCAGGACCTTTTCCAGGCTTTACATGTAAAAATTCAATAATTTTAAAAATATCGTTATTATATTTTATGCACAGTCCCTTTCTTATGTCTGATGTTGTTGCCATTAACTGTAAAATTAGTTTTAAAAATACCCTTTTATAATTCCACGATTTGATTTTTTTAAAAAATCAATAATTTTCTTTTTCTCTAAACTTTCTCTAACCTCCTGATTCAAAACATCTACTGCTTGTGTAACATTGTATTTTTTTTGAAAAATAATACGATAAATGTCTTGGATATCTTTTAACTGAGAATTCTCAAACCCATTTCGACTCAATCCTACAGAATTAACACCGACAAAGGAAATAGGCTCTCTTCCAGCTTTTACATATGGAGGAATATCTTTTCTAACCATTGATCCTCCAGCAACAAAAGCATGGTCTCCAATATTACAAAATTGATTAACAGCAGTAAATCCTGAAAGGATAACATTTTTTCCAACTTCTACGTGTCCAGCTAAGGTGCTGTTATTAGAAAATATAGAATAGTCACCCACAATACAATCATGTGCAATGTGGCAATATGCCATAATTAAACAATGGGAACCTATTTTTGTTATTCCAAGAGCTGCTGTACCTCTATTAATTGTTGCGCATTCACGAATAACAGTATGATCTCCAATGTACACAAAAGAATCTTCACCCTCAAACTTTAAATCTTGTGGTATTGCGCTAATAACTGAACCAGGGAATATTTTACAATTTTTACCGATTCTCGCGCCATCCATGATGGTAACATTTGAACCTATCCAAGTTCCATCTCCAATTTCTACATTTTCATGAATCATTGTAAATGGGTCAATAGTAACGTTTTTTCCAATAATTGCACCGGGATGAACAGATACTAAATTTTGTGTTAATGGTGATGTTATGTTCATTTTCGTTTTATAATTTGAGCCATTAAATCTCCTTGACTAACTACTTGTTCGTTTACAAAGGCAGTACCTCGAACATTACAAATACCTCGCCTGATTTCAGTTAATAATTCAAGTTTAAAAACTAATGTATCTCCTGGAAATACGGGTCGTTTAAATTTAAAATTATCAATTTTCATGAAAAAAGTTAAATAATTTTCAGGGTCAGGAACTGTACTCAGGACTAATACACCACCAGCTTGTGCCATAGCTTCAATCTGAAGAACACCAGGCATTACAGGAGCACCAGGAAAATGTCCTTCAAAAAAAGGTTCATTCATTGTAACATTTTTTAAACCTATAACATGAGTTTTTGAAAGCTCTAATACTTTGTCAACTAGCAAAAAGGGAGGACGGTGAGGAAGCATTTCCATTATTTGGTTAACATCCATTAATGGAGGTTTTGACAAATCGATTTTTGGAGCATTAGATTTCCTATGATTTTTTATGAGATTGATCAAGTGTTTAGCGAAATCAGTATTAATTTTATGTCCTGGTTTATTTGCAATAATCCTGCCTTTGATTGGCATTCCGACAAGTGCTAAATCTCCAACAACATCAAGTAGTTTGTGCCTAGCAGCTTCATTAGGATGATTTAGTGTAAGGTTGTTTAAAATACCATTTTTCTTAACAGAAATATCTTCCTTATTAAAAGTCTTTTTAAGGCGATCCATATTGTTTTTAGCTAATGGCTGATTGACATAAATAATAGAATTATTTAAATCCCCTCCTTTGATCAAGTCTTGGTCAAGAAGTTTTTCTAATTCATGTAAAAAACTAAACGTACGACAAGAAGATATTTGACTTTTAAAGTCCTCCATTTTATGAAGAACTGCATTTTGGGAACCTAAAACTTTAGTTTCAAAATCAATCATTACCGTAATAGAAGTATCGCTATCAGGAATAATAATAAATTCACTTCCATTTTTTTTATCTAAAAATTTAATAACTTCTTGAACTTCAAAAACTTCTTGTAGAGCATTTTGTTCTTTAATTCCAACTTCTTCAATTGCTTCCACAAATTGCTTTGATGATCCATCCATAATTGGAATCTCATTTCCATTAACGGCAATCAGACAATTAGTCACTCCACACCCAGCAAGCGCAGCCAAAAGGTGCTCTATAGTTTGAATTTCAATACCATCTTTTGAAATTGTGGTACCTCGTTCGGTTCTGCTTACAAAATTAGCTAAAGCTGGAATTTCACAATTTGGATTTAAATCAGTTCGAACAAAAATAAATCCTTGGTTTTCCTCTGCTGGTTTTAGTGTTATAGTTATTTGAGTACCTGAATGAAGGCCAATTCCAGTTAAGTTAACTTCTTTTGAAAGAGTTTTTTGAGGATAATTTTTAACAATCATAAATTTATATTTTTTCAAGCTTACTTAAACGGTTTTCTAGATCTGGAAAATGTTTAAACAATACATACGACTTATAAAAAGATTTAAAGTCAATTGCAGGAGTACCTTGGACAGTCTTACCATTAGGTATATCACTAATTACACCTGACTGTCCTTGTATTTGTAAATCATCCCCTAAAACTAAATGACCAATAATACCTACCTGACCACCTATTGTGCATCTTGATCCAATTTTAGTAGAACCTGCAATTCCAGATTGAGCTGCAATTACAGTATTTGAACCAATTTCTACATTATGGGCAATCTGAACTAAGTTATCTAACTTGACACCCTTGTGAATAATTGTTTCTCCAAGAGTTGCTCTATCAACTGTGCTATTAGCTCCAATTTCAACTTCGTCTTTAATAACAACTTTACCTAGATGAGGAGTTTTGATATTTTTTTCACCTTTTTTAATGTAACCAAATCCATCACATCCAATAATTGATCCACTTTGTAAAATACATCTTGCACCTATTTCAACATCGTCCATAAGACAAACACGGGCTTGCAATATTGTATCTTTACCAATACTCACATTAGAGCCAATATAACTATTTGAATAAACGTGAACACCGCTTGCTATTTTAGTATCAGGACCTATTGTAACATAAGGTCCAATATAAACATCATCCGCTAAATTAGCTGAGGAATCAATTATTGCTGATTGGTGAATACCAATATGTTTCTTTTTTTTATGACCAGACGTTTCAGTTATAATAGAATTAAATGAAGCGTAAGGGTCAGAAACACGAATTAATGTTGTTTTAACTGACTTTTCTAATTTAAAATCATGGTGAACTAGAACAGCACTTGCTTTAGTGGAATTTAGAAATGAAATATATTTTGGATGGGCTAAAAAACTTAGACATCCCGTTTTAGCATCTTGAATTTTTGCTAAGGATGTCAAATGGATATTTCCATTACCCTCTATAACTCCATTGTATTTTTTTGCAATCTCTAAGGCTGTATAATTCATGATGGCAAAAATAAGAATTTATAAAGAATTATTACTTTGGATAGCATAAATAATAGCGATAAATAGGCTTTGAAAATTGACTAATATCAAAATAATCAATAGTCTCTGTTAGTGATTTAAGTTTTCCTGATTTACTTTTCAAGAGAATTTGAGAATGATCTGAGACGTATGTTTGATTAGAAATACTTCCTGAAAAAATAAAATAATCGTGGACATCTTCTTTAATATCACGATCCTTTAGAAGATTTACTTTTTGAAGTATAACTTGATTATCAAAAGGCTTATTCTGTATTTTAATTTTAGGTAAATCCCTATAAATAATTTGTTTGGATAAAGTGCTTAAAACATTATCCTTATGATTAATCCAGTTTTTAAGTAGATGTAATATATCAGAGTCTTCTAAAGACAGATATTGCGTTAAAACAGAATCAGTCATGTGAACATTTGAATTAGCATGAATTAAATGATAAAGTATATGCGAAGTTGTTATTATCTCTTTTTTTTCAAGTACTAGACTCCGAAAGCGTTTAAAAATCTTGATCAAAACCAGCTCAGCAACTAAGCTGGTTTTATGTAAATATACTTGCCAATACATTAAGCGTCTTGCTAGAAGAAATTTTTCTATAGAATACAAACCTTTTTTTTCAAAAACTAAATTTTCATTTTCTACACTCATCATAGCAATAATACGATCTGTATTAATACTACCTTCTGTGACGCCAGTAAAAAAACTATCTCTTTTTAAATAATCTAAGCGATCAACATCAATCTGTCCAGAGACAAGCTGATACATGAACTTCCTTTTATATTTATTAGTAAAAATTTTAATTGCTAAATCAAGCTTACCATTAAAATCTTGATTTAATTTTTTAAATACTTCAAGAGAGATTATTTCATGAGAAATTCCTTTTAATAAAACTTTTTCTGAAGCATGAGAAAAAGGACCATGGCCGATGTCATGAAGTAAAATTGCAATTTGCATAGCTTCGTTTTCTTCATCTGAAATATTAATACCTTTTTGTTTTATTGAACGAATTGCCATTTGCATTACATGCATTGCACCTATTGCATGTTCAAAACGAGTGTGATGAGCTCCAGGGTATACTAAGTTTGAAAGACCCATTTGAAAAATTCGCCTTAATCTTTGAAAATAGCGGTGGTTAATAAGTTGTAATATCAATTCAGTTTCTATAGTAATAAAACCATAAATTGGGTCATTAAATAAAGTGTTTTTAAATTGCAATTCCGTATTTAATTTTTTTCAAAGATAGCACAATGGACCGGATCGAAGTTTTATGGGTAGATGACGAAATAGAAATGTTAAAACCACATTTCCTTTTTCTCGAGGAACGGGGATATAACGTAACAGCCTGCAGTAACGGTCAGGATGCTTTAGATTTAATTGATTATAAAACTTATGAAATAATTCTCTTAGATGAAAACATGCCTGGATTAAATGGCCTTGAAACTCTTGAACAGATTAAAAGTAAGATGACTTCTCTTCCTATTATTATGATTACAAAAAACGAGGAAGAAAGCATTATGGATGACGCTATTGGGGCAAAAATATCAGATTATTTGATTAAACCTGTTAATCCTAATCAAATCCTATTATCATTAAAAAAAGTTTTAAATCATAAAAATTTAATTGATAAAAAAACAATTCAAAATTATCAAAAAGAATTTGGTAAGTTATCAACTTCATTAAATTCATTGGTTAGTCATCAAGACTGGGTCAATCATTTTGAAAAATTAATTTACTGGGAATTGGAACTTGAGAACTTGGATGATCAAAATATGTTGGGGATTTTTGAGGCACAAAAAAAAGAAGCAAATGCTCTTTTTGCAAAGTTCATTCAGGAAAATTATCCAAATTGGATCAATAGTTCTGAGGGACCTTTGTTGTCTCACCGTCTTTTTAAAGAATCTGTTTTACCAGAAATAAAGCAGCATCAACCCACAATTCTTTTAGTTATAGATAATTTACGTTTTGATCAGTGGAAAACAATACGTAATGAATTTTTAAATTTTTATAAAGTAGAGAAAGAAAGCGCCTATTATAGTATTCTACCAACAGCTACTCAATATGCACGAAATGCATTATTTGCAGGACTCACTCCATTAGAGATTCAGAAGCAATTTCCCCAATGGTGGAAATATGATCATGAGGATGGAGGAAAAAATTTACACGAAGAAAATTTATTAATAGCTCAATGCAAAAGGTTAGGAATTAATCGACCAATCAGTTATCATAAGTTAACTCAAATAAAACAGAGTCAAAATTTAATTAAAAATTTACAAAATCACTCTCATGAAGGTCTTACTGTTGTCGTATTAAATTTTATAGATATGATTTCTCATGCAAAAACAGAAATGGAAATGATTAAAGAATTAGCTCCAGATGATAAGGCATATAGATCATTGACTTTAAGTTGGTTTAAAAATAGCTCAGTCAAAAAATTAATAGTTAAAGCTGCTGAATTAAATTTTCAACTTCTTTTAACTACAGATCATGGAACAATTAATGTTAAGAATCCTAGCGAAGTCATTGGTGATAAAGAAACTAGTATTAATTTACGATATAAGGCAGGTAGAAGTCTGACTTTTAAATCAAAAGAAGTATTAGATTGTGAAAATCCTAGTGCTTTAAAACTCCCTTCTATTTCTATTAACGGTCGTTATATTTTCGCAAAAGAAGATTATTATTTTGTTTATAAAAACAATTACAACCATTTTGCTAATTTATTTCGTAATACTTATCAGCATGGAGGGATTTCACTTGAAGAAATGATAGTTCCTTTTATTGCATTAAGCCCACGTTAGCAATACATTTGTAAAATGGTATACACTTTTAAAGCGACAGATTTAAAAATAATAGGTAAATATTTAATTGAAGATTTATCAACTAAAGTAGTTCGTATAGATGGACCTATAGGAGCAGGAAAAACTACCCTTATATCTAGTATATGTAAAACACTTGGTGTAGAAGAACACATATCTAGCCCAACATTTTCATTAGTCAACACTTATAAAAGTCGTGATGGAATAATATATCATTTTGACTTTTATCGCATACAAAATGCTCATGAAGCTCTAGATATTGGATTAGAAGAATATTTAGAATCAGGAAACCTTTGCTTTATGGAATGGGCAGAAAAAATCATACCACATCTTCCTTTGAATTATGATCATTATAAACTAGAAGTAATAGATAAAGAACATAGAAAAATTAAGTCTAAAAATAGTTAAACAGTTATGAGTTTATTTTATCGAATTGGCTATTATCTAGTTGGGTTTTCGGTCGGTCTAATTTTTTTGGCATTTATATTTAACGGAAAAAAAACTAGTTGTAATTATAGCCCCTCATCACGAGTTAAAGGTAGTTTGCTTCAAAAGAAAATTCAACTTCCAGACAACTTTAAAAATCAATATCCTAAAATTAATGACAGTATCATTCGGGAACTTATTAAAAAGGGAAATATTGATTTTTCAAAAAGTGAAACTCAATTAGATTCATGTAGAGTTTATCATATTGATTTTGGAAACGATAAAAATTCCTTTCTAGAAGTTGCTAATTGTAAAAAAAAAGTGACTGTGCTTAAAGTTCTAATTCCTTGAGTTTTCTTCTTTTTAACTCCTTTTTGATTAATTTCAATTCACGAGGTGTTTGACTACGTACTGATGTATTTTCTTCTGCTCTGCGAATTAAATAAGGGATAACTTCTTTTACAGGCCCATAAGGAACATATTTAATTACATTGTATCCTTGAGCAGCAAGGTTAAATGAAATGTGGTCTGCCATTCCGTAAAGCTGGGAAAACCAAATGTTGCTGTAATTATTGGGGATGTCATTACTTTTCATCCATTCTGTAACTTTGAGAATACTAGATTCACAATGAGAGCCTAAAAATAATTTACATTGTTCAATTCTTGGAAGGATATAATCAAGCGCATTATTAAAGTTGATGTCAGTAGCCTCTTTGCTCTTGCATATAATGGAAGGAATACCTAAATCCATAGAACGTTTATTTTCTTTCTCTATATAAGCTCCCCTAACAAGCTTTATCCCTAGACTAAAGTCTTTACGATTTGCTTTCTTAAATAGCTCCTGTAGATACTTTAAACGATCTTTTCTATAAAGCTGAAGTGTTGTGAAAATATAAGCTTTCTCTTTATTGAATGCTTCCATTAAATCTTCAGCAATTTCGTCAATAGCATTCTGTACCCAAGATTCTTCTGCATCAATTAGCATCTTAACATTAAGTTTTTTGGCATATTTACAACATTTTTGAATCCTGTCAATTGTACGTCCCCATGCTGCCATTTCGTTTAAATTTAAAACGACTCCACTATTTTTTTTTTCAAATAAAGAAACAGACCCTAAGCTTGTAGCTTTAAAAACTGTAAAAGGCAGCGCATTTGTGGTTTTTGAAAAGGAAATGGTATTTATAGTTTTTTTAAAATTAAATTCCATACCTAATTCTGAATTTTGTCCTTCTGATGCATAATGCATATATGACTTTACATCCAATTTATTAAGTCGATTTATTACTTTTATTGAGTCTTCTTTTTTAAATCCAGCACAAAATTGTTTAAAAATGGTTTGCCTAAAAATTCTACTTATTGGAAATTTTAATTTTAAAGCAATCAAAGCAAGTCTACTCCCAAGATAAACAAGATTTTTATTTGAAATAATCCTAAATAAATAAAAGGCTTGATAAAGTTCTATATTAGACTTGAGTAGATATGCTCGCTTAGTATTTTCAAAATTCATTTAAATTAAAATTATAAAAATTAAATTATTTGAATTACTATTTACTATATAAAAGATTAAATTTTATCACTTAAAAGTGGAACAAAGTTGAAGCTACCAAAGGCTTCTTTATCAAATGATTTTTCAGATGTTCTCGTAAACCGCATCATCTGTTGTTGTTTTTGTCCTATTGGGATGACCAACTTCCCCCCTAGAGCAAGTTGTTGTAATAACTCCTTTGGCACTAGAGGTGCTCCAGCAGTCACAATAATTCGATCAAATGGTGCAGCATCCGGAAGACCATTATAGCCATCTCCAAAAATAAATCTTTTGGGGTGTAGATGTAATTTCTTAAAAAGGTGCTTGGTTTTTTTGAAAAGCTCTTGCTGTCTTTCTAAAGTGAAAACATTTGGAGTCAATCCCAAGAGAATGGCTGTTTGATAGCCAGAGCCAGTTCCAATCTCTAATACTTTATGTTTTGATTTAACATCAAGAAGTTGAGATTGAAAAGCTACAGTAAAGGGTTGTGAAATAGTTTGATCTGCGGCAATTGGGTACGCTTGGTCGTGATAGGCAAAATTAATTAGCCCTTGGTCCATAAAAAAATGCCTAGGGGTCTTTAGCATAACCATTAAAACTGATTCAGAAATTATGCCTTTTGACCTAAGATCCTGAATCAGTTGACGCCTTAAACCTTGATGTTTTTTAGAATCTTCCATAAAAGCAAAAATAACTTAGTTTCCTAATAAATTGAGAATTTGATTGTATTTTTACTAGTCTAAAACTAAGAAATATGTTGAAAATTGGAATTTTTGGTGCTGGTCACCTTGGCAAAATTCATCTAAAAATTGCAGAAAATTCTAATATATTCGAACTTGTTGGATTCCATGATTCTGACTTTAATGTTGTAAACAAGATTTTGAAAGAATTTGATTATAAGTTTTTTGAAAATCCTGATGCCCTTATCAATTCTGTAGACGTAGTTAGTATTATTACTCCGACTATTTCACATTTTAAGATAGCTGAAAAAGCAATAAAAGCAAGTAAACACCTATTTATTGAAAAACCAATTGCTCAAACAGATGATGAAGCAAATACTTTGGTTAATCTTGCAATTGACTATAAGGTATTTGGCCAGGTAGGTCATGTGGAAAGATTCAATCCAGCCTACCAATCAATAAAATCTACCTTAATAAATCCGATGTTCATAGAGGCACATCGTCTAGCAGAATTTAATCCTCGAGGTACTGATGTGTCAGTGATTTTGGATTTAATGATTCATGATATTGATATTGTACTAAGCGTTGTGGATTCTCCAATTAAACGAATTGATGCATCTGGTGTAGCTGTGATTAGTAAAACACCAGATATTTGTAATGCTCGTGTTACTTTTGAAAACGGCTGTGTTGCTAATTTTACTGCTAGTAGAATATCCATGAAAAAAATGCGAAAGACACGTTTTTTTCAAAAAGAAGCATATATCGCGCTGGATTATTTGACAAAAAAAGTAGAAGTCGTCAAGATTAAAAATGCTCCTAAGCAAACAGATGATTTATCGATCTTATTAACTAATGCTGAGGGAGATAAAAAACAAATTTATTTTGAAATACCCAAAATTGATGAAATTAATCCTATTCAAGAAGAATTAGAAGATTTTGCTAAAAGTATAAATGAAAATAAGAGACCTACGATTTCATTGAAAGATGCTGCCTACGCTCTAAAAGTTGCTCATCAAATTATTGCTTGTATAAATCAATAACAGTAAATTAATTTCTAATTAATATATTTTAATAATTCTAAAACAAACACAAAAATTGCTTGAATACTTATGGTCTAAATTTTAGAAAGGAATATTTCCAGCACCTTTTCGGAGAATTTTGAATGGCAAAACTGATAGATCAATTACCGTAGAGGGAATGTTACTTCCATAACCATAAGAAAGCATTAAATCTATTTCATTGTCCCATCGTAATAAAAGTTCTTCAGGGTCAGTTGTATATTCTAGGATTCTGTCTGTATCGTGAATAGATGTACAAACTATGGGAGAACTGAGTAGAGGAAGTAGATTTTTGAGTACAGGATGGTCAGAAATTCGTACTCCTACAGTTTTTCTTTTTTGAAATGGAAAGGGGAGTTTTTTAGCTGCGGGCATTATAAATGTAAAAGGACCAGGTAGTAATCGCTTAATTAGTTTAAAAACTTTCGAGGTCATAGGAAGAACAAACGAAGCCATTTCGCGTATATCCTTGAAAATAAAACTCAAAGGAGCATGTTCTAATTTGACACCTTTAATTTTTGCTAAGCGATTTAAACTTTCATTTTTAGTTGATAAGCATCCTAAGGCATAAACAGTATCCGTTGGAAATATAATCATCCCCCCCTGCTCAAGGACCAAAGCCGCTTCTTTTAAATATTTTTCATTCAAAGGTTGTGAGTAAAATGTCCTTAATTTAGAGTTATACACTATTCTATTTTAAGCTTTGCAAAACGTAACAAAAGATTTTTAGTACCAAAGACTTTAAAAACAATTATGGCTTTACTATCATTTCCCTTTCCCTCTATAGACTGAATAATTCCTTTTCCAAAGCGTGCATGCTCTACATTCATGCCTTCTTTTAAACTAACAATATCATAACTACTTTCTAAGGAATTATTTTGCTCTATTTTTCTCAATTTTTTTAATTGAGAGGGTGTGGGACTTGAGATGGTTTTTTCATTTATTTTAGTTTTTAATTTTATTTCTGAAGGTGAATCAAAAATAGAAGTATTTACGAATGGTTTATAGTTATAATCCTCATTCGGTTTGAGATGATTTACATATTGTGGGTCTATTTCTTCAATAAAACGACTTGGCTCAGCATCAATTAACTTACCCCAGCGATAACGGGATAGTGTGTATGAAAGAAGTGCTCTTTCCTTAGCACGAGTTAAAGCTACATAAAACAATCTTCTTTCCTCTTCTAATTCACTACGAGTGTTCAGAGACATTGCTGAAGGAAACAAATCCTCTTCCAAACCTACAATATAGACATATGGAAATTCTAGTCCTTTGGCTAAATGTATAGTCATTAATGCTACTCGATCATTATTAGGATCATCATCTTTATCAGCATCTGTAGCTAAAGCAATATCTTCTAGAAATTCTGCCAAGCTTCCCGATGAATCAGCAAGTTCTATTTGTCCCTCTGTAAAGTCTCGAATACCATTGAGTAATTCTTCTATATTTTCAATACGAGCTATTCCTTCAGGTGTTGCATCTTTTTTAAGCTCTTGAATAAGACCAATTTTTTTGGTAATTAAATCTGTTATTTCAAAAGCATTTAGAGCTTCATTTTCGATTTGAAATCGTTTTATAAGAGTAGAAAAATTTATCAGTTTTGTAAGAGTTCCAGCGTTGACAGGCACTCCAAGCTCTTTAGCTCTATTAACTATTTCTAAAAGTGATAGATTATGGTACTTAGAGGCAACTACTAATTTATCTACAGTGGTTTGTCCAATTCCCCGAGGAGGATAATTGATCACACGTTTTAAACTTTCCTCATCCTTTGGATTTACAACTAATCTTAAATAAGCAAGAATATCTTTAACTTCCTTACGCTGATAAAATGAAAGTCCTCCATAAATGCGATATGGAATATCACGTTTTCGAAGCGCATCTTCCATGGCTCTAGATTGTGCATTGGTACGATATAAAATAGCAAAATCTTCATTTTTAAGTTGATTTTGCATTTTAAATTCGAAGATACTTGAAGCCACGTGTCTTCCCTCTTCTGAATCTGTGGAAAGGCGGTTAATTTGTATTGGATCACCTTGATGATTTGAGGTCCAAACTATTTTTTCAATCTTGTTTTTATTGTGACTAATTATAGAATTTGCTGCATTTACAATTGTTTTTGTAGATCTATAATTTTGTTCTAATCGATATAATGCAACATCAGGATAATCCTTTTGGAAATTCAGAATATTATTTATGTTTGCTCCTCTAAAAGCATATATGCTTTGCGCGTCATCACCTACAACACAAATATTTTGGTAACGATCTGAAAGTGCCCTAACAATTAAATATTGTGAGTGGTTGGTGTCTTGGTACTCATCAACTAAAATATAACGAAATCGCTCTTGATATTTTGCTAAAACATTTGGGTATCTGTTTAGTAGTTCATTTGTTCTTAATAATAAATCATCAAAATCCATTACTCCAGCTTTAAAACAACGATCCACATATTCTTTATATATATCACCCATCTCAGGACGCCTAGACATTGCATCTGATTCTTGTAGATCTGAATCATTGAAATATGCTTTAACTGTAATTAAACTATTTTTAAAAGCCGAAATTCGACTTCGAATTTGCTTATACTTATAAATATCCTTATCAAGTCCCATCTCCTTGATTATTGATGAAATTAATCGATCAGAATCTTGAGTATCATAAATTGTAAAGTTTGATGGAAAGCCTAATTTATCAGCCTCGGATCGAAGAATCCGAGCAAAAACAGAATGGAAAGTTCCCATCCATAAATTTTTTGCTTCACTTTCCCCTACTAATTCTCCTATTCTACCCTTCATCTCACGTGCAGCTTTATTAGTAAATGTTAATGCTAATATTGAAAATGAATCTACACCTTGAGACATAAGGTATGCTATACGATGAGTTAGTACTCGTGTTTTTCCTGAGCCTGCACCTGCTATTACTATAAGTGGGCCATCTTTATGAAAAGTAGGAGCCTGCTGGGCATCATTTAAAGAATTTAAATTGGAATTCAATTGATCTTTCATATTGAGTTTAAAAATAGCTATTTCTGGAGCCTCGATTTTAATTTAAAACTTTAATTATAAACATTGTATATTCACAACTATACTTTAAATTAAAAGCATGAAATCCTTCTTATGTGTCATTTTTTTTATAGTGACAGGAAATCTATTAAATGGACAAATTACATTTAACCAACAATTTGAAAATAAAGTTATTCAATGGCGTCACCAAATTCATGAAAATCCCGAACTATCTAATCGAGAATTTAAGACTGCTAAGAAAGTTGCAAATCATCTACGATCATTAGGCATAGAAGTTCAAACAGGTGTGGCTCATACAGGTGTTGTTGGCATACTTAAGGGAAAACGCTCTGGGAAAGTTTTAGCTCTTCGTGCTGATATGGATGCACTCCCAGTAACTGAAGAAAATACTTTAGCCTTTAGATCAAAAGTAGTTTCTACTTTTGGAGGTCAAAAAACAGGAGTTATGCATGCCTGTGGGCATGATGCGCATGTTGCAATTTTAATGGGTGTAGCAGAATTTTTATCAAAAAATAATGATTTTTCAGGAACAATAAAATTCATTTTTCAACCTGCAGAAGAAGGCCCTCCACCAGGCGAAAAAGGAGGTGCTCGATTAATGATTGAGGAAGGAGTTTTAGATAATCCTAAAGTTGATGCTATTTTTGGTTTACATATTAATTCAGCTACACCTGTTGGAACGATTCGTTACAAAACGAAAGGATTTATGGCAGCAGCACAGCGTTTCGTGATTGATGTTAAAGGTAAGCCAGCCCATGGGTCACAGCCTTGGAAAAGTATTGATCCTATTTTAATCTCTGCAAAAATAATTGATGCCCTACAAAGTATTATAAGTAGAAATTTAGAATTAACAAAAGAGGGGGCCGTAATCTCAGTTGGCTCAATCCATTCGGGAATTAGATTTAACATTATTCCGGAGTCTGCTCAAATGGTGGGCACTATTCGTACTTTAGACAATGACATGAAAAAATTGATAATTAGCAGGATGCATGATTTGATTCCTCAAATTGCATCTGCATATGGGGGATCTGCAACTGTGGAGATAAAAGAATCAGCAGCTTTGACGTATAACAATCCTCAACTAACAGAAATATCTATAAAAAGTCTTAAAAAAGCGTTGGGAGAAGACCAGGTTATTGAAATGAACGCAGTCACATTAGCTGAAGATTTTTCAGCTTTTCAAGAAAAAATCCCAGGATTTTATTTTTATTTAGGAGGCCTAATACAGGGTAACAAAGCAGAAGAAGCTCCTTCGCATCATACTCCAGAATTTATGATTGATGATGAAGGTCTTATTTATGGAGTTAAGGCAATGGTTCAACTTAGCTTAGATTATTTAAATGGAATTTAAATTTTTAATAATTTAAAATTCTTAAATATGGTTTTTTTATTCATAATGGTGTAAACACAAAAGTTTCTCTATTAATTAATATATAAATTCTTTTTCTTGGAAACCTATAATTTAAAATTTGATTTTTTATAATTCTAAAACAAATCTGTCAAAATGAGTGGTACACATACTGCAATAGAATATTTGAAAGGTGTAGGACCAGAAAGGGCGCGTTTATTAAAAGAAGAATTAGATATTAAGACTTTCCAAGACTTGCTACACTTCTTTCCAAGCCGTTATATTGATAGAAGTCAGTTTTATAATATTAACAATCTTCCGCAAAATAATTCTGAGGTTCAAATCAAAGGGAAAATTTCTGATATAGAATATATTAATCAAAAGCGAGGTAAGCGAATGGTTGCTTTATTCCAAGATGAAACAGGATTTATAAAGTTGGTGTGGTTTCGAGGCTATAAATGGATTAGGGAGAGTTTAAAACTTAATGAAAACTATGTAATATTTGGAAGATTAAACTGGTTCAATGGGCAAGCTAACATGCCTCATCCCGAAATGGAATTAGAAGTAAATTTTCAAAATAAAATAATTGCTGCGTTCTATCCAATTTATCCATCAACAGAGAAATTAATAAATAAAGGTATTTCTCAACGTGTTATTCAAAAATTAGTAGCAAATTTAATTGAAAACAGTGTTGAAGCTTTTAAAGAAACACTTCCTCAATATCTTTTAGATCATTATAAATTTATTTCAAAAGCAAAAGCTTTAAAAGAGGTTCACTACCCCGTATCACAAAAGAATTTAAGTCGTGCACAATCTCGTTTAAAATTTGAAGAATTTTTTTATATGCAATTTCAATTGATTTTAAAAAATATTCAACGTAAAAATAAAATTAAAGGATTTATTTTTTCTAAGGTTGGAAATACTTTTAATGATTTTTATAAAAAAAAGCTTCCATTTTCTCTGACATTAGCTCAAAAAAGAGTTATAAAAGAGATAAGAAATGATTTAGGTTCGGGAAGGCAAATGAATAGACTTCTTCAAGGGGATGTGGGTTCTGGTAAAACAATTGTAGCCCTTTTAATTATGTTAATTGCTATTGATAATAATTTTCAAGCATCTCTAGTTGCTCCTACAGAGATTTTAGCTAGTCAACATTATCAATCTCTTTTAGAATTACTTCGAAACACTAGTGTTAAAATAGAATTACTAACGGGCAGCACAAGGTTAAAAGATCGGAAAGTGATACATGAAGCCTTACAAAATGGTGAACTTAATATTTTGATTGGAACACATGCTTTATTTGAAGAAAAAGTACAATTCAAAAACTTAGGAATAGCAATCATTGACGAACAGCATCGTTTTGGTGTTGCTCAAAGATCAAAACTATGGGAAAAAAATAAAACTCCTCCACATGTTTTGGTAATGACCGCTACCCCAATCCCTAGGACACTAGCAATGAGTATTTATGGAGATTTGGACGTTTCTGTTATTGATAATCTACCTCCAGGTCGAAAACCCGTTAAGACATTACACTGTAATGATAGTAACCGTTTGAGGGTTTTTGATTTTATCAAAAAACAAATAAAAGAAGGACACCAAGTTTATTTTGTATATCCATTAATTCAAGAGTCTGAAAAGTTGGATTATAAAGATTTAATGGATGGATACGAAAGTCTTTCAAGAAGCTTCCCGCAACCGCAGTATCAAATAAGTATTGTACATGGAAAGATGAAAGCTGGTGATAAATCCTTTGAAATGAAACGTTTTGTAGAAAGAAAAACTCAAATTATGATAGCAACTACAGTCATTGAGGTCGGAGTTAATGTTCCCAATGCTTCTGTTATGATAATTGAAAGTGCAGAGAGATTTGGACTTTCTCAACTACATCAATTAAGAGGACGTGTTGGACGTGGATCCGATCAAAGTTATTGTATTTTAATGAGTGGTTCTAAACTTTCTGAAGAAGCGAAGACTCGATTAAAAACAATGGTGAAGAGCAATGATGGATTTGATATTGCAGAAGTTGACTTACGTCTGCGTGGTCCTGGAAATCTTATGGGAACTCAACAAAGTGGTATCTTAAAGTTAAAAATTGCAGATATAATAAAAGATAATACACTGCTAAAGGTGGCTCGAGATACTGCAAATGAAATTATAAAACAAGACCCCAACCTCGAAAGAACTGAAAATCAAGTTATTAAAAGAACTCTTTCAGCTTTAAGATTTGATTCTAATATTTGGAATTTCATAAGCTAAATATGGACAAAGAGATTCTTATATTTGTTAAGTCAAATTGAAAATAAATATCTTTTGAAAATATCTTACAACTGGTTAAAACAGTTTATAAAAATCAGTCTTCCTGTAGATCAAATTTCAGTTTTGCTTACTAATTTAGGTTTAGAAGTTGAAGGTATTGAAGCTTATGAAAGTATTAAGGGGGGTCTTAAAGGAGTTGTTGTAGGTGAAGTTTTAAGTTGCTCTAAACATCCCAATGCTGACCGCTTAAAAATAACCGAAGTTAATATTGGTGTTAAAACTAATTTAAGCATTGTTTGTGGTGCACCAAATGTAGCAAAAGGACAAAAAGTTTTGGTTGCTACGATTGGTACTACCTTAAATATGTCAAACGGAACTTCAATGAAAATTTCAAAAGGTAAAATTCGAGGACAAGTAAGTGAGGGAATGATTTGTGCTGAAGACGAATTAGGCCTTAGTGACAACCACGATGGGATTTTAGTATTGGATAAAGATTCTATAATTGGAGAAACCGCTGCATCAATCTATGATATTGAAGAAGATGTCGTTTTTGATATTGGACTTACGCCAAATAGAGCTGATGCTATGAGTCATATGGGAGTTGCTCGCGATTTAAGGGCGGCATGCCTTTTAAATGAAATACCTAATGAGTGGAATTTACCAGAAATATCTTCTTTTCACGTTGATAATACTCAGAGAACAATTTCTGTCAAAGTAGAAAACAACCAGCCCTGTTTTCAATATTATGGAATTACCCTTACGGGAGTTAAAATTTCTCCTTCTCCCTCTTGGCTACAAAATCGTTTAAAGGCTATAGGTGTTTCACCTAAAAATAATGTAGTTGATGTAACAAATTATGTATTACATGAACTTGGACAACCACTTCATGCTTTTGATGCAGATAAATTAAATGGTGATATTATTGTGAAAACATGCCCATCAAAAACACCTTTCACAACACTAGATGGAGTTCAGCGTAATTTGAATCAAGAAGATTTGATGATTTGTGACAATAAAAAAGCTCTTTGTATTGCAGGTGTTTTTGGCGGTATTGATTCTGGAGTAGAAAATCAAACTACAAATATTTTTTTAGAAAGTGCACTTTTCGAATCTGTTAGCATTAGAAAAACTGCCAAAAGACATGGTCTTAACACTGATGCTTCATTCCGATTTGAAAGGGGTGTAGATCCTGAAATTGGTATTTATGCTTTAAAGCGAGCTGCTATTTTAATAAGAGATTTAGCTGGAGGAACGATTTCTAGCAATATTCAAGAAGTAGCTAAGCCACTTGGTGAAGCTGCTAAAATATTTCTTCCATATGAAGAACTAAATAAAACAATAGGTGAACATATCGATAAAAAAAAGCTCAATATAATTTTAAATGCATTGGAAATAGAAATTAACAATGTTTCTGAAACTGGAATTGGAATGACAATTCCTAGATACAGAGTAGATATTACTCGTCCTGCAGACGTTATCGAAGAAGTTTTACGGATTTACGGATATAATAATATAAAAGACATACCCTTAAAATATGAGGCAAATCCTCCATATCAATGGAAAGATTCGCAAAAGATGGAATCCATGATTGCAAATATGTTAACTGGGCATGGCTTTATGGAAACAATTAATAATTCACTTAATAATTTTGATCCTAAAGCTAATTTTCATGACCCAATTAAAATTATAAATCCTTTAGGAAATGATTTGTCTATAATGCGCCAATCACTTATCCCGAGTGCGTTAGAAGTAATTTCCTTTAATTTAAACCGTCAAAACAAAGATATTAAGCTATTCGAGTTTGGTAATATTTATGGTAAGAGAAATGAAGAGTTTATTGAAGCAAAACACTTGAGTGTTTCAGTTGTTGGTTCTTTATTCAAACCTCATTGGGATTTAAAAAATTCACCAGATCTTTTTTTCTATGTCAAGGGATTATTAGAAGATTTATTTAAAGCTCTTGGATATGATCAGCTAGATTTTAAAGAAACCAGTCATCCTCATTTTGATATCGTATTTGAATTAATTAACCATAATCGTACTTATGGTCTATTTGGTTTAATTTCAAAAAAATTAAATGAAATTTATAATATTGATGATGAAATATATATAGCAGACTTGAACTTAGATTATATCTTAAAACACTCATTATCCAAATCTTTAGTCTTTAAGGATATTCCTAAATTTCCCGTTATGAGACGAGATTTTTCCTTATTATTAGACCAAAAAATATCATTCGAAGCCATAAAAAGTACATCCCACAAAACCGAACGTAAGATTTTAAAATCTGTTGAGCTATTTGATGTTTTTGAAGGGAAAAAATTACCAAGAGGGAAAAAATCTTATGGAATCGCTTTTACTTTTCAGGATCAAAATAAGACTTTAACTGATAAACAAGTTGATAAAGTCATGGAAAAATTAAAAAAGAATTTTTCTACAGAGTATAAAGCAGAATTACGTTAGGAGTTGATAAAAATTAATTCAATTATTCCTATTTTTGTAAAGTAATGATAAGGATATATGAAAATGAAATTAATACCAAGAACTGATGTTGAAAAAGCCTTATCTAGGACGAGAGCATTCAGCATAGAAGAAAATCAAGATCAATTAAATCAAATCATTAAAGAATTAGAGATTAATTCAATTAACAAATTTGATTTTGATTTATTAGTCTCCGAGAAAATATACCATCTTGATCACATTAAAAAAGTTTGTATCGACTATCGCTTACGTTTTCTAGACATAAAGTATTTCAAAAATAACCTCCCTAAACAAGCTCTTGAGGAAATTAAAAGACTGGAACAAAATCACAAAACTACGCTTGGAGAATTTAAAATAATGGCCCCCTCGATTCTTTTCCGATTAAAAAAAACAGACGATCCGCTTCTGTTTGTCCCAATTGGAAACAATTATTTCTATTTAGTTCATAAGTGGGGTAATGATTTAAATCCATTTCGAAAACTTCTAATGTGGCCATTTAAAAACGTTTGGAACCTTCTACTTGCAATTTTTGTTTTTAGTTGGATTGTTACTGAACTAACTCCAATGGTATTTTTCACAAGGACACCAAACACATCTTCCTATTGGATGTTGTTGTTTTTTGTTTTCAAGGCCCTATCTTCTATTGTAATTTACTTTGGTTTTGCCTTAGGGAAAAATTTTAATCCTGCTATTTGGAATAATCGTTACAATAAAGCTTGAAATCAAGTATTTCAAAAGATAAATATTATCACATATTTACAGGGTCATCTTTACTTGTTTTAGCTCTAGTAAGTGAATTAGATAAAGAAGGAATTATTCCAGTGGTTAAAGATCAGGGAGAATCTGCACGCCTTGCAGGTTTTGGAATTACAACTCCCCTATTGCAGGATGTGTATCTTCATAGAGACGAAATTGATAAAGGGAAAAAAGTTGTAAAACAACTTTTTTAAACTTCCTTTATTTTCTACTTTGCAACAGAATAATTTGAATGTTTTTCGCAATTTTTTTAAATATTTGTGAAATATTTTTGTTCAACTAAAACATAAACAGAATGAATACTAGTTTTGAAGCACTTGATTATATAATATTTGCAATTTATGCCATAGTTATTTTGGGTGTTGGATTATGGGTTTCTCGAAATAAAAAGGGTGAAACTAAAAGTACAGAAGATTACTTTTTGGCGAGTAAATCTCTCCCTTGGTGGGCAATCGGAGCTTCACTTATAGCTGCTAACATTTCTGCTGAACAATTTATTGGGATGTCTGGTTCCGGTTTTGCTGGTGGATTAGCTATTGCTACCTATGAATGGATGGCAGCTCTAACCCTAATTGTTGTTGGAAAATTTTTCTTACCAATTTTTATTAAAAAAGAAATATATACCATTCCTGAATTTGTTGAACAACGTTTTTCTAGTCAGCTAAAAACAATACTAGCAGTTTTTTGGATTGGTTTATACGTTTTTGTAAATCTGGCTTCAGTTCTTTATCTGGGTGGTTTAGCACTTCAAACCATATTAGGTATCGAAATGATTACCGCGGTTATTGGATTAGCTGCTTTCGCTGCTGCATACTCATTATATGGAGGTTTATCTGCTGTGGCATGGACTGATATAATTCAAGTTGTAGTATTAGTTTTAGGAGGCTTAGTTACTACCTATTTAGCTTTAGATACTGTGTCAGCAGGGGGTGGATTTCTTGAAGGACTTAACAAAGTCTATAATGCTGTACCAGAACGATTTGATATGATACTTGAAAAGAGTAATCCTGAGTATATGAATCTTCCTGGTATAGGTGTTCTTATTGGCGGAATGTGGATTGCTAATTTATACTATTGGGGTTTTAACCAATATATTATTCAAAGAACACTAGCAGCAAAATCGCTAGAAGAATCACAAAAAGGAATTTTATTTGCAGCAGGTTTAAAAATGATTATTCCTTTAATAGTTGTTATACCAGGAATAGCTGCCTACGTAATTGTTAACGATCCAAATTTGTTAGCTTCTTTAGGTGAAGCTGGAATGGCTAATTTACCATCTGCAGAACAAGCTGATAAAGCCTATCCATGGTTAATGCAATTTTTACCTACAGGTCTCAAAGGTGTCGCAGTAGCGGCATTAGCTGCTGCAATAGTCTCTTCTTTAGCATCTATGCTTAATTCTACTGCAACAATTTTTACAATGGATATATACAAGCAATTGATTAATAAAGAGGCCAGTGAATCAAAAACTGTTAACGTTGGCCGCTTATCTGCATTTGTAGCATTGATTATTGCTTCCATTATGGCCCCTTTACTAGGAGGTATCGATCAAGCATTCCAATTTATTCAAGAATATACTGGTATTGTAAGCCCAGGAATATTATCAGTATTTGTCCTTGGACTCTTTTGGAAAAAGACTTCTAATAAAGGTGCAATCTATGGTGCATTAACTTCTATTCCAATTGCTTTATTCTTTAAAGTAGGCCCTAAAGGCTGGATGACAGGATCTGCGTTGGATGGGATTTTTCCCTCCCTCCCTTTTTTAGATCAAATGGGTATTACTGCTATTCTTTCGATGGTAGTTATTGCTTTAGTAAGCATTAGAGAAAATAAAGAAAATGACGATTTGAAAGGAATTTCTTTGGATAAAGGTGTTTTTGATACATCAGCTCTTTACAACATAGGCTCTTTTGCACTAATGATTATACTTGCAGGTCTGTATGCGTTTTTCTGGTAGTTAAAATATTATACCATTTTTAATCTCAACTCCTTAATTTTTGGGCTTGTCATGAATTCATCAAAACTTGTGTGACGATCTATAACACCTTTTGGTGTTAACTCAACAATTCGACTGCCTAAAGTTTGAGAAAATGCATGATCGCTTGTACTGCACAAAATAGTGCCTTTAAAATTTTTAAGAGAATTATTAAAAGCGGTAATAGACTCTAAATCTAAATGATTAGTTGGTTCATTAAGTAAAAGAACATTGGCCCTTTCCATCATCATTTTTGAAAGCATGCAACGGACTTTTTCTCCTCCAGACAAAACATTAGAGTTTTTCAATGCTTCTTCACCACTAAAAAGCATTTTACCTAAAAAACCTCTCAGAAATACCTCCTCACGCTCTTCTTCTGTTTTTGCATATTTTCTTAACCAATCCACAAGGGGGACTTCTTCTTTAAAATAGTTTTCGTGATCAACTGGAAGATATGCTTGATTAGTTGTAACACCCCAATCGAATTTTCCACTATCACTTTGAATTTTTCCCATGAGAATATCATAAAAAACGCTTACAGCACGAGTGTCTTTAGAATAAATTATAACCTTATCTCCTTTAGATAGATTAAGATTTACATTTTTAAAAAGTACCTCCTCATCCAGATTTGCAGAAAGATTTTCAATATTTAAAATTTGATCACCTGCTTGGCGTTCTTGCTCAAAAATAATTGCAGGATAACGTCTACTTGAGGGTTTGATTTCTTCGATATCTAACTTTTCTATCATCTTTTTCCGAGAAGTAGCTTGTTTAGATTTTGCAACATTTGCAGAAAAACGAGATATAAACTCCTGTAATTCCTTTTTCTTTTCTTCTGATTTTTTGTTTTGTTGAGCTCTTTGACGAGTAGCTAATTGGCTTGATTCATACCAAAAAGTGTAGTTACCAGAAAAATGATTGATTTTTCCAAAATCTATATCAGAAATATGGGTACAAACGGCATCTAAAAAATGTCTGTCATGAGAAACTACAATGACTGTATTTTCATAATTAGCTAAGAATTGCTCGAGCCACATAATTGTTTCATAGTCAAGGTCATTAGTAGGTTCATCCATTATAAGAACATCGGGATTTCCAAAAAGAGCTTGAGCCAATAAGACTCTAACCTTTTGTTTTCCGTCTAATTCTGACATTAGAGAATGATGAATTTTTTCTGGGATTTCAAGATTTGAAAGCAATGTTGCAGCTTCACTGTCAGCATTCCATCCATTCATTTCTTCAAAGCTAGCTTGAAGCACCCCTACTCTTTGACCATCAGCATCGGAAAAATCATCTTTTGCATATAGGTTATCCATTTCTGATTTAACATTGTAGAGAGTTTCATTACCTCTTAAAACAGTATCTAAAACATTATTATCGTCATAAGAATTGTGATTTTGCTCCAAAACTGAAAGACGCTTTCCAGGTTCTAAATGAACATTTCCAAAATTAGCTTCTTGTTTACCAGAAATAATTTTTAGAAAAGTAGACTTACCAGCTCCATTAGCCCCAATAATTCCATAACAATTTCCCGGGGTAAAACTTATATTTACTTCATCAAAAAGGATGCGCTTTCCAAATTGAACCGAAAGGTTTGAAACTGACAGCATATTCAACAATATTAAGCTGCAAACTTACACAAATATGCCAAAGTGATTTAATAGACGTCTAATAATTTTTGCATATTAAAAGTTGTACTTTTAGTGGCATATGATAAAAAAAAAAATTTCTGTAATTATCTTATTAGCTTTAATCAGTTGCCAGTCAGAGGAGAAATTACGTACAGGTATTTTTCTAGGAGGAGAAATTCTAAATCCCTCATCTCGAAACGTTACGCTCTATCAGGGTACAAATGTTGTAGAAATGTTGGACTTAAATTCAAATTTAAGATTTGAACGTAAATATGATTCCTTACAAAGTGGAATATATAAGCTTGAACACCTTCCCGAATATCAAACATTGCTTTTGGAAGAACATGATAGTCTATGGGTGAGAATTAATGCTGCGGCTTTTGATGAATCTATAGTATTTTCTGGAGTTGGAGCTTCGAAAAATAATTTTTTAATTGAATTGTTTTTAAAACAAGAATCTGAAAATAAATTTTTGTCATCAAAATATTCTAGTAATAAAAATACTTTTAAAAATATTATTGACTCCTTACTTCTTGAAAAAAAGAAATTATGGATCCAGATGGACTCTGTTAATAATTTGAGTCTTATAGCTCAAAAAGTTACTCAAGCCGCTTATATATACCCATACGCAAATATTAAGGAGCGATATGCTTTACTTAGGGGATCAAAATGGACAATTAATGAAGATAGTTTATTTTTCACCTATCGTCGTTTTTTAAATTTTGGAGACAATGATTTAGCTTTTTTTGATCCATATATTAATTATATAATCAATTATATAAACCAAAAAACATTAAAACCAGATGAGTTGTATTTTAAAGCAAAGCAAACAGATAGATTTAATATTAGACGTTTAGAGGTTTTAGATCAAACTATTACTGGAAAATTACTTCGTAATAATCTTGCAAGAGCAATAGCTTTTGAAGAGATTTTGAATTTTGGCAATCATGATGAACATGAGCTTTTTCTTCAATATTATGCTACTATTAATACCTCTCCTAGCTATTTAGCTGAAGTTTTAGCACTTCATAAAGATATTAGTAAAATGGATTATGGCAAATCATTACCTAAAATACAATTACAAAATTCTTCTCGCGTAACAGTAAGTAGTGCTTCGATTCCAGACGGTAGAACTTCAGTACTTTATTTTTGGTCACAAACACAAATGAATCACTATAGAAACACATTAGAACGTGTAGAATTTTTTCAAAAACAATATCCTGACATAAGATTTATAGGAATTTGTATTCAACCGTTTAATGCATTGGTAGACCAAGTGCAAAAAATGATGGAGATGAAAATGGAAGATCAATTTGCATTGATCAATTTTGAAGACTCAAGTAAGGCATGGGTGTTAACCTTATTAAATAAAAGTATAATTATTAACGGAAAAGGATTTATAATAGAAGGGTTCGGAAATTTTTCTGACACTGATTTTGAAAAGATTTTGAAGGGGCTGTAGCTAATTTCCTTTCTTATGATCAGATAAAAACTTAGCTAATCCAATATCTGTTAAAGGGTGGTTTAACAAACCCTTTATTGCAGATAACGGCCCTGTCATTACATCAGCACCTATTTTAGCACAATTTACAATATGCATAGTATGGCGTACAGAAGCTGCAAGAATTTCTGTATGGAAAGCATAGTTATCATAAACAAGACGAATATCTTCAATCAAATCTAAACCATCAGTTGAATTGTCATCCAAACGTCCAATAAATGGTGACACATAAGTAGCTCCAGCTTTAGCTGCAAGTAAAGCCTGTCCAGAAGAAAACACTAGAGTACAATTAGTTTTGATCCCCTTATCGGAAAAATATTTTAGCGCTTTAATTCCATCTTCAATCATTGGGATTTTAACTACAATTTGGGGATGTAAGGCGGCTAAGGCATTTCCTTCCTTAATCATTCCGTCAAAATCTACAGAAATAACTTCTGCAGAAACATCACCATCTACAATATTACAAATATCAACGTAGTGTTTATTAATATTTTTTTCACCAGTAATACCTTCTTTTGCCATCAATGAGGGATTTGTAGTTACCCCATCTAAAACCCCTAATAATTGAGCTTCCCGAATTTGTTCTAAATTAGCTGTATCGATAAAAAATTTCATGAATATTTATAGTTTATAGTGGTTCATAATGAGTTTTTCAAATATACGACTCGGAAGGATGTTTTTTAAAGTTTTTGATAGCTTTTGTAAAAACGAACCAACCTGATAGTGTACTCTTGGATTTTTTTTAGTTAAAATTTCAGCTATAGCTTTAGCTACTTCTTCAGGAGAGTTTCCTTTATCAACATGTTTGTTTATCTCTTCGAGACTTTCCTTGTATTTTTTATAAGGTGATTTATTAATTACGGGAGAATGATAACGACGGGAGGCAATGTCAGTAGCATAATCACCTGGAGCAAGAGTCAAAACTTTAATACCAAATTCTTTAACTTCCATACGTAAGCTTTCTGACATAATAGATAAAGCACTTTTAGATGCAGAATAAGGACCTCTGAATGGTAAACCCATATAGCTCGCAATTGAGGTTATATTAATAATTGTTCCCGAAGACTGATCTCTCATTTTAGGTATTACAGCTTGTGCCATTTGTAAAGGACCAAAACAATTGGTAGCAAAATTAGAAGCTATAGCATCTGCATTTATTTCTTCCATAGGTCCAGTAATTCCCACACCAGCATTATTTATGAGAATATCCAATCTTTGCTTACGTTTTATGACTTCTGCAACGCAAGTTTTAATGGAGTTCGTTTCTGTAATTTCAAGAGGAAGTAGTTCAAAGGGAATTGATTGGGTATATTTTTTTGGATCACGACTTGTGCCAAAAACTGAATAACCTATTTTTTTGAGATGCAATGCAGTAGCCAGACCCAGACCAGATGAGGCACCAGTAATTAAAACTACTTTTTGCATATTTATCTAAATCAAAAAAGGGCAAGCTAACTATATCACACCGCTACAACCGCATACCCTTGCTGTGTTACCACCCTGGGGGATTAAACAGGAGCTGGTTGTATAGGACTTGCCCAGTTACAAATATAACCTCTTCAGAGGATTTCGGCAATCATTTTAAATTCTTAATTTAGTCTTCCGTTAACTTTGCAAGTTATTTTTAAAATATGAAAATATTTATAAGTATAATTACATCCTTTCTAATTTTGAATTGTGCTGGTGTCAAAGACCCAGTTATTAAAATTAAAACTGGTCAAAAAAAAAACAGAGCGAAGGCTGGTTCAAAATTGAAACTTAGCGTCAATACTTCACTAAATAACTATAGTGTATTCTACTTTTTAAATGACCAGCCTATAGAGGATAATCACCAATTTTTAAATACTGATCCTCTTGGGGACTATGAAATTAAGGCAGAACTAATACAAAATAAAAAGAGTTATAAGAAAACAATAACCTTTACTCTGCTAGCAAGTCAAGCACCGAAACTTTTCACTTATGAAGTAATTAATACTTTTCCTCATGATATTACTGCCTATACCCAAGGCTTAGAATTTGATGGAGATTTACTTTATGAAAGTACAGGTCTTAATGGGCAATCTACTCTACGTACAATTGATTACAATAGCGGTAAAATATTGAAAAACAAACCATTAGATAAATCATTTTTTGGTGAAGGTTTAACCATATTTAAAGATCAAATTATTCAATTAACATGGAAATCTGAAAAAGGATTTATTTATGATAAAAATACTTTAACCGTTAAAAATTCTTTTCCATATGAAAAGAGTAAAGAAGGCTGGGGTTTGTGCAATGATGGAAATAAACTATATAAATCTGATGGAAGTCAAAAGATTTGGAAAATAAATCCTAAAGACTATTCCGAAGAAGGTCATATTGAGGTAATGACAAATAAATTAGCATTAAAAAATTTAAATGAACTGGAATGGGTAAATGGTAAAATTTATGCGAATACTTACCAATTTCAAAAAGATGTAGTTGTAATAATAAACCCAAATACTGGTGCTGTTGAGGGTGTTATAGATTTTTCAGGTTTAAAAAAAAGGGTGAAACAACATTCTAAGCTTAACGTATTTAATGGTATCGCATACAATAAGAAACGTGAGACATTTTTTGTTACAGGTAAAAATTGGGATAAACTATTTGAAGTAAAGATCTTTCCAAAATAATGAAATTTTTTTCTATAAAGCAGAGCGTTCTTAAAAAGCATTTAGATGATTTAAGCCATGTAAATAATATTCAATACCTCTGTTGGGTTCAGGAGGCTGCAAAGTTACACTGGGAATATCTTGTTGGTGAAGATATTAATGAATTTCATTTTTGGGTGGTTAGAAGCCATCAAATTGAATACAAATATGCAGCTAAATTTGGGGATAATCTGCTAATTAAAACTTATGTTACCAAGACTAATACTTTTCTATCAGAAAGAATAGTGGAAATAATATTAGAACCTGAAAAAAAAATTATTACACGTTGCATAACAAAATGGTGTTATGTAAATAGGGAAAACGGAAGGTTGGAAAAAATTACAAAAAAAATAAAGGATTTATTACAATCTAAAGATTAAATAGGGCCCTTCCCTTCATCAGGGAATGAACCTCTTTTGCTACAGCTTCCAAAATTGATTGATTTTCTATATTGTTTATCACACGATCAATAAGCTCTACAATGGTTTCCATGTCTTGCTCTTTGAGTCCACGAGTAGTGATTGCTGATGTTCCAACTCGGATACCTGAAGTCACAAACGGAGATTTATCATCAAAGGGTACCATATTTTTATTTGCTGTAATTTCAGCTTTTACTAATGCTAATTCAACATCTTTTCCAGTAACATTTTTATTTCTTAAATCAATGAGCATCATATGATTATCCGTTCCCCCTGAAATCAACTTGTAGTTCCTTTCAATAAAAGCCTTTGCCATCGCTTGAGCATTATTCCTAACCTGTTTCATGTAGATTTTGAAACTTGGTTGCTGTGCCTCTTCAAAAGCAATTGCTTTTGCAGCAATTACGTGCATTAACGGGCCTCCTTGATTTCCTGGAAAAACAGCCATATTTAAAAGATGTGACATTTTTTGAATTTTACCACTTTTTAATTTTAGACCAAATGGATTGTCAAAATCCTCCCCCATTAGTATAAGTCCTCCTCGAGGACCCCTTAAAGTTTTATGGGTAGTAGTCGTAGCCACGTGACAATGTGGTATAGGATCGCTAAGTAGACCTGTAGCTATCATTCCTGAAGGATGTGAAATATCTGCTAATAAAAACGCTCCAACTTCATCTGCAATTTCACGAAATTTTAAATAATCAATATCACGAGAATAAGCAGAAGCTCCAGCAATAATCATCTTAGGCTGAATCTGTTTTGCCAATAATAGAATATTATCATAATCCAAACGTCCAGTTTTCTTTTCAACTCCATAAAAACTTGCATCATATAATCGGCCAGAAAAGTTTACTGGCGAACCATGAGTTAAATGACCTCCATGAGAAAGATCAAATCCTAGGATTTTATCACCTGGCTTTAAAAAAGCATGAAACACTGCTGTATTTGCTTGAGAACCTGAATGGGGTTGAACATTTGCATATACTGCCCCAAATAAGTTTTTTGCTCTTTCTATGGCAAGCAGTTCAACTTGGTCCACTACCTCGCAGCCTCCGTAATATCGCTTACCTGGATAACCCTCAGCATATTTATTAGTAAGCACCGAACCACAAGCTTCAATTACAGATGGGCTAGTAAAGTTTTCAGATGCAATCAATTCGATTCCGTTAGATTGACGACTCTTCTCTTTGTTTATTAAATCAAATATCGTTGTGTCTCGCTGCATAAATTAAAATTATGTTGCAAAATTAATCATTTAGACCTGCTTTTCAACAACATTTTTATCAAATGCAAATGATTTATTCAACAGTAATTAACAGTCTTATACCAATGGTTAATTTTAAAACAGCAATGCTAAGCGAAAAGTGTTTAAATACTATCTTTGCATAGTGCAAAAAATTGTAAATATAAAAAATAAACGAGCGCGCTTTGAATATGAACTCATTGAAGAGTATACAGCAGGCATTATATTGACTGGAACCGAGATTAAATCTATTCGGAATAGCAAGGCTTCTATAGCTGAAAGTTTTTGTGAGTTTAATCATAAAGGAGAGCTTTTTACTGTAAACATGCATATCGAAGAATATGCATTTGGTACTCGTTTTAATCATAAACCAAAAGCACAACGTAAGCTTCTTTTAAATAAAAAAGAGCTTAATAAACTTTATAAGGAAGTTAAGAATGGTGGTTTGACCATTGTACCATTGAGACTTTTTATTAATGACAAAGGTTTTGCGAAAATAAGTATAGCATTAGCACGAGGTAAGAAACTTTACGATAAAAGAGAAACAATTAAGGATAGAGAAAATAAAAGAGATTTAGATCGAGTAAAAAAAAATTTTAAAAAAGGGAAATAATACTTAAAATCTCAAAAAATTTGTGACCTTCAATTAATACCTATTTTTACAATCAGATCACTACTATGAAAAATATGATAAATATCACCTTTGGTTCTAAAGCCCTTCTAGATATTCCAAAACAATTAAGGATAAATGAATACAGTAGTGTCTTTATATTAGTTGATGCCAACACAAAAAAAAACTGCTTCTCTAGATTTATTAATCAAACACGCTTGGATAATCCAAAAATAATATTTATGCGTGCTGGAGAAGAAAATAAAAACATACAAACTTGTGAAGAATTGTGGAATCAACTATCTGAACTTGGAGCTGATAGAAATTCAGTTTTAATTAATTTAGGTGGTGGCGTTGTGACAGATCTTGGAGGTTTCGTTGCTTGTACATTTAAACGTGGAATTGACTTTTATAATATCCCTACTACCCTTCTCGCAATGGTAGATGCTTCTGTTGGAGGAAAAACAGGTATTGATCTTGGGTCATTAAAAAATCAAATTGGAATTATTCGTGAGCCAAAGCTAGTAATTATCGATTCTCAATGGCTTGAAACACTTCCCAAAAAGGAACTTAGAAGTGGCTTTGCAGAAATGTTAAAACACGGACTTATTTCAGATCCTTCATATTGGTATGAGTTAATAAATATTAAGAAGTTAGATGCAATTACTTTAGCTAAATACATAAAATCTTCAGTAGCAATAAAAGAGAAAATAGTATTAAAAGATCCTACAGAAAAAAACTTAAGAAAAATTTTGAATTTTGGACACACGATGGGCCATGCAATTGAATCTTATTTTATTGCAGACAATGATAAGGAACGCTTACTTCACGGAGAGGCAATAGTGGTTGGAATGATCCTAGAAAGCTTTTTAAGTGTTCATTGCTGTAATTTTCCTGAAAAAGACGCTATAGATGTAAAAGAAAGTCTTTCACATTATTATCCTCATGTAAAAATCAGTAAAATTGATCGTGAAGGGATTTTAAGTTTATTACGTCATGATAAAAAAAATAATGGCAGTGGAATTAATTTTGTGCTACTTGAGAATATTGGAAAGCCCAGAATTGATGTTAATGTAAAACAAGAATTATTTTATAAAGCATTTGACTTTTACGATACGGTTTAGGCAGAGTTTCTACTTGCATTGATATTGCCAAATAAAGAACGTGTCACCATAGCTTCTAAGATTTCAATTTTTTTCTTTCCTATCTTTTTATCTTTTTTGATAGCCTGCAACTGCATTAAGGCAAATTGTTGTATTGTTAATAATGGTTGAACAATTTCCTCTCTCGCTTTAATAGACGCTTTTCCAGCGGGTTCATTTTCCATTAAAGACTTGAATTCACTTATTTCTAATAAAACTTTTTTAGCCAAGACATACTCCTGGTAAATTAATTTCCAAAAGGAACCAAATTCTTTGTCTTCTTTCATGTATGCTGTAAGTTGAAAAAAAGATTTAGACAAACTCATCATGCTGTTAAAAATCAAAGTTCTAAAAAATCTTGAATTCTTATATAGATCTTTTAATTCATCAATTTGTCCTTGATCTATAAGATTTTGCAAAGATACTCCTAAGCCAAAAAAACCTGGTACATTTTGTTTTAACTGACTCCAGCTTCCAACAAAAGGAATTGCTCTTAAATCTTCAAATTTAAGTGATTTTGATTTTCCACGTTTGGTAGGACGACTTCCGATATTTGCTTTAGCATAATACGGAAGGGTTGACATTCGCTCCAAATAAGGAATGAACATTGGGTGAGCTTTAAAATCTTGATAAGCCTTGTAACTTTTTTCAGCAATACTATCCATCAAATTTCGATCAGCAGTAGAAAGATTATTTTTACCAGGACTAAAAATTTGATTTTCTATTCCAGAACTTAATAACTGTTCTAAGTTATATTGAGAAGAATCCAATGTTCCAAAATTTGAACTTATTGTTTGCCCTTGAATTGTTAATTGAATTTCATCACTTTGAATTGTATCACCCATAGATGCATAAAATTCATGGGTATTTCCGCCACCACGGGCTGGTGGCCCTCCTCTACCGTCAAAGAAAGCAATTTGAATTCCAAATTCAGTAGCAAGCTTACTCAAAGCTTCTTTGGCTAGATAAATACTCCAATTTGCCATAAAATATCCTCCATCTTTAGTTCCATCAGAAAAACCAAGCATAATAGTTTGCTTCATTTTTCTTCTTAATAAATGTGCTTTATAAATTGGGTCACTAAACAATGCATTCATAACGTCTCCAGCTTCTTCTAAGTCAGAAATCGTTTCAAATAATGGAATAAAATCAACTGTAGGATCTTTCCAATCACTCAATCGACACATTGCAAAAAGTTCAAGTATATTTTCTAAAGACTGGCAATTACTGATTATATACCGATTACAACCTCGCTCTCCATTTGTATTTTGAATAAGCTGCATGCTTCGAATACTTTCAAGTGTCTGACGAGTAATTTTTTCTGAAAAAATATCAGGAGACACATCACCTTTTATTTCAACTAGTACTTTACAGCGTTCAATTGAATTTAAATCTAAATAATTTTCAGGCAATCCTTCTGAAAAATTTTGAATATCAGGGTGGGATACAATTTCCTTAAAAACACTGTGATGAACTCGAGAATCTTGACGAATGTCCAAGCTTGCAAAATGTAATCCAAAAAGACGGACTTTATGAATTATGTCCAGCACATCGTTTTTATACAAACCATCATGTTCGTTTTTGATTTTATTGAATACGAATTGTAATTCAGATCTAAAATATTCAAGTGAGAAACTCTTATTACGATGAGGATAAAAGAGTTCATTAAAAACCATTTCCTCTAATTCTTCTACTCGATTTTCTAAACCTGGAAAAGTTATTTTTCTTTTTAGCTTTCTTAAATCTCTGTAGTAGTTTCTTAAGATTGAAAATTGAAGTCTTTTTGCGGTTTTTAAAGTAATTTCAGGTGTAACAAATGGATTTCCGTCTCTATCTCCTCCAGGCCAAAAACCAAAATCAAAGATAGAATTATTTAAGTCGTCTGAGTCCACTATATTTTCTGCAACATAGCTATAGATTCTACTAGCAGAGTGATAAAAAACATTTTCTAAAAACCAAATTAAACTCACTGCCTCATCGAATGGTGTAGGCTTTTCTTTTTTATAAAAAGGTGTTTTTCCAAGTTGAACTAAAAGCTCTCTAATACTATCTAGGTTATCTTTAGAAATGGCTCTAGATAGCTCATTCATAATCACTAAAACATTATCAGGATAAAATTGAGTAGGGTGAGCAGTTAAAACAATCCTAACCTTAAATCGCTTAATGTAATCTGAAAGTGCATTATTAAGCTGCTTATTGGCTGCCTCCTCTTTCATATTCCTTAGAGTCCCCCTTCCATGCATGTTATTTACATATGAAAAACCCGCATCTTCAATTGCATCAAATAATACAACTTGTCTTTCGATATATTGAATAAAATTAAATAGCAAATCTTGCTGTTGATCTTGACCAAGATCTGGAGCATAAAGTTTGAAGAATGAGGAAACAATGTCCTCTGGGTTAGCATTTAATTTATATTGTTTACGACAATGTTCAGAAAATAATGGTAAAAATAATGAAGTTTGCTTTATAGTTTTAAAAGGAAGAGTTAGAAAAAGACTATTGTAAATTTGAAATCGAGAAAGTATTTTTTCATTAAATCGATCAATTTTTGGTTTTCTGGCCATTATTAATTTAATTCATTAAAAATTCGATGCATAAGTCTTTTTTTATCATTGATACTCTCATCTAGTGAAATCATAGTTTCAGTCCTTGAAACCCCATCAACATCATCTATCATGAAAATAATATCTTTAGCATGGTGAGTATCTCTGGCGCGTACTTTGCAAAACACATTAAATTTTCCAGTTGTAATGTGAGCTACAGTAATAAATGGAATTTCATTTAAAGCTTGTAATACTTCATCTGTAGCACTTGTTTTTTCTAAGAAAATTCCAACATATGCAATAAAAGAGTATCCCAGCTTAACATAGTCAAGATTTAATGAAGATCCCCTTATAATCCCGGCTTCTTCCATTTTCTTTACTCTAACATGAACTGTACCTGCAGATATTAAAAGGCGTTTGGAGATATCTGTAAATGGAATTCTTGAATTATCAATTAAAATATCTAGTATTTGATGATCAATTTCATCTAGCTTAACCTTACTCATACAATTATTTTTAAACTTACATTCTACAAAATTAATAAAAAAAGAGGAAAATATTGCGAATTCATTGGACAAATCAGTGGTTTACTGAAAATAATTTATCAAATTTGGTATTTTTGATGATTTTATCTTTAAAATAAAGAATTGAATCGCTTAAATCATCAAATGGAAGATTAATGTATCGATGTGCTTTCTGGGAAAGCTGACTGCCAAAATCGTGAAAGCTTGGTGTAAATATAACTTCTCCATCTTTTAGTTCTTCAATGTATTGAATTGCTAATTGTTGATTTTTAAAAATCTTTCCATCTACACTAATGTCAATATTTGAAACAATTAAATCGACATAATCATCTGTATTTTTTGGAATTTTAAGGTATTGTTCTATTGAATAAACTTCATTATCATTTTCCAAATAATTGATTAATGCTTTTAAAGCTTTAAAAACAAACTTTCTACATATTTCTCTCTGATAATCACCCGGATAGTGACCAGCCTCAAAAAGAATTGTTGGTGTTCCTTTCCTCGTAAATGTATCTCCAACACAATTTGGATTAAATGTATCATCGTATCTACCAATTCCATCCGGTAATTCTTTACATAAAGCCATATAAATAGATGCTATTGCAGACATAGCAGTCTTTCTGGCTGAAGTTATAGATCGATCTAAATCAGCTGATGGAGCCAAAAAAGAAAGAGTGGCTGGCCCACCATTCAATCCAGCACTATAGATAGTTCTTTGTCCGTGGAGGTTTAAAGCATAATCCGGAGTTATGCGATCATATGCACTACGTAATAATAAACTCTCTGGTTGGCTAAGCTCAATAGCATCGCGGTTTAAGTCAAATTGATTTGCATTTAATCGAGTGTAAGCCTCTGCACCATCAGGATTTAACTGAGGAATTATATAAAAAGTAAAAGTATTTAAAAGATTCTTTTGATTTGAATCTAAGAGCCAAGGAATAAAATCAAGTAAAGCCTTGGTTGTTGTGCTTTCATTACCATGCATTTGAGACCACATTAATATCCTTTTTTTTCCTGTGCCTATATTCAATTCATAAATAGGAAGATCACTAACAGAGTGTCCAAGAATATTATAATCAAGGCGATCATTATGATTTTTTAAAAAATCATTTAAAATTTTAGGAGGAAAATACCTTTTGTAAATCATTCTAATAATTAATGCACAAATGTAAACAAAGAGAAGTTTATATTTCTGGTTCACAAAAGTAAATATAATCCAAGAAAAGACCTATCAGGAGTTGAAGCGGGTATACATCTGTAATCAAACTTAATACTTTATAAACTAATAACATGAAAATCAATTGCTTAATAATATTAATTGAAGTAAAAATGTAACTAAATAAGACTTGTAAAAGTCGATTTACAATTGTATATTGTAAATCTAATCTTAATTTGTTTACAATGTTAAACATAGATATTTTTATAAGACGCCTCAAAGAAGTTATGGAGAATCATCATTTAAATGCTGCGGGTTTTGCAGAAAAGATTGGTGTCCAAAGATCTTCAGTCTCCCACATTCTCTCAAAACGTAATAAGCCTAGTTTAGATTTAATTTTGAAAATTCACAGTGCTTTTAATGAAATTACTTTGGATTGGTTATTATTGGAAGCGGATCAGGAAAAAACAATCCCCATCCCCTCTTTTGATATAAAAAATAAATTAAATACTACTTTAGACGTTAAGGAATTTCCTCCAAAACAAGAAACTCAATCAAACGCAGGGAATTCAGAAGAAATAATTCGTATAATTGAATTTTATAAGGACGGGAGTTTTCGTCTTTTTTTACCTAAATCTTAGTACTTTTGCCGCTTATGTGGCGACTTGTATTTTTTAGTTTAGTTTTATTTATTAGCTGTTATTCTCTTGAAAGAAATTGTAAACCCTTTCAACAAGGAGAATTTAAATTTACTCAAATAATTAACGGAGAAATTAAAAGTTCTTATTTCACAAGAGATTCAATCTTTGAAGTAGAACTATTTGAAGGAAAAATTGATACATCTAGTATTCGTTGGGTGAATGACTGTGAATGTATCTTAACAAAATTAAACCCCAATAACAACCAAGAAAAACGTCCTATTCAAATTCGTATTATAAGTACAAAAGATGATAGATATACTTTTGAATATTCTCTGGTTGGAGACAGTAAAAATAGACAACGAGGTAGCATTCAAAAAATTAATTAAGATTGATAACTCCAGATTTAGTTGTTGCTTTTCTTACTTTGACTTTTCTTGAGATTGTTCTTGGTATTGATAATATTATTTTCATATCAATATTAGCCAATCGCTTTCCAGTAGATAAACAAAAGAAATTAATTCAAATTGGTCTTTTTCTTGCCATGATATTGCGTATTGCTATGCTTTCTGGAATCAGTTTGTTAATTCAGATAAAAACAACTTTATTTAATGTGAATCTAGATTGGTTTTCTTCAAACATTTCTATCCAAGCTTTAATTCTTCTAGCTGGTGGATTATTTTTACTATACAAAAGCACAATTGAAATCTTTCAAAAAGTTGAAGATATTGAAGAAGATCCAATCAATAAAAATTTAAAAAGCATATCATATTCTCGTGCTTTATTTCAAATTATTTTAATAGATATTGTATTTTCCTTCGATTCAATATTAACTGCAGTTGGAATGACAAATGGGATTCCTTATGCTCTGTGGATTATGATAATTTCTGTGATTGCATCCATTATTATTATGATGAGTTTTGCTGCCCCAGTAAGCCGCTATATAAATAAGCATCCTTCCCTACAAATCCTAGGACTATCTTTTCTGTTATTAATTGGATTTATGCTAATTGCCGAATCCGCATACTTATCTAATACAACTTTCTTTGGAAGTTCCATAGGAAGAATTCCTAAAGGATACCTCTATTTCTCAATCACCTTTTCTCTTGGAATTGAAATGATAAATATGCGCATCCGTAAAAGAAAATAATTAAAACTCCATAGTAATTTGAGATTCATCATCTTTTGCAATAATGGTCTCATCGGAAGAAACTTCGATATCCATATGACTCTCTGGAATTGTGTTTTCTATGTATTCTAAGGCTTCTTTTAGTTTAATTAATTTAATTTTTTTATCAGTAAGCTGATTTCCTGACGCCTTAAATCCTTTAACTGAAATAAAAGTTTCAGCATTAATTTCTAATGGTAAGGGCTGATCTTTTCCACGAGGTTTGTCAAAAATAACCTTAAGAATAGGACGCCACTCAGTACTCAAATAAGTCAACTTAGCTCCTTGTTTAATAAAACTCTCTTCTCTATCAATATGCTCTAAAAGAAACCTTTTAATAAAATAACGTTCTTTATTTGGGTCATAATAAACAGCAGTTAAAGGTTTAATTGGATTCCATTTTTCAATATGAGTTGTAGTATCTTCAAAATGCAAACTTAATTCTGGAGATACAGCGCGAATAGTACCCTTATTATTAATAATCAAAAGCTTGTCATCCCCCTTAAAGTCTCCAAGTAATTTACCTCTATTTTCGATATTTAAACGTCTAATAGTGTCATCAAACCATATTTTACGAGGTTTTAGCGTTGAAACTCCTTTTTCTTTTAACTCTACTTTACGAACTGGATATTTAGTCACTGTATTTCCCCGAACAGAACGACCTTTGATTTGAAGATCTGTAAAGTCTAATTCCCACTTGAGTTTTTTTATAGAATTTGAATTTCTTAATATAATCGAAATAATTTCTGCCTCTCCGTTTGGGTTTGCAGAAAAATACAAGACGTTTGAATGTGGCTTTCCTTGTGTTAAGTCATAAATTTTTTCTCGAGTAACACCTGTAACTGCAAAACGTTTGATAAAAGTAGTTCCACCTTTTCCGTCTCTGTAAATCATATTGTAAATAGTACGCTGATCCTTTTTTTTAAATACTGCTGCATGCAGTATGTTTTTACCTACAAAAACCTTACTATCAACCTTGACTACCTGCATTTTACCTTCTTGAGTAAATATTATAATATCATCGATATCCGAGCATTCGCAAACCATTTCATCTTTTCTCAATGATGTTCCTATAAAACCTTCTTCACGATTCATGTAAAGTTTTTGATTACGAACCACAACCTTTTTGGCATCTACATCGTCGAAAATTCGAATTTCTGATTTTCGTTCCTTTCCATTACCATATGTTTTTTTTAGGTGATTAAAATATCGGATTGAATAATCTATCAAATGTTCTAAATTATTTTTGACTTCAGCAATATCTGCTTCAAGAGTTTCAATTTTGAGCTTTGCCTTATCCAAGTCAAACTTGGAAATTCTTTTAATACGAATTTCAGTAAGTTTCACAATATCTTCCTCAGAAATAGAGCGTTTTAGATTACTAATATATGGCTCCAGTCCATTATTAATAAATGAAAGTACCTCTTCCCACGACTCAGCCAGTTCAATCTCACGATAAATTTTATTTTGAATAAAAATGCGCTCAAGAGAAGAATAATGCCATTGATTTTCCAAGTCATTAAGCTGTACTCTTAATTCCATTTTTAGCAATTGAACAGTGTGATCTGTGGATATCTTAAGTATATCTACTACTCCCATGAAGTTTGGCTTATTGTCTATAATTAAACAACCTAAGGGTGAAATAGATGTTTCACACGCTGTAAAGGCATATAGAGCATCTATGGTTTTATCTGGTGAGATATCACTTGGTAAATGAACCAAGATTTCAACTGCCGATGAGGTATTATCCTCAATACGTTTAACTTTAATTTTACCCTGGTCATTTGCTTTAAGAATACTATCAATAAGAGAAGAGGTGTTTGTGCTAAAGGGTATTTCATTTATTACTAGAGTCTTTTTATCCAACTGATTGATTCGTGCTCGTACTCGAACTTTTCCACCTCTTAAGCCTTCATTATAGTTTTGAATATCGATAATTCCACCAGTTTGGAAATCAGGATAAATATTAAACTTTTTCCCTTTAAGATGCTGAATACTCGCATGAATTAATTCATTAAAATTGTGTGGTAATATTTTCGTTGATAGTCCTACAGCAATCCCTTCTGCCCCCTGAGCCAATAATAATGGATATTTTACTGGTAAATGGATTGGTTCTTTTTTTCTTCCATCATAAGATAATTGCCAATTAGTTACTTTGGGACTAA
Organism: uncultured Flavobacteriaceae bacterium; assembly: GCA_943842245.1. Lineage (GTDB taxonomy): Bacteria > Bacteroidota > Bacteroidia > Flavobacteriales > Flavobacteriaceae > MS024-2A. The sequence continues at coordinate 186,196 of CALTAJ010000002.1, forward strand.
ATACAACTTCCAGTGCAAACTTTGATAGTCTTGCTTCGATATATCGAGAAGCAGCAGCTCTGTCTCCTGTAAGAATATTCCCCCAGTTACCTTGCATATCAATCAGTAATTCCTTTTGACCAACTTGAACCATTGCATCACCAATACTTGCATCTCCATGGGGGTGATATTGCATAGTGTGACCAACTATATTAGCCACTTTATTATATCTTCCATCATCCAAGTCTTTCATAGAATGAAGAATCCTGCGCTGAACTGGTTTAAATCCATCCTCAATAGCTGGAACAGCCCTTTCTAAAATAACATATGAGGCGTAATCCAAAAACCAATCTTTATACATCCCCGTGACACGTTTTAATGCGTCTATTGGTTCTGAGTTAAAAAAATTTTCTTCTGCTTCCATTTATTATAAAACCTCTTCTTTTTGTTCTTCAACGTAGTCTAGCTCTACTTTTAAATTATTTATGATGAATTTTTGGCGGTCTGGTGTATTCTTACCCATATAAAAGAGTAACAACTCTTCAATAGTTATACTTTTATCAAGCATTACCGGGTCTAAACGAATATCGTCCCCTATAAAATATTTAAATTCATCAGGCGAAATTTCACCTAATCCTTTAAAGCGTGTAATTTCAGATTTTCCTTTAATTTTCTCAATTGCCTCTTTTCGTTCTACCTCACTATAACAGTAAAAAGTTTCTTTTTTATCTCGAACTCGAAATAGAGGAGTTTGTAAAATATACAGATGCCCTTCTTTTATTAATTCTGGGAAAAATTGTAAAAAAAAAGTAATCAACAAAAGGCGAATGTGCATTCCATCTACATCGGCATCAGTGGCAATTACAATGTTGTTATAGCGTAAATCTTCTAAACTATCCTCTATATTTAAAGCTGCTTGGAGTAGGTTAAACTCTTCATTTTCATAAACAATTTTTTTGCTCATTCCAAAACTATTTAGAGGCTTGCCTCTTAAACTAAAAACCGCTTGGGTATTAACATCTCGAGATTTTGTAATGGAACCACTAGCTGAATCTCCCTCTGTTATGAATAAAGTGGAGTCTAATCGGCGATCCTTTTTAAGATCAGGAAGATGAACGCGACAATCACGCAATTTTTTATTATGTAAACTGGCCTTTTTGGCACGTTCCTTTGCGAGTTTTCGTATTCCCGATAATTCTTTACGCTCTTTTTCTGCCTGAATTATCTTTTTTTGAATGCTTTCAGCAACTAAAGAATTTTTGTGCAGAAAATTATCTAATTGAGTGCTTAAAAAATCTATAATATAACTTCTAACTGATGGCATACTCCCTCCCATCTCAGTCGAACCTAATTTAGTCTTCGTTTGAGATTCAAAAATTGGTTCCATTACTTTTATACTTATTGCAGAAATAATAGATTTTCTAATATCTGAAGCTTCATATGTTTTCCCAAAATAGTCACGAATAGTTTTTACCAAACCCTCACGAAAAGCTGCTTGATGTGTTCCTCCTTGAGTAGTATGTTGACCGTTAACAAATGAGTGATATTCCTCGCTATATTGGGTTTTACTATGACTTAAAGCAATCTCAATATCTTCTCCTTTAAGGTGTATAATTGGATACAGAAGATCACTTTCGCTAATTTGATCATTTAACAAATCTTTTAATCCATTTTCAGAATAAAACTTTTCTCCATTAAGGTCAATAGTCAACCCTGGATTAAGGTAAACATAGTTTTTAAGCATGCGCTCAACATACTCTAAACGATACTTGTAATTCTTAAAGATTTTACTATCAGGAGTGAAAATGACTCTTGTACCGCGACGCTTTGTTGAACTCTCTATCGGCAAATCTTTAGTTAAATTTCCAAATTCAAAAACAGCAAGTTTTAATTCTTTTTCACGATTAGATTCAACTGTAAACCTTTCTGAAAGAGCATTCACTGCTTTGGTTCCAACACCGTTTAGGCCTACAGATTTTTTAAATGCTCTAGAATCATATTTTCCACCTGTATTCATTTTGGAAACAACATCTACTACTTTTCCTAAGGGAATTCCTCGGCCGTAATCGCGAACACTAACCACATTTTCCTTGATACTGATTTCTATAGTTTTACCAGCACCCATAACAAACTCATCGATGCAATTGTCTAATATCTCTTTGAGTAAAATATAAATCCCATCATCAGGAGAAGAACCGTCTCCAAGTTTCCCTATATACATCCCAGGTCGCATGCGAATGTGCTCTTTCCAATCAAGAGATCGAATATTATCTTCTGTATAGGTAGTTTGTTTTTCCATTATTTAGTATGCTAATATAGATATTGCCATTTTAACCAAAAGGTCATTAGCATTCAAGAAATCAACAATTATTTATGTTTTTTGTTAAAAAGTCCTGAAATAAATTATTTTAAAATCATTTAAAAGCAGAGATCTTCTTCACATATTTAATATATCATTAACTTTTATAAAAAAAACATAAAACATGACTCACAATAGAATTAAAAAAAATACAAGTCCACTATTGCACATCGTTTTTTTTTGGCTAAAAAAACCAGATAATAAAGAAGATAGGGCAGCCTTTGAGCAAGCTATACGTAAATTAATTAATACAAATCAACAAGCTATAGAAAGTCATTTAGGAGGCCCCGCTGCTTCAGAAAAAAGAGATGTTGTAGACAACTCTTTTACTTATTGCTATACTATGGGTTTTCAAAATGAAGAAGCACAGCGATTATATCAAACTGATCAAACCCACTTAAAATTTATCAAAGAAGCAAAACATTTATGGGCCAAGGTTCGAGTACATGACTCTATATCGATATGAAAAAATCTTAGTATTTAAAATAAATAAAATTAGCATTGTAAGATAATTGACTAAACATTAAAGCGAAAATGCATTATGTCACCATCTTTTACAATATAGTCTTTACCCTCTACGCGCATTTTTCCTGCCTCCTTTACCTTTATTTCAGAACCTAATTGTTCATAGTCTTGATAGCTTATTACTTCTGCACGTATAAATCCTTTTTCAAAATCGGTATGAATCACACCAGCAGCTTGAGGAGCAGAAGTGCCAATAGGAATAGTCCAAGCTCGAACTTCTTTCTCCCCTGCGGTAAAATAAGTTTGTTGATTTAATAAGTCATAAGCAGACTTAATTAATTTGGTCGATCCTGCTTCGCTAAGTCCTAAATCATCTAAAAAAAGTTGACGTTCCTCAAAACTTTCCAATTCATTGATATCTGACTCTATACTGACCGCAAGAAAAAGAAGACCTGCTTGTTCTTTAGAAATAGCATTTTTAACTTTTTCGACGTACATATTTCCATTTTCAGCAGACTTTTCGTCTACATTGCAAACATATAGCACAGGTTTATCTGTTATAAGCTGTAAAGGCTTAATAAATTCTTGTCGGTCAGAATCTTTAAAATCAATACTACGAACATTATTAGATGATTCTAATTCTGTTTTTAGTAGATCAAGTAATACTTTTTCTTTTACAGCTTCTTTATTTCCTGTTCTTGCTGCCCTATTAACTTTTTCCAATTTTTTCTCAACAGTCTCAAGATCCTTAAACTGAAGTTCAATGTCGATAGTCTCTTTATCGCGCAATGGATTAACTGAACCATCAACATGAATAATATTATCATCATCAAAACATCGTAAAACATGAAGAATAGCGTCTGTTTCACGAATATTAGCTAAGAATTGATTTCCTAAACCTTCACCTTTGCTTGCACCTTTAACCAGGCCAGCAATATCAACGATTTCAACTGTTGCTGATAAAACACGCTCGGGTTTTACTAAAGCTTCTAACTTTTCAAGTCTAAAATCAGGAACATTAACAATCCCAATATTAGGTTCAATTGTACAAAAGGGAAAATTAGCACTTTGAGCTTTCGCATTCGACAAGCAATTAAATAAAGTTGATTTTCCTACATTAGGTAAGCCTACAATACCAGCTTTCATAAAAATTATTTTGGCAAAAATAAGCTTTCTTTTACTTTAACTTTTATTTTTATTTAAACGATTAAAATCGAAAACAATGTCTTCAACTAAATATTTAATGATTCATGCAGATGATGCAGGTTTAGCATGGTCTGAAAATCATGCTACTCAAAAGGGAATGCTCAAAGGAAGTATCTCCTCGATGAGTTTAATGGTACCCTGCCCTTGGTTTTATGAAATGGCACAATTTTGTCTAAACCATCCCGAATTAGATTATGGAATTCACTTAACATTAACTGGTGAGTGGAAAACTTATCCCTTTACTCCTTCTCTTTCAGGCAAAAAAGTACCTTCTTTAGTAAACAAATTTGGTCATTTTCATTCTAAACGAAATATTATTCGTGATTTTTCTAAATCAAAAGAAGTTTACATTGAGTTAAAAAATCAAATTGAAATAGCCCTAAATATGGGCCTAAAACCCTCACATCTTGACTCACACATGTACACTTTAGGATTACGACAAGACTTATTAGAAATTTATCAAAGTCTCGGTAAGGAATTCAAATTACCAATCTTACTAAGTAAAAAACTTATTTCCTGCACTGGTGAGAATCCAAATAATTTTAAAATTCCCGAAAACAAATGCTTAGAGTCAATTTTTATGGCATCTTTCAAAGAATTTGAAAATTTAGGTCTTTGTGGTTTTTACAATAATCTTTTAGATAATCTGCCTGAAGGACTTTCTATTCTATTAATTCACCCAGCTTTAGCAAGCAATGAAATGGATCAAATAACAATAGATCATCCTAATTTTGGAGCACTTTGGCGTTCACAAGACGCAACTTATTTTTCAAGTGAAGCATGTACTGAAAAGTTAAAAAAAAATAAAATAAAATTAGTAAACTGGAAAAGTCCTGAAGTACTTAATCTTTTGGGTGCATAAAACGCTGCTTTCCAATTAAAATTTCTTCAGATTCTTCTCTATCCTGATCAGGCACACAACAGTCTACTGGACATACCGCTGCACATTGTGGCTCATCATGAAAGCCTTTACATTCAGTACATTTATCAGGAACAATAAAATAATATTCATCAGAAATAGGTTCTTGAAAATTATTAGCATTAACGCCTTTTCCATCAGGAAGAACCACATTTCCTTTCAAGGAGGTACCATCTTGATACCGCCAATCTTCAGCACCCTCATAAATTGCAGTGTTTGGACATTCAGGCTCACAAGCTCCACAATTAATACACTCGTCAGTAATTATAATTGCCATAGAAGATTTCTTGCTTACATTTACGCAAAAATAGGACCTTAAAAGTTATTGAACAAAATAAATGAATCCAAAGTCAAAACGTATTGATGCATTAATAAGCCTTGGAGTTCATTTAGGTGACTTTAAAATTAATCATTCTAATTATTCAAATTTACAAGATAGTATAGAAAAAGCCATAGTAAATAATGCATGGTTTAATCAAGAAAATATAGAGTCTACTTTTAGAAGTTGGTCTAAAGCTTTAAATGAAAATCAAATCAAAAAGTGGGTTAGTAAATATAATTTTAAGGATGTTAAAAAACCAAAAATCGTTGCTTTGATTCTTGCAGGAAATATTCCAATGGTTGGATTTCATGATATTGTTAGTGTTTGGGTAAGCGGTAATAACGCTGATATTAAATGTGCTTCTAAGGATAAATTTCTCATTCCCTACATGACTGACTTTTTAGAAAAAGAAACAGGTATTTCAGCTTTTAAATATACAGATCAACATTTTACAGATTTTGATGCCGTTATAGCTACTGGTTCAAATAATTCTGCCCGTTATTTTAATCACTATTTTGGAAAGTATCCAAACATAATAAGGAAAAACCGCAATGGAATAGCTATTTTAAATGGTCAAGAAACTAAAAGTCAAATGGAAGGCTTAGCCACTGATATTATCCAATATTATGGTTTAGGTTGTAGAAATGTTTCAAAAGTTTATATTCCTAATGATTATAATATAAATTTTATTTTTGGAGGACTATATCGATATTCAAAAGTGATTGAAAATGCTAAATACGCGAATAATTATGACTACAATAAAGCAGTTTTCTTGATGAGTGATTCTACTTTTCTTGAAAATGGCTTTTTTATTATAAGAGAAGACAAAGGATTTAGTGCACCAATTGCTTGTCTTCATTATGAATACTATTCGAGTGAAATAGAATTAGAAGAACATTTAAATGAGAATAGAGAATCAATACAATGTATTATTTCTAACATGCCAATTAAAAGAAAAATAGATTTTGGAAGTTCTCAGCAGCCTTCACTCTGGGACTATGCTGACGAATTAGATACACTATCATTTTTAAATAATTTGCACTAAACAATAATGTTAACAACTCCAAGAAAAAAAATATTCTAAAAAAGTTCTATTTATTCAACTAATCGCAATATTTGTGCTTTTAAATTTATATATAAATTTAAGTTTGTCTGAAATCATTTCAAGTCATATTATAAATAGTTCGTATGAAAATTCATAATTTTAGTGCCGGTCCATCAATTTTACCAACTGAGGTAATGCATCAGGCATCGGAGGCTGTAAAAGAGCTTAATAACTCTGGTCTATCCCTTATTGAAATCTCTCATAGAAGTAAAGCTTTTATTGAGATTATCGAGGAAGCTTGCGATCTTGCTCTTAAGCTTACTAATCTTAAAGGTAAAGGATACAAAGCATTGTTTTTACAAGGAGGTGCAAGCCAACAGTTTATTATGAGTGCTTATAATCTTTTAGAAAATAAAGCTGGCTTTGTTAACACTGGAACATGGTCAACCAAGGCTATTAAAGAGGCGAAATTACTTGGGGAGGTAATAGAAATAGCTAGTTCTAAAGAAACTAATTTTAATTATATTCCTGATAGTTATCAAATCCCTTTAGATTTAAATTACCTTCATCTGACTACAAATAATACAATTTTTGGTACTCAATTAAAAGAAATTCCAAATACTAAAGTTCCGTTAATTGCAGACATGAGTTCTGACATCTTTTCAAGAAAATTTGACTATTCAAAATTTGACCTTTTTTATGCAGGTGCTCAAAAAAATATGGGCCCGGCAGGAACAACTCTAGTTATCATTAAAGAAGATATTTTAGGTAAAGTCAGTCGAAAGATTCCTTCAATTTTAGATTATTCTAGTCATGTAAAATCTGGAAGCATGTTTAATACTCCACCAGTTTTTGCTGTTTACGGAAGTTTATTGACCATGCGATGGATTGAAGAACAAGGTGGTGTCGAGTCTATTGGTCAAAAAAATATAATTAAATCAGAATACCTTTATAATGAAATTGACAGAAATCCTTTATTTACAGGTTTTGCTGTAAAAAAAGATCGTAGTGAAATGAATGCGACTTTTAATCTGGTTAACAAGTCTCATTCAGAGTCATTTGATGCTATTTGTGAATCAGCAGGAATTAGTGGTTTGAAAGGACACCGCTCGGTAGGTGGTTATAGAGCATCCATCTATAATGCCTTACCTAAAGAAAGCGTCGACATCCTTGTTGATTGCATGCAAAATCTAGAACAAAAAATATAATAACTATGAAAATTTTAGCTAATGACGGTATCTCCCAAACAGGTATCGACGACTTAACACAAAATGGTTTTGAAGTCATTACTGTAAATGTGTCACAAGAACAACTTGTAGACTATATTAATAAAAATGATATTATAGGATTGCTTGTAAGAAGTGCAACCACAGCAAAAAAAGATCTCATCGATTCATGTCCAGGATTAAAACTTATTGGACGTGGTGGTGTGGGAATGGATAATATTGATGTAGAATACGCTAAATCTAAAGGATTACATGTAATTAATACACCAGCAGCATCTTCAGCATCTGTAGCTGAGTTAGTATTTGCTCATTTATATGGTGGAGTTCGTTTTTTATACAGTTCTAACCGTAATATGCCACTAGAGGGAGAGTCTAATTTTAAAGGACTTAAAAAGGCCTTTGCAAAAGGTTTGGAATTACGTGGAAAAACACTTGGAATTATCGGCTTTGGTCGAATTGGACAAGAGGTAGCTAAGATAGGTTTAGGAATAGGCATGAATATAATTGCTTCTGACAAGTTTATGGTAGAAACTAATGTCAAAGTTTCTTTTGCTACTGGAGAAAGTGTTAATGTTAATATTAAAATGCAGAGTTTTGATCATCTAATTGAAAACTCAGATTTTATCACTATACATGTTCCTGCACAAAAAGCTTACGTTATTGATGCAGGAGTTTTTTCTAAGATGAAAAAAGGTGCAGGAATTATTAATGCAGCTAGGGGTGGTGTAATTGATGAAGTTGCTTTAGTTAATGCTTTAGATTCAGGACATTTATCATTTGCAGCTTTAGATACTTTTGAAAACGAGCCTAAGCCAGAAATCAAACTTTTAATGCATGATAAAATTTCTTTAACACCACACATAGGCGCAGCTACATTAGAAGCTCAAGATCGTATTGGAGAGGAACTTGCATCTCAAATTTCAATTCTCTTAAAAAAATAGTCAAATTTGTATTATAAACGGTTAAAAGAAAAATGGGGAATATCGTCTAACTTCCAGTTGGTAATTATTTTCATTGTTTTCGGAATTACAGGAACACTTAGTGTAAGAGTAGGTAAACCAATTTTAGACTTCATTAAATTAAATCCAGAAAGCTTCGAATCAATTCCAATGGGAGATATTATCTATTGGACAATTAGAATTCTGATTGTATTCCCAATCTATCAAGTAATATTGATTATTATTGGTGCCCTTTTTTTTCAATTTAGTTTCTTTTGGAATTTTGAAAAAAAAATACTAAAACGTATTGGATTTAAACGTTTTTTTAAGGACTATTAGTTAAAATTCTGATTCATATTATTCACTAATATATTTTGAAAAGTACTTTTTCAATTTTGTTATTTTTGGATCAATTAAATAGTTACAATATGGTTGATCAGGGTTTTCATTGAAATAATTTAAGTGTTCAATCTCTGCTTTATAAAAGGGTGTAGCTTCTTTAACCTCAGTTAAAATTGGATTATCAAATATTTTTTCAAATTCTAATTTCTTTATTATTTGAAGAGTAACCGTCTTTTGTTCAATTTCGGTGAAATAAATTCCAGATCTATATTGAGTTCCAACATCGTTTCCCTGACGATTAAGAGTTGTGGGATCATGAGTATTAAAAAAAATGAGTAATAAATCAGTAAGTTTAATGACTTTTGGATTGTAGGTGATTGAAATGGCTTCTGAATGGCCAGTTCTTCCAGAACAAACCTCACGGTATGAAGGATTTTTGACGTTACCATCAATATAGCCTGGCAAAACCTCTTCAACACCTTTCAATCGCTGAAAAATCGCTTCAGTACACCAAAAACAGCCCCCAGCTAAATATATAATTTTGATATGATATATTTTTATATAAAGGTAATGAATGAAGAAGAAGATTTAAAGAAATTTTATGTCAAAAATTTCATACAATTAATTTATAAAGGAAATTAATTAAACTTAAAAAAAGTCCTAATTTAGACTTATTATGAAAAAAATTCTTACCGCAAAAAAACTTTTCAAAAGTTATGGCGATTTACAAGTTTTAAAAAATATTAACATTGAAATAGAGGATAATGAAATTGTTGCTATAGTCGGACCTTCAGGAGCAGGAAAGACTACTTTACTCCAAATATTAGGAACACTCGATCGCCCTGACAATAAAAAGGAAAGTTCCTTGACCATAGATCAAATTAATATTACTAATCTATCTGATAAAGATTTGGCTTCATTTCGAAATAAAAATATGGGGTTTATCTTTCAATTCCATGAATTACTTCCTGAATTTACAGCTTTAGAAAATGTTTGTTTACCGACTTGGATAGGAAATAAATCTACAAAAAATACAAAAAATAATGCTATGGAATTATTAAAACGTCTTGGAGTTGATAATAGAGCTTCACACAAACCAACAGAACTTTCTGGTGGTGAGCAACAACGTGTGGCAGTTGCAAGAGCACTTGTAAATAATCCGAAAATTGTCTTTGCAGACGAGCCTAGTGGAAATTTAGATTCTAAAAATGCTAACCAACTTCATGATCTTTTTTTTGAACTAAGAAAGGAACGTGGATTTAGCTTTGTAATTGTTACTCATAATGAAGGTTTAGCTAAGCGTGCAGACCGTACAATCAGTCTTAAAGACGGACTTGTTATCTAATGCTAATCAATGAAATAAAATCATTTTTAGACCAAAAAGCATCTGCTTATGAAAATATTAATTTCTTAGATAAAGATCCGATTAGTATACCACATCGCTTTAATAAAAAAGAAGATATTGAAATATCAGGATTTTTAGTTGCTACCATCTCCTGGGGAAATCGGATTAGTATATTAAATAGTGGTCACCGAATGATGCAACTTATGGGAAATGATCCTTATAATTTTATTATTTCACATTCCAATAAAGATTTAGAACAACTTTCATCATTTGTTCATAGGACTTTTAAAGGTTCAGACTTCATTTATTTCGTAAGAGCTTTAAAGCATCTCTATTTAAATCATGGAGGACTTGAATTTACTTTTTCACAAAAATTAGATTTAGAGAGAATGGATAAAAATATAAATAATTTTAAAAAATTATTTTTTGAATTACCTCACGAAAAAAGAATTGAAAAACATGTTTCAGACCCCTTGAAAGGATCTGCAGCAAAACGCTTAAATATGTATTTACGATGGATGGTTAGACCGGCAAAAAACAACGTTGACTTTGGTATTTGGAATCGAATCAAGCCTTCTCAACTATCCTGCCCGCTTGATATACATAGTGGAAATGCTGCACGAAGCTTAGGGCTAATAAAACGAAAGCAAAATGATCAAAAAGCTCTAGTTGAATTAGATGAAAGATTAAGGGAGTTTGATCCTAATGATCCAGTGAAATATGATTTTGCTTTATTTGGTCTTGGAGTAAACGAAAAGTTTAATAATAACGATTTAAATAAGATTGTATAGCTTCTTTGAGTAAGTTATCTTTAAATTAAAATCTATTAAATGCTTAAAAAGCTTTTTAAAAATCTTGGCCCTGGTCCACTAATTGCTGCAGCATTCATTGGTCCTGGAACAGTCACACTTTGTACTCTAGCGGGTATAAAATTTGGAATGTCTCTTTTATGGACTTTACTGATTGCTGTCTTAGCATCCATAACACTACAATCAATGGCAGTAAAAATTGGCATAATTGGAAAAAAAAGTATAACAGAAGCCCTAAAACATGAAATTAGTAATCCAGTAATTAAATACATTATAATTACTTTAATTTTTATGACTATTTTAATAGGAAATACAGCTTATGAGGCAGGAAATATTAGTGGAGCAGTTATGGGTCTAGAAACATTATTTGGACAAATAAAAATAGATTTCAAAGACTTCTCATTAAATATCCACGCTATTATAATTGGCTTATTAGCTGGAGCACTCTTGTGGATCGGAAAATATAGGATTATAGAAAGATGTCTTATTGGACTTGTAATTATAATGAGTATAGCTTTTCTTTTTACAGCTATAGCCACCAGACCCTCCCTTTTGAGTGTTTTGTCTGGATTATTAAGCTTTAAGGCTCCAGCTGGAAGCTTACTAACAATTATTGGCTTAGTTGGAACAACTATAGTTCCCTATAATCTTTTTTTACATGCTGAATTAGTTAAAGAAAAATGGAATGATAAAGGTGATCTGAAATTTGCCTTAAAAGATTTGATAATAGCCTTAGGTCTCGGAGGATTGATTTCCTTAAGCATCGTTATCACTGCTTCAAGTATAAATGCAACTGATATCAATACTGTTGGTGATTTGGCTTTAGGTTTAGAGTCTGTATTTGGCACTTTTTCAAGACAATTTCTAGCTATTGGACTTTTTGCAGCAGGAATCACAAGTACCATTACTGCTCCTTTAGCTGCTGCCTATGTTGTTTGTGGATGTTTTGGCCTATCTACTAATCTCCAATCTAACTATTTTAAGTTTATTTGGCTATCGATTATTTTGTTTGGTGTTTTTTTTTCTGCAACAGGCTTAAAACTAATCACAATTATTCAGTTTGCTCAAATTACAAATGGAGTTTTACTTCCTATTATGGTAGGCTTATTGCTTTGGATGATGAATAAGTCAAGTTTATTAGGAAATTTTAAAAACAATAATTTACAAAATGCTATTGGATTTATAATTATTGTAGTATCACTATTCTTAAGCTTAAGAACCTTATTTTTAATATTCCAATGAAGAATTTTGATATCAATTTAGATGTAGGTGAAGGCTGTCTAATAGAAAATGATCTTATGCCCTTAATTCAATCATGTAATATAGCATGTGGAGGACATGCGGGGAGCGATATTGAAATCATGAAATGTATTTCTTTAGCAAAAATACATCAAGTAAAAATAGGAGCACATCCCTCCTATCCAGATAAAGAAAATTTTGGAAGAAAATCTATGCGGATTGATGAAAAATCTTTATCAATAAGTTTAGAAAATCAATTGAATCGCTTTATAAGACATTTAAGAAGCCTGAAAGATCTTCATCATATTAAACCCCATGGAGCACTTTACAATGATTGTGTTAAAGATAAAACAATTGCAAAAATATTTATAAATGTTGTGCTTAAGTGTTGTCCAGAAGTTATAGTCTTCACTCTGCCTGAAAGTGAATTGGAAAGACAGGCAAAAAAGAAAGGAGTCAAAGTATGGAGGGAGGCATTTTTAGATCGTGGCTACAAAGAAAACGGACAACTTCAAGGAAGAGAAAAACCAGGAGCAATAGTAAGCGATGTTAATGTAATGTATTCTCAATTAAAGAGCTTAATTAACAAAAATAAATTACAAACTATAAAAGGGGATTGGATTTCTATAAAAGCAGACACAATATGCTTTCATGGGGATCATCCGAATGTACTTTATAATATTCAAGAGCTTCTTAAATTTTATAAGATTAAAAATAATTTATGAGTACTAAATTATTTAGGATTATCCCTTTGAATCCTACAGCTCTATTGATTGAATATAATCAGCAACCTTCCAAAGTGTTATTGGAAAAATTACTTTCATTTAAACTACTTGTTGAAAAGCAAGCTAAGGTCACGCGTTGTGTGATGGGTTACCAGTCTTTGATAATTCATTTGAATGAAGAAATTAAAAATCTAAGTTGGTGGAAAAATCATTTAAATGAGCTACAAATTCAAATTAAAAAGGTAAAGTTAAATAAAGCTAAACTATGGAAGATTCCGGTTTGTTATGATAATAAATACGCTCCCGACATTATTTCTTTGTCCAAGGCACTAAAATTAGAAATTGAGGAACTAATTAGCATCCACACTCAAACAAAATATAGAATATATTTTCTTGGTTTTCTACCTGGATTTCTTTATCTAGAAGGACTGAATAAGCGCTTACATTTTCCAAGAAAGGAGAATCCTATATTAAATGTTCCTAAAGGAGCAGTTGGAATTGGAGGAAAACAAACAGGTATTTATCCCAATTTAAGTCCTGGTGGATGGCATTTGATTGGTAATACCCCTCTTACACTTTTTGACATTAAACAAAATCCTCCTTGTTTTGCTTCTCCTGGAGATTGGGTATCTTTTACGTCAATTGATCAAAAGACTTATCAAGACTTAGAGAAAAAAATCAAAAAAGATAAATTTAAATTCATGCCACATGATTGAAGTTATAAGGCATGGATTCTACACTAGCGTTCAAGATAAGGGTCGATTTAATTATGAATCCTATGGGGTTCCACTATCTGGAGCTCTCGATCAACAGTCATTTAGAATGGCTAATCGGATTTTAAATAATAATCCTAAGGCTGCAGCTATAGAAATTACTATTAAAGGACCTAAGATTCGTTTTCATCAAAAGACATTTATAACCTTAACAGGAGCAAAAATTGAGGCAAAGATCAATGGATTAAAAATTAATAATTATATCCCAATTCAAGTTTTAGAAGGTGATATTTTAGAAATGGGGATTACCAAAAATGGCTGTCGAACATACTTAGGTGTTGCTGGTGGTATCAAAACAGAAAAAGTGATGGGAAGTCGAAGTCAATTTCATGGGCTAACTCGCGAAGATCGAATATGTAAAAAAATGTTATTACCTATTGGGAATTCAAATTTTGTCCCCTTGAAACGAGCACGTATAAGTTTGCCCATACGAGATTATTCAAAAAAGGAAATTGAAGTTTATCCAGGTCCTGAATTTGATCAATTAACTCAAGTCCAAAAAAAAAATCTTTTAAATTCTTCATTTAGCCTTTCAAATTTAAATAATCGCATGGCTTTTCGTCTAAAAGAAAAATTAAAAAATGAATTGCCTCAAATATGGACAGCTCCAGTAATACCTGGAACTATGCAATGCACTCCACAAGGAAGTTTGATTATATTAATGCGAGATGCTCAAGTTACAGGCGGATATCCTCGAATTCTTCAACTAAATAATAAGGGTATAAATTTCTTATCACAAAAAAAAACTGAAGATAAACTTTACTTTAAATTGCTTTCAAGAATAGAATAAAAATTTAAGTACTCTCAGTTAAAAAATTGTTTCTTATTTTTGCTAGGATTTTATTGTAGATGAAAATACTCTTAAAAAATGCTACCATTATTAACGAAAAGAGCTCTTTTCATAACCAAAAATTAGATTTACTTATAGTTGATGGGATTTTAAGTAAAATCGAAAACAACATTGATTCAGAAGCCGATAAAATAATTGAATTAATTGATCTTCATGTTTCGTCTGGTTGGTTTGATCCAAACGTTTCTTTTGGTGAGCCCGGATTTGAAGAACGCGAAACATTAAAAAATGGTTTGTTTACCGCTGCTAAAAGTGGATTTACACATGTTTTATTAAACCCCAATACAGAACCTGTTTTATCCACTCATGCCGATGTAAGTTATTTAATTCAAAGTACAGATTCCAACACCACTAAACTCCATGTGAGTGCTTCGCTATCAAAAAATTCAGAAGGGAAACAAATGGCCTCTTTGTATGATATGCATAAGGCCGGTTCTAGGGCTTATGGAGACTTTAATTTACCTGTAAAAAACTCAAATCTTTTGAGGATTGCATTAGATTATGTTCAGAGTTTTGATGGAATTATCCAGGCTTATCCTATAGATTTAAGATTAAATAATAATGGGCAAATCCATGAAGGTATAGTAAGTACTAACTTAGGACTAAAAGGTATTCCATATATTGCAGAAACAGCTCCCTTGTCACGTGATCTTCAACTTTTGGAATATACTCAAGGTAAATTACACATACCTTATATTTCATGTGCATCTAGTGTAAACTTAATCAGATTGGCCAAAAAAAAGGGGCTCAATGTCAGTTGTAGTGTTGGAATTGCTCATTTATTATACACTGATGAAGAACTAATAGATTTTGATACTAATTACAAAATACACCCCCCTATCCGAAGTATAGAAGATCAAAAAGCATTACGTCAAGGTCTTTTGGATGGAACAATAGATATGGTTACAAGTCTACATCAACCCATTAATACTGAATTAAAAGATTTAGACTTTGTTAGTTCAGAACCAGGAAGCATTGGACTTGAAGCTGCTTTTAAGGTTCTTCAGAATCAATTTCCACTAGAAAAAGTCATTTCGTTTTTAACTCGTGGGAAAAAGCGCTTTGGGATTGAAGAAAATAGCTTTAAATTAGGTTCTTCGGCAGACTTTACACTATTTACACCCAATGGTAGTGGCAACTTTGGTATTGATGAACTTTTTTCAACTTCCAAAAACTGTATGTTTATTGGAGCTCCAATTAAAGGTAATGTTTATGGTTGTATTCGTAACGATAAGTTTCAACTTAACAGTATATAAAATATAATGTTAGAATACAGAATTCGTAAAGCAGAAAATAATCTAGCACAAAGTCCCGTTATGTTTTTAATTCACGGTTATGGGAGTAATTCTGAAGACTTATTCTCTTTTGCACCACATCTGCCTAAAAGTCATACCATCATTGCTTTACAAGCTCCCTTATTGTTAGTACATGGAAGTTATGCATGGTATCAACTTTATCCCAAAGAAGATGGCTCATTAGAAGCAAAATTAAATGAAGCTCAAGATGCACTAGATTTAATAATAAAAAATATTGAACTATTAGTTAACAAATATAATCTTAATTCATTAGATTTAAGTGTATTAGGATTTAGTCAAGGGGCAATGCTAAGTTGGGCTTTAGGATATAGTAAACCCAATAAAGTACGTCGCATTATAGCACTCAGTGGCTTGATCCATGAGAGTATAGATACTTCCAAATCTCCCGAATTTGTCGCGTACGCAGCGCATGGAATCAACGATATTGTAATTTCTGTAGAAATGGCTCGCAAATCAGTTTTACCTCTTAGCAAAAAATACAATGAAATAGAATATTATGAATTCAATGACGGCCATAATGTTTCTAATGAAAACTTTTCAAAAATGTTAGCCTGGCTAGAAAAAACAAATTTATAATGGTTTTACAAATGATTTTATTTTTTTTAAATCATAGCCATCACTATTATTCTCTTTAAATTCTAAAATAGCTTGCCCCCAGCTTATATTTGATTGAAAACCAATCAGTATCCAATATTGATTTACAACTCTAATCTGATCAATCAGAAAACGTTCGTTAGGAAGTTTTATAATATTTTTAAGGCTCCCTTTATTGTTCATGTCTAATAATAGCTTCCTCAGAGACTCTTCTTCCTTTGTAAAATCCCCTAAAATAGCTAATCTACGATTACCTCCTAACGAAAAATAATTATTTGTCTCGCAATAAGCTTCTAGAGTTTTTAGATCTTTTTTTAACTTTTGTTTACTCTTATATTCACCCTGAATTAGTTTATCTTGATGATTGAGGATTTTATTGGTATTAAATATTTGATAAAAAAGGACAATACAAACAAATAAAAATAGATACAAGAGGATTTTAAATTTCATAGAAGTTCATTTTAATTTGAATTAACAGTTAATGAATCATATGCTAAAAAAACGTTTAAAGGTAAATTAGAACTCACTTCTTTATGAAAACCCATTAAGTGACTAATATGCGTCAAATAGCAACTTTTAGGATTTAAATTATCAATGAGCTCCAATGCTTCTTCTAAATTAAGATGGTTAGGATGGGCTTCTATTCTTAAACAACTTAAAACAAGTACGTCTAAGTCTTTTAATTTTTCTTTTTCAGATTGACTTATTGTCTTAACGTCAGTCAAATAACAAAAATTATCAATGCGGTAACCCAAAACTGATAATTGATTATGCATCACTTCTATCGGAGTAATATTTTTTCTTTTAAATTTAAATATTTGATCAGGTTTAACAATATTAATTCCTACTGACGGAGCTCCAGGATATTTATTTTCTTTAGAAAATATATAATCAAAACGACGCGTAAAATTCTCAATAACTCTCTTACTTCCAAAAACAGGAATATCACCCTGTCGAAAGAAAAAAGGACGAATATCGTCCATCCCTGCACTATGGTCTGAATGTTCATGAGTAAAAAATATTCCATCTAACTTTTTAATTTTTTCTCTTAACATTTGTTGTCTAAAATCAGGGCCACAGTCAACTATAAGGTTTACTTCTTCCCATTGAATTAAGATAGAAACTCGCAAACGTTTGTCTTTATAGTCTTGACTTAGACAAACCGGGTGATCACTTCCAATCACAGGAATACCTTGAGATGTTCCAGTACCTAAAAAAGTTACTTTTACCATGTTATTCAAAGGTAATCTTTGTCTTTTAATTCCACAATCTTTGTAGATTTGAAAAATTATTTTTACTCATGACCTTAAAATTACCAGGTGAGATTGAATTAGAAAATCGACCATCCGTCGAAGCCAAAGCGCTTCGCATTAATCTTAATAAATTTATTTATGGAACTTTTGCTGAAATTGGTGCGGGTCAAGAAGTTGCTCGTCATTTCTTTCGCTCAGGCGGTGCATCTGGAACTATAGCTAAAACTATCAGTGCCTATGATAAGAATTTTAGTGATAATATTTATGGTGAGGAGGAAGACAATCGATATGTGACTGAAGCACGCCTAAATAAGATGCTTGATCATGAAATGCAACTTTTAGAAGAGCGTATCTCAAGAGAGGAAAGTCCTAATAAAATGTTCTTTACCTACGCCAATACAGTTACAACTATAGACTTTGCTAAAAAATTTAGGGGACACGGATGGATGGGTATCCGATTTCAAGCAGACCCAAACCAGCCTTACAGTGAGATCACCTTACATGTTAGATTTCATCAAACCGAGGCACGTCTTCAACAAGAAGTACTAGGGCTTATTGGGGTAAACCTAGTTTATGGAGCTTTTTACAAAAACGAAGAGCCTAAAAAACTATTGCGTTACCTTTATGACAATCTTGATCAAGATTCTATTGAAATTGATACTATCAACTTTAATGGACCTCTATTTAAAGATGTGGATAACCGTTTAATGAGCTTAGAGCTTGTAAAAAATGGTATGACTGACGCTGTGATGTTTAATCCCCAGGGAAATAATATTTTACCTGCAAGAGAATTATACAAAAAGAACATCCTAACTTTAAGAGGTAGTTTTCGCCCTGTGACTAAGGTAAATATTGACATGTTTGAAAAAGCATTGGATGCATTTATTCATGAACCCGAAGTAAAAGAGCAAAAGACAGTTGTTATTTTTGAAATTACCCTGTCCAATCTCCGTGCTCAGGGAGAAATTGATGAAAAAGACTTTATGGACAGAGCCAAACTGCTTTGTTCTTTAGGTCATATGGTAATGATTTCTAACTTTAAAGAATACTATAAGTTAGTAGACTATCTCTCTCAATACACCAAAAAACAATTAGGACTATCTATGGGAGTAAGTAATTTTGTTGAAATTTTTAACGAACAATATTACCAAGATTTAGGTGGAGGTATTCTTGAAGCTTTTGGCAAAATGTTTTATAATAATTTAAAAGTATACCTCTACCCTATGAAAGATGATAAAGGTAACATCATTAATAGTACTAACCTCAAGTTAGACCCTCGTATGAAAGACTTTTACAAGTTCTTTAAATACAATAGTAAGGTTGTAGATATTTTTGATTTTGATGAAGAGTATCTTAATATTTTCAGTAGGAAAATTTTAGAACAAATTCGAAGTGGAGAGTCTAATTGGGAAGAACATCTTCCAGGTGGTATCGCTGAAATGATAAAACAAAACCAAATGTTTGGAATTAAGTCCTAAATCATAGAACCTACTCTAATATTTGAGAAGCGTGTTCTTTTGTTTTTACCTTATCAATAACACGAGCTACCTTACCTTCCTCATCAATAATGAAGGTCTTTCGATGTATACCCTCATATTCTTTGCCCATAAATTTTTTAAGTCCCCAAACTCCAAAAGCATTTATAACTGCCTTGTCTTGATCTGCAATTAAAGGAAATGGGAAATCAAACTTTTTTGAAAAATTACGTTGACTTTTTACTGAATCCGCACTCACTCCTAAAAGTGAATAGCCTGCATCTTGTAATTCCTTAAAATGATCTCTTAAGTCACACGCCTCAGCTGTACAGCCAGGAGTATTTGCTTTAGGGTAAAAGAAAACAATAAGCTTTTTACCAAGGTAATCCTCTAATGATTGAATATTTCCACGATCATCTGAAACTGAAAAAGCCGGTACTTTATCTCCTATTTTTAATGATGTCATAACTTATAATTTTTCCTAAATTACAAAAGCTATTAAGAATAAAAAAAGAATGACAAAAAAAGAAAAAGTTGAATTTGTTGTCCATACTTTAAAAGAAATTTATCCTAAAATTCCTATTCCTCTTGACCACTCCGATCCATATACTCTTTTGATTGCTGTTTTGATGTCTGCTCAAAGTACAGATGTTCGAGTAAATAAAATCACTCCATTACTTTTTGCAAAAGCAAAAACCCCTGAAGAGATGATTAAACTTAGCGTGAAAGAAATAAAGGAGATTATACGTCCAGTTGGATTATCACCAATGAAGTCAAAGGGTATCCATGGACTGTCTGAAATTTTGATTGATAAATATGATGGAAAAGTGCCACGCACTTATCAAGAATTAGAGGCTTTACCCTCAGTAGGGCACAAAACTGCTGCCGTTGTTATGGCTCAAGCGTTCGGTATTGCAACTTTTCCTGTTGACACACATATCCACCGCTTAATGTATCGATGGGGATTTACAAATGGTAAAAATGTAGTCCAAACAGAAAGAGATGCAAAACGTTTATTTCCAAAGCTATTATGGAATGATTTACACTTACAAATAATATGGTATGGCAGGGAGTATTCACCTGCAAGAGGCTGGAACCTTCAAAGAGATATAATAACTAGAACAATTGGACGGAAGTCTATATTGAAAAATATTTAATTATTAACTTGATCAAGGTATTTTTTACTTTCTTTAATCTTTTTATAAGCACTTGAAAAAGCTAAAATTCTTTTAATAACAATGCTACTAGGCAATGTTTTTGAGAAAGAGGACACGGATTTATCTTGAGAGTAGTTTTTTTCCATAAATATTACTTGTGTAATAAAAACGCTAAAAAGATAAAAAAATTGTTAAGCTTCTAAAACTATTTTATGCTCGCTAATTAACTTGCGAAGATTTATAATTGCATAACGCATTCTTCCTAAAGCAGTATTTATACTAACACGAGTATTTTCTGAGATTTCTTTGAAGCTCATGTCACGATATAAACGCATGATTAATACTTCTTTTTGGTCTTCAGGTAATTCTTGAATCAGATTTTGAATATCTTTTGAAATCTGGTCTTCAACTAAAATATCTTCTGCATTTAAAGTGCCATCCGATATGAATTGAAAAATATCAAACTCATCATTATTTTTGATTGTTGGAATGCGATTACTCTTTCTAAAATGATCTATAACTAAATTGTGTGCTATTCTCATAATCCAAGGGAGAAACTTTCCTTCTTCATTATATAGACCATTCTTAAGAGTTCGAATAACTTTGATAAATGTATCTTGAAAAATATCCTCAGAGGTGTCTTTATCGTTAATCTTAGAATTAATGAAATTAAAAATTTGCAACTTATGGCGATTAATTAATTTTCCAAGAGCTAGTTCAGATCCATTAATATAGTCTTTTACTAATTCTGCGTCAGAATGTTTAATTGTTTTGGCTGTATTCATAATAAAATTACTTTGACCTAATGGCCGTTAAAACTTCAGAGTGTTAAAAAGTAATTTTATTCTATAAGCATATATTTTATGCAAATATAAGAATTTTTTATAACTCAATTCAAATCTGTACTTGTTTGAGTCCTAAAATAAATTTTTGATCCTTACTTGATCTAATATTCAGATTTAAAAAACGTAAATTGCAAGTTTTTAAAAATTCTATGAAAAATATTTTGGATTGCGATCCAAAGACACATATTATAATAAAGGGTGCGCATCTGCATAATCTCAAATACATTGATTTAGCAATACCTAGGAATAAGCTGACTGTAATTACAGGGCTCTCTGGTTCTGGTAAATCTTCGTTAGCTTTTGACACTCTGTATGCCGAAGGTCAGAGACGTTATGTTGAAAGCCTTTCTTCATACGCAAGACAATTCATGGGGCGCTTAAACAAGCCAAAAGTTGACTTTATAAAAGGACTTTCACCTGCAATCGCTGTTGAGCAAAAAATTAATACCTCAAATCCACGTTCAACTGTTGGAACTAAAACAGAAATTTATGATTATCTAAAACTTCTTTTTGCAAGAATAGGAAAAACATACTCACCAGTTTCGGGAAATGAAGTTAAAAAAGACAGTGTTAAAGACGTTTTAGAATACATCAAAAAATTCGATGCTGGGGAGAGATTTCTTCTTCTATCACCAATAGAGGCAGACCCCAAAGGCAGTTTAGAAGATAAACTTAAGATTTTTATTCAGCAGGGTTTTGCTAGGATTTATTATAACGAAAAAACATTAAATATTGATAGTTTAGATATAATTCCAAAAAAAGGATTTGAATTAGTAATTGACCGTACAGTGGTTAGTCATGAAGAGGATTATTACAATCGTCTGGCTGATGCAATTGAAATGGCATTTTATGAAGGCAAAGGAGTATGTGCTTTACTTAACTTGAAAAATGAAACTAAAAAAATATTTTCCAATAAATTTGAGTTAGACGGGATAGCTTTTCCTCAACCGAATATTAATTTATTTAGTTTTAATAATCCTTTGGGTGCCTGTCCTAAATGCGAGGGCTTTGGAGACGTGATTGGGATTGACCCCGAATTGGTTATTCCTGACACAAGTAAGTCTATATTTGATCATGCAATTGTACCCTGGCGAAGTACGACTATGATCAAATACTATAATAAATTAATTAACAGTGCATATCTATTTGATTTCCCAATACATAAACCATATTTTGAGCTTACAAAAGATAATCAAGACTTGCTTTGGAAAGGGAATTCTCATTTTACTGGGATTAATGACTTTTTTAAACGAATAGAGAAAAAAAATTATAAAATCCAAAATCGTGTGCTTATATCTCGATATAGGGGTAAAACATCATGCACAAGCTGTAAAGGATCTCGTCTTAAGGAATCTACTAGATTCGTTAAAATTCATGGAAAAAGTTTAGGAGATTTACTTCAAGTATCTATTGATTCTTTGCATCAATTTTTTAGTACAATAAAGCTCAATGATAATGATAAAGAAATTGCCAAACGATTGCTTATAGAAATAAATAATCGTTTAAAATTTGTTCGAGAAGTTGGCCTAGGATACCTTACTTTAAATAGAAGATCTAATTCACTTTCAGGGGGTGAATCACAAAGAATTCAACTTGCTACATCTCTTGGAAGTAGCTTAGTTGGATCGATGTACATTCTTGATGAACCCTCTATTGGTTTGCATTCACGAGACAATAAAAAGCTTATTGATATTTTAAAGAATCTTAGAGATCTAGGCAATACAGTTATAGTGATAGAGCATGACGAAGAGATAATGAATGCTGCAGACACTGTTTTTGATATAGGCCCTGAGGCAGGGACTTTAGGAGGAGAAATTATTGCTCAAGGAAGTTTAAAACAAATTTTAAAAAGTAAAGGGTTAACTGCAGAATACCTGAATGGAATTCGTAAGATTAAAATACCCAACAAAAGAAGGACCTCCAAAAAAAAGATTGAAATAATTGGTGCTCGTGAACAAAATTTAAAAAATATTAATATTGAAATTCCACTTGGTGTTCTCACTGTAGTAAGTGGTGTGTCAGGAAGTGGAAAAACAAGCTTGGTAAAAAAAATTATCAACCCTGCACTTTTACGTTATTTTGATATTTACAGTGAAAAACCTGGGGCTTATTCAGAATTGAAAGGAGATCTTGATACACTTCGGAGTGTAGAATTTGTTGACCAAAATCCAATAGGAAGATCTTCACGATCTAATCCTGTAACTTACATCAAAGCCTATGATGAAATTAGAGCACTATTCGCATCACTTAATATCTCAAAAAATCGAAATTATCAACCTAAACACTTTTCCTTTAATGTAGATGGAGGCCGTTGTGACCAGTGTAAAGGTGAAGGAGTAATTACTATTGAGATGCAGTTTATGGCAGATGTTGTTTTAGAGTGTGAAAAATGTAATGGAAAACGCTTCAAGAAGGAAATTCTAGAGGTGAAATTTCAAAATACAAATATCGATCAATTATTAAAAATGACTGTGGATGATGCCATTGGATTTTTTAAATCTTTTGATCAAAAGCGAATTACTCAAAAACTAAAATCTCTTCAGGATGTTGGCTTGGGATATGTAACACTTGGTCAATCTTCTGCAACTTTGTCGGGTGGTGAAGCTCAACGCATAAAGCTTGCTTCATTTATTAGTCAAGGAGCATCAAAAGAAAATGTACTTTTTATTTTTGATGAACCAACTACAGGACTTCATTTTCATGATATTCAAAAGCTTATAAGCTCATTTGAAGCTTTAATAGATCAAGGGCATAGTATAGTAGTTGTAGAACACAACCTTGATTTAATCAAATGTGCTGATCACCTAATTGACCTTGGTCCAGAAGCAGGAGATAAAGGTGGATATCTTGTAGGCCAGGGTACACCTGAGGATATAATTAAATTATCAAAATCTTATACGGGCAAGTACCTAGCTGAAAAATTAAAATAAACGTTTAATAAATTTTTCAAAGAGCGTTTCTATTTCCTTTGACAAACTAAATCTAAATAAAGGAATACAAAATAATCCAATAATTAAAAGGCTTCGTAATAGAATAGATAGCCAAGGATTAAATATACTTGGCAAGGAATATATTAGTATGTAGATTAAAGAAATAATTAACAAAACACTTAGTGTTTTAGAAGAATAAGGGTGGATTTTAAACAAGTAGTTTACGAGTAAAATTTTACATGAATTAATAAATATAATTACTATTAAGGTCGCAAAAGCAGCTCCTAATATTCCATCTTCTTTAATAAAAATATAATTTAAAAAAACCGCTAAAATTGCCGAAGAAATTGAAAACCAAAAGACGTAAGAATAATGTTTTGAATTGGAAATAATATTATTCAAACATCCCATTGACATACTAAATAATTTACCTAAAGAAACAATTACTACAACTCCAATTGCAGATTCATAACCCTGTTGATTAATGATATTATAAAAATCCTCTAAGTTGAGATTAATTATTAAAAACAATAAACCACTAACAATCATCAAATTGATACTACTCTTTTTTAAGAGACTTTCTAAGCGAACTTTATTTTTTGAATTTAATGCCTCTGCTACTAAAGGACTGGTGATTTGAAACATTGCACGTCCTGGAGCTTCAATGACTGCTGCAATATAAATAGCAACAGCGTAAAAAGCAACATTGGCATCTGAAGTTAATGAATAAATCATTGACTTGTCAATATCTAGAATAAAACTTGCTGCAGTTCCGGAGAGAAAAATTAGACCACTATAACGTAACAGAGGCATCATAGATTTAGGAAGCTTAAAGTGAAAATTAGGAGTATAAACAAAGAAACTATATCCCATTATTATAAGAAGTCTCAAATAATATCCACCAATTAGAAAATTGATGAATTGGTCTAAATCTAAAATCTTAAAGGCATAACTAACTAGTAAAATAAAGGTGAGAATCCGCGGATAAACTTCTTTTAGAAAATTTCCAAAAATTGATTTTAAATTCACACGTAACCAGCTAAAAAAGATTTCAAAATAAGCAGTAGAAATTGCTATAGTTATTATTAAAAAAGGGAAGCGTTCCACTCCTTTATTATCATTGGATAAAAATCTGAGAATTTCCAAGTTATAATTTAAATATAATGGTACTAATATGATTAAAATTATTAATGGAAACAGTATGACAAACCAAAACAAACGATCACGTTCTTCTTTACTTTTAGCATCACTAAAAAATTTAATTAATGTATGTTGAACTCCAAAAGACAAAAAGGGTTGAATTAAATTAGAATTGGCCAAAAGAGCAACTATCAAACCCTGAAATTCTCTACCAGGAAAAGTGGGGTATAAAAAGAGCATATTAACTGCCCCAATCAAAAAGGCTAAGCCAATGCTTATTAAATTATAAATGGACTGTTTAGCTACAATTCCCATCCAGCTTTACTTGTTTTCTTAAAATACTGAAAATATCCTAAAGTTATAATTACTATTAAAAAGATTACAAAACTAATCCATCTAAGAAGTGTGCCTTTAACAATAACTTCGGGTTCAAATCTAAATTCTATCTGAGATGAATTTGATGGAATATGCAAGCCTCTTAAAACATAGTTCACATTAATAATAGGTGCTTCAACCCCGTCAATTGTTGCTTTCCATCCGTTTGGGTAATACATTTCAGAAAAAACAGCAAATTGAGGTTTGTCATTTTTTATTGTATAACTTAAAAAATTTGGTTTAGATTCAGCTAGCTTTATTTTAATTAATGAATCTTTAATATATTTATTTTCAATGTTTGAAATAACATCCTTTTTCAAGATCAAAGCGGTATCTGAGAAGTTAGTATTATTTAGCTCTTCAATTAAATTATCGGCACTATTTACTTCTTTTAAATTTGAAACTAACCATACAGACCCTAATGCATTGGGGTTGAGTAAAGGTTTTAAATTTCCATTTTCTTTATCAGGAAAAAGAATATATTTTACATTTAGAAAATTTAAAATTCCTGCATTTTGTTTAGTATTATAAACTTCAAAAAGTTCTTCAAATCTTCTAGGTTTTGCACCGTGATACCCACCAATTGCATTATGAAAGTAGGCAGTACGTCCACCAGTAAGTCCTAATTGAGGTTCAAAAACACGAAAACGACTATTATCTTTTTGTATTGCCAGATCAGCAGCTGTTACATTAAAAGGTTTAGATGCCAAACGATTTGAAACAAAGGCCCCTCGATCAACATACCGATTTGCTATACTTAATAAGTCTAATGATAAAATGAAAATCACAAACCCAAGAGCTAATCCTCTTTTAATCCTATTAAACTCATATAAATTAATTATGATAATCAATACAACGCAAAAAAGAATTCCCCTTAAAATATCTGCTTGAAAAACAGATACTCTAGCTTCTTTTATTTGAGAAAATAAATCAGAACCGTAAATTTCTCTAAGATAAGAGTCATTCAATCCTGAGAAAGAAAGCATACCTTTGGATAAAAATATAATAACTAATAGAATTATCGGGATAACTGCAATTTTTATAAATCGTTTAAAATCAAACTTTTTTTCTTTGTAAAATAGATTATAAAGCCCAATGGAGGCAGAAATTGGGAGACAAAACTCTAATACTACCTGAATCGAAGAAACCGCTCGAAATTTATTATAAAAAGGGAAATAATCTATTAGGGGATCTGTTATAAAAGGCATATTCTTTCCCCAAGAAAGTAAAAGTGAAAATAATGTACCTAAAAGCAAAGAGTTTCTTAATGGTCCTTTTGTAAAAAAGAATCCGAATAATGAAAAAAAGAACACAGTAATTCCTATATAAGCAGGGGCTTCAAGTATCGGTTGATCTCCCCAATAAGTTGGAACATTTTTAGAAAATTGTGAAGCTTGATCTACCCCAACTCCATTTTTAATCAAAAAATCATATATCCCATAGTCAGATCCTAAATCCTCACTTGATCCACCTCCTTGAATTCTAGGTGCAATTAGATTCAAACTTTCAAAAATTCCATAACTGTACTCCGTGATGTATTCATAATCGAGTCCAGAAGACTGTTCTTTTAGACTCCCGTTTGCACTTAATTTTAATTCACTTGCACCACGGGTGCTGAATTGAGCATATTCAGCAGTAGCTAATAGCGGAGTAGCATTAAAACCTAAAGCAATGATTCCAGCGGCAGTTAAACCTATAAAAGACTTCAAAAAACTTCTTATATTTTTATTTCTTACAGCATGGTATCCATAAATTAAAACAAAAACTCCCATCAACATTAATAAATAATAAGACATTTGATAGTGATTCGCCCTAATTTGCATACCAATAGCTAAACAGCTTAATAAAATTCCCCAAAGCCATCGTTTTTTAAATAAAAGTAGCATTCCAGCTATGACAAATGGGAAAAAACTCACAGCAAGTGCTTTTGTGTTATGCCCTACTTGTAAAATAATTAGTAAGTATGTTGAAAAGCCAAAGGAAATAGCTCCAAAAAGTGCAATTGGCCATGGCATTTTAATGATTATTAATAGTAAGTAAGCTCCTAAAAGATATAAAAACAAGATATGTGCAGGTCGAGGTATAATACGAAAAAAGGAGTAAATAGGACTTAAAATATCTACTGGATATTTAGCTCCCAATTGGTAAGTTGGCATTCCACCAAAAGCATTATCGATCCAATAAGTTTCACTTTCCGTATTTACTCGAAAGTCTTTTAATTGCCTTGACATAC
Source organism: uncultured Flavobacteriaceae bacterium (assembly GCA_943842245.1). Lineage (GTDB taxonomy): Bacteria > Bacteroidota > Bacteroidia > Flavobacteriales > Flavobacteriaceae > MS024-2A. Next base: position 214,056 of record CALTAJ010000002.1, read on the forward strand.
CATCATACTGACGAATATCTGATTGCAATAGTATTTTACCCGAAAGTAAAGGGTAATAAAATAAAAGAGATAATAAAACAAAACCAAATGTGATAATCACATGGGTAATTAATGCTGAAGAAAGCGAGATATTAATCCACTTCTTCATAATCAATATATTCACCTAGAGAATCAGAGCCTGTCTTTTTCTTCGTTCGTGGTTTTTGATCATTCTTGGGAGGTACTTGGTTGGTTTTTTTAAGTAAGCTTGAAATCAATAGCTTAAATAAGAATGGTGAAATTAATCTTAGTACATAAATCCCTCCTAAAAAAAATAATAAAAACTTGAAAAACACCCTTAAAAGATTTGTTTAATATTCAAAAGTAAGTATTTAGTGTTGAATCTGCGACAATTTATGATGCATTAACAAGTATTCATAACAAAAAATCCTAGATTCTTATTATATATTTGTAATATGATTTCTTTAAGGCTCGCATTAGCTTTTGCTTTTTTTTCGATTACTATTCAAGCTCAGTATACTGATCAAATTAACTCCAATCGCCCAGGAGCCTCAATTGGTGCTTTTTCAGTTGGTAAAAATGTAATTCAATCTGAGATTGGATTATCATTTCATCAATATTCACATAGCGGGTACAACAATTCATCCTTCAAAGGAGGTCTCGGATTTATTGCTTTACGCTGGGGGTTTTTGTTTGAGACCTTAGAGTTAACATTAGAGAGCAAATATTTAAAAGGAAGTTTAAATTCTAAAATATTATCTGTTCCAATTAGTTCATCAAGAAACGGCTTTTTACAAAATTTTATTGGTTTCAAATACTTGTTTTACGACCCATTTAAAAAAGAAAGAGAAGAAAATGTATATAGTTGGAAAGCAAATAATGGTTTCAAATTTCGTGAACTAATTCCGGCAATTTCTATTACATTGGGAACTAATATAAATTTTGAAAAAAACAACCCATTTCCATTTAATAACGTGTTTGGAAACATCTATCGCCCTATTTTCTTTCAAAATTTAGGTATATCTGTGGATGAAGAACCCTTTTTTCACTTAAGAGGAACTCTAGCTACCCAATCGCATTTTTTAAGTTCTTGGGTTTTTGTTACAAACTTTTCATATGATCGCTATTTATCTATAGATCCTCAAATGAGTTACATTCTCACCTTGACCCATACACTTAATCCTTTGTGGTCAGTTTATATTGAAAGTCAAGGAAATAGAAGTGAACTTTATAGAGACTCTTTGTTTCGTCTTGGTTTTGCCTATTTATATTCTGATAATATTCAGGTTGAAGCCACAATGGGTGGATCAACAAAAAGTAGTCCAAGTAGAATATTAGCAAATGTTGGAGTATCTTACAGACTTGATTTTCACAAAGATTTCATTTCAGCGGGGGAAATTCAATCAAAGGCTCTAAAAAAAGAAGAACGCAGTTTAAATAAAACACTAAAGAAAAATACCAAAAAAGAACGTAAACGTAACCGTAAAGCCAAAAGTAATTAAGGGATATGATAAAAGATATCGTCATTAAAGAAGCAAAGACTAAAGCTGAATATCTCGCTTTTGTAAAGTTTCCTTATAGTTTGTACAAGGAAAACCCAAATTGGGTTCCTCCGTTAATTAACGACGAAATTGAAACTATCGACCCTGACTTAAACCCTGTTTATCAAAATGCAAATGCAAGTTTTTTTCTAGCTTATCAAGATGAAAAAATTGTTGGTAGAATAGCTGCAATTGTTAATTGGATTGAAGTTAAAGAAATTAAAAAAAGTAAAGTTCGCTTTGGATGGTTTGATGTTATTGACAATATTAATGTAACTAAGTCATTAATTGATTGCGTAATTAAATTTGGAAAAGATCACAATCTTGAAAGTGTTGAAGGTCCTTTAGGTTTTTCAAACTTGGACAAAGCTGGTCTTCTAATTAAAGGGTATGAAGAACAAAATACTATGATTACCCTCTACAATCACCCCTACTACTCTGAACACTTGAAAAAACTTGGCTTCAATGAAGCTGCAAAATGGGTGGAATATGAAATTAAAATTGATGATTTTGAATCTTCTCCTGAAAAAGTAAAGCGTTTTTCTAAACTTATAATGGAAAGATATAATCTTACTTTATTGAATTTTAAAAATCGTAAAGCTATTATACCATATGTTGATCAAATGTTTGAATTACTTGATAAAACATATAATAACCTTCAATCCTATGTTCCAATTCAGGACTACCAAATAGAAAACTACAAAAAACGTTTTTTAAAATTTATAAATCCTGATTTCATCAAATGTATTATTGATCAACAAGGTAAACTCATCTGTTTTTCTATCACTATGCCTTCTTTCACTGAAGCACTCAAAAAGGTAAATGGTCAGTTAACTTTGTTTAACTCAATCCATATTTTAAAAGCTATGTATTTCAATAAGCGCGCTTCTTTTTATTTAATTGGAGTTCGTCCTGATTACCAAAATAAGGGAATTACAGCGATCATTTTTAATGAAATGCAAAAACTCTTCAATAAGCAGAACATTAATATTGTAGAAACCAATCCAGAATTAGAAGAAAATACAGCCATTCAAAAATTGTGGAAAAATTATGAACACAGACTCCACAAACGCAGAGCCACATTCAGTAAAAAAATTTAAAATGTTAAGTGAAGGAACTATTATCGCTTTAGCTACCCCTGCTGGAAGTGGAGCGATTGGTATTATTCGTCTTTCAGGCCCTGATGCATTCGAGAAAACATCATTTTTTTTTCGCTCTAAATCTAAACAATCTTGGAATAAAATACCCTCTAATACGATTGTTCTTGGAAATTTTAGTTTAGACCAAGAGATCATTGATGAGGTGTTATTAACTAAATTCAAAGGACCTCATTCTTATACTGGAGAAAATGTAGTGGAGATTTCCTGCCATGGCTCTTCTTACATACAACAAAAAATAATAACATGCTATTTAGATGTTGGAATAAATCCTGCCCAAGCAGGAGAGTTCACATTGAGAGCTTACCTTAATCGAAAAATGGATTTAAGTCAAGCGGAAGCTGTAGCGGACATAATAGCAGCTGAAAGTGCATCAGCTCATCAAATTGCAATGCAACAAATGCGAGGTGGGTTTTCGAAAAAAATGGAAAACTTACGCCAAGAACTAATCCAGTTCAAGGCTCTTATCGAACTTGAACTTGATTTTAGTGAAGAGGAAGTAGAATTTGCTAATATCAGTCAATTGAAATCATTACTCAATCTCCTTCACAAAAATATTAGTGGTCTCAAAAATTCTTTTTCGTATGGAAATGTTATAAAAAAAGGGGTCCCAGTGGCAATAGCTGGAAAACCAAATGTGGGAAAGTCGTCTTTATTAAATGCATTATTAAATGAAGAAAAGGCAATAGTCTCTGATGTTCCAGGAACAACTCGAGACAGCATTGAAGATACATTGGTTTTGAGCGGTATACTCTTTAGATTCATAGATACAGCTGGACTTAGAGAAACAAAAGACATAGTTGAATCTATTGGTATTAAAAAGACTAGAGAAAAAGTAAGTCAAGCGTCTATTCTCATTTATCTTTATCAACGAGACAGTGATCCAAAAGAAACTGCAAAAGAAATTCAAAAATTAAGTCATGAAAATCTAAATCTTTTAGTGGTTGAAAATAAAATTGATGAGCATAATAACAACTTTGATATTTCTTTAGCATCAAATATTGAATCAAGGCTTAAACAGAAAATAGATATTATAAAATTCGGAATCTCATCAAGGGATTCAAAAAGTTTAATTCCACTTCAAAAAATACTGGTAGATCAAGTGAAAAATATGAAAGGTGATTCAAGTATAGTAATAAATAATAGTCGCCATTATATGGCTCTTAATTCTGCTTTAGAGTCAATTTTATTAATTCAAAAGGGATTAGACAACAATTTACCTGGAGATCTATTAAGTATAGAACTTAAAGATGCTATTAATCATATTGGATCTATAACTGGAAATATTGATAATGACCAAGACGTTTTAGGTGCAATATTTAGTCAATTTTGTATCGGTAAATAAATAATGGTAAAAGAATATTTAGACGTACAGAAGTAGAAAGATTCCTTGACAAGAACACTTATAAGTCAAAGGATAATATGATTCAACTGGCTGAAGATAATCACCGTTAGAACGCGTTTAAATACGTTTTAAAGGGGTTTTAGATTATTCTAACTGTATCCTCTGGTTTAGTTTCAATTCAATAGATTTTGATACTGTTGGAATTTAAGAATCCAAAAACAAACATTATAATTAGAAGCCCTTAGAAGATGTTTTTTAACTTTTTCTTCAAGAATTAAGATATTGCGTTGGAGTACACGATTTTATTAACTTGAAAACCCTATTAAAATTTTCTTGTGAACTAAATCCAGACTTTTCTGCAAGTCCTTCCATAGAATAGTTTTGCAGGTAACCTTCACCGATTAATGTAGTTGCAAACTCAATTCTATATGAATTAATAAATTGAGGAACACTCATCCCAGAATGTGTTTTTTATACTATTACGAACCAATTCATTTCGTATACCAGTTTCAGCAGAAATTGAAGCTGATGTGTAATCAGGATTAAGATATTTATTGTCTTCTGAAAATAAAGATTTAATATGACGGTATATTTTTAATAAGCCTTCATCTTTATCATCAGAATTATCTAATACGCGAAATTTTTCTGATCATTTCAGGGCGAACTGACTTAAAATCAGGATGGTTAAAATTGCCTAAAACCTTAATGCTAACTATAGCAAATAGGCCATTTATATGTTTAATAAAAATACACCTAAAACAAAGAGAGTAGAAATGCTCGTGGTGGTGATTAGCACATAATAGTATTTCATGAAGCTCAGATACATGCATGTTTTTGTTTTTATCAGTTAAAATTTCACTCTTTAATATTTGAAAAAATTTATTAAAAATTATCCCTAGTAAAAAAAAGAGTATTCAAGACACAAAACTCATAAACACAGTCCTCCTTACCCACAAAATCATATAGTATTAAACCCCAGTATATTTTCAGAGGCAATCTGATTATCTATAAACGTGAAGTAATCTAATTCCTCGATTTGAATTAAGGGAATCAACGAATAGTAAAAGTAAGGACTAGGTATAAAGTAAATAAAGGTGAGTCTTGCCTCTCTTTTTTTCTAGGATAGATTTTATGAAATAAAAAGAAAAAAATAAAAGCAAATGCTCCTTCCTGAGGCAACAAGTACAATCGGTATTTTAATGTTAAATATGAAGTACATAGACATATTTATCATTGTTATTAGCTGAAACGAAAAATGAAAAATAAGATGCTCTAAGATGATAGTCATTTTCAGTGGCCGACATTCTGTAAAGCCTTGTTACATGACTATTAAAGTTGTAAAAAATAAGAGGTAAACAGGGTAAATTTCCATTTATTAAATGCAGTATAATATTAATATATTACTGATGATAAGGTTAAGCATTTACTATTTAAGGTGTAAATATAGAAATTTGTGGGTTAAAACAATTAAACCATAAAAATTATATAAATAAATTATTGAAGATCTCGTAAGTTTTTTTAAAAGTCGTCAATTATACTCCACGAATAAAAAATATAATTTATTTATATTTTTTGTGTCGTTCCTATTATTATTTTTCTTTTCAGAATTTAGTTTATCAGCTCAAGGTACTTTTTCCCTAGACTCAAATGGTGTTACGGTAAAATGTACTGGTTGCGTTGCAGGGGACTCAGGTATTGTAGGTGGGCAAACCTATACGGCTTATAGTACTGCATCTTTAGCTGCTAAACCTATAGGTGATACCGATTGGAATAGAGTAGTTACTTCTCTTGTTACAGACATGTCCGATTTATTTTTAAATCAAGCCACATTTAATCAAGATATTAGTTCTTGGGATACTTCGAATGTCACTACTATGAAGGATATGTTTAGAGGAGCGAGTGCATTTAATCAAGATCTATCCTCTTGGACTGTTAGTAATGTACTTAATATGCAACAAACTTTTTTTAAAGCTGTAGCTTTTAACAATGGTGGCAGTGCCTTGATTAATAATTGGAATGTTAGTAGTGTTACTAACATGGTAGGGATGTTTAGTGAAGCAACATCATTTAACCGACCTCTAGAGAGCTGGAACGTTAGTAGTGTTACAAGAATGGATAGAATGTTTAAATATGCTTCAGCATTTGATAAACCTTTAAATGGCTGGAACGTTAGTAGTGTTAATAATATGGCTGGAATGTTTTTTGACGCTAGAGTATTTAACCAACCTCTAAACAGCTGGAACGTTAGTAGTGTTACAAATATGTCTCAGATGTTTTTGGATGCAAGGGCTTTTAATCAAGATCTAAGTAGCTGGAACAATAGAGTTAGTAGTGTATCTACGATGGCTCAGATGTTTCAAGGAGCACGGGCTTTTAACAATGATGGCAGTCCCTTGATTAATAATTGGGACACTTCTAGTGTAAACACAATGAATGGTATGTTTAATGGTGCAATTAACTTTAATCAACCTCTAAATAATTGGGATGTTTCTAATGTGACTAATCTGAGTTTTACTTTTTCTAATGCAACCATTTTTAATCAAGATCTATCTGATTGGGATACTAGTAGTGTCGAAACAATGCAAGCTACATTTTTGAATGCAAGGGCTTTTAATAAAACTCTTACAAGAGATGGTAACAAATGGAATACTTCTAGTGTCGAGACTATGAAGGATATGTTTAGCGGAGCAATAGCTTTTAATAAAGATATTAGTTCTTGGGATACTTCAAGTGTCGAGACCTATTGATTCTAGATATGTTTAATGGTGCTTCAGCATTTGACAAACCTCTAAACACCTGGAACGTTAGTAGTGTTAAAAATATGGCTAGAATGTTTTTGAACGCTATAGCTTTTAATCAACCTCTAAATAATTGGAATGTTTCTAATGTGATTAGTCTGCAAAGCACATTTAGTAATGCGGATAGTTTTAATCAACCTCTAAATAATTGGAACACTTCATCTGTTCAATATATGAGCTGCAACTTTCAGAGCAAATGATCTATTTAATCAAAATCTTTCTAGTTGGGTTACTTCTAGTGTTGACACATATGCAACATACATTTATGAATAATACTGTCTTTAACAACGGCCAATCATCAGGTGGGTATCCAATACCTTGCAGTGGGATACATCAAGTGCTACAACGAATGGATAGTATGTTTGAAATGCAACCGCTTTTAATGGTAATATCAGTGGCTGGAATGTAAGCTATGTTACTGCAATGGACAGAATGTTTTTTAACGCATCAGTTTTTAATCAAGATCTCTCTAATTGGAATACTTCTAGTGCAACTACTCTTAAGGCAATGTTTAATGGAGCAACTATTTTTAATAATGGGCTCTCAGCTGGTGTTCCATCAACTATTATGAATTGGAACACTTCAAGTGTTACAACTATTGAATCTACTTTTGCAAGTGCACCTGCATTTAATGGTAATATCAGTGGTTGGGATGTAAGTAATGTTACATCGGCAAATAACCTTTTCAATGGCTGCTTCAAGATTTAATCATCCTTTGGGTGGATGGGATGTAACATCAATTACTACTATGAATAATATGTTCGACTGCGCTTCTTGCTTTGATCAAGATCTCAACTGCTGGTGCGTGGTACACAACCCTAGTAGATTCATCTTTTAGTAACAGTTCACCCTATAAATTCAAAACCACTTTTTTTACCTAGATGGGCGGAGCCCTGCGACCCATCAATTAGTTTTGCGCTTCAACAATTGCCAAGATGATGGGCTAATAACTCCCACTATTGTTAGTTCAGGTGGAACTTTTACCGCCTCAATTACCGGAGGACTTGTTCATAGAAATAATCAATGGGGTTCTGGTAAAGCAGATTTTTTAGATATTGATCGCAACTACAGGTGTAATTAATCCATCGAACTCTCTTGCTGGAGTATATGATATAACTTATTCAACTGGCGCTTGTAAAAGTTTCACAACCTCAATTACTATTCGCTCTGTAAATAATCCAGTGTATCAACTAAGCTATGCATCTAGTCCAATTTGTAAAAGTGCTGGAGGAACAATCACACCGACAATAATTCCTACAAACTCTCATCGAACACTTCCTTTCATAAATTTAGATCCTGGAAATCCAGTAAGTTGGACTAATGTTGGGAGTGTTACTGGAGGAACTACTGGTATTTTATCGAATTTAACAACGAATTCTTCCTTTACCCACTGGGAGTTGAAGGATGATGGTAATCCTAATGTCTGGACAGACGATGGAACTTATCACCCGAACTTTGTGACAAGAAATAATAATGGAAATATAAAACATAATGAAGGAATGTCCCTGGAATTTACTGCTCCAGGAGGCTTAAATGATTTAATTGAAAATGATTACACTGGTGATAGTGGATTTTTTCCAAGGAAATCACAATCAGTTTCTGTATGGGTAAAGGAATATGATTGGACTGACCGGGATAATAAAACTATTATCTATGAATGGACAAGTGGCAGTAGTCAGGGGATTTCATCTCTTTGGTCTCAAGGTGGAAAATGGAAATATAGAATTGGATTTGGAGGGTCAAGAGATAGAATTGGATTACCGATTGCCTCTGGTGGTGGACATTTTATAATAGCAGATAATACGCTGAATAACAATCAGTGGTATCACTTATTAATAACAAGAGATGTAGATGGAGGCCCTGGATCAGGAGACCAGACCGGGGTTGTTAAATTTTATGTTGACGGTGTTTTAACGGGTACTGTGACTGAAACTTTAAATTTGGAGTATCCCGCTGATGGAGCTATTATGTTTGGTAGAAATTCAAACACAGAAAGAACGCCAGATACCAATGGTTTTGAATTTGAAGGAGAATTTGGCCCAATTAGAATTTTTCAATTTGAATTAACACAATCTGAAGTTGAATACGAATATGATATGTTTGCCCTTCGATACAAAGGTTCTTTCTCAGCAACCCCTGGCGGACTTTCAATTAATTTAGCAACCGGAATAATCGATGTTTCAGCTTCCGCTTCTGGGACTTATGTAGTTTTAGCCACATGGACAGAGCCCACAAGTGGTAAAACACATACTGCAAGTTCAACAGTTACCATTGGAGATTCTGACGCTAGTTTTAGTTATCCTTTAAACACTTATTGCGAATCCAATGATTCGGTAATTACTCCAACTATAACAGAGGCTGGAGGAGTTTTTAGTGCTTCAGGGGGTTTGACATTAAATACGGGTACAGGTGGAATTACACCCTCAACATCTACCCCTGGAACGTACACTGTATCATACACAACCGCTGCAACATGTTCAAGAACATCAACTGTAACCATAACTATTACTGCAAAAGATTCTCCTTCACTTACATACACTACTAGCAATAGTTGTGAAGATGTTGATGGATCTGTTTCCTTTAGTCCCGCCTTAAGTATAGCTGGAGGAACTTTTTCTGTTTCTCCTGCAAGTGGACTCGCAATTGATTCTTCAGGTGTAATTACTCCCTCTGCTTCGTCTGTTAATTTATATACCATTACATACACCACCACTGGAACATGTCCAGGAACCGTAAGTGTAACATTTGAAATTTTACCTGTTGATGATCCTACTTTTAGCTACTCTACAATTAATTTCTGTCAATCAAGTACTTCAGAAATAACTCCAACAATATCAGGAACTCCAGGAGGAGTTTTTAGTCTCTCTCCTGCTACTGGTCTGTCATTTGATACCACCACAGGTGGAATTATACCGTCGCTATCTAGTGTTGGTTCTTATACTATAGGATATACTACCTCTGGGCCATGCGCACAAACTTCGTCTTTAACCATAGCTATTACTGCGTCAGATTCTCCGACACTTTCATACCCGAGTTATAGTAGCTGTATAAATGTTGATCCAGCTGTTTCCTATAGTCCCTCCTTAAGTATAGCGGGAGGAAGTTTTTCTGTTTCTCCTCCAAGTGGACTAGCAATTAATTCTTCAACAGGTGTGATTTCTCCATCTATTTCTTCTGTTGGTTCTTATACTATAGAATATATAACCTCTGGAACATGTTCAGGAACCCTAAGTGTAACATTTGAAATTTTACCTGCAGACGATCCAACTTTTAGTTTTTCTAAAAGTTCTTACTGTTCGAATCTACCAAATTCAATTACTCCAACTATAACAGGAGATGCTGGGGTTTTTAGTGCTCCAGGTGGTTTAATAATTAATTCTACTACAGGTGTAATATCACCTTCTGCATCTACTCCTGGAACCTATACAGTAACATACACAACCTCTGGTCTGTGTCCAGCAACATCAAGTGCTACTATAACAATTAATTTAGGAGAAAGTTCATTATTTAATTATCCACAAGACAAATACTGTAAAGGAACTTTAGGAACAGTTACTCCAACAGTAGAAACCTTAGGTGGGACATTTACCTTCACTCCTCTTGGATTAAACATTGACTCTTCTACTGGAGAAATTAATACTAGCCTTTCCTCTGTAGCTACCTATACAATAGAGTATACTATTTCTGGAACATGCTCTGAAACATCTTCATTCATTTTAGTAATCAATGATTTTAAAGAAGATTCTAGTTTTAGCTACCCTGCAAAATCGTACTGTGTTAGTGATATATCAACTGTTACTCCGACAATAAAGACTCTTGGCGGTACATTTTCTGTAAGCCCATCAGGTTTAAATATAAATTTAACCACAGGAATTATAAATCCAAGCTTATCTTCGGTTGGAAGTTACACTATTGAATATACTACAGCTGGTGATTGCCAAAATACATCTTCAACAACTATTGAAATAAAGCCAGAAGACAATTCAAGCTTTAGCTACGGCTCAAACCTTTTCTGTACGAGTGAAACAAATGTAGCTACTCCTACAATAACAACTCCCGGAGGAACATTTACTTTCAGTCCCTTAGGATTAAGCATTGATCTTTTAACTGGTGTTATATCTCCAGGTAGTTCTTTAACTGGAACTTATAGCATTACTTACACTACTCCAATAACTAAGAATTTAAGCTATAGAATTCCTCAAGAAGATAACTTAATTGGTCATTATCCTCTAGATGATAATAATGAAGATGTCAGTGGTAATGGATATCATGGAACAGTCACATCAACATCCAACCCCATTGGAGCTAATAATAGATTTGGAACTCCATTTTCTGCTTTAGAGTTTGATGGTGATGATTCAATCTATTTTGGTAATGAAATTATAGATGAATTTAATGGGACTTCTAGTGACTCATTTACAATTAGTATTTGGCTGAGATATGATTATGATAGTGAATCATATAATGAAACTGACTTTATGTCTCTTGGACAATATGGATGTAGTGATAGTGATAGAGGTGTTATATTTAGAGCTGGTGAATCTGGTATATCTGATTTTGGTGCTTGCAGTAGAAGAGGGCATATAACTGGTGACTTTTCTGATGATACATGGCATCACTTTGTCTATAGATATAATAGGAATGTAGGTAGAACTATTTTCGTTGATGGTATTTTTAGAACTGTAGAAAATAATAACCGTACAAATATGCATAATATTATTAGGCATGGGTTAACAATTGGTGGAGGCTATCAAGAAAGTGGTAGAGGGCTGGATCCAGTTGCTGATGGTTATGTTGGCTTTTTGGATGATCTAAAAATATGGAACACTCCTTTAACAGATGATGAAATTTTAAATTTATATAGCGATGAAGATGCTCCTCCCGCTATTCCTTCTTTAGGTCCAGTAACTTTAGGCTGTGTTAATAGTACTACTATTTCTGTAACCATATCTTCTCTTGTGACAGGTACTTTTGATTATGGCTATCCCCCAGAGATAAAATTTTGTGCAAATGACTCTGATCTTACACCTTCAATTAGTGGCTTAGCTTCTGGAACGTTTTATAGTCTACCCGATGGATTAGATATAAATTCAACAACTGGAAAAATTGATTTTCAAAGTTCAACTCCAGGAACATATAATATCTTCTATGAAGTCCCATCTCTTTGTGGAGGCTCAACTACTTCTTCAACGATTGTTCTCAATGAGTGCTCTGCTTCCTCCCCTAATGATCCTGATGATCCTGATACTTGCGATACTGATGGTGATGGTGTTTGTTGTGCTAGTGAAACAATCTACGGGTCAAATTGTGAAGACCCATGTAGTTATTTTTTTCCCGATGTAAGATTTAATAATATAAGTTCAGAATGGAATACTCTTGATTGTGATGGAGATGGGGTTGTAAATGAAGATGAGCTCATTGACAATACTGACCCAAGAAATGCTTGTAGTTATAAAGTAGAAAGTAGGTCAATACCTGTCATAAATAATGGTTTAGATTGTGACGGGGACGGAGTTAGTGGAAGGAACGAAGTGCTTAATGATAAAACAAACCCTTTAAATAGCTGCTCTGTTGATATTAATAATATTACTCTACAAGTAACCTCGATAGAAGACTGTGATGGCGATGGTGTTATAAACTCAAAAGAGGTTAACGACAATACTGATCCGTTTAATGGGTGTAGTTTTATTATTAGCAGCGTAAGCACGTTAACCAGTCTAGCTTGGCAAGCCTTAGATTGTGATGGAGATGGCGTCCTAAATGGAAATGAAATAAATGATGGGACTGATGTCTATGATAGATGTGATTATAATTATTATAGTATAACTGTTTTTCCTGAAAGAGGATTTGATTGTGATGGTGACGGCATTAGTAACTGGCAAGAAGTTGTAAACAGCAAAACGAACCCAAAAGATCCTTGTGATTTTGATTTAGAATTTATTGATTCACCTTTCAGCGATCAATGGGGGGAATTAGATTGTGACGGAGATAATTATATCAATTTAGTTGATAAATTTCCACTTAACAGACTTGAGTGGTTTGATACTGACAATGACAAAATAGGAAATAATCAAGATTTAGATGATGATAATGATGGTATCGAAGATATTAAAGAGGGTCTTGAGGATTTAGACAATGATGGGATTCCAAATTCTCTAGATAATGATAGTGATGGAGATGGCTGCTTTGATGCAAGTGAAGCAGGATACATTGATCCTGATTTTGATGGAATAATAGGTAGCGGAATACCTGAAATTGATTCCAATGGGAAGGTTTCTTCAAGTATAGGATATGTTGAAATTGCAGATAATGATATTAATGGAATATTAGATTTCTTAGAATCAGGTTCACTCATTTTTGAAATTTTTAAAGAGCCTAATAATACCACAATGATCACAAGAGAATCAGAAATTGAAATTTCAATTCTGGTTAATTCAGAAAATAAAATTTCCTACAAGTGGCAGGTTAATAAAAGTTTAGGTACTTCTTCGCCTAACATTAGTGAATGGGTCGAAATTACTGACGATAATATGTATGGTGGGACAAAAACTAATAAGTTAACTATCTCAAATCCTCTATTTAGCATGGAGGGATGGAGCTATAGGGCTATAGCTAGCTCTCCTAGTTATCTTTGTCAAGAAGAAATCATTTCCAAGCCAAGTGAATTAATAATTGCCAATTTAATTATTCCAAATGCATTTTCTCCCGATGGAGATGGAATAAATGATACTTGGACTATCAGAGGGGACTTGAATCAAAATTATCCAAATAATAAAATTTATATTTTCAATAGATGGGGAGTAAGTGTATTTGAATCTAAAGGATATCAAAATAATTGGAACGGAAGTAATAATAGTAATTCAAGTGGAAATCGCTCCTCAAACCTTCCTGTGGGAACATATTTTTATGTTTTGGACTTAAATGGAGATGGATCTAATGTAAAAAAAGGATACGTCTATCTAACCCGCATGAGCAATGAATAATTATAACTTTAAAATAGTTATCCTTCTAATGTTCTTGAATGTATTTTTGATTCGAGCTCAGCAAGAGCTCAGCTTTAATCACTACATGTTTAACAGCCAGTTATTTAATCCTGCTTTTGTTGGCTTAGAAGAAAATCTAACAATAAGCTCAATTCACAACTTGCAGTGGATAGGCTTTGATGGAAACCCAGTAACTAATTCAATCCTTTTAAGTTCTCCTTTAAAAAATAATTTAGGAGCTGGTTTAGAAGTAATTAATGATAGAATCGGGCCGGTGAATAATAATTTTATTGCCATTAATACCGTTTATCATCTTAAATTGAATAAAAATAGTCACAGCCTTTCATTAGGTCTTAAACTAAGCGGTAACGACCATAATATAAATTTAAGGAGCACAGACTTTGATGACTTATCTGATCCAAATGCAAGAAACACAGATAATTATTTTGTTGAAAATATAGGTTTTGGATTACATTTTCAAACTGATAAATTATATCTAGGTTTTTCTATTCCCTATTTTTTTGAAAATAAAATAACAAACAAACAAAGACATTATTACTTATCAGGTGGTTATAAAAAAGGATTAAGTGATAAATTAACAATCAATCCTAACTTTTTATTAAAAAAGACCGCTAATGCTCCTACAAGTATTGATGTCTCCTCTATTGTTTTTTATGAAGATTTATTTTGGTTTGGTGTAAATTATGGGGCGAGTCAAAGGGGTCTTTTCTCTGCAAATACATCCGGTGGAAGTGTAAGTTTTCTCTCTGGAATTAAATTAAATTCTTCTTTTTCCATAGGGTATTCAATTTCATCACAACTAGGGGGATGGACAGCATCTGTTAACAGTCCTTCTCATGAAATATATCTGAAATTTAGCGCATCTAAAAATAGAACTGAATCAGTTGATAATAGCTCGACAGAGGAAAGTAAAATAAACAAATAGGAAAAAAACTATTTGTTTATTTTGAAAGAGTTTTTGGATTAACTTTTAGCCACTTGTAATCCGAACCAAATAATAGTAAAACCAATTGCAATCATTGTTAATGCCAGCTCTTTTAAAATTATTTGCATTTCAATTATTTTTTTCAAGCCTATTTAATAGCATCATAATTATGATGTTTCGTTTTCTATTTTTCTTTTGATAACGATTATCTCTTCTTTTGAATATCGTTTATTATTCCAATATAAAGTAGATTGAGATTCAGGAAGAACTAAACCTTTAAAAAAACCATCTTTCTTTAGTATTCATAATTTTATAAAACAGAATTTCGAATTTATTAGTTTTTTTGAAAAATTGAATTTTTTTTGAGTGTATGTTCAGTAAAAAATTAATAATTGCCTGACGTTAATAAAAGATCATTTCTTCTATTGAATAGTAATCGTGCCTACCATTCCTCCGTGTAAAGAACACTGATAATAAAATGTTCCTGAAGAAGTTGGCGTCCAACTTATAGTTTGATTGGTTGTTCCATTATTATTTAGACCAGTTACGGTATTCCTTATTCCTGTTCCAGCAATTGTTTTAAGATAAAATGGATGACCAGAGGCATTAACAACAAAATCTATTGTATCGCCAACATTAAATATAAGATCTGGGTCATTCCCTGATATATTCCCTGATCTATCAGAACCACTAAGAGTGTAATTAGAACTATTAGTTGCAGTTACATCAATACTATACGAAGATGAGGAAGAAGCAACACTTGTAGTAGAAGTGCCGCTTGAAGTATTGGCATCACTTGTGGTAGAAGTATCACTTGTAGTTGTGTTTCCGGTTGAAGTATTAGTAACATCTGGTGCAGTGACTACTATTTGAATAGTTCTAGTTATTTCAGTACAGCCTCCATTACTGTTGGTGGTAATTATTCCATTATAAGTTCCCGGAGTATTTATGCTTCCTTGTAAAGTGAAAGTTTGTCCCGATTTAATAAAAGAAAGAGTTGGTGGAAGTCCAATTGTTGATGTACCATTGTTTTGATTAGGTGATCCTGAGATAACAGATAATGCAGTAGCTGTGCCACCATAACTCACTACGATTGGATCAATTGCGCCAATAGATATAGATTGATTTAGTTGACCGGATACAACTGTTAAAGAAGGTGAATTTGAGTTTTTAGTTAGTGTTATTGTTTGTGATACTTGACTACAATTTGTGTTCCCATCCGTTGTAAATACTGAAAAACTATAATTATCGCTATTGAAAATTGGCGTACCAGAGATAGTTAATGTTCCATTGCTGATATCTGTAGTTAATCCAGGAGGAATTGAATTTTGTTCAACATTTATATTAGTTTCTGTTCCTCCAAACTCATAAACTAAAGATTGTATTGCATCACCATCACATAACTCCTGAACAGGTGCTCCAGAGATAAGCGATAGTGTTGGACAATCACATTCTAATTCAAAACTAGTGGTGTTGTCATATATCCATCCTGAAGGGACTTGTTGGTAAATCAGTTGGCTAACTTTTACACAACTTAAGCCAGTATTCCCTGATAGGTCTAAAGAACTAATATTACTGTTTTGTGAAAGGTCTATTACTGTTAACCCTGTACTGCTTAAATTAAGGGTAGTGAGCTTGTTAAGATTAACAAGTGGAACAGAGGTGATTGTATTTCCACTTAAATTTAAGTCTGTAAGGTTTACAAACTCTTCTAGTCCGGTAAAATCTGCTATCTGTTTGTTACTTAAATCTAGTTGAGTAATTCCTAGCATACTTGAATCATCAATATAAGTATCAATAGTAGTATCATAACCTGCATCTACAAGTGCCTGTTCAAAGTTCTGGTCTGGTATATAGGTTCTGTTTTGTTGATAGGTTTGAACTCTGCTTCCAACAACATCAAATTGAAACAAGTCTGTGATGTTAAGATTAAATCCTATCTGATTATTATTAATTTGAACATTAGAAAGGGAACCGTAATTATTGAGGACAATATTAGAGTTAGAGGTTACCGAATATGTGCCACTAATTTGTCCTGAAGAATAGTTTAGTCTAAATGAGCGATTGCGATTAAATATTATACTGTACACATTGTAAATTGTTTTTTGACTCTGTTTAGGTTTTCTAATCTTCCATTTACCAACACCAAGATTAAATAAATCATATTCAAATACAGCTTTTACAAGCTTTGGTTCCGTGATTATTATATCATAGGGGTTTTGTTCTGTGAGAGCTCCAGAGTCTTCCCACTCAATAAAGTCAGAACCTTCTTCAGCAGAAGCTGTTAATCTAACTGTAGTCTCAAACTCATAATCAGTAGATTTTGAGGTATTAATTATTTCTTCTTTTACTGTTCCTTCTCCTTGAGTTAATACTCTTAGCTCATAGGAAAGTTTCTTAAAAGTGGCAGTTACATTTTTAGGTCTATCAATTAAGATTTGAGAAGGGTTGGCTTCTCCTGTTATACCTCCAGACCAACCAGCAAAATAGTAACCCTTTGATGGAATAGCCTCTAACTGAACTGTAGTCCCAGAATCATAGTCAGTAGATTTTCCCGTATTAACTATCGTCTCTGCTATACTTCCTTCTCCGTTTATACTCGTTGTTAGGGCATATTGAACTAAACTAAAATTTGCTATTACATTTTTATTGTCATCTACAATTACTTCAATAGGACTTGAAGAGCCTATTGCATCACCTGACCATCCTGTGAACTTATATTCAAGATTTGGTGTCGCTATAAGTGTTACTGTGCTTCCTTCTTTATATGTTCCTTGAGATGGTATTACAGTGCCGCCATCAGGTGGATTAGATTTTACATCTACAACAAACTCTTTTGTACAGCTAGAGAGTGAAACAATGAAAATTAAAAGAAGTAGTTTTTTCAGAATATTAATTTGTGGTTAACTAAAAATATTAAATTTTTCAATATCTCTAAAAGGTTCCCTATTTGAAAATGTCCAAGGAATAAGCGTCCAATTGGCTCTTTATTTGTCATAATAAACATTTAAATATACGATTAAATAGAAAATACAAATATAGCAGCATAAATGCATCGGGAATAATGCCATTTAAAAATCAAAATAAGTGTTTGGATAAGGCTCATTAATTAGAGTAAAATGCCACCATTCCCTTGAATAAGATTTAAAACCATTTTGACTCATTATTGTTTGCAAAAAATTGCGGTTATTTTTTTGCAAATCTGTTATTGAGTCATAATCAATCCAAGATTCATTCCCAAATAAATCCCAACCACTTCCCATGTCAAGTTCTTTCCCAAAATTAATACTATCAGTGTAAATTAAAGTAATATCAACAGTACTCCCTCTGCTATGTCCAGATTTTTTAGCAACATATCCCTTAAGGAAAAGACTATCCTTTTTTTCATTTGGATAATACTTTTTTTTGGTTAGAGTATCACTTGCTTTTTTTGACCATTCAACAAAATTATTTACAGATTTCTGAGGCCTATATCCATCAAATAGCTTTAAGCCTAAACCTTTTTTTGAAAGAATTTTTTGAATCTTAGTTAAAGCTTCTATAGCTTCATTTGTTAATATTTTTTTTGGTTTTTCGTAACCAATAACTGTTCGTCCCAAAAAATTATCTGAACCAGAATATCTTATGTCAAGAAGAATTGGAGGATCTATATTTTCGATTTTTAAGAAACCTTTTGGAATATTTGATGTTTCGCAACTAACCAGTAATAAAAACAACAAGAAGAGTTTAATATTTTTAAGCTGTTCAATTGTATTCTCCCTATCCACCAATCATTTTATTTTAAGTATTACAAGTTATTAAAGTTATAAGTTTTTTGATTACTTCTCTCGAATTCGGCGTTATTGACTTTTCAAGAATTATTCAATTTCGTTGAAAATTTGAGAATAGATAATCTTATTATGATTCAATTAAAAGCACTAGCAATGATGGCTTTTCCACTAATTAAAAAGACTATTCCTAGTAGTAATATAAAAATTATTTGAGAGTCAATTATTAGATTCAAAGAACTAGAAAACAACCCCTCAAAAATATCCGTATTGCAGTAATTATGAAGTATATAATCATTTTTAATTCATCCTAATTAGATCTAATTTTGAAATATGAACAATGGTCCTTTAATATTTGCTTTAGTCATTATGATAGGTTTTCTTATAGCTAGTTGCCTATCATAAATAATTTAATATTTTCCTTGTTCATTAAATAAAATCTATAAGATGAAAATTCAATTAGTTTTAAAATCATTTGCATTATTAATGATAGTTGGAGGGTTTGCCATTATTTGGTTTGGTTTAAATCTAAGGTGAGGATAACTTGAGAAATTATCGTTTCCAAGTACCCCCAATTTATAGTGGGGGTTTCTTTTTTGAGTTTAAGTTCATTAAATAGAATGAAAAAAACATTAGTAGAACTCCTATAATTGTTGGAATTAATTCATAATCTCCAAAAAAAATATCGCTACCTATTGCAATGAAAAATCCAATAAAGAAAACACCCATATTGTTTCTAACTAAATATTCCATTTGCTTTTTAAAATTCATACTATTAAGCTAAAAAAATATTAATTACGGAATTCGCAATTTCTGCTGAAGTTATTTTACTGTGTTTAAATTAAAATATAGCACAAATATACCCAAAATACAGCGAGAAAAAGTCATTTAGGATTCCGGAGAAACCTTGATTCGAAACCCTTTTAAACAAGTATTTTTTGGAGCTGTATCTATGTTATATTTTCAATTTTTATGATATGAGTAAATTTTGGATAATTGTTGGATATATTTCAGGTGTAGGATATATAGCTTTAATAATTTATAACATTGTAAAATCTGAATTCATTGCAGCAATTGGTCTTTCTCTTTTATTCTACTTTGTTTGGCTTGCCCCAAATATGGTGAAAATCAAAAATTTGATTAAATTCCTTTAAAATTTAAATACTTTTAAATGAACAAACTATCACTTATATTTCTCATACCACTACTTTCTTTTGGACAATCTCAGCTCAATTCTTTTTATATAGGTGATCCACTACCTGATGCTCCTAAATTATCTGCAAGAGGAAATTTCAAAGTTGGTGTTAAAACAATTAAGGTTGTTAACCCTCATCAAATAGATATATTAAGTAGTAGTAAGGAAAAAACTGTTTTATATGACCGTTCTTTAACACTTGAAATATGGTATCCTGCTAGCCTTGAGAATGACGAAAAAGAGGAGGTCGTTTACGATCAGGTAATGGGAGATTTTACAGTTCCCATGAGACCTATAATTCCATTTAAATTTAAAGGTAGAGCAAGTCGCGATGCATCTACTGATTCATCTAAAGGTCCTTATCCTTTAGTTATTGTTTCCCATGGTTACCCAGGATCTAGATTAATGCTTAGCTATTTGACTGAAAATCTAGCTTCAAAAGGATATGTTGTAGTTTCAATTGATCACACAGACTCAACATTTCAAGATGCAACGAATATAATTAGCACATTTTTAAACCGAAGCTTAGATGACCTTTTTGTGTTGAATGAAATCGCAAGACTCAGTACCGATTCTTCTTCTTTTCTAATGGGACTTGTAAATTTTGATAATTCTGGACTTATCGGTTATTCGATGGGAGGCTTTGGAGCAATAAATATTGCGGGTGGAGGATATAGTGATCAAGCAGTCAAATTATTTACTGCTTTCTCAAATGGGAATAATGCTCTTGAAAAAAGAAAAATGGGGAATCCAGATTATATCAATTCTTTTGACAACCGATTTAAAGCAGTAGTTGCAATGGCTCCGTGGGGAATGGAAAATGGAATTTGGGATGCAGAAGGACTCAAAGAGGTTAAAATACCAACCTTTTTTGTTGCTGGGAGTAAAGATGATATTTCAGGCTATGAAAAAGGGGTTAAAGCAATTTATGATGGTGCTGTAAATGCTGAACGTTATTTGTTAACTTATGTAAATGCGCGTCACAACATAGCTCCCAATCCTCCTACAACAGAAGTTATGGCTCCAGGGCTCCATATCGATGAATATTTACGCTATGCAGATTCTGTTTGGGACCAACGTAGAATCAATAATATCAATCAGCACTTTATTACTGCATTTTTGGGAGTGAAACTAAAAAAAAATACAGATTACTTACCCTACCTAGATGCTAAAGGATTTGACAAACAAGACCCTTGGGAAGGATTTTTACCAAGAACATCAGTAGGTTTGGAGTTTAGGATGGATTCACCAGCTCAATAACAGCACAAATACATCGAAAAAAAAGTTTCTATTACTCCAAATAAAAGTTGAAAAAACTGAAAATTTTTTCCTCTAAATTTAAATAGTTTGGATACCCATGCCCTCCATTTAGATATGAGTACATCCAAACTTGATTGTCTGATTTGGAGGAACTATATTTTTCAATTGCGACAAGTGTTTTTTCATTTGAATCAGTACTAATTATTGTATCTCTAATGACTTTATCATGTTGAATCTGCTTTAACCTAAAATTAATCATTGCTTTTGTAGAAAGATAAGGTCCATATCCCTGCGAATCATTCATATCTCCATCCCAAAGAGTAATGGGATCATTTGTGCCATTAAGCATTAATGTTGGTATTGAGCTTGCATTTTGACAATTATTGTAAAACTCATCCATAAAACAACTTATTATGGGAGCTGTTGCTTTAAAAAGTCCATCTGTTTCACAGCTTAATAAATTGCAAAAATCACCACCATTTGAAAATCCTGTCATAAAAATATTTTTTTTACTAAGCTGATATTCTGACTGAAGCTTTTCGATAAGTTTTACAACAAACTTGACATCATCAACTTTAAAATCTTTATGAAAAGTATAACCTACTTGCCAGAATGCATTTTTGTCTTCATCAATTAATCCCTGGGGATAGCAAGCTATAAAACCATTCTTGTCCGCTAATTGATTAAAATTAGTAGTTTTTATAGTATTCAATGCATTTCCAGAATAGCCATGAAAAACCATTATTAAAGGGGCATTATTAGGAAGATTATTAGGGATATGCAAGTAATATTCACGTTTGATTGAGTCTACTGAAATTTTATATGGATTATTAATATCATTCTCCATTTTTTTTAAATGGTAATCTAACTTAGTTGAAAAACCAAAAGCACTTAACAATGACATGAAAATTAATGCTATGCAGCCGATAAGTAATTTTCTATTCATGCCTCAAAGCTAAAAAAATCTGTTGATCTTATCTTAGCCTATTTATCGATAAGGTTTTTTGTAGATTAGCAACTTATTAATCATAAATCATTTAAAATGAAAAAGATATTATTCATAGTAGCTATATTTTCAGTTACAACTTTATTTTCTCAAAATACTTTTCAATTATGGAATTTTAATGCTAAAGATGGAATGGAAGAATCAATTGCAAATCTCGCAGATAAGCAGTGGGGCGATTCTAAATTCAAATCAGGTGGAATTCAAATTGAAAGAATTGGACACGGGGATAACCCTTGGTCTCACAGAATTATCCTCTTTGGAGAAGTTGACAAAATTGGAAGAGTAGATGGAGAGGTTGAAGAGTATGAATGGCAATTATTTCAAGAGAAACTAAATAATCTTGTCGAAGAATGGGGAACTTCTTATGCTGGAAGGTTTTTGAGTGTTGAGGGCGGTTCTTGGATAGATTTCCCTTATGTTCAAATATATGATTTAAAGCTAGATAACCCGGTAGCATTTAAAAAAGCTCACGACAAATTAGTTAAACAAACTTCAAAGACAAGAGGTGACCGACCCGTTGCATTTGGAACTTATGATATCGGAGGTGGTAAAGATGTTTCTCATTGGGTTGCTGTTGGTGCTAAAGATTTTAATGACTTAATATCTCAAAAAGCTTTAGAAGATGAATATGTAAGTGAATGGGCTGAATGGTCAAAAAACAATGGAGGAGCTGTTTCGTCTTCAAACTATACAATTTCAGTTCTTGCTGCGTATCCAAATGAATAATAATAGATAGTTTAATTTTTAATTAGACGATCCAAAAAGTCCCTTCTAAACGAAGGGACTTTTTGTGTTATATCAAATAGTAAAAACTAGAGGCTGATTTTCAAATCCCTTCCATTTAAAAGATATGAGAATTTTAAGAGAACAATAAATCAATTCATTTTGGAATATCTAATTTCTATTCGTTTACGATTGTAATTCTTAATTGCCTTTATAAAAATTTCAACATATGAGTTTTTTAGAATACTTTAGTTTTAATCTTTATATCAATTCAAAACAGTTTAATTTAATTATATGATTCCAGAAAAAGTTGCATTTCTTCTTGTTTTAGTTTTCTTTTTAATTGTTTTTATTCAAAGTGGCTTAGACAAAATCTTTGACTACAAAGGAAACTTGAACTTCTTGAAAGATTTATTGAAAATTTATTTTTCGCCGACATTAATTGAATTAGCCTTAATTTCAGTTACTATTTTGGAATTAACTTCTGGAATATTGTGTCTAATCGGAATTATCAATTTTGTTTTTAACGACTCTAATTTTATTGGATTACTCGGACTGATTATTGGGTCTATTGCTTTGTTAGTTCTTTTATTTGGTCAGCGTGTTTCTAAAAATTATGATGGTGCAAAAACAATAGCTATTTATTTTATTCTAGCAATGATTGGCATTTCATTTGCCTAATTATATAAAATCCTAAGTTAGTCTCTTTAGATAATTGCAAGAGGCTTTTTTGTATATTAGAAAGTATGAAAAATATAGTATTAATTTTATTTTATTTTCTTCAAGAAGTTAAAGATGAAGTTGAAGGATTTTCAGAATTAAATGATGTTGACTGGAGTGCTTTCCCTATTTCTGAAGAATTTGGTGCTTGGATTCCAATTGCCTTAGTGTTTATTGTATTTTTTGGGTTTAGATTTTTGGCTAAAACAATTGAAAGAAGCTAAAAGAAAATCTTAATATCAAATTTCACCCCCTTTTAATCGAAGGGTTTTTTTGTAACTTTACAAAATGAAAAAATACACTAATAGAACTGCAATAATTCTCTATTTGAATCTTTTAATTGGACTTGTACATGGACTTCATGAATTCGAGTTGATAAATTTTGTTCCAGACTCTTACTATTTTATAATCCCTATATCTTTTTTATCCACTTTTGCTCTATGGAATGGCTTATTAGTTGTTGATAAAAACAAATGATTCAAGTTCCAATCTATTCTATTGATACCCTTGCAAGTGTAACGGATCCTGTGATCATTCTAAGGCATATGAAGATGCAGGAAAGATTTTAAGCCTGTTACAACAAAAGATATTCTCATTGATTTCTATCTGAAAACAAAATATTGTCTAAAAAAGTAAAGCTTTAAATAGGACTTTAATGACCTTTTAATCTATTGCTTTTTTTGTAATTTTGGGGTATGAAAAAATATTACTTACTAATCATATCATTTTTAATTCTTTCTTGTAAGGAAGAGGTTAAAAATAAAAATATTGTTTATTTATCACCTGATTGTGGATGTTGTCACGACTGGATTTCACATATGGAAAGCAATAATTTTTCTTTAGAAAAAAATATGGAATCCAACATGTATGATGTAAAGATTAATGCTGGTCTTCCAATTGATTTAGCTTCTTGCCATACAGCTATAATTAATGGTTATTTTATAGAAGGACATGTCCCTGCAAATGATATAAAAAGATTAATCGAAGAAAATCCCAATGGCATAATTGGTTTAACTGTTCCTGGTATGCCAGCAGGAATTAATGTCCCAGGAATGGAGGTTAATAATGATAATGCAAATTTTGACGTATTAGCAATCGATTCGGAAGGAAAATCAAGTGTTTGGGCACATTATGAGTAGATAAAAATACTTTATCAAATAAATACACAATTAATAGACTTTACCCATCCCCTATTAATCAAAAGAGATTTGATATTTTGAAAGCAATAGATAGAGCCTTTTTGAGCTATTAGCTGAATTCGACTATTTATTTAGCAATCACAACTTGAGCAAGAACAAGGTTCGCAAATACAAGCAGAACAGTTATGTTCTAAACAAGGCACACATTCACAATTACACACTATATCATATTTATCTTACTAAATTACAAAATGATTATTAGAGTTTGAATTAAGCGTAGTTTTAATACTAATGACTACTGAATTTAATAAATTTTTTATTGAAAATAATCCAAATCACAAGCCCTCACGAAAAATCCTAAAAA
Source organism: uncultured Flavobacteriaceae bacterium (assembly GCA_943842245.1). Lineage (GTDB taxonomy): Bacteria > Bacteroidota > Bacteroidia > Flavobacteriales > Flavobacteriaceae > MS024-2A. The sequence goes on from CALTAJ010000002.1 coordinate 239,000, forward strand.
GATTTAAGAAGTCCCCCATCAATAGGAATATTAGTCCCAGTAATATAGCTTGCTTGTTCTGATGCTAAAAAGCAAACTAGATTTGCGTATTCTTCAGGGCGTCCAATACGTTTGGCAGGAACAGAGTCCTCTAAAGCAGCTCTTACTTCACTTACAGGGATTCCCATTTTCTTTGCCTTTTGAGCATTGAGTTGAGCAATGCGTTCCGTATCAAAATACCCTGTTAATGTATTATTGATGGTAATGTTGTCTACAGCAATATCTAATGATACACTTTTTGCCCAAGTCACTAGGGCTGCGCGTAAACTATTCGAAAGAGACAAATAATTTAATGGTTCTCTGACCGATATAGATGCTACATTTATGATCCGTCCCCATTTTTTTTTCTGCATATGAGATAGAGCGAGATTAGTAGTTAAAACCGCACATTTAAATAATAAATCAAAGGCTGCTTGATAGTCATCAATACTTTTTTCTAGTGCGCCTCCGGCACTAGGTCCTTGAGTATTGTTGATTAAAATATCAACTGAATTATTCTTAAAATATTCCTTAATTTTTACAGTAAAATCTGTGAAATTTGAAAAATTAACAACCAAATATTGATGCTTTTGTCCTGAATTAGTAGTTAATTGGTTTACAACCTCACTTAAAACCATCTCACTTCTTGCCATTACAGTTACATTGGCTCCTGAAGCTGCTAGTTGTTCAGCTATTGCACGTCCAATTCCCTTGCTACTTCCACCTACCAGCGCATTTTTACCTTTTAAATTTATCTTCATTATCTAACGGTATTCATTTCGAACTGGACTAAACACATCCATTATTTCACAAGATGTTAAAGCTCTTCCACTGTGAGGAGAGTTAGAATTAATATGTACTATATCACCAGAAGTATATACTTGAGTATTTCCATTTAAAGTAAACTCAAATTTACCGTTAACTACATGCATAATTTGCTCATGATGGTGCTGATGGTCAGGAATTATTGATCCTTTTTCTATATTCCAAAAAGCCCAGCTTAGTTTTTGTCCGTGGATCATTTTTCCGTGACATCCCGGCATGATCTCCTTACTTTTTATTGTTGCTAAATTCATGATTAATTTTTAAACAAAATACAACATGTGGTAAATTTAAAGTCATATTTATTCCTATTTTCTTTTATTAAGGTTGGACTGTTCTAATTTTAATTCTAGAGTTCTTAAATATTTTTTTTTAAAAAACTACAGCAGAGAAAAACTCACTTTTTAAATTATATATCTTAAATCAAATATGGATAATAGTTTTTCATTAATAGATAATTACTATTAGATGAATTAAATATTATGGTTTTTTTGATACCGATATGGTATTAGATTTATTTTTTTAGAAAAATCATGCAATGCTGCCAAGGAAGATTATCAATATTTTCTTTGAGTCTGAAGCCAGCAGCTTCTAATTCTTTAACAGCCTGCTTTTCGGTCATTTTGTGTATTTTTTTTATAGGAACTTTTGAATCTTCTCCTCTATATTCAATCAAAAACAACTGTCCATTGGGTTTTAATGCATTCTTGATAGAGGCAATCATTTCCTTTGGAAAATTAAATTCATGATAAACATCAACCATTAAAATTTTATCAACCGAATCTTTGGGCAAATAAATACTCTTATCGCTTCCAAGAATTGTTTCAATATTTCTAATTTTATTAGACTCTTTGGTCTTTTCAATTGCCATCAACATTTCTCGCTGAATATCTACTGCATAAACAAGACCTTGTTTAGCTAATGAAGCCATTCTAAATACATGATATCCAGAGCCAGCTCCAATATCTGCAATAGTATCATGGGATTTAATATTCATGTTTTGAATCAAATTAGAAACGTTTTCTTCTTTTTCTCTTTCGGATCTTTCTAGCCAACCAATTCCTTCATACCCCATTACATAAGCAATTTCCCTTCCCATATACCACTTCCCAATTCCATTAAAATCTCCTCTTTTAAAAATATATTTGCTATCAGTATTTATATTTTGTCCTATACTCGCATTTGATATTAGAGCTGTAAAAAGGAATAAAAGAATATTGAATTTTTTCATAGAATAAAGCTAAAAAACATAATGAGAAATATAAGGTTAAGTTACCGTTTCCATGTACCTCCATATTTATAGTGAGGATTATTATTTTTTACATTCAGAAGACATTGCTTACAGACAAAAATCCAGTCACCACTATGCCTGTAAATTATTCTATACATTGTATTAGAGTCAATGTCGCAAAGAGCACAAAATTTTTGTCTCATTATATAATAATATAAAAAATAAGACCAATTATAAAAGATATTATAATGGTTAGATTTACCCAACTAAAGAACCAATAATTTTTCACACCCTAAAACTAAAAAACTCTTATGGTTCTGTAATACTTTTATTAAAAATCAAACCATTAGTATAGATATGAGATAGCATAGACTTAATTATAGAAATGGCGATGTTAAGAATGAACTAGTCAGATTTGGTAGTGTTTAATACTATTAATTATAGATATCCATGGTCATTAATCCGTGGTTATCTCTATATTGCCATCTTAATCAAAAATCAATTTAAAATGAAAAATTATCTAATTGTTTTTACTTTTCTTTTGAGTGGTCTTATTTATGCTCAGGAAAATACAGGAGCTGAATTATGGATTACTTTTGAGTACACTCCAAAGATGGGAATGAACCAAAAATTTGAAAGTGCTATTGCAGAAAAAACTAAATTGTTTAATAAAGCTGACAATTCAGCTGTAACAGCTGTTTTAATGACTGGAGCCGAGGCAGAAAACGGAAAATATGAACGCATAATGCCCCGTCGAACTAATGACTGGTATAGTCAGTCTTTAAGTACTGAAGAAACTAAATTTTGGCAGAATAATGTTGCAAAATATATTAAATCTGGAGAGGGACCTTATGTTTGGGAGCGAATAAAAAACTTGTCAATTAATTTCGAAGAGACTAATCCTACCAAATATTACCGTTCACTAATTCGTGTACTTAAAAATGGAAATAATGAGGACTTTTGGCGTTATTTAGAGCGATACACAAAAGTATTAAGCAAGGCTCGACCTGACACCCAGCAAGGTGTATTTATTTTAAGTTCTGGTGGAAATACCAACACAGTAAGGCTGCTCACTGCTTTCAATAATCCCAACGAAAGACAAGGAGCGACAAAAGATGGAAATCTTAGAAGTATTTATAATGAAATGTTTGGAGAAGGAACCTGGGAAGATGATTTTCAAAAATACAACGAGCGTATAGTTGAATGGTCTCGTCCCACTTATGACTTTATGTTACGCCCTGATTTATCTACTAAATTTTAATTCTATATATTATTGAATAAGACTATTTAATAAATATTATGAACCCCCTTAAAATATTTTAAGGGGATTTTTTATATATTAGAAAATTATTAATCATAAATCAAAAAAAATGAAAAATCTAATATTTGGATTACTTTTTATATTATCACTAAGTTTAAACGCCCAATGGAAAGGCACTACCAGTAACGATGATCAAAGGACCATGATGGTTCAACGTCACATGGATCTATATCCTAAAAATGATCAATCTCAATTAAAAAACTTATTAACTAGTGACGCTACAATAAACATCAATGGTGTTGATGTTCCAGGTGGTGTTGAAGGTTTAGCAGAAGGCGAAAGAATGCATCATAAAATATTTAAAAACATCAAGTTTGAAGTTGGTGCAAATATTACTTCAAAATATGAAAATGGTCAAACATGGACACACGTATGGGCTTGGTGGTCTGGAGAGGGGAAAAAAACAAAAAATTCATCTACTATCCCAGTTCATATTGCATTTAAATGGAACGGGATGAAGGCAACACAAGCATATATGATGTATGATCCCACAGCATTAAATAATGAAATTGCTGCTAATAATTGAAATATTTAATTAGTCAATTTAGATAATCAGTTAACCTTACCCCCTTTTAATCAAGGGGGTTTATTATATCTTTGGCATATGAAAATATATTTAAAACATTTTGTTTTTTTTATAGCAATTAGTTTGTTTCTTATCGGTGTTTCATATTATAACAATCAAACTGATTTTTTTGATCCGTTCAACGAGCCTTCCCAATACTATTTTACAGCTACATTTTTGATAATGTTTTTCCTTTGGAAAAATAATTACTTTACAAGAAATAAGTCCCCAAAGACTTAACTCATATTTTTTATAGAGATTTATTATTTTATCAACTTCTGATATTTCCCCGCAACTTCTATTCCACCTGAAAAACCTATATCAGATAAAAGTAGAGTGTTAGTTTTTTTATCGAATAACTCTACTGTTATTTCTGCCTTCATACTTTCCTCAATTCGTGCATCCATAAAACCTGCTATTGGAGCAGCTAACTCAGTGACATTATTCCTTTTTACCCAAAGACTTAATCTGAATTTACCATTCTCTATTATTACCTCAACTTTATCTTCGAAGACATTACATTTTTTTATCCTTGAGCCATTATAAGTAGTGAATTCATATAATTTTCCTTCAAATAACAATCCTCCTATGTGACCAATAAATGATGAAGTTAACCAGGGAATCATCGCTATTGAAGCTTTTACAGATGTTCCATGTTGCGAAAAATGATTGCTTTGCATCCAAATATATGCTTCTGGAAATGAATGCCCCCAATCTTTTTCCATATAACCTTTACCTTGTGAAAATGAAATTGATTCATCATTAAAAACCACTTCTCCTGTTATGCAGTGATTCATACTTAAAATACCATGATAACACTCCATGAAAGGCACAAACGAAAATGGCCCCATTATGCCTGGTGATAATAAACTTGAAGACCATGGAGTAAGGTTGTCAAAATTTACTTCCCCTTGTATATTAGGAAGTTCAAGTGTCATTTTACTTGAAGAGAAAAAATTATTACCAATAAATAAAGAGTGTTTTTTTGGTGAAGGACGAAAATCATTCGCATCAAAACGATGATACCATGCCTTGTCTTTTTTTCCATCTAATACTTGAATAAAAGCTTGTTTACTTCCATTTTCATCCATAGCAATTCCGGGAATAATAGCTATTGCTTGTCCCTGATCCTCACTAACTAACTTGTAATACCAACCTTCAAAGAAACGCTTGGACCTACCCCATCCATGGTAACATTCGTCATGCCAAAGGGCATAAAGTTTTTTAAAAATCATAGTTAGTTGTCCTTAAAATTTTGAGGTGTAGATTCTATTTTTTTGAGAGAAGTACAATTTTATTACTCTCAATCATAATTTTCTTTCTTTTATAAAGAACACCCAAAGCTTTTTTAAAAGCTTTTTTACTTAATTGAACCTGTTGCATAATGTCATCAGGATTACTTTTATCAGAAAGATGTAGTTCCCCTGTAGACTCCAATTTCTTTAAAACAATTGCACAGTTAGAATCAATCACTTTTAAAAACCCTTGGGGTTTAAGAGAAATATCATACTTCCCGTCTTCTCTTATTTTTTTTATATAACCATCCTTTTTCATGTTTCTGCATAGTGGCTCGAATATCTCATTCTCGTATAACAGCCCCTCAAAAGAATCATTAATCAACACATTAAATCCTAAATCAGTTTCTCTTCCAATTATAAGTTCTACTTTATCTCCAACATCTAATTCCATATCTAAAACTAACTATAATAATTTTTTTGACCTTTACTGCATTTTCGCTTTAAAATCTTTTAAAGAACCCATTGGATCTCTTTCTTTATAGAGTGAAGCATAAAGTAGAGCGTTATATAAATTGACAGTTTTTCCAGATACTGAAAAATAATTAGCACCAAAAATTTCTTCTGAATTGGGCTTTTTCAATTTATCATTCATCTGAATTCCTGAAGCCATAAGAATATGCTTGATCGAGGAAGCAGATAATTTAGGATAAAAAGATCTTAAGACAGAAGCAACTCCAGTAACATTTGGTGCTGCCATTGAGGTTCCATTTAAATATTCAAATTTTCCGTCTAAAACAGAAGAATATACTTGATATCCTGGTGCAAATAAATCTACATTTTTAGCTCCATAATTTGAAAAATATGCAATTTGTAAGGAATCTAAGTCATATGACGAAGCACCAACAGTCAATAGGTTATTTAAAAATTCTTTCCCCTCTTCATTATCTGAAGGAAATGTATGGTTTTCATTCAAATCAATGTTATTTGAGTCATTCCCTGCTGAACTAACAATTAAAACATCTTTTTCAGATGCATATTTCATAGCATCATTTACCCAGTTTGGATGTGAAGAGTATTTCTTCCCAAAACTAAAGTTAATAATCTTAGCACCATTATCCACAGCATATCTTATGGATAAGGCAACATCTTTATCATACTCGTCACCGTCTGGAACGCACCTTATCGGCATGATTACTATGTCTTTAGTTATACTTCTTACAATACCACTTACATGGGTTCCATGTTTGTTTTTATCACCTACATTATTATCTCCGTAATATTTATCATTAAAATTATCAGGATCGTCACCTAGAATTGCTCTTCCATCAAAATCAACATTATTATGGTATTTATTACTTGATTCGTAATATTCTATTGCCTTCGAAAATACATCTTCAGACCAATTATTAAATTTTGCTAATTCTAAGAATTTTATTGCTTCGTCTATCTCAACAGATTTATTTGTTAAATCTTTGGCTTTTTCAATAGTATAATTATCTCCAAACGAAACAGATAAAATACTGTCAGATTTTAACAATAATTTTGAAAGATCTTGAATTCGGCTTATTGTTTGGTTATTTTTTTCAATTGCCTGGAAAATTTCATTTTCATAAACACTTCTCATTTTATCATTTGGACTTGATTTTTTAAATAACCTTACATACTCAAAGTTTTCTTTATCAGATTGGCCTAAAAAGTTCCATCCGTTGATGTCGTCTACATATCCATTATTATCGTCATCTTTTTTGTTATTTGGAATTTCATCTTTATTAACCCAAATAAAAGGAGATAAATAAGGGTGGTCAATTTCTACGCCAGAATCAATAATAGCAACAATTATCTTTTTCCCTGCCTGATCCTTTATCAATTCATTGTATGCTTTATTAACACTCATACCTGGAATTGTATCTAAATCAAAATCTAATAAGGACCATTTCTTCTTTTTAGTATCAAGAAATTCTTTTGAATTTTGATCAGATACTTTTGTATTAAAATTTTTAGAATCGATTTTTATTGGGTAGCCAACGAACTTATATGAAGAACAGCTTATGGAAATTAAAATAGTTAGAAATAAGAGTGTTTGTTTCATGAAATTTTTTCGGTAAATATAAGATATCATCAATAAAAAATCCAGACCAAAAAATTAAAAAATGTATATGACTAATGGAAAATAACTATCAATTTTCTTTTGATTGAGTTTCAATTGACTTAACTAATCTAAATCCTGTGTGCTGTAAACCAGTATCGGGAGAAGATTTCATTCTTGATGCTATTCTATAGCCAGAACAATATGCGTCATTGCAAAGAAAAGACCCTCCACGCATGACCTTTTGCCTTAAATAGGGTTGATAAGGATCGTATGGAGCTTCAGGACCTTGAGGGTTATTCACCTTTTGGCTTTTAAAAGATTCATAATAAGTATAATCATACCAATCTGAACACCATTCCCAAACATTTCCTGCCATATCAAAAAGACCAAAAGAATTTGATTTAAATGAACCTACTGGTGCTGTGTAAAAAAACTGATCCTTTAGTGTATTCTTATAAGGGAAATCTCCTTCCCATGCATTTGCTTTGGGCTCTCCACTTGTAACTGCTTCATCGCCCCATGGATACTTTTTATTCAGTCCTCCACTTGCGGCCCATTCCCATTCTGCTTCTGTTGGTAAACGCTTTCCAGCCCAGGCGGCATACGCTTGTGCATCATACCAAGAAATATGAACTACGGGATGGTCCATTTTATTTTCAATCGAACTTCCCTTTCCTTTTGGATAACGCCAACTGGCTTTAGACTTCCATTGCCACCATGCACCATAATCATTGAGGTTTACAGGCCCATCTGTTGCTTCAAATACTAATGAAGCTGCTTTAAGTAGTGAGTCGTTTGGCTTAGGTGTATCTGGAGGAAGTTCTTTTTTCAATTCCTCCCAGTTAGGTTTTTTTTCTGCAGTAGTTATATATCCAGTAGCATCAATAAATTCCTTGAATTGAAAATTGGTAACCTCGGTTTGGTCCATCCAAAAAGCGTCAACATGAACAGGATGAACGGGAGATTCATCATCTCGTGCTTGTTTACCACTGCTTCCCATTAGAAAATCACCAGAAGGAATCATTACCATACCTTCCTTTATTACTTTAGGAAGATTTTTTAACTCCTTATTAGCGCATTTGGCAAAAAATAAAAATATAAATAAACCGAAAAGTAAGTTAATTTTTAGGCTTTTAAATAATTCTAGTTTCATCTAAATAGTATCTATTACTGCTTATATAAAACATCACTTTAGTAATGTCTTTAAATTGTTATTATAGTGATTAATGTTCATTTAAATTAATAGAATATTTTGATTTTAAATACTCTTTTAAAATTTGATTATTATTAAAACTATTTTTTTGGTAATTGAGGGATTAATTCTAATTCAGAAGATAGTTTAGTTTTAATTCTTTTTTCATTTTCAGATAAATCTTCATTATTTAAAGGATTAGTTTCTAAAACATCTTTTTCCATGTCAAAAAACTCACCATTTTGATATAATTTATACCTTTTTGTTTGAGAAAAAACATTTCTATATCTGGAAATATTACCCCACATAGGATCATAATAAATACTAACCATTTCTCTTTTTAATGTTTCTTTATTTTTAAGAATTTGAACTAGACTTTCTCCATCACTATCGTTTTCTACATTTAAAATATCTGAAAAAGTTGCATAGAAATCATTAAAATTAACAAGACCCGAATAATTTCTAGATTTTTTAATTGTAGATGGCCAGCTTGCTACCATTGGCACGTTAACTCCGTGAGATATTGTATTGCCCTTCCCTCCTCTTATTGAACCATTTTCTGTTTGAGAAATTATTCTAGGATGAGTTCCATTATCACCAACAAATAATAAAAGAGTGTTTTCTGCAATACCTTGAGCTTCTAATTCATCTACAATTTTACCAATGATTTTATCCATGTAGGCTACCATGTCAACAAAATATTTATTGTCTTTCTCTGACCTTGTTTCTAGAGACTTCCATTCTGGAGAGTCAGGAGTTGGTACAAAAGGATCATGAACTAAAAGCATTGGATAATAAATAAAAAAAGGATTATCCTTATTTCTTTTAATAAAATCAACAGCATAATCTGATACAACATCAGGCCCATATGCATTTTCGTTTCTTGGCAAAAATTTTCCGTTTTGTTCAATTAATGGGTTAGCAAATCTTTCTCCTAGATCCTTGGTTTTGGTAAGTTGCCATAAAGAATATTCATCAAAACCAAATTCATATGGCCGCTTATTATCCTGAGATATATTCTTATCAACAGCTTTAATTTTTATACCATTAAGTTGCCACTTTCCTACTATGGCAGTTTTATATCCATTTTCTTTAAATAGATTTCCAAATGTTTTTTGATTTGAATTTAGATATGTAAAGTGTTTATAATTTCTGAAATTATGTTTACCAGTCATAATTTTGACTCTTGAAGGGGTGCACAGGGGCTGGGAAATTGCTTTTGAGAAGTTTATACCATTTAACGCCAAAGAATCCAGTACAGGGGTTTTATAAGAGGTGCTCCCGTTAATACTTAAACATTCAAAACCGATATCATCAGCCATAATTAATATAACATTAGGCTTTTGATTTAATTCATCTTTCGAATTACAATTAATAAAAACTAATAGAATAAAACTTAAAAAATATTTCATCTGAAAAAACTATTTAAAAAAGGGTTACTAATGAAATAAAAAATTCCAAAGTAACCCATAATATCAAAATTAACGATTAACTATTTAAATCTAACATTCAATTTTATCTATAACCATTATTGGTAGGATCTGAATCCAACAATACGGGATTTGTTTGAATCTCATTTAATGGAATTGGATATTTTAAATGTTTTGTCTGAATATTTCCAGCAGCCCCTTGAGCGTGTCTAGTAACCTTTGTGTTCTGAACTGTTTCAATAAGGGTGCCCCATCTGATTAGATCCTGCTTTCTATGTCCTTCTGCAAATAATTCAAACTTTCTCTCATCCATCATTGCAAGTCTAAAGTTTGTTTGAGTCATTCCAGTCCATGGCATATCTGGTTCAAATGCTCTTTCACGAACTTTATTTACATATTGATAAGCATTGTTTGGTCCATTTAGCTCATTTTCTGATTCAGCTGCCATTAGGTATATATCTGCTAATCTGATTAGTACGATATTCTCAGATTTTGAATTTCGTGGCTTATCATTATTTAAATTCATTAATTTACCTACATATGGAAATTTTAATTGAATTCCTTCATAATATTCCATTATGGTAACATCATATCTAAGATCTCCAGCATCCCAATTTCCTCTTTTGCTTATATCTGGACATGCAATTCCTGCTCCATAACCAGTCATTGACTGACCATTTGCAGCTAATGCTGCATTCAAAGCATTTTTATCACCTTTAGCCTTGGGATTATCCTTCAATCGTGGATTAAATTCTTCAATCCAAAGATTTGATTGCAAATTCCCACCATTCAGATTTCCGTTTGTATTAATTATGTTGGTTCCTAAAGCAGTAGCACCTGCAAAATCTACCCATAGAATGTGTTCCTCTTTGATTTCATTATCTAATGTTGTTTTATCATAACCATAAACATCAGCAAAATCATCCATTAATTTGTGGGGTGAGTTATTAATGATATCCACACATTCTGCTAAAGTCTCAGACCATTCTTTATCAAATAAATGAAATTTGGCTTTTAGAGCTGATGCAGCCCACTTGGTCATTCTCCCTTTATCACCTGCAGCAGAATATGCTGAGGGCAACAGAGATTTTGCAAGTGCTAAATCTGTTTTCATTTGACTTCTAATAGTTGACATTGGAGTCCTTGGTAAAACAGCAAGTTCATCGGTTCCAAGATCCTCGGTAAAGAATGGAACATCTCCCCAAAAACGAGTCAAATCATAGTATGCTAATGCCCTAAGAACATATAACTCTCCTAACAACTGATTTTTTTCTTCAGCTAGATAGTGCATCAGCGGAACTTATATTTGCTATTGCAGAATTAGCATTTCTAATAATTAAATAAAACTCTTTCCAAGTAGCAAATAGATCTCCTAACCCTTCTGTATACAAATAATTATAGGGGGTTTGAACAACTTTTCTTTGTGGACAAACCTCATCAGTTCCAAACTGAACTGCTCCCCGATAATTCCTATTTCTATATAAATTTTGACTGTTTAATAGAGCATATACACCATTAACGGCCATCTCTGCTTCATTAAGATTATTAAAGAATACAGCCGGAGATAAAGCATCTCTAAGATCTTCATCTAAAAAAGGCTCATCGCAACTAGATGGTAGTAGTAATAAACTAAAAACCATCACGGCGCTTAAGATATTTTTGTAAGTATTTTTCATTTTATTTGATTTTTGAATATTTTTCATCGCTATAATTTTATAAGGAAATATTAAATCCTAATGCAACTGTTGAATTGTAGGGGTAATTTGCACTAACAACTCCCTGATTTAAACCGGAGCCATAATTACTTACTTCAGGGTCACCATATTCCCATCCTGTAATTAAAAACAAGTTATTAGCAGACAAATAAATGTTTGCACTTTTTGTGCCAGGGATATCTACATTATATCTTAGTGTCACGTTTTTTAATCTAACAAATGATCCGTCCTGATATGAAACAGTACTTCTTGGTTGATAATTCCCAAAACTTGAACCCGCTCTTGGTATGTCAGACGTTTGATTAGAAGTTGTCCATCGATCTCTTACTACTGGGAGTAAATTACTCCTTGCATCCCTACCAAAATAAGATAAATGATATGCAGAATTCATTAATTCTAATCCAACAGAGCCATTGAAAAAGAAATCAAGAGTAAGGTCCTTGTAAGTTATTGTATTTCTAATCCCACCATAAAAATCTGGATTTGGATTACCCACAACATTAAAATCTAACTCATTTATTGCTCCATCTCCATTTTCATCAATATATCTGGGGCCACCTAGAACACTTCCTACAACTCCATCTGCATCAATTTCTGCAGGAGTTTTGTAAGTGCCAAGGTATGTAGCTCCCAAAAATGCTGGTATTGGCTGTCCAGGGATTATTCTTATACTAGGACCTGCACTTCCTCCTGGAGCGCTAAGGTTGATAAAATCTTCCCCACCAAGAGTTAGAACTTCATTTTTATTAGCAGAAATAGTTAAAGCTGTACTCCAAGTAAAATCTGGCTTATCAATATTTAGAGAGTTAATAGATATCTCAAAACCTTTATTTTCAATTTCACCAATATTTTCAAGTCTTGTTTCCCCTGCTGTTCCTGGGAGAGGTTTATTTAATAGAAGATCTTCAGTTCTTTTATTATAATAATCAACTTCTAAAGAATATCTGTTATTTAAAAATCCAATCTCTAAACCGATATCGGTTTGATAGGTTGTTTCCCAACTTAAATTTGAACTTGCTAAATCCTCTAATAAAACTGCGCTTCGAACAATATTGTTAAGATATGTTACATATGGATTATACCTTGACAACGAGTTATAGGCAGGAACACCTTGTTCTCCAACTATACCATAACTTGCTCTTAATTTTAAATTACTTATATAATCCATATTTTGCATAAAATCTTCCTCACTAACATTCCACGCAACACCAGCTGAAGGGAAAACAGCATATTTATTACCTTGTTCAAATACAGATGAACCATCTCTTCTTGCAACTAATGTTAATAAATATTTACCTTGATAGGAATAATTTATTCTACCTAAAATAGATTCAAATGTTCTTTGTGAGTAACTACTTCCAACACTATTTTGGCTTGGATCAGAGCCTAATGAAAGACTATTGAAAGAGACCACATCATTTACAAATCCATATGCTCCAGCAGTAGATGTTTCAAAAGTTGTTTTTTGAACAGTATACCCTGCAAGTACTTTTAAAGAATGATCACCAAATACTTTAGAATAATTAATGGTATTTTCATTTAAAACATCTTTACTGTTTCTTGAAAATATGCTAGCCTCACCAAGTCTACCTTGTGCAACTCTATCGGGAAGAATTGTAGAATAATATTGATTTCGTTTTCTAAAATCAAGCCCTAAACCGATAGTTGATTTAATGCTTAACTCCGGTGTAATGTCATATTCGAGGTATGAATTAGTTAATAAATTTGTGGAGTAAGTATGATCGACCCTTTCATTAACATCAGCAAGTGAATTTCTTGTTGGTGAACCACTTACAGGGTCAATACCATTGTATGTTCCATCTGGATTATAAACCTCTCTTGCTGGAGTAGATTTATCTTGAAGAGCACTCCAACCAATTTTTTGATTTTCAGTTTTTCTGTCAGATATATTTACTCTAAACCCAACTCTGAATTTCTCATTAATTTTTGAATCAAAATTAGCTCTTAAAGCATATCTATCCATTCCCGAGCTTTCAATTATTCCTTGCTCTGACCATCTATTTAATGAAATATAATAATTTGATTTTTTTGCATTTCCGCTTAATGTAAGATCTGTGTTATTTATTAAACCATCTCGAGTTACTAAACCAAGCCAATCTGAATCTGGAAGCGTGTAATCGAAAAGAGGAGCAATTGAACTATCATTTTCACCATATCCACTAGCGCCAAAAACCAAAGTTTCAGCTTCATTCCAATAATCTGCAAATTCATCACCGCCCAAAAATTCTGGTTGATTCGCAATTCTTGAAAAACTTGTGTAGTGGTTAATGGAAATATTATTTTCTCCCTCTTTTGAAGATTTACCATTTTTTGTTTCTATTAATATTACCCCAGCTGCTCCTCTAGTTCCATATATAGCCAAGGCACTCGCGTCTTTTAGAACCTCAATTGATCGAATATCGTTTACATTAATATTTTGAAGATTAAAATCAGTTCCTGCTATAAATCCATCAATGACAAAAAGAGGATCATTATTACCTTGAATAGAACTAAGGCCTCTTATTCTTATAGTTGGAGTAGCTTCTGGACTTCCATTTGGAGAAGTTATTTCAAGCCCTGCAGCCCTTCCTTGAAGAAGACCATTGACACTTGAAGCAGGCTGATTTGCTAGATCTGCACCTTTTACCTGAGCAATTGAAGAAACAAGTTCCTTTTTTAAAGATGTCCCATAACCAGTAATTACAATTTCATCTAGAGATGAATCCTCTGGAATAAGAGTAATATTGATATTGTCTTGGTCAGTAATAGCTATAACTTGATTTTCAAAACCAACAAAAGAAATTTCTAATTCAGCTTCATCATTTTCTAATGAAAGTGAGAAGTTTCCATCAAAATCAGTACTAGTTCCATTTCCAGTACCAACCTCAATTATTGATGCCCCTGGAAGTGGCACACCATCACTATCAAAGATTGATCCTGATATGGTTCTTTGTATATCGTCTTCTTCAGCTTCTTGTGAAACTTGAACTCTAGATTTAATACTTAAATCTTTTTTAACAATAACAGTGTTATTTTCAGAAAGTTCGTAGGTCAATTTCAAGGGACCTAAATAAGCTTTTAGTAATTCATCAGCTTTAATCTCTCCTTGATTCATCTGAAATTTAGGCGCATCCTTTAGAAGATTTGACCTGTAAATGAATTTATAATCAGTTTGTTGATTGATGAGTTTGAAAATTTGCTTTCCATTCAACATTTTAGTTGACTCAATTTGAATTATAGCGTCTTGTGAAAATCCATTTTCAGGATTAAAAGAAAAAGCTAAAGAGCAAAAAAGAAAAATAAATGTTCTCATAGTTAATTTTAAAAGCTTATTTATCAATAAAATATGCTTCGGATTTTGATTTAAAATCATAAATTTGATTGGTTTAGTTATACATCTGTTTTAATTATTCCATTTTGAAAAAGGCTATAACTTTCGAAGGTGTTGGCCTTTTTCTTTTTATATATTATTAATCAATTATTATTGTTTTGTTATTTATTTCAAAATTAATTTCATTTGAGCTACTCGTTTTTTCAATTATAAATAATATATCCTCTATAGATTTTGTTCTTTCTAAGATTCCAGAAAAAATAAATTTCTTTTGATTTGATGATTTAAAAATAAATTCTAAATCATACCACCTTGAAAGAGTATGCATTATATCTTCTAGGGATGTATCATTAAATGAAAAAAGGCCATTGATCCAAGATATTTGTTGAAAGACATCTACATCTGACACATCAATAATAGCTGAGTTAGAATCAACTTTTGATTGTTGATTTGGGAAAAGTAATATTTGATTTTCTCCATTTTCAACTTTAACTTTTCCCTCAACTAAAGTAGTTGTGATGACATCATCTCGGCCGTAAGATTTTACATTAAACTTTGTGCCTAAAACATTAATTTTCTGTGTTTTAGTTGAAACAATAAATTCTGAGCCATTATTATTTTTACTTGATGATACATCAAAAAAAGCTTCTCCATACAAAAGCTCAACTTGACGTTTTTTACCTTTTATGAATTTAACAGGATATTTAATTTTTGAATCTGAATTAAGCAAAACCTTAGTTCCGTCCTCTAAATTCAGTGAAAACTGTCCCCCTCTTGGAATGGTTAAAAAATTAGAGGCAATTTTTTCATTTTTAAAGTTACTAGATGACCTATTCTTAATTGAATAAGAAAGTTCTTTTCCATCACTGTTTACAGTTTTATTTTGAAATTTTTGACCTTTTTCTAGTATTACTTGGTCACCATTTTCAAGAGTTAAAACTGCCTTATCAGTCCCAATAACAATGGGATCACGGATTATTATAGTTTCGTTAAAATAAAATTGATTAAAAAGTGAAATTCCAACTAACAGGATAATACTAGCTGCGAAGGCAATTTTTTTATAACGCTCTAGTTTGTTCCTTTTCTCAATAAGTCTAATCCGTTTATGGATTTTACTTTTTGCCTTCTGTAAATCATATTTAGTCATAAATATTGAAGTAAAATAATCTGTTTGAACATAACTGTTAAATATTGTCATATTCCCCTTCTTAATTAACCATCTGTCTAATTCTTCGATTTCATCGATGTTAGCTTCTTTGGAGAGGTACTTAACAAGTATTATTTGAATTTTAGAATCCATACTCTATAAACGTATGTTTTTTAACACCCCCCTATATTTTTAATATTTTTTTTACTTTTAAAAGATAATAAGTATCACGTTAAGTGATATTAAATAAAATTTGAATTGGAAAAAGATTTTTTATTTGTCGAAAAGTTAAAAAAAGGGGACTATAATGCATATACCCTATTAATGAACAATTATTATAAAAATCTTTGTGGCTATGCAAATTTATTCACTAAAGACCCTTCAAAGTCTGAGGATATAGTTCAAAATGTTTTTGTAAAATTATGGGTTTACAGAAAAAAAGTCGATTCTAATATTCCTATTAAGAGATATCTACATAAATCTGTTTATAATGAATTTATAGATCAATATCGAAAAAACAAGTCTGTTATCTCCCTTGAGGAAAAACACCTAAGGACAATTAATACAATAATAGACGACAATTCTTATGATATTGAAAAACTAATGACAAGGGTAAATAATGAAATTGAGAAGCTACCCGAAAAATGTAAGAAAGTTTTTATTTTAAATAAAAAAGAAGGTCTTACTCACGATGAAATTGCCGAATATTTACAAATCTCAAAAAAAACAGTTGAAGGCCATATTACTAGGGCTTTTAAAATTTTAAATCAAAAACTAGGTGAGAAAATTAAAAGTATACTGATTATTCTATTTGATTTTAAACTCACTAATAGTTTTAAATAAAAATCAGGTGTTTTTTGTAGGGGGTTTTAATATATATACGTCATATATAAAATTCTAAAATTTGTAAAGATGAAAAAGTTAATATTTCTACTTTTTTTATCGTTAATATTAAGTTGTCAAAACTCAAGGAATAGTATTTCTAAGCCAAATGTTATTTTAATAAATGCAGATGATCTTGGATGGTCTGATTTGTCATTAATGGGCTCAAAATATTATGAAACCCCAAACATAGATAAACTTGCAGATAGTGGAATGACATTTTACAACGCCTATGCATCAGCTGCAAACTGTGCCCCTAGTAGAGCCTCTATGCTTTCTGGTAAATACACAACAGAGCATGATATTTATACTGTTGGCAATTCAGAAAGGGGAAATAAAAAAACGAGAAAATTAATTCCAACAAAAAATAATAAAATTCTTGATTTAGACTTCATTCTGATTTCTGAGATGTTTAAAAGCGAAGGTTATACCAATGGGATTTTTGGTAAATGGCATCTAGGCCCAAAAGGCTTTTACCCAGAACAAAGTGGTTTTGATTTGAATATTGGTGGTTGCGAAAAAGGGGGGCCAGGAAAAGGAGGATATTTTTCTCCTTATGAAAATCCAAAAATAGAGGATGGACCTATGGGTGAGTATTTAACCGATAGGATCGGTGATGAAACAGTGAAATTTATAGAGGATAACCAAAATAGAAACTTTTTTGCTTATGTACCTTTTTATTCTGTCCATACACCTATCCAATCCAAAGAAGTGTACAGAGAAAAATATTTAAATAAAACATCAGACAACCATCATAACCGCCCTGACTATGCTGCTATGATTCATTCACTAGACGAAAATGTAGGAAAAATTTTAAATAAGATTGATGAATTAAACCTATCTGAAAAAACACTAATAATTTTCACTTCAGATAATGGAGGAATAAGAGATATATCAAATCAATTTCCTTTAAGAGCAGGAAAAGGGTCTTATTATGAAGGAGGAATCAAAGTGCCATTAATTTTTTCTTGGGAGAATAAGATTAAATCTCAAAGTGAATCTTATGAAAGAATTATAAATATTGATTTTTTCCCAACTCTTAAAAATATAATAGGTTATAAAAACGATAATCTTGAATTAGATGGTGTTGATCTTAGTCCAATTTTTCAGGAAGAAAAAATTGAAGAAAGATCTTTATTTTTTCATTTTCCAATATATCTAGAGGCCTATAACGTTCAAAAAGATAACGGCTTTGATCCTATATTTAGGACAAGACCTGGCTCAGTAGTTATAAAGGGAGATTGGAAATTACATCACTATTTCGAGGATAATAATTTAGAATTATATAACTTAAAAAATGATATTTCTGAATCAAATGATTTAAGTAAAGAAAACACAGAAAAAACTTTAGAGCTCTATAGTGAACTTAATATGTGGAGAAATAAGAGAAACGCTCCCATTCCAAATAGGCTAAATCCGGATTATGATAAAAAATTTGTAGATAGCTTATTAGTACTTATAAAAAATAAAAAAGTAAGAGGTAGAGTATTTAAAAAACAAAAATCATGAAAATTAAATTAGTTTTTATAATACTTTTTATTAGTCTTTCATGTTCTGATAAAAAACAAAAAAATGAAAATCCAAATATTGTTTATATTCTGGCTGATGATCTTGGCTATGGAGAATTAGGTGTTTTTGGACAAAAAATAATAGAAACTCCTAATATTGATCAATTAGCAAAAGAGGGAATGATTTTAACCAATCATTATTCTGGTTCCCCCGTTTGTGCTCCGGCTCGTGCTGTTTTATTAACTGGTATACATTCAGGTAATAATCCAGTTAGAGGAAATGATGAATGGAAAGATAGAGGAGATGTTTGGAGTTTTGAGGCAATGTTTAAAAACCCTGAACTTGAAGGTCAAAGGCCTATGCCTGATTCAACAATAACTGTAGCTAATTATTTAAAATTAAATGGCTATAAGACTGGAATGGTTGGCAAATGGGGTCTTGGTGCACCTAACACAAATAGCATTCCAAACAATAAGGGTTTTGATTTTTTCTATGGATATAATTGTCAGAGACAAGCTCATACTCTTTACCCAAGTCATTTATGGAAAAACAAAGAAAGAGACATTCTTAATAATATGATTGTTGATAAAGGTGCTCTTAAAGAGGGTCTTGATCCAAATGATATCGAAAGTTATAGAATATATAATCAAAGTGATTACGCACCAACTTTAATGCATGACCAGGCATTGAAATTTATAGATAGAAATAGAGATAATAAATTTTTCCTTTATTATGCTAGTCCTCTCCCCCATCTGCCCCTTCAGGCACCAAAAAAGTGGGTAGATTATTATAGAGAAAAATTAGGAGAAGAAAAGCCCTACATTGGGGATGAGGGTTATTATCCGAATCAATTTCCCAAGGCTACTTATGCTGGGATGATTTCATATTTAGATGAACAAGTGGGGGAAATTGTTACAAAACTCAAAGAAATTGGAAAATATGAAAATACAATAATTGTTTTTACAAGTGATAATGGTCCAACTCATGTAGCTCAAGTTGATATTGATTTTTTTAATAGTGCTGGGATTTTTTTAAACTCTAAAAAAACCGTAAAAGGAAGTGTTAACGAGGGTGGAATTAGAGTTCCTACAATTGCGACTTGGCCAATGAAAATAAAGAGTGGAACAATATCGGATCATCCAAGTACTTTTTACGATTTCTTTGCAACTGTTTCTGATATTATAGGTAATCCACTTTCTAATGAAACCGATGGTATTTCATATTACCCCAGCTTGATCGGAAAAGAACAAAAAGTACACGATTATCTTTATTGGGAATTTCCTGCTTATGGAGGACAACAAGCAATTAGAATTGATAAGTGGAAAGGCATTAAACGCGATCTATTGAAAGGGTCTGCTGACTTACAATTATATGATTTATCTAAAGATCCCAAAGAACTTAATAATCTTGCAGTTAATTATCCAGATTTAGTCGATAAAATGGAAAAATTATTAAAAGAAGCGCATACAAAAGCTACAATCCAAAAATTTAATATCCCTGTCCTTGACCAATGATCAATTTTACTCAATTATTAAATATTATATAGATTATGAAATTAAATCTATTATTAATATCGCTTTTAACAATAAGTTCTTGTAACTCGAATTTATCTGAAAAACCAGATAAGCCTAATTTTATAATTTTTATAGCTGATGATATTAGTTGGGATGACTTTGGATGTTATGGAAATAGTTTTGTTCAAACACCAAATATTGATAAACTTTCATCAGAAGGAATCATGTTTAGCAACATGTATCTAACAACAAGCTCCTGCAGTCCTAGTAGAAATTCTATAATGACTGGAAGATATCCACACAACACAGGGGCCCCAGAGCTACATACAGAGCCACCACTAGATATGGTAAGTTTGGCTCAAGAATTAAAGAATAGTGGTTATTTCACTGTATCATCAGGTAAATTCCATATGGGAGATTATGTAAGAAAGGGGTTTGATTTGATTCATGAAGGTAAAAAAATAACTGGGCTAGGTGGAGAGGAAAAATGGGTTAGTTCTATTGAAGAAAGACCAAAAAATAAACCATTTTTTTTATGGTATGCATCTCATGATGCACATAGAGACTGGGGTGAAAATGACTTTTCTGGTACTCATGATATTGAAAAACTAACCCCTCCTGAATATCTGATTAATGACAATTCTACAATATTAGACTTAGCTAATTATTATGATGAGATTAAAAGATTTGATCATTCAATTGGGGAAGTGATAGCAACACTGAAAAAAGAGAATATTTATGATAATACTTTTATCATTGTAATGGCAGATAATGGGAGACCATTTCCTCACAGTAAAACTCGATTGAATGATCAAGGGGTTAAGACTCCTTTTATTTTATCGTTTAAAAATGGAAATATATCTGGTAAGACTAGCAGTCTGGTCAGTTCAATTGATATTGCACCTACAATTTTAGATTTTGCTGGAATTAAGATTAATCAAAGTTTTCAAGGGAATAGTTTTAAAAATCTTTTAGAAAAACCCGATAAACCATTCAGAAACTATGTTTTTGCAGAACATAATTGGCATGATTTTGAGTCTCATGGAAGAATGGTGAGAAATAAAAACTTTATGTTAATTGAAAATAACAGAACCCAATTTGCTCATTTAGGCCCTCTAGATGCATTAAACAGTGAATCCTATTTTAGTCTCTTAGAAAAAAAGGAATCAGGAGAAATTTCAGAAATTCAAAGTGAAATATTCATAAGTCCAAGACCAAAAGAAGAGTTTTATAATATGCAAAATGATTTTTTTCAGAGAAAAAATTTAATTAACAATAAAGAAACTCAAATTGAAATAAATAATTTAAGAAATATATTATCTGAGTGGAAATCAGAAACTGGCGATTCAAATCCAGATCAAATAACAAAACATTGGTATAAAAGGACTCCTGGCCCATTAAAAGCGAGAAATAATTTAGATTCATCTATAGAATTATTAAAGACTCCCTTTCATGGTATAAGAGGAGAATTTCCTGGAGTATCAAACAATGCTACTCAAATTAACAATAAAGGTCCTTTCTAATTAAATATGAAACATATATATAGTATTAAATATCTTCTTATTGCAATCCTATATGTGACAGTTATGAGATCACAATCTGAAAACGAAACGCAAAAACTAAATGTACTTTTTATTGTCGCTGATGACTTAAATTGTGATATTGGTGCATATGGCAATGAAAAAGTTATAACCCCAAATATCGATAAACTTGCAAAAAACGGAGTCTTATTTGGGAATGCTCATAACCAATACCCTTGGTGCGGTCCCTCTAGGGCCTCTTTTATGACAGGGTTATATCCAGATCAAACCAAGATGAAAAAATTAAGGCTTTATTTAAGACAAGCTATTCCTGAGGTAATTACTATTGGTCAAAAATTTAGACAAGAAAATTATCACTCAGTCAGGATAGGTAAAATTTTTCATTATCATAATCCAAGAGATATAGGCACAGCAGGACACGATGACAGCTATACCTGGGATCAAACTATAAATCCTTATGGGAGAGACAAATTAGAAGAATATAAAATTAATACTCTAAAACCAAAGGCATATGGTGGAACTTTGAGTTGGCTTGCTGCAGACGGAACTGATGAAGAACAAACAGATGGTATAGGTGCAAATGAAACGATTAAATTTTTAGATAGGTTTGCTAAAAGTGGAGAAAACTTTTTTCTTGCTTACGGTCTTTATAGGCCTCACACGCCATATGTTGCTCCTAAAAAATATTATGATTTATATAAAACTAATGAAATAGAAATTCCTACTAGCTCCGAGGAATATTTAAAATCAATCCCAATTCCTGCAGCTGTAAGTGTAAGAGAAAAGGGGAAGATTCAAAATAATTTAGATCTTAACACTGCCCAAACAATTAAGGAAGCATACTATGCAACAACTAGTTTTGTTGATGCTCAAGTGGGGAGAGTTTTAAATAAATTAAAAGAGACAGGGTTAGATAAAAATACGATTGTAGTATTCACCTCAGATCATGGTTATCATTTAGGAGAACATGGGCATTGGCAAAAACGTACACTTTTTGAGAATGCAACTAGAGTACCATTAATTCTTTCTGGTCCAGGAATAAATAAAAATCAAAAAACAAACGATGCTCCAATCGAACTAATTGATATTTATCCAACTTTAATGGACCTTGTTGATATGAAAACACCAGAATTCGTGTCTGGCAAGAGTTTTGCTCCAATCTTAAAAGATTCTTCTGCTAGAGTTAGAACAAGTGCTCTTACTGAATTAGGAGTTTCTTTAAATAGTAAATCTAAAGTTCAAGGATACACAATTAAAACTGATCGTTACAGATTAACACAGTGGGGTGATAACGGAAGTCATGGTTATGAACTTTATGATCATATGTTTGACAAAAAAGAACTTAAAAATCTTTCTGATATTGAATCATATAAAAAAATTCAAGATTCTCTTAAAATTGTAATTAACAACCGAATTGTTGAAGCAAGAAAAATTCCAAAAGGATTGGGTGAACAAATTGATAATGCTAAACAGTGGAAAGAGCCTAAGTGGATTCATTCACGACCAAAATAATTATAGATTAATACCATATGAGACTTTTTATTTGCATCTGTTTGGGATTATTTATTAATTCATGTTCTAAAATAGAAAATCTTGAAAAACCGAACATAATTTTAATAATGACAGATGATCAAGGTTGGGGTCAAACAGGTTATTATAACCATCCTGCACTTAAAACACCCAACCTTGACGAAATGGCAAGAAACGGTATCCGTTTTGATCGTTTTTATGCAGGTGCTCCTGTATGTTCTCCTACAAGGGCATCAGTTCTAACAGGAAGAGTAAATGACAGAACTGGTGTGTTTGACCACGGATACGCTCTTAGAACTCAAGAAAAAACTATTGCTCAAGCTTTAAAAAAAGTAGGATATTCCACTGGACATTTTGGGAAATGGCATTTAAATGGTTTGAGGGGTCCCGGTGCTCCTATTTTAAAAGATGATACTTATAGTCCTGGAAAATTTGGATTTGATTATTGGTTATCTACAACAAATTTTTTTGATATAAATCCATTAATGAGTAAAAACGGTGAATTTGTAGATTTAAAAGGAACTTCTTCAAAAGTAATTTTTGATGAAGCTCTGAGATTTATTGAAAGAAACAAAGAAACTAAGTCTCCTTTTTTTGCAGTGATTTGGGATGGTTCACCACACGATCCATGGCTTGCAAATGATAATGATAAAAAATCATTTCAAAACTTAGATCAAAAAAGTCAAAATCATTATGGAGAATTAGTTGCATTTGATAATAATCTTGGCATTTTTAGAAAGAAATTAAGAGAAATGAATGTTTCAAATAATACCATTATATGGTTTTGTAGTGATAACGGAGGATTGAAAAATATATATCCAGAAACAGTAGGTGGGTTAAAAGGCTTTAAAGGTTCTATATGGGAAGGGGGTATTAGAGTACCTGCAATAATTGAATGGCCATTAATGATTAAAAAAAAGCAAACTACTGCTTATCCAGCCTCAACAATGGATATCTTCCCTACAATTGCTGATATTGCCCAGATAGATAAAACAGATATGATCCAGCCCATTGATGGAATTAGTCTGTTGCCAATTATAAATTCAAATTTTGAGAAAAGAGAGATTAAAATTCCATTTAGATTCAAAGATAAGGGTGCACTGATCGACAATAATCTAAAGCTAATAGCTACTAGTTTGATAAACGAAGAATTTGAATTATATGATTTAGAAAATGATCCAAAAGAATCTAATAATCTTGCAAATACCAAACCTGAATTATTTAAAAATATGAAAAGCGAGTATTTAGAATGGTCCTTATCTGTTGATTCAAGCGTCTTAGGTAGAGATTATCCAGAAAATACTCTCTTAGACCAACCAGAACGTCATTTTTGGATGATAGATGATAGGTATAAACCTTACCTAGATGAATTTATTAAACGTCCGGAATACGAAAAAAGAATAAAAAGAATGAAATAATATTTTTTGATCTAACATTCTAAATTAAATTTAAATATATGATACAACTATATATAACACTATTAACTGGTTTGATTTTTAACACTAGTTATAAACCATCTAATGAAATTGAGCAAAATTTAAAACCAAATTTTATTGTTGTTTTTGTAGATGATTTAGGATATGGAGATCTTGGTTCATATGGACATCCTACAATTAAAACTCCCACTCTAGATAAAATGGCATATGAAGGGCAAAAATGGACTCAGTTTTATTCTGCTTCAAGTGTATGTTCTCCCAAGTAGGGCTGCTTTATTAACTGGAAGGCTTCCAATTAGAAACGGAATGATTGGATCTAAAGCTAGAGTTTTTTTTCCTGATTCTCAGTATGGAATTCCTAATTCTGAAATTACAATTGCTGAGAAACTCAAAGAAAATGGATATAAAAATGCTATTATTGGAAAATGGCATTTGGGACATAAAAAAGAATATCTTCCTCTTCAACATGGATTTGATTATTATTATGGTATCCCATATTCAAATGATATGGATAGAATTAATAGTGAATTACCTGCTGTCCTGGGTCACTAGATATTGGCAGACAATACGAAAATCAGAGGCCGGATTCATCTAATCTATAATGTGCCTTTAATCGAGAACAATGAGATATTATTGAAAGACCAGCTGATCAAACTACTATTACTAAAAGGTATTACAGATAAAGCAGTTGAATTTATAAAAAATAATAAAGAAGATAATTTTTTTATTTACTTGGCGCACAACTTACCTCATACCCCCCTATTTGCTTCAGATAATTTTTTAGGAAAAAGTAAAAGAGGGTTATACGGAGACGTGATTGAAGAAATTGATCATGGAATAGGATTAATAATAGAAGAATTAAAGAAAAATAATCTCGATAAGAATACAATTGTAGTTTTCACATCTGACAATGGACCGTGGCTGCCGTTTGAAACTCATTCTGGATCTGCAGGGCTTTTAAGAGAGGGAAAAGGAACTACTTGGGAGGGAGGTCAAAGGATTCCTGGAATATTCTGGGGAAATGGAATAAAACCAGGAGTAATTAATGATTTAGGATCAACAATGGACATCTTTCCTACTCTATTAGAAATGTCAAATACAAGTATGGTTAATGATAGAATAATGGATGGTGTTAGTATAAAAAATACTTTATTGAAACATGAACCATCTAAAAGAGAAACAATTTTTTACTATCGTTCAAGAGAAATTTATGCAGTAAGGCATGGGCAGTATAAGGCTCACCTAATCACTCAAGGCGCTTATAATTATCCTAAAGGGAGCAATAGAAAAATTATTTTAGATAAACCATTACTTTATAATTTAAATATTGATCCCTCAGAAAAATATAATGTTGCAGATAAAAATCCTGAAATATTAGTCGAGATAAATAAGATCTTAGAAAAACATAAAAAAAATCTTAAGGCCCCAAATGATCTACTTAAATACAGAGAATTCGGGAGTTAAAATATTATTAAAAAACACTTTTAAGAAAAATGATTATAAATTTTAATACAAGTTTTACTTTAAAAAAGAAGTTTAAATTTTCAATATATCCAATATTCTGTTTATTTCTTTTTGTCTCTTGCGATCAAGAAGAAAAAGCAACTATAAGCCCAAACATTATTTGGTTGGTTGCAGAGGATCAATCATCAGAGTTTTTTCCTATGTATGGTGATTTAACGACTAAATTACCTTACCTCTCTAGCTTAGCAAAAGATGGTGTGGTTTATACTAATGCTTATTCTCCAGTTCCTGTCTGTGCACCAGCAAGAAGTGCTTTAATTAGTGGACTTTATCCTACATCATTAGGAACCCATAACATGCGAACATATAATGCATATAATAAAGAAAATCAGCCCAGTATGGGAATTCCTAGTTACTCCCCTGTTGTTCAATCAGGTGTAAAAATGTTTCCAAGATACCTACGTGGTAAAGGCTATTACACAACAAATAACCAGAAAGAAGATTATAATTTTAAAAAAACAGAAGGTGTTTGGGATGAAAGTAGCTCGAAAGCTCATTGGAAAAATCGTAAACCTAATCAACCTTTTTTTGCAGTCTTTAATTTTGGAATCACTCACGAATCTCAAATTTGGAGGCAAGGAGATCAGCCGCTTCTAGTAAAGCCAGAAACACTTCCTGTTCCACCAATTTTTCCAAATACTCCTGAGGTAAGAAAAGATTTAGCCGTAAACTATAGTAATTTAATCAGGCTTGACAGTCAAATTGGTAAAGTAATTGAACAACTCAAAGCAGAAGGTCTTTATGAAAATAGTATCATCTTTTTTTATGGAGATCACGGTGGGCCATTTCCACGTTATAAAAGAGCACTTTATGAAACAGGAATTAAAGTACCTCTTATAGTAAAATTTTCAGGACAAAATAAGGCTGGTTCTATAAATGACGACTTTATAAGCTTTATAGACTTCGCCCCCAGTGTTCTTTCGTTGGCTAATATAAAGCCCCCAAGTATTATGCAGGGTAAAGCTCAATTTGGCTCATATAAATCAGATAAAAAATCAGAATTTATATTTGCTTCCTCAGATCGTTTTGATGAGCAAGTCGATCGATTAAGATCTGTTCGCTTTGGTACTTTTAAGTATATAAGGAACTTTAATCCTGAAATAAGTAATGCTCTACCCGTTTCTTATCGAGAGCAGATGCCAATGATGAAACACTTAAATAAGTTGTGGGACGCAAATGAACTAAAAGACAATGCTTCATTGTGGTTTAAAACACCTAAACCAAATGAAGAATTATATAACCTTGAAAATGATCCGTATGAATTAAAAAATTTAGTGAGTAAAGTTGAGTTACAAGATACCTTGGCCTTTTTAAGGAAGCGTTTAGATCGATGGATTATTGAAACAGAGGATTTAGGAGAGTTCCCCGAAATAGAACTTATTAAAAAATGGTTTCCAGAAGGAAAACCAAAAACAATATCCCCTTTGAAGAGTTCGATAAATAACAATAAAATATATTTAAGTCACTTAGATCAAGCGACAAGTATAGTTTGGAAAGAAGAAAAAGATTCGATTTGGTCAATCTATACAGAACCCTTGGATTTTAACAAAACAATTCAGGCTAAAGGAGTGAGAATAGGCTATAAAGACAGTTCTCTGTCAACTTTTTTCTTAAAGTAATCCTTTCTAAGTAGGTCATTATTTATGAATGATTTTTTCACTAATTTAACTATATGAAAAAAAGAGACTTTATAAAAAACCTTGGAGCCTTTGGTTTATTACCATTCACTGGTAATTCACCCTTAAATAATGAAGATTTATTAGGAAATCATTCGTATACTAATGGAAATTCAGAAGAAGACTTTTGGTCATTAATTAGAAATCAATATAAACTTCATCCAGATTTCATCAATCTCGAAAGTGGTTATTATAATATCATACCTGAGCCTACATTAAAAAAGTATCTAAAACATCTTAAGCGAGTAAATCTTGAAGGTTCATATTACATGCGGCAACATCGCTTTATAGACAAAGACAATATTACAGAGGAGTTAGCCTCTTTTGTTGGATGCAACTCAAAAAATTTGATTATTACACGTAACACTACGGAATCTCTAGACTTAGTTATTAGTGGGTTTGCTTGGAATAAAGGAGATGAAGCTATTTATGCAGTTCAAGATTATGGATCTATGCAAGATATGTTTGAACAGATTGAAAAACGCCATAATGTTACTTTACGTAAAGTCTCAGTACCTAATCATCCTAAAAATGATGAAGAACTAATAGAACTATATGAATCTCAGATCACAAAAAAGACCAAACTCATTATGGTCAGTCATATGATTAATATTACGGGGCATATTTTACCTGTCAAAAAAATCTGTGAAATGGCGCATAAACACGGTGTTAAAGTTCTTGTTGATGGAGCACATTGCATTGGTCATTTTGACTTTAAAATTGAAGATCTAGGTTGCGATTATTATGGTTCTAGTCTTCATAAGTGGCTAGCAACTCCCCTTGGAGCTGGTCTATTGTATGTAAAATCTGAGCATATTCCAAAAATATGGCCCCTTCTAGCTGACCATGAAAAAGATCCAACGAAGATTAAAAGATTAAGCCATACTGGCACTCACCCAGTTCATACAGATTTAGCAATTTTAGATGCAATAGAATACTTGAATTGGATTGGTATTAAGAAAAAGGAAAATCGTTTACGCTATTTAAAAACTTATTGGCAACAAGCTTTAAAAGATTTTCCCAACATTGTTATTAATACTTCTTTTGATTCTCACCGAAGTTGTGGAATTGGTAATGTGGGTATAAGAAGTATTAACCCTGAGATACTTGCGAAACGTCTTTATGATGAATTTCAGATATTTACTGTTGCCATTGATTATGCTAATGTTAAAGGATGTAGAATTACCCCTAACGTTTTTACCAGTATTAAAGAATTAGATAGTTTTATTACAGCAATGAAAACATTAGCAATTGCCTGAAAACAACTTCTAATGACAAGAATAATTTCTTATTCTATTTTATTTATCCTTCTTATATATTTTTCATCTTGTAATAAAAATGAGGAAATTACGCCTGATGAAGAGCCATGTATTGATACAGAGCTTATTAACCAAACAATTATTTGTTATGCGATTTATGCACCAGTATGTGGTTGTAATGAAAAGACTTATTCAAATGACTGTATTGCAGAAAGTAATGGTATTTTACGTTATGTGGATGGAGCCTGTAAGGAGTGATTTGAAAATCTAATATGGATATTCTTGAGAGGAAAGCATATCTTTAAAGAATTAAATATTAAAATGAAGGCACTTACATCTCGAGAAATCAAAAACCAATTAAATCTAATTCCAGATTGGGAATACAATGGTGAGTTTCTGCAAAGAAATTTTAAGTTTGACAATTTTAAAAAGACTATTACTTTTTTAAACCAAGTTGCTGATATAGCAGAGATAAATAACCATCATCCTATACTTATAAACAACTTTAATAGTCTTATAATACAATTAGTAACTCACGATGTGAAAGGTGTTTCTCAAAAAGACTTTGATTTAGCGTTAGCTTTAGATCAACTCAATTTATAGAGGGGTAACTAAAAGATTTCTCCATTTTACTTTAATCCCTCCTCCATCGTGGATTTGAAGAGCAATGGAACCTTTACCTTGACCAATCTTTTCATCTTTAAGGCTTATCATTGATATTCCGTTTAACCAGCTTTCAATCTGATCTCCAACAACACGAATCCTCATTGTATTCCATTCTCCCATTTTTAAAACTTTATCTTTTTCCTTTTTAGGCTTAATCAGCCATCCTCTTCCATAAGATTCATAAACTCCACCGGTATCATTTCCAGGAGGAGCTACCTCAACCTGCCATCCGCTAACCTCAGTTCCTTTTACCGTGGAACGAATAAAAACTCCGCTATTGCCGTTTGATTCTTGTTTAAATTCTAGTGTTAAATCAAAATCATCATAATATTTTGAAGTTGACAAATATCCATAGGCTTTATCTGGGCCGCTTTCACATACAAGTAATCCATTATCTACATACCAAAGCTCAGTGCCGTGTGTATTCCAACCATCAAGGTCATTACCGTTAAATAAGGATTCTTGAGCAATTAATGGAAGTGTAATTAAAACACATATTAGATTTAAGATGTATGTTTTCATTCATTATATATTTAATTTTAAAAATAAATATTTTTTATGCAAAGCCAAATTTATTTTTGCATTAAAAATCAATAACTTGAATCAAAAAAATTGATGCAAAGTTTTTTCACACTCTTAATCACTATTATATGTTTTTATGATGTTTTTTCACAGATTAATCCTGATAAAATAGATATTGTAAGAGATGAATTTGGAGTGCCTCATATTTTTGCTAAAACAGATGCAGAAGTTGCTTATGGTCTTGCTTGGGCTCATGCAGAAGATGATTTTGAAACTATTCAGATTGGCTATTTAGCTGGGAATAATCTTTTATCAAAACATCTAGGAAATATAGGCTTAGGAGCTGACTTTATTTCCCAATTTATAGATTCAGAGGATTTATTTGACTCAAAATATAATTCTGATATAAGTTCAGAATATAAAAATATTGTAAAAGCTTATGCATTAGGATTAAATAGTTATGCAAGAGAACACCCTGATGAAGTTTTTGTAGAAGATCTTTTTCCTGTTAATGAAAAAAAAATGATGCGCTATGCACAACTTCAGCTTTTTATTTCTTCAAATGGAGACAAATGGGTATCAAACATTATTGATAATAAACTTTCTTATGACTTTTCAAAAAAAGAACAGTACAAAGGATCGAATACATTTGCATTTAATAGTACAAAAACCAAAGATGGAAATACTTATCTAGCTATTAATACCCACCAACCTCTAGATGGACCGGTCTCATGGTATGAAGCACATCTTTGTAGTGAAGAGGGAACAAATATTTTAGGCGCCTTATTTGCTGGTACTCCAAATATTTTAATTGGTACAAATGAAAATCTTGCATGGGCCCATACGGTTAATCAACCAGATAAAACAGATGTGTTTGCATTGGAGATGCACCCAGACAAAAAATTACAATATCGTGTAGATGGAACTTATCTAAAGTTAGAAGAAAAAAAGGCTAAACTTCGCTTCAAACTTTTAGGAATTCCATTATCGATTAAAAAGAAATTCTACAAAAGCATATACGGTCCTACTTTAAAGAATAAATCTGGATTTTATTCAGTTCGAACACCTGCTTTATTTGAAATAAGAGCTTTAGAACAGTGGTGGAGAATGAATAAGGCGAAAAACTTCACTGAGTTTTATAAAGTGTTAAAAATGAAAGCTCTTCCTGGTTATAATATTGGATATGCTGATAAAAATGACACGATTTTCTATATATCCAATGGTCTTATACCTAAAAGAGCTAAGAATTATGATTGGGGAAGCGTCGTGCCAGGTAACACAAGAAAGACATTATGGACAGAAAGTTATGAAATCGAAGAACTTCCTCAAGTCATTCAACCTAAATCTGGCTATTTCTATAATGCAAATCATACTCCTTTTAAATCCTCTGCTGAGGAGGATAACCCTGACCCTACAAATTTTGATTCAAACATGGGTTTTGAAACATATGACAACAATAGATCTACACGTTTAAAACAACTCATAGATGAGTATGAAAAGCTTGATTATGATGATTTTAAGCGTATTAAATACGATCGTCAATATCCAAGGCCCTACACTTTTAATTGGATGGACATACATTATCTAGAGCTTCTGGATGCAAAGAAATATCCAGATATTGAGATGTTAATTGAAAGGTTACAAGCTTGGGATCGTAAAGCAAATAAAAATTCTTTTGGAGCAGGAACGTTTGCTGTACTTTATGATCAATTGCGTCCATTTTACAGTAAAATACCTGAGCCAAAAATTTTCCCTGCCTCTTATATAATTCAGGCTTTAAGAAATACTAAAGAATATTTATTAAAACATTTCAATACTACAGATGTGAAATTAGGTGATTACCAAAAGCTAGTCCGAGGAACTAAAGAACTTCCAATTTTTGGTCTTCCCGATGTTATTACTGCCATGTCTTCTAGACCCTATAAAGATGGAAAAGTAAAGGTAGTTAGCGGGGAGTCTTATATAGAACTTATTCGATTTACTGATAAGGGTCCTGAAATTGAGTCAGTTATTTCATACGGAAGTTCAGACCATCCTGATTCAAAACATTACGATGACCAGATGGAAATGTATGCTAATTTTAAAACAAAGAAAATGACTTTAAATAAGGATAGCGTTTACAAAAACGCTAAAAGAATCTATAACCCAAAATAATAGATTAGTCAATTTTAAACTGTTTCTATAGCATCTGCATAAATAGATTCATACTGATTAACAACAGATTCTAAATTAAATTTTTCTGCTTGTTGTTCTGCTTGCTTTTTAAATGATTCATGCAAACTTTCATTTTGCAATAAACTCAATGCATTTAAAGTCATACTTTCAGTATCACCTATTTTTGATAAATAGCCAGTTTTTCCATGCTTATTTACCTCAGGAATACCCCCAGCATCAGAAGAGATTATTGGAACTCCATGAGCCATAGCCTCTAAAGCCGAAAGTCCAAAGCTTTCTTTTTCAGAAGGTAAAAGAAAAAGGTCGGAATAGCATAAAATTTTATCAATCTCATTACTATTTCCTAAAAATAGAACTTGTTCTTCAAGGCCCTTTTCGTTAACATATTGAATAGCTCTTTTCTTCTCTGGCCCCTCTCCCACCATCATTAGTTTAGATTTAATTTTTAGTTGAACACCTTCAAAAATTGAAATAACGTCCATAATACGTTTTAAAGGTCGGAAATTACTAATATGGGTTAATATTTTTTCTTCTTTTTCAGCTAAAAGAGATCTTTCACATGGCTTACCCTTTAATTTAATTTTTTCGGTA
Organism: uncultured Flavobacteriaceae bacterium; assembly: GCA_943842245.1. Taxonomy (GTDB): domain Bacteria; phylum Bacteroidota; class Bacteroidia; order Flavobacteriales; family Flavobacteriaceae; genus MS024-2A. Next base: position 271,924 of record CALTAJ010000002.1, read on the forward strand.
TCAATAAAGTTTGGTATGACATTAATATTCTTTTTAATATCAAATAATCGAAGAGTATCTTGCTTTAGACTTTCAGAAACAGCAGTTACTCGATCTGAATGATTAATACTAAAAGTGACTGCAGGCTTATAAAAAGGATGGCTTCCAACTAATGTTATGTCAGTACCGTGTAAAGTTGTAACAATTGGAATTTGAATTCCTGAGTCTAGAAGTATTTTTTTTGCCATATAAGCTGCATATGCATGAGGAATTGCATAATGGACATGTAATACATCAATTTTATTAGCTTTCACTACATCTACTAATCTGCTAGAAAGAGCCAATTCATATGGCTGGTATTTGAATAATGGATAGTCTGGGACATTCACTTCATGAAAGTGGATATTGGGATCCTTTAAGGCCTCCAAACGCACTGGAAGATTATAGGTAATGAAATGAATGTGATGACCTCGCTTGGAAAGTGCCAATCCAAGTTCTGTCGCAACAACTCCGCTTCCTCCAAAAGTGGGATAACATACAATTGCTATATTCAAATTATAATATTTTAATTGATTAAGGCTTCGTAAACAATTTCTTGAATCCGAGTACGAATATTACTTTTACTGAAAGTTAAATCATCTTTAGGATAAGTTCTATTGGCTAAAATAACAATTATTATTTCTTTATCTGGATCTGCCCAAGCATAGGTTCCTGTGTATCCAGAATGTCCAAAACTATTTTTTGAAACACAACCACTAGTAGATTGGTGTTTACCCTCAATTTGAGGCTTATCAAATCCAATACCTCTTCTATTTCCTAATTTACAATAATAACATTTATTAAATTTATTTATTTCTTCTCTATCCAGTAAATTAATCCCATTATAACTTCCTCCTTGAAGATACATTTGCATTATTGAAGCAACTGAATAAGCATCACCAAAAAGCCCGGCATGTCCACCTACTCCCTCTTGCATGGCAGCTCCCATATCATGAACATAACCATGAAGTTTAGAATGTCGAAAATAGGTGTCAACTTCTGAAGGAACGATCTCTTCTTTTAAAAAATGTTGTAATGGTTGATAAGTTATTCTGTCTAATCCTAAAGGATTAAAAATATTTTCTTGAATCAAGTCTTTATATTTTTTACCACTTGTTTTTTCAAAATATTTCTTCAAAATATAGTAGGGCAAATCGGAGTATTTTGAAGCACCTTCTTCTAATAAGATACTCTTTTTAATCTGATCGTACATATCTTCTTCAAAGTCTGATTTTAAATATAATTCTGAAGACACTGGAAGAGAAAAGTTTTTTGAAGTTTTTTCTCTAAACATTGAACGCATTGGATAACCTTTGGGATTTAATGTTTCTTTATAAAAAGGAATCCAGGGAAAAAGACGTGCTTGATGTGAAAGCATTTTTTTTAGACTAATTGATGCTTTATTAGATTCAATCCATTCTGGAATTAAATCTCCTATAGATGTGTCCAAGCTAATTTCTTTATCACCTACAGCTTTAATGACCAAAGGAAGTGTTCCCAATATTTTTGTTAGAGATGCTAAATCATAAAGATCGCTAGACTGGACTTTTCGTTTTTTTTCATAAGTATGATAACCAAAATTTTTATCGTAAAAAATCTTACCCTTTCTTAACAATAAGACTCTCATTCCGGGAGTCATTATGGAATCAATTGCAGCCTGAGCTAATTCGTCTATAGAATTTAATTTATTAGAATCAAATCCTAATGAAATGGCAGAAGCATAACCTGTACGATAAATAATGTTTTGATCTATTCCGGCCCCTTCTTTGTATGATTCTGAAACATCAACGGGTAAGCTTCCATTTAGCCTTTGTGCTCCAAAAAGTCCGTCTACACTTTGTTTTTGGGAGGCCTTACTGTTTTGATAACTTAATAATAAAACATCAATACCCTTGATTGATTCTAAAGCAGAAAGAGCATATGGTTTGACAAATAAATCTAAAATTAAAGTTTTATTTTTTGCTAATTTAGAAATGATTTTTATTTCTTCAGAAGAGAATCCTGAGGCTTTCCAGGGAGTTGCGTTCGAACGGTGAAAACTTACAATAAGTGTATCTAGATTAATGGTTTTTTCTAAAACATTTATAGATGTAATATTCTTTATTCTTTTAATAGAGTTATATTTTCTAAGATGATTTTCAAAGACTTCTCCAGAATCATCTCCTATAGCAATATGGCCTATAATAGATTTTGTTTTTAGGGGAATGAGGTTATTTTCATTTTTTAACAGCGTCAAGGCTTTGCCCATAGCTTCATAATTTAATACCTCATCCTCAATCGTATTTAAGTCACTGTAAAGTTTACTTAAATCAATAGGTTGATATTTGTTTAAACCAGCTTTATATTTTGCTTTTAAAATTTTTTTAACTGAATAAGATAGGCGTTCTTCAGAAACTATTCCACGACTGTAAGCCCTAGAAATTGCTTTAATACCTTTAGGAATATCATTAGAAATTATCAAAATATCATTTCCTGCTAAAAAAGCAGCTAAGTCAATATTTTTATACTTAGAATATTGAGAAACACCCTTCATGTTTAATGCATCAGTTACAATTAGACCCTTAAAACCAATTTCTTCTTTTAAAATTCCCTGAATGATTTCTTTAGAAAGAGAAGTGGGTAAGCCTTCTTTAGATATGCTAGGGATATTAAGGTGAGCAACCATAACAGATGAAAGTCCATTTTTTATGAGTTGTCTGTATGGCTCTAATTCAATTTGACTAATACGATTAGCACTTAAATTAACTGTTGGAAGCGTTTTATGCGAATCTTGGTCGGTATCTCCATGACCAGGGAAGTGTTTGCCTGAGGTTAAAATTCCAGCCTCATGATGTCCAGTCATTATAGCCATAGCTTGACGAGTGACTCTTGATGAAGACGAACCATATGAACGATTACCAATAATTGGATTTTTGGGATTAGTGTTTATATCAAGAACAGGACTAAAACTATAATGAATACCAAGGCGTTTTTCTTGTTCCCCCATCCTTCTCCCAATTTTTTTGAGTAGTAGAGTGTCTTTTATTGCTCCTAAAGTCATAGCCCAAGGAAATGGTTTTACCGAGTCTAAACGCATAGCAACTCCCCATTCGGCATCCATAGAAACTAAAAGAGGGGTTTTTGAAGCTTTTTGAAAACTATTAAGCCACTGAGATTGAACTACAGGACCACCGAGGGAAAAAACCAAACCTCCAAGGTTGTACTCTTTAATTAAATTTAAATTGAATTTATAATGTAAACTATCTCTTTCTGAAAATACCATAGGCATAAATAACTGTCCAACTTTTTCTTTCAAGCTGAGGCCATTATAAATACTGTCGACCCATTTTGCTTGTCTATCTTGATTTTCAAAATCCAATAATGGATCGGGAATTTGAGCTAAAACTAAAAATGGAAAAAGTAAAAAAAGAGCAATATTTTTAATCATGTAAGAAAATCTCATTAAAAGAAATTAAACCTTCTTTATTTAATAAATCGATTGTGCCAACTTTCACGAGCAGGAACTTCCCAAAACTGTCTATAGTCCTTTATGGTATCTATTAAATTATTAAAAACTATTGTTTCTTTTGAAACTGATTTAGCCTTTACCATTTTAATAAATTCATCTAGGGGCTTGTAAGCTAAAAAATCCCCTTGCTTAAAGGTAACATTCATCTTATCCAAAAGAGTTACTCCATACTTAGACTCAAGATCTTGAATAAAACGAATAGAAGAATCAATTGAGCATCCACTTGCCTGAACAGTCTGTTGATTAACACCAATTACAATAAATCTATTATAAGGCAACTCAAACCCAGCTTGTAAGTTTTGATTATGAGCAGTCCATTGAGCTAAAAATTTAGATAAATCGGCAGTTAGTGTTTTTAATTCAGTTTTTGAAAAAGAGCGATTTGATGGATATATCCAAATCCGAGAGTTGTCTGGTAAATTATCAAATGTTACATTCATTATAAATCATTTGCATTAGCAATTAATTCTGCAATATCCATAACCTCAGTCTTGCCTTCTTGATCTTTATTTTTTACTCCATCAGTCATCATCGTATTACAAAATGGACAAGCAGCTGCAATAATATCTGGTTGAGTTTCTAAAGCCTGCTCTGTTCTTTCAATATTAATTTCTTTGTTACCGCTTTCGGCATCTTTGAACATTTGAGCTCCACCAGCCCCACAGCATAAACCTTTTGATTTACAAGATTTCATTTCTACCAATTCTGCATCTAATTTTTTGATAAGATCTCGAGGGGCTTCATATATTTTATTTGCACGACCTAAATAACAGGGATCATGATATGTTATTCGCTTTCCTTTGTAAACTCCCCCTTCAATACTTAAGGCACCTTCTTTGATTAATTTTTTTAAAAACTGTGTGTGATGGATAACTTGATAGTTCCCTCCTAGTTCAGGGTATTCATTTTTAAGGGTATTAAAACAATGAGGGCATGTAGTAACAATTTTGGTGACCTCATATTTATCCAAAGTCGATATGTTTTGCATTGCTTGCATTTGAAATAGAAATTCATTTCCTGCTCGCTTTGCTGGATCTCCAGTACAAGTTTCTTCTATTCCCAATACTGCGTAACTGGTGTTTGTTTGATTTAAAATTTTGACAAAAGCTTTGGTTATTTTTTTTGCGCGATCATCAAAACTTCCAGCACATCCAACCCAAAAGACAACTGATGCCTTTTTACCTTCAGCAGATAATTGAGCCAGAGTGGGGACGTTTAGTTTCATGATTAAGAAGGTGATTTATCGTCGTCAAAAACTTCAATTGTAACTTCTTTTTCAATCAAATCAGTAAACTTTCCATTATAACGAGTTGCTTTAACTAAATGGTTATCGATCCAATGGTAATTTCCTCCGCGAGGTTTTCCCATAACCAAGCTATGGTATTTAAAACCATTATTTTCAAGCCAATCCTCGGTTACTTTTCTGTGATCCTCTACACGAGAAGTAAAAAAACATATTAAATGACCTTCATCATACCATTTATTTAAGGTTTCTAATGCGTCTGGATACAATTTAGCAGTTGACATGCGTTCAGGCTCCTCATTTGGAATATCATCGCAGATAGTTCCATCGATGTCAATTAAATAGTTTTTGACACCCTCGGGAAGAACAGGACTTATTAACTCTCCATCTTCAATTTTCTTATGTAAATAATTCTCAGCTTCTTGTCGATTCATTTAAATTGTTTTAATTATTCTTCATTTGCCCATTGCAAACGATCTTGGTTACTAAAGGGCCACGGAGCCCCATTATTTTCAACATTAGCCATCATGGAATTAAGCTCTGATGGTGCTGCTGATTGTTCCAAAGTCAAATATTGTCTCATGTCCATGATTATTGATAAAGGATCAATTTCTATAGGACAAGCCTCTACACAAGCATTACAGGATGTACAGGCCCAAAGCTCTTCTGGACTAATATAATCATTTAAGAGTTGTTTTCCGTCAGGTACAAAATGACCTTTATTTTTATTTATATTGCTACCTACTTCTTCTAAACGATCACGAGTTTTCATCATAACAGCCCTTGGAGATAGTTTCTTCCCTGTTATATTAGCTGGACATTCGCTGCTACATCTACCACATTCAGTACAACTATATGAATTCATTAATTGAACCCAGCTTAAATCAAAAACATCTGAAACGCCAAATTTATCAGGGGTTGTTGGAGATGCTTCAGGTATTACTTCTTGTGGATCAAGCATAAGCTGAACCTCTGTTTTTATTTGTGGATTAACTTTAAATTTTCCTTTAATTTCAAGATTAGCAAAATAGGTATTAGGAAATGCTAAAAGTATATGTAAGTGTTTTGAGTAATAAAGATAATTAAGAAAAATAAATATTCCCGTAATATGAAGCCACCAGAAGGTTCTCTCCAAAAATATCAATGTTTCTAATTCAAATGAATCAAATAAAGGTGTCAAAAATTGAGAAACGGGAAAACTACCTGCTTTAATATAATTAGTCGCTCCTAAATCTTGCAAAAGACTATCTGTAGAGTTCATTGAAAGAAATAAAATCATTAAAACTAATTCAAAATATAATATATAGTCAGCATCTTGTTTAGGCCAGCCTTTCATTTCATCTTTCCAGAAACGTTTTATTTTTAAAACGTTTCTACGAGTCCAAAAGAAAAATACTGCGATCAAAACAAGTAAAGCAAAAACTTCAAACATAGCAATCAAGAAATTATAAAATGATCCAAGGTAGGGTGCGAAAAGACGATGCTTTCCTGTTAAACCATCTAAAACAATCTCAAGTAACTCTATATTTATAAATACAAATCCTATGTATACAATTAGGTGAAGAATCCCTGCAATAGGCCGACTAACCATTTTTGTTTGGCCAAATGCAACACGAAACATATTTTTCATTCGTAGTGACGGAGAGTCATTACGATCTATATCTTTACCTAGATTAATGTTCCTTATAATTCTTTTTAAATTTCGTGTAAATAGGCCCAAGCTGCAAACTACAAGTGTGAAAAAAATCAGGTTAGGCAGATAAGCCATGAAGCTATAATTTTTCTAATTAGTTTTTTCTTTTCGTCCGAAAATCGAAAAATGAATATAACGCTTAGGGTTTTCCTTTAAATCTGTAAGTAAAGCATCTAAAGCTTCAGAAGAATTTACAAGATTATCGTATAATTTTTTATCCTTAAGAATCATTCCAGCTGAGCCCTCACCCGATTGTAAATCATAAATAATTGATTTTAGTTTAGATGAAGTTAATTCAAAGTTTTTAACAGTTGCATTTAAGGGCATCTGATTTAATGAATCTGTTAGTCGACTTAAATTACTACTTACATCGCCAAGATTGTTTAAGGTTTTATTTAATGCCTTTTCATTTGTTTCAACAATACGATTCATATTTGATGATAGGTCATTAATATTTGAAATCGTAGAAGATAATCCCTCTAATGCAGATTTAAGATTATTTTGAGTTTCAAAATTCATTACATTACTAACTCCAGCAAAAAGGGAATCTGCAGATGTTAGTAAACCTTCTATCTTATCTTGCAGAGGAGCAATTTGTTGATTAACAAGCTCTGTTAGACCTGGCTTTACATCAGAAGGAAGTACATCGTAGTTTTTAATAATATTTTTAGGGTTATATATTGGTATAACAGCAATTGACTTTCCTCCTATCAAACCCGCTTCATAAAGTTGAGCAACACTTTGATTAGAAAAGGATAAGTCTTCTCTAAGACTGAAAGTTACTTTTATTTTATCATAATTTTCATCGAAGTCTATTTCTTTAACTTTACCTACATTAAGACCGCTAATTGTAACATTGGCACCAACTACTAATCCTTCAATATCATCATAAAGTGCGTGAAGTGTTTTTTCCTTATTCAATAGAGATGTCCCTTTCAGGTAGCTGAATCCAAAAATGAAAATAATAATACAGCCAAGAATTAAAATTGCTGTTTTTACTTCAAGGGAAAGGTTCAAAATATTTTTAATTTAAAGTCCTAAACAAATTTAGAAATAATTTCTTTACTATCATCATTTTAAACGATCGAGTGCTTCGCTTACTGATATTTTTATTTCTCCATTAAACGCAACAATAAATGCTTTTGAATAACCTTTTTTCTTTGCTTCTTTAAGTTTCTTTTTTGCTTTTTCTAATGTTGAACTTTTACCAAAATAATACCTGTAAAGTTTACCAGATTTTGAACGAGAAAGGTTTTTCAAACCTTTGAAATTAAAAGGTTTTAGATCAAGCTTTTTTTTACTTGCAGCTATTTGAATTTTAAAGTATACTTCGCTATGATTTTCTTTAGAAATAGATTTAGATATTGTAGTTGAAGTTATAGCGTCAATTTCAAAACTAGCAGCTCGATTCTTTTTATAATTAATAATAGCTTTTGCAATTGCATTAGCCATATTTAACTGGCCCTTTTTTGAATTCAAATAAGAGCCTTCTGAAGCATTTGTCAAAAAACCAGTCTCAACTAGAACACTGGGCATGTAAGTGTATTTTAAAACAATAAACCCCGCTTGTTTAACTGTACGATCCTTTCGACTAAGATTATTAACAAAACTTTTTTGAATTGTACTCGCTACATCTATACTTTGTTCTAAATACGTTTGTTGCATTAAAATTAAACTAATAACAGATTCAGGATCATTAGGATTAAAGCCGTCATAATTTTTTTCATAATCTTTTTCCAAGAAGATCACAGAATTTTCCTTTTGAGCAACCTTAAAATTTCGTTCATTTTCATGGAGTCCCAAAACAAAAGTACCAGCTCCAAAAGCTTTAGGAGATGTGAAAGCATCACAATGAATTGAAACGAAAAGATCAGCATCAGCTTTATTAGCAATGTTAGCCCTTTCAATTAAACCTACAAAAACGTCAGATTTACGTGTATATATAATCTTAAAGTCATTTATTTTTTCAAGTATTTTACCAATCTTAAGTGCTATGCTTAGAGCTATTTTCTTTTCGAAATATCCATTTCCTCTATTTCCAGAATCATGTCCTCCGTGTCCTGCATCTAATACGACGACGAAGGGTTTTTCTTGTGATTGTATATCATCTAATCCACCAAACAAAATAAAAAAAGAAGAAAAAACGCATAAAACTGTTTTCTGAAGTTTTTTAAAAGCGAGAGAATAAGGGAGAAAATCTTGATACATCCTTAAAATTATCGTTAATTTTGATAGTTTAAACCGAATTAAACAAATTTAGGGTTTATCGCTTTGCAAACAAAGTTTTTCCATATTGCTTCTTTGATCTTCTCTATAGGTGTGAATATTGCATTTGGTCAAAAACAGGAAGAAGTTATTTCAAAAGAGCAACTTTTAGATAGTATCTCTTCACCTGTTAAAAAGCCTCTACTTTTAGCTAAAGTTAAATATACCGCTAAAGATTGTGTAAGGATTAATCGAAAGGAAAATAAACTTATACTTTATAACGAAGCAGAATTATATTATCAAGATATTGAACTTCGTGCTGGAATTATAATTTTGGATTATGAAACAAATGAGGTAAATGCCGGAAGAATAGAGATTGACTCAGTTTTGGTTCAGTATCCGTTTTTTAAACAAGCTAATAATGAAATAAATCCTGATTCAATTCGGTTTAATTTTGATACTCAAAAAGCTTTGATTTGGAACTCTAAATCAGGACAAAATGATATGGATATTTTTGCTGCTTTAACTAAAAAGGAAAATGACTCTGTATATTATATAAAAGATGCTCGCGTGAGTACAGCAGGAAAACTTGTAGGGGGTGAAGATGAGGATGGAATAGACTATTATTTTAAAGTTCGAAAAGGGAAAATAACTCCCGGTGGAAAAATAATAACGGGACCTACTAATATGTTTATTGCTGACGTTCCAACCCCAATTGGTATTCCATTTGCCTTTTTTCCTTCAACTCAAAACACAGAATCTGGTTTCATTATTCCATCAGTCAACCAGAGTAATCGTCGAGGTTACTCAATTCAGAACGGCGGTTATTATCTTGCTTTATCTGACTATTTTGACTTATCCCTAATTGCTGATTACTATACCAATGGTAGTTATGGTTTTCGTGGAGACTCAAAATATAGAGTACGTTATAAATATAATGGGAGTTTTAGTTTTCGTTATGAAAATCTAATCGACGAAGAACGAGGATTACCCGATTATTCCAAGTCTACTGTTTTTAATGTTCGTTGGAACCATTCAAAAGATGCAAAGTCCAGTCCAAATTCAACTTTTTCTGCTTCTGTTAACTTTGGAAGTAGTGATTATTATCGCCAATCAGTCAACCAATTAAATTCTTCTAACTTCTTAAATAATAATTTAAGTTCTTCTATTTCATACTCTAAATCATTCCCTGAATATCCTCGTGTAAATGTTTCATTAACAACTGCCATGTCACAAAACTCAAAATCAAAAGCAGTCAATCTAACACTTCCAACTTTTCAAGCTTCAATGGAGCGAATTTTTCCCTTTGCCCCCAAAGTAGGTGCAAAAAAAGGATTTTTTCAAAATATAAACTTTCAATATACGGGCCGAGCAGAAAATAGAATTATAACTACTGAAGAAGCACTTTTTGGACCGAACATGTTCGACAATGCTAAATATGGAATGAAACATAATATTCCATTAAGTACTAATTTTAAACTTTTTAAATATTTAAGTTTTACAAGTTCTGCTAACTATGAAGAAGTGTGGACTCAGAATACGGTTAAATACAATGATTTTAATCCTGAACTTGATTATGCAGTAAAAGATACAATTGGAAAAATCGGAACATTTAGACAATATAGTCTTGGAGTATCATTAGGTACAACTATTTATGGAACTTTTAATTTTGGTGAGAATAAAAAAATTCAATCAATAAGACATACTATACGTCCCGCTGTTAGCTATTCCAACAGACCAAGTTTTGAACAATATTATGATACGTATATTGCTGATGCTGATGGAAATACAAGAGAATATACCAGATATGAAAATAGTCTTTTTGGTATTCCGGGTAGAAATGTTGCAAATAATATGGGCATCACTATAGGAAATAATTTTGAAGCAAAGGTTAAGGATAAAGACACAACAGCAAAAGAAGCTAAGAAAGTGATTTTATTAAATAATTTAAATTTAAGTACTGCCCATAATTTCGCAGCTGACTCACTTAGATGGAGTCCGATTAGAGCGAGTACGGGTTTATCATTACTTAAAAAAAAGATGTCTATTAACATAGGGGCTACTTTAGATCCCTATGCACTTAATGAAAATAAAACTAGAATTAATACTTACAATATCTTAAATGGAGGAGGACTATTTAGGCTCACAAGTGCTAATGTAAACATGAGCTATTCTATTGTAAGTTCTCAATTTGAATCAGGTGAAAAAGATAAAGAGGAAATTGGAGAAGAATCTAACGAACTTAATCAAATAGAATCAACCTCAAGTGGTGGACGTGAAGATGATCTATTTGGTAGAGCTGAAGATTTTTCTGATCGAAGAATGAATGAGGATAATAACTCTCCTGCCCCAAAATACCCTAGCTATAGAACAAAAATACCATGGGATTTGAAATTTGCATATTCTCTTACATACAATAATTCCAGAGGCCAACAAGACTTTTCTAACAACTCTTTAATGTTATCTGGTAATATTGAATTAACTCCAAAATGGAAAGTTGGATTGTCTTCAGGATATGACTTTAAAGGAAAAGGGTTTACCTATACTCAACTACGATTTAACAGGGATCTTAATAGTTGGCGATTAAACTTTAGCTGGGTCCCTTTTAGTGACAGAGCATCATGGAACTTTTTTATTGGAATAAAATCTGGTTTATTGAGTGACATAAAGTATGAAAAACAAAGTGAACCTAACAAAAGTTATTAATTCACTTTTTATAAGTAGATTTAAATAAATTTTCGTGTGAAAAAAGAAATAATTACAACGTTAAATGCTCCAGCACCGATAGGGCCATATAACCAAGCAGTGAAAGTTGGAAATACACTATACATCTCTGGACAAATACCATTAATTCCAACTTCAATGGAGCTTTTAAGCGGTACCATTAAAGAAGAAACACAATTGGTAATGGACCATCTTCAAGCAATTTTAGAAGCCGCAGGCATGACTTTTGGACATGTTGTGAAAAGTACTATTTTCTTAGATGATATGAACAATTTTGGAGAAGTTAATCAAATATATGGAGCTTTTTTTGACAATGAAACTGCACCTGCTAGAGAAACTGTAGCGGTTAAAACTTTACCAAAATCAGTTCGTGTAGAAATCTCTATGATTGCAGTAAAATAAAATTATTCTCTACTTCAATATTTTCTAAAGTTATCTTTTTCCAACAACTTTTTATGAAATTTAACTAACTCGTCAATTGGTCTTTGAACTATACGTCCCATTTTTAGACCCTTGAGTTTTAAAGAATTTTTAATTTCATCCTTTAAGAAGAAAGAAACTGATCCAATAAAGTGTATAGGGATTTCTTTAGCGTTGATAAATTGTAAAATTTGGTGGTTTATAAAAAGGTCTAAGCCGTTATTAATAATTTTTTTAAAAACAGGATTATTTTTGTTTTTAATCAAAAACTTTGAAAAGGTAGCTAGATAAGCATTTGGATTTTCTCTCCGATAAATATTTTCTTTAATACTATCTGGATTGAGGTCGTATTGTTTTTCAAACTCTAATGCCAATTCTTTTGGCATAGTATTGAAGTAATAACTTCTGATCAATTGTTTTCCAAAATAATTGCCACTAGCTTCATCCATCAATACATAACCTAAAGAATCAACACGCTGCTCAATCTCACTTCCATCATAATAAGTGCAATTAGAACCTGTTCCTAAGATACAAACTATAGATTTCTCGTTAGGACGTGAAGCTGCATAAACAGCAGCATAAGTGTCTTCTTTGATAATAATATTGCAATTGGTGAAAATTTCTTCGAATACTTTTCGAATTCTTAATTGTGGAGATTCGACTCCACATCCGGCACCATAAAAATATAAATAATCAACTTTCCCCCTATTTTGATAAAGATCAAAATTATTTATAATCCGTTCTTTCAGAATTGAGCTTGATAGGACTTGAGGGTTAAGCCCCAATGTTTGGGTAGAGAACAAAACTTCTCCATTAGTGTCAACTGAAATCCAATCAGTCTTAGTTGATCCGCTATCTACAACTAAAATCATGTTTAATGAAGTTTATAGTTGATTAATATGCTTTGCTAAATCAATGAGTTTATTGGAATATCCACACTCATTATCGTACCAAGATATAATTTTAAAAAAACTTGAATTTAATTCCATTCCAGCACCAGCATCAAAAACTGATGTACGAACGTCGCCAATAAAGTCTTGTGAAACAACTGGTTCTTCTGTGTAACCTAAAATATTTTTTAAATCTGTATCTGCATGTTTTTTCATTACACTTTTTATTTCTTCATAGGATGTTTTTTTCTTAAGTTTAACAGTTAGATCAACAACAGATACATTTGCTGTTGGAACACGAAAGGCCATCCCTGTAAGCTTACCTTCAAGAGCTGGAATTACTTTGGTAACTGCCTTAGCTGCCCCAGTGGAAGCGGGCATAATATTTAATAATGAACTCCTTCCTCCCCGAAAATCTTTTTTCGATGGTCCATCAACGGTAAATTGTGTTGCAGTTGTCGCATGAACAGTCGTCATTAAACCTTCTTCTATAGTAAAGCTGTCATTAAGAACTTTTGCTATTGGGGCCAAACAATTAGTCGTACAAGAGGCATTGGATACAATTGTTTGGTCAGATAAGACTTCAGAATGATTTACACCCATAACAAACATTGGAGCATCTGCAGAAGGTGCAGATATTACAACTTTCTTTGCTCCACCATCAATATGAAGTTGAGCTTTTTCAAGAGTTGTGAATATTCCAGTACACTCAGCTACGACATCTGTTTTCATTGCTCCCCATCCAATTGATGCAGGATCACGTTCAGCTGTAATCTGGATCGTTTTTCCGTCAACAACTAAATCATTTCCTTTTACATCTACTGTTCCATCGAATCTACCATGTACTGAATCATATTTCAAAAGATACGCTAAGTGATTCACATCTAATAAGTCATTAATCCCCACGATAGTGATGTCATTCTGCTTAATTGCTGAACGAAAAACTAATCTTCCTATTCTTCCGAATCCATTGATTCCTATTCTAATTCCCATTTTTTATTTAGATTTATTAATTATTTATAATTTAAATTGAAAGTATGTCAGATACTCGAATCAAGTTTTTATTGATTTCAGATTTACCTTTAATTGCCTTATCAAGAGAAGTTAATATCATTTGATCCTCATTTACTCCAACCATCACATTGGATTTACCTTTTTGTAAAGACTCTATTGCGTGAACTCCCATTCTTGAGGCTAAAACACGATCAAAACAACTTGGACTACCCCCACGTTGAATATGTCCTAATACAGAAACACGCACCTCATAATGAGGCATGTTTTTTTCAACGTATTCTGCAATTTCAAATACATTTTTACCTGTTTTACCCCCTTCGGCAATGACAACAATACTTGATGATTTTCCTGATTTTTCACTACGATCTAAAGATTCCAGCAAGCGGTTTAAACCCATGTTTTCTTCTGGAATTAATATTTCTTCTGCACCAGCCCCAATACCTGTATTAAGAGCAATATGACCTGCATCTCTTCCCATTACCTCAACAAAGAAAAGCCTGTTATGAGAAATAGCAGTATCACGAATTTTATCTATGGCATCAATTACAGTATTTAGTGCCGTATCGTAACCTATAGTATGTGAAGTTCCAAAAATATCATTATCAATAGTTCCTGGAATCCCAATGACTGGAATATTGAATTCAGACTGAAAAATCATGGCTCCGGTAAAAGAGCCATCTCCTCCAATGATAACTAAAGCTTCAATATTATTTTTTTTAACGTTTTCAAAAGCTTTTTGTCTTCCTTCGGGTGATATGAATTCTAGACAACGAGCTGATTTCAAAATTGTTCCACCTTTATTTATAATATTATTTACACTGCGAGGATTCATAGGTTTTGTATTATCATCAATAAGGCCCTGATAACCCTTAAAAATCGCAATACAATCTATTTTATAAAACGAACATGTACGAACGACAGCACGAACTGCAGCATTCATGCCTGGGGCATCTCCTCCTGAGGTAAGGACTCCGATTCGTTTAATATTATTCTTCATTATATTAGTTTCGATGCAAATTTAAATATTAAATTCATTGAACAATAACGAGTAAAGGATTTTTACAAAAAACTAAAATTATGTTACAATTCAATTCTTTTTTACAAAATTGATGACTTCGTCTTTTTCACTTTCTATAAATGAATCTCCTTCTTTAATTAAATTTCTTTTATTAGTTACGATTTTTTGAATCATATCCTTGAATGTGTTAAAATCAACATCATAGGAAAGTCCTACACCTTGAGTATAACCCAATTCATCTCCTATATAACGAAATTCATTTTCTTTATTAAAAACTTTGGCTCTAAGAGAGCCCTCGTCATTAAGAATAAAGTCAATTTGAACATTTCCAACAATAAGAGTTTGCTCTAAACCGCCAATGGGAACGCCTATTTTACCGTTTAAAAGAATTTTATCACTAATTTTAGTAGAAAGCGTAAATCCTAAGCGATCCTCGGTGGCTATATCTAAAAGTTGACTTTTGTCGCCTTGGAGATAATCAATCCCTACTTTTAATTTATCATCATCCTCACTAATTAAATTACTTACAATATCAGAAGCTTTTTGGTATAAATTATTTGTAATTCCTTGCATTGAAACACTTACTTCATTTATAAAAATTCCTTGTGAAAGGAGAGAAAGTGCTTGCATTTGACTTCTTTGAGGATCTGACAACCTGTAGTTAATTTCAGAGGCAACTGTACCACTAGTATTTGGAAAATCAATTTCAAAAATAGGATCATCAGGTTTGAGAAGATTTCCCTGTAAACGAATCAAAACTTCAGTTGGTATATTTTTATTGAAATTAGGATTATCTAATAATAAAGCGGGATTTGCTCCTCCAGGAACGTCGTAAACAGCCTCAAGCGACATTTGAGCTTCCAAGGGGTTTCCCTCCCATACTATTCTCCCTCCTGGCTTTAAATTAAATTTTTTATCTATTAATCCTAGATTTTTAAAATTATAAATACCATTATCGGTTATAAAATCACCCCACATATTAAACTTACCTTTTGTATTTACTTCCATCAACAGATTTCCAGCTCCACGACCACTCAAATAACTACCTGATTCCTTATCAATTACAATTTCAACAATTGCATTATTATTTACATCCAATTCAAAGTCTAATTCCAATCCTTTGATATCTTTTAAACTATTTGTTTTTAATTTGTTCTCGGAAAGAGAACTTCCTTTTTTATTTATAAAACTCAAAAATGAAGTATCGGATAAACCATAATTTTCAGCCCAAGGAATTTTAATATAAGTACCTTTTTCAGTATTACCTTGCAGTGATATTTTAAGATTTTTAGTTGGCCCCTCTAAATGAACAGTACCACCAAGATACCCTTGCCCAAAAAATAATGATTCTGGCTTTTGTTCTGTGTTAAGTAATAACATTCTATCAGAGTTTATAGTTAAGTTAGCTAACCAATTAGAAAAATTTGAATGAGAAAAACTACCATTTAAAAGTGCATAAGTTCCTTCAGTATTATCTCGAATCTTGGAAGAATTAAATATAAAACTTTTATCATTCAAGGTTACATCTGTAGATTCAATATTGTAATTCAGATTAAGAAAAGGAATTGAAAAGCCTCCATTAACTAAACTCAAATTACCATTATGCTTGATGTCATTAAGAGTGCCTAAAACTGTTAATGATCCTCCAATAATTCCATGAATATTGTTCAAAGATTTCTTGCCAAGTGGAGAAAGAAAAGCTATATCTAGATCATTAAGATCTAAATTAAAGTTTAAGCTTGAATCCACTAAGCCTTGCCAGAGCCCTTTTGCTTGCAACTTTATCTTTTTCCCTTCTATTAAACTAAGATTAGCTATGTAGGTATTAAGCCTTGTATTACCGGTTGCTGCAAATCTAAGATCTCCTAAATATTGATTATTGATGTTTAATTCCTTTACACTAGTCTCAATATTTAATTGATTTTTTGCAGATGAACGACTAATATTTGCATTTATATCCATTTGTCCAGCAATCCCGAAAGTTGGTATTGTAGGAAGAGTATTTTCGAGTAATACATTTTTTATATCCAGTTTTAAGTCAAAAAAATTACGGTTTAAATATTTGCCAAAAGCTGAGAGCGTTTGATTTCCTGAAGAAGCAGAAACAGAATTAAGAACTATTTCCTTAGAATCAGGTGAATAGCTGATTTTTTGATTATTTATATCATTTGGATTAATTGTCCAAATATCAGCACCCAAGGGGATAGTAGATTTTCTTATTCCAAAAAAAGAATTCCCATCCTTTTCAGTTGTATGATAAAAATTAACTTCAAATGGAGATTTTGAAGAATTAGCTCCTTGGAACTCAGAGCGAAAAAAAAGTGTATCACGGAGTTTAGTACTAATGAGATTAAAATCTTTTCCTTTATAATATTCATTAGAGATATTTTTTATGCTCAAATAAGAATTAAATAATGGATTTTTTGTGTCAATTTCAAAATGCAGTTTTTCAAATTGAGTTTCTTTATATAACATTAAAGGGGTGTCTAACGCAAGTTTACTACTAGATTTATTTGAATTTATTATTCCGGTTAAAGTTATATTTTCAGATATTGAAAAATTAGGATATAAAGCGTTTATCAATTTTTCATGAATTATAAGTTTAAAATTTATATTTTGCTTTTTAGATACATTTTTTTTTGGCAAGAATGGGTATGCTTGATGAAAAGTACTTTGAAATAAAGCGCCTAGTTCTGAAATTTTAAAATCTCCATTTATATCTCCTGCAATACAATCTGTATTCTCTATTTTTAAAAATTGGATATTGTTAATTGACTCACGAATAACTGATATCGGGTTAAATTCTACTGTTTCAATTTCATTTTCTAAAGAAGCAGATGATATATTTATATTACCTTCTAAATCATCAACATTTGTTCCTTTAATATTAGATGAAATTATTCCTTTAAATTCTTTTTTACCAGAGCCTAGCTCAAGCCCAATATTATTCAAATCCCATTTTTCTATATTGGCCAATAATGTTGTTTCAGGAATTTTTAGATTAAAATTGCATAGAGCATCACTTTTTAACTTAATTGACTCCGAATTAATACTTAAAGTATTTCTTAATTGTTTTTGTTCAAACCTTCCCTCCATAGAAATATCTTGAAGAGTAAACTTTTCAGCAGAAAAAGTTGAATTATTCACTTTCCAGAAAAAGATCGGATTTTCTTTATTAGAATAATCACCTTTTACTAATATACTCCCTCCTAATCGAAAGTTAAATTCTTTTGAAATCCATTTTGATAATTCTAAGTTGGCAAAGTCTGTATTTATTGAAAATATTTTATCTGACTTTTTCTTATCAATAAACCCATTACCTAAAGTTCCATTAATGGAAAAATTACCCCAAGAATTTTTTGATTTAAAATTAAAACCAATAGAGTCATTTGAAATAGAGCTAATCCCCTCAATATTAATATTTGATATATAATTTAGCTGCTTCTTTAATTTATCTGAAAGAAATGAAAGTCTTTGAAGTCCTTGAGTCTTAATCGAAAGTGAATTTGTTATAATCTCTAGATTTTGTCTATTTGAATCTGATATGTTTTTAGTAATTATATTACCCTTAAAATCTAGAAATATATTTGATACTTTAATTTCATTAAACTTTAAAGCTGAAAATCCACCCTGAATAATGAAAGAAGCATCAAAAGCTGGAATACTTTCTAAATTTTTATTTTCTGGAAATAAAGTATTTATATCCCACTGACTTTCTAACACTTCCATATTGATAATTCCTGTTGACTTAAAGTTTTTAAGGCTTCTATTCACTCCTAACAATTCTAAACTTCCATTTAGGCTGTTATTCTCTGATACTAATTTCAAATCTTCCAAATAGAGTTTTCCCGGCTTATATTTTAAAAGGGCATTTATTTTAAATGGTTTTGCTTCAGGTGAGTAAATTTGACCTTCAAAGTTTTCTAGTACAGTCTCAAGACGATTATTTTCAAAGGTTAGTTTTTTTGAAAAAATATTTAAAGAATCTAAATGAACAGTTTTAGATTCAGTTTTAATTTTATCCCTGTAAATAAAAGTTCCATGCTCAATATTTAAATTATCTATTTTAAAATTTACTTTTTGATTATTTATAGTGTCTTTTTTAAATTTTTCTATAAGAATTTTTAGAGAGTGAGTTTTCTCACCCTTATATTTTTTTAAGTTTAAAAAAAGACCTTTCGCACTTAGTTCAGAAATTTTAAAATAGTTTTTATTTAAATTTTTAAAGTCAAACAATGATGTTTCCAAGACTTTTACATACAATAAGGTATCTTTGTGGTGATCTTCTAGATAAAAGTTATTAAACTCTAATCTTCCATCCCAGCTTAACTTCAGATTTTCAAATGTCATCTGCTGGCTTGTGGTTCTGGTAAAGTTTTGAGCAAGTTGCTTTACTATTCTAGTTTGGACATAAGATGATGAAATCAATCCTATAAGGATAATTCCTAGGAATAATAGACATCCTAACAGGATCAATGGGATTTTGTACTTCTTTTTAATGCTAATCGTTTATTTTTGTAACGTTATTTAATATTCAATGTTGCGCCAAACTAATATTATACTTGCTATAGAGTCTTCTTGTGATGATACTGCTGCTGCGGTATTAAAAGATCGAAAAGTTCTATCCAACTTTGTTGCCAATCAAAATTTGATTCACAAGGCTTATGGAGGTATCGTTCCTGAACTTGCTTCACGTGCCCATCAGTCCAAAATTATACCCGTAGTTTCTCATGCTTTGACTGAAGCAAATATCGATAAAAAAGAGTTAACGGCCATTGCATATACCCAAGGACCTGGCTTGCTAGGTTCGCTTCTAGTAGGAAGTTCATTTGCAAAATCTTTATCCATAGCCCTTAATATTCCATTACTCCCTATAAATCATATGCAAGGTCACCTTTTAGCACACTTTATCGAAGATGAAAATTTCATACCTCCGGATTTTCCTTTTCTAGGAGTTACTCTTTCCGGTGGCCACACACAGCTTATTTTAGTTAAAGAATATTTTAAGATGGAACTTATAGGCACTTCACTTGATGATGCAATTGGAGAAGCCTTTGATAAATGTGGTAAAAGAATGGGACTGAATTATCCTGCAGGACATCAAATCGATAAACTTGCCAAAGACGGGGATCACACTCGGTTTAACTTCCCAATAAATAATCTTAAAGGTTATAATGTAAGTTATAGCGGAATAAAAACCTCATTTACCAACTTTATTCAAAAACAAAAGGATCCAAAATTTATTACTAAGAATCTGAATGATTTATGCGCAAGTTTACAGTATACTCTAATCCAAATAATTTTAATTAAGATTGAAAAGGCTGCTCAAGATTACGGTATAAGCCAAATCGTTATTGGAGGTGGAGTTGCAGCAAACTCAGAAATTCGAAAGCAATTGAATAATATTGCTAAATCTAAAAATTGGAAAGTATTTCTTCCCTCTATTGTATACTCTACGGATAATGCCGCTATGATAGGCATAGCTGGTTACTACAAGCTACTACAAAAAAATTACGGCAGTATATCCGATAGCCCTCAGGCAAGATTAAAAATATAATTATGCTTTTATTCTACGATACACAAATCAAAATAGAAACAAAAAATTTTATTTTTCAACGATCTGATAGTAATCATATTACAAAGGTTTTGAGAAAGAAATCAGGAGATGAAATAAAAATCACAGATGGGAAGGGTATAGAGTGGACGGGTAAACTCAATGTTTTAACTCCACAAAAAGCCTGTGCTGAAAAAATTAAAGTTTTTAAACATGCTCGTCCTAATAAGCTGATTCATTTAGCTATTGCACCAACAAAAAGTAATGGTCGAATGGAATGGCTAGTGGAAAAACTTACTGAGTTAGGAATTAACTCTATTACACCTATTATTTGTGAACATTCTGAAAGAAAAGTAATCAAAACTGAACGATTAAAAAAAATTTGTATTAGTGCGCTGAAACAGTCTAATCAATTCTTTCTCCCAGAGATTAAGCCAATAATTTATTTTAAAGAGTATTTAAAAACAATTCAGCATCCAGCATTAATAGCACATTGCGATTCTACTCCAAAAATAGCTTTATCAGAAAATATAATTCGAACAAATGAAATTATCTTATTTATAGGACCTGAAGGAGATTTTAGTCCCTATGAAATTGAATTAGCAAAAATTGCCGGGTTGACACCTGTGAGTCTAGGCGAACAAAGATTTAGAACTGAAACCGCAGCTCTTTTAGGATGCCACAGTATTTTTCTTCAATATCAAAAAAACTGAAATTTTAAACTTCCCTATCTTTAAACTATGAATTCTAAAGAAATTACCAAAGGAATCTTTTGGGCGATATTACAATTAACAGGATTATGTATAATTACTTGGTTGCTTTTTCAGTTAAAAATACTTTTGATATATATGGTCATTGCAGGAATTGTAAGTTTAATTGGACGACCTATCAATCAATTTTTAATTCAGCGCCTTAAAATGCGTAACATACTAGGGACAAGTATTACAATAATTTTTTTATTGGGGCTTTTAATTAGTCTTTTTTCTCTTTTTGTACCCCTTTTAGTTCAACAAGGTGAAAACTTATCGCTTTTAGAGGTTGATCTTTTGAAGAATAATATTGAAACTTTAGTTGAAGAGATTAGTATTTACTTTCAGCTAGACAATAGCTTTTGGCAGCAGCAGATATCTGTAGATAATCTTTTTCAAAATGTAAATTTTGGCCTTCTTCCTGAATTATTAAATCAAACTTTAGAATTACTAGGAGGTTTCACTATTGGACTCTTTTCTATAGTTTTCATTCTTTTCTTCTTTTTAAAGGATAGTCACCTTCAAAAACAAATTATTTTAGCATTAGTCAATGATAAAATAACAGATCGTGTAGAAAAATCAATCGAAAAAACTAAAAATCTACTATCAAGATACTTTTTAGGTTTATTACTACAGATAAGTATTTTACTGATAATATACAGTATTGTTCTAGCTGTGTTCAATGTTGAAAATGCATTTATTATAGCCTTTTTGTGTGCTTTGCTCAATTTAATCCCATACCTAGGTCCAATAGTAGGTGCAGTATTAATGATGCTGTTGACTATGAGTAGTTTTATAGGTGCAGACTTTAGTTCAATAATCCTTCCCAAGACTATATATGTAATGATTGGTTTTTGTGTTGGACAAATGATTGACAGCTTCTTCAGTCAACCCTATATTTTTTCCAATAGTGTCAAATCACACCCATTGGAAATCTTTATTGTAATCCTTGCTTCAGGAACACTTATTGGTCCTGTCGGTATGATTATAGCCATCCCCCTCTACACAACACTTAAAGTTATCAGTCAAGAGTTTCTTTCAGAGAATAAAATTGTCAAATCACTTACCAAAAACTTTTAAAAAGTGAATTAAAAATACTTCTTGTAGTTTTCATGTTGATTCTCTAAAGCACTCTTAAATTGATCTTTAAGCTGGTCAACCAACTCAGCTGTTGGCTTTACATCATCTATAGATGTGACTCCCTGTCCTGCTGACCAGATGGTTTTCCATGCCTGAGCTTCTGCTTTAGCTGCATCTAGCTCACTTCCAAAGTCTATTTTTTTTGTTTTACTCCAAAGTTCTTCAGTAATCCCCATAGATTCTAAACTAGATCGTAAAAAATTTGCATTTACACCTGAAACTGCTGCCGTATAAACAATATCTTCTGCCTTACTATTTATTATCATTTCTTGATATTTAGAGTCAGCCATACTTTCCTTAACATTGATAAATCGAGTTCCCATATAAGCGAGATCTGCACCCATCTGAAGGGCAGAGGCAATATCTTGTCCAGTGCTTATACATCCCGAAAGCAAAATAGTTTTCTTAAAAAAACTTTTAATTTCATTTATTAAAGCTATTGGACTTAAAGCGCCAGCATGTCCACCAGCACCAGCAGCAACAAGAATTAATCCGTCTACACCAGCTTCGGCAGCTTTTTCTGCATGCCGTTTTTTAATTACATCATGATAAACTAAACCTCCATAACTATGAACTGCGCTTACTAAATCTGAAACAGCACCTAAAGAGGTTATAATTATAGGAACTTTATGCTTGATACAAATTTCAAGATCAGGTTGAACACGTGGGTTTGTTGGATGCACAATTAAATTCACACCAAAAGGCGCAGCCTTATTTCCTGTCTCCTTTTCAAAAGCATCAAGTGCTTCTTTAATTTCAACAACCCACTCCTCAAAACCTTCAGTGGTTCGATGGTTAAGAGCTGGAAAAGTACCAACAACACCATTTTTACAACACTCTATAACAAGTTGTGGTCCAGATATTAGAAACATTGGTGCTGCTACTGCTGGAAGTTTTAATTCATTCTCGAAGGATATATTCATAATTTAGTTTTTTAAAAGTAAAGTCCATTCAAATTCAAAGGTAGATACTATATCGCCATTTTGGTCAATACCCTTTGAGGTAAGCCAAATAGTTTGGGGCTGTTGAGTTTTAATTAGTTGATTCATAGCTTTTAATAGTTTTTGTTTTTCATCGCATTCAAACAAAACTTTACCTCTTGCTTTTTTTGAAAAATTAGCACGATTATTAAGAACCAACATTGAAACTTTACGTTTTGAATTCTGGATAGCCTCCATAATTAATACTCCAGTAGTTAATTCAGCTGCCATTCCTTGTACTGCCCAAAACATTGACTTAAATGGGTTTTGATTAATCCATCGATGGACAACTTTCACTTGACAAGAAATATGATCAATTTTGGTTACACGTATTCCGCACCACCATACAGAGGGTAATTTAAAAAAATTAAAAACATTAATTCTAGTAGGGGTAAAATTCATTTTAATTTTTAATTAGTGATGAAACATTAATATGATCTAAATTAAATACTTCTGCAACTTCTTTGTAAACTACTCTTCCATTTATTATGTTAAGACCTTTTCTCAGTGCCTCATTTTCTAAACATGCAGTTTTCCAGCCTTTATTTGCAAGTTCTAATGCAAAATTTAATGTTGCATTTGTCAGAGCTGTAGTTGAAGTATTCGGAACTGCTCCAGGCATATTGGTAACAGCATAATGAATAATACCTTGTTTAATTACAACAGGATCGTCATGGGTAGTTGGTTCACTAGTTTCGAAGCATCCCCCTTGGTCAATTGCAACATCCACTAATACTGTCCCAGGCATCATCTTATTTAGCATTTTTTTTGTAATAAGTTTAGGAGCTTTAGATCCAGGTATTAATACTGTTCCTATAATCAAATGAGATGTTTGAATTTCTTGTTCAAGAGTAAAGGGGTTAGAATATATTGGTGTTACATTAGAGGGCATTGTGATTTCTAAATAACGTAAGCGATCTAGGTTAGTATCAAAAATAGTGACATTTGCACCCAAGCCAGCAGCCATTAGTGCAGCCTCAGTTCCTGCAATTCCTCCTCCTATAACCATAACATTGGCAGGTTTTACTCCAGCAACTCCACCTAAAAGAATTCCAAAACCACCCTGCGGCTTTTCTAGAAATTTAGCTCCTTCTTGAGTTGCCATTCTTCCAGCAACTTCAGACATAGGAATTAAAAGGGGTAATTTACCATCTTGCTCAACTGTTTCATAAGCTAGACAAATAGCCTTAGATTTAATCATTGCATCTGTTAATCTTTTACTTGATGCAAAATGAAAATATGTAAATAATAATTGATTTGGTTTAATCAATGGATACTCAGATTCAATAGGTTCTTTTACTTTAATTATCATTTCTGCAAAATGATAAATATCCTCAATATTGTCTTCAATTATACATCCTACTTTTTGATATGTTTTATCACTAAAACCACTCAATAAGCCAGCACCTTTTTGAACATGTACTTCATGACCTGCTTGAATCAATGATGTAGCTCCTGCAGGAGTTACTCCTACTCTAGCTTCTTGTGTCTTAATTTCCTTAGGAACACCTATTTTCATCAATTAAATTTTATCGAAGATATTAGTTTTGAATAGATTTTACATACCAAATAATAATTCAAATGAAAAAATCCTCCATTTTAATATCCTATCATTAGCTCAATAGATTTTATTAGATTTAGGGTATGTCAAGACACCGCCTATTATTTTGTTACTTTTTAGTTTTATTTCAATGGATGGCTGCTCAAAACTCTTATCAAATAGGCATCCATTCCCACAACGACTATCAACAAATTAAACCCTTTTGGAATGCATATGAAAATGGACTTAATTCAATTGAAATTGATGTTTATTTAAAGAATGATAATTTGTATGTGACTCATAGCGAATCAGAAATAAATAAAAGACGAACTATTGAAAGCTTATATTTAAATCCTCTTGAAAAAGTAATTTCAAGTGAATTGGACTCCATTAATACGCTTCAGATCCTAATTGATATTAAGTCTGATGCCAAGAATACACTAGATAAGATTATAGAAATTCTAAATCAATATCCTCAAATAATTAATCAGAAAAATATCTCCATTGTAATTTCGGGCAACCGACCTGATCCCAAAGAATACGAATACTACCCCGATTTTATCTATTTTGATTATCAAAGTCTTGATCCTATTGTAAAACAAAAAATGTGGAATAAAATCGCTTTAATTAGTCTTAATTTTAAAAAATTCTCTAATTGGAATGGCAAAAGCAGTATGACAGCAAAGGATTACAAAAAAGTTGATTCCGTTTTGAGGATAGCTCATCAATATGGAAAACCAATCAGATTTTGGGCTACTCCAGACACTGAAGTTGCATGGGAAGCTTTCCACATCTTAGGAGTTAATTACATAAATACAGACCACCCGGCTCAGGCCTCTAATTACTTTAAAAAAAGGATTCGTTATTATCTTAAATAGTGCAATTTTTAGTTGTTATTCCCCTTTCTGATGTTTTTATCTTCTATTCCATCAAGCATTAGATTTGAGAAATAGGGGCCATTTTCAGTCATTGTAATAAACATAAAATGATCAAATTCACCATATTTATTACCTCTTAATTTACTACCACCTCCCATTGTTGCAAGAACAAAATAATCATTTTCATTTCTTTCATACAGCCTATAGTTGTGATGGTGACCTGTAAAAACACTATGTTTTCTTCCCTTAAGGAGATTTTCAACTTTGAGCCAATTCTTTCCACTTTCTCTCAGCCAAAGAGGTTGATGCATAAATATCATTGTCCACTTAACATTTGCATTTTTCTTTAGAATTTTTTCAACATATTTAACTTGGTCATTTCCTAAATCTGGATTTTTCAAAGCCGTATAGCCATGTTCTGAATTGAGGCAAATAAATAATACATTTTTATATAAAAAATGATAGTAATCTGCTCCGAATCTTTTAAACCATTCATTCTCCATTACTTCATTTGTGTAATCATGGTTTCCAGCAACATAAAAAAAAGGCATTTCGAGTTTTTTAACAAAAGAATTAAATTCATTCCACTCATTTTCAATTTTATTAAGATCCTCAGTGTAACCATTAATTAGATCCCCTACACTAACAACAAAAGCGGGTTGCATTAGATTAATTTTTTCTATTCCTTTTTCCCAAATACCTTTTCTTTCACCTCCAGTTCTGTCGGTAACAACAACAAAATTAAATTTGTTTTTATGATCATTTACCCTATCGTAAGTCCATGGCTTATTCTCTGAAGGAATTTTTTGTAATTGAAGTTTATTTTGAGCATTTACTCTTATTATTGAAAGAATAAAAAATAAAAAGAGAATGTTTTTTTTCATTTTTACAATTTTAAGCAGGGCTGAAAAATTTTTTATCTTCTAAAATACAAATATCCTCTCAATTAAAATGACGCAAATATCTTGCTTAAAATATGGATCAAAGAGGACTATGATCTTAAAAATCATTGATTTGAACAAATCTTAAAAGGCATTGAATTATATTCTGGTTTGATAAGTGTATAATTCATAATACCTCCCTTTTGCTTTTATAAGTGTATCATGTTTTCCACGCTCTAAAATATTACCTTCTTCAATAACTAAAATTTGATCTGCCTTTTGAATAGTACTAAGACGATGAGCAATAACAAAAGTTGTTCTATTACTCATTAAAACAGCTAAACTTTTTTGAATAAAAGATTCACTTTGGGTATCTAAATTAGAAGTAGCTTCATCTAATATTACAATTTTAGGCTTTGCCAACAAGGCGCGTGCAATTGAAATTCGCTGACGTTGACCACCAGATAATTTGACACCTCGTTCACCAATAATAGTATCTAAGCCATTCTCAAAACGATCTGTAAATTCGTTTACGTATGCTCCTTTAACAGCTTCTAAGAGATCCTCTTCAGAAGCTAAGGGTCTTGGAAAAAGTATATTTTCTCTAATGCTTCCTTCATACAAAAAATCATCCTGAAGAACAACACCCAATTGATTTCTATAGCTACGTAAATCTACCTTAGATAAGTCATTTCCATCAACCAATATAATTCCAGAATTTGGATTTAAAAAAGCAGTGACTAAACCTGCAATAGTAGATTTTCCTGATCCTGAAGTTCCAACAAGAGCAGTAACAGTTCCTTTAGGAGCTTCAAAAGAAATATCATGGAGCACCTCTGTATCATCTTCATAACTAAAAGATACATTTTTGAATACTAAATTCCCTTTTATTTGATCAAGAGCGATGATTCGTTTTTGGAGATCATTTTCTTCCTTAATTTTCATTAATTCTTGAGTTCTATCAAGACCGGCAAAAGCTTCTGTCAATTGACTCCCAATATTACTCATCTGAACAATCGGAGCAATCATAAAACCTAAGAACAAAGTAAAAGAAACAAACTCACCATAAGTCATAGAATTATTCATAATATAATAGCCTCCCATTCCCATGATTCCGGCAGAAGCCAATCCTAACAAAAATGTAGAAGAACTAGTCATAAAGGCTGTAGCCGTTAAACTTTTTTTTACATTTTGATACAAATCTCTCACACCTTCTATAAATACTTTTTCTTCTTGTAGCTCAGCATTAAATCCCTTGATAACTCTTATACCATTTAGAGTTTCAGTAAGACGCCCAGTTACTTGAGCGTTTATTTTACTACGAGCTCTAAAAATGGGGCGAATATATCCAAAGGCTTTTAAAGCAATACCTGCAAAAATTAGAACAGGAACAAGAACAAATAATGTCATTTGTGCATTGATTCGAATTAAAATGATAAGTGAAATTATTGCAGTGATGCTCCCTCCTATTAACTGGACTAAGCCAGTTCCCACTAAATTCCTAACACCTTCAACATCAGTCATAACTCTTGAAACTAGGGCTCCTGATTTATTATTATCAAAAAAACTCACAGGTAGAGTAAGTAGTTTTTGTTGCACTTTTGCTCGAAGAATTGAAATTAAATGTTGAGCCTCTACACTTAAAATACGAGTTAATGAAAACGCACTAATAGACTGAAAAAGTAAAGCCGTACAAACAATTAATAATAATAATGTTAAAGAATTTGTGTCTTTTGAGGGAATGACTTCATCAATTAATGATTTACTAGCATAGGGCAAAACCAATCCAGATAAGCTTCGAACCATTATTAAGAACAAACCAAAAAAGAGTATTTTTCTTTTTGGCCAGATAAATTCTTTAAAAACCCATTGGAAGGAAACGTTATTTTTACTCATATGTTTTTTTAATTAACTTATAAAAGTTTAGGGATATTATAAGTTTAACAAAAGCTTTTTATTCAATCAAAAAATAAACCCCTATTATTAATTAGGGGCTTAGAAAAATAAGTGATCGCGATAGGATTCGAACCTATGACCGTCTGCTTAGAAGGCAGATGCTCTATCCAGCTGAGCTACGCGACCATTTGTACTGTTTATAGTTCTTTCAAAAGGGTTAAACTAAATTTTAATTGACATTAAAAACAAAAATCACAATCAAAATTACAAAATAAGTGAAAACACGTTATCTAAGAACTGCGGCAAAAATAGAAAATTTACTGTAAACTGTAAGAGGTTTACACCTCTATTCTGAATTACCAATATTTAGTGGTCTTCTTTCCGTTTCCCAACCTTCCCCTGATTCATCTCTGGTAATAATGTCAACAAACAAAGGAACGTCTTTATGCTCTATTTCTTCTGATGCGTGTTTTTCTTCCTTAACTTAATGAAGAGGATATGCCGATGATTTAGAAATTAATATGAGCTTATTAATTAACTAATATTTCTTTTTTAATCTCATTTTCCAAAATACTATCTCTCTGAATCCTTCTTTTTATTAACCCAAGATATACTTTTTGAGAACTTGCTTTTTCTATTATCCTATCATAAAATTCATTGGGGATTTCCATATCTCCAATGTATGTTTTGTATATAAGATATGAACCCATATATAATGAATCACTATTTATTTTGGAGTTTTTAAATTCAAAATCTGCTAATACTTTTGCTTTACTTCTGATTTCTTCCTCGAGAGATTTCATAAATTTATGTTGCACATATTTTCCTTGTAATCCTTTAACTAGACTTTCATTTTTGATGTACTCAATATACCCTGAGTTCTGAATAGTTTTATATTCCTCCTGGTTGTCAACAAAATAAGTTATAAAGTTGATTGCTCTTGAAAGATGAAAGCCTATAGTGTCTCGAGAGTATGCACTCAAATTATTTCTATTGGTCAAAATCCATTCGCTTGACATTAGTGATTCGCTATGAGCTTTATAGTTAAATCTGTTG
This sequence comes from uncultured Flavobacteriaceae bacterium, assembly GCA_943842245.1. Classification (GTDB taxonomy): domain Bacteria; phylum Bacteroidota; class Bacteroidia; order Flavobacteriales; family Flavobacteriaceae; genus MS024-2A. The sequence continues at coordinate 301,331 of CALTAJ010000002.1, forward strand.
TCTCCATTGTCTCCCTTTAAATTTTCGAGAATACGATTCAAAGATTGATTTTTAAGCTGAATTTTGTTGAGTGAGTCATTATAGTTCTCAGCATAAAATGAAATTGAAACACCTATTACAATTACAAGAAATTCTAATAAATACTTAAAAGCTAATTTTTTCATTATCTTGAAATTATTAAAGTTCAATATAAAACTCTACAATATCTCTTCTCTGTGATTTTCTGAACTTAATAAAGATTATATGTCGATGAATTAGATATCAATAATATATGTAATTAGTATTGTTCCCAATAATTGTTAATCCCTCTGCTCCACCAGCTGCAAAGGTTATGTGTTTTTGTGCCGCTCCAGTTACATCCTCATTCATCCTATAATTTACGTATTTCTGATGAGACTCAACTGAATCCCATTCTTCCAATAAAACGTGGATGTTATTTTCCTCATTTACAAATTGAACCACACTCTTACACCCTTTAAATTTTCTTGTTACAGGAAGGACGTTTTCACTGTCCATAAATGCTACCAAATCGGACATCATCCCCTCTTTTACATTAGTTGTGATAATAACAATGGCATTTTTGTTTTGCCCTTTATTTTCTTTTGTGTTATCGCACTGGGTCAAAAACAAAAGAGATAATATTAAAAAAGCTTTTTTCATTTAATTGATTTATGGTTAATAAGCGCTAATGTAATAATAGTTTGTTTTTTACTAACTTGATATTAGAATGAAAGATAGAACTTTTTGACATTGATTTATTATTGTTAGAATTTTGTCATTAATATTCAAAAAGAAAAAACTTAAAAAATGAGCCAAACAGCACAAAAAATATTAAATAGATTCTGGGAATTTTTAATGTTATTTATTGCTATTACGCTAGGATTTTTTGTTGAAAATTACAGAGAAGGTTTATATGATAAAGAAAAAGAAAAAGAAATTATTGTGTCATTTATTAATGACATTGAAGAGGATATAAAAGAATTAGATATTGTAATTCAACGTCGAGAAATAAGGGAAACAAGAATCGACTCCATTTTATATATCTTGAATAATGATTTGCAGGATAATTTTGGCAGAAATCTTTATTATTACGCAAGATATTTGCCTCGTCCCTTTGTTTTTTGGGCAAATAACACAACAAATGAAGAGTTAAAATATTCTGGAAATTTTATTCTAATTAAAAATCAAAAAATAATTGATGTACTCTTAGAATACGATGATAATTATGTGTTTATTGATTTCATAAGACAAAGAGAGGAATATCTAGTTAGGAGACTATTTGATCAAATAAATGTGCTTTTTGATCCTAAAGTTTTTGATGAAATGAACGTTTATGATATAGAGTTCGTTTACCCTTCGGGAAACCCAAAGATTAATACAAAAAACAGAGAGATAATTAATACTTTCTTGAGTAATTTACATTATGTAAAAACTGTCAATGTTGGACAATTAGGCCTATTCAAGAAACATCAAAAAAGAGCAAAAGAAATCTTAGAATTGTTAAAAAAAGAGTACCCTAATATTGATATAGAAAGGGAATAATTAATTTTCTAAACACCTTCAAAAATTGAAAGATTTCTCACCACAGTTTCATCAGGATTATCGCCAAGTTCAATCAAAGCATCTTGATATTCTTTGCTATTATAGCAATCCAAAGCTTCTTTTAAACTCTTGAATTCTACGACTGCTGCAAACATTAGGCTTGAACCTTGAATTTTACCTTTAGGTTGGCCCAAAAGAACAGGCAGATAGTTTCCTGTTTTTTCTTTTTTATGTTTTTCTTCAATTTCAGTGTATTTAGTCAAATAATTATTCCATAGTTCTTCATCTTTAATTTCAAAAACTTGACCAGTCCAATATCCTTTTTTCATTTTGATTCATTAATGATTAATAATTAACTAATATAGAAAATCTACAATATCTCTACTCCGTGTTTTTCTTCATATGCACGAACCTTATCTAACCTTTCTTTTTCATCTACTGTATTTAGAATTTGTACTTCACGAAACAACGGAGTGTCTTCCTTTCCTGTTTCATCTGAAACGCTCTTTAATTTAGGTAGGAGGTAATGTAAGCCTATCTGCAGCATCTTTATTTTTTGGTCAGTTGTCATCTCTGCAATATCTAATTGAGAAACTACGTCATCCATTACTGTTTGTAATTTATCTTTTACCTCTGTGGTAAGTTTATTTGGTATTCCTGCTATTCTTCCCATATCTTTAAATAATTAATTATGATAATATTAAAAAAAATACTCAAAGCAATAGTCCTGCTATTGTTGGTACTAGGCTTTTTTATGACTTTTGTAGCCTCTACATTTCCTCCTGAATGGGGAGGATTAGGATGGCTAATGGGTAATGCACTATATGTCTTACTTGCATCATTTATAATAATCAAAATGTATAAATAATTATGATTGAAGTTCCTGTTTATCCCTCTGGCTACCCTTGCAAATGCAACGGCAACTGTGATTACTCCAGAGCCTATGAAAGAGCAGGTAAGCCTCGCTTTATAGATTATGAAAGCTACGTAAAGAAAGGCTTTGTTCCTGCCACCAATAGAGAGAAATCAATTCTCGCATATCTAAAGACAACCTACTGTCTAAAGAAATAAAAAGGTGTACTTTATTTTTTATTAATTGTAAGGATTCTGGATTTGTTTACAAATCTGTTAGTCCTGTGGCTGTGCATTTTATAGCTGACCCTTACTGTTATTGTATCTGTTTTAATGCTGTTAGTATTTGTCATAGTTCTCGGTGTATTCTCGGTGTATTTACGTTAGATTTAGTCTTTTTCTCTGCATTTTAGTTTCGTTTTATGGATCATGCGTAGCATGACCATAAAAACAAAAAGCTACTAAGGGCGTTTCAGTTAGTGTTTCATAGTTGTTCTATATGTTGGGTTAGTTTGGTTCTGCAATAAGTTGAAACAGGCACTCTTAATTTAGCTGCCTCCTGCTCCAATACTTTCATATCACTCAGATTTAATCTGATATTAATGTTTGATACTAATCTTGATTTTGACATTATGTTCAATTTATTGTTACGCTATACTAATATAACGCTGACAACGCCCTAATAACAAGCTGTTTGAGAGTGGTCAATATCTAACTGTGAGTATTAGTAACTTTTAGAATACGATTGTGCTACTTTCTATGTTATTCTATGTTATTTAATCATAGAAATCTTGCTGTTATTGTGCTGTATTTACGTAAAAAGAATGTCGGTCTGGTAGAGGTATTTGGTTAAATTATTTCAAAGCCATAACTTGAATTATCAAAAACCAATACTATCAAAAAACTACTTCTTTTAATTTTCATTGTTTCACTCTCAAGCTGTACTAAAGAGTTTGTGTTAGATACCAGTGTTAGTCCTGTTGGAGCGGAACTGTAATCCCATCTGAAGGGACTTATAAGGAAGGTAGTACCGTTACATTAAATGCTGCTCCAAATGGAGAATACTTATTTGATAGATGGTCTGGTGATGCTTAGGTACATCTAGTTCCTATTGATATTAAGTAGACGGTAATAAAAACGTTAGTTGCCAATTTTGTTTTAAGGAAATATGAATTACTATTAAGTGTTGTAGGTGAGGGTGAAGATAACAGAAACTATTGTTAATACCGGAAAGAGAACAGATTATGACTCTGGGACTTTGGTAAGATTGGAAGCTGTTCCCTGCATATGGTTATTATTTTAGCGGTTGGTCTTTTGATGCTTCAGGCGAAACAAATCCAATAGACATAAACATAGACAGACCTAAAAATGTAAGAGCAACCTTTAAGAAACTTTCTTATGAATTAAGAGTATTAAAACAAGGAGAAGGAACGGTTACAGAAGATATAATTAATACTTCAAAATCTACCGACTACGAGTATGAAACTACTGTCAGATTAACAGCAATACCAGAGGAAGGTTCTGACTTTATTGAGTGGGAAGATTCAGGCGCAACAACCGAATTAAATCCATTTGATATTATTGTTACTGAACCCAAAACAATAACAGCCGTTTTTGAATATGATTTATTTAACCTTGGTGTTGGTAAATGGAAAATTAAAAAACCTAAACAAAGTCAAAAAAGTTTATTCTATGATGTTTATAGCATAATATTTAATAGAAACCGCTCCTTTAGGCTTAACTATTCTTCAGGGCAAATTAGTGGAACCTATTCTGTAACGTCTAACTCCAACATCACCTTAAATAATTATGGTTCACTTTCTAATGTTCTGATAAACCAGGGACAGATAAGTTTCAACCTAAATATTACAGGCTTGTTCCAGTTTGATGTTGAAGGAGAGAGAGTTGAGAACTATCAACCAAATAAAACATTTATTCCAGACCAAAACTTTGAACAGGCTCTAATTGATGGCGGATATGACACAACTATTGATACTTATATTGATGATTCTAGTATGCTAGGAGTGACTCAATTAGATTTAAGTAATAGACAGATAACAGACTTTACAGGATTAGAAGAATTTGTAAACCTTACAGACTTAAATTTAAGTGGAAACGCAGTAACATCTGTTCCACTTGTTAATCTCAATAAGTTAACGACTCTTAATTTAAGCAACACAGGGTTAACCGAATTAGACCTTTCACAAAACAGTAATATTACCTCATTAGATTTATCAGGGAATACTGGTTTAAGTTGTGTGAAAGTCAGTCAACAGATATACCAACAAGTTCCTTCAGGATGGATATATGACAGCACCACTAGCTTTGAATTAGAATGTGATTGTCCAACACTATCTCTTACCTCTGGAGCACCTATACAGGAGCTATGTGATGGTGATGCGATGCAGTCTTTGGTCTATGACTTTGGAGGCACTGGCACTACTATAAATGTTGGCACAATGCCATCTGGATTACAATCAAGTATTAGTAGTGGAACATTAACTATATCTGGGACACCCGTTTTCACAAACAATGATTATAGTTTTTCAGTATTCACAACAGATGGAAATGCAAATTGTAGTCAGGTGTCACAAACTGATTACTTTGAGTAAAAAAGACTCTCCTTTACTAACCCTAGATTTCAGGTTCTTATAATCAAACGATTACTTTGGGTAGATTCTATGCACCCCAATTGTTGTTTCATTATGGAGGTGCAACAACTAGTCTTACTATTACAGGTCCTGATCCACAATATATTTCTCAATCTGGAAATACTAGTTACTATTGATACGGAGACTTTTGACTGAAAGCAGGAACAATTACAGCGGTACAATTACAACAATTAGTAGCGGAGGTTGTAACTGAAATAACACAAAGCATTGCAGTAACTGTTAATGCGCCTGTAGTTACTAATACTGGTGGAACTACTTCTGGTGGAACTACTACTGGCGGGAGCTACTACTAGTGGGAATACTACTACAAGCAATATAGCTTTTGATGGGGGGATTTGTAAATGTGCAGGGACAACTGTTGGTTATACACAAGTGATTAATGGTACAACATACACTGTGGTAAATAACTCAACAATTGCAGGCCAGATTGCAAATGAAAATTATAATTTATGTACTACATTAGTTACTGATATGTCCGAACTTTTTAAAGATAAAGGCTCATTTAATACTGATATTTCGTTTTGGGATACATCTAATGTTATTAATATGTTTTCAATGTTTAAAAATGCAGATTCATTTAATAAAAACATAGGGAGTTGGGACACCTCAAGTGTTACCAACATCGAGAGAATGTTTGATGACGCAGAATCATTTGACCAAGACATAGGAAACTGGGATACATCTAGTGTAACTAATATGTAAGCGTTTTCTCTACGCGAACAATATTTAATCAAAATATAGGGAATTGGAATACCTCAAATGTGACCTCTATGAAATGGATGTTTAGCGGTGCAACAAGATTTAACCAAGATATTAGTAATTGGGACACTTCAAATGTAACTGATATGCAAGGAATGTTTAAATCCTGTGTTTTTAATCAAGACTTATCTAGCTGGTGTGTTTCTAGAATCACAACTCAACCGATAAATTTTGGATTTTCTTGTCCGTTTTCACAAAATACTGGAAATATACCCATTTGGGGCGCGACCTGTGATTAAATCATCGGCATCCTCTTTTTTTTAAACATCAAGAGACAGAGGGTTATACCTGTAGAGGCTCTTTCAAGAACAAAGAATTAAAAAAATCACCAACTCTCTGACAGTCAAAATAACTTATTTTAATGTCGTGGAAAGGTGTTCCATTTTCTTAAACGCAGTGGGTTCTTAAACGCAGTAGGTTACCTCTGACCTATCTAAAAGTTCCCTTAACAAAAGGGGGGGTATAATAACAGCATTAAGACCAACGCTGACAAGCGATTAACAGTAGTATAACTCAAAAAATTTATTAGTGTCCATTCGTGTAAAGTGTAAGAGGTTTACAGAGGTGTTGGTTACCTATCATATCACACTAACTTCCCTATTTCTGAAAGTGATTTTATTTAAAGCAGGGGGTTCAAGAGATGGAAACTCCGCAACCATTTTTTTAGGTTTTTATTCCATATCCAATGGACTTCTACCAGTATAAATATTACTACGCCAGTACAATGAAAGCACAAATTGATTTAAGCAATTTAAAGAAGGTTGATGATTCTTCGCAAAGCGAAGATCATAATCAGGGAGCAAGTTCCGTAAATCCTTTTTTAAGAATAGCTTCTTTGCTTTTGGATTGTCAGGATTGAGAGATTTGTAAGGGATTTCTGCCCTACCTACTATTTCTGAAAATGTTGACCTGCTTAAACCTAACCAATTAGCTGCTTCAGCCATTGTAAGCGGTTTAGATTCATCTTCTGTTCTCTCGTCAAGTAATTGATTAATTAGGTCTGAATTGTACTGCTTCAGCCTTGCTGCTACTTCTCCAGCCAGTTGTTCTGGAGTGTAGTTTATCATTATTGTATTTGATGGATTTTCCATACTTATAAACTTTTAATTGTTAACTAAAAGAACAGTACGGCTAAGAAAAATTTCCTTGAGTATATTTATTTATATACCTTTGAAGGAGATAAATGACCTACCACAGTTTTTTATCTTCTAAGGAGCAACTCTTAACCGATTGCTCTTTTTCTATTTTAAGACCTTACGTCTTGTTTCACAAATTTAGACCATCTACGTTGGTATTGAAAGGGCAACTTTTCCACAATAGGGGTAAGTATTCAACAAAAACAAAAAAACTTGTACACTTTCGTAAAAAAATCATATTTTCTAACTATTTGATTAATAACACCTTATAAATCTAATCCTCTGCGAACCCCTATTCCACATACAAACGTCAAATAATGACTAAACCTGAATCTATTGAGCCTGACTGTAAACCTCTTACAGTTTACACTTTGGTTTAGTGGATCATGCGGAGCATGACCACAAACCCCATTACAATTCTTTAGCGTCATTAATAGCTTTTTTGTTTTCATCCTTCATACTGTCCAGATAATTCTCTGTAGTCTTTAAACTTCTATGTCCTAATGTCTCAGAAATTGCTTTTAAATTGACCCCTGCTCTATAAACATTTGTCGTATATGAATGTCTTGCCCATTGAAAAGACAGTTTCTCAGGTAACTCTAGAATTTTAGCAAGATTTTTAATCTGCTTTGCTATAGATGATATCTTATTATCAACCTTTTTAGTTATGGTAGCACTATCATCATTATACTCTAGAATATTAAAGAGCATTTTACCTCTCCCCTTGTGTCTTTTAACTATGTCATTCATTTCATCATTAAACTCAATATCCAGACGTTTTTCTTCTTTAGAGGTATGTTCTGTCTTTGAGCGTACCCATTCTGTTTGACCTACTTTTAATTTAGCAATATCCTTTAGATTCATTCCGTTAGCGTAATAAGAAAACATAAAGTAATCTCTAGCCATCTGGAGATAATAATTGTCAGAATTAAAATCTTTTATTTTCCTTAACTGTTCTTTTGTAAGAGCAGCATTCTTTGAGCCACCAGTTGGAATTTGGTACTTACCCCTACCAAATGGATAATGTTCCCCAAGAGAATTATTTTTTGAAATAGCATAATTAAAAACGGTACGGATATTTCGCAGGTCAATACTTACAGACGCCTTTACTACGCTCTTTAATCTGATTCGCTCATAGTCTTCAAGCCATTCTTTAGTAATTTCAGGAAACCTTAATTTTTTTCCATCACAATGTTTAAAAATATTTCTTGCAGTCGTAGTATAATTTTTAGCTGTTTTGGAACTGCCTTTTGTCTTTAAAGCAAATATTTTATCATCAAAAGCATCTAAAACGTCATCCTTAAATTTTTTCTTTGGAACATAGTTATGGAAAGCCTCTTTAATATCGGATAAGTCAGTCATTGCAGGGCTTACTATCAATTTATCAAGGATATCCTTCTTTGCCTTTAGAATTACTCTTAATTCCAATTTGCGACCATAAACAGTAGTTTCTCCAATTATCTCACCAAAGCTGTTCTTTTTATTCTTGTTTGCCCATATGTCCAGCCAGTCATCTTTAGAACAAGATACCTCTACCCCAGCAACTCTTTTAATAGTGAAATTGATAGTTCTCTTTTCGGCAGCATCGTACATATTTACTTTGATTGAGAACAAACCACTTTTTAAGGGTTTTCTGATGTCGTTATAAAAGTTGTAAGTAAATCTTGACATTTTTGCTTTGACCTATAAATCACAATCAAAATTACAAAAATCACAAACAAATAAGCACAATTCTACACAAGAATCTGCTTACAAAATAAGTTTAATTACTATTTATAAGGGTTATACGAGTATATTAAAGCAAAGAGAATCACAATGATTTAAAAGGTAATCTGCTTAGAAGGCAGATGCTCTATCCAGCTGAGCTACGCGACCATTTGTAATGTTTGTAGTACTTTAAAAGGTAATTTTAATTTTTTTTATAACTCAGTACATTTTATTTGCATAAAATTTTGCATAAAAGTTAAAAACACATCTAATTTCACCCTTTCAAAGAACTGCGGCAAAAATAGATTATTTACTGTAAACCGTAAAATGTTTACACTCTATTCTTGACTATTGTTTTTTGAATTTGGCTTGGTCTAAGTTTTCAATTATTAATTTATTATGTCCTGGGAAGGGGTAGTTTAATTATAAAACTTTAGAATTCAATATTAGTTTAATCCCCACAATTAGCAACAATACTGCGAATGCTTTTTTCAATGCTGCCGCTGGTAATTTATGTGTAAGTTTTGCACCGATACGTGCGGTGAAAAAGCTAGCTAAACTCACACAAATAAATGCATAAATGTGTACAAAGCCAAATACACCATTAGGCAATGCATCTTTTACACTAGGATCAATAAATCGCCCAAAGATGAAAAATCCAAAAGCACCAGAAGCAGCGATTGGCAAGCCACAGGCAGCTGATGTACCCACTGCATTCTGAATTTTTAAACCATAATGATTCAATATCGGGACGGTTAATGTACCTCCGCCAATACCAAAAATAGCAGAAACAATACCAATAAAACCACCCAAGCTAGTCTGTCCAATAGGCGATGGTAGTTTGCTAAAGTTGTTTTCTTCTAAAGATTTGTTTTTCGTAAACAATATTTTTAATCCTACCAAAAAGGCACCAATACCAATTATTGCCTGAAGTGAATTACCATGAATAACAGATGCAACACCAGCGCCAATCAGTGAACCGATTACCAATCCTGGTACCATGCGTTTCCATACACTCCAATTAACAGCTCCCTTACTATGGTGTGTACGAAGTGAACTAATGGACGTAACAATAATGGTTGTAAGAGATGTGCCAATACCAACATGAGTAAGCGCAGCTTCTGGGAGACCTTGTAATTTAAAAATGTAAATTAATACTGGTACAATTATCATACCCCCACCAATACCAAGCAAACCTGCAAGCAATCCAGATATAGCTCCTGCAGAGAGATAATATAGAATATATATATCCATATACAAATTAAATTTTTGATAATTTTAATAGTTTTCAGATCTCCATTTGATGAAATATAACTATTAAATTAAGCGTCAAATATGAAAATCATTTTTGAATTAATACATTGAAACTAAATCCCAAGTTCATTACGTATAATTTTTGCTCCAGCACTTAAAGCACTTAACTTTTTTCTAGCTACGTTTCGGGACAAGGGAGCCATTCCACAGTTTGTACTAGGATAAAGATTTTCGACATCCACAAATTCAAGAGCTTTACGTAGAGTGTTGGCTACTTCTTCGGATGTTTCGACCCTATTGGTTGCCACATCAATTGCACCGATCATTACTTTTTTACCCCGAAGGAGTTCAATTAAATTAAAAGGTACGTGTGAATTATGACATTCTAATGACACCGTATCAATAGTGGATTTTTGAATTTTTGGGAAAATTTCTTCATATTGAAGCCATTCTGAACCCAATGTTTTTTTCCAATCAGTATTCGCTTTAATTCCATACCCGTAACAAATATGTATCGCAGTATCGCAGTTTAAACCTTCAATTGCTTTTTCCAATGCCGCCATTCCCCAATCGTTTACTTGATCAAAAAACACATTAAATGCAGGCTCATCAAATTGAATGATATCTACTCCTGCATCTTGAAGCTCTCTTGCTTCTTCATTGAGTATTTTTGCAAATTCCCAAGCCAATTTTTCTCGACTTTTGTAATGGTTATCGTACAACGTATCTACCATTGTCATCGGTCCTGGTAATGCCCATTTTATGGGTTTATTAGTCTGTTTGCGTAAAAATTTAGCATCATCAACAAAAATTGCTTTTTGACGTACAACATCATCTACAACAACAGGAACACTCGCATCATAACGGTCACGAATTTTTACAGTTTTACGATTTTGAAAATCAACACCACTTAAATGCTCAATAAAAGTCGTTACAAAATGTTGACGTGTTTGTTCACCATCACTAATTATATCAATACCAGCCAATTGTTGTTCATGAAAAGAAATGCGCAAAGCGTCTTGTTTCCCTAAAAGTAATTGATTGCCTTCTAATTTCCATGGTGACCAGAGTTTTTCGGGAGGTGCAAGCCAAGCAGGTTTGGGTAAACTTCCAACAGTTGAGGTTGGTAATAATTTTTTCATAATAATATTTTAATTTTAAGTATTAATTAAAGTGTGAAATTAGAAGACCACTGCTCTAGGGTACTTTTATAAGGATTAATGAAATGCTTTTCTGCAAATTTTCCTTGCTCAATTCCTAGCTGGGTGCGCTCTTCTCGATTATATATAATTTTCGTTATTGAATGGTCTTGATTTTTTAAACTAGGTTTAAAGCAATTTCCTGCTATAGAATTGGCATTATAAATTTCAGGTCTATAAATCTTTTGGAACGTGTCCATGGTACTAATGGTGCTTATTAATTCAAGATTTGTATAGTCTGCTAGTAAATCGCCAAAGAAATAAAACGCAAAAGGTGCAACGCTACTAGAAGGCATAAAATAACGAACTTGTAAGCCCATTTTTTTGAAGTATTGCACTGTTAAAGAAGATTTGTCCGATTGGTATTCAAAGCCTAATATTGGGTGATGGTTTCCCGTACGATTATACGTTCTATTTTCTGATACGCTCAAACACATAACAGGTGGTTTTGTAAAGTGTTTTTTGTAACTATCTGATTTTACAAAATACTTAAATAAATTGCCGTGCAATTCACCAAATTTTTTTGGAATACTAAAGTGGTCCTTACCTTTGTTATGTTCTAAAAGATGTATACTAAAATCATAATCGCGAACATAAGAAGAAAAGTTATTACCTACAATGCCTTCAATATGTTTGCCTGTTTTATGATCGATAATATGCGTTTTCAAAATCTCAATTAACGGAAATGTTTTACCGCTAGCATCAATATCTAAATTAACAGAAACAATTTCTAATTTAACTGAATAGCGATTATTATAAGGATTATCCCAGTTAGCCAAGGTGTTAAAACGATTATTAATCATATTAATCGCATTACGTAAGTTTTCTTGACGATTTTCTCTTATTGCCAAATTGGCAAAGTTGGTTGTTTTGCGTGTACTGTTGGAGGGTTTATAGTTCTCATCGAAATATATACTCTTTAATGTGAATGTTAAAACATTCTTAATGGTATCCTGAATGTTTTCCATACTATTCTTATCATTTAATACGATCGTTCTCATCTAATGATTATTTATATATCTTACAAATTTCAAAAAAAAAGATTAATTATCTTAGTTTATATTTGTAATTGGATAATATATCTTTTTATATTATTTTTGAAGATAATTAATCTTTTTACAATTGCAGAAATGAAAAAAACAGATAATTTCTCTTCAGAAAACTTAGATATAATTGATTTTGATTTGCTTAGAATGCTTCAAAAAGATGCTAAATTAACTACTAAAGAAATAGCTGCTCGAGTAAATCTATCTCCAACACCTGTTTATGAAAGAATTAAACGACTAGAAAAAGAGGGTTTGATTGAAAAGTACACAGCTATTGTAAATGCTGAAAAAGTAGGTAAAAATCTAACTGTATTTTGTAATATCATTCTAAAGGAACATACAAAAGAGATCGTAAATAAGTTTGTAAGGGATATCGTTTCGCTTAAAGAAGTGGTTGAATGTTACAATATTTCGGGCGATTACGATTTTTTATTAAAAATTGTCATAAGAGATATGAAACATTATCAATATTTTGTGATTAATGAGTTAGGCTCGGTTGAAAATATTGGAAATGCACATAGTACATTTGTTATTGGGGTTACAAAACATAGCTATTCAGTTCCATTATAGTTATGATTTATAGAATAATTATTAGTTTTAAAATATGAACAAAACAACTAAAAGATTAAGAGAACTTTGTAATCGACTTGATAAGGAAGCTGAACACTTTGATAACCTGATTGATATACTTAACTCAAGCAAAAGCAAAGAGAAAATAATAGAGGATGTGAAAAGAGAATTACTTCATGGTCAACTCAAGAGGAATATATTAGTAACTCAGGAAATTGCCAACTTAACAAAGGATAATACGCTTTTAGATGCCGAAGGTTTGAGAATTTTAGCCTATTCAGAGGATATTTTAAAAGACATATCTGAAGATAACAAGAAGTCAATTAAACTTTATTAAGGTAGCTAATTTATTTGTGAAATTCTATTTTATGATCCAAATTCAAAAAATTAAACACTATATAATTTTTTCAATGAAAAACCTTAAGGCTTAAAAATCAGTTTCCTAATACAGATAAATACTATTATTAAAACTGAATATCCAATAAAAAAAGGAATGACAAGGCTTTGAAGTTTAAACACTAACATAAGTGCCATAATTAGCAATTGAAACCCAAGTCCATAAATAGAAACTAGTGTCATAAACCACTTTGGAAAAGGCTTGCAGAACCTTGCGTTTTCATCCATGTAATACATACTCTTGTCAAAAGAAATATATAAAATATTATAAATTTTATAAAATAGATTTACTCGAGACTGACTTTCACCTTTGAAAGCTGTGGGTTTGCTATTTTCAACAACTCGACTGGTTGAATCACCTTGAACGGAATTTCGTAAAATTACATAATAGTAGTTATAAAGTGTCCCTTGAAGTTGGATCCCTAAAAAAGCTATTAGCATATAAATTATTGAAATATCAGTGATATACCAAAAGGTTAATAAGAAACAAAAGTTAAGTATCAAATCTGCTATTGAATCATAATAACGTCCAACATACGAAGGTTTTTTTTTAAGACGCGATAATTCACCGTCTGCAGCATCTAATACAGATTTTAATATTATAAAAAAAGCAGATGTTATTAAGTATCCATTTAATAAAAATCCAATTGCTATAAATCCAGTTATAATAAACATGGTTGTTACATGAATAGGTGTTAGATCCGTGTACTGAAGCTTACTAGCAATCCAATGCCCTGATGAACGACCGTAATCAGATAAGTCTAAAAATTGATGTTTCTTCGGTAATTTGGCCATTTATAAAACTAAGGAGAAGAAATTATTTGTGAAAAATACAACGATTTTTTTATTTTTAATAAAGAAAAGGTTGGCTTAATTTCGATTGATTTTATTAGTTAAGCTTAAATTCGAAAATGAACTTTCACATGATAAAAAAAATAATTTTAGGCACACTTCTTATAGGGTTAACTCTTTTGGGAATCTATCTTTATAATTTGGGGCATAGACCAGAAAGAGAATATCCGTCATTTTCACTTCACCCTGAAAAAAAAGCCGCAACAGTTCATGATAGCATTCCTTTACAGGATGTTGTACTAGTAGGTAATAACTGGGATGGAGTCATTACCATTTTTGACCCAAATACTTTTAAAATCATAAAAAAAATAAGTGCCATGCCAGACCGAGATGAAAGATTTGAAGAAATTTATTCTGGCCTAAAAAGAAGTCTTGCTTCAGGTTTTATCAGGGAATATATCGGTGAAGGCAATGATCAATTGGTTGACGACATGTTTACCTCAAATGATGGTAGGTATATTTATGCATCAAGACCAAGTTTTGCAGATGTTGTTGCTATTGATGTTAATTCTGGTGAAATTTTTTGGCGAACACGGGTGGAGGGTCTTCGAGCAGATCATTCAGCAATATCCCCAGATGGAAAAATCTTTTTGGTTTCAGCCTCGACAGCAAGAAAAGTACACGCAATTGATGTTTCAACGGGTGAAATCATTGATAGTTTTGAATCTGGAGACCAACCACATGAGAATACATATTCTGAAGATGGTAAAAAAATATATCATGCCAGTATCGGTAAAGTCTTTTTTGCATCACCAAATCTCGACTTTTTAAAGGGTGATCGTTGGTTTCAGATTGTTGATGCTAACACTTATGAAGTGTTACGTCGTGTTGATATGAAACAAAAATTGGAAGAAGCTGGTTTTGATTGGATTGACCGAGCAATTCGTCCAATGGCCATTACTAAAGACGAAAAATTTGCTTATCTGCAAATTTCATTATTCCATGGTTTTTTTGAATACGATATAGAGAACGATAAAATCACCCGAAAATTAAATTTACCTATCCCAAAAACAAATAATAGTCTATCACTTGGAGACCACCTTTTGAACTCAGGGCACCATGGTATTTCTTTAAGTGGAGATGATAAAACTATATGTGTAGCAGGGACTATGGATGGATATATCGCCATAGTGGATAGGGAAACCTTCGAATATAACATCATTAAACTTTCTGATGATCCAAAAGAAGCAAAGCCATACTGGGCAACTTCAAGCAAAGATGGCAAAAAGGCTTATGTATCTATAAGCGGTCTTGACAAGGTTTCTATATTGGATTACGTCACTGGAAAAGTAATTGCCGAAGTTCCCGTCGGGAACCATCCTCAAAGAGTACGAAATGGACAACTGCGTTTAAGATAAATATTAAAGCACTTAAAAATTCACCTTTCCTATTTATCAAGTTCAGTAAGAAAAACAAGAAATTGTCAGTATACCAAATGGATGGAAATTCAAATTGATTTTTGATTTAAATCAGGCTGTTAAATAGAATTAATAATTTGTACAAATAATGTATTTATTTGTTAATGTAAATTATAATTATATATTTGTATGTACAAATATTGTGTCTACAATTAATTTTATTTTGTTTTGGTAAGAAAAACTGTGTTTGTACATGTATTGTGTTAAAATTGGATATTTTAAATATTTATAAAAGGTCTGTTAATTATTAGATTTTCAACTTTCAAAAAATATTATATATATTGTAGTAAACAAATTAACATGAATCAAACATTTTATCAAATGAAGAATAAAAAATTATTTAAAAATCTATCCTTATCAATAATATTATTGGTTTCATCATTTGCATCAGCTCAACAGAGCGTCTCAGGTTCTATTAGTGACGGAGACGGCCCTTTGCCTGGAGTAACCATTGTTGAAAAAGGAACAGATAACGGTGTATCATCAGACTTTGATGGTAATTACACTATTACAACTACGAATCAAGATGCTGTTTTAGTCTTCTCCTATATAGGTTTCCTTACCCAGGAAATTTCAGTTGGAGATAGCAGTAGTATGGATGTGCAACTATCTCAAGATGTTCAAGGCCTTGAAGAAGTTGTTGTTACAGGTTATGGTACACAGAAAAAAGAAACTCTTACGGGTTCGATCGCTACTATTGGTGGAGATGATTTAGAAAGATCAGCTTCTCCTAACTTAGGAACAGCACTTGCTGGAAAAGTTGCCGGAGTTTTTATTGATCAAGGAAACGGTGCACCAGGAAATGACACTCCTGCTGTTCGTATTAGAGGTACTAATACCTTTAATAATTCTTCTGCACTTGTCGTTATTGATGGTATTCCCGACAGAGCAGGTGGGCTTGCTAGAATTAACCCTGCTGATATAGAAAGTATATCTGTACTTAAAGACGCATCTGCGGCAATTTATGGTGCCCGAGCTGCAAACGGTGTAGTATTGATTACTACCAAAAGAGGAAAGGAAGGAAAAGCTAAAGTTAAAATTACATCCAATTATGGTTGGCAAAACTTTACTACAACTCCTAACATGTTAAGAGGTGAAGAATATATGGATTTAGTTAATCTTTTGAATGTATATAAATTGCCTGTTAATGAGTGGGCTAGCGCGAATGCAGTAAGGGGACAGCCTTTTACTCGACCTAATGGAGAAGTTTTAAATCCAACTTACCCCACTGATCGTATAGAAAACACTAGGGCTGGAAATGACCCTTGGCTTTATCCTAATACAGATTGGATGGAAGAAGTACAGAGAAGAAACGCTCCAACCTCAAGACAAAATGTTCAGATAACTGGTGGAGATGAAAACGTAAAATATTTAGCTTCAGCTGGATATCTCAGACAAGACGTTAATTTTAAAAATGCACCTAAAGGATTTACTCAGTATGACCTTCGTCTTAACTTAGACGCAAAAATTAATGATTTTTTAAGTCTTGATATCGGTTTATATTCAAGACAAGAGGAAAACTTAAATGCTACAAGTTCACCTGCAGGTGAATTTAACAATTTAGTTCGTCAGTATCCATGGTTTCCTGCTTATTGGCCAACTGGTGAATACGGTCCAGATATTGAAAATGGTAACAACCCTGCAATTCGTGTTACTGATGAACCAGGTTACAACGATCAGAGAACAAACTATGTTCAAAGTAATATAGGTATTAACTTCAAAGTTCCTGGAGTAGAAGGCTTGTTACTTCGAGGTAACGTTTCTTATGATAAACAGAATTATGATCAAAAGGTATGGGCACGCCCATGGGAATTATATACTTGGGATGGAGAAAATAGAAATTCATCGGGATTAACGGCTGCTCAAAGAGGTCCTGGTGATCCGAGCTTAACACAAGATCACACTACTAGAACCGATATTACAGCTATATTTAACGCTTCATATGAGAAGGATTTTGGCGACAATTACTTTAAAATTTTGGGAGGGATTACAAGAGAGCAAACAGAAATAAGCTTTATGAGGGCTTTCAAGCGTTTTTTCTTGTCTAATGATTTGGACCAATTAAGTTTTGGAGGAAATGATGGTCAATATAGCCAAGGTACTGGAAGCGAAACTGCCCGTATTCATTACTATACTCGTTTAAACTATAACTATAAAGAAAAATATCTTTTAGAAGCAGTTGTCACTTATGACGGTTCTTACACATTCCCCGAAGCTACACGCTATGGAGTTTTCCCCGGAGCGTCAGCAGGTTGGGTTGTATCTGAAGAATCTTTTTTTAATGTTGGTTTCTTAGACTACTTAAAATTGAAAGGATCATGGGGTCAATTAGGGAATGATAATGTTGCACCATTTCAATTCTTAGCATCATATGGTTTATCTCAAACTAGTTTGGGCAATGTTGCCTCTACAGCCTATGAGACAAAAGTTCCTAACCCAAATATTACTTGGGAGACACAAACATCTCAAAACCTTGGAATTAACTTAAGAACTTTAAACGATAAACTTTCACTTGGATTTGAAGTATTTAATAATACAAGAGTGGACATTTTAACTTTACCAAATAAGACTTTACCTTCTTACAGTGGTATAACACCTCCAGCTCAAAATATTGGTGAGTTTAAAAACGCAGGTATAGAAATAACTGCCGGTTTTAATGGTGAGACTAATTCAGGGTTTACTTATAATTTTAATTTTAATTTAAGTGATTCAAATAACGAATTGGTATTTGTCGATGAGCCTGAATTAGCTGATCGTCCTTGGCAAAGAGAAACTGGTGGAGAACTAGGAAGACCTCTTCGCTATAGAATGACAGGTGTTTTCCAATCACAAGCAGATATTGACTCTGAAAGTTTAGATTACAGTGCAATAGCACCTCTTCTAAAACCTGGAGATGCTAGAGTCGAAGACATTGACGGTGATGGAAAAATTACTCCGGCTGATAAGACTCGAGTTGGAGGAAGTTCATTTGCCGACACTCAGTTTGGTTTTAACACTGCCCTTACGTATAAAAACTTTGATTTTAATATGTATTGGAATGGTGCTTCTGGCGGATATAATACATACGAATGGAGTTTTATGTCTGGTACACTTGCGAATGTACAACGTGATGTTTTCGATCGTGCATGGTCCTTAGACAATCCTAACAACACTGCCCCTCGTCTAGCTGATAGAGGTGACCAGTGGTATTCAAATCAAACTGATTATGCTCTTATAACCAGAGACTTTATAAGATTAAAAACTCTAGAATTAGGTTATAATTTTAGTGATGCTATCACAAGTAAAATAAATGCTGAAAGCATACGCCTATCTGTAACAGGAACTAATTTAATTACTATTACAGATTTTCCATTTGATCCAGAAGTTGGCCAAAGTGGTATTAATCCTGGTAATACAAGATCCGCAACAGGAGGAGCAGTAAATAACGGTGGTGCTTATCCACTTTTAAAAACAATAATAACCGGAATACAAATAACTTTTTAATTAATAAAAATGATAATAATGAAGAAGACTATAATCAAGTGTGCTGTTGGATTTATGTTCGTTTCTGCAATAGTAAGTTGCAATGACGATTTTTTAAGTACAGAGCCATTAAGTGAAATTGCTGAATCTAGTGTTTGGTCATCAGCCAAGCTCGCCGAAGCAGCAGTTCTTGACTTGTACCAATCAACTTGGGCAGGTACATTAACTAGAGAGGAAACAACAGATGCCTTTACCGACCAGGCTGTTTTCACACATCCAGGTCGTGGTTTAGATGGCTATACTGAGGGGAAAATGAATCCTGCTGGAGGCTATATGGATATGCAATGGATGAGTTGGACTAACCTTTATCCGTATGTGCGTGCCGCTAACATAGCGATTCAAAAACTAACTGCTAATGAAGGTGGTCTTGAAGCTGGACTAACGAAAAGATTACTCGGTGAAGCTTACTTTATGAGAGGTTATCTTTTCAGCCAATTGATGAGACAATTTGGAGGTATTGTGCTTTTAACTGAGCCGCTTACATTAGATAGCGAAGCTGAAAATCCTAGATCAAGTTTTGACGCTACTATAAATCAAATAATCTCTGACTTAGATCAGGCTATTTCATTATTAGCAGATGCACCACCAAGCAAAGCAAGAGCACATAAATTGACAGCTCATGCTCTAAAATCACGTGTGCTAACTCATGCGGCAAGTGATTTGTATGATGCTACAAAAAATGGTGGTGTTTCAACGTTAGCAGGTTACGGAAATAAGGAGCTAGTAGGTTACACTAGCGGTTCTCAAGATGCACGCTGGCAAGCTGCCAAAACTGCTTCAAGGGAACTTTTAGATGCTACAACAGGATATAAGCTAGATTATGGTGCACCAGCTTCTTTTGAAGAAGCTCAACAGAATTATGAAGATATCTGGTTGCAAGGTGACACAAATCAAGACTTTATCTGGGGAAGAATGATTGAAGGCTTTGGTTATGCATCTAGAACATATCCAGGTGGTGATGGTTGGTCTCAAGGGCCAGGGATGGTTGCGCTATATCATGGTCCAAATGGTTATCATGAATGGGCAGGTACTACTCCTACAGGAGCGTTAGCAGATAAATATTCTATGAAAGACGGTTCTCCGTTCGATTGGAACAACCCTGCGCATGCTGCTGCACCTTACGATGATCGTGAACCCCGTTTCTATGCTACCTTTTTGTATGATGGTGCTCCATGGAAACAAAGAACAAGTGATGTAGTTAAGTTTGATAACTTCAATGAAATTCAAACTGGTTATTACACATTCAAAGACGGAACTATCGTAAATGGTGTTGATACTCGTCAAGGTCCAATTGAAGACTGGAATGGATCAAGAACCGGATACTATTTTAAAAAGTTCGCGGATCCTACTCTACCCGCTTCATGGCCGAACAATCTTCAAAAAGTTGATGCACCGTACATACGTTATACAGAAGTTTTACTGAATTACGTAGAAGCAAGTATTAATCTTGGTCAAGAAGGTGACGCTAAAGCATGGTTAAATAAAATTCGTTTTAGAAATGGTCTTCCCGAGGTTACTGAATCTGGAGCAGCTTTAGTTGAGGTTTATAAGAGAGAGCGAGACAAAGAGCTTGTAAATGAAGATGCTCGAATGTTTGACATGAAACGCTGGTTAGAAGGGCCTTATTCCTTAGACAAGCAAGTTCAACAGGCGTTAATTCAAGCTACACAAAAATCTAGCAGTTCTATGACCCCTGCTGACTATAGAAAGAGTACTGACGACTTTGATTACACTTATAGGCCAACGGATATTGTTTTCGAAAACAGAGTATGGAGAGATCAAGTATATTTCATGCCATTACCGCAAGCCGAAATCGACCGTGACCCATCTTTAATCCAGAATCCTGGATACTAGGTTTTAGGTAACAATTATCATTAAAAAACCCCGCTATCCAGCGGGGCTTTTTTTATTTAAAAAAAACAATATTCATGAAAAGGATATTTAGATTAATAGTTGTCTTGTTATTTGTTTTTGCCTGCGAATCAGAGAAAAAGCAATACACAAAATTAAGTTCTAAAAAATCTAACATTGACTTTATCAATAAACTTTACGAAACCAATAAAAAAAATTACTTTACTAACCCCTATATGTATTTGGGTGGTGGTGTTGCTGCAGGAGATTTTAATAATGACGGTCTTGAAGATCTGTTCTTTACAGGGAATATGGTTCCCAACAAACTATATTTAAATCAAGGGGATTTTAATTTTAAAGATATTAGTGAATCTGCCGGAATTGCTGGGGATAATAGATGGTATTCAGGAGTAAGTATTATTGATATAAATAATGACGGATTTCTAGACATATATATTGCTGTAGGTGGAGAAAGTGGACCGAACAACAATGTTTTTTACATTAATAATAAAGACAATACATTCACAGAAAAAGCTGGCGAGTACGGTATTGATGACGATGGTTACAGTATGCATTCAACTTTTTTTGATTATGACAAAGACGGAGATTTAGATTTGTATGTTGCAAATTATCCTCCCACCAGTTTTACGGCCCCTGTAGATTATTACAAGTATATGATTGACAATCATGAAGATCGAGATTCAGATCATCTGTATCGCAATGATGGAAATCATTTTACTGATGTAACCAAAGAATCAGGGATTAGTAACTTTGGATTGAGCCTTGGAGTAGTTGCGTCAGATTACAATAATGATGGTTATCCTGATATATATATTTCTAACGATTTTAATGCTACAGATTTTATGTATATAAACAACGGAGATGGAACCTTTACAAATGAAATCCTAAATTCACTTCAACAAACTTCGTTTTTTGGAATGGGAGTAGATGCTGCTGATTTTAACAACGATGGTTGGGTAGATATTTTTCAATTAGACATGAACGCTGCGGACAACTTTAGGTCTAAAGCAAATATGTCCTCAATGAATCCAGAGGTATTTTATCAATCTGTTGCACTTGGACTACATCATCAATATATGCAAAACTCATTGCAATTGAATCAGGGGAATCTAAACGGCTCTTCTCCCGCTTTTAGTAATATTGCCCGTTGGAGTGGTGTTTCTTCTACCGATTGGAGTTGGGGAGGTTTGTTTGCAGATTTTGATAATGATGGTTGGAAAGACTTATTTGTTACCAACGGAATACGACGGGATGTGAATAATAAAGATTTTTATAATCAACACCGCGATTTTTTCGATAAAATGGAAAACGATCCTAAATACAAAAATAAAGAGGAGGAAGTAAAACTATTGTCTTATTTAGAAAAAATGCCCTCAGAAAAGCTATCAAATTATTTATTTCATAACCAAAAAGATAAAGGATTTGTAAATAGAAACACAGAGTGGGGCTTAGATGAAAAAACATTCTCTAATGGAGTTATATATAGTGATTTAGACAATGACGGAGATCTTGACTTAGTGGTAAATAATCTTGAAGATTATGCGAGTATTTACAGAAATAATAATACTAATTCAAATTTTATCGGTTTTGAGCTAGAAGGCAAAGATAAACATATCCCGATGGGGGCTAGAATACATTTAAAGGCTTCAGGAAAATATCAGATGCAGGAATTTAATCTAAGTCGAGGATATCTTTCATCTGTATCACCGAGAATCCACTTTGGGCTTGGAGATAACACAAAACTAGACGAAGTTGTTATCGAATGGCCTGATGGCTATAGATCAAGATTAGATAATATAGAAATTAATAAATATAATAAAGTGATCTATGAAAATGCTTCCCCTAAAATTGACGAAGCAAAAGATGAATCAATCAAAATAAAACAATTTGAGATCATAACCCAAAAAGATCCTTTTATTCACAAAGAAAACCCCTATGACGATTTTAAAGATGAAATATTACTCCCTCACAAAAATTCTACATTAGGTCCTGCTTTAGCTGTTGGAGATTTAAATAATGACGGTAGGGAGGATTATATTATAGGAGGAGCTATAGCTCAGGCTCCAGGAATATATATGCAACAAGAGGATGGAACTTTCGAACGAGCAACCATTCCAATATTTGAAAAAGATAAATTTTATGAAGATTTAGGAATTGAAATTTTTGATGCAGATAACGACGGTGATCAAGATATTTACATTGCTAGTGGAGGAAATGAGTTTAATGAAGGATCGCAAGGCTATGAGGATCGTTTTTATGAAAATAAAGGTAATCTAAATTTTGAAAGAAATAAAAGTGCAATACCCAGTGAAAGGATAAGTGGACTTGAGGTCTCTTCGAATGATTTTGATCATGATGGAGACCTAGATCTTTTTATAGGAGGTAGACTCAGTCCAAAAAAATATCCATATCCATCAAACTCAAGAATTTTAGAAAATCAAAGCTCAGCTGGAAAAATAAATTTTGTTGATGTGACAGATGAGAAAAACCCAGCACTCAAAAATATTGGATTGGTTACAACTTCTAATTGGGTGGATATAGACGGCGACTCATGGGATGATTTAATTGTAAGTGGGGAATGGATGTCCTTGCGGTTTTTTAAAAATAATAAAGGAACCTCATTTAAAGAAGTTACCGATGAAGTTTATCGTCCTGAAAATCGCGGATGGTGGTATGACATTGAAAAAGGAGACTTTGACAATGATGGTGATATGGATTTAATAGTTGGTAATCTTGGTTTAAATTACAAATACGAAGCATCGGTAGAAAAACCTTTCCGAATTTATTTAAACGATTTTGATAAAAACGCTACTTACGATATAGTGTTAAGTTATAAGTCAGAAGATACTGAATATCCTGTTAGAGGTCGTCAATGCTCATCCCAACAGATGCCAGCAATTAAAGAAAAATTTAAGAATTACAATAGTTTTGCAAGTGCTTCTCTTGAACAAATATACTCAACCCAAATGCTAGAAGAGTCATTGAAATACGAAATTAACTCATTTGAAAGTATCTATCTACAAAACAATAATGGTAAATTTATTGCTAAGCCCCTTCCCTACCAAGCTCAATTTTCAAATATAAATGCAATGGTTGTTAAAGACATAGATCTTGATGGGAATCTTGATATTGTATTAGGAGGAAATCTTTACAATGCTGAGGTTGAAACACCCAGAAACGATTCAAGTTATGGGCTTTGGTTAAAGGGGGACGGAAAAAATGGTTTTTCTGCTCTACCGCCAAGGGATACAGGACTTGTAATGAGAGGAGATATACGAAATATTAAGTTAATAAAAGTAGGTAATGAGAATCATCTAATAATAGCAGCAAATAATCAAGCTCTTCAACAAATTAAAATTAATTAATGCGATATTTTGTAATCTTTTTTTCTATTGCTTTTGTAACGGGATGCATGAATCAGAAGGAAAACAAATTTAAAGACTTCCTAGTTGGAGAGTGGAGAATTGAAAATCCTGAACACCAATCATTTATTCGCTTTGAAGAAAATGGAAAAACTACATATTTCTTAAATCAATTTAGTTATCGATTAGATAGCCTTGCTGAAACAGGGAAATGGGAATTAATTGAAATTCGAAAAGGGATAGAAGTAGATACTTTTATAGTAAATATTGATAAAAAACCTCAAAATACAGTTTTTAAATTCATCCCTGCTGATAAAAATCGGATTAAAGTAATAGACGATATTGGACAAACATTTTTCACTCGTACCAAAAAAGAATAATGTTATAATTCCAGTCGATTAGCTACATTACTATACGTGTCAAAAGCAAAAATAGTATACAAGCTTTTGTTTCTCGCCAAAATTGTCTAGTTTGGTGAAAACCAGATTTGCTATATTATTTTTATTTGGAATTGGGGTTATTTGAATAGGATTGAAAGCTTGTAAATCTCAAATTGTATTACTGATTTTAAAAAAATTTGTATTAGTGCTCGACTAATTTTTTGCTGTTTTATTTAAACATTTAAATTATTTTTAACGAGTGTGTCATAATTGATCTTCATTAGCTTTTTGATCTAATAAATAAAGTCTTTATTAGTAACAATTTTTTTCTGTAAAAATAAAAACATAGTATTTAAAAAAATACCCAAAACAACTAAATAATAAAATTTGAAGTAACGAACAATCATCAAATAATTTTGTCTAATTTTAAAATACAATTTATTGTGGTGAATAAATGGATTGAAGACATATGAAGACAGGAATTCAACATTTTTTTTTATTGCCGCTTTTTTTTCTCTTAATGGAATGTTCAATTCAGGAAGACGAAAATGAATCTACCACTTATAAATTACAAACTGAGGTATGGCCAAGTGAAGACAATGGAAAAATCATACCAAGTCAGGGAGATTATAATCCATTCTCTATCAAAACTGTATATGCAAGACCAGAGCCTGGATGGGTATTTGATCGTTGGGAAGGTGTAGTGAATAATACTGATAACCCCACAGAAATCACCTTTTATGATAATCTTGCCGTAAGAGCGGTATTTAAAAAAGACACATTTAGAGTTAGGACTATAGCTGGAGGCAAAGGCAAGGGTAGTGAGTTAAATCAACTTTACTATCCAACAGGAATTGCATTAGATCCTTCAGGAGACTTGTATGTTAGTGATATGTACAATCATCGAATACAGAGGTGGAAACCTGGTGCTACAGTTGGAATTACTGCTGCCGGGGGAAATGGTTTTGGTTATGGCCCTTCTCAACTTGAGGAGCCTGGAAAAATCGATATTGATAGTCAAGGAAACTTATACATTGCTGATACAGGAAATAACAGAATACAAAAATGGGAATTTGGAGGACTAACTGGAACAACAGTAGCAGGTGGTAATGGGTTTGGTAAGGAACTCAACCAATTGCATAATCCATTTGGTATAGCAGTAGATAATGCTGGGGCTATTTATGTCTCTGAGCTAAGTAATCACCGGGTAACCAAGTGGAGTGCAGGAGGATCTGAAGGTGAAATAGTTGCAGGTGGAAATGGGGAAGGAAGTGATCCAGATCAACTTGCAATTCCAATGGGTATCGCTGTAAATAAGAAAGGAGATCTTTTTGTGGCTGACACATATAACCATCGCGTACAGCTGTGGGAAAAGGGAGCTACTAAAGGTAAAACTTTAATTTCTGGTAAGGATTTTGAACCTGCTTACCAAACCAATTACTTCAGTGGTATTAGTATAGTTGATGACTCTTTTCTTTATATTACTGATTATCAGCAGAAAAGAATAATTCGATACCATATTGATTCGGATACTTTTGAAATTATTTCAACTAACAATTCAATAGTCAATGAGGAAGATAAACTTTCTCAGCCTTATCAAACAGCAGTTGACTTAATGGGTGATTTGATTATTGCTGATGCAAAAAATAATCGCATACAAAAACGAAAAATTAAAAATGAATGAATGATAAATATTAGTAAGTAACTTTTTCATTTATGCGTTTAGCTTTTTTTTACGGACTTTTGATTACTGCTTCTTTAACAGCTTGTAATTCATATACGTCGGAGTATATACCTATTGAAAAAATAGGTATGCATCCAAATGGCACGGTGTTTACTGGTATGCAAAGCTGTAATCAATGTCATTTGGATATCGTCACCGCACATAAGCAAACAGCGCATTGGTTGACTTCATCCAAAATTAATTCTGCTACGGTAATCCCTTTTTTAAACTCAGATAAAAATTATTTTGACCTAAAAGATCAAACCCGGTTATCTTTTTCTATTAAAAATGATACACTTTTCCAAGAAGCTTACAGAAGACCTTATAAGTCTCCTTTTTTCACAAAATCCATAGACATTAATATAGGCTCGGGAACTAAAATTGGAAATTCTTTTTTAAGTTGGGAAGAAAATTCTTTATTTCAGCTTCAAGGATCCTATTATAAGCCAAATTCAAAGTGGATAAACAGTCCAGGTTATCCATCTTTTTTTCAGCCAAAAAGACCAATTTTTCCAAGATGTTTGGAATGTCACACCACCTTCAGCCAGTCAGAAAATTGGCAAAGTGCTATTCCTACAAATAGATACAATAAAGAGAATATCGTTTTTGGAATCGATTGTCAAAGATGTCATGGTCCTGTTGTCGATCATGTCAAGCATCATAGAAAAAATCCAATAGACAGCGTGGGTAGAAAAATTCTTTCTTACAAAAATTTTACCCAACAACAACGAATCGATATGTGTGCTTTATGCCATTCTGGAGTTGGAAAAAATATAAATCAAGCTGCTTTTTCATTTACTCCTGGAGACGCTTTAAAGAATTACCTTGCTACCCAAACCAATAACGAACCTGATGTTCACTCAAATCAGGTTGGCTTACTTAAAATGAGTCAGTGTTTTATTAAATCTGAAGGGATGGATTGTATGACTTGTCACGACCCCCATTCTAACGAAAGAAATAATGTGATTAAGTTTAATTCACGTTGTATTGAATGTCATCCAAGTCAACAGCATACGAGTTTGCTTCCTGAAAATACTTGGGATTGTGTAAAATGTCACATGCCTATGAAGGCCAGCAAGATAATGAAAATTGAAATTAACTCTGATAGTATAAGCCAAGTATTGGTTCGCACCCATAAAATTGCAATTTATAAAGAATAATAGTTTATTAACTTGACTCAATATTTATACTGTCTTAATTAAATTGAGGTTTAAAATAGTAAGATATAAATCATTAAGTCCACTTACAAGTAGTGATTTTACCATTTGCTTTATTGGGCCAAATCGCAGTTGTCAATTTATAATTATTTGATTTAACCTCATCTTCTTGCTTTTAACAAGCAAAGGTTTTGATTGAAATTGTAAAAAAATATAAAAGTTGATTACTCTTCTTAATAAAAGCTATAGTTATACAATGGATATTGAATGAGTTTTTTTAAATTTAATTAAATATGATAATAAATACGTTTTTAAAATACTCCCTAATATTTTTTTTAGGCATTGTTTTTCCTTTTAATTCTTTGTCTTCTCAAGAAACTAAAGTGGCTACAAAAAACTTTTTTATTTCGTGGCAAAAAGCTAACGGTGATCAGTATGAAATTCCGGTTGAAAATAACTTAAAAGTTAAAATTTTGAAACAACGTGTGAATCGTGCGTTAATGCAAATTCTATTAAAGACTTCAGTTAAAAGTAAAGACTTTGAAACTTTTGATCCCTCTAAAATTACTTTGTTAACTGACTTTGATTATCAGGTAGCTAAAGTTGATTTTACGATTCTTGATAATTCAAATGGGGAAGAGAAACACACATATTATTTTAGTTTTGATACCGACGGTAACGTTTTTAAACAATTGTATAATTAATCTGAAATTCATTTTATCATTATAAAATTATTTTTAAATTTAAATATCGCCTTACAGAAAAATTTTAAAAGTATTCTGACGATGGTTTAATCCAAATTAAATTAAGATGAGCACAACAAAAAATTTGAGTCAAAGATTACGATCCCTAGATTTTTTTAGAGGGGCTGTTATGTTCTTATTAGTAGCTGAGTTTTCCGATCTTTTTGGAGTATTAATGAATACTGGCAATGAGTCAATTACTACCATTGCAAATTTTCTCTTCCATCACGTAAAATGGGAAGGTCTTCATTTTTGGGATTTAATTCAGCCTTTTTTCATGTTTATTGTTGGGGTGTCTATTCCTTATTCCTATGCCAGCAGATTGAAAAAGAGGAGATTCAAAAAAGCAGATTAGAAATCACGCTTTTCGGCGTTCTTTTCTTTTATTAGTTTTTGGATGGACATTATACTGTTTAGATCAAGAAAAAATTATTTTTCGGTTTGATAATGTTTTAGCTCAACTTTCTTTTACCTACTTGATTGCTTTTTTTTTAGTTAAAAAAACACCGAGGGTACAATCTATTGTTGCATTGTTATGCATTGTTGCTTCCGACTCTGCTCTATCGTTTTTTTCCAGTTGTTGGTTTTGATCAAGCTTTTATTGCAGGACAAAATTTTGGAGCTTGGTTCAATATTTTTATTTCAGGTTATGAATATGAAGGACATTGGGCAGCCTTTAATGCGCTTCCAACAGCTGCTCATACAATCTGGGGATTAATGGCAGGACAATTGTTGATGAGCACTTATACCGATACAGAAAAACTGAAACGCCTTATCATTGCAGCTCTTATTTGCTTAGCTGTTGGTTATTCTGTAAGTATATTTACTCCGGTTATTAAACGGATATCTACAAGTGCTTTTGTATTCCTTTCTGGGGGATGGACTATTTTGGCTTTAGCAGCCTGTTATTGGGTGATTGATATTAAATCCTATATAAAGAAAACTTTGGTGTTTACAGTTGTGGGTATGAATCCCCTATTTATTTATATTTATAGTTCTATTGGCGGTGGGGATTTATTTCGGAAAATAGTAAAACCATTTACCAATAGCTTTATTCAAGGCTATTCGCCTTGGCTAGCAAGTTTTATTTTAGGTCTAATTGTCTTGTTTTGTCTTTGGTATGTTTGTTATTGGTTGTATCATAAGCGAATTTTCATAAAAATATAAAATGAGATTAATTATCCTTTTCATACTCACAAAAATTAATTAATCATGAAAAATATACTTCTTCTATTCGTTATTCTTTTGCTCGTTTCTTGTTCCGAGCAAAAATTAGAGTCCAATACTTTTGAATTACTTCCCTCTACTCAACAGTTTTCCATTAACTCAGAAGTGTCCACTCTAGATGCAAGTGCTTTAGAATGGTCATACAGTACTCAAGGTAATACCCTACCTATCAGATATGGTGTTTTAAAAAATTTAGTTCAAATAGAAACTGCAGAAAGAGCACAAATTCATTTTAATATTAATCCTAAAGTTGGGCATCAAGCAGAAAGTTATTTGCTTAAAATTGAAGAAGAAAAGATCCGTATTGAGGCGCAAGATGAAGCTGGTTTATTTTATGCCTTTATAACTCTTTCTCAAATTATAGATGATGCTCAAGGACGGACATTACCTATGTTAGAAATCAATGATGCACCAAAAATTGCCTTTCGCCCAATTCAAATAGACATCAAACATCACCTAGAAAAAAAAACCTATTATTATGATTTAATGGATCATTTGGCGCAATTAAAAATCAATGGAGTGATTCTGGAAATTGAAGATAAATTACAGTATGAACGTCGACCAGAAGTGGGTAGTGAGGATGCTATGTCAATTAAACAATGGAGAGCCATAAGTAAATATGCACATGAGAGAAACATCAATATCAGCCCATTAGTACAAGGTTTAGGACATGCTTCTTTTG
Organism: uncultured Flavobacteriaceae bacterium; assembly: GCA_943842245.1. Classification (GTDB taxonomy): domain Bacteria; phylum Bacteroidota; class Bacteroidia; order Flavobacteriales; family Flavobacteriaceae; genus MS024-2A. Next base: position 331,402 of record CALTAJ010000002.1, read on the forward strand.
TGCTAAAACACAAAATCAATTTTCCACTTCGTGACGATCCGAAAAGTGACTGGGCTTTTAATCCCTTAGATGCAAAAACCTATGAATTGCAATTTGACCTCTATCTAGATGCAATGGAAGCATTTCCTTTTGGAAAGTATCTTCATGTAGGAGGTGATGAAGTAAAAACCACAGGACGAAATAGTGGGATGTCATCCTTAGAATTAAATTTAATTTGGCTAAATAAAGTTAGTGTTTTTGCAGCAGAGCACAATCGAATCCCTATTTTCTGGGACGATATGCCCCTCAAAGAAGCGGGACTAATGTCTCCTATTTATGATAGTAAAATGAGTGAGCAAACTGTTGATTCTATATGGGCTAAAAACGAACTCAATCTCAATCAATTAATCACAGAGTTTCCCAAAAACTGTGTGTATATGCGTTGGAATTATCATTTGGCAGAATCCTATGGAAATGGGAAGGCTATGGACTGGTTCTCTTCCAACGGATTTAATGTAATGGGGGCAACTTCAGGACAAACCCGATGGACCTTAATGCCTCAAAGAGAAAGTAATATAGATCAAATAAAAATCTTTGCGCAACAATCTATTGATAGAAATTACAACGGATTACTATTAACCCTTTGGGATGACGACTCTCCACATTTTGAACTCTATAAACGGGGAATTGCCGCTTTTGCAGAATATAGTTGGGCGGGTATGAAACGTACCAAAGAAGAATTTAAAACTAGCTTTAGACATCGTACTTTTGGATCGTCCTCTAAATCTGAAGACTATGCCTTTATAGATGCATTAGATAAACCCGTTGCTCTTTGGACTAATGTGTTGTTGGAAGAAGGGATTCATCGTAATTCATTAGTGCATAGAGAAAATGTGATCGAACAATATGTTATGGATTTACCCGATTTTAAAGACAAAGGGGCTTGGGCTGCAAAGTATGCTAATCGTTTAAAAAATATTTCCGAGCAAAATAAAAATTTAAATAAAGTGAAAAAAATCCTTGCTAAATTAAAATTACAGGATTCCAAAAATCAATATACAATTGCAATTTATGAGCAAGTAAGTGCCTTGGTAGAATATAATTTTGAAGTCCTAAAAAAAATTGAAGCTTTTGATCTTGCCATTACTGCTGATGAGGAAATAAAAATTTTATTGCAACTGCAAGAGCTAATACAAAAATTTGGATCGTTTCGACAGGAATTTGAAAAAGTATATAGCCAAACGAGAATTCTCAATAAGCCTGAAAATTATATCCTCGATCAAGATCATCACAATCATCCAGCAAATCAATCCGTTAATTTTGATTGGCAATTTATATCTGAAATCCTTTTTTTAGAAAAAGTAAACACGCATTTTAAAACCAAAATTGCATGGCAGGAGGGAACAAATACTGTTCTAAAATAATTATAAAATTATTTTTTTTGGTATTAAATAACCACTCATTTTCTAATCGGAGATATTGAATAATTAAAACTTAAATTTTCTGGTTTGATTTTATACTCTTCGTGAGGTTGTTTCCCCCAACTATCATCTCCCCCAACACCCATTTGCCTATAGTTAATATTTAGATTGATTAGTGGTCTTTTATTAATATCATAGGTATGGGTTTGTGTTTTTCTATTTCCTCCATCAAAATCGTCATTATATTGATGATGGGAACTAAATTCAAAAACATTAGAAGCTTCTATGATAATACCATTTCCTTCTGAATTACTAAGAGAAAGCCACCTTGTATCGGTCCTATTGCCATTTTCCTGGGGTCTTATGTATGGAAAATACATTTGTGAAACTTTATAATTATAAAGTCCTACAAGGGAAGATGTTTTTCTGTCTTGATAATTTTCATGTGGTCCACGTCCATACCATTTAGCATTATCGTATGATTCATTAATTATAAAATTAGTACCAAATAATGGAAGAATCGGTAATTTATTAGATATCTCTGATAAAGAAGTTTTGACATTAATTTTTCCATTTGTATTTACATTATATATTACTTCAACAAATCCTTTAACATTTGGCATATAATACTTGGTCTTTATCTCTACTCCTTGACTTTTAAAATTTTTAACTCTAATATTCTCAAAGTCTTGTTTTTTTGATGCTTGCTTCCAAACCTTTAATTTAAAGGGCATTGAGAATCCATAATCGTTATCTATTGGGGCGCGCCAAAAGTTTGGTTTTATCCCTTCTAAAAGAATATTCTCATTCCCATAGTTTATTTCAATTAATCTTCCGTTTTCTTTATTAAATGACACTTTAAACCCCTCACCTATTAAGTCTAATCTCTTTTTATTTTGAGTTATTTTGATTGATTTCTTATCTAATTTTTCATTTAGAGAAGCCCTTGTTCCACCAAGAAAAAATTGATCATAAGCAACTGAATAATCTTTAGGAATTAAATCTTCATTAAATTTCTTTTTCGCATAAATATTGAGGTGATATTCCCCTAATTCATCGATTTCTGGGATATCTATTTTTATCAGTTTTGATTTGTATGGTTCTAAATCAAACTCTTTTATTCTTCCAATAGAAATTTGATTCCCATTTTTTAAAAGTTTCCATTCAAAGTAGAATTCATTTAAGTTCTTAAAATCATATTTATTTGAAATTAAAATTTCCTTCCTTTCAATACTCTCCATTTTAAATTTAATGCTCTGATATACTTTTTTTACTTCCTTAAGTGAGGGGTGTGAGGATCTATCAGGATTAACTAGTCCATTATTACAAAAATTTTTGTCATTTTGATAATTTTCTCCTCCCAAATCACCGCCATATGCCCAATATTCTTCTCCTGCCTCATTCTTTGATAAAATTCCTTGATCAACCCAATCCCAAATAAATCCACCTTGCATTATGTCGTAAGTTTCGATTAAATCCCAATATTCTTGAAGATTTCCAACGCTATTTCCCATTGCATGTGCATATTCACAAAGAATCAATGGACGAGTTGGATTATTTTCCGCGTAATTCTTCATCTGCTCAATAGTAGGATACATAGGTACCTGAATATCTGTATTTGAATATTTTGTTGCACCCTCATATTGAACTGGTCTTGAATTATCATTATTTTTTAACCAATCATAGGTTGAAAAGAGATTTTCTCCGTTACCAGCTTCATTTCCTAAAGACCAAATAACTATGGAAGGGTAATTTTTATCTCTCTCATACATTCTTTTAGTTCTGTCAAGATGCATATTTTTCCATTTTGGTAAATATGCAGGATGAATTGCTTTTCCTTTAGGGTAATTATCAAGTCCTTGATTTGTAGTTCCCATTCCATGTATTTCGATGTTTGCCTCATCAATGACATAAAATCCATATTTATCACACATTCTATAGAAAAAAGGATTTTTTGGATAATGACTACATCTAATCGAATTAATATTATTCTTTTTCATTAGTTCCAAATCTTTAATTAAAAGGTCTTCACTAACAACATGTCCATTCTTCTGGTGATGGTCGTGAAGGTTTACACCCTTCATAAGGATAGGTTTGCCATTTACTAAAAATTGATTATTCTTGATTTCTATATTTCTAAATCCAATACTAATTCTTGTCGCTTGAACTTCTTCTTCATTTATTTCTATCAATAGATCATAAAGGTGGGGTGACTCTGCAGTCCAATGTCTTACGTCTGAGATTAATTTTTCAAAGGTTGAGTTATTAATACCAAGGTCTAATTTTATATTTTTTTCTTCTTTGAATATCTCCTTATCATCATCAAGTAATTTAACTGTGATTTTTGCACTTCTGGTTTTTAAAGAATTATTATTTATTTTTAAATCTACTTTGAAATCTCCATCTTTAAATTGGTTTATCAAGTCAGCTTTTACCTTAAAATCTTTTAGAGAAACTTTATTTTGAGCATATAGATAAACATCTCTCTCAATTCCGGATAATCTCCAAAAATCTTGATCTTCCATGTAGCTGGCATCAGACCATCGCATGACTTGAACAGAAAGTTTATTTTTTCCTTCAACAAGATGTTTTGTAACATTAAATTCAGCAGGTGTTTTACTTCCTTCACTGTATCCTACCTTTTCACCGTTTAACCAAATATACATGGCACCACTTACTCCTTCAAAATGCAGATATATATCTTTGCCTGACCATTCATCTGAAATTTCAAAAAATTTAATATAAGATCCATTGTTATTTTGTTCATGCGGAATAAAGGGAGGATTTGCAGGAAACATATATTTTATATTTGTATAAAATGGAATTCCATATCCTTTTAATTCCCAATTTGATGGGGTTTCAATTAAATCCCAATTAGAAAAATTGTAATCATTAGCATAAAATCTTTTTGGTCTTGATTTTACGTCATTTGAATAATAAAAATGCCATTTTCCATTTAATGACTTATAATAAGGTGAGTTTTGCCAGTCCTTATTAATTAGTGCCTCTTTAGAGCTTTTATAACTATAAAATGTTGCAGTTGGCTCTTCTCTATTTATCTCAAATATTTCGGGATTTTCCCATTCGGGGTTATTCCAAACAACATCATCTGAGTAATTAAATTGCTTAAAGTCATTCCCTTGCGATAGGATTTCTTTGGGAAAAAATACAAGGAAAAAAAATAAAATATTTATTGTTTTTTTATGAATTATCATTTTTTTTTAAAATCATTTAAAATATTTTTATTGGTAAAAAGAATTGAGGTGAGCATTAGTTTAATTAGAGCTTTTTTATTTTAATATTTCTGAACCATAAATTACTTCCATGATCCTGTAAACCAATATATCCCTTTTTATATTTCCCATAATCAGGAAAATTATCCCACTTGCCTGAATTTCTTTTTTCATACCATTGTTCAGTCCATGGAATAAAGGATAATACTTTTTTATCATTTAGCCAATGTTCTACATTATTGGATGTAAAAATAATCCTACTACTGTTCCATTGTCCAGGTGGGTAGAGTACTTTTTGTGTTGTATCTGGAACGTGCATGGCATAGTCAGCCGCAGTAAGTTGCCAATCCTTTAATTCATAATCGTGAATTTCAGCATAGTTTTCATCGTCCAACAATTGATATTCTGGAGCCATGTCGGCAAATCCACCATAACCTTCTTTTATATGATAATAAATACCACTGTTACCCCCTTTGGGAATCTTCCATTCTAAATAAAGTTCAAAATTTTCAAATTCTTCATCCCCATACATAATATCTCTATTTCCTTTATAATCATAATCCTGCTCAAGGATTTGTTTTGTGTTAAAAGTCAAAACACTGTCTACTATTTTCCATCCAGGAGGCATTTGATCACCATTATATGCTCTCCAGCCATCTAGTGAACTACCGTCAAATAAATTTATCCATTCATTGGATTTGTTTTTGTTCTGATTAGAACAGGATAAGCTAATTGAAATGAGTATTAATAAAATATTTTTTTTCATGAGATAAAAATAACATATATTAATTTAAAATTACACATATCTCATATATGAAACTTCAAAATTATAATCGTCGTAAATTCACATCTCATCTACTTGGGGGAGTATTCACCATGGGTCTTTCTCCTAATTTATTTGCTCATAATCCTTCAATTTTGAAAGAAGAAATTGATTGGTATAACGTTAAAGATATTGGTGTAGAAGGGAAAGGATGGACAAATACCAAAAGATATTTTGATCGTTTACCTTCAAAGGCAGAAGGGGTGGTTCGTGATCCGGTATGGAATCTCTCACGCCACTCGGCGGGAATGTGTATGCGATTTGTAACTGATTCATCCAATATATATGTTCGCTATAAATTACATCTTGAAACACTTGAGATGTCACATATGCCTGCAACTGGAGTGAGTGGGATAGATTTATATGCTGACAATGGTGAAGGTATTGATCGTTGGGTTTCGGTTATACAGCCAGATAAACAACTAATGGATACATCAATCGCCAAAGATTTAGCTCCTGGTTCTCGAAGATATACGATGTATTTACCGCTCTACAATGGAGTTGATAATATGGAAGTAGGTGTTACAAAAGATGAGTCTTTTAGACCATTGACTCCTCGTAAGGAAAAACCTATACTCTTTTATGGAACTTCAATTATGCATGGCGCTTGTGCGTCACGACCAGGATTAGCATTTCCTGCCATCTTAGGTAGAAGACTAAGAAGACCCACTATTAACCTAGGGTTTTCCGGTAATGGTGTTATGGAGCCTGAGGTTTCGGATTTGTTGGCAGAGCAAGATCCCTGTGTCTTTGTGATTGACTGTCTTCCAAACATGAATGAAACAACCGTTTCAAAACGAACAATCCCTTTTGTTAAAAGGCTAAGAGAATCGCATGATAACACACCTATTCTCCTAGTAGAGGATAGGAGCTTTACCAACACTTTATTTTTTCCTTCAATAAAAATTCATCATCGTAAAAGTAGAACAGCGCTAAAAAAAGCATATGCCGAATTAATAGATTCGGGAGTAAGAAATCTCTTTTATTTGGATGGAGATCATTTATTAGGTGACGATGGAGAGGGTGCAACTGACGGTTCTCATCCAAACGATTTGGGGATGATGCGTTATGCTGATGCTTACGAGCCTGTATTGAGGACAATTCTCAAACAGTATTAAAAAAACTTTATTAAAAAACCCCTTAAGATAAACTTAAGGGGCTAACTAAATCAAAAAACCTAAATGAGTTATTCATTTATTATATTACTCATTAATAAGAAGAAACCCTTGCAATTTTTTAAAAAAATTTGTTAAAACATCAATTCTGAGTTTTTATAATGTCCATCCATTTCTGTACTCTTTATGAAGCAATCTATTTGCCTGTTCATTATTAGTGAATTTTAAATTTTCAGAATCCCATTTTAAACGCTGGTCTTTTAGCCTTATTGCAATCATTCCTAGTAAAGCCATTTCTGTTAGTGGCCCTCCATATTCAAAAGAAGAGGAAGCTGGTTTTCCATCTTTACAGGCTCTAATCCAATCACCTTCGTGGCTTGTATTAACTCTAGGGATAGTTTTTTCAGGCTGTTTATAATTCTTCATTTTTTCTTCAGAAACAATTTTTAATCCACTTGCACCGTGAGAATCGTGAATTATTTTTCCCTCATCTCCCACTAACATTGCACCACTTAGAGTGAACTTTTCACCATCTTTGAATTCATCTGGTACTGGAGGCAGTATTCTTCCATCCGACCATGTTAAGTTTAGCTCTGGATGTTTTCCTCGTTTTGGAAACTTCATTCTAACAATTGACGCAGAAGGAAAAGTTTGAGATGAAACCTCTGGAACCCAATGAGTGGATGTGGCTTGAATTTCAGTAGGAGCTCCAAGTTCTAAAGCATAAAAGGAAGGGTCTAAAATATGACATCCCATATCTCCCATAGACCCAGTTCCAAAGTCCATCCAAGCTCTCCAAGATAATGGATGATAATCCGGATGGTAATCTCTATATGGAGCTGGCCCAAGCCATAAATTCCAATCAAGACCTTCAGGAACTGGAGGCTTCTCTTTGGACATGGCTTTAACTGCAAAGGTATCCCAAGCATGACCTCCAACTGGTCTGTCAGTCCAGGCAAAAACCTCTCTTACTTTACCAATCGCATCATCATCTATCCATTCTTTTAAACTTCTAATTTCATCAGAAGATCGCCCTTGATTTCCCATTTGGGTTTGAACATTATATTTTTTTGCTGCCTCAGTGATCATTCTTGCCTCATAAACAGTGTGCGTAAGAGGCTTTTGGCAATAAACGTGTTTTCCCATTTTCATGGCTAGCATTGTAATTACTGCATGATTATGATCTGGTGTAGCTACAATAACAGCATCAATATCTTTTTGTTTTTCAAGCATTATTCGGTAGTCATTATAAACCTTAGCTTTTGGGTATTTTTTATATGTTGGTGCTGCTTGCTTTTGATCTACATCACATAGGGCTACAATATTTTCATTTCTACATTGTGACAAATTATTTGCACCCATTCCCCATTTTCGCACTCCGATTCCCGCAATATTTAATTTGTCACTAGGAGATATAAAATCTTTTCCTCCAAGGACATGTCTTGGAAGTATCATTATAGAGGGTATAACGACACTTTTTTTTAAAAAATTTCTACGCGAATCTTTATTTTTTTTCATTGATTATATTTTGAATTACAATAATTAAAAAGAAAATCTTTTAACCTATTTAATTTAAATATGCAAGATGTGAGATTTCAATTATAAGTGATTTTTTGATTTTATCTTTTTTTATACTTAATTTCTATTCTATTAAAAATAAATTTAACTATTAAATTATTAATAGAAAATGAAAAAAGTTTTTTTCTATTTACTGATTTTTATAATTCCAATTTTTTGTTTCTCCCAATCAAATGATGAATATTTTTTTAAAGGGAATATAAACGTTAACAATAATGGAATTGACTGGGTTCCACTTTTTTCAAGGGATAAACCATCTTTAATCGCAAACTTTTCTTTGGGAAAGGATCGGTTTTCTGTAAATCCCCTTATTAGATATGAGCTAGATGGATTTCAGCCTTGGGGTCTTGATATTTGGTGGAATTATAAAATAAAACAGTCAGGTAAATTTAATTTCGATTTAGGAGGAGTATTTCCTGGAGTAATAAATCAAAATATAAGTGTACTCGATAAAAGTCTTCCAAAAACAATTCTTCAGCCCTGGGTTACAGCAATTGTTAATCCAACGGTTTCTTATGCTTTTAGTAAGAGTTTTAAGCTTTCAGTTTCTTATTTTGAAATCATCCCTTTAAAAATTGTTAATAAAAGTCAGCTTGAACATGGACGAGTTATTATTTTATCACCACTGTTCAAAAGGCTATTAATTACGAATAAAATATATTTAAGTTGGACGCCTATCATTTACACAGTCCAAATTGAAAATAATAAAACAGGTCTTTTTTCAGCACAAACAATAAATATTGGTATTAAAAATTTCCCTTTTTCAATTAGCTCAGTAATGAATAAGCCTATATATTTTGGTGATTTATCAGGTAAAAATTTTGATTGGAATATTGGAATAAATTATTCATTTGATTTAAAGTTGGTAAAATCTGAGAATAATAAAAAAATAAAATAAACAACTAATTATTTAAGTTTAATTAAAATCATTTATTTAAAATTTGTTGTTAAAATTGCTAAATATGTTTCAATTCCCTTCAAATAATTTCCAACTCGTATGTTCTCATTAGGGCTGTGTTGATTATTGTCTAGATTTACGGTAGGAACACCTATAGCGGGAACTCCCAATTCTGAAACAAAAGGTGAAATAGGTACAGAACCGCCACTTGTTCTAATTATCACAGGACTCTCACTAAAATAATCTTTAATAATCTTAGTCAACCATTTTCCCTCTTTAGTCTGAGTATCTGTTCTAAATGCGGGATAAGCAATTTTTGAATTTAGTCTAATAATTTTTGAATTAGTCAAACGTTCTTCCTTCTTCGGTTCAGAATTCAAAACAGTATAGCCCAAATCTTCAATATGCTTTTGAACTCCAATAATTAGAGCTTCTGGATCACTTTCAACAACCAAGCGTATATCTATTTCTGCTGTAGCAGTCGCAGGAATAATTGTTCTTGCCTCTTTACCAACCCATCCACTTTGCATCCCTCTAATATTCAATGAGGGGTATTGAATAGATTCCTGATAGGTCTGCCCTACTTGATCTGTAGATGAAATTTGAGTACGTGATTTTATAGAAGCATCCTCTAAGGGAACTGCCTCCAAAACTTTTTTAGTAGCCGAATCTATTGTAATACCATTATAAAAACCAGGGATAACCACTCGACCTAATTCGTCCTTCATCGAAGCCAAGACTTTTGTTAGTGCAAGGGCAGGATTAGGAATATAATTTCCATAATGACCACTATGTTGAGCTGTTATTGGTCCAAAGGTTGTTAAGGTTAAAGTAGCAATTCCACGATTACCAAAAACTAAAGTTGGGCGTCCTGAGGCGTGCATTGGGCCGTCTAGGATTAATAAAAGCTTAGCAAGTAATTCTTCCTTGTTTGTTTTTACAGACTCAGGAAGCCCAGGAGAACTTTGCTCTTCCTCAAAATCGAGAATCAATTTTATATTATAGGCAGGATTTTTATTTTTACTCTTTAAATAATCCAATGCAGTTAAAAACATAGAAAAGGGTCCTTTGTCATCAGAACTAGATCGAGCAAAAATTCTTAAATCATCAATATTATCGTCTTTTAATACATCCCATGAAACAGTCTGAAAGCCAGTTTGTGTTTTTTGTTTAACTACAGCTTTATAAGGATCATCTTGATTCCATTTTGAGCGATCAACTGCCTGACCATCTAAGTGCATATAAAATGCTATAGTAGGAAGTTTGTCATTAACTGTAAGATTCGCAATCATTAATGGCAGAGAAGAAGTTTCTAATAACTTTAACTCAAAATCATGCATATAAAGTTGCTCTTCTGCCCAACGAATATTGTCTTGTATTTCATTTCCCTTAGATGCATCATTAGCAAGAGCTAAAAAACTTTTAAAGCGATCCAGGCTTTGAATACCAAATTCTCGCGCATCTTCTTCATATTCCCTTTGAGCATTAACATTTATACTTAAAATAAATAAATATAGTATCCAGTGATTCAATTTCATATTACCATTGATTTATATTCTTTAAATATAGCCGTTGAATTTTAACCGACAATGTTTTTATGAATCGAATTAACTATCAGAGTATTGTAATTTAAAAAGTTGTCAATTTGACCTATTATGAAAACAATAGATATTAAGGAAGATTTTTTAGTAAAAAAGTAATTCCGTTTTGAGATAAAATATTTTGAATATCTTCTTCAGAATATCCACGTTTACTTAGAATAGAGTCTAGCTTCTGTAAATCAGCTATCGTGTCTAAATCACTTGGACATTGTTCTTTACCAAATCCCCCATCCAAATCTGATCCAATCATCACATGCTCTGAATTTCCAGCAAGTTGGCAAATATGGTCTATGTGATTGACTATAGTTTCTATAACAAGACCGCTAGTTTCAGGTATTGTAATGCCTCGCCTCCAGTTGGGCAACATCATCCAAGCATCAAAAGCCATTCCAATAACCGCTCCTCGATCTAATAATGCTTTAATTTGTTTGTCTTCAAATTGTCGCTCATTTGGAACCCAATATCTACAGTTGCTGTGACTTGCCCATATTGGTCCTTCATAAATATCTAAAGTTTCCCAAAAACTCTTATCACAAAGATGTGTGGCGTCTAAGATTAGGTTTAGCTCTTGTATCTTTTTTATCAAATTTTTTCCTTTTTCACCTATTCCTCCAATAGAATCAGTTCCAAAAGCATAAGTGCCTGGTCCATAATGTGCAGGTCCTATTGCGCGTAAGCCTTTTTGATGCATTATTTCTAAATGTTCCATAGAGATTATAGAATCTGCACCTTCCAAGCTTAAAACATACCCTAATGGAGAATTTAATAAGTCATCTTGCCAAACTTGAAGATGCTTTTTTAACTCTTGTGAAGTTTTAATTTGAATCAGCTCCTTTTGAGATTCCATTTCCTTATACCACGCAAGTTGACCTTGGCTTTGAGCCCAAGCTTGTTCCGATGAATTCCAGCCAGGTAGTGAATTTCCAGGTTTTACATAACGAGCAATTAGAGTGGCAACACATAGACCAATATTACCCTGTCTTAAAGCTGGAAAAGATACAGTTCCTCCCCCCCTGTCTGGTAGATCGATCATACCTTTCTCGCTTTTTCGAATTGTATGAACAGGTAAACGAAAATCACGGTTCCATTCTAAAGCATTCATGGAAAGATCTAAATGAGCGTCAAATATAAATTTCATATCTATATTTCTTGTTGATAATCTCTTGCTTCAATATTCCAAACACCATCTAGTTCTTCTTTAACAACAGTATATGCTTTATTATATTTTGCTACGGTAGGACATATGTGATAGGGAATTGCATAAAATAAATCGCCTACTTTATAATTATTGGCATCTTTATGCTCAACTATAAGATGTTCTTCGCTTTGCCCTTTATGCAAAGCTCCTTCTAAACCTATAATTTCAACACGTGGTAGTGGCATTTCGCAGGCTACAGCCTTGTGACCAAGATCAAAGCACATTAAGTTAGTGTTTGGCTTGCTTATCAAACGTACTGCTAAGATAGCAGCATGAACAAATGGGGATTCACTCCATATATTTTGATATCCCAAATCCCACAAAAGTGTAGTTCCTGGGCTTAAACGGTTTGATTTATTCAAAGCGTGTGGATAAAAGCTAGGGGAACCCCCTGTGATTTTTTCTGGAACTTCTCCACCAAGATTTTGAATTTCAGCAATTAATTCCATGACTGGTTGAAAATCAATATTACACTGATCTATTCGTTGTTGCAAATTTTTTGGTCTAATATGGCCATCATAAACATGTATCCCTTTTGCACTGATATTGTGGTCATTATATATTTTCATATAAAGTTCTGGTGCAGATTTGGTGACAACTCCTGTTCTGTTCATTCCGTTATTAATATCTAACCATAAATTGATTTTCTGATTCTGAGTTTCAGCTAAATTTGAAAAAAGAGTTAAAGAATCTTCATTATCAACAAGAGTAGAAAAACTAATTTCAGGATATTGTTTTTGAGCTTCAAGAATTCGAATCAGTTTTTCTCTAGTAGGTTGGATGGCAAATAATATATGTTTTACTCTACAAGAAATTAACATTTGTAATTCACCAAGTGTAGCGCACTTAAATTCTTTAATCCCATAGCTCATTTGTAGTTTTACTACAGCTGACATTTTATAAGTTTTAACGTGTGGTATTAGTCGATTTACATCTCCAGAAATAGCAATCATGGATTCAATATTCTGTTTGACTCGCTCCGGATAAATCAATAAGGCTGGGGTAATTAATTTAGCCTTATCCTTTACTCTGTACCATTGATCTTTCAACATAAATGCTATTTTTCTAGTAAAAAGGCAGCCTCTATCTCTACAGGGATATTTTGAGGTAAGTTCATACCTACTGCACTACGAACACCTATACCATTTTCTTGACCAAAAACTTCAGCAAAAAGCTCACTAAATCCGTTGATTACATAAGGGTGGTTTTCAAATTCTGGAGTAGCATTAACCATGCCCAATACTTTTATAACTCTTTTTATTCTTAATTCTTTTGGAGCATGGGTAATAATAGTTGAAAGCATAGTTAATCCTACTTGTCGTGCAGCAACTTTAGCTTCTTCTTTGTCTAATACAGAACCCACTTTTCCTTGCATTAAGCTCCCGTCATTCATAACGGGTCCTTGACCAGAAACATAGAGCTGATTATCAATTATTAAAATTGGACGATAAACGCCAGCTGGTTTTGGTGCAGGTGGTAATTCAAGTCCCATGGCTTCTAAGCGATATTTTAATTGTTTACTCATTTTTAGATAAATTGGTTTAAAAATAGGACCCCAAGCAGACCGGAAATTCCAATACTAGTTTCCATAACCGTCCACGTAGAAAGGGTTTCTTTTACGCTTAAATTAAAATATTCTTTAAACAGCCAAAACCCGCTATCATTTACATGAGAAAGCATTAAACTACCAGAGCCTATAGCTAGAACCATTAGTTCTGGACTTACATCTGTTGTTTGAACTAAAGGCAATACAATACCCGCTGTAGTTAGCCCTGCAACTGTTGCAGAACCAACTGAGAAGCGAATCAGCGTCGCTATAATCCACCCTATAAGTAAAGGGGATAAAGAAGTTATTTGTAATAGTCCACCGATATACTGACTTACGCCACTATCTATCAAGATTTGCTTTAAAGCACCTGCACCAGAAATAATTAGTAAAACCATAGTAATTCCAGATGCTGCAGTAGCATAAATTTTCATAATATCATCCATAGATTTTCCTCGGGCTACACCAAGTGTATAGGTTCCAATTAAAAGTGTTAGTAAAAGAGCTATGACCGGATTTCCAATAAAATTAACAAGATCATACAAAGTACTGTTTACAATAAGGAAACTAGAAATTATAGTAGCGAAACCAATTAATAAAACTGGCAATAAGGCCGTTAGTAAACTATTTGTCAAACTTGGAAGTTCCGAAACATTAAAAGTTTTTGAAGCCATAAATTCTTTTAATGGTTTGGCTTCTACTTTCGGAAGAAAACGAGTAAGTAATGGTCCAGAAATCAAAATAGCGGGTATAGCTAATATAATACCGTATAAGAGTGTCTTTCCTATATCAGCATCAAACATAACAGATAAGGCTGAAGGTGCAGGATGAGGAGGTAAAAATCCATGAGTAACGGATAAAGCGGCAAGCATTGGAAGCCCAACCCCTATAAGAGAAAGTCCAGTTGCAGAAGCAACTGTAAAGACAAGTGGTACAAGAATTACAAATCCTACTGAGTAAAACATTGTAACTCCTACGATAAAACCAGTTAACATAACCGCTGCTTTAGTGTTTTTAACTCCAAAAATTCTAATCAGACCATTGGTTATTTGTTGTGCTGCACCGCTCTCAGCAACAAGCTTACCCAGCATAGCCCCTAGACCAAGAATCATTACTAAAAATCCTAAAGTATTACCAATTCCCTTTTCTACTGAGCCTACCAAGGCATCTAAGGGCATACCTTGACCGATTCCAATCCCAATAGCAACAATAATAAAAGCGATGAATGCATTAAGTCGACAGATTACAATTAAAAAAAATAAAAAAAGAATTCCGAGAGATACTATTAATAAAGGCATAGGATAGTTAGACACTTATTATGTTAAAGATAAAAGAATTTATATATAAAAAAACCCTCCTGGATGGGAGGGCTTTTTTATATATAAATTCTTTTACCAGGTCTTTAAATTAACCATCGTAACAGTTCCTAAAAAATCAGAATATTTGGATGTATTATTTCCAAACTTTGCGAAAGCCTCTTGTTGTTGTGGAGTCTTAGGGCCCCATCCAAGTGCAGCTTCATAGTCATCATGCGTCATATAAACATACATATTTCCGCCATCACTTCCAATTCCATGTGAAAATTGGCCAAGTGAAAGGTATCCTTCCTGAGGAAAACCTTTTATAAGATCAGTAAATTCTTTAACAAAGCTTCCTGGATCGTCAACTCTCCACTTCCACATCTGTGCAATTGCCTCTCCTCTGTCAGAAACATTCATCCTCATTATTGAATTACCTCCTACAACAGATACGATATTACCAAATCCTAAAATACTAGAGTTAAAGAGAAGATATTTATCTCCATCTCTAATTTTTCTTAGAGCAGCAAGACCTTCTAACGATCCTGAAAACCCTAGATAATGCGTAGCTTCAACATCTTCAGATTTAAAATAAACTCTATTTAAAGAAATACTAACACCTTCAGGTTTGTCAATATTTCCATAAAAGCTATCTAAAAGATCTAAAACATATTGTCCTTTTCCAGGTTCTACTTTAATTGCTACCTGTTCGAATGCGATATTCTGAGCAACTAATACATTAGAAGCTATAAATAAAATTAAAAAGCTGATTTTTTTCATTGAATTCATTTAAAATTAGTTTTATGATTAAATTTTGAATTGAAATGTATTAAAAAAATAGCTCTTATTAAGCTAAAATTTCAGAAATGAGTATAATTATATAACTTGCGAACTTTGTAAAATACAATCAATTGAAAATCAATTATTTTACCTCTCTTTTTTTATTGGTAATATGTTTTGTATATGGACAAGACACATATAATCCTAAAAAACTCCAAGCTCCTGAAATTTTAATTGATGGGATTATAGAAAGTAACGAATGGAAGGGCGCCCAAAAAGTAATTTTAGACTATGAGGTAAATCCAGGAAATAACATACCCCCAGAAGAAAAAACTACTGCATATATTCTTTATTCAGATACCCATTTATACGTAGGTATTTATGCCTATGCAAAGCCAGGAGAAATTCGTGCTTCTGTTCGTTCTAGAGACGATTTTGGTATGATCAGTGATGATTTTGTATTGGTACGCTTTGATACATACGCCGACGGGAGAAATAATTATTTACTTCTTGCTAATGCCTTCGGTAGTCAGTTAGATGCTAGAGCTATAAATGCGCTCACAGACGAGGATCGATATGACATTAGTTTTAATTTGGAATATGATACCATGGGAACTATTGTTTCAGACGGATATCAGGTAGAATTTAAAATTCCATTCTCATCACTCCCATTCCCAAATGGAATTAATCAAGAATGGAATTTTAACATTACTAGGCAAGCATTTAGAAATGGTATTCCTATTGATATAAGAAGTCAACCTTTTGATAGGACAGATCCTTGTCAGGTATGTCAAACCTCTGACAAACTGGTTCTTAATGGTATAACCATTGAAAAAAGAATAGAATTACTCCCCTATATAGCTGCAGGTCTTGGAGGACAAAAAAAAATAGCTAACGGATCTCTGATTTATGATAAAATTAAGCCCAATGCAGGGTTGGGATTAAATCTTGATCTAAATAAAAACAGCACCTTGGAAGTAACACTTAATCCTGATTTTTCTCAGGTAGAAGCAGATGTAACTCAAATTGATATTAACTCATCAGTAGCTCTAGAATATCCTGAAAGAAGACCTTTTTTTAATAGAGGAACAGATATTGTTCAGTACACCAATGGAGCATTCTATTCCAGATCCATAAATAATCCTTTAATTTCAACAAAACTGATCAGTCAAGGGAAAAAAGAGAGAATTTATTTTCTATCAGCCATAGATCAAAATTCTGTATATCAGGTAGCTGGGGAGGACCGCTCCTACTTGGGACAAGGAGGGCAGTCATTTGTCAATGTTTTAAGGTACCAACGACTAATTAATAAAAATTCAAGACTTGGATTAATTTCAACAAATCGTTACTATAAAAATGGTGGTTATGGAAACCTTTTTGGAACAGATGGTTGGTTTTTATTTTCTAAAAATTGGCGTTTGACTTACGAGTTGTCTTTAAATTTTAATGAAGAGCCTTTAGCGGATTGGATAGATACTGAAGACCAATTATCAGATAGAAGTATTGCATTAAATAAAGAGCGGTTTAATGGAAAATCAATTTATTTTCAGTTATATAGAAATACACAAAAATGGAAGTCATATTTGACATACAAAGACATATCCCCTAACTTCCAGGCTGATGTGGGTTTTGTGGTTAAAAACAATAGACGGTGGGCTACCCTTTATCATACATATCAAGTATTTCCAAATAAGCCTGCGATTCAGTTTTTTAGTATTGGAACTAAAGCAGATGTTTTATACACATACCAGGATTATCTTAAAACAATTAGTATTGATGGAATAATAAGTTTAAAAACACTATTTAATACTGAAATTAATTATACGTATGACTGGGACGCTTTTAAAAACTTTTTAGGACGTGATTATAAAAATTTGGCAAGTAATAGATTTGAAATTCAAAATAATCCAAGTGAATCTTTTTCAATGAATATAAATTTAACTTTTGGTAGGGATCTAGCTTATAATGAAGAAGATCCTGAGATTGGAAAAGAATTTAATTTTTTTATAATGCCTGGATTTCAAGTAAGTAATAAACTCAAAATTTCTCCTTCAATCCGTTATGCAAGGTTAAAAAAATTAGATGAAGATTCATACTATTATAACGGATCAATATCACGTTTTTCAATACGTTATCAATTTAATAACTTTTTCAATGTCCGTTTAATTTCAGAATATAATTCTTTTACAGAACGGTTCTTTATTCAACCTTTGATCCAGTGGAACCCTAATCCGTCAACAGTATTTTACATAGGTGGAAATCAAAATTCATTAAATGATTTTAATGATGAGTTTAATACTTTTTTCCGTGTCGATCAAACACAATTCTTTTTAAAGTTCCAGTATTTAATAGGTGTCTAAATTTCAAATCCTTTACATTTATATATTAATTTAGATCTTAAATAAAAAGGAATTAAAATGACAAATTACATTCCAGATGTAAAACTTTTAAAAGGTCTTTTTTTTATAATGCTTTACTGTAATTGCTTCAGTCAAGTAGGTGTTAGAAATGCTTTTGACACTAGAAATCTCTACAATATAAGTTTTGATGCAAAATCAAGTGAATCAGAGAACGATGATTCAATAATAAAAAGTAACCCCTATTTAACTCCCTTAATAAACGGTTTTCGATACAATGCTTATTTGGATAAAATTGTTGATTCTCAAGGAAAAGTAACAAATATTTCAAATGTAAGATTGGGAGACTATCTATTTGTTAAAAAAGAGTTTTATCCAATTTGGAAAAAAAAGCCATCTAATGGATACCTTATTGATCTTGGTAGCAACAGTTATATTCGAATTCAGAAGGTTATAAGAAATGACTACAATCCTAGAATGAATAAAAAATCAAACAATAGATATGAACAAAAAATTACTTACTATAGAAAGATTGAAGATAAAATCAAGCAAGTAAAAAAAAATGAATTTGATAAAGCTCACTTCTTTATTCAATTAGGTTATATTCAATCAGGCCTGAATAACTTTTCAAGCGAAGGCTTTAAAAATAGAAATTCTGTTTACTACGGGTTGGGAAGGACATTCCATATAAAAAGCTCAATTGATTTAATAGGTCATTTCTTTTATTCAAAAAATGGTGGATATAGATATTATAGAGAATTAGAAGAAACCGGGAAAAAAATAATTGTTTATAATACTATAGGTTTAGAAGTTTTATTTAGTAAACAAGTTAAGAAAATTGTGTTTTTAACTGGCCTCAGAACTAATTTCGCAGTTAAAAGAGAGCAACGAAAAGCTAGTAGAAGGCTTTACGGCTTTAGATTTAGAGATGAATTTACCTCACTGGATAACACTATAAAAAAGATTTCTCCCTTGGGAGCAACTCTTGGTTTTTCATTTAAACTTTTAGAATCTATAAACTTTGAAGTTAAATATAATCGTGGCATATCAGTCATAAGTATAGATAATTCTAAAAAAACTAGACTGAACTCACTACAAACGGGATTAACTTATAAATTTTAACTCAGTAATCTGAATGAATCTTGAACTATATTATGGTTTTAAATGATATTCAACAGTACCTTCCCAGTCTGGATCTGCAGCTCCAGTCCAAGTTTTGGTTATAGAATCATACGAAACAGCATGAACTCTACCAAAGCGAGCTTTTTCATCAATCATTTTAATAGGATAAACATCTGGGTCAAATTCTGCATTCAACTCCCTTATTCCATCATGGTCTTCAATCCAAAGTGTATCTTCAAAAGGATATACTCTCGGTAAATATAATGCCTTTTTCAAATTGTTTTTTTGTGATAAATAACGATGAGCTACTTGGGTTATTGCAGTTATAATTCTGCTCCCACCAGCAGCGCCAATAGCTAAATGAATTATTCCATTTTTCAAAAATAAAGTAGGAGATATATGTGAATTTAATCGATCCCCAGGATTGTATTCACCTAAATAGCCTCCAAGACTAACTGCATAAAGAAAACCCAAATCTTTTGAAGCAACTTTAGAACCCATATTAGGTCCAATGGTTTGGGTTAAACTAACCACATTTCCTTGATCATCAGCAGCAGTAAGGTGTGTAGTATGACCAATTGAAGCAGTCCAGGATTCTGGAATAATTTTCAGAGTATTTTCTGCAAGTTGCAAGGCATCTTCTTCAATTTTTTTTGCCCATTCTTTAGCCAAGTCATAATCCAAGATCTTAGCCAATGAATCAGGGTTTTGCTGATAGTTACGATAGCTATAAGCTAGGGCTGTTGAAGAATTGAAATATTTAGCCCAGGATTCTTCAGAATTTGGCTTGGAAAGCTGATCCATAATCTGAAGTATTTGAATAGTAATAGCACCATATGACGGCAAATTCAAAGAGTAAACCTCGGTGTCTTCGAAAGCCCCTTTAAGAACCTCTGAATCTAGAGCTTTGTAATTTTTCAAATCATCTAACGTAAGAATTCCTCCATTAGACTGAATATCTTCGACCATTTTTAAAGCAACTTCACCTTCATAAAATCCTGACTTTCCATTTATTGAAATTTGTTTTAAAGTTTCTGATAAGGTTTTTTGAATTATTAAATCTCCCGCCTCATAAGAATTTCCGTTTTTATGAAGGAAATGGATTCTTGTACCCTCAAATTCTTTGAAAATATTTTTAGCACTTTCTTGTCTATAAGCTTCAAGTGGCAATATTTGATATCCTTTTTCAGCATATTCAATTGACGGAGCCATAACTTTCTCCAAGGGCAGACTTCCGTGATTCTCATGTAATTTTAGTAATCCTGCAACAACACCAGGAATTCCAATGGTTTTGTAACCGTAAGAATATTTTTCATCAGATGCTTTGTAATTCATAGGAACTTGTGTTGAAGCATCAACTCCCCCAATATTTCCAGATGATTTATGGTAAATTGCCTGAAGTCGACCTCCAATACCGCTCATACTTGGCTCAACAACAGAAAGAGTAAAAGCAGCAGCCACTGCAGCATCAAAAGCATTTCCGTTTTGTTCAAACATTTTTTTTCCAGACAAAGAAGCTAATGGATGGGCTGAAGCAATTACGTTATTATATACAATTTTATTATTGTTACTGCATGAATTTATCAAAACCAAAAGCAGGAAACCTACTAAAAAAACATATTTTAATTTCATATTTAAATTTAAACAAAATCTTTGAATGAAAACTTATTAGCTTCTATTACAAACAAAAAAACCACCTCAAATGAGGTGGTTTCCGAAATTAATTTGAATTTCTAAATTAATTATCCCAACTATTTTTAGGAGTAAATAAAGTTGTTCCAACTGGAACATTAGGATTAAAAAGAGCCTCATCTCCTGAATAATTCCATCTAACAGGGAGTTGTGATCCCGACGTAGGAGTTAAATTAGGGAAATCATTTCTTCTTAAATCATTAAATACTTCTGGCTGAACAAACATTGCGATATATTTTTGAGTTAAAATATGATCTTCTAAATCTAAACTTGCTCCACCAGGATTAACTGCATTTTGAGAAACATATGAACTATACTCTGAATTACCAAGGCCAGTTTCATCAAATGAAGCTTCAATACCTTTTAAATAAGCAGCTTCCATTTCAGTTGAACTTCCATTGGTTCTGCTTAGACATTCAGCAATAATAAACTGCATTTCTCTATATGAAACATATGCTTGTTCATAATTAGGTTTCATGTATGGGTGACTTGTAATGAAAGTTTGATCCCAAACAGCTAATCTATCAGTATCATTTAAACCTGTCATCAATGCTCTTAGAGTTGGATGAAATTCAATATCACCAGTACGGCCATCATTAAATCTCCACCAACCAGCTTGCTGAGTTGTTCCAAATGTATATGACATATTATCTGCCCTTGAAGTAAATGATGATTTAGCAGCAGAAAGTGCGCTAGCATAATCACCAAGGTGCATATGAGCTCTAGCTTTTATTGCATTTGCAGCTTTTATCCAACTACTAGTATTACCACCATAAATAACATCATCTCCCCCAACAGCGAATCCACCATCACTTCCATTTAGCAAGCTTGTAGCAGAACCTAAAAGGTTAAAGATTTCAGTATATATAGATGCTTGGGCATCAAATGTAGGATTAATTTCCTCAATTCCTAAAGCAGCAGTGCTATATGGAATATCTCCCCACCATGAAGTCATATCTAATAATGCTGCAGCTTTTTGAATTTGACCTATACCAGCATAGTGGTTGTAGCCATCTTCTTGTGCATCAGCTATCATAGAATTAACCTCAACTAATATATCTTCATAGTATATATCCCAAACAGTATTAAATCTTACCGGTTGCAATCCAGAATAATCATTAAATGATGACCACTGTCTTGCAACTCCTTCTGTTTGTTGTGCAAACATAGAATTTACTCTTGAGGTCTGTCCTCCATAAACATCCATATGCCTAATTTGAATACTTGGTAATACGGCATTAAGTGTAACAACACTTGGATTATTAGGGTCACGGTTAATGTCATCAGCTAAAAAGCTTTCACAAGCGCTAAAGAGAACAACACAAAAAATAATTTTTATAAAATTTTCTATCTTTTTCATGATTTATAGATTTAAATTTAATTTAAACATTACAGATCTAGTAGAAGGCATGTTGAAGTAGTCAACACCTTGACCATTCCCTACACCTGTTAAAGATGTCTCGGGATCTACTCCATTATATTCTGTAGAATACCACAAGTTTCTTCCTACTATACTTATGTTTCCGCTATCAATAAAATCAATACCTATTTTGGACATTGGAATATCATAACCTAGGCTAACTTCACGAAGTCTTACCCATCCTCCGTCTTCTGTGAATTGCTCCCATACGGAACCAAAACCTCCAACTGAAGATTGATAATAATACTGATCTCTTACAACAGGAATATCATTTGGTGAACCATCTGATTTTACACCAACAATAGGTGTCGGTGCTTCAGTCCTGGTATCAGCAGTAAGTTGAGATCTTCCAAAAAATGAAAGAGCCCAAGCAACACCGTTAAGCATATCACCACCTTCTCTCCAATCTAACAAAAATCCTACATTAACTGGTCCGATTTTCATATTGTTGTTCCAACCTAAAACAAAGTCTGGATTTGGATTTCCAATTGCTCTTTGAACTGGATCTACCGCTTGAAAACCATACTCATTAGATGAAGCGTTATCATTTATAACAACATCTCCTTCTGGAATATTAAGACCATCATCATTGGGTCCTCCAGAGCCTGTTCTTAAGTATGTCCCACCAACTACAGCACCATATTGGTTACCAGCAATAAGATAGGATCCTGCACTAGAAAATCCAGCTAAGAAAAGTTTATCTAATCCCGGAGCTAGTTCTTCAACAATATTTTCACTACTAGTGAAATTAATCTGTGAATTCCATGTAAAATTCTCTGATTGAGCAATAGCTAAGTTTAAAGTAGCCTCAATTCCTTTTCCAGTCATTCTTCCTGAGTTTAACCAAACATTGTTATATCCAGTTGATGCAGGCAATGAAGCATTAAGAATTGCGTCAGTCATTTTTCTTTGATAATAAGCAACGTCTAAACCGATTCTATTATTAAGAAATCTAAAATCAATACCAAATTCAATCTCTTCAGTTAACTCTGATTTCAATTCACTATTTCCTAAAATACTATCAATCTCAAATCCTGTAACACCTTGTATAGGGAAATTTATTGAATCACCCCAACCGTCTCCTACAGACGTAACACCATAACCTGAAGAGGTTAAGTATGCAAAAGGTGGAGGTCCACCTACTTGTGCCCACGAAGCTCTAATTTTTGCGAAACTTAAAACATCACTTTGAGGCAATAGTTCACTTAAAAGAAATGACAATGATGCTGCTGGATATAAAAACGAGTAATCAGCTGACTTAAACTGAGTTCCAGGCACACCAAGTCTTGAATCATAATCTTGTCTTGCAGATAGAGTTAAATAGAATGCACTATTGTAGTCAAGTTCAACTTGTCCTACTAACCCCATTTGAGTATTTTGAAACAAACCTTCTCCTCCTGAAATATTAGAAGCATTAGCTAGGTTTACAAAACCTTGAAAGGCAAGGTCTGTTCCAAGGGTAGATAATGAAGTTCCTTGATATGAAAAGGCATTTCCACTAAAGAGATAATTAAAGTTCAAATTTTCAGCAATTTCATCTCCACCAGTAATATTTATGATTGCATCGTAAAGATATGTAGTATATTGGTTAAGCTGAGATGCACCTGTTGATCGAGTACGTGATCCCCTTTCAAAATTTTGTTTACGAATATCGCTAGTGAAGTCAGCACCTATTATCAATGATGCATTAAACCAGTTATTCATAGTGTAATCTGCTTTGAAACTTCCAAATATACGGTTAGTTGTTTCATTTCCTAACGCATTGTTTACAATCCAGTATGGATTATCATATCCACCACCACCTCTATAGTTTCTTTGTCCACCATTAGCAAAAATGTAGGAAGAAGGATTATCAACAGCATCTCCAGGGCTAAATCCATTTGCATTATCAAATGATATTGGAGTTCTGTATAGTCCTAAAAGTAAACCAGAGGTGTTAGAACCTTGCTGAATTCTTGTATAATCAGAACGTGTAAAGTTAAAGGTAGTTTGAAAACTTAATTTATCATTAGCCTTTAAAGTTCCAGCGAGACGAAATGTTTTTCTTCCATACTCTTCATTAGGAACAATACCTTCGTTAGTTAAATATGAAGTTGAAAAGAAATATGTTGCTTTTTCTGTACCACCTGAAATACTAAGATTATTTAAAGATTGTATTGCATCTCTAAAAAATCCTCTGTAGTTATCTTGATAATTGTTAGCAGGTGTTCCATTTCCAGTTCCTTTAGTAACTAAAAATCCATTTTTGTCCCAGATAAAGTTACCGTCACCATCAAAATTACTTGCTGAAGGAGCCTCAGGGTGATTTCTATCAGTTGCAAATTCAAGATCTGTGATTCTTGGTCCATACGAACTAGATTCACCAGTTCCTGGAGATCTCCAATAAGGAGTTCTGTCAGATCTGCTTCTATTTCTTCCTTGTGCAAAATCATTTTGGAGATTAAATGTTGTTGACATCCAATCTACACCGGTTGAATGAGTGTAAGCTACTTTCATATCTCCCTCGGAGCCTTTTTTTGTTTGAATAACAATTACTCCAGGTGCACCAGCTGTACCATATAGTGCAGTTGCTGCAGCACCTTTAAGAATGTTGATAGTTTCGATATCATCATTGTTTAAGTCCATCAAACGGTTTGAAGTTGCAGTCCCTGCAGTACTCCCCTGTGCATTTATTGTTTCATTGTTGGTAATGATACCATCAATCACAATAAGTGGCTGGTTGTTACCAATCATTGAGGTTACACCTCTAATTAAGATTCTTGAACCACCACCGGCTGAACCAGCTGATCTGGTAACTTGAATACCAGCAGCTTTTCCCACTAGAGCATCTAAAGCACTGTTAGATCCAGAGTTAACAATATCATCACTGTCAACTGTTTGGATAGAGTATCCAAGAGCTTTTGCTTCTCTTTTAATACCCAAGGAAGTAACAACTACCTCCTCTAACTCGTTCCCTAAATCTAAAGATATAGAGTAACTGTCAGCATCACCGACAGTAACATTGGTATTTTCATAACCTACAAAACTTACAACAAGCACCTCGCCAGTTGAAGCTTCGATAGAAAAGTTACCATCAAAGTCTGTAGTTACACCTCTGTTAGTATCTTGAACAATAACTGTTGCTCCAGGAAGAGGTATTCCAGCGTCGTCTTGGACGGAACCAGTTATAGCTCTTTGCTGTGCGAATGTTACAGTCGAAATGATAGCTAACAAAAATGATAATAAAATTTTGATTCTCATTTTGTTTTTTTTAGTTAATAATTAAGTTCTGACAAATCTTAAAATTTTGCCAATAGTTCGTAAAAATAACATTTTTTTAACAATTTATACCTTATTATGTAATAATGTTTAAATGAGTTTATGATTTTACCATAAATCAATTTTTACAATACGCTTTTTAATTAATCACAATTAAAAAGCTTTTAATTTATTAAATGTTTAATAAATTGCCATATTTGTCAAAATAAAACTATATAATGTTGGTATTTTATAGATTAATAGTAATACTTTAAATTATTTAAAAATTTAATTGGTGTTATTTTATTATATAATAAAAAATACTCTTGTTTCGAATAACTTAAAATAAACACTAAAGCAAAATTATTGACACTATACCCCGTTTTTTTCTCTGAACTTAATGAAGATATACCGAAGATTTAGGTTATTCTAATTATAAAAACGTACAACCTTCTAATTGAATTATTTCGCCCGTATCAATAGAACCTTTCAAATATTCTTTATCAGATGGACTAAAAATAAAAGTTTGACCGTCAGAACTTGAAAAATGAAGTAAACTATCAATTACTGAATATTTATAAGTTATGGTATATTCAATATCATCATTAGTCCCATAATAATCGTAATCAAACCATAAAACATCCCACCCATCTTTTGTGATTTTAATGTTCCATTTTTTTCCATCTGAAATATTTTCACCTGTTCTCCACCCTCTACAATATGAAACATCATTTTTAATATTAAATAAGGATATAAAATATATATCGTTTAAAAATTGTAAGTCCGAAAAATCACTGTAATAATTTTCAGTATCTGCCCAAAATGTACCATCATATTTTGCTAAAAACTCACAACCCTTTCTCCCCCATCCGTTGGGATTACAAAAATTTGTGTAACTGCGTGTTGCTACAGGAAGTTGTTGTCCACTTGCAAATGTAGCAGGGTCTGTATTTTTTGAGCCATATTGTACTATATCACTTTTTATACAAGAGGACATAATAAACAATAATAATAGTAAAAATAACTTATTCACTGATTTATGGTTTTAGCTGCAATATACTAATAAGAGGCTGAAATTAATATCACTTAAATTTGGTTTATTCTAATCCGTAAAAAGTACATCCTTCTGATACGAGTATTTCTCCAGTATCAATAAAATCTTTTGAATAGTTTTTATCAGAGGGATGAAAAATAAATTCCTGACCTTCAGTATTTGAAAAATGAAGTAAACTGTCAATTACTTCATATTTAAAGGTTATAGAATACTGGATTTCATTACTAGTCCCGAAATAATCATAATCAAACCAGAACTCATCCCACTCATCTTTTTTGATTTTTATATTCCATTTTATTCCATCGGAAGTATTTTCTCCTTTTTTCCATCCTTTACAATACGAAATATCTCTATTAATATTAAAGAAGGATATAAAATTTGCATAGTTTAAAAATTGTATGTCTGAAAAATCGCTATAATAATTTTCTGTATCTGCCCACACTGTACCATCATATTTAAATAAAAATTTACAAGTCTTTGGGGCACGGCAGAAATCTGTATAACTTCTTGATACTGTCGGAAATTGTTGTCCATTATGCATTGTCCAGGGATCTGTATTTGCAGTCTGAGATTGTACTATGTCATTTTTTAAACAAGAAAAAATGATAAGTAATAAAAATAGTAAAAGACATTTTTTCATAATTCGGAAAACGTACATCCTTCTAACTTAATTATTTCACGCGTATCAATAAAACCTTCTGAATAATTTTTCCCCGATGGAATAAAAATAAAATTTTGATCATCAGAACTTGAAAAATGTAGCAAACTATCAATTACTTCATATTTATAAAGCATAGAATATTCGATCTCATTACTAGTCCCATAATAATCATAATCAAACCAAAAAATATCCTCTTCATCTCTTTTGATTTCTATATTCCATTTTATTCCATCATAATTGTTTTCACCTGGCCTCCATCCTTTACAATATGAAACATCTTTATCAATTTTAAAGAAGGATATAAAATATATATCGTTTAAAAATTGTATGTCCGAAAAATCACTATAATAATTTTCTGCATCTGTCCATATTGTATTATCATACTTACGTAAAAATCGACAAAACTTTCTTCCAAGAGTTGCTGGATTACAGATTATTAATTTGTCGTCTCCTCCACCTAAACCAGAATATTGAAGTCCACTTGCATCTCTTGGTGCATTAGTATTTCTCTTCCCGTATTGTACTATATCACTTTTTATACAAGAGGAGATAATAAAGGATAGTAATAGTAAAAATAATTTTTTCATAATTACAAAAACAGACAGCCTTCTTGTTCAATTATTTCATCTGTATCGATTAATTCTCTTGAGTAATTTTTATCTGATGGATGGAAAATAAATGATTGATCCTCAGAGTTTGAAAAATGTAGTAAACCATCAATCACTTCATATTTATAACTTATAGTATATTCAATTTCTTGGCTTGTCCCGTAATAATCGACATCAAACCATAAAACATCTTCTTCAGCTCTTTTGAAAGTTATATTCCATTTTATTCCATCATATATATTTTCATCTTTTTTCCACCCTTTACAATATGAAACTTCATTATCAATGTTAAAGAAGGATATAAACACTGGACCATGAAATTCAAATTTTATATCTGAAAAGTCACTGTAATAGTTGTCTGTATCTGCCCACATTGTTTCATCATATTTATTTAAAAATATGCCAGCGTTGAATACATTAAATTGACGTGGTAAACGATTAACTTGATATCCACTCACTTTAGTAAAAGGGTCTAGATTCCAGGTCTCATATTGTCTAATATCAGTTTTAAAACAAGAAGACAATAAAATACACAGTAATGCAGTAATTGACTTTTTCATTGATTTATGATTAATACTCAAATATAGAAAACTCTAACTCTACAGGGAACTAAAAAAAAGCTGTTTTTTGATCATTTTTAGCCATTTTTCATCAATTTTGACTCATTTTTGGCGTTTTTGGATAAAAGCTAATCCCCATCACGTATCCACACAAACCCTTAACAAACCACCCCCATTTTGTCTTAAGGGAATCTTGGGTTAGGTCAGTTATAGTAATAGATTAGAGTGGATAAGGGTTGTATCCATTGGTGTAAAAGAAAAACCCTCCACTTTGGGAGGGAAATTTGTAAGTTATTTTTTTATAAGGATTTTAAAACGTAAACTTTTTTGTTTGGTAAATCTTCGCCGAGTGAAATAGCAAATTCAGCAAATTTAGGATCATTCATCATAGCGCCCAATTCAGACATATCAACATCAAATAAATATACTGAGACCATATTAGGGTTGCTTACATCTCTTTGGACAAGGGTTCGAGAATCATCACAAAAACGTTCACGGTTCTTACTGTCACTCATAAATCCATTATACCATCGTTTATATCCCTTTTTTAATGGGATTAGCGCTACCACATCTACTAAAGAGTTTTGCTCTAAATCTTCAGCATTGTACCATTCGCTTTGATGATATATTTTTCCTTCATCGTTAAAGAAGAGTACGGCATAGTAATCCATTTCAACAGGTTTTTTGGTAACTGCATTTAATGATTTCCATGTTCCATAAACCCTTACATCACCGTTAGGCTTTTGATTTTCATTTAATCCTGCAAAATAAAGTTGTTCAGTAAATTCAATATTGTTAAAAGCATTATTAAAACCCTTCATAGAATTTAGCCATGTTTCTACGTCCAAAGAGTCAACACCTGTTGGTGGAGGAGACCAAGTATAGTCATCAGTAACAAAACTTCTCATTTGATCTAGTTTTTTATCAGAAAATGATTGATAAAATTTCTTTGCAGTCATTTTGTTTTTTTCATAGTTCATCATTTCAACTGAATTTGAATCACAATTGACAATAAAAAGACTACAAATAAAAAGTAGAATTAATTTCTTCATTTTAATTGATTTATAATTAATAATGCTGTCTAAGATATATATAAAGAATGGGATTTATTTCAGAACACGTTACAAACTTTTCCCAAACAACTACCCCCTAAAACCACTGCACAGGAATCTCTTCCTTAAGGCAATAATATCAATGGATTAAGAGGGATTTGGATTGTATCCATTGGTGTAAAAGAAAAACTCACATAAATGAAATATTTATACATTTCAAAAAAATACAATTTACTTAAGGACGTTATAAGTATAGAGGCTAATTAGTAATCTTTACTTTTTGATACTGCGCTTTTAAAATATGCTTTTTGGATCCTGCAATTCCAGGATATTTATTTTTAAGTATTTCATATTCTGGATTGACAACATGATCCCCCCAAATTTCAAGCATAAACTTTAAATTTTCCTCATTTTCAGGGTATTGACCCTTATCGTCAGTTTTTAAAATCCAATCCTCTAATATTTTTGCATGCTCTTTAAGTTTTAGTTCGTATTCCTGTTCAGAGACTAAATTTTTTAGTTCAAAAGGATCATTTACAATATCATATAATTCTTCACTGGGTCTAAAATCAGATAAAAATCGTTCTTGTACCGAATTTAACTTTCCCTGCTCCTTTAACGTTCTCATGGTTTTAACAAATTCAACTCCATTCACATCCATATAGGTAGGCTGGGTATAGGGTCGATCGATCATAAAGTTTTTTATATACTTAAAGTTCTTTGTGCGGACAGATCGGATCCTATCAATAGTAAAATCGCAACGATCTCTTGTTGAAATTACATAATCACGAGGAGGATCTGTAAATAAATTTCTGCCTTCCATAATATCAGGGATTTCTATTTCAGCAATCGCTAATGAAGTCGCTCCTATATCCAATCCACTAACTAATTCACTATTAGAAGTTCCTTTTAAAATCGGTTTAAATTGATTCGTAAAATCTGCAATAATTAAAGGTACATGCAAGCCTCCATCGTATAAAAACTGTTTATTTCTTGTGATTCGCATTCCATGATCCGAGAAAAAGAATACAATTGTGTTATTTAAAATCTTGTTTTCTTTAAGCCCATTGATAATTTCACCAACCCTTTTATCTGTAATCTGTATTGCATCATAATGCTTTGCATACTCCTCAATTAAAACTGGATTATTTGGTAAATAGGGGGGTAACTTAATCTTGGATCGATTTACAGGAGATGAAATGTTATTTTGAAAATTTTTTTTGAAGATCTCTTTACCACCAGACAATTGTACTTGACCAAAAAAGGGTTGCTTTTGAGTCAATTCTGAAAAATCGATGGGCAAACCTAATTTGCCATACAAAGGATGTACTTTGTATTCCTGACTGTAAAGGTTGTGTCGATTATAGCTAAAATTATAATCATCTTTCCCATTATTGAATGTGAAATAACCTGTTTTTTTAAAAATTTCTGGAATTGTCTTAAACTCTTTGGGTAATTTAATTTCAGATTCTGATGTTCTAGAACTGTGATGATTATGAAGTCCCAATGTTGTTGCCATCATCCCCGTAATAATTGTCGATCTACTTGCGGAACAAACGGGTGAGGGCATAAAAGCATTAGTGTATAAAACGCCATTTTCTGCAAGTTTATCAATATTTGGAGTTTCAATTAATCTTTCTCCATATGCCCCCATAAGTGGTGCAGTGTCTTCTAGGTATACCCAAAGAATATTTTTCTTGTTTAAGTCGAAAGAGTTTGAACTGGTACAAGAAAGTAACCCAAAAAAAACAGTTACAAAAAAGGTCTGTTTATATTTCATCATCATAATTAGAAAAATAAATATCTGTAATTTATAGAGAATGGATTGAAAAGAAAAACCCTCCACTTGGAAGGGTTATTTTTTACTTCTTATTTTTTAAATATTCATCTATTTGAACTTGAATTGAACTAGGATCGAACCATTCATTTAATGCAACAACTTTTCCATCTTTATTAAATTGCTGTATTGCATAAAACTTCAAATGGAAAGGAGCCCCTGATTCTTTGTGATTTCCTGACCAGACTCCATAAATTCTGATTGCATCAGGAGATGAATTTGTATTCCCTGTATCTGAAAAAATTGATCCAGCCCAGTAAGCACCGTCATCACCAATGACTGCACCTCCTGGAGTAAATTTTAAATTCTCAAAATTATCCATATAATTTTTTGCTGCTTCTTTCAATTCCGCTTTACCGAGTATTTGATTGTTATTCCAATTTGGAGGACTCCATTTAACTGAATCAGAATATAATTCTAAAAAAAGATTTATGTCTTTATTTACGACTCCTCCAACATGATGTTTTTCAAATGCCTTCCAATTTTTTTCAAATTGAATTTCACCTTTTTTTAAACTATCATTTTTATTAGTTAATCCATTACATCCTAAAGTCATAACTAGTAATGGCAGTAAAAGAAAATAATATTTCATAGTAATTAGTTTACGATTAATAATACTCCTAAGATATAGAGAATGGATTACATATCAAATCACACATGCTCGCTTCAATATAAAAACTGTTTTCTAAAACCCATGCCCCTGTGTTTTGGATTTTGGATGCCTTAAAAGTTTTGAGAATTGAAATTCCAACAGTGTCAATAACCACTGTTAAAATTGTCCAATTTATTCTTATAAAAACCATTAAGAACTATCTATTTTCTCAAATAGTGTCACTTGAGTGTCACTTTGAAAATGCATATTTTTCCTTAAACCCTATAATTATTGGCTTAACAAAGAAAGGGACAAATACTTATAGAATATATGGAGTTATAATCTCTTTACTGACTTTACCTTACTTAAGTCAATAAAATCAATACTATTTTAACTTTTTACTTCTAGTACCTGACTCTATATCGATCTAAGAAATTTTTGAAACACTTTCAATTTGTGTTTGGCGGAAATTATCAATTGCAACAAAATAGTCTGGGTCTTCAAGCAGATTTACATCACAAATTTTTTCAGCTCTTTTAATAAGTTTAACACAGTCAAAAGAAAGGTGTCTTAAATGAATATTTTTTCCGATTTTAAGATAGCGTTCAGTTAATTTATTAATACATTCAATTGCTGATTGATCTACTATACGAGATTCCTTAAAGTCAATAACTACTTCGTCGGGATCATTTTTTGGATCAAATTTACTGTTGAATAATTCAATACAGCCAAAAAAGAGTGGTCCGTATATTTCATAATGCTTTACACCGTGTTTATCAATATGCTTACGAGCACGAATACGTTTTGCATTTTCCCAAGCAAAAACTAAGGATGAAACTATAACACCTATTAAAACCGCTATAGCCAAATCAAAAAATACAGTTAATAAAGTGACTAATACAATTACAATGACATCCGCTTTAGGAACTTTATTCCAAACTTTAAAAGTGCTCCATGCAAAGGTTCCAATCACAACCATAAACATAACTCCAACCAGAGCTGCTATAGGAACTTGCTCAATAAAACCAGAACCGAATAATATAAAAATTAAAAGAGTTATTGAAGCAACAATGCCTGACAAACGTCCACGACCACCTGATTTTATGTTGATTATACTTTGACCAATCATAGCACAACCACCCATCCCCCCAAATAAACCATTTACAAAATTTCCTGCTCCTTGAGCTATACACTCACGATTTCCGCTACCATGAGAATCAGTCAGTTCGTCTATTAGGTTTAACGTCATAAGGGATTCAATCAATCCTATAGCGGCTAAAATTAAAGCATATGGCGCAATAAAAAAGAATGTTTTTAAAGATATAGGTATAGAAGGAATGTGAAAACTTGGCAGACCAGCTTTGATCCCTTCGCCACCATTAGCTTGAATAAAAGACATAACTGTTTCTGTTTCAAGATCTCCAAAAACGACTACGGCGGTGACTAATAATATGGCTATCAAAGCCGCAGGAATTTTTTTAGTAAACATAGGTAAAAGGATCATTATTAACATTGTAATTCCGACAAGACCAGTCATAAGATATAAGGGTTTTCCAAGAATCCATTCTCCCTGAGTTTTAAACATACCTAATTGAGAAATAAAGATTACAATTGCTAATCCGTTTACAAAACCCATCATGACTGAATGCGGAATCATTCGAACAAACTTTCCCATTCGAAGAGCCCCTGCACAAATTTGAATAATTCCAACCAGTAAAAGTGTAATAAATAAATACTGTAAGCCAGCACTATCACTATTCCCTAGTTCATTGCCTTCTTTCACTATGTTAACCATGACTACAGCCATAGCTCCAGTAGCTCCCGAAATCATACCAGGTCTTCCTCCAAAAGTAGCAGTAATTAAACCCATCATAAAAGCTCCGTAAAGTCCTACAATCGGAGAAATTCCTGCAACAAATGCAAAAGCTACAGCCTCAGGGACCAATGCAAGTGCAACTGTTATACCTGACAATAAATCGTTTTTTATACTTCCTCCTGTAGACTTATCTACTAACTGAAATGCATTCAAAATATAGTTTTAAAAATGAAAGTGCAAAATTACAGTAATTAATTAAATTCAAAGTCTTGAAGTTTAAAAAACAAAGATTATTTTCTTTTAATTGTATTCATATTTTGATTTTATTTTATGTCCT
This sequence comes from uncultured Flavobacteriaceae bacterium, assembly GCA_943842245.1. Taxonomy (GTDB): domain Bacteria; phylum Bacteroidota; class Bacteroidia; order Flavobacteriales; family Flavobacteriaceae; genus MS024-2A. The sequence continues at coordinate 365,217 of CALTAJ010000002.1, forward strand.
AAACTTTAAGTTGATTAAGACAAAAAGTATCCACAGAAACCCTTAACAAACAACCCCCCCATTTTGTCACAAGGAAATATTAGGTTAAGGCAATGATATCAATGGATTAGAAGGGATTTGGATTGTATCCATTGGTGGAGAAAAACCTGCACTGAATAAAAAGGCTTATTCATATAAAATACTCGTTATTTCATTCAATCGTCTCCGTTTTGGGTTGTTACAACCTCTTGAAGTCGTGTACCGTCTCCAAGAAGACCAACGTCGCAATCATATCCGGGGTTGATACAATTATTGATGATAAGATCCATAATTTCTGAATCCCATCCGTTCATCCAATCTCCATGCAAAGATGAACCGTTTGGATGTAATTCCTTCATATCTGAAGAGAGATACCAGGTGTCAGATGGTCCTGTCGAATTAGTGACCATAACGGCGAACTTATAGGAAATTTCTGGTATTGCTATGGGATGTGAATCTGGACATCTCCCTGTTCCTGTGAATGGTGTCTCTGCCGGTATTGGGTAAGACATGTGGCTGCGCTTATCGTCTGAGGTCAGATTAACCCCATCCCAACACTGAGGAAATACAACTCGAAACTCCAGCAAGTCGCCTACTTGACATTTGGGCAAGTATGGTACATGGTCCATTGGGTCGCCCTCATCAAATTGAGGAAGTGGAGCCTCCCAACTTTCGCAACGATACTTTGCGCTTACAACATCTTGCGGTTGAGACATGTCATGACCTGAAATCATTACAAGTCCTTCTGGCGGAGCTTGGATGATATCACCAGGTAAGTGATAGCCACTCTTGTAATAGAAGAGTACTTCCTTGTATTCCAATCGCGTTCCGTCCGCTGAAAAAAGTGCAGGAACCCAATAAGCAGACTGGTTTAGTGCGATACCCTCACAGGTTGATGGTTCTGTTGCATTTTCTATCATATCTATGGTTGTATTGGCATCCGTCTTTTTGAATCCAAAGAAAACATGCTGATGGGCAGCACCAGCCTGACCAGGGTGAACAAGTGGATCATCATTGTTTACATGAGATTCCTCGCAGTGTGTGCGGAAATTCCCAGTTCCATCTCCGTTAATGTAAATATTTTCATTAGAAAGAATCCTGCCAGGCTGTAATTCACTTAGGGGAGGAGGACTGGTCTTCACGAGGTCGCTATCGTCTTCTTCTGTAGAACAGCCATAAAGGATTAGGAATGCTGTTAGTGATAATACTAAAGGGTAGACTTAGTTTTTTCATTATTGTAAGGTATGGAGATTAGGTAAAAATCCAACCAAACATACACACTTTCCCCAAACAACTCCCCCCTAAATCCACTACACAAGAATCTTTCGTAAAGGCAATGATATCAATGGATTAGAAAGGATTTGGATTGGAGGCATTGGTGTAAAAGGAAAACCCTCCGCTTGGGAGGATTATTAAACAATCTTAGCTACCTATTTTCTTTTTTGACATTCTAACTAACACTACAATAGGTAATATTCCCAAAACAGCATGCATAATCATTGGATAAACCCTCATACTTTCCGTCATTCCTTCTGGCATATTTGTGTCATATTTGACAAGAAATATTGCAATAAAATTAATTGCACTAAGTGAAAAAAGAGTTCTCATAACAAAAGATTTAACTAACGGAGCAGCTTCATTATTGATATTATAATCAGCAATATTTTTTTTTGCTGGAAAAGATAAGATTGCTAAAACTAAAAATAATGCCAGAGAGGTTAATGCTTGATAAGGATCTTCACTAAATGTCGGGATAAAAGAAGTAATAGCAAGTAAAGAAAAGAGAAAATAACCAAGCATAAAGTAAAACCTTTTAAGGGTAATAGCTCCGTAGATGCTGATTGATGAAATTAGAATTGCAACGATAAGAATTTCCATTGTTTTTGATTTATGGTTAATAATACCCTAAGATAGAAAGATTAGGTTACATATCAAATTCCGTACCCTATTTCAATAGAAAAACCGTTTTCTAAAACCCATGCCCCTGTTCTTGGATAAGGAGTGCCTGAGAAGTTTTAGTTTTTCTCCCATCACGTATCCACACAAACCCTTAACAAACAACCCCCATTTTGTCGTAAGTAAACCTTATCTTAAGGCAATGATATCAATGGATTAGATAGGATTTGGATTTGAGGCATTGGTGTAAAAGGAAAACCCTAAATAATGTCCTCATCCTCTACAGTAACCTCAAACCTTTTATCTCTGGAATCCTTTATTTGAGACCATGGGGAGATGGCATAAGCTTGTTCTACGCATCTATGCTTTATAATTGCTGAGGTCATGCCAAATCCAACTGGGATCTGGATCTTATTAAACTTTACTCTAATTGTTACTTCTCCTGAAAATACTGCCATAATAATAGTTTTAGTTAGACATTAATTATGACCAAGATGAATATGATTTCTCGATTATTTTAGACGAGTGTCTCGTATTCTAAACCACCGTGTCTCGAGAGGATCGGTTGGTACGCATAAGCGTTCTTGATACTTACTCAAAGATAATATAACACTACTTTATGTCCAAATATACTTTAGGAAAACCCAGCCTTTACATTATATGTAGTTGCATGTTGTTCAGTTACATATGATAATCAACAAGGGTTTAATGTACGGATGTTAGAAATACTGAGGTGATAGGGTATATCTATATCACACAACTAACTCTAATTAGAGAAAACGAATCCCTGAAACCCACCCCTCTTTAAGAAAACAAGAAAGGGAAGAAAAGTTTTAGCTTTTAAATACAATGTCATAGTCCACATCTTTACCAATGTGCTTAGTTACATACTTACACACTGCTTTACTATCATAGATTGGTTGATAGTCTCCTACTGATACATTTCCCATTCCATACTTCACTTCCTGATAAGTCATGTCTGTATTAGTGCCAATAAGCATGTGAACGTGTAGGTTGTTGTAATCCCCCTTGTTTCAATAGTAAAACTGATTTCTAAAACCCATGCCCCTTTGTTTGGATTAATACTGTATAGAAACTTTTAACTTTTTATATCGCTTCAACTCTTAATAGGTATTTATTTTGTGCTTTTTCCAAGGTTTGTGACCAGTGAATCATCTTATTCGTGATTAGGTGGAAGTCAAAAGCTTAGCTTCTTGAGGTTTTTTAGTCTACCAAATGATTGTCTTGATTAATTAATTTCATAAGCTTATGGATGTTAGGCTCTTTATAAATTGCCTCAATCATTTTGGAATACTCTTTTATAAATCGTTTGTTATCAGGTAGGTTGCCAAAAATGTCAGGTATTCTTAAAAAGTTAAGACGGTTTTGTTCAGTCTGTTTTGCGTTACGATGAAGTTCTTCTTTTCGTTCATCAATTACGTCGATTTCATTATGGTTTATATCCATACGTTTGTCGCTATAATAACACCATGCTGCCAAAATAAATGTCCCATAGCGTATACTCCCTTCAGTAGCTAAATTTTCGAGTATAGTTGGAATTAAGAATTTAGGTAATTTTGCAGAACTTTCAGAACAGATTCTTTTTACACCGTCTTTTATATTAGGATTGGCGAATCTTTTTTCTACACTATTTTTATAATCTGTTAAGTCAATTCCTTCAATTTCGCCTAATTGAGGAGTAACTTCATTGTCCATAAATTGTCTCATGAATGTGGCGAAAATTTTGTCTTCCATACACGCATTGATGGTATCATGACCATGAATGGCTCCTGGTATTCCCAAAACGGAATGCCCTGCATTCAACAAACGAATCTTCATTTTTTCGTAAGGGGTAACATCGGGGACAAATTGAACTCCAAGTTTTTCGAGAGGAGGTCTCCCATTTGAAAAATTATCTTCGATCACCCATTGAATATAGGGTTCGCAAACAATTGGCCAAGAGTCTTTTAGTTGATGTTTAGTCTTTAAGAAATCAATTGACGATTGTGGAGTAACAGGTGTTATTCTGTCTACCATAGAGTTTGGAAAACAAACTTCATTTTTTATCCAATTGTAAAGGGATGGTTTTTTTTTCTTAATAAAAGACAAGAACATTGAACGCGTTACTGCTCCATTATGTTGAATATTATCGCATGATAAAATAGTGAATGCAGCTAAACCGTCGTTTCGTCGTTTATCTAATGCTGCAGCCAAATAACCAAAAACCGTTTTTGGATTATTTGGGTATTGAAGATCATGTTGAATATCGGAATTATCAAAATCAAATGCACCAGTATTCGGATTGAAATTATAACCTCCTTCTGTAATAGTTAATGAAACAATTTTGGTTTCAGCATGCGCCATGCGATCAATTGCCAAATCGGGTGTTTCAAAAGCGAAAATATAATCTACTATAGATCCTATAACTTCACAGGTTTCGTGTCCTTCTGGATGCTGTGTAATGAGAGTATAGAGGCAATCTTGTTGCTCTAATATAGTAGCCATTTTCCGGTCCCCTTCTCGTAAACCGATACCACAGATTCCCCATTCAGAATTTTGAGCATCTCCAAGTAATTGATGGATATAATAAGCCTGATGTGATCGATGAAACCCACCAACTCCTAAATGAACGATGCCTGACTTGACCAAATCCCTTTCATAGGTTGGGCAAGGAAGTTGGGACGCAATGGAGTTTATGTTTTGCTGTTTTAATTGAATTATACTCATTGTATCTTATCTGTTATTTAATGACTTGCGTCTCTGCATCGCCCAATAGGCTCCAATAAAATATATTAGGGTACAGGCAAAACCAATTTGATAAAAAACGGCTCTATTGGAAATATAGGCTGCTTCATCTGGACTTGCTACCAATGTTTTTATAGCTAAAAACAACGTTAATCCGAGAGCGCCATATGAAACAAGCTTCAAGGCTTTTGTATATATCGAGACATCTTGCACCGTTTCAGGTTCTTCTGCCTCCAACTTTTTGTGATACTTTACGATCGCTTTATTATATGCATCTTCTTTCTTTTCATCTTCTGGATATTTTTTATTGGCACCATATTTACTCGCCAAAAAGGTGTAAACCAATATTGTGAAAAACCAAGTTGGAATGAATAGGTAATAGAAAGACATGACGTCAAGTGCATTGAGACCAAAGCCGAAAATGAGGCCAATAATCCAAGACAAAACGGCTGAAGAACTATTTTTGTATTCTTGAAATTTCGACCAATAACGGGTGTAGCCAATTTTAGGGAAAATTTGGTGTTCAGTGAATACAATTGCTCCAACAGGAACAACTAACAGGCCTGCGTAAGTCAACAGCGGTAATATTTGTGAAAATACAAAAGGAAAACAAGCAATAATGATCATGGCTACTCCAACAATCATAGTTGTTTTTCTCAGCGAATGATTGGTGTAGATTGCTTGTGCAGCTAACCCTGCTCTATATAAATTGGTGATAGCGGTTGTCCAACCAGCTACAATAACAATAACAAAACCAGACCATCCAAGAGCATAGTAAGCAACATCGCCTGGATCGAGTTGTACAATTGATTCTCCTAAAATAACAGCGGTACCAGCGCCCATGATTCCAGCAGCAATCCAAGCAATATAATGCCCAAAAAGCATCCCAGTACTGGTTGCAAGACCGTAGTATTTTTTCTTGGCAAAACGCAATAAGGCCATATCAATTAAACCGAAATGAGTAATCGTATTTGCTGCCCATCCAAAACCGATGACTTCGACTAATCCGATTCCGGGTTTATCCTCACTGTTTACACCAGTCCAAATAGACTGATTTCCGATATCAACAAAATCTGCCCAGCTACCTGGAAGAGTGAACCCTAAAACATCTAAAGAAAGTGCTGGCATTAAAACAATTGCCCCACTAGCAAACATAGTAAATAACCAAGGGGCACAAATGCCCGAAAAGTCTGAGACAGCTTTGAAACCATATAGGGCCACAAAGACAACAAATATTCCTACGAGAAGAACAATTAATACAAACCACAAATTCGTTGGATACCAATCGAGCTGAGCAGGAATTCCAAAGGCAAATCGGACAGCAGTAGAAGATACGGTAACCATTGCAGCAGAAATGACTGTGAATATCAGAATATTCGCCCAGTTATATAATTTGGACATCGAATCACCAGCAATTTTATTGAGATAAGTGTACAGACTTAGACGGGTTTCAACAGCAATTGGACTTGTTATCAAAGTCCAGCTTAAAACGGCTAAGACATTTCCAATGAGCAAGCCAAGAATAATGTCCATTGTCTTTGCGCCTAAAGAAACAAAAGTTGCTCCAATTACAAACTCTGTAGCTGCAACATGTTCTGCTGCATACAAACCCGCAAAATGGGTCCAATTGTGTAGCTTATGATTTGGAACAGGAAGCTGTTCTTCATGCATGTTTTTAAATTGTTTGAAATCAGCTATTTTGTTCATTTTTTCTCTTTAATTACCAATTATTTATACAAAAATAACTGAATTTATAGGATATTAACACCTAATAAACGGTTTCATTGATAGCTTGTTTCATTCTTGGTAAAGTGTATTGTAGAACTTACTGAAGATATGCCTAGGGTTTAGGTAATACATCATTATCCGAACGCTACCCCAAAAAGAAAAGTGGATTTAAAAACCCCACCCCCCAAAATACAGCAACAAGTATATTCAAGTTTTTAGCTTTTAAATACAATATCATAGTCCACGTCCTTACCTATATGCTTGGTTACATACTTGCACACTGCTTCACTATCATAGATTGGTTGATAATCTCCTACTGATACATTTCCCATTCCATATTTAACTTCCTGATAGGTCATATCTGTATTAGTGCCAATAAGCATATGTACGTGTAGGTTGTTGTAATCTCCCTTGTCTCTCTCTGATACAAAGAATGCCTGTTCTACCTTGTTAGAACGCTGTAGAAGCTTTGTAAGCCAGTTTCTCACTGTCATGGTGTGGATCTTGTAAGGAGTTCTACATGTGACGAAGTAGTTCCATTGTAATTGCTGGATAAAGTCTGCGTAATCTTTTGATAAATTCATTCTCTTAAGTTTATGCAATAGCATAGATTAAGGTGGTCCATGCCCTCGCTGGTTATTTAATACTTGGAATTGGAATGAATTTTATTTGAATACTCAAAGATACTCAATAAAAAAACAGCTAAATTTGAAGAGTGAAAATCAGTGGTGTCAGAAATAGAAAAGGCAACTCTGCAGGCAACTGAAAAAAAGAAGTCCCGAAAACACTGGGTTTTCAGGACTATACAGCGGAGAGACAGGGATTCGAACCCTGGCAACGGTTGCCCGTTGACAGATTAGCAATCTGCTCCATTACCACTCTGGCACCTCTCCAAAATCTGGATGACAAAAGTAGTCGTTACAATCAAAGTATACAATCTTTTTTTATATTATTCAGGATATTCAATTCGCAACTGATAGACGTTGATTAGCTTCTTAAATAACACCATTTTTACAGTCTCAATCTCAGCAAAAGTAATATCAGAAGAATTAAATTGTTCTTCTTCCATTTTTCCATCAATAATCTTATCTACAAATTCCTGAAGTTGATCAATATTTGGGCTTTTTAAGCTCTTAGAAGCTGCTTCTACTGCATCTGCCATCATCAAAATTGCAGTCTCCTTCGAAAATGGTTTAGGACCCTTGTAGCTAAAGTCTTCTAAGTTAATTTCATCTGTATTAAGATCCTCTTCTTGTTTCTTATAAAAATAATAAACTAAAGAAGTTCCATGATGAGTTTTAATAAAATCAATTACCCGCTCAGGAAGGTTATGCTTATTAGCTATTTTAACTCCCTCAGCTACATGGTCAATTATAATATCAGCGCTTTGTTTTGGAGAAAGTCGATCATGTGGAGAAATATTGGCCGTTTGATTTTCTGAGAAATACATTGGAGCTGTAAGTTTTCCTATGTCATGATACAAGGCTCCAACACGAACTAAAAGTGAATTTGCTCCAATTTCATTAGCTGCAGCTTCAGCAATATTTGCAACTTGTAAGGAATGGTGAAAAGTCCCTGGTGCTTTATCTGACAATTCCTTCAGCAGGATAGAGTTTGTGTCGGTCATCTCCAATAAAGAAACATCAGAAACCAATCTAAAAAGTCTTTCATATATATAGATTAATGGCTGAACAAAAAGCATTAGTAAGCCATTAAGTATAAAAAGAGCAAGTGGAGTAAAGCTGATTTTTAATATACTCCCTTCTTGTATTGTTGTAAAAGCAATATATCCAATCAAATAAACCAAAACAATTTGACCAACCGATATAAATAAATTTGCTCTTCTATATAATTGAGCTACCGATTGAATTGTAATAATCCCAGCTGTAATTTGTAAAAAAACAAATTCAAAGCTATTTGGTACAATAAAGCCTATTAGTAAAACAGTTAAAACATGAGTAAATAGTCCCAACCGAGCATCAAAAAAAGCTTTCATTATAAGAGGAAGGATACAGATTGGAACAGCAAAGACATAATCAGTATTGTAATTTACAGTTAGAGTAACTGCAGTAATTACCGTAAGAATATTAAAAAAAATAAAAGTTAACTTTCTATTGTTCTTATAGATGTTAACGCGATATGTATAGATAAAAAGTAAAAGCAAGGTGAAAATCAATACTATAAGTATTGAATAGCCAATTTGAATCCAAATAGAGCTTTTGTCATCTTTCTGAAGAGTATACTCATTTCGTAATGAGCTAAGCTTTTCAAAAGTATCATCATTCACAAGCTCTCCCTTTGCAACAATTAGTTCACCAGAAGCAACAAAACCTCTTGATCTTGAAATATTTTGAAGCATTTGTTGTTTTGAAGTTTCATAAAATTTTTTTTCTATGGATATGTTTGGAGCTATAATTTCAAAGAATAAATCTTTGAAAATATCCTCATATTGGATGAATGACGAATTATTTAATCTTGTCGTTATATATTCAAATAGAATTTCTGATTTAAATAATTCATTGATATTAATTGGAATTTCTAATTGCTCTTGAATCAAAAGAATATCTGAGTTACCCTTATGGGAATAGTTAGGAGGTAAAACTCCGTAAGTATATATTTCATCAATTAATTTTTTCCCGAAAGTATAGAGGCTATCTGAGACTAAAGAACTGGCCTTATCTTTAAAAAAAACTGTGGATTTATCAGAATAATTAATAATTACCTGGTCCCTAAGATCTAGGTCTGCTTTCAAATAGGGTTTAAGATCTCTTATGGCTTCTTCTTGATCATTTTTATATTCTATATCGGATTTTAAAATTGAAAAATCAAAAGGTGAATAAAAATCCGGATACTGCCAAACTCTACCCTTTTGAAACTCGTATTTAAATTGCCCTCCAAGAGGAAAGATATAAAGGATTAAAATTGAGCTAGATAAAATTAACAAGGATTTATAAAATAATCCTTGTTCAGAAATAATATGCTTCCAAATAGAATTCAAATATTTTAATTTAATCCAAAATTACATAAACTTATACTCTTCTAAGCTATTTTTAAAACGCTTAGACGCCTGTGGATTTAAAATTATTATTTTTACAACTAATAAACTTGTTGCAAAACTTGTTTGATAATTAAATTTTGGAATACGGTATTTGTCATTTAAGCATCGTTCCGATGCGAAGCGAAGGTTCACATCAAAGTGAATTAATTTCCCAACTTCTTTATGGCGATTGCTTCAAAGTGATTTCAAAAAAAGAAGAATGGCTTCAAATAACTACCCTTTTAGATCAATATACAGGTTGGATAGATCATAAACAAAGTCATCTAATTACAGAAGAGAAGGCTAAAGAAATTAGTTTTAAAAATAACTCATATAGCACAAATTTGGTTGATTATATTAAAACTTCTGAAAATATGCTTACTTCCTTAATACTTGGGAGTAACATTAGTGGAGCAAAAGTTTTAGGACACAAATTTAAAGGACCTATTACTAGAGGTAAAAAACCAAAGTCAAATTTACTCAAAACAGCTTCACTTTATCTAAATTCTCCTTATTTATGGGGTGGAAAAACACCATTGGGTATTGACTGTTCAGGTCTTACTCAAATGACTTATCGCATCAATGGATATAATATTCCTAGAGACGCCTCTCAACAAGTAAAATTAGGAGAAACTCTTAGTTTCATTGACGAAAGTGAGGCTGGAGATTTAGCTTTTTTTGACAATGAAGGAGGTGAAATAATTCACGTTGGTTTACTATTAAAGAATCATTATATTCTCCATGCTCACGGGGAGGTGCGAATCGATAGGATAGATCAGACTGGCATATACAATGTTAATTTAACGAAACATACTCATAGGCTTAGATTGATTAAAAAACTAATATAATAGAAACTATTTTGCCTAGAATGATGTAAAGATTCCTAATTTACTGTTTTAGATTACTCAATCATTCCCTTCATTTTCATAAACCCTTCGTTATCTCCTAGGGTTCCATAAATATTCATAAGAGTTTTAACTGCTTCTTGATTTTTACTAAAACCAACTAATTTCTCTAAAATTGGAACACATTCGCTATAAAGCTGCTCACGTTCTAGTTTTAATTCATCGTAACGTGCATTGTCCGCTCTCGAAGTGCCTAGACCATTCATTTTTTCAACAATAGCATTTTCGCCTTGTAAAATTAATGTAACTAAGTTTAAATATCCTGATTCAAATTCAGGATCTAGCTCAATCGTTTTTCTATAATATTTACTTGCATCTTCCCTATTGCCTCGCTGTGCGTTTACAACTCCTAAATTAAAATATAATGTAGCATTGTTTGGGTCTTGCTCTATAGCCTCCTTCATTAAAGCTTCAAAACGATCATTTTCTTTAAGTTGAATGTAGAGGTTAGCCTCTGTAAGGATGAGGCTTAAGTCCTTTGGATCATTCTCACGAGCTTCCTTAACAGCTTTCATCGCGTTTTCATTATCTCCGAGCTGAGAATAAATAAGAGCAATATTTTTAATAATCTCTGGATATCTAGATTCAGTATTTTCTTCTTTAAAATCTTTGTATGCTTTTGATTTTTTATACAAATTATATTCTGTTTCAGATAACTCTATTTCTTCATTAGTTTCAACCGATGTAGCCATGAACCTAACAACAATACCCTCATAATTCATGTTCTTAAGAATGTTATAATATTTTAATGCTTTATCAAAATCTTTACCATTTACTGCACTTGAAGCTGCATAGTATAAGTAATCTTTATTTTGTTCTGGAAAAATAATATACGCTAAATATAATTTTGAAGTGGCATCAATAAAACGCTTTTCTGCATTATCTTCAATAGCACTATTTACTATATCTGAGGATAATGATTGGAGTTGATTTTCGTAATCTACATCATTACCTCCTGCTTCTGTATATGCTTTAAAATTTTCATATGCTAATTGGAATTTTTTATCAGCTTGGAAAATTTTTCCCTCTAGGTATAATTTTTGGTTAGTAATTTTAGCTTCTGCTGCCTCAAATAGAGTTGAATTTGAATCAAGCAAATCCTTAGCGCCTTGAACGTCTCCAGATTCAAATAATTTTATTGCTTTCTTAATTTCTTTCTTTTGTCCAAAAGAAAAACTTACAGATAAAATAAAAAATAGAGTTAAAAAAAATTTCATTATTAATTTGTTTGTTTGTTTGTTTGTTTAATTTATTCAATAATCATACCATCATTAACCTCAAGATCATTTACGTCCTCAATCTCCTCTTCTCCTTTCATGACTTTTGCAACGGCTGCAATCGTGTCATTCCCTTTAAGATTTATTAACTTTACCCCTTGGGTTGCACGACCCATAACTCGCAATCCACTTATTTCCATTCGGATGGCGATACCAGATTTATTTATAATCATTAAATCATCCTGATCAATAACATTTTTGATAGTTACTAGTTCTCCTGTCTTATCAGTTATTGAGATAGTTTTCACTCCTTTACCGCCTCGATTTGTTACCCTATAATCTTCAAGGTTTGAACGTTTTCCATATCCGTTTTCAGAGACAACCAAAATATTAGCATCCATATCATTTACAGCAATCATTCCCACAACTTCATCATTTTCGCTATTAAGTCTTATTCCTCTTACACCAGATGCTCCTCGCCCCATAGGACGAGTTTTATTTTCTTCAAAACGAATCGCTTTACCTGACTTGACCGCCATCATAATATGGCTATTTCCATTAGTGAGCTTAGCTTCTAAAAGTTCATCTCCTTCACGAATAGTTATAGCATTAATTCCATTTGCACGGGGTCGAGAGTATTGTTCTAAAGAAGTCTTCTTGACTTGACCCTTTCGCGTTGCCATAATTACGTAGTGATTATTTATATAATCCTCATCTTTTAAATCTTGAGTACAAATAAAGGCTTTAACTTTATCATCCTGTTCTATATTTATTAAATTTTGAATAGCTCTACCTTTTGCAGTTTTAGAACCTTCAGGAACTTCATAAACACGCATCCAGAAACATTTTCCTTTTTGAGTAAAAAAGAGCATATATTGATGATTAGTTCCGACAAATAAATCTTGAAGAAAATCTTCTTCTCTTGTAGTTGAAGCTTTTTGCCCCACTCCTCCCCTGTTTTGAGTTTTATACTCATTTAGAGGTGTCCTTTTTATGTATCCGGCGTGAGATATTGTAATAACCACCTTTTCATTTGGTATCATGTCCTCCATACTAAATTCACCACCGGCATACTCAATATTGGATCGACGATCATCTCCATATTTTTCTTTAACCTCAAATAATTCGTCTTTTATAATTTGCATCCTACGATCTTTTTTATCAAGTATATCTTTAAGGTCTGCAATAGTTATTAAGAGTCCTTCATACTCTGATCTAAGCTTGTCTTGTTCTAAACCGGTAAGCTGTCTAAGACGCATCTCTACGATTGCTTTAGCTTGAATGTCGGATAGCTCAAATCTTTTTATCAAATTTTCCCTTGCCTCCTCGGGATTTTTGGATCCGCGTATAATAGAAATAACTTCGTCAATATTGTCAGAGGCAATTATTAAACCTTCAAGAATATGGGCTCTTTCTTCTGCCTTTTTAAGTTCAAATTTTGTTCTTCGTACAACAACATCATGACGATGTTCTACGAAATAATGAATCATGTCTTTTAAATTCAACATTTGAGGCCTACCATTGACCAAAGCTATATTGTTAACACTAAAAGATGATTGTAAACCAGTGAATTTAAAAAGTTTATTTAATACAATATTAGGAACCGCATCACGCTTTAAAACATAAACAATACGCATACCGTTTCTATCTGATTCATCACGAATTGTTGAAATACCTTCAATTTTTTTATCATTAATCAAATCAGCTGTCTTGCGAATCATTTCTGCTTTGTTAACTTGATATGGAATTTCGTTTACAATTATACATTCTTTACCATTAACCTCTTCAATATTTGCCTTTGCTCGAATTACAACTCGTCCTCTTCCAGTAAGGAAAGCTTCCTTAACACCTTCGTAACCATAAATAGTTCCTCCGGTTGGAAAATCTGGAGCTTTTATTGTTTGGATCAACTCATCAATAGTGATTTGATTATTGTCGATATACTGGATTGTTCCATCAACAACTTCCGTAAGGTTGTGAGGAGGCATATTTGTTGCCATACCAACAGCGATTCCTGAAGCTCCATTAATTAATAGATTTGGCACCCGAGTTGGAAGAACAGTGGGCTCTTTAAGTGTATCGTCAAAATTAAGCTGCAGATCTACCGTTTCTTTATCAATATCAGCCATCAAGTCCTCGGACATTTTTCGCATACGAGCTTCAGTATATCTCATTGCTGCTGGACTATCACCGTCTACAGAGCCAAAATTTCCTTGACCGTCAACCAATAAATATCGTAAACTCCATTCTTGAGCCATTCGCACCATAGTATCATAAACTGAACTATCTCCGTGCGGGTGATACTTCCCTAAAACTTCACCGACTATCCTGGCAGATTTTTTGTAAGCAGTATTTGAACGAATTCCTAGCTCATGCATTCCGAATAAAACACGACGATGAACTGGTTTTAATCCATCTCGAACATCAGGCAGAGCACGTGACACAATGACAGACATTGAATAATCAATGTAAGCCGATTTCATTTCGTCTTCAATTTTTATAGGAATGAGCTTGTCTCCTTCGTTCATGACTTAATTTTATGTTAGTAGCTAAAATAGGCAATCAGTGCACAATATTAAATAATTATTTAGTCATAATTATTAAAATTATTAACAGAATAATAAGCTATTTTGGTGGTAAATAATTACATCCCATCTTTTGAAATATTAATATTTTTTTGTCTATTAGCATTGAGCTTAAAACTATGGTCTGTTTTTTGCAAAACCTTTTTTTAAAAAAATCTATGGATGATAATTTTTCACCTCGAGTAAAAGATGTAATTTCTTTTAGTAAGGAGGAAGCCCTTAGGTTGGGACATAATTTTATTGGCACTGAACATTTAATGCTTGGAATGTTAAGGGATGGGGGTGGAAAAGCTATAGCGATTTTAAATGCAATTGAAGTAAATCTGGAAGAATTAAGACGTAAAGTTGAAATATTAAATCCTGCTACAATTGATGGTGACCAAACATTAAATGATAAAAAAAACTTACATTTAACCCGACAAGCCGAACGTGCACTCAAAACTACATTTTTAGAGGCAAAATTATTCCAAAGTGATTTAATTAATACTGCCCACTTACTACTTTGTATTCTTAGAAACGAAAATGATCCTACTACTAAATTACTCACAAGACTAAATGTAGATTACGATATCGTAAAAGAACAATTTAAGCTTATGTTGGCAAACGATTCGGATTCTTACGAAGAACTCCCATCATCATCCTTCGCTGAAGAAAAAGACAACGAAGGCGAAGCAAAAGAAAATCCATTTATCCCTACTTCTGACTCAAAAACATCTAAAAAATCTAAAACTCCAGTTTTGGATAATTTTGGTCGAGATATCACTGCATTAGCTGAACAAGAAAAATTAGACCCTGTAGTTGGAAGAGAAAAAGAGATTGAAAGGGTTTCCCAAGTACTTAGTAGAAGAAAGAAAAATAACCCTTTATTAATTGGAGAACCGGGTGTTGGAAAATCTGCAATCGCTGAAGGATTAGCACTTCGTATTATTCAAAAAAGGGTTTCACGAGTGCTTTACAATAAGCGTGTAGTTAGTTTAGATTTAGCAAGCCTTGTTGCTGGAACTAAGTATAGAGGGCAGTTTGAAGAACGAATGAAAGCAATGATGAACGAATTAGAAAAGAATGATGATATAATTCTATTTATTGATGAAATTCATACTATAGTTGGTGCAGGAGGTGCTACTGGAAGCCTAGACGCATCTAACATGTTCAAGCCTGCTCTAGCTCGTGGTGAAATCCAATGCATAGGAGCTACAACATTAGATGAGTATCGTCAAAATATAGAAAAAGACGGTGCTTTAGAAAGGCGTTTTCAAAAAGTTTTAGTTGAGCAAACTAATACTGTTGAGACGCTCGAAATTTTAAAAAATATAAAAGAGCGTTATGAAAATCATCATAATGTCAATTATTCTGAGGATGCATTAAGTGCATGCGTAGATTTAACCAATCGTTACATGTCAGATCGTTTTTTACCTGATAAAGCTATTGACGCGTTGGACGAAGCTGGTTCTAGAGTCCACATTAATAATATGAGTGTTCCTAAAGAAGTGGTTGATCTTGAAGCACAACTCGATAAAGTAAGAGAGTCAAAAAATTCTGTTGTAAAAAAACAAAAATACGAAGAAGCTGCAAAACTTCGAGACGATGAAAAAAGAGTAGAGCGCCTGTTAATAGAAGCACAAGAGCGTTGGCAAGAGGAATCAAAACTCAATAGAGTAACTGTGAATGAAAATGATATTGCCGATGTAGTTTCCATGATGACTAACATTCCTGTTAATAAAATTATTAAATCTGAAAAAAATAAGCTATCAAAATTAGCTAAAGTCATTAACTCTAAGCTTATTGGACAAAATGAGGCAGTAGAAAAAGTAGTTAAGGCAATTCAACGTAATCGCGCTGGATTAAAGGCTCCTGATAAACCAATTGGTTCGTTTATTTTTTTAGGACAAACAGGGGTAGGAAAAACTCAACTAGCAAAAATTTTAGCTTCTGAGATTTTTGATTCAGAGGAGAATTTGATTAGAATAGATATGAGTGAATACATGGAAAAATTTGCTGTATCAAGATTAGTCGGTGCACCTCCAGGTTATGTTGGATATGAAGAAGGTGGACAATTAACGGAAAAAGTTAGAAGACGACCCTATTCAGTTATTTTACTTGACGAAGTCGAAAAGGCTCATCCAGACATCTTCAATATGATGCTTCAGATACTTGATGATGGTTTTTTAACAGACAGCTTAGGAAGAAAAATTAACTTCCAAAATACTATAATAATTATGACTTCTAATATTGGTGCAAGACAAGTTAAAGATTTTGGAAGAGGATTAGGTTTTGAAACTGCATCACAAAAATCTCAGTCAAAAGAAATTGAAAAAGGAGTTATCCAAAAAGAGTTAAAAAAGACATTTTCCCCAGAGTTTTTAAATAGAATTGATGATATAGTGGTATTTAATAATCTTGAAAAAACTGATATTAGGAAAATTGTGGACATTGAATTGGTACACCTTGTTAAACGGGTTAAGCAATTGGGATACGAAATAGAAATATCAGAATCAGCAAAGGACTTTCTGTCTGAAAAAGGCTACGATAGTAAGTATGGCGCAAGACCCTTAAATAGAGCCATTCAAAAGCATTTAGAAGATTTATTGGCTGAGAATGTAGTAAATAATTCTATAAAAGAGGGAGACAAAATCACGATAGACAAAAATAGAGATGATGACTCTTTAAATTTAAAACTTAGTCAAGAAATTGAAAATTCCTAAAATTACCAGATTAAAAAGGTTTCTTAACATTTAGATTCTTAAATCTTTTTTCCAAAAAAATAGTTCACAGCCATCCAATAAGTGTTATTTTTGCGCTGTTTTAATTATTAAGTATGTGCCATTTTTGGGCATGTTGGTGTTAAATTTATATGAAAGTTTTAAAATTTGGTGGCACGTCTGTAGCTAATGCTAAAAGTCTGATTAATGTTATAGATATTATTACTGAGTCTAAAGATCAAGTAGTAGTAGTAGTTTCTGCTTTAGGTGGGATAACCAACTTATTGGTTGAAATGTCAGAACGGGCTAGTATGGGTCAAAATAATTATAAAGAACACCTTGAAACACTTGAGAATCGACACTTAAACCCCATTGAATATTTCATCCCATTAACACATCAAAGTGAAATAATTAGTTTTTTAAAATCTCAACTAAATGAACTTGAAGAGGTCGTTGAATCATTATTTACCTTAAACGAACTTACCTCTAAAAGCCTCGCTAAAATTTTAAGTTACGGTGAGATTCTTTCAAGTACTATTATTTACAATATTCTCAAGTATAAAACTTGTGATGCAGTATTAAAAGATTCAAGAGAATTGATTTTTACGTATTCAATTGATGATAGAGAGATTGTAAATCAAAAGCAAAGTGAAAAAGCGACAAAGGTATTTTTTAAAAAAAATAATTCTAAAATTATATTAATACCAGGATTTATTGCTCAAGATGAAGAAGGAAATACATCAACTTTAGGTCGTGGAGGATCAGATTTTACTGCATCCCTAATAGCAAATTATTGTAATGCAACACAATTAGAGATTTGGACAGATGTAAGCGGAATGTATACAGCCCATCCAAAATTGGTAAGTCAAGCAATTCCCATTTCAAAACTTTCATACCACGAGGCAATGGAGCTTTCCCATTTCGGAGCCAAAGTAATTTATCCTCCTACTCTACAACCGTTAATTGATAAAAATATTCCTGTAATAATTAAAAATACTTTTGAGAAAGAGGCTCAGGGTACCTTAATTAATGCTAAAGGTAACCCAAAAGGAGAAGGTTCAATTGTTAAAGGAATAAGTCACATAGACGATGTTGTGTTAATTAGTCTAGAGGGAAGTGGCATGATTGGTATTCCAGGTTTTTCAAAACGTTTTTTTGAATGTTTATCTCAAAAACATATTAATATTATAATGATTACTCAAGCTTCCTCAGAACATTCAATTTGCATAGGTGTCCGTTCAGAAGATGCTACTCTAGCAAAAAAAACTATCGACAATCATTTTACGTTTGAAATAAGTATCAAAAAAGTTACCGCTGCCAAAATAGAATCTAATATGTCAAATATTGCTGTTGTTGGAGATAGAATGAAGGATCATCAAGGCATTAGTGGTAAGCTATTTAGTAGTTTAGGTGCAAATAATGTAAATATACGTGCTATAGCTCAGGGAGCTTCAGAAAGAAATATTTCTATTGTTATAGATAAAAAAAATACTCAAAAAGCACTAAACTCAATACATGAAAGTTTTTTTGAAGCTCAGACTAAAGAGTTAAATCTTTTCATAACCGGTGTAGGTAATGTAGGAAGTAAACTCTTAGAGCAAATTCATAGACAATTCAAATATCTTTTGGAAAACTTGCGCTTAAAAATACGTGTTATTGCAATTTCAAATTCAAAAAAGATGTTTTTAAGTGAAAGCCCTATTGACTTGAATAATTGGAAAAAACAGTTGGTCACAAGTAAAACTAAAGCTGATAGAGATGTTTTCTTTGATCATGTGAAAAAGTTGAATTTAAGAAATAGTATCTTCATCGATAACACCGCAAGTGAATTTATTTCAGAAGAATATGTGCGTTATCTAGCAAGCAATATAGGTGTCGTAACTTGCAACAAAATTGCCTGTGCAGGCTCATTCAAAAACTACTTAGATTTAAAAAAAATATCTAGGCGATATAATACACCTTTCCTTTTTGAAACCAATGTAGGTGCTGGGCTACCAGTGATTGATACTTTAAATAATCTAATCGCATCAGGAGATAAAATTCATAAAATTCAAGCCATACTGTCGGGGAGTTTAAATTATATTTTTAATAAATTTAATTCAAAAACAACTTTTAAAAAAGTAGTTCAAAGTGCACAAAATGAAGGGTTTACCGAACCTGATCCTAAGATCGATCTAAGCGGTGTAGATGTAGCACGAAAAATATTAATCTTAGCTCGTGAAAGCGGTTTTAAATTAGAGTTGAAAGATATTGTTAATAGAAACTTTTTACCGTTAGAAGTATTGGATAGTTTATCTAATGAAGAATTTTATAATGCAATTGATAAAAATGAAGTTCATTTTCAAAACATACTAAAAAATGCTGAAGAAAAGGGAGCAAGATTAAAATATGTGGCTCAGTTGGAGCAAGGAAAGGCTTCTGTTGGACTTCAAGAAATTGAATCAAGTCATGATTTTTACAATTTGGAAGGAAGCGATAATATAATTTTATTTTACACAAGTAGATACAAAAACCAACCTTTGATCGTGAAAGGAGCTGGTGCTGGAGCAGATGTAACCGCTGGAGGGATTTTTGGGGATATTATTAGGATTGGAAAACAATAAAATGGATCAGATTAAGATTTTTACACCTGCTAGTGTTGCAAACGTCTCATGTGGTTTTGATGTATTAGGCTTTTGTCTAGATACAGTTGGAGACATAATGAAGGTGTCTAAAACCGAGAATCCAGGTGTAACTATAGGAGCTATTACAGGACAGGAATTACCTAAAGATCCTCTAAAGAACGTAGCAAGTGTTGCAGCTTCTTCACTTTTAGAAGCTTACCCATCAAATAATGGCTTCCGTATTGATATTGAAAAAAAAATTAAGCCCGGAAGCGGAATTGGAAGTAGTGCAGCAAGTGCAGCTGGAGCTGTTTTTGCTATTAATGAATTATTGGGGAGGCCCTATTCAAGAAATGAATTAGTGAAATTTGCAATGGCTGGTGAATCACTTGCTAGCGGTGCTGCTCACGCAGACAATCTTGCCCCAGTTCTACTGGGTGGTTTTACATTAGTCCGAAGTAATAAGACTTTAGACATAATTAAACTCCCTTCTCCTGAAGATTTAGTTGCTACAATAATACATCCAAAAATTGAATTAAAAACAATTCATTCCAGAGCTATTCTTAAAAATGAAATTCCACTGAAAAAAGCAGTTGAACAATGGGGGAATTTAGGAGCATTTATAAGTGCCCTTTACACGAATGACTATGGACTGCTTTCACGAAGCATGAAAGACAAGATAATTGAACCAATAAGAGCTATGTTAATTCCTAAATTTAATGATATAAAACATGCAGCAATTGATGCTGGAGCGCTAGGAAGTGGTATCTCTGGTTCAGGTCCATCTGTTTACTCATTGTCAAAAGGAGAAGCTAAAGCCAAAAAGGTAGGTCAAGCTATAAGAACATATTATGATGAAATTGGACTTGATTATGAAGTTCACTACTCACGCATTAATAATGAAGGAATAAAGATTTTATAAATAAGTGAAATATTTCAGTTTAAATTATAATGCAAGGGATGTAGGTTTTTTAGAGGCTGTTACAAATGGTCTTGCTCCAGACCGTGGATTATATTTTCCGAAGCAAATCCCAAAATTAGAGCAAGATTTCATTAATAACCTTGATCAGTATTCAGATCACGAAATCGCATATGAAGTTATACAGAAATATGTGGGAGACGACATCTCCAGCAATGACTTAAAAAAAATTATTCAGGATACTTTAAGTTTTAATTTTCCAATCATAGAAATAACTGATAAAATTGCCTTACTTGAGTTATTTCATGGTCCTACTTTGGCATTTAAAGATATTGGTGCCCGATTTATGGCTCGATGTTTATCCTATAATAACGATACAAAAAAAGAGCGGGACCTAACCATACTTGTCGCTACTTCAGGAGATACTGGTGGAGCAGTCGCAGATGGATTCTATAAAGTAAAAGGTATTGATGTGATTATTCTCTATCCAAAAGGAAAGGTAAGTGATATTCAAGAGCGTCAATTGACAACTCTTGGAGAAAACATAATTGCTTTAGAAGTTGATGGTACATTTGATGACTGCCAAGAAATGGTAAAAAGTGCTTTTGTTGATCCGGAGTTAAAAGAAAAAATAAATTTAACATCCGCAAATTCAATAAATATTGCTAGATGGTTGTCTCAAATGTTTTATTATTTTATAGCTTATAAAAATCGTCCAAATCCAGACAAAAAAATTGTATTTTCTGTTCCAAGTGGAAACTTTGGTAATATCTGTGCTGGAATAATTGCTAAACAGATGGGGCTTCCAATTGATCATTTTGTTGCAAGCACTAATATCAATGATACAGTTCCAGAATTTTTGAAATCAGGTAGCTATACTCCTAAAAAATCCATTCAAACTATTTCAAACGCAATGGATGTTGGTAATCCAAGTAATTTCATTAGGATTCAGGAAATCTTTAATAATGATTTTTTCAAACTTAAGAAAGTCTTGAGTAGTTTTGGATACACTGATAAGCTAACAAAAAAAGCACTAAAAGAAATTTTCAAAATAAATGGATATATAGCTGATCCTCACGGTGCAATTGGATTTTTAGGATTAAAACAATATATGGCTTCTCTAAAAAATGAAGAAGCATATCAAGGCATTTTTTTAGAGACAGCCCATCCAATAAAATTTAAAAACACAGTGGAGAATATTCTTAAAACAAAGATTGAGACACCTACCCGTCTTAGGGGTATTTTAACCCTTAAAAAAATACGTTCTCCCTTAAGTAAGTATTCAGAACTTAAATCTTTACTCCTCTCAAGAAATAAATAAACTTTTAATTGGGTATTCTCAATTACTCCATTTATTAAATTTATCTCTTGATAAATTTATTTCCAATCCATGAAATAATAATACTAAATAAGA
Source organism: uncultured Flavobacteriaceae bacterium (assembly GCA_943842245.1). Taxonomy (GTDB): domain Bacteria; phylum Bacteroidota; class Bacteroidia; order Flavobacteriales; family Flavobacteriaceae; genus MS024-2A. The sequence goes on from CALTAJ010000002.1 coordinate 386,983, forward strand.
TTTATATTTTTTCTTAATTCTAGTTCCTTATTCCTGATAAAATCAATAGAAAGTTTTGCCTTTTAAACATTATCTTTGGATTTAATTATTTGTAAAAACGAAAAATACATATTAGGTAGAAAATATACGTTTTGATATATAGCGTTGTAAATAATTTATTTGTGTGATTATGAAAAAAACAACACTTTACAATACTCATTTAAATCTAAATGCAAAAATGACTGCTTTTGGTGGATATGAGATGCCCGTTCAATATACAGGTGTTAAAAATGAACATCTAGCAGTAAGGGAGAAGCTCGGAGTTTTTGATGTTTCGCATATGGGGGAATTTTATGTTTCTGGACCGAATTCATTGAATCTACTTCAATATATATGTAGTAATGATATCTCAAAAATAACTATCGGAAAAGCACAATATAATTATCTTCCAAATGAAACAGGTGGAATTGTTGACGACCTTATTGTTTACAGATTGGAGGAAGAAAGATATCTTCTGGTGGTTAATGCCTCAAATATTAATAAAGATTGGAGTTGGATTCAAAAACATAATCATGAATTCAAGGCTAAACTGGAAGATGTTTCTGAAAATACGGGCTTATTTGCAATTCAGGGTCCTAAAGCGATAGTTGCAATGAAAAAATTAACTAGTTATCCCCTGGAAACTCTTCCCTTTTATTCTCATACGACTGCAGATTTTTCAGGTATTGAAAATATCTTAATTGCGACAACAGGATATACAGGTGCTGGTGGTATAGAAATTTATTTTCCTTCAAACTACTCAGAACACATATGGAGTAATATCCTAAAAGCTGGAGCTGTACATGGAATTATTCCAGCCGGACTTGCCGCAAGAGATACTCTTAGAACAGAAATGGGATACTGTCTATATGGAAATGAAATTGATGAAAACACATCACCAATTTCAGCAGGATTAAGCTGGATTAGTAAAAATAAAACTAAATTTATTAATTCAAAAAATATCAATCAGGAGAAAGTCACCGGATCCCATCAAAAAATAATTGGTTTTATTATGGATGCAAGAACAATTCCAAGAAGTGGATATAAGATTGTTAATATTCATGGTGATCAAATTGGAGTTGTCACTTCTGGTACTCAATCCCCTACACTATCGATTGGCATAGGACTTGGTTATATTTCAAAACCTTATTCGAATGTTGGTACTAAAATTGGGATTTTAATTCGTGAGAAAAACTGTCCTGCACATGTTGTAAAACTACCATTTATAAAAACTTAATCTTTGAAATCCATACTAATTTTAGGAGGGAGTGGATTCATTGGCAATGCCCTATACAAAGAATTAGGGCCCTATTTTAATACTTTTGGGACCTTTAATAATAATTTAGAGTTTAGGGATAATAAACATTTTTTTCAATATGATATTGAAAAAGGAGGACTTAATGACATTCTAAACGAGGTAAAACCCAAACTTATAATATCAGCTTTAAGAGGAAGATTTAATGCTCAACTAGATTCACATTCCTGTATTATTGAATATGTAAAATTTAATAACTGTAGAGTTATGTTTTTGTCTTCAGCTAATGTCTTTGATTCTTTTAGGCATTATCCGTCATATGAATATGACAAAACTCTCTCTGAGAGTATTTACGGTCATTTTAAAATAAAGATAGAAAATCAACTGATGAATCTTCCAATTGGTAAATTTATTATTATTAGATTACCAATGATTTTTGGAATAAATGCGCCTAGAACTCAAGATATTGATAAGGCAATAATTGAAAATAAAGCAATAGAAGTTTTTCCAAATACTATAATCAATGTAAATAGTGACGTCCGATTAAGTCAACAGATTCATTATATCATAAATCATAAAAAAACAGGAATTTATCACCTAGGAAGTACAGATTTAATTTCTCATTTTGACTTTATTAAAACATTGGTCGAAAAAAGACATTCAAAGATTGGTAAGTATAAACAGGTGTTTAGTACTAATAATATTCGATATTTAGCTACCCTTCCAAAAGAAAATAAGTTACCTCAGTATATTCAACCTTCATATAATGACATCTTAGACGAGTTGAGTTAGTAATAAATCTCTTTTGTTAAGTAAAAGTAAATACTTATTGATTTTACTTTTAATTAACAGTCAAACTGAATTAACAATATTATTTATTATGACTTACAAATGTAGTCCCTTCAAAATCTGAAAGTTTTTTATCTTTACAAATTAATAATATATATGTATGGGAAGAGCATTTGAATTTAGAAAAGCCCGTAAAATGAAACGCTGGTCAGCTATGGCTAAAACCTTTACACGCATTGGAAAGGACATCGTCATGAGCGTAAAGGAAGGAGGTTCAGATCCAAATAATAATTCTAGACTACGTGCTGTAATTCAAAATGCCAAGGCTGCTAACATGCCTAAAGAAAATGTAGAACGTGCTATTAAAAAGGCTTCAGATAAAAATACGGGTGATTTTAAAGAAGTACTTTTTGAAGGTTATGCGCCTCATGGTATTGCTGTTTTGGTAGAAACTGCTACTGATAATAATAACAGAACTGTTGCAAATATTCGTTCCTATTTTAATAAGTTAAATGGTAGTTTAGGAACAACTGGATCTGTAGAATTTATGTTTGATCACAGCTGTAATTTTAGAATAAATCCAAATGATCTTGAAGTAGATGAGATTGAATTAGAATTCATCGATTATGGAGTAGAGGAAGTTTTTAAAGATGAAGATGGTATTGTTTTATATGCTCCTTTCGAATACTATGGCATAATCCAGAAAGAGTTGGAAAAAAGAAACTTTGAAATACTTTCTTCAGGTTTTGAAAGGATACCTCAGGTAATTAAACAATTGAGTATAGATAAGCAAAAAGAAGTATTACAACTAATTGAAAAAATTGAAGACGACGAAGATGTCCAAAACGTATACCACTCAATGGAAATTAAAAATTAATCAAAAACTTTTCTCTTTAGAGTAACCACAAACTCCTTTAAATAAAGTCTCCAGTGTTTTTAAATCTTTTTGTTCATCACTTGATGTATAGAAGTTTGAATGGACAATAACTTTTTTATTTTCATAATCAAAAGAAACAGGTATAATAGGTATTTTTAAACGTTTGGCGATATAGTAGTATCCTGTTCGGAGTTTATCTACCTTTCCACGAGTTCCTTCAGGCGCCAATGCTAATCTAAATTTTTCATGGGCTTCAAACACAGCTGCTATTGACTCTACTGAGTCTTTATTCCCAGAACGATCAATTGGAGCACCTCCTAAAGTTCTAAAAAACCAGCCTGTTAAGGGGCTGAATAATTCCTTTTTCCCAACAAAATTTATCGATTCTCCTAAAATACTTCGAACCAACAAGCCTACAAAAATATCTAACCAACTTGTGTGAGGAACCACAGCTACAATGTATTTTGGAATTGAAGGGAAAGTCCCAACTATTGACCAATTCATTAAGTTGAAATAAATATTTTTTGAAAGAAAGCGAAACATAATTAGTGAATTGATTTAAAATCTTCATTTGGAAACCCTATAAGATATAAGGATTTTTTTGCTCTTGTAATAGCTGTATATAGCCACCTAAAATATTCTTTATTAGGTCCTTCTTTTAAATACGGTTTTTCAACAAAAACATTTTCCCACTGACCGCCTTGTGACTTATGACAGGTAATTGCATAAGAATACTTAACCTGTAATGAATTAAAGAAAGGATTTTTTTTAACTTTTAAGAACTTTTTATACTTTGATTTCTCTAATGAATAATCTTCAACTACCTTTTGATAAAGTCGATTTCCTTCTTCAAAAGATAAGGAGGGAGTTTCTGATTTTAAAGTATCTAATAAAACGACTGTATCAAGGGGATCCTCATCAGGATAATCCACCAGGCGAACACGAACCTCAGCAAAAGAAAAATCATAAATATTTTTTCTAGCATGAATTGCAAGGACTTCAATTACATCTCCATTTGCAATAAAACCAGGCTTGGAGTCAGAAGCAAGCCAAAAATAGTTGTTTTTTACAACCATCAATTGATCACCGACACATAATTCATCCTCCCACCCTAGAATACGATTACGAATGTGTTCATTGAATAAATTTGCTCTTTTGTTTGATCTAACTATAAAAATCGTTTGATCAATTCCACCTTTATCAAAAGCATTAGATAAAGAATCAAAAAGATCCATACCACTATTAGAGTAATGTATGTCTTTAACCCCATCGACATCAAATTGAAACTGATCATAATTCTCCTCATTAAGCTGAAACCTTAATTGAGTTGCATTATTTAATATTCCTGAACCAAGAGATTGACGAACAACACTATCTAATTCGACACAATATACATTATCAAAATGATATTGCTCTAGTTCGTTTAAATCAAGGGCTGGACTCAAGTTTAGATGAACTGGCGGTAATTGTGCAGGATCTCCAACAAAAATCAACTTACATTGATCTCCTTGACTTACATATTGAATTAAATCATGGAGTAAAGATCCGTTTTCAAAAAGTTTAGAATGCTTTCTGTCATCACTTATCATAGAAGCTTCATCTATAATGAAAATTGTTTTTCGATTTTTATTAGGTTTTAATTGAAATATTATTTTTCCTGAACTTTCGGTCTTGGGATAATATATTTGTTTATGAATTGTGTAGGCAGAAAATTTTGAGTATGTAGCCATTACTTTTGCTGCTCGACCTGTCGGAGCCATAAGTACTCCTTTATATCCAGCATGCTTTAATTGACGAATTAAATACCCAATTAAAGTTGTTTTTCCTGTTCCTGCGTATCCCTTTAGAAGAAAAGCAGTATTTGGTGAATTTGAAAGAATAAAATCAGCTACTTTATTAAACCAGTTTCTTTGGGAATCTGTTGGTTCAAATGGAAAGTTATCTTTTAGTTGTAAACGAAATTTTTCAGAAGTCATTTAATGATTGATTAGGGTAAATATAAATCATTTTAAATACTTTTGTGATTCAAAAAAAATTGTAGATTTGTTTTTATCAAATAAAAAATGACAATGAAATTAGGTATTCAAGTTGTTCTATGGATTGCATCAATCTTTTTTGCTTACAAAATATATGACTCAATAAGTGGTCCAATAACTTTCAACCAAACAAAAATTAAACGTTACTCCAAAGTTATTAATGTAATGAAGGATATTAGAACTGCACAAATAGCTCATAAAGATGTCAAGGGGGTTTATGCTAATAATTTTGATAGTTTAATAAAGTTTATAGATGAGGGCATCTTCACACTTCTAGAAAAACGCGACTCCTCTTATTTAGAATATGATAGAATCTATAGAATTGATATGCTTCGTGAGGTTATTGTAACCGATACCTTAGGGTTTGTCGCTGTAAAAGATTCATTATTTCAAACATCTGATCGATACAAAAAAATGTCTAATATCCCAATTGAAGGTCTTCAAGACAGTGTTTTTAAAATAACGTCTAGTATCATAAATAAAAATGGTTATAAAGTACCTGTTTTTGAAGTAAAGGTATCAAAAAACACATTGTTGTTTGATCAAGATCAAGATCTTGTAAAACAAGAGAATGAAACTGTTTCTGTAGATGGAGTAAATGGACCTGAAATTATACTTGGTTCCTTAACAAATGTTAGTACAAACGGAAACTGGCCAACCATTTTTGATGCCAAACAAGAATAAAATTCTTAAAAATCAAGATTTATCCATTCACGTTTTTACGGATGGATTTTATTTCTGTACCCAATCTAAAATTGAATACATACCACTTCTTGAAGATCCCCAAGATTTTCATAAAACCTTAATAGAATATCTGGATTATCATAGCAAGGAAAACTTTAATGCTTTTAGTTTAATTTCATTTCACAACCCTTCAACATTCGTACCCTTATCGTTTTTTAATAAATCTTTCTGTGAAGATTATTTATGTCTTTATAAAAAAACAAAAGATTATGAAATAGCATCTTATGATACTTTGGAAGATTCCAATCAAGTTAATTTATATAGCTTTCCACAATTTATTAGTAAGGTTTTAAAGAAATCTAAAATTAACTTTGGTTTTCATCATTATAATACTCTACTTTATAAAAAAATACTAAGCCTAAATATTTCAAATAAATTTGATTATAAAATTTTTATTCACTTACAGTTCGGAGCAATGGATGTCTTTCTTCTTCAAAATAAATTTTTAAAATTCAATAATTGTTTTTCAGTCTCAAATACGGATGACTTTTTGTATTATCTATTTTTTGTAGTAGAACAATTCAATATCGATACTAACAATTTAGAATTGAATTTTTTAGGTAAAATGAAGTCTTTTACACCATACTATGAAGCTGTAGAACAATATCACACTAATATTAATTTTATTGATAAAGATATTAATCATGTTTCAGATACTGCCGTTCATCATGCCCCCTTTTTAGCCAAATATTTTAGTTAATGAGAGTTATATCAGGGGTACACAAAGGTAGACGAATTCAAGCTCCAAAGAATCTACCGGTCCGTCCAACAACTGATCGCTCTAAAGAAGGACTTTTTAATATTCTCCAGCATCGCCTTGATTTCAAAAGCATTCAGGTACTTGATCTTTTTGCCGGGACGGGGAGTATTAGTTATGAATTTTCCTCCCGTGGTACTAAACATGTTTCAGCTATAGATCAAAACAGGAGTTGTGTTCAGTTTATTAAAAAAGTGTCTTATGACCTTGAAATGAAAATTATAGCGATTCAGGAAGAATGTTTTCGTTTTCTTGAACAAAACTCAATATCATACGATTTAATTTTTGCTGATCCTCCATATAATTTTGAAATTGATGACTATAAAAAGATTATTCTACTATCAAAAAAAAGCCTTTCTAAAAAAGGCATTGTGATAATTGAGCATTTTAAACAAATAAAGCTCTCAGAAATTCAAGGATTTTCTTTTGATCGTGTCTATGGAAATAATGTCTTCTCTTTTTTTATTTATACAAAAAAGCAGGCCTATAAGCCGGATTCTGTCTAGTCTTATCATTTATCTGGATGTAAAATTACTCTTACATTCTAGCCGCCTACCCTTCTACATTGAACGAGCTACTCTTAATTGTAGATTTACTTGGCGTTGCACCACATAGAGTTTACCTGATTTCACTACAGCCGAACTGTACTTTCTTTCTGTTGCACTTGTCCGCTTCAAAGAAGGGCGGGTGTTACCCGCTATGCTGCTCTACGGTGTCCGGACTTTCCTCCCATACCAAAATGGCATGAGTGATAAGATGGCCTGCTTCGCAAAGTTAGTCATTTGTTGATAATTAAAAGTGAATATATGGTATGGAAAGAACAAAAGAATAATCTGATTTTTATATTTGTATATGGAATCTTTTTTAGTTTCAGCATTAAAATACAGACCTACATCTTTTGATGAGGTAGTAGGACAAGATAGTATAACAAAGACTTTAGGAAATAGCCTCAAAACTAATCAGCTCCCTCAAGCACTTCTTTTTTGTGGACCTCGAGGGGTAGGAAAAACATCTTGTGCACGAATTTTAGCCAAACAAATTAATGCAAATAATAGCGATACTTCTAAAGATTTTGCTTTCAATATTTTCGAACTTGATGCCGCCTCAAATAATTCAGTAGAAGATATTAGAAAGATTAATGAGCAGGTTCGGATTCCTCCACAAATAGGAAGTCATAAAATTTATATCATAGATGAGGCACACATGCTTTCCAATGCAGCCTTTAATGCTTTTTTGAAAACACTTGAAGAACCACCAAAACATGCGATTTTTATATTAGCAACTACAGAAAAAAATAAAATTATATCCACTGTTCTATCACGCTGTCAAATATATGACTTCAAGCGTATTTCAGCTAAGGATATTCAGTCATTTTTAGTTAAAATTGCAAAAGAAAGAAAGCTAGAATTCGAAGAAAATGCTTTTTACTTAATAGCTCAAAAGGCTGAAGGAGCTTTAAGAGATGCTCTTTCTATATTTGATCGAATGGTAAGTTTTACTAAAGGAAATCTTTCAGAATCTGCGGTAGCAGATAACTTAAATTTATTAGATCATCAAACTTATTTTGAGTTAGGTGAACTCCTTTTTCAAAGAAAAATCCCACAGATACTTATATCTTATGATAAATTAGTTAAACGTGGGATTGAAAGTATACAACTAATTAAAGGATTAGGAGATCATTTTAGGAATTTAATATTTGCTAAAGACCCTAAAACAGCGGCTTTAATTGAAGTTGGAGAAAGTATTCGTAAATCCTATACAGAAATTACCCAAACTCTTTCTAATGATTATCTCATGGACGGGATCGAAATAATTAATTCTTGTGAAATAAATTTTAGAAATGTCAAAAATAAAAGGATTCACATAGAATTAACCCTAATGCAACTAGCCTCACTTCATTTTAATGAAGAAAAAAAAAAGAATATATAATTACACCCAATGAAAATGATAGACAAGTAATAAATTCCGATTTAAGCTCTTCATTTTCAGTTCCACACTCTAAAAATTCATTAAATGAAAATAAAAAATCTCGCTTAGCTATAGAAAAAGAGAATCAAGAAACATTGATTGAAAAGGCTCAGGACGATAAAAAAATCATTTCAAATATCAGAGATAAAGATCTTGATTTTCCTAAATTTAAAAATATAGATTTAAAAACTCCTGTTTCTGGTTTTTCACTTTCAAGCATTGCACTTAAAAAAGCTGTAAGCAATATAAATAGTTCCAAAGAAAAAGATATTGATAAGCCAAGACATGATTTTGAATTTAACACACTTGAATCTCTTTGGAAAGAATATATATTAAACTTGAAAAAAAAAGGGAAAAAGAATATAGCATCAATATTTGGAGTCAGTAGTATTAACTTAAAAGGGGCTAACGAAATTTCTTTAACAGTTCCTAGTGAAATGAACAAAGTCGAAATGATGAAAGAAATGGATAATCTTCTTCCTTTTTTGAGAAAAAGATTAAATAATTATGGTATAAAAGTAGAAATTCTCATTTCAGAAGCCACTAAAGAAGAATTAGTATATTCTGTTAATGAAAAATATAAATACCTTAAAAAACTAAATCCGTCATTAAAAGAGCTAAGAGACAGATTTGATTTAGATTTTTGAAAAGTTTTCTCGTTTCACCAAAAACAATAATATATTATTTTTTAAGATCTAGCATCTATTATTATATCAATATATATTGGTTAATCAGTTTAGTTTTTATTTTTATATAACTCTCGAATCATCCCATCGGAAAGACCAACTTTTGGCACATAAATAACTTTTGCTCCACTCCATTCAAATATTTTTAAAAAAAGTTTAGTTGCTGGTATGATAACATCAGATCTATCTGGATTTAATCCCAAATCAATAATTCGCTCTTCATATGTTAACTTATTTAACTTATTGTAAATAAGATTTAATGTTAAAAAAGTAATGGGACGATTATCTTTTACATTAGAAATTTTATGCAACTTGTTAATATTCCCACCTGTTCCTAAAAGATAAACTTTAGAATAAATTTTAGTATATTTTTTTACCCATATTTCTAATTGATTCCAAATTCGCTGATCAAAATCCTTGTTTAATAATCGAACCGTTCCAATCTTAAAAGAATTTGAATTTAGTCTTTTACCTCCTTTTAAGATACTTATTTCAGTACTTCCACCTCCCACATCTATATAGAGAAAAGTCTTTTCAATATCAATATTTTCAAAAACATTGGTATTAGAAATGATTTTAGCTTCTTTTTTTCCATCAATTATTTCGATTTGAATTTTAGATTTATTAAAAACTCTTTCTACAACCTGTGAGCAATTTTTTGCACCTCGAAGCGCAGAAGTAGCAAAGGCAAGATAATCTTCTACGCCATGAACTTTCATAAGCAATCGGAAAGCCTTCATTGATTTAATAATACGTCCTATATTTTTTTTTGAAATTTCACCTTTAGTAAAGGTATCTTGCCCTAAACGGATTGGAACTCTTACGAGAGCATTTTTTTGAAAAAAAACTTGACCTTTATAATCAATCACATTAGAAACAAGTAATCTAACAGCATTGGAGCCAATATCTATTGCTCCGTACTTCCTAATTTTCATTGATCTACCTCTTTTTTATAGTATTCATAAATTTCAAACTGAGAGCGGTTAGGTTTTGAATTATTTTTAACAAAATTATTTTGAATAGGACCATTCAATCTTCTAGCTTTAACATTGTCATTCCATATAATATCAAAAACATCTTTAATTTGACGTTGTAACTCTGGGTCGTATATTGGAGCTGCAACCTCTAATCGATTTTCAATATTTCTTGTCATAAAATCTGCTGAAGATATGTATGTAATTAGAGAACCACCATTTATAAATTCATATACCCTAGGGTGCTCTAAAAATTTATCCACAACACTTAAAACCTCAATATTTTCACTCATTCCCTTAATACCTGGAATCAAACAACAAATACCTCTGACAACCATTTGAATTTTTACACCTTCATTGCTTGCTTGATAAAGTTTTTCAATTATTGAGAAATTAGTAATTGCATTCAACTTAAGACGAATTCCACTTGGAAGTCCTATTTTATGATTTTCAATCTCCTTGTTAATCATTTTAACCAAAGTATTGTGAGTATGATGAGGAGATACTATAAGGTGTTTATAAGCTTTAAGCTTATAATGTACTTGTAAAAAGTTGAAAACTTTATTTACTTCTTTAAGTACTTTTTGATTTGATGTAAACAAGGTATAATCTGTGTAAACTTTTGCTGTGTCTTCATTAAAATTACCAGTACTTATAAAACCATATCGTCTTTTTTTCCCTTGAGTTGACTTTTCAATAACGCATATTTTAGAATGGACTTTTAAACCAGGAATACCAAAAATAAGTTCTACCCCAGCAGCCTGCATTTGTTCAGCATATATTATATTATTGGTTTCATCAAAGCGTGCTTGAAGCTCTATTTGAACTAAAACTTTTTTTCCATTCTTGGCAGCATTAATTAAAGAACTTGCAACATTCGAAAGTCTAGAAAGACGATAAATTGTTATTTTTATAATTGTTACTTCTGGATCTAAAGCAGCTTCACGCAAAAATTTTATAACGAATGAAAAACTATGATATGGAGTGTATAATAGATAATCTTTTTGCTTTATTGCTTTAAAAATACTTTTCTCCAAAGAAAGGCCATTTATTGGTAGGGCTTCTTTTCGCTCATATTGTAAATCACATCGATTTAATTGTGGAAAGTTCATATAATCTCTTCGATGATGATAACGACCTCCAGGAATAAGGCTATCGTTAGTCCCAACACCAAGAATTTTTTTAACCATATTAATAGCTTCTTTAGAAATATCTTTATCATGAACTAGACGAACAGGTTCTGCAAGAAAACGATCCCGTACACTTTCAACAATTTTATCTATATAACTCTTTGACACATCACCTTCCATATCTAATTCTGCATCACGTGTGACTTTAATCATGTGAGACTCTATATGAGTATATTCGAAAAAATTGAAAATTATATGAAAATGATATCGTATCAAATCGTCAAGAAACATAACGTATTTCTTGTCGTTAATACTTGGTAAAACAATAAAACGGTCTAAATCAGTTGGCAATTCAATTAAAGCAAATTGTGTCTTAACTTCTTTTTTTTCATCAAAAATTAACTTTACTGCTAAAAATGCATTATTATCTGAAAAATCCTGATTATCATCTTCAGAAACAATAATCGTCATTAATGAAGGGCTAACTTTTTGTATAAAATACTCTTTTAGAAAAGTCTCATGTTCCTTTAGAACTTCACTTTCATTAATAAAATAAATCTCTTCTTTTTCTAGCTCTACTTCAATAGAACTAAGAATCTGGGTACTTTCTTTTTGTTGTTTAATTACTTTTTGAGTAATAGTTTTCAATAAATCTGAAGCGGTCAAACCTCCAAAAATATTTTTCCCTGATTTTTCTGATTGAGCAATTCGCTGAACAGTTGCAAAACGGACCTGAAAAAATTCATCTAAGTTATTAGAGAAAATTCCTATAAAACGAAGGCGCTCCAAAAGTGGAACATCTGGATCGGCTGCTTCTTGAAGTACACGCCCATTAAAGTCTAACCAACTTAATTCTCTGTTGATATACCTTTCTTGCTTTTTCATACTACTTTAAAATTATTTTTGGTATTCCTAAAGTTAATGCTCCATCTGCTATATTAATCCACTTACTTTGTTGAAATTCTAATTTTGCCCATGCAGAAGTTGGTAAATAATCTAATTCTGTATTACTAAGATATGACGCTGCATCAGTAAATGCAGGATTATGACCAACACAAATAACACTCTCATATTTATCCGATAATTTCTTTAAAAAATCAATCAATTTTGAGGCTTCGAAGGTATAAAGGTCCTCAACAAGATTAACTGTTTTAAAAGAAATTAATAAGCTATTAACCAAGATTGATGTAGTATGTGTAGCTCTATTTGCAGTACTTGAAAAAATAATTTCAGATGAAGAAAAAATTTCAGGATTATGCATCGCCATTTGTTTAATTCGTTTTATTCCCTTTTTACTTAAGGGTCGGTCACGATCTTCTAAATTAAATTCCCATGAAGATTTAGCATGACGTATTAAAACTAATTTTTTCATATCATGGTGCTAATCGTTCTAAATCCCATAATCCTGTTTGAAGTAAATGGCAACGTATTCGATCATGTAAACGATTGGGTCTACCTTGCCAAAACTCGATAGATTTAGGAATGACCAGATAACCACCCCAGTTATCTGGACGAGGAATTTCTTCATTTTTATATTGAATCTCTAAAGCATTTAATTTAGCTTCTAAAATTGTTCGATCTGAAATTACATTACTTTGATCAGACACAATAGCTCCTAATTGACTTCCTTTTGGTCTTGAATTAAAGTATTCATCTGAAAGGTCTGAAGGTGTTTTTTGAATCAATCCTTTAATAATTACTTGACGCTCAAGAGGAGGCCAAAAAAAAGATAATCCAACTTTTGGATGATGAGCAATTGCTAACCCTTTCTCACTTTGGTAGTTTGTATAAAAAACAAAGCCTTTATCTGTAAAAGCTTTAAGCAGAACCACTCTAGACTTTGGAAAATCGTCTATCCCCAGGGTCGCTAAGGACATCGCGTTAGCTTCTTCAATTTCAGAATGATTAGATGCTTCATCAAACCATTTTTTAAAAAAACCTATAGGATCGTCGCCAACATCAGATAAGTCTAATGAACTTTTATCGTATGACTTTCTGAGTTGTCCTAAATCTTCTTTATCCATATATTATGCAATTTACAATTGATTTTATTTAAATAGAAAAAGTTTTTAAATCTTCAGATAAAAGAATTGATTCAAAAACTGTAGAAGCTTCTTTAATAAAGTCCTTTTTATCAGAATAACGATTCGAATAATGGCCTAATAATAGTTTTTTTACATTTGCAGAATTTGCAATTTTTGCAGCTTGAAGTGCTGTACTGTGTTTAGTTTTTTTTGCTAAATCTGCATGTTTTTCTAAAAATGTAGCTTCATGGTATAACAAGTCAACCCCCTTTATAAGTGAAATCAATTCCCTGTTGTATGCTGTGTCACTACAATATGCATATTTTTTTGAGGGTTCTGGATTTAAAGTAAGCTCTTTATTTTCTTTAAAGATTCCATTCGCTAGCTCTATACCAAAACCGTTTTGTAATTGAGAGTAATGGAAAGGTTCTAAATTCAAACTTTCTATGGCTTTAGAATTTATTTTACGTTTAACCGTTTTAGTAGTAAATAGAAAACCATTTGTGTAAATACGATGATCTAATGGCAGCGTAGAAACACAAATAGTATCATCCTCGAATATTTTTTCACTATTTGGTGATGATAATTCGTGAAAATGTAAAGAATAATCTGTCCAAGAATTCGACATTTTTAGCTGTAATGTAATAATTTCTTTAATTCCCTTGGGTCCATATATATTAAGTTGAGTTGTACGACCAAGTAAACGAAATGTACTTATCAAACCAATGAGACCGTAAAAGTGATCTCCGTGCAAATGAGAAATAAAAATATGCTTAATACGAGTAAATTTAACTTTTGCTCTTCGCAATTGCATTTGAGTCCCTTCTCCACAGTCGATTAAAAAAAGATTTCCTTGGACATCTAGCAATTGAGAGGAAGTGTGTTTGTTTTCTCTAGGTGTTGCAGAGTGACAACCTAAAATAGTTAACTCTAACATATCAAAAACCTAATTCACGTTGTATTTGTTCAAAGGAAATGAAGTCCAAAGCCTCTTGCTTAGTTGGTACTAAATCCCAAGATTCAGGATAATAAATTTTCTTTTCTATAGGAATGATAATAACAAAACATCGATTGTGAGTTTTTTGAAAAGACCGAATTTCAGATAAAAAAGATTTGTCAGGGATAGTTTTAGAGCAATCAATAATTAAGTCTAATAAATGTTTTTTTATTTTTTTTTTCAAATCTTGTTTTATATCTAAATCCATAACGTCTATAAAACCAATGCCCGATCCTTCAATTTTTATCATTCTGAAATATTTAATTGAGATCCTAAAAGATAAATGATTGCCATTCGAATAGCTAATCCATTTTCAACTTGGTCTAGAATGATTGCTTGATCAGAATCAGCAACCTCACTAGTAATTTCTACTCCTCTATTTATTGGTCCAGGGTGTAAAACTAAAATTTCCTTTCTCAACTTTTTAAGACGTTCGTAATTTAACCCAAAGTTTTGACTATATTCTCGATCAGAGGGAAAATAACTCAGATCCATACGCTCATTTTGAACTCGTAACATATTTACTGCATCACACCAGTTCAAAACTCGCATCAAATCAGAAGAGTAAGTAACTCCCAAGGAGTTTATGTGCTTTGGTAAAAGAGACTTTGGCGCACACACTTTAACATCTGCCCCTAGCATTTTTAAAGCATAAATATTTGACAACGCAACTCGTGAATGTAAAACATCTCCTACTATTGCAATACGTTTCCCTTGAAGATCTCCTAACCTCTCTATAAGAGAATAAGCATCTAATAGGGCTTGTGAAGGATGTTCATGGGTTCCGTCTCCAGCATTAATTATGCATGAATCAACTTGCTTAGATAAAAAATGAGCAGCACCTGGGTTAGGATGACGAATTACAATCATATCAACTTTTAAAGCTAAAATATTATTTACTGTATCTACTAATGTTTCACCTTTTGAAACTGAAGATTGATTTGCAGAAAAATTTATCACATCTGCAGATAAACGTTTTTCAGCTAATTCAAAAGAAAGTTTAGTACGAGTACTATTTTCATAAAATAAATTAGCTACAGTTATGTCTCTCAAGCTAGGTACTTTCTTAATTGGTCTATTGATGACTTCCTTAAAGTGAGTAGCTGTTTCAAAAATTAAGTGCAGATCTTCTAGTTGAAGATATTTGATACCTAAAAGATGAGCAACACTTAATTTTTTCATTCGTTATTTTTTTCTAAATAAACAATGCTTTTTTGAGATGACTTAGACCAAACTACTTTAACCTTATCACCTTGAAGAGCATCTATTTGCGCACCCAAATAATCAGGCTGTATAGGTAAATGACGACTAAATCTACGATCTACCAAAACAAGTAATTCAATAGACTTTGGACGTCCATATGTGTCAATAGCAGTAAGTGCTGCACGTATACTTCTACCTGTAAATAAAACATCATCAATCAATACAACATTTTTACCTTCTACTGTTTCATTCATTTCAGTGGTTCTAGCATTAAGTGGCTGATGATTTCTTCGGAAATCATCTCGGAAGAAGGTAGTGTCTAGTTTACCAAATTTAATTGAATTTAAACCCTCTTTTTTAAGTAAAATTAATAGTTGTTTAAGTAAATTAGTTCCTCTAGGCTGTAAGCCAATTAATACAACATTTGAAAAATCTAGGTGACGTTCAATAAGTTGATGACACAATCGCCTTAAAATAATATTTACTTTTTTTTCACTAAGAAGAACTTTAATTGCCATCCCAAGAATATTTTATAAAAGTATTGTTTTCTTAAGTATAAAAAAAACCCTCGATGGAGGGTTTTAATTTTTAAAAAAGTTTTAAGTTTTTCATTTCTTGCCTTTCATCTTCTCTTTTAAAGTTGCAAGTGCATCTAGATCACCCAAAGTAGTTTTTTCTGAATTTGAAGCAGAAACTTTAGCGGCAGATCGTTTAACATTTTTCATCTCTTGTTCCTTAAACATAGCAGTATGCGAAGCAACTACACGTTTAAATTCTTTATTAAACTCAATAATTTTAAATGTAGCTTGTTCACCTTTAGATAATTTAGTTCCATCCTGTTTCTCGATGTGTCGAGAAGGAACAAAAGCAATAATATCCTCATTAAATGAAATTGTAGCACCTTTATCAACAATCTCGGTAAGGGAAGCTTCATGTTCTGTATCAAGAGCAAATTCTTTTTCATATTTATCCCATGGATTATCTTTAGTGTGTTTATGTCCTAAGCTTAATTTACGACCTTCTACATCCAGCTCAAGAACAATTACATCTATACTATCACCCAAGGTTAATACCTCAGAGGGATGCTTAACTTTCTTAGTCCATGATAAGTCAGAAATATAAACCAAACCATCAATTCCTTCCTCAAGCTCAACAAATACTCCAAAATTGGTAAAGTTTCTAACTAAACCTGAGTGCTTTGAACCAATAGGATATTTTGAAGTAATATCTGTCCAAGGATCTGGAGTAATTTGCTTAACACCCAATGACATTTTTCGAGATTCACGATCAAGGGTTAGTATAACTGCTTCAACTTCATCCCCTACTTTAACAAAATCTTGAGCTGATCGTAAATGTGTAGACCAAGACATTTCTGAAACATGGACGAGTCCTTCGACACCTTCCTCAATTTCAATAAAAGCCCCGTAATCGGCAATAACAACTACCTTTCCATTTACTCGATCTCCTTCTTTAATAGTATCGGATAATTTCTCCCATGGATGCGAACTCAATTGTTTTAGTCCGAGTTGGATTCTAGATTTATTATCATCAAAATCTAAAATTACGACATTTAGTTTTTGATCTAATTCTAAAATCTCACTTGGGTGATTAATACGACTCCAAGATAGGTCAGTGATATGAATTAAACCGTCTACTCCACCTAGATCAATAAAAACACCATAAGAAGTAATATTTTTGACAATACCCTCTAATACTTGACCTTTTTCTAATTGACCTATAATTTCTTTCTTCTGTTCTTCAATGTCGGCTTCAATAAGTGCTTTGTGGGAAACAACCACATTTTTAAATTCATGATTGATTTTGACAACCTTAAATTCCATGGTTTTATTAACATACTGATCATAGTCTCTAATAGGTTTTACATCAATTTGTGAACCTGGTAAAAATGCTTCAATACCAAATACATCTACAATCATACCACCTTTAGTTCTACATTTAACAAACCCACTTACAATTTCAGAATTATCATGTGCATTATTTACGCGATCCCATGCTTTAATTACACGGGCTTTACGATGGGAAAGAACCAATTGACCAGTTCGATCTTCTCGAGTATCAACAATAACTTCTACTTTATCTCCTAACTTCAAATCTGGATTATAGCGAAATTCATTAAGTGAAATTACACCTTCTGATTTTGCATTGATATCAATTATAGCTTCACGCTCTGTCATGTAAACAACTGTACCTTCAATTACGTCATCATCCGAGGTGTCAACAAAGTTTTCTTTGACTAGTTTCTCAAATTCATCTAATTTTTGGTCATCAATAACGTCAATACCCTCTTGATAATTATGCCAATTAAAACTGTCTAGAAAATCAGATTGTGATTTTATGAAATTTTCTTTTTCTAATAAAATAGATTTATCATTTATAGTTTTTGAATTAGAAACTTCGAGCTGATCTTCAATAATTTTTTCAACTCTTTTGGGAGCAGTTTTTTTAGTTATAGCTTTTTTGGGAGCAGCTTTTTTAGTTATAGCTTTTTTGGGAGCAGCTTTTTTGGGAGCAGCTTTTTTGTCAGTTTCTTTTGAAGTAGTTTTTTTTACAACAGTTTTTGTAGTTTTTTTTACTGCTACTTCTTTAGTTACTGTTTTTTTTTCAGCAGCCTTTTCGGTTGGTTTTTTAGCCATTTCCGATGAGAGGTTTGTATTCTATCGCCGGGAAAACCTTCATTACGGGGACAGAAGATGTTTAAAATTTATTTTGCTTTCGGTTTTTCCTAATAATTAAAAGCTTGCAAATATAATTCTAATGCTTTGATATACAAATTATAATCTCCTTTTTTTGAATTAAAATTAATTAGTATCAGCTAATAGTTTTAATGATGTGTTCATGAAGTTGTTGATAAACTTCTTCTAAACTTTTTTCACTAACTTCTATCTCAATAGCATCATCCGCCTTGACTAATGGACTATCTATTCGTGTGCTATCAATTAGATCACGTTCCTTAATGCTGGCTAAAACAGAAGCTAGAGATTCTTCATTGCCTATTTCAATTTGTTCAAGTTGTCTACGTTTAGCACGTATCTCTGGTAAAGCTTTTAAAAAAAATTTACATTCAGCTTCAGGAAAAACAACAGTCCCAATATCTCTTCCATCCATTATGATACCCTTATCAACTCCTAATTTTTGCTGTTGAGAAACTAAAAATGCACGAACTTCACTTATTTTAGCTACTTTACTAACTTCTGAATTTACTTGCGATAAGCGAATTTCTTTACTAACATTTACACCATTTAAAAAAGTCTGATGATCTAAATGGGTATACTCAAAGTGAATTTTAATTTGATCAAGGTTTAAAATTAATCGCTCTTGGTTAATATTCCCTTGGGGTTCTTGCTGAAGAGCATAATACGTTACTGCCCTATACATAGCACCGGTGTCAATATAGGTGTAATCTAAAGTTTCTGCTAGAAGCTTAGCGAGTGAACTTTTTCCTGTAGAGGCAAAACCGTCAATCGCTACTATAATTTTTTTCATTTTTAAATATAAAACTATCTACTTATTTTTAAGTAAAGTAAAACTTTTTGCATTTTTAACTTTTTGATCGATTATTGCGTAATTTATGACATCCTCCATTTCTTTTACATAATGGAAAGTTAATCCTTTGAGATAATTTTGATTAATTTCTTCAATATCTTTTCGATTTTCTTCACAAAGGATAATTTCTTTTATTTTTGACCGCTTTGCTGCAAGGATTTTTTCTTTAATTCCACCCACAGGCAGTACTTTTCCTCGTAGAGTGATTTCACCTGTCATAGCCAGATTTTTCTTTACCCGTTTTTGAGTAAAAAGTGAAACTAAAGAAGTTAACATTGTAATCCCTGCACTAGGACCATCTTTTGGTGTAGCGCCTTCAGGAACATGAATGTGAATATTATATATATCAAATTGAAAATCAGAAAGTCCAAGGAGAGAGGAATTGGCTTTAATAAACTCCATAGCAATAGTTGCAGATTCCTTCATAATTTTTCCTAAGTTACCAGTAATAGTCAGGTTTCCCTTACCTGAAGATATAGCAGATTCAATAAAAAGAATATCACCTCCTACTGCTGTCCAAGCCAAACCAGTGACAACACCAGCCACATGATTGTTCTCATAAAGATCACGGTGAACTTTTGCTGGCCCTAAAATTTTTATTAAATCTGATATTTCAGGACTTTTTATGTAATCTTCCTCCATTGCAATTGACTTGGCTGCAAATCGAACTGCTTTAGCAACCTGCTTCTCCAATCCACGAACACCCGACTCTCTTGTATATTGTTCTACAATTTTATCAAGTATAACTTTTTTTAAGCTGAGCTGATTCTTTTTTAAACCATGCTCTTTTAATTGTTTTGGTAGTAAGAATTTTTGTGCAATTGATGTTTTCTCTTCAAGAGTATAGCCACTGACATTTATCAATTCCATCCGGTCAATGAGAGCGCGCTGAATGGTTCCCAGGTTATTTGCAGTTGCTACAAACATAACTTTAGATAAATCATATCCTAATTCTAGGAAATTATCATAAAAATCAGAATTTTGTTCAGGATCTAAAACCTCCAATAGAGCAGAAGCAGGATCTCCTTGAGCACTTGAAGAAAGCTTATCTATTTCATCTAAAACAAATACAGGATTTGATGTTCCAGCCTTTTTAAGACTTTGTAAAATTCTACCGGGTAAAGCACCTATATATGTTTTTCTGTGACCTCTAATTTCGGCTTCATCTCGCATACCGCCAAGCGAAATACGAACATATTCTCTTCCCAATGCCTCAGCAATAGATTTTCCTAATGATGTCTTACCCACACCCGGAGGGCCATGAAGACAAAGAATAGGTGATTTCATGTCATTTCGGAGTTTTAAAACTGCCAGGTACTCAATTACACGCTTTTTTACCTCATTTAAACCAAAATGGTCTCTATCTAATATTTTTTGAGCTCTTTTAAGATCAAAATTATCTTCTGAAAAATAATTCCAAGGTAAATCTAAAAAAAGGTCTAAGTAGTTACGCTGAATTGAATACTCAGCAACCTGAGGATTCATTCGTTGTAATTTTGAAAGTTCCTTATTAAAGTGAGACTCAACTTTATCATTCCATAATTTTTTCTTTGATTTCACTCTCATTTCATCAACTTCCTCTTCATAAGAAACACCCCCAAGTTCTTCCTGAATTGTTTTTATTTGCTGATGTAAATAATATTCTCGTTGTTGAGTATCCATTTCTGAGCGAACTCTTGATTGAATATCATTTTTTAAAGCAAGCTTTTGATATTCTTCATTCATGTGTCTTAAACACATCAACGCCCTTTGATATAAACTTACTTCAGCAAGAATCTTTTGTTTTGCTCCTGCATTTACATTCATATTAGAAGCAACAAAATTTATCAAAAACGAAGGGGTTTGAATGTTTTTAATTGCAAAAGAAGCCTCGCTAGGAATATTAGGGTTTTCGTTAATGATTTGAAGTGCTAAATCTTTAATAGAATCAATTGTAGCAGAAAATTCCTTATCATTAATATCAGGAATATCATCGGCTACTGCATCAATTTCGGATTTTATATAGGGTTCCTCCTTTAAAATATTTTTGATCTTAAAGCGCTTTTTGCCTTGAATAATTACTGTAGTATTTCCATCAGGCATTTTTAATACACGAAGTATCTGTGCTACAGTTCCAAGCTCATAAATGTCTTTTGATCCAGGGTTTTCAATACTTTGATTCTTTTGTGCAACTACACCGATAATTTTATCAGCTGAATTAGCATCTTTTATCAACTGTATTGATTTATCTCTACCGGCAGTAATTGGTATTACTACACCTGGAAATAAAACAGTATTTCGAAGTGGGAGAATAGGAACAATTTCAGGGAGAGCTTCATTCTCTAGGGCTTCCTCATCTTCGGTAGTTAATAATGGAATTAAATCCGCTTCAGATTCAATATCTTGTAGTGACAGGTTGTCAATTGCGCTAAAAAAAGATCGAGCCATTTATTTTAATTAGGTCATTTTGTCATTTTAAGCAATCTGCTTTCCCTTTTTAAAGGTCATTTACAATACTTAAAATTATATTAGTAATTAGGACAATATTTATGCCAATACATTTAATTTAATAAATAATAAACCCTTTAAGCATACTCAAATAAGCATATTTATGATAAATTTCATTAATAAATCATAAAGAGTAAACTAGAAAAATATTCTACAATAATATATAAAAATCAATATAATTAGTACTTCACAAGATATTTGTACACTAATATGTACACCACTATGTCAATTATTATTCAATTAAAGGAATATTAGAGTTTATTATTGACTAATGAAGTGTATTATAGAATATCTTATGTTCTTCCTGAACTTAATGAAGAGGATATGCTGATGATTTAGTTATCAATAGGGGTTAGTTTATAATCATACAATTGTGTTGCAACTAATATGTCACTATTATATTCTCTCAAAGAATAAATTAAACCATCTTTCATTTTAAATATCCAGACATATTTATTGTCGTATTCTCCATTCTTCCCTTCTGCATCTCCTTCTTGAATTATAGCCACGCCATTTTCATCGTTAATAGTGTCAACTGTATTCAAGATGATACCATTGGGTAAGATTTCAGGAATTATGTTTTTAAAATATTCATCAAATAAATCATCTCTATTCCATATTACCCCCCCTTGTTCTATAATCCCCATCCAAGAAAAAGTAAAATTATTATGAAGTAAACTTTTTGAAACTTCAGGATTTGTAAAAAGATTATCAAAAAATGATTGAGCCATTTTTAGATTTTTTTCAGATTTTAATTCCTTTTCACTCTTTTGAGTTTTATTTTGACAGGAAACTATTATTGTAGTAGATAATAATATTATTAGAATATTTTTCATTTTAATTAATTTATGGTTATTAAGCTTCCAAGATAAAAAATTCTACAATATCTCTACTCCGTGTTTTTCTTCCTGAACTTACTCTATAAACAAAGGTAAATCTTCACTTACTTCATTAGTAGCTTGTTTCATTCTTTGTAAAGTGTATTGTAAGACTATTTGAAGCATCTTAATACGTTGATTAGCATCTAACTCATTTACATCTAAAGAACCTATTAAATCATCTATAATTATTTGATGTTTTTACCTTGGGAATTCGCATTAACATTAATGCACCAAAAATAAAAAAAATGATGAAAAATAAAATTCCATTTCGCATACTTCCCGAGATATGATCTATTAAGCCAAAGCAAATCATTCCAAATACAATTCCAATTTTTTCAGTTATTTCATAAAAACTAAAAAATGAAGTAGTATCAAGAGTTTTAGGAAGTAATTTGGAATATGTAGAACGAGAAAGAGATTGGAGCCCACCCATCACTAAACCTACAAAACCTGCAACATAATAAAATTGAGTTGGTGTTCGGGTGTAAAAGGCTATAATGCAAAGTCCTACCCAAATAAAGTTAATTACAATCAAAACAGGGATATTACCAAAACGCTCTGAAGCTCTAGCTGTAAGGATTGCACCAAAAATAGCTACAATCTGGATCAATAAAATACTAACTATAAGCCCCACCGTTTTTTCACTTGTATTAGCCCAGGAAATTTCCTCTTCACCAAAATAAGCAGCAACGAGCATAACAGTCTGTAATGCCATACTATATAGAAAAAAAGCAGGAAGAAAACGTCTTAATTGGGTCTGCCCTTTAAGCTGTTTCCATACTGAACGAAGCTCTTTATAGCCGTTCCAAAAAATATCTTTAGTAACCCTGACCTCGTGATTACTTTTTGGTAAAAAGTAAAAGGAATATTGACTAAATAGTGCCCACCATATTCCAACTGAAATAAAAGAATATTTCATAGCCTTCATTGAAGCTTCACTACTAGTCCCTTCGATTCCAAATAAGTCAGGCTGCATAACCATAGCTAAATTCATTAACAAAAGAATTACACTTCCGATATAGCCATAAGAATAACCCCTAGCACTTACTCGGTCTTGTTGTTCTGGAAAAGCTATATCTGGTAAATACGAATTATAAAAAACTATGCTTGACCACAGACCTATTAATGCTAAAAAATAAAATAATAATCCAATATAAATAGTTTCTAATTCAAACCAATAAAGTCCTATACAAGAGGCCGAACCTAAGTAAACAAAAATTTTCATGAACTTTTTCTTATTCCCAATATAGTCAGCAATTCCAGACAGAATCGGTGAAATAAAAGCCACTATCAAAAAAGCAGAGGCCGTTACAAAACTAATTACTGCTGTATTTTTTATGTCGTAATTAAAAAATGAAATAGTATTTATATCCGAAAATAATACTCCAAAATAGATAGGAAATATTGCTGAAGAGATAACAAGTGAATAAACTGAATTGGCCCAATCGTAAAAAGCCCAAGCATTTATAAGCTTTTTACTACCTTTTTCCAAAGGAGTTTTAAGAGTTAGCATTTAATATTTTTAGCTATTGTAATGTAATAAAATCCTGATAATAAAAACTAAAAAAATACTGCATTCTAAACTTATTTATTATCAAAGATTTTTATTTTTTGAATTCAAAAGAATGTTTAATTTTAATAAAAAAACATGAGATTTTTCTACTTCTTATTAACATCTCTATTTCTGATAAGTTGCAAAGGTATTTCTCAAGACCAAAAAAGAAAGTATGCTGTCACTAAAAGTGACACAGAGTGGAAAGATCAACTACCAGAAATGGCTTATTATGTTTTGAGAAAAGCAGGAACTGAGCGTGCTTTCTCAGGTCCTTTGAATTTTGTGAAAGATAAAGGCACCTATGTTTGTGCAGGTTGTCAAGCACCACTATATGAATCCAAGTATAAATTTGAATCTGGAACAGGATGGCCATCTTTCGATCGTGGAGTTGAAGAAAATTTAGAATACGATGTAGATTATAAAATTGGCTACCCTAGATCTGAGCTTAAATGTAATAAATGCGGAGGGCATTTGGGTCATATGTTTAGTGATGGACCAAAAAACACTACTGGTAAAAGGCATTGTATTAATTCTGCAGCATTAAATTTCATTCCTGCTTATGAATAATTCTAAAAATTATCCAATAATTAAATCTGAATCTGAGTGGCGGGATAAGCTTGGGGATGAAGAATATAGAGTTTTAAGACAAAAAGGCACCGAACAGCCTTTTACAGGGGAATATAATAATCACTTTGAAAAAGGTATTTATAATTGTAGGGGATGTGATACTCCATTATATCTTTCAGAAAATAAATTTGATAGTTCTTGTGGGTGGCCAAGTTATGACAAATCACTTCCAGGAGCATTGAAATACATTAAAGATACAAGTCACGGTATGATTCGAACAGAAATTGTTTGTGCCAAATGTGGCGGACATCAAGGACATGTTTTTAATGACGGCCCCTCAACTACTGGCGAACGATTTTGTGTGAATTCTGCAAGTATTCGCTTTGATGGTGAATAAAAAATTCATTAAAAATTCCACTCATATTTTGTAACTTTATACCGAATTTAAAAGACATCGCATGACCGAATATGATATTATAGTTTTAGGTAGTGGGCCTGGAGGATATGTAACTGCAATTCGCGCTTCTCAACTTGGATTTAAAACGGCAATTATTGAAAAGGAAAGCCTTGGAGGAGTTTGCTTAAACTGGGGATGTATTCCAACTAAAGCTCTTCTGAAATCTGCTCAAGTATTTGAATACCTAAAGCATGCAAATGACTATGGTTTAACTATAAATGAATATGACAAAGACTTTGATGCAGTTGTAAATCGAAGTCGAAGTGTTGCAGCAGGAATGAGCAAAGGAGTTCAATTCTTAATGAAAAAAAATAAGATTGATGTTATTGAAGGTCATGGAAAAATAATGTCAGGAAAAAAAATCAGCGTAACACGAGGTAAAAAGACAGAAGAATATCAAGCAAAAAATATTATTATTGCTACTGGTGCTCGTTCCCGAGAACTACCAAGTCTTCCTCAAGACGGAAAAAAAGTAATTGGTTACCGTAAAGCTATGACATTAGAAAAACAACCAAAAAAATTAATTGTTGTGGGATCAGGTGCAATTGGAATTGAATTTGCCTATTTCTACAATGCTATGGGAACAGAGGTTATTATTGTAGAGTATTTAGATCGTATAGTCCCAGTAGAAGATAAAGAAATCTCAAAACAACTTGAAAGATCTTTCAAAAATAGTGGAATTAAAATCATGACCGGTGCCGAAGTAACTTCCGTTGATACAAAAGGAAAAGGCGTAAAAACTACCGTAAAAACTTCAAAAGGAGAAGAAGTTATAAGTGCAGATATCGTACTTTCTGCTGTAGGAATCAAAACTAATATTGAAAACATTGGTTTAGAAGATGTTGGTATCGCAGTGGATAGTGACAAAATTATGGTCAACGACTTTTATCAAACCAATCTTCCTGGCTATTTCGCTATAGGAGATGTAACTAAAGGACAAGCATTAGCACATGTGGCTTCTGCTGAAGGTATTCTTTGTGTAGAAAAAATTGCTGGACATAATTTAGAACCCTTAGATTACGGTAACATTCCAGGCTGTACATACTGCTCACCTGAAATTGCTTCAGTAGGGCTTACTGAAGATGAGGCAAAAGAAAAAGGTCTTGAAATAAAAATTGGAAAATTTCCTTTTTCTGCCTCAGGAAAAGCACAGGCTGGTGGAAATCCAGATGGTTTTGTTAAAGTAATTTTTGATGCTAAATATGGAGAATGGCTTGGATGCCACATGATTGGAACTGGAGTAACTGATATGATTGCTGAAGCTGTTTTAGGTCGTAAGCTTGAAACTACTGGGCATGAAGTTTTAAAAGCAGTTCATCCCCACCCTACAATGAGCGAAGCTGTAATGGAAGCCGTTGCAGATGCGTATGGTGAAGTTATTCACTTGTAATTTATTTGTTTGAGTCTGGAAGTGGAAACAACATGTATTGATAAAACGGTTCTATAGTTATAGTATAGCCTTATTTATTTAAAACACTTTCTACACCAAGGCGGTATGAATCTAATCCAAAACCAATAATCAATCCTTTTACTACAGGTGTGAGATAAGAAGTGTGGCGAAAGTCTTCTCGAGCAAAAGTATTTGAAATATGAATTTCAATAACACTTGAATCAATACTTTTAATTGCATCACCAATGGCGACCGAAGTATGAGTATATGCTCCTGCATTTAATAAAATCGTATCAGAACTAAAGCCAACTTCATGTAATCTATTAATTAATTCGCCTTCTATATTGGACTGGAAATAATCAAAAGTAATCTGTGGAAAAAGTTTTTTAATTTCCTCATAATACTTATCAAATGTTTGATTTCCATAAACCGCTGGCTCTCTTGTCCCCAAGAGATTTAAATTTGGCCCATTAATGATACTGATCTTCATTTTTATTATTTTTGTAAAAGTATTGAAATTAGATTTATTCCCCTAAAAACACACAGTGTGAATTGGCATCAAGCTCTATCAGATTTTCAAATGTATCTTAAAATAGAACGTGGATTGTCAAAAAACTCCATAGAAAATTACACACTTGATATTCAGGCTTTTCAAAACTTCTTGAACTCTGAAAAAATCAATCAAACACCAACAGAATGCACTCAGGAAGTAGTGAAGAAATTCATTTATGAAACAGCAAAAGTTTTAAGTTCTCATACCCAAGCAAGACGTATAGCTGGACTTCGAAGTTTTTTTGACTATTTAATATTTGAAAAGTACTGTGCTTCAAATCCAACGGATCTAATTGAAACCCCTAAACTAGGAAGGAAAATACCAGATGTTTTATCACTAAATGAAATTGAATTATTAATAGAACACTTAGATTTAGGACATCCTCAAGGGCACCGTAATCGCGCTATATTAGAGACTCTTTATGGAAGCGGTCTTAGAGTCTCTGAACTAATTAACTTAAGCTTATCTAATCTTTTTTTTAAAGAATCTCTCATACGTGTCACTGGTAAGGGAAATAAACAAAGATTAGTACCTATGGGAGTAATTGCTAAAAAGTATTTAAAAATATATGTCCAGAATATTAGAGCTATCCAAAAAATCCAACCAGAATGCCAAGACATTGTGTTTTTGAATCGTAATGGAAAAAGACTAACTCGTCAAATGATTTTTACGTTAATTCGCTCTTTAGCATTGAAAGCAAATATTCAAAAAAAAATTGGTCCACACACCTTTAGACATTCGTTTGCAACGCATCTTTTAGAAAACAATGCTGATCTAAGAACTATTCAAATCCTAATGGGTCACGAAAGTATAACTACAACGGAAATATATACACATTTAGACACTCATCATTTACGCTCAGTTGTAGAACAATTTCATCCAAGGAATCGGAATTAATTAGAAGTGAAAAGTCTGAAACCTTCACCATGAATATTTAAAATCTGAACTTTTTTATCTGCACTTAAGAATTTTCTAAGTTTAGCAATATAGACATCCATACTCCTTGAGGTGAAGTAATTATCGTCTCTCCAAATTTTGTTCAATGCTACTTCACGAGGCAGTAAATCATTAATATTCAAAACAAGTAACCGAAGTAACTGGCTTTCTTTAGGAGATAGTTTTATTGATTCGCCATCTTTATACTTTATAAAACGAAGTTTAGAATTAAATCTGAAATCACTGAAGCTAAATTCAAAAGTATCATCAACAGGCTCAACAACTATATTTTTTCTATTTAAAATTGCTTTTATTTTAGCTAAAAGAACCTCCGAATCAAAAGGCTTGGTCATGTAGTCATCTGCTCCAACTTTAAACCCCTTTAAAACATCTTCTTTTAGGTTTTTTGCCGTAAGAAAAAAAATTGGCACAAGGTTGTTTTCCTCTCGAATTTCCTTGGCTAAAGTAAATCCATCCTTGTATGGCATCATTACGTCTAAAATACAAAGATCAAAATTTTCCTTTTTGAATTTTTCGAAACCTTCGATACCATTTTTTGCAAGTGTGATATCATAATCATTAAGTCCTAAGTACTCTTTAAGAATATTCCCAAAGTTTATATCGTCTTCGACTAGTAGTATTTTTTTATTAGTTTTTTTCATTTTTATAAAATGATATTTTTATTATTCTATGTTTATATTTGGAATTCTAATTGTAAAAGTAGTTCCAAAATCTTTCTTACTTTTCAATTTAATTTCTCCTTTATGGATGTCAACAATTTTTTTAACATAGGCAAGTCCTAAACCATGACCTTTTACATTATGGATATCTCCAGAGGCAGCTCTAAAAAATTTATCAAATATTCTTTTTTGTTCGACTGATGTCATTCCTATTCCGTTATCTTTTATTTTAATTATAAAACTATTGTCTTCGTTAAAAGTATCAACCATTACCTTTGGAATTTGATCACAGTATTTAACGGCATTATCTAGCAGATTTACCACAACATTTGTCAAATGACTTTTATTTCCACTTATTGAAGTTTGCTTAGCATTTAAATGCATTTTAAGATCACCTGATTTATCTTTTAATATTAATTGAATATGGCTTACAGCATCTACAATAATTTTGTGTGTATCTACTATTGTTTTTTGAATCGGCTGATTACTTCTTTCCAATTGTGAAATACGAAGCACATTCTCAACTTGAGATAACATGCGGCTATTTTCCTCTCGGATCATCTTAACATACTTAAAAACTTTAGTAGGAGTTTCAATTATTTTTGGATTTGAGATTGCATCTAAAGCCAAATTAATCGTCGCTATTGGTGTTTTGAATTCATGGGACATATTATTTATAAAATCTGTTTTAATCTCAGATATCTTTTTTTGCTGAATTATTTGGTAGAGGGCACTACTCGAAACTAAAACAATAAATAAGGTTAAAAATAATGTCAAGCCACCGATAGTCAAAATAGATGAGAAAACATACTGATCTTTTTCAGGGAATGAAATTAATAACTCATAATTTCTAATACTGTCATCATCTTGAAAAATTGGAATAGAATAGCGATAACCTTTTTGTTTTTCAGAATAATTATTAGATTTAATTTTGGTTGCTAAACCATTATCATAAATTCCAAATTCATATGGTGTTACTATCATTTTAGCATCAAACTCTCGCTTTAAAACATAGTCTAACTCGTCTACGTTAAGTCTCTTGTGTATCGGGGTGTTAGCTATATAGTTCTTAAAAGTTGAACGAATTCTTTGGTTAGCAATATTCATTCGCTTAATTGTTGATATTTTTTCAATGGAAGTCACGATATTATTTTCACGATTAAAAACATCATTCTTATTAATAATAGTGGTGTTTTTCACCTGTTTAACATCTGTCAAAGTTTCAATAGTATCTCCTAAAGTTGGATCTAGATATGGAGTTATTTTGTAATCTTCTTCTAAGATACCATAAGTGTAATATGAAATTAAATTGTTGGTTTTATCTTCATCTAAAAACAAAAATACGTTGGCAAAACTTTCGTTATCCGGAGTTTCCAAAGAATCTAATAGGTTTTCATATGCTGTAATATAATCAGAAAGCTCACGTTCCTGTATTTCATCTGCTACCATCATCAAGGATTGCTGAACAGCAAGAGAAAATTCTTTTTCTTTATCATTCCAAGCTGAAAAAATCCAATAACCCTGAAGTATAACAATCCCTAGGATAGAGATAATCATAAAACTTACAAGAGAGATAAATAAGTTTTTTTTCATATTACAAATCTAAAAATATAATAGCCTTTAAAACAAAGTGTAAATGTCTTTATAATTTAATTAAAAAAATGCTAATGGTATGTTAATGGAAAAAGAAGACTATTTTTTTAACTTTTGTAAAATTTCTGCAGCCTTCAAATAAAATTCATTTAAAGTAATATTTTCAATTATAAAATCCGCAAGCTTAATTTTTTTAGAATCACTAAGCTGATGCTTCATTCTTGACAAAACATTTTCTTTATTAACATTATCTCTTAAAATGATTCGGTTAATTCTTACATTTTTGGGGGAAATAACTAAAATTACTTTATAAAAATCTTTATACTTTCCGGTTTCAAATATAATCGCAGATTCATTTATAATAAAAGGTGCATTTTGGTTTTTTTCTATAAAATTATTGAAAGCTTCATTTACTGCAGGATGGACAATTTTATTTAAATCGGCTAAAGCTTTTTTATCTCCAAAAACCTTTTTAGCCATTTTGTTACGATCTAAGATTCCATCAAAATAAATATCTTCTCCAAATCTCAAAATAACACTATCGCGAAGAGAAGAATTTAATAATTCTCTACCAACTGCATCTGACTCAAAACATGGAACACCTTTCATTTGAAACCATTTCAATAAAGTTGATTTCCCACTTCCAATTCCTCCTGTTAGACCGATAACTTTCATTTTCTTATCAAGTAATTAACTTTTTTCGGTTCTAAAATTACTTTCTTAACAGAAGAAGGCCTTCGAATCATAATTAAATCAAGCTTTTTCTCTGCATCTTTAAAAATATTATTATAATCTACTACTAAATTAAAATCTGAAGTCTTTATAGTTCTCAATACTGACAGAGGCAAAGTAACCCTTACTTTAGCCTTTGGTGGAAAAAGTTTAACTCGAGTACCCAAAGGAAGATTTATAACCTCTACATTTAATAAAAACTCTTTTTCTGTATAACGAGATACAGCAACTTCTACAGTTACTTTTGATTCTGATAATTGAATTTCAGGAATAGACCGTAAACTAACTTTTTTTCTAAAGTTTTCATAAAGATCATCAGCTATAATAGATTCACTTTGAATTGAATTTAGGGTGTCCAAAATAGATTTTGGTCCTCGAACTAAAATACTGTCTGGTGTAACTTTTAGTGAAGAATCAATAAGGTAACCTGCCCTTAGATTAATTTCAATTTGAGGAACTACGGTAAATACTTTCTCTTCTAAACGACTAAATTTAAATTCTAAAAATAAGGGGGTTAAGATATTTAGTTTAGTGTTTTCAAAAAATTGCTTTTTAATAAAAAATTCTTGCCCTCGTAAATCAATTAAACCTTTTTCTCTACTAAAATCAGCTTGTGATAAAGAGATATTTATAGATTTATTTATTAATCGATATATTAAAATCTCAATTCCGCTAGCACTTATCGAAACATTCATTTGTTGATTTTTAGAAGATGGTATGATTCCATTTGGTATGTTAGTCCATATAATTGAAAATGATTCTTCTACTATGTAAGTATTGGAAAGTTTTGTACTTGTCCAAAAAGTAAATGATAATAATAGAAAAAAAAGAAAAAAACGAAAACGTCCTTTAGAAGGGAGTACCTCTAAAAAACTTTCGAGTCCTTTTGGATTATTGAACATAAATTTCAATAAAATTTTATTCTTCTAACTTATAGAATCAATCACTTCTTGACTTACACCTACATTTGAAAACCCTCCATCATGGAAAAGATTTTGAAGAGTGACCTTACGAGTATAGTCAGAAAATAAAGAAACAGTGTAGTCTGCACATTCTTTAGCAGTTGCGTTTCCGAGTGGAGACATTTTTTCTGCATATTTTAAAAAGCCATCTAAACCAGCCACACCTTTACCTGCAGTAGTAAGGGTTGGAGATTGAGAAATAGTGTTTACTCGTACTTTTTTCTCCTTACCAAAAAAGTAACCAAAACTTCTTGCTATAGACTCTAAATAAGCTTTATTATCAGCCATATCATTGTAATTTGGAAATGTTCGTTGAGAAGCAACATAAGAGAGTGCAACTATGCTTCCCCACTTATTCATCGCATCTTTTTGATATAAACATTGCATTAACTTATGAAAAGAAACAGCTGACACGTCCCAACCCTTGGCCATCCAATCATGATTTAGGTCAGTGTAATGTTTCCCTTTACGGACATTTACTGACATTCCAATGGAATGAAGTACATAATCTATTTTTCCACCCAATATCTCATGAGTTTGATTAATTAGTTCATTTAAGTCATCTATTTTTGTTGCGTCAGCAGAAATAACTTGAGAACCTGTTTTTTTTGCAAGTTCTTTAATTGAACCCATTCGCATTGCTACAGGTGCATTAGTTAGTACAAATCTACCACCAGCATCTGCTACAGACTCTGCAGTTTTCCATGCTATGGATTGTTCATCTAAAGCACCAAAAATGATTCCTTTTTTTCCTTCTAATATTTTATGTGACATCGGTTATTTTTAACATTTAAAGATACATTTAATTCATTAATTCTCTTGCATGAGCAATGGCGGTATCTGTTATTTCATTTTTAGACAGCATCTTAGCAATTTCGTTAATACGTGTTTCAGGATTTAATAAATGTAGCTGAGTTTTAAATTTTCCGTTCTGCTCGCTTTTTTCAACCTTAAAATGATGATCTCCTTTTGCAGCAACCTGTGGGAGGTGAGTTATTGTAAATACTTGAAGCTTTTTTGACATATTAGCCATGACCTCAGCAATATTTCCAGAAATCTTTCCGGAGACCCCTGAATCAATTTCGTCAAAAACCAAGGTGGGAAGTTTTTTATAACGTGAAAGAACAGTCTTGATAGCTAACATAATTCTAGATAATTCTCCGCCTGAAGCTACTTTCTTTAATGATTTGAAGTCTCCACCTTTGTTGGCACTAAATTGAAATGAAAGCTGATCCATTCCGTTTAAAAGAAACTTATCAGTGTTAATCAATTCAATTTTAAACAAAGTGTCTTTCATTCCCATTTTTGTTAATATTTGCTCTAGTTCAATTTTTAATAAATGAATAGCGTTTTTACGTTGTTTTGTTAATTTTTGACTTAGTGTAGTTAAGATTGCACTTTGTTGATTTATCATTTGCTCCAATGCAGACAATTTATGATCAAGACTAAGGGTATCATTTAGAGTTAATTCTAATTTCTTTTTAATAGCAAGTAAATCGTCTATATTATTTACTTTATGTTTTTGATAAAGTGAATTTAAAAAATCCATTTGAGAATTTAGCTCTTGAAGTTTTTTAGGGTTTGCTTCTAAATGATCAAATTTTTGTTTAAGTAATTCCAAGAAATCTTCTGTCTCAATAGAAGAAATTGTTATACGTTCATGAATTTCTTTATACTCCTTAGATTTGTCGCTCAACCCTTGGCTGTGTCTCCTTAACTCTTTCATTTGATCTAATATCCCCAATGATTCTTGCTCTAACAATTGAATCGAAGAAGCGAGGGCAGTCTGTAGATATTCTACTTGACTAAGAGTACTTAATTTGATCTCAATGTCTTCTTGCATTCCAACTTGAAGATTAGAATTTTGAAGCTCTTCAAACAAAAACTGCTTTAATTCTAGAGCATCTTTTGATTCAGTATGAACTTCTTTATAATGGTTGTGTTCTTTAAGTGTTGATTTATATAAGGCTAAAGTCTTTTGGTATTGTGTTAGGATTTCTTGATTATTTGCTATAACATCTAAAACCTGAAACTGGTATTCATTTTCAAGTAAGGAAAGAGTATCGTTTTGGGAATGAATATCAATCAGGTTCAAACTTACTTTTTCAAGTACACTCAAGTTCACAGGAGTATCATTTATAAATGCTCTTGATTTTCCATGTGGCAAGAGCTCTCGTCTTAGAACTGTTTCCTCTTCATAATCCAAATCAAAAGTATTAAATAAAGCTTCCAAAGTATAGTTCTTAATATCAAAAGTAGCCTCAACAATACATTTTCGACTCGAATCAAAAAAACTAGATAAATCTGCACGTTTTCCGAGAACTAGAGAAAGTCCACCCAAAAGAATTGACTTTCCAGCTCCAGTCTCTCCTGTGATACAGGTCATTCCATTGGAAAATTCAACCTCCAAATGGTCAATAAGTGCAAAGTTTTTTATTTTTAGTTGAATTAGCAAAGCTTGGGATAGAATTTTAAAGCAATAAATATATGAATATTAAAAAATATTATGCTCTGATTTGTTTCCATCTTCCTCCAAAAAAAGGGGCAATTTTTTTTAATATATTTTCTGTCTTTTTAAAATCTACTTTTGGCCCTTCTCTAAAAAGATTAACAATTTCTTCAACCTTGGCATCAAAAAATATTTGGATTAAAAAAGTATTGGGTCTTCGTTCGAATAAAGGTTCTAATTTTTGTATAGATTTCATTAAAGCAATTTTACCCTTTTTTGGATTTGAAGTCATTTGATCTAAGCCTTCACGGTGATAAGAATAAAATACAATCCTATATTCTCTGAATGAATTAGAGCGAAGTGAATCAATAAGCCAGAATCGATTTCTCCTCCCGTCGGATGGTTTCCATCCTTTTCGAGATGTTATTTGGGCAAGATTAACAATTTGAAAAGCTTGTTCAAAGAATCTATCCCCTCCCTTAAGTGCAAAACTATCTGCATCTAATCCAATAATAATATTTGCATAAAAACTAATTAATGACACTAAATTGGATTCAAAGCTAGATTTATTAAAAAAAAGTGGCTGAAATTCCTGATAACTAAAAACCACATCCTTATCTAAAAAGTTTAATGTGGGACTATCATAGTTGGAGTCAAAAACAGGTCTTTGCGATTGAACTTGAAGCGTAGCTTCAAATTGATCATTACTATATCCCGAGAGATTAAAAATAAAAGAACATGTGATTTTCTCACTATTTAAAAATTCTTTATTTGACCATACTTGAGTATTAATAAACTCACTTAAAGAACGTTCTAAGGTTTTAAAAATTTGCTGATTGGTTTGATTGACTAAGTCTGAGTTTATAATAACTTGTGCATCTAGTTCTTGCGCCTTTAAGGGGCTTAAGTAAAATAAAAGTAGTAATATCAGGAAATTATAAATGTTCATAAAAACAATATTTGTTCAAAAATTCGATGAGCACATTCTAATTTAGACTGTAAAGGAAAAGCTTCTACAGTATTGTTATTACGGATGAATTTAATTTTGTTAGTTGCACCAGAAAAACCTGCCCCATCGTCTTGCATCGAATTTAAAACAATTCCATCAAGATTTTTCTTTTTGAGTTTATGCTTTGCATTTTCTAATTCATTTTCAGTTTCTAGTGCGAAACCAATCAAACATTGATTCTTTTTATTTTTACCCATATATGCAAGTATGTCTTTCGTAGGGGTTAGTTCAAGAAATTGTGGCTTTTGAGTTTTTTTAATTTTTTGATTTATATAGTTTTTTGGTTTAAAATCTGAAACTGCTGCAGATGCAATTGCAATATCAACACTTTCATAATATTTTTTGATCTCTTTAAACATCATGTCTGCACTCGTTACATTTAGTAGTGAAATTGAAGGGTGATTAATTTTTTCTTCACTAGGTCCACTTATTAGTATTACTTCTGCTCCTAATTTAGCAGCTACTTTTGCTAAAGCAAATCCCATTTTTCCAGAAGAGTAATTACCAATAAAACGAACCGGATCAATTGCTTCATGAGTAGGTCCTGCTGTAATGAGGACTCGTCTACCCTTTAAAGATAATTTTGGATTAAAAAAAGTAATAATATTTTCTGTAATTTCTTGAGGCTCTAGCATTCTTCCTTTACCTTCAAGTCCACTAGCTAGTTGACCCTCATCGACAGGAAGAATTTTATTTCCATAGGATTTTAAGGTTAGTATATTCTTTTGATTTGAAGGGTGTGCATACATATCTAAATCCATTGCTGGTGCAATAAAAATTGGACACTTGGCAGAAAGATAGACGGCAAGTAAAAGGTTGTTACACTGCCCTTGTGCCATAGCAGAAAGTGTGTTAGAGGTTGCTGGTGCAATTAAAAAAACATCAGCCCAAAATCCCAATTCTACATGATCATTCCAAACAGGATTATCAAGGTCTGTAGCTGTAAAAGTTGAAAGGACCGGGTTTTTTGAAAGTGTAGCAAGAGTTAAAGGGGTTACAAAATCTTTGGCTGCAGGAGTAATTACAACGCGTACTTGAGCACCCTGCTTAATTAACTCTCGAACTATTAAAGGGGTTTTATAAGCAGCAATCCCTCCGGAAATTCCGAGTAAAATTTTTTTACCGCTCAGCAAATTCATTTTTTATTCCTTTGGATCTTCAGTGTTACGAGAGTATATTTTGTTATTTAACCATTCCTCTACTGCCATAGCATGAGGTTTTGGTAATCTTTCATAAAAACGTGAAACCTCTATCTGCTCTTTATTTTCAAAAATCTCCTCTAAACTATCATTATGAGTTGCAAATTCTTCTAGCTTTTCATGTAACTCTTTTTTAATATCTAAATTGATTTGTTGAGAACGCTTTGAAATAATTGACAATGCCGCATATATATTTT
Source organism: uncultured Flavobacteriaceae bacterium (assembly GCA_943842245.1). Classification (GTDB taxonomy): domain Bacteria; phylum Bacteroidota; class Bacteroidia; order Flavobacteriales; family Flavobacteriaceae; genus MS024-2A. Next base: position 423,652 of record CALTAJ010000002.1, read on the forward strand.
CTGTGGGAGATTCTATGATATTTCGATCATAGGTCTTTGATGTTAGTGGAGCTTTAGATTCTCTGTATTTTGTCATAATTTTATTTTATTAGGTTAGTAGTAGTTGTGTTGAATTTTTCTAATTCAGAATTAATTTTCTTCATTTTATCGTCTATATCTTCTTTAAAAACAGTATCTGGATAGTATCGTAAAATTAGGTTAAATTGTTGTTGAAGCTCTTTTAAGCGATCTTCTTTTTTATAAATCACGCTATTTATCGCAATCTCATAAAGCGATATAAATTTAGTATATAGAGCTTCTTCTCTGAACTTAGTTCCTGGAAAGCTTGCAATAAAGTTGTCGTTGGATTTAATTGCTGCTCTATAATCACGAATAGTATAATATTGTTTTGCTATTTCAAAATCTTTCTTTTCTAACTTAACCTGTAATTCAGAAATCATTTGATTAGCCTCGCTTGAGTATTCTGAATTTGGATATAAATTAATGAAAACTTGTAATTTTTCAATTGCAGTGTATGTTTCCTCTTGATCTAAACTAAATGTCGGGGATTGATAATAATAACTCTTTGCTGCTTTGAAAGATGCCTCCTGAATACGATCACTCTTTGGAAAAGATTTTACAAAGTTCTCGTACTCATATGCTGCTAAATTATAACTTTTAATTTGAAAATAAGATTCTGCAAAAAAGAAAATTATTCTTTGAGCTTGAGGTTTGCCACGATATTTTGGTATGATTTGTTCAAGGAGGCGATTGGCTTTTCTATATTCTCCACTATTATAAAAAACCTCTGCCTGTTTGTATTTTTCTGAGGCATTGTCACTGTTTAATAATTTCTGGTAATCAGAACAAGAAAACATAGTACCTAAAAAAAAACTAAATAACGAAACCGAAATTAATTTTAATTTCATTTTGCAAAAGTACTAAATATCAATTACATTGAAAATTAAAATCTTAAAGTTAAGGCGTTAGAATTTAAAGGGCGTATATAGAATCTTCTAAAATCCTTTCCATTTTTTCTATCAAATGAGTAGATGCACTTATTAGAGGCAAGCGAACTTGCTTTGAACATATATCAAGGCATTCCATTAATGCTTTTATTCCAACAGGATTACCCTCTTCAAAAAGAAGATTAATGAGGTCTAATAATTGATAATGAAGTTCATATGCCTTATTTAAATCTCCTTTCTCAACAAAATGAATCATTTTATTAAGAGGAATGGGCAAGGCGTTTCCAAGAACTGATATCGTTCCGACAGCTCCAGCTAGAAGCATAGGCAAAGTTAATGAATCGTCACCTGAGATTACTTGAATTTTATTTGAACAACGTTTAATTATCTCCTGAGCCTGAAGCATATCACCACTGGCGTCTTTAATACCAATGATATTTTCAAAATTTTTAGTAAGTCGAACAAATGTGGAAACATCAACTGAACTTCCGGTTCTTGATGGAACGTTATAGACAATAATCGGCAATGGGCTAGCCTTCGCTATTTCTGAGTAATGATGGTATATACCCTCTTGAGAAGGTTTGTTATAATAAGGAGAAACAGATAAAATAGCTCCGAAAGGTCTTAAATCAGTTTCTTTAATTTCATCTACTACTTTTGCTGTATTGTTGCCTCCAATTCCAACAACTAAGGGGAGTTTATTATTATTTACCTTCACAACTGTTTGTAAAACTGCTTTTTTTTCTTCATTAGAAAGGCAGACAACTTCACCAGTAGTACCCATAATTACTATATAATCAACTCGCCCAGAAGTAATGTTTTCAACAATAGAAGGTATCGAATCAAAATCTACAGTCCCATTAGAATTAAATGGCGTTATCATCGCTACACCCAAACCTTTTAAATTCATTTTCGATTACTTTAAAAAATTATTTAAATAATTTTTACTTTCATTTATAAATAAATCAGTTTCATCTGGAGTGATTCCCAAAATAATATCATTGATTTTGTGATTTGCTTTATAAAAACCAATACGCAGCTTAGATTTACAATTTAAACTAATCAATTCTGGAAAAATATCTTTTTCATTAAAATAATTTACTAATAGATCAAATCTTTTTTCAAAAAAGGGAATCATTTCGTCAGGAAAATTTCCTGAAATTCCAAGTTGTTTTTTACAACAAAAAATCTGATTTTTAAAATCTGAGTTCACTTTTATTTTTTTTTTCTTACTATAAACCACAACTGTGATTTTATTTATTGAAATATTTAACTCATCAGAGAGATCCATAAAAACTTTATTACTTACTACAAATTCCTGAGGAACAATTATAGCCATAGATTTAAAAGCTTTAATAGATTGTTTAGATTGGTTTTTAAGATTTTTGAATTTCTTTTTAAACCTATATCTCAATATAATATCAGTTATAAATTCAAACATTACAACTTTTAAAATTATATAAACTCATTAGAGAACCACAATAAACTAACATATGTATCAATTTTTTTCAAAATGTTATAAATATAACAAATTCATATCCCTTGTTCTTTTAAATTAAGGAAGTCTTTTTCATTCAAAATGGGTATCCTTAAATCTACTGCTTTAGTTTTTTTTGAAGGCCCTGTCCCATCTCCTGCAACTAGGAAATTTGTTTTTGAAGAAACTGAACTTATTATAATTCCTCCAAAACTCTCAATTTCGCTTTTTATTCCTTCTCTACTATAATGTTCAAAAACTCCAGAGACAACAAATTTTTTCCCTTTAAAAATAGAATGTGGTTTATTTAAATTTTGAGCTTCTTCCATCTGAAGTCCAGAACTAGAAAGCACTTTAATAACTTCAATATTTGATGATTTAGAAAAATATTTAACTACACTTTCAGCTATTCGCCCCCCAATCTCCTCTGTTTCAGTCATGGCCTCAGCTGTAGCTCCCATTAATGCATTCATAGAGCCGAAAGCCTTTGCAAGACGCTTAGCTACTGTTTCTCCAACATAACGTATACCTAAGCCAAACAGAACTTTTGAGAAGGGTTTATTTTTAGATTTTCCTATTCCTTCAAATAGATTATTTACTGATTTTTCGGCCATCCGTTCTAGAGGTAAAATCTTCTCCTTTTTTAAACGGTATAAATCAGCAATATTAGATAACAAACCCTCATGAAATAATAAACTAACCGTTTCTCCACCTAAACCTTCAATATTCATTGCCTTTCGACCTATAAAATGTTGAATTTTACCAATCTGTTGAGGAGGACAAGCAATCTCATTTTTACAATAATGCTGGACTTCACCTACTTCACGTGTTAAAGGGTATTTACATTCAGGACAATTACTTATAAAAGAAATTTCTTCTTTGAAGGAGGCTCGTTTATCTTGATCTATCCCAATAATTTTAGGAATGATTTCTCCTCCTTTTTCAACAAAAACAGTATCCCCAATTCGTAAACCTAATTTTTCAATCTGATCTTGATTGTGCAAAGAAGCTCGTTTGACTATTGTTCCAGAGATTAATACAGGTTTCAATATAGCTACTGGAGTAATCGCACCTGTTCTTCCTACTTGATACTGTACTTCTAAAAGCACTGTTGATGCTTGTTGTGCTTGATATTTATAAGCCATAGCCCAACGAGGAGCTTTAGCAGTAAACCCTAATTTATTTTGCTGATTTAATTGATTTACTTTGATTACAATTCCATCAATTTCATAAGGAAGACTTTTACGCTTTTCATCCCATTCAGTTATAAATTCAAAAACTTCGTCAATTGAATGAGCTAAACTTGCAGAATCTGGTACTTTAAAACCCCACTCTCTTGCTTTTTTTAGGGCCTCAAATTGAGAGTCAATCATTAATTGATCTGCTGCTAGTGCATAAAAAAAACAAATTAAAGGTCTTTCGGCCACCAAACTACTATCCTGTAATTTTAAACTTCCAGAGGCTGTATTTCTTGGATTACTGTAAAGTGGTTCTCCCAATTCTGCACGTTTTTCATTCATTTTATGGAAGCCCATCCACGGTAAAATAATTTCACCTCGAATCTCAAAAAATTTTGGATAATTGCCTTTTAGTTTTAATGGGATTGAATTGATTGTTTTTACGTTGGTAGTTATAGCATCTCCCTGAACTCCATCTCCTCTAGTCAAAGCCTGAACTAAAGCACCATTTTCATATGTTAGACTTATTGAGGCTCCATCAAACTTAAGTTCACATGTGTAACAAATTTCTGTGTCGACTCCTAAAATTTTTCTGATACGAGTTTCCCATTGAACTAACTCATCCTTAGAATATGTATTAGACAATGAGTACATTGGATACCTGTGCTCAATTGTATCAAAAAATTTGGTGACTCCTCCTCCTACTCTTTGTGTAGGAGAATTTGGATCTTTAAATTGAGGATATTGTTTCTCCAAATCTTGTAACTCCGATAATATTTGATCAAATTTAAAATCAGTAATTACAGGTGCATCTTCTATATAATAGAGATGATTATGCTCATTTAATTCATTACTTAGTTGTGATATTTTTTTTTGAATTTCTTCCATATTATTTTTTCTGCAAACGAAGCATCCTAACTTTTTTAAAGATATCCAAACGTTCGAATACAATATAGGAAAATGAGATAATTAAATCTTTGAGTTCTTTTAATAACAAGGGGTTTATTTCAAAATAAATAAAGCCCTTTGGTTTTAGGTTGTCAGCGGCAAATTCTAAAATTAAACGATAAAAAAGTAAAGGATCTTTATTAGAAATAAAAATTGCCTGATGAGGCTCATAATCTAAAACATTAGATTTCATTTGATTTTGTTCACTGAGCATTACATAAGGAGGGTTTGAAACAATTACATCTATTTTAAGCTTAAGAGTATTCATTTGATTCATATCCTGTTCAATACATTTGATTTGAACTCCATTTAGTTTAGCATTTTCTGCTGTTAAGTCCAAAATATCAACATCTTTATCCAGGGCAAAAACTGAAAAATAAGGTTGTGCTTTTGCTAATGCTATTCCAATACATCCTGAACCTGTTCCCATATCAATAAGTCTTAGTTTTTGATTTAGTTTTTTAAAATCCTCTAAAACCCACTCCACCATTTCCTCAGTCTCAGGTCTTGGAATTAAAACCCGTTTATCGACTTTTAAAGTCAAGTCTCTAAAATGAGTTTTACCTAATACATATTGAAGTGGTTGATGCGCAATAAGTTTAGACAGACTTTCTTTTACGAAAAATTCTTCCTCTGAAGTTAACTCTACCCATGGTTCAATTGAGAGTTGAATAGGATCACGATTTAAACCATCTTTTAGAAGCGTTTTATAATAAAAATCAATTTCTGAGCTTTGGAAAAATCCACCTAATCCGGCTTTAAAGTGCTCTTGACCCTCTCGTAATGTCATAACAAACATTTTGTATTAAATTTACAATCTATTATATTTTACTTATCACAAGTCAGCAAATTAATATAAACTAAGATTTGAACAATACTAAGGATCAACATTACATGCAGCGTTGTCTTGATTTAGCTCAAAAAGGGTTAGGTGAAACCTATCCTAACCCAATGGTTGGAGCTGTAATTGTCCATAAAAATCAGATTATTGGAGAGGGGTGGCATAAAAAGGCAGGGTTAGCTCATGCAGAGGTAAATGCCATTAATAGTGTATCTGATAAAGCGTTACTTTCAAAAAGTACGTTATATGTTAATCTTGAACCTTGTTCTCACTTTGGAAAAACACCTCCTTGTATTCAAATTATAAAAAAATTCAAGATTCCTAGGATTATTATCGGATCGATTGATCCTAATCCAAAAGTAGCAGGTAAAGGAATAACAGCCCTAAAGAATTTTGGTTGCAAAGTGATTCAAGGAGTATTAAAAAAAGAGACGGACTTTCTTAATCGACGTTTTTTTACTTTTCATCAAAAAAAACGCCCCTATATTATTTTAAAATGGGCACAAACTTCAGATCACTTTATCGCACCTTTTAATAGCCAAAATGAAAACGGGACTGTGTTTTGGATTACTAACAATCAATCACGCCAAATAGTTCATCAGTGGAGAGGTCAAGAAGCTGCAATCTTGGTAGGGGTTCAGACTATAATTGAAGATAACCCTAAATTAACCACTCGAAACTTCGAGGGTTCAGATCCACTTCGTTTGGTTTTGGATCCTCATAGTAGAATTCCAAAAGAAAGTAATATAAATAAGGATAAAAAACCTGCCTATTTTTTTAACAAAGTGAGTACATCTAAAAATATCAACCAAAAAAGATTTATAAAATTAGACCCTTTTAATCTTAATACTTTCCTAAATTACTGTTTTAAAAATCATATTCAATCGATTATTGTTGAGGGAGGAAAGAAAACATTGCAAAATTTCATTGATGCTAATCTTTGGGATGAATCACGAATTTTTACTGCAAAAAAGAAGCTGAATAAAGGTGTAACATCGCCTAAGTTTGATTCAAAATCTCAGATCGTCAAAAACTTCGATGGAGATGAATTAAATTTTTATTTTAATTGAATTTGTCGAGTAGAAATTTTGGACAACGAACAGGTCGTTTTTTCATTGAAGATAAAAAAGCTAAAACAGTATTTCCAATACAAATAATTTCATTTTTTTGATTGATTATTATGTAATCAAATTCAAGTGTTGCCTTTGGTTCTTTTTTTAAGGAAATCTTCACATTGAAATTATCTCCAAATAATAAAGGAATTTTAAATTTTACCCTTGCACTTACAACTGGCATTAAAATCCCATCAAGTTCCATAGCTGCATAAGAAATACCTAAATCTAAAAGCCATTCTATTCGTGCTAACTCGAAGTATTTTAAATAATTGCTATGGTGAACAAAACCCATTTGATCAGTTTCTCCATAACGAACCGCTATAGTTTTAGTTTTATAATACACAATTTAAGAGATTAATATTTTTTAGAAATAAAGTAAATTACATTACAAAAAAAAGTGATTTAGAAGATCTAAAAAAAAAACTTAATATTCAATAGGCTTTTGATTTTTTTTTCTAGTTTTTTTAGTTAATATTTGTTTGTAGATATTAATTATCTTAATAAACCAAAAAAAAACAATTAAACATACTCAATTAAATGTCTAGTAACGCTTCTTCGGTTTGGAATAATTGTTTGTCTTTTATAAAAGACAACATCCAACCTCAAGCTTACAAAACTTGGTTTCTTCCAATTAAACCCATTAAACTTTCTGAAAATATTTTGAGTATTGAAGTTCCTAGTAAATTTTTTTACGAGTGGCTCGAAGAGCATTATGTAAAGATTCTCAAAACAGCCTTACAAAAAGAATTAGGCAATGATGCCCGTCTTGTATATTCAATTCGAATGGAAAATAGCTTTGGAAATAAAGCTGCTTTTACAGAGAATATCCCAAGTAATAATCGAGAAGGAATTCGACCTCAAGAAGTTGATGCCCCTTTGAACTCTCAACCATCTGAGTTAAAAAATCCTTTCGTAATACCTGGAATTAAAAATTTACAAATTGAATCTCAGCTCAATCCTAGTTACAACTTTGAAAATTTTTTAGAAGGAGACTCCAATCGACTAGGTAGATCAGCCGCCCAAGCAGTTGCTGCAAAACCAGGTGGAACTTCTTTCAACCCATTGTTAATTTTTGGAGGTGTTGGACTAGGAAAAACGCATCTTGCCCATGCAATTGGGGTTGAAATCAAAGATAAATACCAAGACAAAACAGTTTTATATATAGCCGCTGAAAAGTTTACACAACAATATATCGAAGCGGTAAAGAAAAACACAAGAAATGATTTCATTCACTTTTACCAACTTTTAGATGTTCTGATTATTGATGATGTTCAATTTCTATCAGGAAAAACAGGAACTCAAGATGTTTTCTTCCATATTTTTAACCATTTGCACCAAAATGGGAAACAGGTGATTTTGACCTCTGATAAAGCTCCAGTTGATATGCAAGATATCGAACAACGCCTACTTTCAAGATTTAAATGGGGACTCTCTGCAGAATTACAGCTTCCAAATTACGAAACTAGGATTTCTATTTTAAAAAATAAGCTATACAGAGATGGGGTCAATATTCATGAAGATATTATTGAGTATGTAGCAAAAAATATTAAAACCAATATACGTGAATTAGAAGGTGCTATCATATCCTTAATTGCTCAATCCTCATTTAACAAAGCAGAAATAACTTTAGAGCTTGCCCAGGATGTTGTAATGAAGTTTGTTAAAAACACCAAACGAGAAGTATCGATCGATTACATTCAAAAAGTAGTATCGGATTATTTTCAAATGGATATCGAAACTCTCCAGTCTAAAACTCGAAGAAGACATATCGTTCAAGCACGACAATTGGCTATGTATTTTGCAAAAAAGTTTACAAAAGCATCTCTAGCAAGTATCGGAAGTCAAATTGGTAAGCGTGACCACGCTACTGTTCTTCATGCCTGTAAAACTGTTGATAATTTGACCTTCACTGACAAACAGTTTAGAAAATATGTTGAAGATCTAAGTCAAAAACTAACTTTATAATTTTTTTTCAAAGATGGCTACAAAAATACTCATGGTTTGCTTGGGTAACATTTGTCGTTCTCCATTGGCTCAAGGAATTTTAAAAAAAAAGGTGGGTAAATCAACTTTTGTTGACTCTGCTGGAACAGCAGCATATCATATTGGAAATCAACCTGATCCAAGAAGTATTAGCGTTGGAAAAAAAAATGGTATTGATATAAGTTACTTCAGAGCTAGAAAATTCACTAAAGAAGATTTCAGAAATTTTAATTATATCTATGTAATGGATAAATCAAATTACAATGATGTACTATCACTTGCTCAATTATCTGAAGATCATAAAAAGGTAAAACTAATTCTTGAATATGAACAAGAAGTCCCTGATCCTTATTATGGAGATGTAGGAGGATTTGACAATTGCTATAATCTTCTGGATAAGGCTTGTGATCAAATTGTAAAGGAATTAAATCTGTGAAAATAAATGAAATACAAAAAGGAATATTATATATTATTCCTTCTCCTTTAGGAGACACTCCACCTTTGGAGGTTTTACCTATTTCAATTAAAACAGTAATAAATGAGCTAACCCATTTTATTGTTGAAAATAAAAAAATGGGCCGCAGATTTATAAAAAAAATTATTCCAAGTAAAAATCAAGATGAACTTGTTCTTTTTCAATTAAATAAATACAGTACTCAGGAGGAAATTAATACTTATCTTGATTGTTGCTCAAAGGGAATTTCTATTGGATTACTCTCAGATGTAGGCTGCCCAGGAATTGCAGATCCTGGAGCAGTAATTGTTTCTAAAGCACATAAAAATAAAATTAAGGTAAAGCCTCTTGTAGGGCCTTCATCAATAATTTTAGCGATGATGAGTTCTGGGATGAATGGTCAAAATTTTGCATTTAATGGTTATCTTCCAATAGATAAAAAAAATCGTTCTCAAGTATTATTAAAATTTCAACGCTTAGCTAAAAAAAACAATCAAGCGCAAATTTTCATTGAAACCCCATATAGAAATAATAATTTATTCATTGAAATGTTAAAAGTTCTAGAAAGTAGCACTCGAATTTGTGTAGCATGTGATCTTAGTATGAAATCTGAATTTATAAAAACGTTGTCTGTTTTAAAATGGAAAAAGAACAAACCTGATCTCAATAAACGTCCCTGTATTTTTATAATAGAGAGTTCTTATTAACGATAAATTTTTTGTTTTCTTAACCAGCGAGTATATACTTTTTTATTTTTATTATGCTCTTTAAGATTTTTAGCAAACAAATGATAACCTGGTTTTAAGGGAGAAGCAACAAAATAGAGATAATCATGTTCTTCTGAATTTAATACAGCATCAATCGCTGAAATGTCGGGCATAGTAATAGGGCCAGGTGGTAAACCAGAGTAAAGATAAGTGTTAAAGAGTGATTTAAAACCTAAATCTTTATATAATACTCGTTTTATAATACGTCGAAAATCATTAGTTTCATTTTTTAATGCAAAAATCACTGTTGGATCAGCTTGCAATTTCATCCCTATTTTTAACCGATTTAAATAGACACCAGCTATACGATTCTGCTCTTTTAATTGAACTGATTCTTTTTGAATAATAGAGGCCAAAATATAAACTTCTTTTTGATTTAATTTCAATGCTCTAGCTTTAGCGATTCTCTTTTCATTCCAAAACAAATCATGATAATCAAGCATACGTTTTCTGAAATCTGCTGGAGTAATATCCCAAAAAACGTCATAAGAATTAGGGATATACATAGTAAGGATATTTTTTTTGTTAAATCCTTTGTCTGCTAAAAAAATGGAATCTTGAAAAGCTGTTAAAAGTTCTAAACTATCGGCTTCAATTTGAATTGATAAACGGCCTACAAGATCCTCTAAACGTTCTTGATTATTAAAAACAACTCTTGTAGCAAGCCTTTCTGATCTTAGGGTGTTAATAATCTGATTATTACCCATACCTTTCATAATACGATATTTACCAGGAAGAATTCTTTTGGTATATCCTTTTTTTTCTGCTGCTATATCAAAGTCAACAGTAGATTTGAGAAAAGAATTTAATTCTATTTTTAAAGAATCAATGGTATCATCCCTGTCAATAAAAATGTAGGAATATTCGTTTTCAAAAGTTGTGTTACTCCAAAAAAAGATTTGGTAAAATCGAAGAACAAAAAATAATCCAATTCCTACTCCGAGTAAGCAGATAAATAAAATTATTTTTTTTCTGTTCACAAACTGTATATTTTTTGGTAAAGATATTCATCATGAAATTGGTCTTGATAAAAATTCCAAGCTTTTTTTAAACCAACCTTTCTATACCCGCATGACTCAAAAGCTCGCATACTTTTTTTATTATCAGCCTCAATGTTTGCGAAAAGAGAATGAATATTCAAATATTCTTTCGCATGAGATCCGATAAGTTTAATGGCAGTTCTTCCATAGCCTTTTCCTATGTATTCTTTTTTTAATATAATACCAACACCTGCTCTTCGATGTAAGGGTTCAAAATCAAAAAGGTCAATAAAACCTAACGCATTTAGCTTTGAATTTGTTATTACAAATCGTTTTTGCTTTACCTCAAAAATATCTTGGTCTTGTTGATTAATAAACTTTTGAAGTAAATCACGTGAAAAGGGTTCTGTTCTATTTGAATATTTCCAGTAAGAAGAGTTATTTTCTATTTCCAATAAGGTCTCGATATCTTTGGGCTCTAGAGCACGTAAAAAAACTCCTTTTAAACTCATAAATTAATAGTACCTGAGTAAACAAAAGTTGCTGGACCTTCCAAATAAATATTTTGATATCCTGTATTAATCTTGTCAAAACTTACCTTCAAATTTCCACCCAAGGCCTCTAATTGGACTTGAGTTATTCCTTCTGTTTCACCAATATGATTCATAACTAATGCAGCCGCTACAGCTCCTGTTCCACAAGATAAAGTTTCAGCTTCAACGCCTCGTTCATAAGTGCGAATTAAAAAATGACTATTATTCCTTTTTTCAATAAAATTAACATTAATACCATTCGGCATAAAGAAATCTGAGTAACGAATATCAGCACCTTCTTTTTTTATATTTATAGAAGATATGTCACCAAAAAGTTTGACATAATGAGGTGATCCTGTATTAACTAAGAAAGAATCTTTATGTTTTGTTATTGAAATTACATTTTGCATACGTAAACGCACTTTATTATCAGAAAGTAATTTTGCTTCATGGAACCCGTCTATGGCTTTAAATTTAGCAGCAGTGTCAATCAACTTATATTTTTTGGCAAAAGCTACGCTACAACGACCACCGTTTCCACAAAGAGAACTTAAGTTTCCATCTGAATTGAAATAAAGCATTTCAAAATCAGCATCTTGGGTCTCTTGAACTAAGATAATACCATCAGCACCAATCCCAGTATATCGATTACATAAAAATTTTAGCTGCTCTTTATTAAGAATTGAATATTTTTTATTTCGATTATCTATTATGATGAAATCGTTTCCAGTTCCCTGATATTTGTCAAATTTAATTTGCATTGATGGTAAATATAATCAATTTTAAAGGTGTTAAAGAGGCGTTAAAGAAATTTCATTTTTAATAAAAAAACATAATTTTGAAAAAAAATAAGTGTTATAAAATATGTTCTAAATTTTTAAACCTTAATTAAGAATGAAAGTTGCGTATTTTATCTGTTAAATGAAAAATAAAAATATACATATGAAATCATTTTTTAAAACTTTTTCCATTGCAATATTAAGTGCTCTTTTTAGTCTTTTTATTTATGACCAATACTTCGTTAATACTAGTGAAGTTAGTCCTAAATATTATGAAAATCCAACATTAATACCAGCAAATTACACTGTAAATAATTCAAAAATAGCTGCTGAACGCACAGACTTTACAAGCGCAGCGGAAAAAACAATAGATGCTGTTGTTCACATTAAAAACACTAGTAAATCAAACTCTAAACTTCCTTCCTTTTATCGATATTTTAATCCAGATGATGAACTTCCTGAACGCGTAGGAACTGGATCAGGAGTTATTGTTTCTCCAAACGGGTATATAATCACAAATAATCATGTGATTGAAAATAATAACGAAATAGAGATAACTACAAACAATAATAAAACCTATAAGGCTAATGTTATTGGTTCTGATCCCGATACAGACATTGCTGTATTGAAAATCAATTCTGGTGAGAAATTACCTTATATATATTTTGGAAACTCAGATACCACGAGAATTGGAGAATGGGTTCTAGCTGTTGGAAATCCTTTTAATTTAAATTCTACCGTGACAGCAGGTATAATAAGTGCAAAATCTCGAGATCTCAATAAAAGTGATGGAGTCAACGAATCTTATATACAAACTGATGCTGCTGTTAATCGAGGCAATAGTGGTGGGGCTCTTGTCAATACAAGTGGAGAATTAATTGGAATAAATACCGCTATAACTTCTATTTCGGGAGGATTTGTAGGATACTCTTTTGCAGTTCCAAGTAATGTAGCACGAAAAATTTTTGAAGATATAATTGAATATGGAGATGTTCAACGCGGACTTCTAGGCGTAATTGGACAAGCATTAGATGCAAAATTTGCAAAGCGTTTTGAGGTAGAAGAAACAGAGGGTTTTTATATTACTGATTTAGAGGAAGGGTTAGGAGCTGACCTTGCTGGACTTCTTCCAAAAGATATTATAAAAAGTGTAGATGGAATTATTATAAATAAATTTGCAGATCTTTCAGGCTACTTGTCTACCAAGAGACCAGGTGAAAAAGTTAGTATTATCTATAAACGTAATGGGGAGGACAAAAAAGTAGATGTTCGTCTTGAAAAGATTAATCGTTCTATTTTCTTTTACATGGAGGTTCGTGAGTTAACCCCGGAACAAATTGATGAATACGGCATAGATGAAGGTTTATATATTTCTAACATGAATAATAGAAGACTTTATCAAAACGGAATCGATAATGGCCACATTATACTTGAGGTAAACGGTCAAAAAGTTAATAAACTTTCCGATCTTAAAGGTTTTCAGATGGGAAATTTAGAAAGTATTCTTTTTCTAAATCCTTCAGGTGAAAAAGAAAAAATAATTTTACAATACTAAAAAAAATAAAAGCTTTGTCAATAAAGTCTCAGTACTACTGAGACTTTATTTATTTTTGTATGATACCGATCTAGCAAAATATGCGTATTGATATTATAACTCTTTTTCCAGATCTTCTTAAAAGTCCTTTTGAAGTTTCAATTCTGAAGCGAGCGATTGCCTCAGGAATAGCTGAAGTCCATTTTCATGACCTAAGAACATTTAGCAAACACAAACAAAGACAGGTTGATGATTATCCATTTGGTGGAGGTGCAGGAATGGTCATGATGATAGAGCCAATTGATCGCTGTATTGAAACCTTAAAAAAACTAAGAAAATACGACGCAATCATTTACCTAACTCCAGATGGAGAGAAATTTAATCAAAAAAAAGCTAATCACTTTTCAACTTTAGAAAATATAATTATCCTTTGTGGTCACTATAAAGGAGTAGATCAACGTGTTCGTGATCATTTGATTACCCAAGAACTTTCAATTGGTGATTTTGTTCTATCGGGAGGCGAATTAGCTGCGGCCATTCTCTGTGATAGTATTATTCGTTTGATCCCTGGTGTTCTTGGGGATGAATCATCTGCATTAACAGATAGTTTTCAAGACGGGCTACTTGCACCTCCAATATATACGCGTCCGGCAGAATACAAAGGCTGGGAAGTTCCAAGAATTTTAATTTCAGGAAATACTCCAAAAGTAAATGAATGGAGAGATGAAAAGTCTATAGAAAGAACAAAAAAATTACGTCCAGACCTTCTGAAATAAGAAAATATTTGTTAATATTCTTTATTGTATACTTAAAAATAAAGTTTAATTTTGCAAAACAAAAAGTTTAACCTCTGACGATAAACGTGTATGTTGACTTTCAAAATGTTAAAATAACCCTATTATGGAAGCCTTAGTAAGCTACGTGCAAAATGAATTTTTAACCAAGAAAGACTTCCCCGAATTTGATGCAGGTGACAGTCTCACTGTTTATTATCAAATTCGAGAAGGAGAAAAAGTTCGTACTCAATTCTTTAAAGGCACGGTAATTCAAATCAAAGGTCAAGGACTATCTAAAACATTTACAATAAGAAAGATGTCAGGGACAGTTGGTGTAGAACGTATATTTCCAATGAACCTCCCTACTCTAGAGAAAATTGAGGTACATAAAAAAGGTAAGGTCCGTCGCTCACGAATTTATTACTTCAAAAATTTAAGAGGTAAAAAAGCGCGGATCAAAGAAGCATAAATAAATTAAAACCGCCCCAAAAGGCGGTTTTTTTATAAACCTAAATTTAAAAATATGTCAAAAATTAAAGTCGCTAACCCAGTAGTAGAGATGGATGGAGACGAGATGACTCGAATAATATGGAAATTCATTAAGGATCAATTAATACTTCCCTATTTGGATTTAAACATTGAATATTATGACCTTTCGGTTACATCACGTGATGCAACCGAAGATAAAATTACAATTCAAGCAGCGAATGCTGTTAAAAATCATAATGTTGGAATTAAATGTGCTACCATCACCCCTGATGAAGATCGAGTAAAAGAATTTAATTTATCAAACATGTGGCGTTCACCAAATGGGACTATTAGAAATATTGTAGGTGGAACAGTCTTTAGGGAACCAATAATCATGAGTAATGTGCCTCGATATGTTCAAGGCTGGACTAAACCTATTTGCATAGGAAGACATGCCTTCGGTGATCAATACAAAGCTGCAGATACAGTAACTAATGGAAAAGGAAAACTTACTATGACATTTACTCCTGACGACGGGGGAACTCCAAAAACATGGGAAGTTTATCACTTTCAAGAAAATGGGGGTAGCAATGAGTATGTATAACATTGATTCATCAATATATGGTTTTGCTAGGTCATGTATGAATCGTTCCCTAGATAAGGGGTGGCCATTATACCTATCAACTAAAAACACAATTTTAAAAGCTTACGACGGCCGTTTTAAAGATATTTTTCAAGAAGTCTTTGATAGTGAGTTTAAAAATCGCTTTAAAAAGGCAGGTTTAACATATGAACACCGTTTGATCGATGATATGGTAGCTGCTGCTATGAAGTGGAATGGAGGATTCGTTTGGGCATGCAAAAACTATGATGGGGATGTACAATCTGATACGGTAGCTCAGGGATTTGGTTCATTAGGGTTAATGACCTCCACTTTAGTAACTCCAGATGGTAAAACAATGGAAGCAGAGGCGGCTCATGGAACAGTAACTCGTCATTATCGCCAGCATCAACAAGGAAAAGAAACTTCTACTAATCCCATAGCTTCTATTTTTGCCTGGACTAGAGGATTGGCTCATCGTGGAAAGCTTGATAATAACCTTGAGCTAATAGAGTTTTGTTCCACACTAGAAAATGTATGTGTTGAAACAGTAGAAAGTGGAAAAATGACAAAAGATTTAGCTGTTTTAATTCACGGTAAAGAAACAAATAGCTCTCACTACCTAACAACTCAAAAATTTCTTTCAGCTCTTAAAAGAAACTTAGACACTAAAATAGGTTAATTATTAATTTCTTTTTTTAAAAATCTTATGTTTAGGTTTTTTCATTGAATCAAATTGACTTAATGTGATTTTGATGAATACTCTTGATCATTTATATTTAACGTACATATTAATCTTAGTTGATAATTATAAACTTCTTATTTTTCTACATTATGATGTTTCAAAAAATAACCGAAAAAGATTCAAATCACAACGATTTAGAAAAAAAGAGTGTCAGAGAACTTATTGATGGCATGTATTGTGAAGATCAAAATGCTTTAAAAGCTGTCGGAGAAGTTAAGGACCAAACAGAAAAATTGATTAAAAAAGTAGTAAAACAACTTAAAAATGGTGGCCGTCTTTTTTATATTGGTGCAGGAACAAGTGGCCGTTTAGGAGTACTTGACGCTTCTGAATGTCCACCAACTTTTGGAACAGAACCTGAAAAAGTAATTGGACTAATTGCTGGAGGAGATTATGCCCTTAGACATTCTGTAGAAAGTGCAGAAGACGACACAAAAAAAGGCTGGGATGATTTACAAGAAAAGTTTATAAATTCTCATGACATTTTAATAGGAATTGCTGCCTCTGGAACTACACCCTATGTTCTTGGAGGCCTATCTGAAGCACAGAAAAATGGAATTCCTACCGGTTGTATTGTATGTAATTTAAACAGTCCGATTGCAAAAGTAAGTGACTTCCCTGTTGAAGTAATTGTTGGTCCTGAATTTGTTACGGGAAGTTCTCGAATGAAAGCAGGAACTGCCCAAAAACTAATTCTTAACAGTATTACTACTGCTACCATGATAAATCTTGGACACATAAAAGGTAGTAAAATGGTAGATATGAAGCTTTCTAACGAAAAACTTAAAGGTCGTGCAGAGCTTATAGTTATAGAGGCTACAGGAGTAGATCTAGTGCTTGCACAAAAATTAATAAAAGAAAACGGTGGTGTTAGAGGAGCTATTGATGCTTTTAATAAAAAATAATTATATGAATAAAGCTCTATTTCAAAAAGGATTAAAACGAATGACAGTTTTTTTATTCTGCTGCTTTTTGGGACCAGTAATTGTACATCAAGCATTTAAAAATCAAGAACACCCCTTTTATTATCCAGTTCTAATTACTGGTTTAAGTATAATGGTTATAGCTATTTATTATGGCTTTCTAGGGGTAAAAACTATGATAAATGCTTTATTGGGAGAACGAAAAAAAAGGAATCTTTAGTTTGGCGTTGTATCCCTGCCTAAGACCCCTTATCTTTGCTCAGATTTTATAACAAGTTATGATTGAAATTCAATTTCCTGACCAGTCTGTACGTGCCTTTAAAAAGGGGGTAACCCCATTAGAAATAGCTCAAAGTATTAGTGAAGGATTGGCTCGAAATGTCCTTTCTGTTAAAGTTAATGGTAATATCCTTGAAGCTAGAACACCCATAATGGAGGACGGAATCATAAATCTTTTCACATGGAATGATAAAGAGGGAAAAGCAGCTTTTTGGCATTCCTCTGCACATATTTTAGCCCAAAGCTTAATTTCATTATATCCTCAAGCAAAATTAACTATTGGTCCGGCAATTGAAAATGGTTTTTACTATGACGTAGATTTTGGAGAGGCTTCTTTTTCTGAGAAAGATCTTCCGGCGCTAGAAAAACAATTTATGACTTTCGCTAGAGAAAAATTTGAATTTAAAATGCGAATGAGTACTAAATCAGATGCGTTAAAATTCTATAAAAATGAAAATAACCCCTATAAAGTTGAGCTTGTTGAAAATCTTGAAGATGGAACTATTAGTTTTTGTGACCATGCTAACTTTACTGATCTTTGCCGGGGAGGACATATTCCCCACACTGGTTTCATAAAAGCCGTAAAACTACTTAGTGTGGCTGGAGCATATTGGCGTGGCGACGAAACAAAACCACAACTGACTAGGATTTACGGTATATCTTTTCCAAAACAAAAAGAATTATCAGAATACCTTAACCTCTTGGAAGAAGCCAAAAAAAGAGACCATAGAAAACTTGGAAAGGAATTAGAGCTATTTGCCTTTTCTCAAAAAGTAGGACAAGGATTGCCTTTATGGCTCCCAAATGGAGCAGCATTGCGAGAACGTTTAGAGAATTTTCTAAAAACTGCTCAAACTAAAGCTGGATATGAGCAGGTAATCTCTCCCCATATTGGTAACAAAGAATTATATATGACCTCTGGACATTACGAAAAATATGGTGCAGACAGTTTTCAGCCTATTCAAACCCCGGCAGACGAAGAGGAATTTTTACTAAAGCCAATGAACTGTCCTCACCACTGTGAAATCTATAAAACAAAACCTTGGAGTTACCGTGACTTACCTAAGCGTTATGCTGAATTTGGAACTGTCTATCGTTATGAGCAAAGTGGCGAATTACACGGACTTACTCGAGCTCGCGGATTTACTCAAGATGATGCCCATATTTTCTGTATGCAAGAACAGTTGGACGAGGAGTTTAAAAAAGTAATTGACTTAGTACTTTATGTTTTTACCTCGCTAGGTTTTGATGACTTTACTGCACAGGTATCTCTTCGAGATCAGAAAAAACCTGAAAAGTATATTGGCACTTCTGAAAATTGGGATTTAGCTGAACAAGCAATTATTAGTGCAGCAAAGGAAAAAAACTTGGATTATATAGTTGAAACAGGAGAAGCTGCTTTCTATGGTCCAAAGTTAGACTTCATGGTTAAAGATGCTTTAGGGCGTCAATGGCAATTAGGAACTATTCAGGTGGATTACAACCTTCCTGAACGCTTTCATTTAACTTATAAAGGCAGTGACAATGAGCTTCACCGTCCAGTTATGATTCACCGAGCACCCTTTGGGAGCATGGAGCGTTTTGTTGCTATTCTTTTGGAACATACAGGTGGAAATTTTCCTCTTTGGTTGATGCCTAAACAAGTAAATATTCTCTGTGTTAGTGAAAAATATAAAAATTACGCTCTAAAAGTTTTAAATTTCTTGGAAAATCACGAAATTCGCGCCCTCTTGGATGATCGAAATGAGACGATAGGTAAAAAAATCCGTGAATCGGAAATTTCTAAAGTGCCATACATGCTTATCTTAGGAGAAAAAGAAGCAAACAATGAGACTGGTATCTCTTCGAAAACATCAAAAAGGAGACATTGGAAGTTTTGCCATTGAGAAAGTTGTTAATCAACTAAAAAAAGAAATTAAGGAGAGTCAAGCTACCTTTAAAGTTTAATTTAAAACAAAGTGACATAGCAATACGAAGAAGAAGATCGAACAGCCCAGGAAGGGTTTTCAAGGAAGATCCACATCGGATCAATCAAAAAATTACAGCTCAAGAAGTAAGGCTTGTTGGGGATAACGTGGAGTTAGGTGTTTATCAATTAAGTAAAGCTTTATCTATTGCGCAGTCGCTGGAGTTAGATTTAGTTGAAATTTCGCCTAAAGCTTCTCCTCCTGTATGTAAAATATTAGAGTATAAAAAGTTTTTATACGAACAAAAGAAACGAGATAAGGTCCTAAAATCTAAGACAAGTAAAATTATTGTTAAAGAAATAAGGTTTGGTCCTAATACTGATGAGCACGACTACGAGTTCAAAAAAAAGCATGCTGAAAAGTTTCTCAAAGAAGGAGCCAAGTTGAAAGCATTTGTTTTTTTTAAAGGTCGCTCAATAATTTTTAAAGAAAAAGGTCAAATCCTTTTATTACGTTTAGCTCAGGATTTGGAAGAGATCGGTAAAGTAGAACAAATGCCTGTGTTGGAGGGTAAAAAGATGATTATGTTTATTTCACCTAAGAAAAAATAAAAAAAGAGACGTTATGCCAAAAATGAAAACTAAGTCAAGTGCTAAAAAACGCTTTAAGATTACGGGAAGTGGAAAAATAAAAAGAAAGCATGCTTTTAAGAGCCATATCTTAACCAAAAAATCAAAAAAACGTAAATTAAAATTAACCCATTCTGGTCTAGTACACGAAAGTGATACAAAGAGTATTAAGGAACAGCTAAGACTAGTATAATTAAACCTATTCAGGTCGACTTTTATTTATAAACCCGAAGTAAGGCTTTAAAGTGTAGAGATACCGCCTCCTTCAAAAAACAAAAGAAATGCCAAGATCATTAAATTCAGTTGCTTCAAGAGCAAGAAGAAAAAAAATTTTAAAGCAAGCCAAAGGATATTTTGGACGTCGTAAAAATGTTTGGACCATTGCAAAAAATGCGGTTGATAAAGCTATGCTTTACTCCTATCGTGACAGAAAGGTGAAAAAAAGAAATTTTAGAGCCCTCTGGATAACACGTATTAATGCAGGCGCAAGACTTAATGGACTGTCTTATAGCCAATTTATCGGTAAAGTTAAATCAAATAACATTGATTTAAACCGAAAAGTGCTTGCAGACCTCGCTATGAATCATCCTTCTGCTTTCAAAGAAATTGTTGAGAAAATAAAATAATAAAATATTTTCGAGTAGTTTTTATTCATTTGAATTGTACAAGATTTATCATAACCCTCGGTGTAGAAAGTCTAGAGAAGCATTATTGCTTCTTGAGGACTTGGGTCTTAATTTTTTGGTTGTTAATTATTTAACAGAACCTCTCTCTAAATCAAAACTTCAAGAAATTCTAGTCAAAATAAAACTTAAACCCAGCCAACTTATTCGTAAAAACGAAGCTGACTGGAAAGCCCTTAATAACAGGAAAGAATTAAATGAAAACCAAATACTTGATATCCTTATTAAATATCCCAAAACAATTGAACGCCCAATTGTTACATCAGAAGATTCAGGAGTTCTTGCAAGACCTCTAGAAAATCTTATTACTTTTTTAGGAATTAATTAAACCTAGTCACTTTTTATTAGTCAAAAGGCTTTATAATAAATTATGAAGAGACTAATTGTTGTCTTATTTCTATTTGGTTTATCCATCTCTGGTTTTTCTCAGCAACCAGGAGGCAAGAAACTTAAAAAAATTAAAATTGAAGGGGTTGTTATCGATAAAGAAACTCAAGATCCTTTAGAGTATACGACAATTTCACTTTTAAACGATAGCTCGCCAGATCTTATTCAAGGAGGCATCACCGATAAAAATGGAAAATTTATTATAGAAGTCTTCCCTGGTAAATACAACATTACACTAGAATATATTGGCTTTGATAAGATAATTTTGAAAGACAAAGTGATTAGTATAAACGAGGATTTTGGGATATTTGAGTTAGAAATTGTTACCGAATCACTCAATGAAGTAGAACTTGTTGGTGAACGAACTGAAGTGGAAATCCGTTTAGACAAAAGAATTTATAATGTTGGCAAAGATATCACTGTACGAGGAGGTTCGGTTGCAGATGTATTAGACAACGTTCCCTCAGTCTCCGTAGATGTAGAGGGTAATGTCGCTCTTAGAGGAAATCAGAATGTTCGCATTTTGATAAACGGGAAACCCTCAGGCTTGGTGGGTCTTTCAGGACCACAAGGTTTACGATCCCTACCAGCTGAGTCCATCGATAAGGTAGAGGTGGTTACTTCTCCCTCGGCTCGATACGAGGCTTCGGGTACAGCAGGTATATTAAATGTGATATTGAAAAAAGAGGAACTTGAAGGTTTTAACGGTTCCTTTATCCTAAATGGAGGGGCTCCAACAACTTATGGGGGAAATGCAACCCTTAACTGGAGAACCAAAAAATTTAATATTTTCAGTACGACATCTTTGAGAGATTCTGAATCTAGAGGAGGTGGAGATTTTGAAAGTGAAAACTTCAATCCTGTTCGTTTTGTAAATGAGGATAGAGACTATCAGAGAAATCGAAAGAGTATCTTTTTTAATCTTGGAGCTGAATATTATTTTAATGATGACACCTCACTAACTATTAGCGGTTTTGTCAGAACAAGTGATAACGAGAGTAATAATAACACCAAAATAGATAATCTCAACGCAGCGGGAGTCGTAGTAGATCAATTTGGTCGCTATCAATTTGAAGAAGAAATTGATAATTCCCAACAGTTCACTACGAATTTTACCAAAAAATTTGACGATAAAGGTCATGAATTGGTCATTGAGTTTCAAACCGAATCTAGTGAGGAGGATGAGAGCGATCTGGCAGAAAATACAAGTACTTTTAATCAAGAATCCGACACTTTTGAAGATCAAAGCAGAACCTTATTACAGATGGATTACGTCTGGCCTATAAATGAAAATACACAGTTTGAAATTGGATATCGAGGAGACTTCAGCTTACAAGAAACCGATTACAATGTTTTTGATTTATTAGATAACGGAAGAACTCCCAATACAGAATTAACCAATTTCTTGGGCTTTACTCAAAAAATAAATGCTGCCTATGCCCAATTTGGTAAAAAAATAAATAAGTTCTCTTATTTAATAGGACTTCGAATGGAAAAGACTCATATAGTAATTGACCAGAAGACAACGAAAATCTTCAAAGAAAAAGACTATACCGATTGGTTTCCTACCCTTAACTTCTCTTTTGAATTTACTGAAAAAGAAAATATCACCTTAGGGTATAGTCGTCGTATTCGACGCCCAAGATCATGGTCTCTCAATCCATTTAGATCCCTAACCAGTTTGACCTTTTTTTAGGCAAGGAAATCCCGATTTGGATCCCTCCTATTCCAAACTATTTGATTTAGGTTATCTTAAAAGATGGAATAAGTTTACATTCAATAGTTCGGTCTATTATCAAAAAGCAACTCAAGTTATAGAACGCATAACTGAAACTACAGGTGAATTGGTAGTGGTAAGTTTAGACCCTTTAGTTGAATTACCTGAATTCAGATCAACTTCTGTCAACATATCAGAAAACATTAGAACAGGCACAGAGTTTACACTTACCTATTCGCCCAAGCGCCAAGTCCGTCTTAGCGGAAACTTTAATATTTTTAATTCGGAAACCATAGGTTTCTATAAAGGGGTTCCTTTAGATAGAAAAATTGTAAGTTGGTTTATGCGATTTAACAGTAGTTTTCCACTGGCTTTTGGAATCAATACACAGCTCAATGGATTCTACTTTGGCCCCAGAGCAAATGCTCAAACAGAATCCAAAGGAGTGGTGAGTTTTTCTGGAGCTTTGAACAAACCAATGTTTAACGATAAGGCTACACTTTCTTTCAGAGTAAACGATATCTTTAATTCTTCTAGAAGAAAAAGTACTACAGAAACAGCTGATTTCAGAAACTATACCGAATTTCAATGGAGACAACCCAGCTATGTATTTACGTTTACTTATCGTATAAACGAACGTAAGATGGGTAAAAGAAGAAACAATCGCAGAGGTAGTTTAAATGACGGAGGAGAAGAATCTGACTTTTAGATACTTAAAAGGGGCTTAAAAGTTCCTTTTTTTATTTTTTTTGTTTATCCTCTACTGTTACTTTATTTCTTCCGTATTTAAAGTACTCTCTTAGGGCGCCTATTAACCAATAGGGAATGACGAAGGTCAATAAGAAAATCATTAACCAAAAACCAATTGTTAGTATGGTTAAAAAAGAAATAAATCCGAGGTATTGATCAAATTCAAACATATAATTATATATGCTGTAAAAATAATCATTTTTTTCAATTTTTTAAATTGAATTTGATTTTCCATAGCTTTTTTTTCAAAAAAAGTTAACTCTGTAAATAGGGTTTCTTTCAAACCTAGTATTTTTGTATAAAATCCAATATTATGGAATACCGAATTGAAAAAGATACAATAGGAGAAGTTCAAGTTCCCAGAGATGTATATTGGGGAGCACAAACAGAACGCTCACGTTCCAATTTTAAAATTGGTGCCGGGGGCTCTATGCCACAAGAAATCATTTACAGTTTTGCCTATCTCAAAAAAGCAGCAGCCTATACCAATCATAAACTTGGTGAACTAGAAGAATCCAAAAGAGATTTAATTGGCCAGGTTTGCGATGAAATTCTGGAAGGAAAGCTAGACGATCAATTTCCATTGGTAATTTGGCAAACTGGATCAGGAACACAGAGTAATATGAATCTCAACGAGGTCATTGCGAACCGTGCGCATGAACTGGCAGGAAAAACACTTGGAGTTGGAGATAAAACACTCTCGCCTAATGACGATGTCAATAAATCACAATCTTCAAATGATACATTTCCAACTGGAATGCACATTGCATCTTACAAAATGATAGTTGAAACTACCATTCCTGGGGTTCAAAAACTTAGAGATGAATTAAATAAAAAAGCAGAAGCATTTAAAGAAATTGTCAAAATTGGACGTACTCATTTTATGGATGCTACTCCCCTGACTTTAGGTCAAGAATTTTCGGGTTATGTTTCACAATTAGACCATGGTATTAAAGCATTAAAAAACACACTTGATCATCTATCCGAGCTAGCATTGGGAGGAACCGCAGTAGGAACTGGTATAAACACACCTAAAGGTTATGCAGCTTTGGTAGCTAAATACATTTCAGAATTTACAGAATTACCCTTTAAAAGTGCTAAAAATAAATTTGAAGCACTTGCTGCTCATGATGCAATTGTTGAGTCACATGGCGCTTTAAAACAACTCGCAGTATCTTTAAATAAAATTGGTAACGACATTCGAATGATGGCCTCAGGTCCTCGTTCAGGAATTGGTGAATTGATCATTCCTGCTAATGAACCAGGAAGCTCCATTATGCCAGGAAAGATTAATCCAACTCAATGTGAAGCGTTGACCATGGTATGTGCTCAGGTTATGGGAAATGATGTCGCCGTAACTATAGCTGGAACTCAAGGACATTATGAATTGAACGTTTTTAAGCCATTAATGGCAGCTAATATTTTACAATCTGCTCGATTACTAGGTGATGCATGTGTAAGTTTTACTGAAAATTGTGTTATTGGAATTAAACCCAGTCATGATAGAATTAACGAATTGGTTCAAAACTCATTAATGCTTGTTACAGCATTAAATACCAAAATAGGTTACTATAGAGCTTCTGAAATTGCAAACAAAGCACATAAAGATGGAAGTACTTTAAAAGAGGCCAGTTTATCCCTTGGTTATTTGACAGCTGAGGAATTTGATGCTTGGGTTCGACCAGATGATATGACTGGTAATGCCTGAAATTAAGTTTAGAGAGTTTACTGCTAAAGATTCTGAGCAATTTAAGGCTCTAAATATTGAATGGCTCAAAAAGTACTTTGAGGTCGAACCTATTGATGAAAGAGTATTAAGTAATCCAAGATCTGAAATTTTAGACTCAGGTGGTTTTATCTTTATGGCGGAAATTAAAGATGAAGTTATCGGTACCTTTGCATTTATTAAAAAGGGAAATCAAATATTTGAATTCAGTAAAATGGCAATTGATCCTAAATTCAGAAATAAAGGATATGGAAATGTTATGATGCAATTTGCCATCTCTTTTGCTAAAAAATATCGTTGGAATAAAATTATCCTTTATTCAAATACAATTTTAAAAAATTCAATTCATTTATACTTTAAATATGGTTTTATTGAAGTTCCTATGGAAGCTGACGTGATTTATTCTCGTGGGAATATTAAAATGGAGTTAGACTTAGACTAATCCCGGGATAGCTTTCTGTATTGTATTCTTTTTGGCATGATATCTTGACCTAAACGCTTTTTTTTGTTTTCCTGATAGTCAGAATAGGAGCCTTCAAAAAAATACATTTGAGAATTACCTTCAAAAGCGAGAATATGGGTACATATTCGATCTAAAAACCAGCGATCGTGTGAAATAACTACAGCACAACCTGCAAAGTTTTCTAGGGCTTCTTCTAATGCTCTTAAGGTATTAACATCTAAATCATTAGTAGGTTCATCAAGTAACAAAACGTTCCCCTCTTCTTTTAGAGTCATTGCTAAATGCAGACGATTTCGTTCTCCTCCAGAAAGAGAAGAAACCTTCTTATTTTGTTCATTTCCACTAAAATTGAAACGGCTCAAAAATGCTCTTGAATTAACCTGTCTTCCACCTAGCATAATTAACTCTTGTTCATCACTAAAATTTTGCCAAATTGACTTTTCGGGATCAATATTACTATGTGATTGATCAACATAAGCTAATTTAACTGTATCGCCCACTGAGAAGCTTCCCTCGTCAGTTGTTTCTTCACCCATTATCATTCGAAAAACTGTTGATTTTCCTGCTCCGTTTGGTCCAATTACACCAACTATTCCTGCTTGAGGTAAATTAAAATTTAGATTATCGTATAATATCTTTTCTCCAAAAGATTTTGAAACTTTAAATGCTTCAATAACATTAGTACCCAGTCGGGGTCCATTTGGAATAAAAATTTCTAATTTCTCATCAACCTTGTTTTGATCTTGACTTATCAACTTATCGTAATTTGCTAAACGAGCTTTTTGTTTAGATTGTCGTCCTTTAGGGGCCATACGAACCCATTCAAGTTCACGTTCTAAAGTTTTTTGTCTTTTTGAAGATTGTTTTTGTTCTATAGCTAAGCGTTTAGATTTTTGTTCTAACCAAGAAGAGTAATTTCCCTTCCATGGAATTCCTTCACCCCTATCTAATTCTAAAATCCACCCAGCGACATTATCTAAAAAATAGCGATCGTGAGTTACAGCAATTACAGTACCTTGATATTGTGCTAAATGGTGTTCTAGCCAATGTACAGATTCTGCGTCAAGATGATTTGTAGGCTCATCTAAAAGCAATACATCAGGCTTTTGTAATAATAAACGACATAACGCTACTCGCCTGCGTTCTCCCCCAGAAAGAACACTTATTTTTTGATCACTAGAGGGCGTTCTTAAGGCGTCCATTGCAATCTCCAACTGAGTATCGAGTTCCCATGCATTTAAGGCATCAATCTCATCTTGAAGTTGTGCTTGACGATCCATAAGTTGCTGCATTTTGTCAGCATTTTCGTAAACCTCAGGAAGACCAAACTGATCATTAATATCATTGTATTCTTTCAAAATAGATACTGTTGAAGCTACTCCTTCTTTTACTACTTCTAGAACAGTTTTATCTTCATCAAGCTGAGGCTCTTGTTGTAAAAATCCTACTTTATATTCATTAGAAAAAACTACATCACCTTGAAAGCTTTTATCTATACCTGCTATAATTTTTAAAAGACTTGATTTTCCTGAACCATTGAGTCCAAGAATTCCAATTTTAGCTCCGTAAAAGAAACTTAAATAGATGTTTTTTAAGACAGGTTTATTGGCGCTGGGGAATGTCTTTGAAACCCCATTCATCGAAAAGATTACCTTTTTTTCTTCTAACATATTAGATTCTTCCCCTTAAAGCATTGAAGGCCCATGCTATAGTATAGAAGCCAATGCCTGCTATTGAAAATCCTATGGCGTAATCAGGATATTTCAATACACCAATTAAAATTAATGCGCTTCCTATGATTGCCATTACAAGTGCAGTATAGCCAACGATTTTATTTTTATTTAAACCCATTTTTATTTGTATTAAAACAAATATCGAACTTTTATTTAAAACCACGACTATAGAAATTATTACTTTAGCAATGTCTTAAAAACGATATGAACATAGAACAAGAAAAAAATAAAGATGCTATAAAAATGGCATGGGCGAAACTCGAGCAACGTGTAAGAGTTATAAAACAAGGAGGAGGTAAATCTAGTATTAAAAAGTTAAATGAAAAGGGGAAACTTTCAGCTCGACAACGAATCAATCAACTAGTTGATGACCCCAATGATATTTTTGAAATAGGTACTCTTGCTGCAGAAGATATGTACGAACAGTACGGTGGCTGCCCATCAGCTGGTGTAATTGTGGTTATATCTAAAGTCTCAGGAAAACGCTGTGTGATTGTTGCAAACGACGCAACTGTAAAAGCTGGAGCCTGGTTTCCAATGACCGCTAAAAAAAACCTGAGAGCACAAGAAATTGCAATGGAAAATAAAATTCCAATCATCTACCTTGTAGATAGCGCTGGAATTTTCCTACCCCTTCAAGATCAAATCTTTGCAGATAAAGAGAATTTTGGACGTATTTTTAGAAATAATGCTAAAATGAGTAGTATGGGTATTGTACAAATCGCTGCAGTGATGGGAAGCTGCGTAGCAGGAGGAGCATATCTTCCCATAATGTCAGACGAAGCAATTATTGTGGAAAATACAGGAAGTATTTTTTTAGCTGGAAGCTATTTAGTTAAAGCTGCAATTGGAGAAGATGTTGATAATGAATTTTTAGGAGGTGCAGATACTCATTCTGGTATTAGTGGAGTAACAGATTATAAAGTAAAAAATGATCAAGCTGCATTAGATAAAATCAGGAGTCTGATTGAAAAAATAGGTAATTCTTCAATTGCAGGTTTTCAGAGAAGTATAGCAAAAGCACCTGAGGGGGATCCAGATTTGATTTACAAGGTTCTTCCTAAAGAAAGCACTCAACCTTATGACTCCTATTTACTAATGGACTTATTATTAGACAAGGGATCTCAAGATGAATACAAAAGAGAATACGGTCAAACACTAATAACTACATATGCTAAAATAGATGGCTGGTCTGTAGGGGTTATAGCAAATCAAAGAAAGGTTGTGAAAAGTAAATCTGGAGAAATGCAGTTTGGTGGAGTAATTTATGGAGATGCTGCCGATAAAGCTACACGCTTTATTGCAAACTGTAACCAACGAAAAATTCCTTTAGTTTTTCTTCAAGATGTTACTGGTTTTATGGTAGGTACTAAAGCTGAGCACGGAGGTATTATCAAAGATGGGGCTAAAATGGTCAATGCAGTTGCCAATTCTGTTGTTCCTAAATTTACTATTGTAGTTGGCAACTCTTTTGGCGCTGGTAATTATGCTATGTGCGGAAAAGCTTATGACCCACGCTTAATACTAGCATGGCCTACAGCAAAAATGGCTGTGATGGGAGGAAGTCAAGCAGCCAATGTGCTATTGCAAATAGAAAAGTCTGCTGCTAAAAAATCAGGAGTTAAAGTTGATAAAAAAAAAGAAATTGCTTTAAGAGAAAAAATTGATAAGAATTATGAGAATAAAACTGATATCATGTATGCTGCTTCCCAATTATGGATTGATGCAGTAATTGATCCTGCAGAAACTCGCTCATGGATAAGTATGGGTATTGATATGGCTAATCATGCCCCAATTACAGAAAAATTTAATATGGGTATCCTACAAGTTTAATATACGTTGAGGTTTTTGATCCATGCTAGCTTTCGTTTTATCTTTCCACTGTAGGTTTGAATAAAATCTTTAACACAAATTATTGCCTTAGGGATCTCACAAGCCTCAAGTGAAGTACACTCTTTAATCTGTTTATGTAATTTTTTAAATTCAATTTGGGGATCATCTTTGACAACCAAAACAACCTTTTCACCTAATAGAGAATCCGAAATACTGTCAATAAAAAAATGGAAAGAAAGGTTTTTAGAAAGTTTACGCTCAATTTGTTCTGGATGAAGCTTTAATCCTCCTGAATTAATTACATTATCTATCCTTCCGATTAATCTGAAACGTGTTGAACTTAATAATTCTACTTGGTCGTTAGTTATCAAATGCTTAACATCTAATTTAGGAGCGTTGATTACTAAACATTTTCGCTCGTCTTGTTGGACTTTGACGTCTGGTAAACATTTAAATTCAGATACAGGATCTGTCATCGTTCGAATAGCAATATGAGATAAGGTTTCCATCATTCCATAAGTTTCAAACGCATTTACTTTTGCCTTAATTAAGGATTCTTGTAGGGATAAAGAAACATAGGCACCACCAACAATTAGTTTTTTAACTTTTCCTAATTCTGAAAGAGAATTAAAAGCTTGCATTGGTGTCATGGCTACAAAATCATAAGTTTTTTGATTTTTATAAAATGGATTTTTTGATGGAGAAATTAAATCAATTTCTAAACCAAGAATCATCGCACGGATTAACATCATCTTTCCTGCAATATAATTGGCTGGAAGGCAATGTAAAGCGGTGTCTCCAACACTTACTCCAAAAAAATTTCCTGTAGATATTGCACTATTTACTAAAGATTGTTTTTTAAATAATATTTTTTTTGGCTGAGTTGAAGCCAACGAGCTTTCAAGGTAAATAGAGTTTGAGTGATCTAGCCAATCTAATAGAAAATCACCTAAAAAATTCTCATATTGATCGCCCTCTTTGATAAAGTCATAAGCGACTTCTTTTAAGGTATTTCTGTCATAAAAATATCCATTTAAAAGAAAACGATTATGGATTTTTGAATAATGTGGAAAATGCATATTATAGTTTAGAAATAAGCTTAGTTTTATATCCAGACCAATTGAATTTATTGGACATTAAAAAAAGAAATAAAGGGTATATTAAAAATAATGAAATAAAAATTTCTCCTCCTAGAGAAGGTTCAGAAATATCAATCAAAATAGATTCTGTTTGAAAAGCCGTCCAAGATGAAGTTACCAGCAAGGCTGTTGTTAAATTATTCGCTGCATGAAATCCGAGAGCAAGTTCTATACCTTCATCCATAAGAGTTAGAATCCCTAAAAACAAACCTGTTCCTATATAATAGATCATTACTCCGTACCCTAGTTTTTCAACTTCAGGATTAAATAAATGTAGAGATCCAAAAACTAATGAAGTCAACAAAAGAGCTCCCCAACGACTTCTGAATAAAGTTGCAAAACCTTGCATTAAATATCCTCTAAAAATATACTCTTCCAAACTAGTTTGTATGGGCATTAAAAATATTGCAATTAAAAAGAGAAAAACAAAAGATCTAAAATTAAAATTCCATTGATAGTTTTCTGGATAGATGAAATAATCGCCAAAAATCAATATTATGCTAAATACACCCCATATAAAAAAAGCATAAAAAATACGTTTCCAATCTAGGCTTTGACGTGAAGTCGAGATGCTTCTCAAACTTCGCTCATGCATCTTTTTAACTACCAAAAAAAGTCCAAGAAAACCCACAGCAAAGGGAACTAAAAGAAGGAATAATTGTAAATTTTTATCTAAGTTTCGAAGTGCCACCATTGGATCACCTCCAGAAGCTGAAATGCTTGCACTTGTAATAAAAAAAGTGAGTGGCAGCTGTCCTATAACAGTAAAAATAATAATGACAAAAGAACCAAGCAAGTACATCCAAAAGGGATTTTTATAATCTAAAACTTGATTTAAGAACATGTCACTTATATGTAAAAGGTTAGAATTAAACCGATGCAAAAAATAATTTGATAATATATTGTCTGGATATTATAATTAATTAATTTTCTTGAATCATAATACTTAAACAAACCAGAGAATATATATAATCCATATAGGAATATAATTGAAAAAATGATGTAAAATATATTGTTATTGAATTGTGGTACAAATCGGTGGATTTCTTTTATAAAATAAAAAGTACTAAAGAAAATAAGCATCAGATTTAATAAATAAATCCATCTTGAAAATTTCTTTCCAAATAAAACAACTAAATTAATTTTATCTGATTTTTTATCTGATTGATAATCTGGAAACTGATTTATAAAAAGAATATTTGTAGTTAGGAGGCCTAGAGGAATTCCGATTAGAATAAAATCTTTTAGGGTGTAAAAGGCTATATCCAATGGAGTGTTAGACATAGCAAATAAGCTGCCTAATGTCAACAATGGCCCAAAGGTTAAGAAAATAACAATTTCTCCAAGGCCTTTTCTTGCAGACAGTCTTAACGGCTTTGCAGTATAAAAATACGCTAAGAAAGATCCCAAAAAACCAATTACTATTATTCCTAAAATATTTTTGAAAGATTTAGCCTCTAAATAAATATTTATTGAAAGGAAGATAATACACAAAGATGCAATTAGTAACATTATATTACCTAAATTTTTTGTTTTTTTCAATGTGATAAGTCCTAATTCGATTGCTCTACTTCCTCCTGAAATTTGAGCTCCTCTTAAGATCAAGGATTTATCGCCAACATTAAAATATTCATTATTAACTTCATCTGTTCCTGACTTAACATCGAAATAGTCATTATATAGATTGCCAAAAACATGAACAGAGATTATTCCTATAATAGAAATTATAGCATTTATAATTGATAGAGAATTCATTTGATTCAATAAAACTGCTACAATCACCATGGGTAAAATAGATGCTAAAGTAAACCCACCTCTTGTTATGGCAATTCCTTTAAAAATTTTAGTAGTAAAATTTATAGGTATATTAACTTCTTCTTTAATTTCTTTAGTTATTCCGCAATAACCTGTCTGCTCCTGGTCCTTACCATTTGCAAAATTAGGAGTAATTAAAATTTCTGCATTAAATTGAGATCCGTCTTTTTTAATAAAATTTGTTTTAATTAAAGATTTACCCTCTTTATTAGCCTTTTCCAACCATCCTAAAACATTTTGAATAACAATTTCACCTGGAGAAAAAATTGAAACTCTCTTTTTACCAATAAGTTCATCTTTATTATAACCAAATAACTCAAGAGCTCCTTTATTAATTTCTTGAATCACTCCTTCCATATCACAAATTATAACACTCTTCATTTTTTTACATTTTCAGCAAATATATTCTAAAAATTTATCACAAAATATTTAAATTTTTATTTTCTTATTTTAAAAGTTGTCAGCTTACAAATTGAAATTAAATTAGATTTTTCATCCTCTACTCGAATCTCCCAAAGTTGTATAGTTTTACCTTGATGGATTGGAGTAGCTGTAGCATAAACATAACCTTTTGAAATACTTTTTAAATGATTAGCAGTGATTTCGATTCCTCTGACCTGAATATTAGGATCTTTATTAAGTACAAATACAGCCGCACTTCCAACACTTTCTGCCAATGCAGCTGTTGCACCTCCATGTAGAACTCCATCTGGTTGATGCACTTTAGTGTTTACTGGCATACGAGCTTTAAGAAAGGTTTCTCCAACATCTATAAATTCAATTTCTAATGTCTCCATTAAAGTGTTTTTACAAATCCCGTTTGTTATGCTTAATACTTGTTCTTTTTTCATTTTATTTACTAAAATTTAGAAACAAAAAATGCCTTAAGAGTTTTCTAAAGGCATTTTTTATTTTAATTAAAAAAATATTTATTCTTTCACTTCTTCGAAATCAACATCCTGTACGTCATCTCCACCCTTGGATTCGTTATCAGGTTGTGGATTATCTCCGTCCTTGTTAGCATTACCAGCTTCAGCTTGTGCTTTATACATTTCTTCAGATGCGTTTTTCCATGCCTCGTTAATCGTCTCTAAAGACTTGTCAATGTCTTCTAGATTTTTGGATTCATGGGCTTTTTTTAATTCAACTAATGCAGATTCAATGGGTGCTTTTTTGTCATCAGATAATTTATCACCAAATTCTTTTAATTGTTTTTCTGTTTGAAAAATCATCTGGTCAGCACTATTGAACTTTTCAGCTTCCTCTTTTACCTTTTTATCCGCGTCAGCATTAGCTTCTGCTTCCTTTTTCATTTTTTCAATTTCTTCCTCGGTTAAACCTGAAGAGGCTTCGATTCGAATATCCTGAGATTTATTAGTTGCCTTATCTAAAGCACTTACTTTAATTATTCCATTAGCATCAATATCAAAAGTTACTTCAATTTGTGGAGTTCCTCTTTGCGCAGGTGGTATTCCATCAAGGTGAAAACGGCCTATTGTTTTATTATCAGAAGACATAGAGCGTTCTCCTTGTAAAACGTGAATTTCAACCGAAGGTTGATTGTCTGCCGCTGTAGAAAAGACTTGTGATTTTTTTGTTGGAATAGTTGTATTGGACTCTATTAGTTTTGTCATAACTCCTCCCATTGTTTCAATTCCAAGAGATAAAGGTGTTACATCTAAGAGTAATACATCTTTTACATCTCCAGTAAGCACACCGCCCTGGATAGCAGCTCCAACAGCAACTACCTCATCTGGATTTACACCTTTAGAGGGTTTTTTTCCAAAAAACTTTTCAACTTCTTGTTGAATGATAGGGATTCTAGTTGAACCTCCTACAAGAATTACCTCATCAATATCACTAGTTGATAAACTAGCATCATTTAGAGCTTTTTTAACTGGTGACATGGAGCGTTTTACTAGATCGTCAGCTAATTGTTCAAAATTTGATCGAGATAAAGTTGTCACTAAATGTTTGGGTCCAGAGTCTGTGGCTGTCACATAAGGAAGATTGATTTCAGTTTGAGCAGAAGATGACAATTCAATTTTTGCTTTTTCAGCTGCTTCTTTAAGACGTTGAAGAGCCATGGGATCTTTACGTAAATCAATTGATTCATCCTTTTTAAAAGTCTCCGCTAGAAAATCGATAATTACTTGATCAAAATCATCTCCTCCAAGATGGGTATCACCATTAGTTGAAAGAACTTCAAATACACCATCACCTAATTCGAGTATAGAAATATCGAATGTTCCTCCTCCTAAATCATAAACAGCAATTTTTTTATCAGATCCACCTTTATCAAGTCCATATGCTAATGCAGCGGCTGTAGGCTCATTAATTATACGCTGTACTTTTAACCCTGCTATTTCACCTGCTTCTTTAGTTGCTTGACGTTGTGAATCATTGAAATAAGCGGGGACTGTTATAACCGCCTCGGTTACGTCTTGACCAAGATAATCTTCAGCTGTTTTTTTCATTTTTTGAAGAGTCATTGCTGAAAGTTCCTGAGGACTATATAAACGACCATCAATATCAACACGTGGAGTGTCGTTGTCACCTTTTACTAATTTATAAGCAACTACTCCTAAATCATTTTTTGATTCAGAAAACTTGTTTCCCATAAAACGTTTAATAGAAGCTATTGTCTTAGTTGGGTTGGTAACTGCCTGACGTTTTGCAGGGTCACCTACTTTGATTTCGCCACCTTCAACAAAAGCAATAACTGAAGGAGTTGTTCTTTTACCTTCAGCGTTTGGAATAACTACTGGTTCATTTCCTTCCATTACCGAAACACATGAATTTGTTGTTCCTAAATCTATACCTATAATTTTACTCATAACTTATATTTTTTATAATTAAATGTCAAGCACTATGCCACTATCTTCATACTGACAGCATGGCAGTTTTATGAGAATACAATTAATTTTATTGTTCTTGTTGAATTACAATTCATAAAACATAGTATTTTTATATAATAAATTTTTTATGGCAACACAAAAATATAGTCGAATAACAACTAAGTCTATTCAGGAGATGAAATCTAATGGTGAAAAAATTGCCATGATAACTTCTTACGATTTCACTTTTGCAGGTTTAGTTGATAAAGCAGGGGTTGACATAATCTTGGTGGGAGATTCTGCATCAAATGTTATGGCAGGTCATGAAACAACATTACCTATAACATTAGACCAAATGATTTATCATGCTAGTAGCGTAGTGAGAGCCGTAAATCGAGCTTTAATTGTTGTAGACTTACCATTTGGCACTTACCAATCAGACTCCAAAGAGGCACTTCGATCTGCTATTCGAATTATGAAAGAGTCAGGAGCTCACGCGGTAAAATTAGAGGGTGGTAATCAAGCTAGAGAGTCAATAGAGCGTATAATACAAGCTGGAATTCCAGTAATGGGTCATTTAGGCTTGACACCTCAATCAATATATAAGTTTGGTTCTTATTCTGTTCGGGCTAAACAAGCCCAAGAGGCTGAACAATTAATTAAAGATTCTCAAATGCTTCAAAGTATCGGATGTTTTGGTGTGGTTTTAGAAAAAATACCTGCAAAGCTAGCCGAACAAGCATCTAAATCTGTAAATATTCCTATGATTGGAATAGGTGCTGGTACCAATGTTGATGGGCAGGTCCTTGTACTTCACGACATGTTGGGTATGAACAAAGAATTTAGTCCTCGTTTTCTTAGACGTTACGCTGATTTAGATAACTTAATCCATGCAGCAGTTAACCGTTACACCCTAGATGTTAAATCAAAGAGTTTTCCCAATGAAAAAGAACAGTATTAAAGTTTGGAATTAGAAAATCGTATTCTTTTTGAAGATAACCATCTAATAGTTATAAATAAAAAAGCAGGTGAATTGGTCCAAGGTGATAAAACAGGAGACCAAACCTTAACAGATATTATCAAAAATTATATTAAAGAAAAGTACAACAAACCTAATGCAGTGTATTTAGGACTTGTTCATAGGTTAGATCGTCCGACAAGTGGAGCGATTGTCTTTACTAAAACTTCAAAAGCTTTAAGTCGTTTAAATGATCAATTTAAATTAAGAGAGACAAAAAAAATCTATTGGGCTATTGTAAATGAAAATTTTCCGCATGATAACGGAAGTTTAAAAAATTGGATGACGCGTAACAATAAACAAAATAAATCAAAAGCCCATAAAAATGAAGTCCCTAATAGTAAAATAGCACACCTCTCTTTTAAACGAATTTATGAATTAGATCATTATTGTGTTTTAGAAATAAAATTAAAGACAGGACGTCACCATCAAATCAGAGCCCAACTTAGCGAGATAGGTTTTCCTATTCAAGGAGACTTAAAATATGGGGCCAAAAGAAGTAATAAGGACGGTAGCATTAGCTTACACGCAAGAAAGTTAACTATTATACATCCTGTGACTAAAGAAATTTTGTGTTTTACTGCAGACCCCATTAGAGTGGGGATATGGAAGAGCGTTCTTTTCGATTGATAGAGGATGCTTTTTCTTTAATTACTGTTGCTATAGGTTTATTATTAATTTTACTTTCTAACCATGACAATATATCCAAATACAAGAAGGATCGTCTTTCATAAGGATCATTTTCATATTGCTTAAGTTCAACATAAAGTCCCTCAAAAGCAGTTTTTAATTCATGTGGGTAAATATCCCCAAGACCTTTAACAAATCTAATCATAGCTTTTTGAACCTCATGTAAATCATTCATTTTGATTAAAAACTTGTAGGTCTCACGAAGATGATTTTCTAAATGATAATCAAAGCCAGCCTCGTAATGAGCGAATATATTTAGAACTCTGGAAAAGCAAAGCAGATCTTCTCGCATTTTTAAACTCTTGTTACTAATTATTTTATTCAAAAAAATAATACAGTTTTCATAATCCTCCGCTCCAAAATAAACGCAAGCTATTTTGTAATAAAACATCATAATATGATGTGGATCAATTTGATTTATATTTTCATTAATTCCCTTTTTAATTTCAGGGATTAAAATTTGAGCTTCTTCAAAACTTCCTTCTAGAAAGTGCATGTTAAGTTTATTACTAAAATAGAACTGAAAACTCAAAGCTCTCAGATTATCATTTTTAGGAAAGCTACTATGTTCTGTCCAATATTCCATTTGTTTAAGTGCTAACTTAAATTTTGATGGATACTTTATCAGAACCAAACTTTCCATTAAATAATTTATCCCCTTAAGGTAAAAAACAGGATGGATACTAATCATAGCTGGTGATTCTTCAAACATTTCGACCCACTTTGAAGAATACCGATACGTTGACAAAAAATCTTGAGTTAAAAAACTATACCACACGTGTGCCTTATAATACCAAAGTTTTTCTCTAAATCCGAGTTGTTCATTTTCTGTTTTAGGTAAATTTTCATAAAAAAACTGAGTGATTTCTCTAAACTCTTGATCACTTTTTGCATAACCAGCTTTAATCAATCGTTCGTATAACTGTAGAGATAAATTTGAAAGTTGAGTAGCTAGATTGTTTTGAGCTCTCAATGATTCAGATTCACCAATTAAGGTTTCAGTCCGATTACTTAAACTTCTTGTAATATATTGAGACTCGATAACTTTTTCTAATTCTACAATTTCATAAGCTATATATTTTTCTTCATGTTTATTAGCTAATAGTTTAGCTTTTTCTAAAACTTTTAAACTTTGTTTATATAATCCCTTTTGATAGAGAATAGTAGCAAAATCTAGTTGCTCACGAATTTGGATCCGAATATTCTTGTGCATTGGATTCATTCGTAAACTAATTAAAATTTGTTTGTAAAGATGAGCTTTAAGATTAGATAATTGTTGCTTAGATACAATACCTTTATTTAAAATTAACTTTTCATCATATCGCTTAATTTTATCCAATAGCTGAAAAAGATTGAGAAATTTTGAATCTTCATTTGAATCCATCCTACCTACATACAAAGTAAATTGTCTTTTTTCAGACTTAGTTAGTGACTTTACTAACACAAATAAATTATCTTTCTGCTCATTTGTCATTGTAATCTATTTTGATTCAAAATACTTATAATTAGCATGTTACGTAGTAGTTATTCCCTTCGAATGTTGTAATACAAAAATAGCCATTTTATCTTAATGAAAGCTATGGTTTATTTTAGTTTATAAATAATTCCAATTTTTATTTATGGATTATGTTGAAATTTTCGACACCACACTTCGCGATGGCGAACAAGTTCCAGGCTGTAAATTAGATTCTGTTACTAAATTAGTAATTGCAGAGCAGCTAGATCATCTTGGTGTCGATGTTTTAGAGGCAGGATTTCCCATCTCTAGCCCTGGAGATTTTAAAGCAGTAGAAGATATTTCTAATTTAATTAAAAACGCCCGTGTTTGTGGCTTAACAAGAGCGGTCAAAAAAGATATTGAAGTTGCTGCTGAAGCATTAAAATCTGCTAAAAGGTCAAGAATACATACTGGAATTGGAACTTCTGAAAGTCACATTCGATATAAGTTTAAATCTACTCCAGATAAAATCTTGGACAGAGCAGTTGCAGCAGTCAAATATGCTAAAAGTTTTGTTGAGGACATAGAGTTTTATGCCGAAGATGCTGGTAGAACAGATAATGAGTTTCTTGCAAGAGTTTGTGAGGCTGTAATTAAAGTTGGGGCTACAGTTTTGAATATACCTGACACTACAGGACACTGCCTCCCAGAGGAATATGGATCTAAAATTAAATATTTAAAAGAAAATGTAAGCGGTATACATAAGGCTAAACTCTCTTGTCATTGTCATAATGACTTAGGTCTTGCAACAGCTAACTCTATTGCAGGTGTACAAAACGGCGCAAGACAGATTGAATGTACTATTAATGGCATTGGCGAAAGAGCAGGCAACACATCACTTGAAGAGGTTGTTATGATTCTTCGCCAACACCCAGCTATGAAGTTAGATACACGAATTAAATCAAAAAAACTATATAATCTAAGTCAGTTAGTATCTGAAAGTATGGCCATGCCGGTGCAGCCAAATAAAGCAATTGTGGGAGCCAATGCATTTGCACATTCATCTGGAATTCACCAAGATGGTGTTATAAAAAAAAGAGAAACTTATGAAATTATAAATCCAAAAGATGTTGGTGTAACCGAGTCATCGATTGTCCTAACGGCAAGAAGCGGTAGGGCCGCGCTTGCTTATCGTGCTAAAAATATTGGCTATGAATTGGATAAATTACAACTCGATAAAGTATATCAACAA
Organism: uncultured Flavobacteriaceae bacterium; assembly: GCA_943842245.1. GTDB lineage: Bacteria > Bacteroidota > Bacteroidia > Flavobacteriales > Flavobacteriaceae > MS024-2A. Next base: position 462,997 of record CALTAJ010000002.1, read on the forward strand.
TTCTTAGTAATTGCTGATCAAAAGAAAGAAATTGAAGATAAAGATTTACCAAAAATTATCGAAGCAAGTAATATTTAATATAAATTTTAATGAAAAAAACTCTATTTGATAAAGTATGGGATTCGCATGTTGTAAAAAGCATTGAGGATGGGCCTGATGTCCTATTTATTGATCGTCATATGGTACACGAAGTTACAAGTCCAGTAGCTTTTCTTGGTTTAAAAAAAAGAGGGTTACCCGTCCTTCATCCAGAACGAACATTTGCAACTGCTGACCACAATACACCAACGGTTAATCAACATCTACCAGTCGCTGATCCACTCTCCAGAAATCAGTTAAAAGCTCTAGAAGAAAATGCAAAAAATCATGGAATTTCTTATTGGGGATTAGGTCATAAAAAAAATGGAATAGTTCATGTTGTTGGTCCTGAGTACGGCATCACTCAGCCAGGAGCTACCATTGTTTGTGGAGACTCACATACTTCTACTCACGGAGCATTTGGAGCCATTGCATTCGGAATAGGAACTTCTGAAGTAGAAATGGTTTTATCTACGCAATGTATTATGCAGCCAAAACCAAAAAAAATGCTCATCACTATTAATGGAAAGCTCAATAAGGGAGTTACTCCTAAAGACGTAGCCCTTTTTATAATTTCCAAATTAACTACTTCTGGTGCTACAGGCTATTTTGTTGAATACGCAGGAGAAGTATTTAAGCATTTGACTATGGAAGGAAGAATGACAGTATGCAATCTAAGTATTGAAATGGGAGCTCGGGGAGGAATGATAGCTCCTGATGAAAAAACATTTGAATATATAAAAAATCGAGAATTTACTCCCAAAGCAAAAGCATGGGATAAAGCTATGACTTATTGGAAAACACTTTATACTGATGAGGGAGCTGATTTTGATACAGAGTTAATTTTTGATGGGTCAGAGATTGATCCAATGATAACTTTTGGAACTAATCCGGGAATGGGTATGAGTATAACTAAAGCTATACCAAACACCAAAGATATTAAAGGTGGCGCAGCTACTTATGCAAAATCACTTGCTTACATGGGATTTTCAGAGGGTGAAAGTATGATCGGAAAGTCCATTGATTATGTTTTTATAGGAAGTTGTACAAATGGACGTATTGAAGATTTTAGAGCTTTTACAAGCATCATTAAAGGTCATAAACGTGCATCTAATGTTACAGCATGGTTAGTTCCTGGATCTCATAAAGTTCTAGATGCAATTAAAGAAGAAGGCTTACTCGAAATACTTGAAAATGCTGAATTTCAATTGCGTGAGCCTGGATGCTCTGCATGTCTAGCTATGAATGATGATAAAATCCCGGCAGGAAAATATGCAGTTAGCACTTCAAATAGAAATTTCGAAGGTCGCCAAGGACCTGGTTCGAGAACTTTATTAGCTAGTCCTCTTGTTGCAGCGGCAGCGGCAATTACAGGAAAGATAACTGATCCAAGAACTTTAATTTAATCAAATGGCGTACGATTCGTTTTATATACTAAAAAGCTCAGTAGTTCCACTTCCAATTGAAAATGTAGATACAGATCAAATTATTCCAGCACGTTTTCTAAAAGCAACAGAACGTAAAGGATTTGGTGATAATTTATTTCGTGATTGGCGATACAATCAGGATAATTCCCCTAAGTTAGATTTTGTATTAAATAATCCCACCTATTCTGGGAAAATACTAATTGGGGAACATAATTTTGGTTCTGGCTCTTCAAGAGAACATGCTGCCTGGGCAGTTTATGACTACGGTTTTCGATGTGTAGTTTCTAGTTTTTTTGCTGATATTTTCAAAAATAATTGCTTGAATGTTGGTGTTTTACCTGTACAAATATCTCCAGATTTTTTAAAAATAATTTTTAAAACAGTTAAGAAAAATCCAAAAACAGAATTAATCGTAAACCTTCCAAATCAAAAAATTACAATTAGCTCATCAGGAAGATCAGAATCTTTTGATATAAATTCATACAAAAAAGAAAATATGCTTAATGGTTATGATGACATTGATTATTTGAATAATATAAAGGATGATATATCAAATTTTGCTGCAAATACTCCACTTTAGCAATAATTAACTAGCATATGATTAAGACAATTGAAATTATGGACACAACCCTGCGGGACGGGGAACAAACTTCAGGAGTGTCTTTTTCTGTTTCGGAAAAACTAACCCTTGCGAAACTTTTGCTGAAAGAATTAAATATTGACAGAATAGAAATCGCTTCTGCAAGAGTATCAGATGGTGAATTTAATGCTGTAAAAGAAATCACTTCTTGGGGAATTGCAAACAATTGTATTGATCGAATTGAAGTACTCACATTTGTAGATAATGGAACCTCTATAAAATGGATGAAAGATGCTGGAGCTCAGGTTCAAAACTTATTAACAAAAGGCTCTTTAAATCATTTAAAATTTCAATTAAAACAGGAGCCAAAGCAGCATTTTAATAATATTAGAAAAAGTATTAATCTAGCTCTAGATGAAGGATTCAAGACAAACGTATATTTAGAAGATTGGAGCAATGGTATGGCATATTCTCAAGATTACGTTTTTCAATATTTAGATTTTATTTCTAAACAGCATATTTCTAGAGTTTTATTACCTGATACTTTAGGAGTACTAACTCCTGAAAAAACCTCCACTTATCTTAATTTAATTATAAAACGTTACCCAAATATACATTTTGATTTTCATGGTCATAATGATTATGATTTGAGCGTTGCAAATTCTATGGAAGCACTAAAGGCAGGCGTCAGTGGGCTCCATATTACTGTAAATGGTATGGGAGAAAGAGCTGGAAATGCACCATTAGCAAGTGTAGTAGCAGTAATAAATGATTTTCTACCTGATATAAAAATTAATATTAAAGAGGATGCACTACATAAAGTAAGTCAAATTGTTGCTACGTTTACAGGGTTCAGAATACCAGCTAATAAGCCAATTGTAGGAGAAAATGTTTTTACTCAAACAGCTGGTATACATGCTGATGGAGATCATAAAAATAATTTATATTTTAATGACTTACTTCCTGAGCGATTTGGTAGAAAACGAAGATATGCTCTTGGAAAGACCTCTGGAAAAGCAAATATTCAAAAAAATCTTCAAGAACTTGGTCTCACTCTAAACAATGAAGATTTAAAAAAAGTTACCAAACGCATTATCGAATTAGGTGATAGAAAAGAACGTGTTACCGCAGAGGATCTTCCTTTTATAATCTCTGACGTTTTGGGAAATAATATTCCTAATAAAGTTAAGGTACAATCTTATGTCTTGACTCACTCAAAGGGATTGAAACCCACTACTAGTGTTTGTATTCAAATAGAGAATAAAACTTTCGAAGAAAATGCATCCGGTGATGGTCAATATGATGCATTTTGGAACGCATTACATAAAGTATTTAAAGGACAAAAAATTGATTTACCAAAATTAATTGATTATGCTGTTCGAATCCCTCCGGGAAGTGAATCGGATGCACTTTGTGAAACTACAATAATTTGGAAAAAAAACAAGAAAGAATTTGCTACTCGTGGTTTGGATTCAGACCAAACTGTTTCAGCCATAAAAGCAACTGAAAAAATGCTAAATATTATTCACCCATAAAATATTAATATGCAATTAAAAATTGCCCTTTTAGCTGGAGATGGAATTGGTCCTGAAGTTATAGAACAAGCAGTAAAAGTTTCAAATGCCGTCGCTGATAAATTTAATCATGTCATTGAATGGATACCTGCTTTAACTGGTGCCGCAGCAATTGATGCTGTAGGAGACCCATATCCTGATGAAACACATCATGCTTGCTTAGCAGCAGATGCAGTCCTTTTTGGAGCTATAGGACATCCACGTTTTGATAATGATCCTTCTGCAAAAGTTCGTCCTGAACAAGGACTTCTTAAAATGCGTAAAAAGTTAGGCTTATTTGCCAACGTTCGACCTACTTTTACGTTTCCGTCATTGATTAATAAATCTCCCTTGAAGCAGGAACGTATTGAAGGTACTGACTTGATTTTTCTTCGGGAACTAACTGGAGGAATCTATTTTGGAGACAGAGGGAGAAAAGATAATGGCGAAACTGCTTTTGACACTTGTACTTATACCAGAAAAGAGATAAAACGATTAGCTGTTAAAGGTTTTGAATTAGCAATGACTAGATCTAAAAAACTTTGCTGTGTAGACAAAGCAAATGTTTTAGAAAGTTCACGTCTATGGAGAGAAACAGTTCAAGCTATGGAAAAAGATTATCCTGAAGTAGAAGTTGCTTATGAATTCGTTGATGCTGTTGCAATGCGTTTGGTTCAATGGCCCAATAGTTACGATGTGTTAATTACAGAAAATTTATTTGGAGATATTTTGACTGATGAAGCATCCGTTATTTCGGGTTCTATGGGCTTAATGCCTTCAGCATCTATAGGAACACAAAATGCACTTTACGAGCCTATTCATGGATCTTTTCCTCAGGCTACAGGATTAGGGATTGCCAATCCATTAGCAACAATTTTATCTGCAGCTATGATGTTTGAAATGAGTTTTAACTTAATAAAAGAAGGCGCAGCCATTCGTAAAGCAGTAGATCAGTCTCTAGCTGAAGGAAAAGTTACTGAGGACTTAATTGAAAAAAACATGAAATCTTACTCCACTTCTGAAGTAGGTGATTATTTGGTGTCCATAATAAAATAGGGAAATCTGATATAAAACTTACCTAATTAAAAAAATTATGTTATGAAAATGATTATTTCACTACTATTTGTAAGCATAGTCCAAACCTGTATTTCAAATACGCCGCCTATAAATTCATCTGAACCAGTTTGGATTCCAATTTCAAAGGAACAAGGAATGAAAAAGGCATATTTTGCATCTGGCTGTTTTTGGTGCGTAGAGGCTATCTACGAAAGTGTCAAGGGAGTAAGTGAAACTTATTCTGGTTATGCTGGAGGATTAACTAAAAACCCTAATTATAGACAAATAGGAACTGGTAGAACAGGACATGCTGAAGCTGTTGAGGTGATTTATGACCCTAAAATCGTTAGCTTTGAGACTCTGGTTCTGGTTTTCTTTGGATCTCATGACCCTACTACAGCCAATCGTCAAGGTCCTGATTATGGATCTCAATACAGATCCATAGCGTTTTACACTTCTGATCAAGAAAGAGAAATTATTCAAGATTATATCCAAATTTTGGAAGAAGGAAGATATTTTTCTAAGGAAATTGTAACTGAGATCAAACCCCTAGAAAAATTTTACTATGCTGAGGAGTATCATCAGGATTATGAAAAAAATAATCCCAATAATCCCTATGTAAAGCAAGTGTCTATACCCAGGCTACTTAAATTTAAAAAACAATATCCTGAACTCTTAAAAGAGGAATATTAAAAAATTGGAGATATTTACTCTTAACAATGGAATACTTAAAGCAGTTTTTCTCTCTTACGGAGCTATTCTGCATGAGCTTTGGATAAAAAACAAAAATGGAAGCACCATTAATATTATTCAAGGATTGCAAAAACCAGAAGATTATTTAAATGATTCATGGTCACGGGGTGCCATTATCGGAAGATATGCAGGAAGACTAGAAAATCCAATTATGATTGAAGAGAAAAGTATTTCTATAGAAAATAATCAGGGAGTATTATTACACGGTGGTCAGAGTGGTTGGAACACAAAAGAATGGGAAGTAATTCACGATAAGAAACCAAATAGTATAAGATTTAAATACCGATGTAATGAAGGTAACTCTGGATTCCCAGGGAATATAGAAGCTGAAATAAATTATAGACTTAAAGATAATCGAATATGTTTAGACTATTTTGCCACAACCGATGCCCCTACTCATATTAATCTAACCAATCATGCTTATTTCAATCTAAACAAAGAAAGCACTATAAATAACCATGAATTAAAAATCTTTTCAGATGAGATTTTGGAACTAAAAAAAAATCAAATTCCAACAGGTAAAAAAATATCAGTAAAAAATAGTAAATATGATTATAATAATAGGAGGGTAATTGGAAAAAATCGTTTAGACGATTATTTTGTTATTTATCCCTTAAAGGGAGAAGTCGGAAATTTATACCAAGCTGATAGTGGTATTGAAATGAAAATATATACAGACCAGCCTGGTTTAGTCGTTTTTACTCCACTCCATTTTGATGGTATTTGCTTCGAAACTCAAAAGTTTTCAAATACTCCTAATATTTCGAGCTTTCCTTCAACCTTAGTTAGACCTGGAAAAAAATATATTCAAAGAACTCAATTTGAGTTTAACTTAAAAACTTAGGACTAATCTTTCCCAATCCTTTATAAAAAAAACAACCGATTGAAATTCCAAAAATCGCCCCACAAAAAATATCTAATGGAAAATGAACTCCAATATAAATTCGACTATATGCAATTAATGCAGCTATAAAAATTAAAATAAAAGGCAAGTATTTGCAGAATGATTTTGTAAAATTACCAAAAAAGACTGCTAGAGCAAAAGAATTTGAGGCATGTCCTGAAAAGAAACTAAACATCCCTCCACAAGTCGGTTTTACCAATCTAACTAAAGATTGAATCTCAGCATCGTAACAAGGCCTTAAGCGTCCAACTTGAACTTTAAAAAGATTTGTAAGCTGATCTGTACACAAGATTAAAAGCCCTGTAACAAATAATAAATAGCCAGCCATTTTCCAAGAATTTTTATATCCAATAAATCCCAGAAGTATAAGGTAAACAACTATATTGGATGCGCGATGGGTCATCATCATCCAAAACCAGTCATAATCTGGGCTTCCAAGACTATTAAGCCATAAAAAAAAAGCCCTATCCACATCTAAAAGTTGTTTCATAACTTCACTCTAAAGATTCCATTTCAGTGTCATAAAAAGAGAATGCTGATTCAATTAAAGCTTTTGACTCAGCCTCTAAAACAGTCTGGTCTTCTTTGTCAAATTCTTCTAGCCAATGAACTTCATCATTGGAAACATTTAGAATAAATCTAGGATATTCCGTATGCACAATAAATAAATCATCCTTAAAGGATGAATTATCAGCAATTAAAAACTTAGGTAACTCCATTTCACAAATTTAAAATTAACTTTCTAGTAAGATACTGAAATCGCCAAAAAAGAAGTAAAGCAGAGGAAGTCAACCCTGAGAGCAGCCCAATCCATATACCAAATGCTCCAAAATCTGTTTTTAAAGCTAAATAATAAGAAACAGGAATTCCAAATACTCCATACGAAAAAAAAGTTATTAATGCAGGAATATTTACATCTTGAAGCCCCCTAAGTGCACCTAAAACAACAGCCTGAACTCCGTCTGAAATTTGAAAAAAGGCTGATGCTATTAATAATGAAGAGGCTATAGCAACTACTTCCTGAACATCACTAAATTGTAGAGGATTGTCACCATTTAAGTATATCCAAGGGAGATAATCACTAGTCAATAGGAAGAAAAGACAAAAAATAACATCGAAAATAAAAATGAGTAAAAAAATAGAATAAGCAATTCGTTTTAAAGATATAAAGTCTTGCCTACCCTTTTGATTTCCAACACGAATCATAGCAGTCACTCCAAGACCCATTGCAAACATAAAAGTCATAGATGATAGATTCAATGCTATTTGATTAGCTGCCTGTGAATTTGTTCCTAAAAAACCAGAAAGCCATATAGCTACTGTAAAAAATAGGACTTCAAAAAACATCTGCAAGGCTGAAGGAAATCCTAAACTAATTATTTTTTTGAATAATTTCCAATCAACTTTTTTAAATTTAATATTTTTTACATAGGCTTTAAAACGTTTATTAAATCGAATATAGACTGCAATAAAAAGTAGCATGAATAAGCGAGAAAAAAGAGTCCCAATAGCTGCACCTTCAACTCCCATCTTTGGAAAAATCCATAATCCAAAAATTAGAAAATAATTTAAAATAATATTGATAACATTCCCAATTAAAGTAGCATACATTGCAGGATGAGTGTGAGAAAGACCTTCAGAAAATTGTTTGAATCCTTGAAAACAAATCAAAGGGATTAAAGAAATACCCACCCATTTCAAATAAGGATAAGCTAAAACAACAACTTCATCAGGTTGCCCCATTTGAAATAATAAAGGCTTACTAAATAAGACACAAAATGAAAGGAAAAAACCTAAAAATATACAGAGAATTAAACCGTGAATGAAAACATTTCTTCCTTTGTTTATATCTTTCATTCCATCAGTCTCAGCAATTAAAGGAGTAATGGCTGTAGAAAAACCTATCCCCAAGGCCATAGCTACGAAGAAAAAACTATTACCTAAAGAAACTGCAGCTAACTCAGCCGTACCTAGCTGGCCAACCATGATATTATCAACAAGTTGAACAATTGTATGACCTAGAAGGCCTATTATTACAGGATAGGAAAGGTTAAGATTATAACGAAATTCTTTAGTGTATTTTTGAAGTGATAAAACCATTAACTTCTAGGCTTAAAAACCATATTGATCAACTAAATATATTAAACTGGTCATAGCAGCTGCTCCCAACTCGAGTTCTCTTTTGTTAATAGCTTCAAAAGTATCATTGGAAGCGTGGTGATAATCAAAATATCTTTGTGAGTCTGTACGTAATCCTGAAAGTACCGTTTTACCGTTTCTTAAAGGGCCTATATCTGCACCACTTCCCCCTAAGGTAAAACGATCAATCATGTAAGGATTAAAATAGGGTTTCCATGATTTAATTTTTTCAAACTGTTTCTCATTAGCTTCAAAAACAAAACCTCTTGGTGAAAATCCACCTGCGTCTGACTCTAAAGCAAAAATATGATTATCGTTTTTTCTTTTAACGTTTTCAGCATAAGTTGTACCTCCACGTAAGCCATTTTCTTCATTCATATACAATACCACTCTTATAGTTCTTTTGGGTTGATAATCCATTTGCTTAAAAAGATTTAAAACTTCCATAGATTGAACAATTCCAGCCCCATCATCATGAGCGCCATCTCCAAGATCCCAGGAATCAAGATGCCCTCCAACTAATATAATCTCGTCAGGATATTCACTTCCCTTAATCTCACCAATTACATTGTGAGATGGTACGTCAGGATAGTTTTTACAATCCTGTTTTAGATAAAAATAAAGATCATCATTAAGTGACAACATGGAACTGAGTAATTGAGCTCCATTAGTACTTATAGCAGAAGCTGGAATTCTCATTTTGTTTGGAAGGTCTCCGTAACTCATATTTCCGGTGTGAGGATAATCATCCATTCGCAAATTTAAAGAGCGAACTATAACACCTACTGCTCCAAGTCTAGCCGCTTTTGTAGCACCAAGTGATCGTTGATCTACAGTTTTTTTATAAGCTTCAAACGTATTTATTAAATCAGCTGGCATTGCACGATTATAAAATACAAATTTACCTCTGACGTTTTTTTCACCCAAAGCTTCAAGTTCATCAAAATCATATACTTCAATTACCTGTGCGCGTAAACCGACGGCTGGTGTGGCGACTGAACCGCCTAAAGCACAAACTGGAACATTTATGCTCATACCCGGTCCAGTAATGATACTTGCATATTCAAAAGTTCCTCGAACCCATTTCGGGACCATTACATTCTCCAAAAAAACACTGTCAAGATTTAATTCTAAAAGTTCTTGATTTCCCCATTTCACAGCACGCTCAGCGCTTAGCGAGCCAGAAAGCCTACCACCTATCTGATTAGATAAATGATCTAGCCAGTCATAAGCTTTTCCATTAGTTAGGGCTTGATTAAAAATTTTTTTTATTTTGATTTCGTGAACCTTATTTTGTCCGTAAAGAGGTTGAATGCTTATAAGAATAAAAAAATAAAAGAAAATAATTCTCATTAATATTTATTTTGAAGCAAACTGAATTATATTATCTTCACTCACAGGATTATCTCCAAGTATCATTAAACGTTCGATAACATTTCGAAGTTCACGAACATTACCTGTCCATTCATATTTATTAAGTTTGACTAAAGCTTCTTTAGAGAAATTTTTATTTTCAATCCCTTGCTCTTTTGAAATTATATTCACAAAATATTCGGTTAAGATTGGAATGTCTTGTTTTCGATTAGCTAGAGAAGGAACATGAATAATAATTACAGCAAGTCGATGATATAAATCTTCCCTAAATCTTCCCTCTGCTATTTCATTTTTTAAATCTTTATTTGTAGCTGCAATTACCCTAACATCTACTGTAATATCCTTTTCATTTCCAACACGTTGTATTTTTTGCTCTTGTAAGGCTCTTAAAACTTTAGCCTGCGCAGCTAAACTCATATCTGCAATTTCGTCTAAAAAAAGTGTACCCTTATTAGCAACTTCAAATTTCCCTGAACGATCTTTCACAGCGGAGGTAAAAGCTCCTTTAATGTGACCAAAAAGCTCACTTTCAATCAATTCAGAGGGTATCGCAGCACAGTTTACTTCTACAAAATTCTCTGAATTTCGATTACTTTGTCGGTGTAATTGATGAGCAACAAGTTCCTTACCAGTTCCATTTTCTCCAGTTATTAAGATTCGAGCATCAGTAGTCGCGACTTTAGAAATCATTTCTTTCATTTCTATTATAGGTTTGCTAAGACCTATAATTTTGAATTTTTGAGCTACTTTACTTTTTAGTTTTTTGTTTTCGGATCGTAAATACTTGTTTTCTAAAGCGTGTCTGACCGAAGTCAATAGTCGATTTAAATCTGGAGGTTTAGAAATAAAGTCATAAGCTCCTAACTTCATAGCTTCAACAGCAGTGTCGACATTCCCATGACCAGTTAGCATAATAAATGGAGTATTGATTTTACTATTTTTTGCCTTTTGGAGCACTTCAATACCATCCATTTTAGACATCTTAATATCGCAAAGAACCAAATCAAAAGATTCTTTTTTAAGTAAGTCAAAGCCTTTCTTTCCATCGACAGCCTCTGTAATTTTATATTGAGCATCTTCTTCACTTAATATACGAGCCAAAACTCTACGAATTGGTTCTTCATCTTCGATTAGTAATATTCGAATCATTGCAATGATTTTGGAGGGTTTAGAAAACTAATTGTACGCTGAGGGAAAGGAATTTCAATCTTTTCATTCTTAAAAGTTTTAAAAATTGCATATCGTATTTCACTTTTAACAATATTTGATTCAAAACTGCTCTGAACTGCAAAAAATAATTGAAAATTTAAAGCATTATCTCCAAAGTCTTCAAATATTACAAATGGTTTGGGTTTATCAAGAATATTTTTATTATCTCCGGCCAAGGCCAATAATAATTTAGTGACTTTATCTATGTCAGTGTTATATGCTACACCAATGGCAACACTTTCTTTAGTTATCACACCATTCTCAGTCCAATTAAAAAGAGTTGAAATTAAAAATTTATGATTTGGAATTATCAATACCTTATTTTCACGGGTAACTGCTCTAGTAGTTCGAAGTTTTATGTTTTCAACCTTCCCAATCTGTCCTTCTACTTCAATTATATCACCCACATGAACAGATTGATCTACAAGTATAAAAATTCCAGAAATAATATCTTGTATAAAGGTTTGTAAAGCTAAACCTACTCCAACTAACAATGCTGCTGAAGCTGCAAAAATTGCAGTTACATTTACACCAATATTTTGGAAAGTAATCAGTATTACTACTATATAAATAAAATAATTAATGAAAGAAAAGACACTTCTAAATTTTATTTTAGCGTCATTAGATAGGGTACGATATATTATTTTTCTTAAAAGTTTAAGCAAGAGCGAGGTTACAATAAAGACTAAAATTACAATCAAAATTGACCTAGGTGAGAAAGAAATAGATTCTCCTATAGTAAAATTATAATTGAAAAAATCTAATATTTTGTTAATAACCCTCATGAGCTAACAAAGTTACTATAAAAACAAAACCCATCCTTGTGAAAGGATGGGAAAAAATTGCTATGAAAAAGAAAAATAATACTAATTAATAATAGATAGTATTAATTCAAATATATTATTTTTTTTTAAATCTGACTATTTTAAGCAAACATATCCTTTACTTTTTCAAAAAAGGACTTATCTGATTTTTCTGGATGAGGAATAAAATTAGTATCTGACTGCATTTTCTCAAAAAATTGTTTCTGTTCTTTGTTTAAAGTTTTTGGTGTCCAAACATTTACATGAACCAACAAATCTCCATTTCCATAACCATTTATACTTGGTAAACCTTTGCTTCTTAATCGAAGTGTTTTTCCAGATTGAATTCCTGATTCTAGCTTAATTCTTGCTTTACCATCTAGCAGATTTAAATCTTTAGATATTCCAAGTACAGCTTCAGAAATACTGATATATAAATCATAATGGAGGTGATTTCCTTCTCTTACAAACAAATTATTAGGTAATTCTTCTATCAAGACTAATAGGTCTCCTGAGATCCCATTTGCTTTGGCCTCGTTACCTTTCCCACTAACTTTTAATTGCATCCCTTCTTCAACACCTGCTGGTATTTTTATTGATACGGTTTCTTCTTTACTAATCATTCCTTGTGAGTCTGAGCCAGATGGACGATTAAGTAGGATTTTTCCAGTTCCCCCACAATTTGAACACGTAGCTGCCGTTTGCATTCTTCCCAAAATTGTATTAGCAATTTTCATTACTTGACCTTTCCCATTACAAACGGAACAAATTCCATACTGGACCCCCTTAGCCTGGACTTTTCTTGGGACTTTAATCTTCTTTTCTACACCAGTGGCAATTTCTTCTAAAGTTAGCTTGACTCGAATACGCATATCAGAACCTCTAGACCTAGTTTGCCCTCCTCCTCCAAAACCACCACCGAAAGCACTACCAAAAATATCACCAAATTGACTAAATATATCATCCATATTCATCCCTCCCTGACCAAAGCCTTGACCACCTTCAAATGCAGCGTGACCATATTGATCGTATTGACTACGTTTTTCTTGATTTCCAAGAATTTCATATGCTTCAGCTGCTTTTTTAAATTTAGCTTCCGCTATTTTATCATTAGGGTTTTTGTCAGGATGAAATTCAATAGCTTTTTTTCTATATGCCTTTTTTATTTCAGATGCACTTGCATTCTTGGAAACTCCCAATATTTCGTAATAATCTTCTTTCATAATTATTGGCCTACGACCACTTTAGGATAACGAATAATTCGATCACCTAATTGGTAACCAATCTCAACAATGTCAATGATTTTTCCTTTTTCATCTTCGCTTGGTGCGGGGATTTGAGTTATGGCTTCATGTAACTCAGCATCAAATTCATCCCCAATTTTTGCCTCTGTTATATTTAAACCATTATTTTTTAAAATCTCATGAAACTTATTATAAATAAGATGAATTCCTTCTTGATCAACAGATCCACTCTCTTTCTCCATTTGCTGGTTGGCCCTATTAAAATCATCCAAAATTGGTATAAGGGCGGTAATTACCTCTTGATTAGCTGTTTTATAAAGCTCAATTCGTTCTTTAGAGGTTCGTTTTTTATAATTTTCAAATTCGGCAAAAAGTCTAAGATACTTGTCTTTTTCTTCTTTTACAGCAAGATTAAGTTCTTTTAATTTGACATCTGATTTAGGTTTGGTGTCTTTTTTCTTTGTGACCTTTTTAGGGGCTGTTTTTTTAGTCATTTAATTCTAATTTATTTATTATATTTTACAAAAGTTTTGCCACAATCAAAAAATGTCAAAATGTCACTCTAAGAATTATCTACAATATTTTTCATAGCTGTGTTTATTTCAGGATATAGAAATTTATATTTCTTACCTATGACCTTTTGAGCGCTAACCCAGTGACTATCTAAAACCAAACTACTCATCTTCCCAACTAAAATTTTTAATAATATCTTAGGAATTGGTGGTAAGAAATAAGGCCGATTTAATGCTTTTGCTAAAGCTTTAATAAAATCTGTTTGGCTAACTGGGTTAGGAGCTACTAAATTGAATACGCCCTCCCATTGTTCATTACATGCTTTTAAAAAAACACCTACAACATCTGAAATATGAATCCATGATTGACCTTGTTTTCCATCTCCAAATGCTGCTCCTAGACCAAAAGCTGTGGGGATTTTCAAAGGACCTAAAACACCTCCATAATTACTTAATACAAGTCCGATTCTCATTTTAGCCACTTTAATATTTATTGAATCGAAGGAATTAACTTCATTTTCCCATGCATTAACAACTTCTTCCATAAATGTACTAGGGTAAACTTTGGCTGTTTCGGAAAATTTTTTTTCAAAATCTGAAGGATAAATTCCTACAGCAGAGGCGGAAATAATTTGTTTAATCTTATGCCTTGATCCAATTTGTTTCAAACATGAAAATAATAAACGTGTTGAATCTACACGGCTAGAAAAAATTAACTTTTTGTATGAAGAGGTCCATAGTTTTGAAATGCTTGCACCAGCCAGGTGAATAATTATATCTACACCTAAGAAACAATCAGTATCCAAATCTCCATTAGAAGGATTCCAATAAAAACCTTTAGCTTTATTTAAACAATTTATCTTAGATTTTTTGGTAGTTAAAAAATTTATTTCTATTCCTTTAGATAAAGCAGTTTTAACAAGTGAACGGCCCAGTAAACCAGTAGCACCGGTAATTAATATTTTCATATATTTTTTTTTTAAAAATAAACAATTACCCTTTTACGGCTCTTAACATTTCCCTTTTACCTGGGGGACCTGGTAATCGGAAAACACTGAAGCCTGAATCTTTTAACCCTCTCCTAACACTTCCTTTTGCGCAATAGCTCACCCACACTCCACCTGGGTTTAATAAACTATAACATTTTTTCATCAGCTTTGGTTCCCATAACTTTGGTTGTGCATGAGCTCCAAATGCATCGTAATAAATTAAATCGAAAAGTTTCTGAGATTTAAAATCTTCAAAAAAAATTTCCTTTTTTATGATTTTAAAATAGGGTGATATTTCATGAGCCACTTCCCATGACAAAGCAGAAAATTTATTAAAGGTCATTAAATCTCTTGAGTTTTTAAAAAACTGATCATATTTAAGTAAGTAAACCTCCTCTATTGTCATGGGGTACGGTTCAAGAGAAGTGTAATTTATGAAATTGCTAATTTTATCAGCTTCTAAAAAACTTAAATAAGACATTAAACCAGTTCCATATCCCAGTTCTAAAATATTACATTCTCTATCTTTATTTTTTTGAGTCCAAAAATTAAAGCCCTCTGTTACATAGACAAAACGAGATTCGGTAACAGCGCCATATAAAGAGTGATAATTTTCTTTAAGGACTTCTAAACGATATGTCATTGAGCCATCTTCAGTCTTAATTTGTTTTTTTTTGTGCTTCAAGCTAAAAAAATTGAATCAAGTAAATATGATTTTTTTTTATAAGAATAGTTAATGAAACTTTAATTTTTTAAGAATTTCATAAATGAATAAAAATTATTATAATTCTTAATCCAAGGTTACTGAATTGTTTTAAAAAAAACTAATTTTACTTTTTAACGTATCCAAGGTGATAAAAGTTCAACAAATTCCAAAATCAAAAATCGAAAGTGTCGATTTTGACAATCTAGTTTTCGGAAAAACGTTTACAGATCATATGTTTATTTGCCACTACAAAGACAGTAAATGGCAAAAACCAGAAATAAAACCTTATCAGCCTCTTACATTAGATCCCTCTGCAAGTGTCTTACATTACGGACAGGCCGTATTTGAAGGCATGAAGGCTTTTAAAGATCATGAAGAAAAAATTTGGCTTTTTAGGCCTGATGAAAATTTCAGAAGAATCAACCGTTCTGCCCATCGTCTTCAAATACCTGATTTTCCTGAAAAATATTTTTTTCAAGGAATCAAACAGCTGGTGAAAATTGATCAAGCTTGGATAAAACAAGGAGAGGGAAATTCATTATATATAAGACCTTTTGTTTTTGCTAGTCAGCCTACTGTTCAAGCAAGTGCTTCAGATGAATACATTTTTATGATTATATGCGCTCCTGTGACTACCTATTATTCAGGAGGAGATATTAATGTTTTGATTGCTGAGGAATATAGTAGAGCAGCAAACGGTGGTGTAGGTTTTGCTAAAGCAGCAGGAAATTATGCTGCACAATTTTATCCTACCTCGGAAGCTTTAAAAAAGGGTTTTCAACAAATAATATGGACAGATGCTAACAACCATGAGTACCTTGAAGAGGCCGGAACAATGAATATTTTTTTTAAAATAAATGATTCTTTAATCACAGCCCCTACAAATGACCGAATTCTAGATGGAGTTACACGTAAAAGTATTATTGAAATTGCAAAAAGTAATGGTATTAATGTTGAAGAAAGACCAATAAAAGTCAGTGAAATTATAGAAGCGCATGAAAATGGAAGTCTTCAAGAAATCTTTGGAACAGGTACTGCTGTTGTAGTATTGCCAATTAATAGTTTTTCATACCGAGCTAAATCCTACAAAATTTCTATCACAAATAGTTTAGCGATTACTTTAAAAAAACAACTAGTAGGTATTCAGTATAATCAACTTGAAGATTCATTTGATTGGACAGTAGTTATCGATTAAGTTATTTTTAAAATATTTTCAATATTAGGTTTAAAATAGTTGGGACCTTTCAAAACCTTTCCATCTTCACGATATATTGGCTTTCCATCGGCCCCAAGTTTACTCATGTTACTTCTCTGAATTTCATCAAAAATAGCTTCGATCTTGTCTTGAAAACCATGAGAAATAATGGTCCCGCATAATATATAGAGCATGTCACCTAAGGCATCACCAATTTCAACAAGATCATTATCTTCAGCAGCCACTAGATATTCTTCATTTTCTTCTTTCATAAGATCAAATCGTAATTTAGAAATTTCTTTAGGTAATTTAGAATTTGGTTTAGCTTCTATTCCAAGACCAAATGCATTATGAAAATCAGTTACCGCTTTTATTGGTTTTTTAATCATGTTTTAATTCTGTGTTTAATGGATTAATTATTTCTAATTTAGTAAAAAATAAAAGATGTTTTCAATTGGCCAATTGATTTTTGGAATATGTTTTTTTATTGTCTTTGTTATAGTAGTAGTCTTTTCTTATAAAAGTGACAAGAAGAAACAACCACAATATTTCAAGGGAAGTTATAAAGTCTTAATAGGATTTTTAATTGCTTTCAGTTTACTAGTTTTAATAAAATTTATAACTCAGAAATGAAAAGCTTTTTTTATGTTTTTATAGGAGGAGGACTAGGAAGTCTTTTTAGATTCGCGATCTCAAAACTTATATCTATTTCTAAAAATGAATTTCCGTGGTCAACCTTTTTTGCTAATCTAATAGGGTGTTTTCTTGTTGGGCTTTTATTGGGATGGGCAATCAAAAATAATAGTCAGCGTTCAGAATTATATATCTTTTTAGTCATTGGTTTTTGTGGTGGACTAACAACCTTTTCTAGTTTTAGCCTAGAGGGGCTTAACTTTCTTAGATCAGGGGATTATGCGAGTTTCTTCAGCTACACATTGATTAGTGTTATAGGAGGTATTGCACTTGTTAGTTTCGGATATTATGTCTTTCGATTAGGAAGTTCATAATCAAAAGCTGTTTTTTTAAGTTATTCTCAATAAAGCTTTAATATTTTAGTATACCCTAATTTTTTATAGGGTTAAATTAAAATAATTATAAAAATTATAAAAGTACCCCCCTTTTATTGGGGGGTGCTTTTTATGTTATATAAGTTTGCTGACAATTAATCACTAACATATAATTATGAAAAACTTAAATAAATTTTTTACACTAGTGCTTATAGGCACTATGATAATGTCTAACACTTTAAAAGCTCAAGATACTGATGATAGTGAGCCAGATCCAACATTTAACTTTAGTGGAACTGTTGATACTTACTTTAGAGCTAGTTTTACAGAAGATCCTGTTGCGCCAGGCACCTCATTCGCTAATCTAAATGGATTTTCACTTGGAATGGCAAACTTTATAGTTTCATATGAAGGGGAAAAATCTGGTTTCGTTGCTGATGTAGTTTTTGGACCTAGAGGTTCTGATGCAGTATTTGGATCTGTTGGAAACTCTTCTGAAATGGTAAACCAATTATATGCATATTATAATATTGCAGAAGGCGTTACTGTAACTCTAGGTAATTTTAATACTTTTTTGGGCTACGAAGTAATTTCACCAGCTGCTAACTTCAATTATTCTACATCCTATATGTTTTCATATGGCCCATTTTCTCACACTGGAGCAAAAGTAGACTTTTCAATTTCTGACGATGTTTCTTTAATGGTTGGTGTATTTAACCAAACTGATCAAACTGAAGCTAACTATGATAGATATACTGCCTTTGGTGCTCAATTAGGGCTTTATGGACAATATATTAATTTATTGGCAGGGGATGAATATTTCCAACTTGATTACACTGGAGGATTTGATTTATCAGACAGTTTTTTCTTGGGAATTAATGCGACTACCGCAACTCTTGCTGGAGATACAGGATTTGCTGGTGTTGCTTTATACCCTCAATTAACTGCTAGTGATAGTTTTGCTATCGGATTACGTGGAGAATTTTTCTCTGAAACAGATGGCTTTGGAGCTTTAGTATCTGACGGTGATGCTGATAATTTCTCATTAACACTTACTGGAAGCTTTACTTCAGGAAACTTCATGTTCAAACCTGAATTAAGATTAGACTCAGCATCTTCTGAAATTTTTGCAATTTCTCCTACTGAAACATCTGAAAGCTTAGCTTCATTTGTTATGGCAATGATTTATACATTTTAACCAAATAAACTAGGAAATTATGATCAATTATTTATCTATAAACTTGCCATTAATTATTCAAGATACTGCAGCTATAGAGGGTGATATGGGAATGCTTTGGATGCTATTATCCGGTATTCTAGTTTTCTTCATGCAAGCTGGATTTACACTTGTTGAGGCAGGTATGACTCAATCAAAAAATGCAGTTAATATTGCAATGAAAAATTTACTTGACATTAGCGTTGGGTCTATTACATACTGGCTTGTTGGATACTCGCTAATG
Source organism: uncultured Flavobacteriaceae bacterium (assembly GCA_943842245.1). GTDB lineage: Bacteria > Bacteroidota > Bacteroidia > Flavobacteriales > Flavobacteriaceae > MS024-2A. Next base: position 481,986 of record CALTAJ010000002.1, read on the forward strand.
TATGGCGATACTTCTAACGGATGGTTTTTCTGGAGTGGACTCTTTCAAGGAGAAGGAGCTGACCTTTTCTTTCAAACAATGTTTGCAGCAACTGCAGCCACAATTGTTTCAGGTGCAATAGCGGGTAGAACAAAATTTGAGACTTATGTAGTATTTACACTTATTATGACAGCTATTATTTATCCAATATCTGGAGGATGGCAGTGGCAAGGATCAGGATGGTTAACAGAATTAGGTTTTATTGATTTTGCTGGATCATCAATCGTTCACGGTGTTGGAGGTTTTGCTGCATTAGTTGCCGCATATATGGTCGGTCCAAGAACTGGTAAATTTGTCGATGGAAAAGTTATGCCTATTGCTGGCCACAATCAAATTTTAGCTACACTTGGTGTGTTTATTCTTTGGTTAGGTTGGTTTGGATTCAACGGTGGTTCACAGTTAGCTTGGGGTGGTGATGATGCTGTAGGAGCATCAACAGTGGTACTTGTAACTAATTTAGCTGCTGCAGCTGGTGCTCTAGGAGCACTCTTCACTACTTGGATTTATTTCGGAAAACCAAATATTGCTCATACTCTTAATGGGGCATTGGCAGGTCTTGTTAGTATTACTGCCGGTTGTGGTAATATGACTCCTGGTGGAGCTTTAATTGCAGGTCTAGTAGGTGGTATTATAGTTGTTTTTTCAATAGAATTAATTGAAAAGAAATTAAAAATTGATGATGCTATCGGAGCAGTATCTGTACATGGTGTTGCAGGTTTCTGGGGTACAATTGTTATTGGACTTTGGGGAGTTGATGGCGATGCAGGAATAGGACTTTTTAATGGAGGCGGTGGAGCTCAATTTGTTTCTCAGCTGATTGGTGCTTTAGCTTATATGGTTTGGGCTATTGTTACTTCCTTCATTGTATTTAGTATTTTGAAACTTACAATGGGATTAAGAGTAAGTGAAAAAGAAGAACTCGAAGGATTAGATCTTTCTGAACATGGAGCTATAGCTTATGCAGGAAAAAGAAAAAGAGAATAAAATCCTAATTTAAAACAAAAGCCTTCCAGAAAATATTTGGAAGGCTTTTTTCTATATAAACAAACGAACAAATAAACAAATGAAAAGATGAAAAAAATAGAAGCAATTATACGAAAATCAAAATTTGATTTAGTGAAAACAGCCTTACATAATGTTGAAGTTAACTTTTTCAGCTATTGGGATGTAACAGGGGTTGGGAATGAAAAAGAGGGCCATGTTTATCGTGGAATTAGTTATAGTACCTCAGAAATTCAAAGACGATTTTTATCCATTGTGGTTAATGATGCCTTTGTAAAATCTACAGTTGAAGCTATTATTAAATCAGCTGCAACTGATAAAGTTGGTGATGGAAAGATTTTCATTACCCCAATCGAAGATGCCTATCGAATAAGAACAGGCGAAAATGGAGGAGATTCACTTAACTAAAAACACAAAAACTTATAATTATGGAAAGTACTGCACTTTTTACCGCTAATAATGTATGGATGATGATCTGTACAGCACTTGTATTCTTTATGCATTTAGGATTCTCTTTTTTAGAGATTGGATTAACACGTCAAAAAAATACAGTAAATATTTTATTTAAAAATTTCTTTGTTATCACCGCAGGGTTATTATTATATGCAATAGGTGGTTTTAACTTAATGTATCCTGGATTTGAAGAGGGTGCTTCCGGTTTTTTAAAATTCGCCGGGTTTGGAATAGAAGCACCTGATGGGGGTATGACCTCTGCATATGCTGATTCTGGCTACACCTGGTGGACTGATTTTCTTTTTCAAGGAATGTTTGCTGCTACAGCAGCTACTATTGTTTCAGGTGCTGTTGCTGAGCGTATTAAACTAAACAGTTTTATGCTATTTACTATTTTATATGTTGGATTGGTATATCCAATTATTGGATCCTGGAAGTGGGGTGGTGGATTTCTAGATCAGTGGGGTTTTTATGACTTTGCTGGCTCAACACTTGTTCATTCTGTAGGAGGGTGGGCTGCACTTATTGCAGTATATCTTCTGGGGGCACGTATTGGGAAATTTAGCCCTGATGGAAAACCTAAAGCAATCCCTGGACACAACATTCCACTCGCTGCTGCAGGTGTATTAATTCTATGGTTAGGCTGGTTCGGCTTTAATGGTGGTTCTGTATTATCAGCTGACCCTGAATTAACTTCTCTAACATTAGTAACTACATGCTTAGCTGCTGCTGCTGGAGGAATATCTTCAAGTATTGTTTCTAATCTATTATACAAAAATTTTGACCTAACTATGTTTATGAATGGCGTCTTAGGAGGACTTGTTGGTATCACAGCTGGCGCAGATCAAATGAGTCCTATGGACGCCATTTTTATAGGAACTATTGCTGGTGTAATCATTGTTTTTGGTATTTCTTTTATCGATAAATTAAAATTGGATGATCCTGTTGGAGCAATTGCTGTTCACTTAATTTGTGGTATTTGGGGAACACTAGCCGTGGGTATTTTTGGCGAAATGGCTGGAATAGACCAATTTATTACTCAACTAATAGGTGTTGGTATAGTTGGTGCATTTTCAGTTGTTACTGCATTTATAATACTCATCATTATTAAAAAAACCATCGGACTACGTGTAGATAAAGAAGAGGAGATTAAGGGTCTTGACCTTTCGGAACATGGAATGGATGCTTATGCAGATTTCCGATTAAATCAACACTAATTAATATTCAATTATAGGAATCTCACCTCCCACAAACGTGGGAGGTTTTTTTTAGCTATTTTTGAGTAAAATTTCTTTTATGCGTTTTATTATTTGCCTTTTGATATTTACTATTTCATCAATTTCATTAGCACAAAACAAAAATAATTCGACAACTAAAGGGCCCTACAATCAATTAATTATTCGTGGAGCTACACTAATAAATGGGAACGGGGCTCCACCGATTAGTCCAGTTGATATTACTGTAGAAAATGATAGAATTACAGGAATAAGTGTTATTGGTTATCCGGGAGTACCAATAGATGAAAATAAAAGACCTAAATTAAGAGTTGGAGGTAAAGAAATAGATGCAACAGGAATGTATGTTTTACCAGGGTTCATTGATATGCATGGTCACATAGGGGGTATTTCTCAAGGGGCAGATTGGGAATATGTATTTAAGCTTTGGTTAGCTCATGGAGTTACAACTGTGCGTGAGCCAAGTGGACGAGGTGTAGAATACGCTGTTGACTTAAAAAAGCGAAGTGCTAAAAATGAAATTATTGCTCCTAGAATTTTAGCTTATACTGGTTTTGGTCAAGGAAGTAAAAAACCAATAAACAGTCAAGAACAAGCTCGTGAATGGGTTCGCCAAAATGCAAAAAATGGTGCAGATGGCATCAAGTTTTTTGGAGCCGAACCTCATATTATGACTGCAGCGTTAGATGAAAATAAAAAATTAGGTTTACGTTCCGCCTGTCATCATGCTCAGATGAGTGTTGCTCGATGGAATGCATTACATTCAGCACGTGCAGGACTAACAACACTAGAGCACTGGTACGGTTTACCTGAAGCTCTATTTGAAGATCGTACAGTTCAAAACTATCCGCTAGACTACAATTATCAAAATGAACAGCATCGCTTTGGAGAAGCGGGGAAACTTTGGAAACAGGCGGCACCACCATATTCAGATCACTGGAATAGTGTAATGAACGAGATGATTGACTTAGATTTTACGATGGTTCCAACATTCAATATATATGAAGCAAGTAGAGATCTTCATCGAGCTAGAAGGGCTGAGTGGCACGAAGATTATACTTTACCATCACTTTGGCGTTTTTATCAACCAAGTAAAATTTCTCATGGTTCTTATTGGCATTTTTGGGGCACTGAAGAGGAGGTTGTGTGGAAGGAAAACTTTAGACTTTGGATGACGTTTATTAATGAGTATAAAAATAGAGGTGGAAGGGTTGCTACAGGATCTGATTCTGGCTTTATTTTTCAATTATACGGATTTGCTTATATCCGAGAAATGGAAATGTTAAGAGAAGCAGGCTTTCACCCTCTAGAAATAATTCGATCGGCCACCCTTAATGGAGCTGAGGCACTTGGAATAGATGATCAAACAGGGTCAATAGAAATAGGGAAAAGTGCTGATTTTGTGATTGTCGAAGAAAACCCACTTAAGAATTTTAAGGTTCTTTACGGAACAGGTGCGATAAAGCTTACAGAAGAAAACGAAGTGGTTCGAGTAGGTGGAGTAAAATATACAATTCGTCAGGGAGTAGTATATGATTCTAAAAAGCTTCTTCTAGAAGTAAAGGAAATGGTTGAAAAAGCTAAAAAAGAAGAGATGTTTAAAATTTCACAACCAGGAAAATAAATAAAATTTTGAAAAGACTTACTTTATTAATGCATTGTCCCGATCAGAAGGGAATAATAGCAGATGTAACCCAATTTATCCATAAAAGCAATGGAAACATAATCTATATCGACCAATACGTTGATCGGATACATAAAAGTTTTTTTATGCGAGTTGTAATAGAAAGTGAATTTAATAAAACTTCATTCGAAGATTTTAAAGACTCTTTTAATCTTAAAATAGGAGAATACTATACTATAAAATGCTCCTTTTATTTAGCTGAAAATATACCAAATATGGCCGTATTTGTATCTAAATACGATCACTGTTTATATGATATTTTATCACAACAGCGTTCTGGAAAATTAGCCTGTAAAATACCCTTTATATTAAGCAATCATAAGGATTTGAATCTTATTGCAAAACAATTTAATGTTCCTTTTTACTACGTCCCTGTTGAAAGGGACAATAAAGCTGATGCAGAAAAAAAACAGCTTGAATTATTAAAAAAGCATAATGTAGACTGTATTGTTTTAGCAAGATACATGCAGATTGTATCAAATGGGCTTTTGGACTCCTATCCGAATCGAATAATAAATATTCATCATTCTTTTTTACCTGCTTTTCCTGGTGCAAAACCATATCACTCAGCCTTTGATCGTGGAGTTAAAATCATAGGGGCTACCAGTCACTATGTTACAGAAGAACTTGATGCAGGTCCAATAATTGAACAAGACATAGTGAGAGTTTCACATGAACACGAGGTAAATGATTTTATATTAAAGGGTCAAGATTTAGAAAGAATAGTGTTACTACGTGCCTTAAAACAACATTGCGATCGTAAGATTATGGTATACAATAACAAAACCGTAATATTCAATTAGTCCATTAAAAGATGGCTGAGCAGAGATGTATTAAATTGTTCTGATTGATCAATATTTACTACATGTCCAGAGTCTATTATAGTAATAAGCGATGAAGACTTATGATTACTTACCATTTTTTTTACAAAAGGCAAAAACATATAATCTTGCTCACCCATAAGATATAAAATAGGTGTTTTGACTTCAAATACTCTTATTTTTTCAAGTAAAGGCAATATAGAATCTGTCAATTTATACCAACGTTTAAATTCTTTTTGAGATAATTTTTTAGCTTCATTGATGAAGAATGCTCTAGACTTTCTATGGTTTTTATAAGGCATAATTACATAAGCAAAAAAAGTATATATCCATATAAATGGAAGTATACTTTGAGTTAGATTACCCATAAACATCAAAAGTCTCGACTGTAGATTTAGATTTAAAATTGCACCACCTAGACCTATCTTTTCTACCCTATTTTGGTGATTAAAAAGCATATATTGAATCAAAATACTCCCTAAAGAAATACCTACGAAGTGTGATTTTTTAATTTTATTAAAATCTAAAACTTGAATAACATCATTAACAATTTGATCAAAATTATATTTAGTCTCATCAGGAGGTGACTCTGATTTTCCGTGACCTCTTAAATCAATCAGTAACACATTAAAATAAGCCTTAAAGAAACGTACCTGATTAAACCATATTGAAGAGCTGCCTCCAGCACCGTGAATAAATGTAATCCACTTTTCAGAATTATTTACAGCATGATAGATGGTGTGATGGAGCATCAGATTAAACCCTTAAGCTTTAGTAATAACTCCATTTCCGCTTGTAGTTTTTTTGCTTGATTAGCGGCTTGATCAGCAAAATCATGTTCTTTAGAGGCGTAGATAATTCCACGTGATGAATTTACTAATAAGCCACATTGATCATTCATTCCATTTTCAGCTACTTTAGAAAGACTTCCGCCTTGTGATCCTACTCCAGGAACTAATAAAAATGAATTAGGAACTAATTTTCGAACTGATAAAAAAGATTCTGATTTAGTTGCACCAACAACATACATAAGTCTTTCTGCATTTTTCCAACTTAAACTTGTTTTTAAAACTTTTTCAAAAAGTAATTGACCCTTTTCTTGAGTATATTGAAAATCAGCAGCACTATCATTAGATGTTAATGCAAGAAGAATTGCATATTTATCCTCAAACGCTAAAAAAGGCTCAACAGCATCTCGACCCATATAAGGGGCAACAGTAACAGAATCAAAATTATACATATCAAAGAAAGCTTTTGCATACCGCCCTGCGGTGTTTCCAATATCGCCTCTTTTTGCGTCTGCAATAGTAAAATGGTTTGGATGTTCGTTGTTTAGATAATTAATTACTTTTTTAAAAGCATTCAAACCTTGAACTCCATAAGATTCAAAAAAAGCCAAGTTAGGTTTATACGCAACTGAATATTTATGCGTAGCATCGATAATCGCTTTAGCAAAAGCAAAAATAGGATCTTCTTCTTGAAGTAAATGTGGAGGAATTTTATCTAAATCAATATCTAGTCCAACACAAAGAAAAGAGGCTTTTGTCTTAATTTGTTCAAAAAGAAATGAATTAGTCATAGTACTTCTCCAGCTTCTTTTAGCTTTTCTGTATTTTGATATAGCTTGAGTTCATCAATAATCTTTTGAATATCACCATTTATGAAATTAGGGAGATCATAAAGGGTAATACCAATGCGGTGATCAGTTACTCTACCCTGAGGGTAATTATAGGTCCGAATCTTAGCAGATCGATCGCCTGAAGAAACAAGTGAATTTCGCTTTTCTGCATCAGAAGCCAGTTTTTTTGAAAGCTCAAGTTCATATAATCGTGAACGTAATACCTTAAGAGCTTTATCTTTATTCTTGTGTTGCGACTTTTGATCTTGGCATTGGGCCACAATCCCTGTAGGCTCATGAGTTAGTCGAACCGCAGAGTAAGTAGTATTAACTGACTGACCTCCAGGACCTGAAGAACAGAAATAATCAATTCTAACTTCATTCATATCAATTTCCACATCAAATTCTTCTGCTTCAGGTAAAACCATCACCGTAGAAGCAGAAGTATGAACTCGACCTTGAGTTTCAGTTTGAGGAACTCTCTGAACTCGGTGAACTCCAGACTCGTATTTTAAGGTTCCATATACATCTTCACCTGAAACTTCAAAAATAACTTCTTTAAATCCTCCCGAAGTTCCGTCACTAGAATCAACAAAACTTACATTCCAGTTCTTGGACTGACAATACTTGGTATACATTCGATATAGATCACCAGCAAAAATACTAGCTTCGTCACCTCCAGTGCCTGCACGAATCTCAATTACAACATTTTTAGTGTCATCAGGATCTTTAGGAATTAATAAAAATTTAATTTCTTCTTCTAATCCTGGGAGTTGCTCTTTTGCAGATTCAACTTCCATCTTAGCCATAGCGATCATTTCGCTATCTTTTTCATTTTTCAACAGTAATTCTGCTTCCTGAAGATTAGAAAGTAAAGTATTATAGACTTTAATTTTTTCAACCATTAAAGATAAATCCTTATACTCTTTATTGAGTTGGATATATCTTTTTTGGTCTGAAATTATATTAGGTTGAATAATAAGATCAGATACCTCGTCGAACCGCTGTTGTATTATTTGTAATTTTTCTATCATTAGATTATAAATTTACAAATTGTAAAAGTATTTTAGACCCTATCACTACTTTAAGGCAATCGAATAGTCAATATCAAGCAAATTTTTCATTTTTACAGATAAAAATGATGGTAATTTGATCCCAAAATCGGAGGGAACAAGTTTAAAGTTTCCTGATATTTTCCAAATGTCATTTTTTCTGTTAATGTTTCCTATAAGTTCTTTTTCTATTTTAATTCCATGAAAATTGAAAGTCCCTTTGAAATTAACATTATCCTCAACTATCTTGATAGATTCTGAATAAAATCTTATTTCGGGATATTTTAGTGCTTCAAGAACCTCAAGAGAATGAGCGTCTCTACCTGGGTTTCCACTGTCAAAATCTCTAACATAAATTAAAATTGCTATTTTCTCAATTTTATTACTTTTTGAATTCAGGATTGCAATTCCATTTACATTATTATTAATTCCCTCCCAAGAATGCAGCAAATGGTCACCTTTATATTTTATTGATGACTCTTTTGTTTCAATTTTCAATTGGATTTCTTGTGCAAAATTAAATTTGATACAAAAAATTAGTGCCAATAATGATAATTTTATTTTCATTAGTTAAATTTAAAAACTAACATTGCTGCTGCGAAACTTCCAACAGCAGTGTAGGCTGAGTATTTATGAATTTTTTTATTTTGATTTTTAAAAATACCTGTCGTTACCATAGCTGAAAAATGAATTGAAGCTAAATATTTATGAGCTTTAATTGAATTTAAACCTTTATATTTTTTGTTAATTAATGGAGGAGGTGAAAATAGAGATAAACCAGCGCCAGTGAAATAGCTTAGGGTAGTTAGATTTCCAACAGTTTTATGCGTTCTGTAAAGACCTTCCTCCCAGTTATTATAAAGTTTACCTCCTAAAAATCCCTGAGTTACCATTCCAGCCAAAGTTAAATAACCAATTATTTGATGAACTTTTAACATTGATCGTCTTAATCTTAGTTCTTTTTCTCGTTGCTTAGTGTTAAGAGATGATATGCCTGTTATTCGAAACATGCCATTCTCTCCCCAAAGAAATCTTTGTGTAAAAATCATTCTATCAGGTAAGAGAGATTCATCACTTTTAACATTCTCTCTTATAGAAGTGAATAAATCCTCACTTTGCGCTAAAAGATATGAAGGAGACGATAGTAAAGAAAAAAGCAAAAGTGTTATTGATATTTTTTTTTTCAATATTTTTTTATCTGGTTAGGATATTCAAAAGTACCATATTTTGTTGCCAAGGTTAATTTTTTTTCTTGGGATTTTTCTACCCTCCCTATTATTTTAGCATCAACAGAAAAAGATTCAGATATTTTTATAATTTCCTCAGCAATTTCAGGATTTACATATAACTCCATACGGTGTCCCATATTAAAAACTTGATACATCTCTCTTGGCGAAGTTCCTGACTCTTTGTGAATTAAATCAAATAACGGAGGAACTTCAAAAAGTTGATCTTTAATAATGTGTAAATTATCAATAAAATGCAGAATTTTTGTTTGGGCACCCCCACTGCAATGAACCATACCTTGTATAGATGATCTCCCTATTTGATTAAATATTTTTTGAACTATAGGTGCATATGTTCTTGTTGGCGATAGAACAAGTTTTCCAATATTGATCGGGACCCCTTTCAAAATTTCAGTTAAAGAACGAGATCCTGAATAAATCAAGTTTTCAGGGACTAAATGATCAAAACTTTCAGGATATTTTTTGGCTAATTTTTTTGAAAATACATCATGTCGAGCAGAAGTAAGTCCATTACTTCCCATTCCACCGTTATATTCTTTTTCGTAATTAGCTAATCCAGATGAGGATAATCCCACAATCACGTTACCTGCTTGAATATTAGCATTGTCAATAATATTTTTTTTATTGATTCGCGCCATAACTGTAGAGTCAACTATAATCGTTCTAACCAGATCCCCTATATCAGCAGTTTCTCCTCCTGTACTATGAATACTTACTCCCCATTTTTTTAATTCTTTCAACAAATCTTCAGTTCCTTGAATAATGGTAGAAATAACTTCTCCAGGAATATGATTTTTATTTCTTCCAATAGTAGAAGAAAGCAATATGTTTTCAGTAACCCCAACACAGAGTAAATCGTCTATATTCATTATCAAAGCATCTTGAGCAATCCCCCGCCAAACTGAAAGATCTCCTGTCTCTTTCCAGTACATATATGCTAAAGCAGATTTTGTTCCTGCACCATCAGCATGCATTACTAAAGCATGATCTTCACTTGATGTTATTAAATCAGGTATTATTTTACAAAAAGCTTTTGGATATAGGCCTTTGTCAATGTCTTTAATAGCATTATGAACATCTTCTTTTTGAGCAGAAACACCGCGTTGACTATAGCGATTTGACATATTTGATATTTATATAAAATTAAGATTTTTGTTTCTTGTTTTTTGATATGTCTATTTTTATTTATTAACGAATAAACAACAACTCTCTATATTTTGCTAGTGGCCAAATCGAATCATCAACTGTGAGTTCTAATTTATCACAGTGATAACGTATTTGATTTAAAAAAGGAGCTACAGTTTTAGCATAAGCCAAAGCTTTTTTATTGATATCATCAATAGTATTAGCTTTTTTACGTGCTAGTAACATATCCGAAACACCCTTATTTATTTGTTTAATATGTTCTGAAATATTCTCTAAAATTATTAATTGTTCATTTGCATGGGTTTTAAAATTTGTTCCAAAAATTTCTTTAATTCCCTGAACGTTTTCAATTAGTATGTTTTGATATTTAATTGCAGTGGGAATAATATGATTTAATGACATGTCTCCTAAAGTTCTTGATTCAATCTGTATTTTGGATGTATAAGACTGCATATCTACTTGACATCTTGCATGTAATTCAGCTGAACTAAATATTTCTAAATTTTCAAAAAGATCAACAGCTGACTCGTCTATGTAAGCCATTAGAGACTCTGGAGTTGATTTCATGTCAATTTTTGTGGTATTTTTTGATTTATCATCCTTTTGATCGCCATCAAAATCCTCCAATAAAAAGTCCTTTATCTTTATAATAATTTCTCGTAAAATATTAAAAATAGCATCATCTTTTTTCATGTTTTTAGAATCCACTAAATCATCAACCCTATTCTTAAAATCAATAAGTTGCTCAGTTACTATTGCATTTAGAACTGTTGCTGCTTTTGCAGAATTTGATTTTGAACCTACTGACCTATATTCAAATTTATTTCCCGTAAAAGCAAATGGAGAAGTTCTATCACTATCTGTATTATCTAATAAGATTTCAGGAATTTTACCAATAACATTCAATTTTAAATCCGTTTTCTCCTTAGGTGATAATTTACCCTTTGAGACGTTTTCAAGGTCTTCTAAAACCTGAGTTAGGTGTTTTCCAATAAAAATAGAAAGAATTTCAGTTGGAGCTTCGTTTTGACCTAATCTTAAATCATTACTTGCTGATACTGAAGAAGCTCTTAGTAAAGCTTCGTGTTTCAAAACGGCAGCAATTGAATTAACAAAAAAAGATAAAAATTGTAAATTACCCATAGGGGTTTTGCTTGGGCTTAAAAGATTAATCCCAGTATTAGTTCTTAAAGACCAGTTACTGTGCTTTCCAGAACCATTTATATGTTGATATGGTTTTTCATGTAAAAGAACTACAAAATTATGTTTATAAGCAACTTTATCCATCACATCCATCAATAAAGCATTGTGGTCAACAGCTATATTTACAGCTTCAAAAACAGAGGCAATTTCATATTGACTTGGAGCCACTTCATTATGCTTAGTTTTTATTGGTATACCTAAAAGCTTACATTCATATTCCAACTCATTTAAATAAACACTTACTCTAGTGGGTATTGAACCAAAATAATGATCACTAAACTGTTGTCCCTTAGAAGGCATATGACCCATAAGAGTTCGGCCAGTCAACATTAGGTCTGGTCTTGTATGAACTAGGGCTCGATCAGCAAGAAAAAATTCTTGTTCCCAACCTAAAGAGGCAGTTACTTTACTTGTGTTTTTGTCAAAAAAACGACAAACTTCTGTAGCTGCATGATCTAGTTTTTCAATTGACTTCAAAAGAGGGCTCTTATGGTCTAGTGCAATTCCTGTATATGACACAAAGGTTGTTGGAATACACAAGGTTGTCCCATATAAAAAAGCAGGTGAAGATGGATCCCATGCAGAATATCCTCTAGCTTCAAAAGTATTTCTAACTCCACTTTTTGAGAGATTTGGGAATTCAGGAATTTGCTGAACTAACTGTTCACCCTCAAATTTTTCCAACTGATTTCCAAAACTATCAAGATCAAAAAAAGAATCATGTTTTTCTGCAGTTGCACCAGTTAAAGGTTGAAACCAGTGAGTATAATGTGAAGCACCATTTGCAATTGCCCAAGCTTTCATCGCTGAAGCAATCTGGTCAGCGATAACAGGACTTATCGGTATTTGTTTTTCAATACACTGTTGCATTTGAAAAAAAGCTTTCTCACTTAGAAACTTTTGCAGCTTTGATCGATCAAATACATGTATGGCATAATCCTGTGGATTAATTTTTATTTTTTTAGCAATTTTGGGCTCTGAAGAGAGCTTACTAAGAATTTTTTTTCGGAGGGTTTGCATTAAAAATTAAGATATAATTAGGATGTTAAAGATAAGAATTTTGAATATTTGTTTATGATTATTAAAAATATTGAGGAAAATTAAATTTTTACCCTAAAAAAATAGGGGGTTAATAAAAATTAATTATTGTTAATTTCTTTATTGCTTAAGATTAAAGGGGGGTCATTATAATCTGTTACTTTTATTGAAATTTATTTAAAATGAACAAAACAAAATTAGAATACATATGGTTAGATGGTTACAAGCCAACAGCCAATCTTAGAAGCAAAACTAAAGTAGTTGAAGATTTTGGTGGTAAACTTGAAGACTGCCCAATGTGGTCATTTGACGGAAGTTCAACAATGCAAGCTGAAGGAGGGTCATCCGATTGCCTATTAAAACCAGTTGCACTTCACCCCGATCCAGTTAGAAAAAATGCATTTCTTGTTATGACAGAAGTTTTAAATGCTGATGGAAGTGCCCATATATCAAACGGAAGAGCTACCATTGATGATGATGACGATGATTTTTGGTTTGGCTTTGAGCAAGAGTATTTTTTATGGGATCCAGAAACTAATCTTCCCTTAGGCTTTCCAAAAGATCAAACTCCTCAGGGGCAGTTTTACTGTTCAGTTGGAGGGAAAAATACTTTTGGTAGAGATGTTATGGATGAACATCTTGATATCTGTTTAGAAGCTGGAATAAATGTTGAAGGAACTAATGCAGAAGTTGCTGCTGGACAATGGGAGTTTCAAACATTTGCAAAAGGAGCAAAACAAGCAGGAGATGAAATGTGGATTGCAAGGTATCTTCTTGAAAGAACCGCTGAAGATTACGGATTAGCAATTGAGTATCATCCCAAGCCACTAGGAAATACTGATTGGAATGGATCAGGGATGCATGCTAACTTCTCAAACGAAACACTTAGAACTTGTGGATCAGAAGACACATATAGTAAAATATGTGAAGCCTTCAGACCTGTTGTAAAAGAACATATTGATGTATACGGTGCTTACAATGACCAAAGACTCACAGGGGAGCATGAAACACAATCTATAGATGAATTTAGTTTTGGTGTATCTGATAGAGGAGCTTCTATAAGAATACCAATTATGACAGTTGAAAATGGCTGGAAAGGTTGGTTGGAAGACCGAAGACCTGCTTCAAACGGAGATCCGTATAAAATAGCATCTAGAATAATTAAAACGGTTAAGTCTGCAAAGGTTTAATTAATAAAAGATAATTAAATATTAAAACCCCAAAATTGAATTTTGGGGTTTTTTTATATCAGTTTATTTATAAAAAAAGCATAGAATAGCAATAGAATTACGCCTTCTATTCTACCAAACTTCATCTTATTAGGAAAAAATACAAGAGGTAGTATTAGAAATGCTAAAGATAACATCCAAATTAAATCACTATCAATAAGACCTATATCTGATATAACTATAGGTGAAAGTATTCCTGTTATACCAATAACCCCTAACATATCAAAAATATTTGATCCAATCAAATTTCCTAAAGATATATTCTGTTCTTTATTAATTATAGCAACTATTGACGTTGACAGTTCCGGGATACTTGTTCCAAAAGCAACAATTGTTACACCAATAATTCTCTCACTAATTCCTAGCTTGGTTGCTAAACTTATTGATCCTTTGATTAATACTTCTGATCCTAGCCATAAAAAAAAACCACCAAAAATAATTAAAGAAAGTATTTTTAAATACTTCATGCTTTTATCAACATTTAATTCTTCTTGGTCATTAACTCTGCTTTTTTGATAGAAAATCAAAAAAATTAAATAAGCTATTAAAACAATAATAAATAAGACTGATTCAAAAAAAGATAACGAATAATCGCTTTTTAATGAAAAATAAAATAAAAGAGTAACTAAGATCATTGCAGGCCAATCATATTTATAAAAAACTTTTTCAATCTTAATCGGAGTTATAAATACAACAATTCCTAAAACCAAAGCAAGGTTAGCAATATTTGAACCAACGATATTTCCAACTGCTAGGTCTGGATAACCATTTAGAGCTGCATTAATACTTACGATAAGTTCAGGGGCTGAAGTGGCAAAAGAAACTACCGTCATACCAACTATAATTTTTGGAATATTTAGACGTAAAGAAAATAGAACAGCACCTTCTAAAACCCAATCCCCACCTTTTATTAATAATATAAGTCCTAAGACGATCGCTAAATATTCCATATTTAAAATTACTACAATATACACTGAAGTTTAATAATCTTAATGTCTTAAAATGAAAAGTAGATGAATATATTATTTTTTTGAAATTTAGATGTTAAATTGAAAAAAAAAGGGCTAATTCTACTTCTAATAATGTAAATTTTTAAAAAAAACGTTTTTACTAACAATTAAGAGGTTTAAATATTTTAACTACCTTTAAAAGCCAGCATCATGAAAAAAATTTTTTTTATTTTATTTATCTCAGGAACTGTTTATTCTCAATCTGCTTCAAAAGAATACAGCAAAGAAATAGCTTTGTATCAAGCTAAATTTTTTATTTCAAAAACAATTATTGGTGATGAGCCAGATTATCAAAAATTTATAATCGATCCACTTGCTGGATCTAAAAGTTCCGAATTATCATCAATTTATTATGAAATTATTGATGGGGAAAAGAAAGGCTTAGTTTTTGGCTTTTATGATGAATTTACTCAAGGAAGTTCTTCATCATCAGGCGCTGATGGTAGTCAGCAATCTAAAACTGTTTATACTAATAAAGAGTTTGCATTTAAGAACATCGATTATCAAGATGCTTTAATATTACTTGATAAAATTGAACAAATTATAGAAGATGAAAAAAAGTTTTTAAGTGCTGATGATAATGAAAATAATATTTACTTTACGTTTGATGATATGATTGTAATAATTTATAGAGAAGGTGCTTTCGCTGGTAGAATAAGAATAGAGTGGAATGGTTTTGATGCAGAATGGGAAAATACTGCATTTAGGAGAACTAAAAGAAGATTTAAAAAAGCGTCTGAAAATTAATAATTATGAATAAGCTCCTTTTTTTTTTATTTTTTATCACATTGATATCTTGTTCTAGTGAAGAAGAAACACCTGTTCAGTCCCTAGAACAAACACCAAAACCTGAAACAACTCCAGCGCCAACACCTACTCAATACACTTTAACAGTTTCTTCTGAAGAAGGGGGTTCTGTTTCAACTGAAGGAGGTACATATGATGAAGGAACAACTATTACTATTACTGCAACACCTAGTGAAGGATATGAATTTGTTGGTTGGTTAGGTAGTGATGAGACAGAAAGAGAATTGGTAATATCAGTTAATTCTAACATAACTTTAAGCCCAATTTTTCAAGTAGTTCAAATTAATGAAACATACTATTCAAGTGGAGAAATAATTAATATCGAACCTGTTATTTTTTATGACAGAGAATTAATTATAAATGGTATTAAATTAGTAGCTGCAGGGGATATTGGGGGTCAAAAAGCTGTCCCAGATATTTGGATATATAAAACTGCACAAGTATTCAAATTACTTATGAATAAAGATTCAGATGGAATTGATTCTGAGGCACAATTAAATATGATTAAAACCCTAAAAGGAGAAATAGGCTGGCATCAAGGAATTCAAACAGGACAGAGAATAGCCTATGGTGGAGGAGACGAATATTCTCCAAATTTTTTGACAGACAATGGTAAACAATCATATGAAGGTTTAGAAGCATTTGAAGATAATCTTGCCTTAGATGATATGGTTTGGTATAAAAATATAGACAGTAAAGGCACAGGTGATGATGATATTAATGAAATTCTAGAGCACACACTTCACACTCTTCATCGTTTTGGTGCAAGAGGAGGGGTTCAAGGTTCAACAGAAGCATTAAATGCAGAATCTGAAGAAGGAGACATTAGTGATACATCTGTTTTACTTGCAATGAAAGAGGCATATGATAATGGTGTTTTTGATATTGAAGGGTATGGTGGTGATATTAATAATCAAGATGCATGGCCGGTTATGCTTAAAGAATATCAGTATCTTTTAACTTATGGAATGTGGGATTATAGTGAGTTTTGGGATGGAGGAAGTCTTTCCCCAGAATGGAACGATAATGCAAGAACACCTGAGGGTGTTCTTGCCAATAATCCATTAGGTTATGAACTTTTCAATACTTATTTAAAGCCTGTGATTTCTAAACCAAGTAAGGAGATATTAAGAAATATGTTTAAAGATAATGACCAGGGGGATTCTGGCTACACACCAGATTAAAATTTAAATAATCTGCTTTTCTGAATATATTTTTACTGATATTAAAAGAGTTAAATTTTTATGAAAACCAGTTCAATATTAATTTCAGAGAAGAAAAAAGTTTTTAAGTATGATCCTGAAAACGACGTTTTTGAATGGAAACTAGATTTTAAGCACAAAGTTTCTGCAATATCAAGAATAGAAGATTATGTTTTTGTTACTACTAGTTCTAATTGGGGAGTTCAATCTACAAATTTGATTGATTTTGATAGTGGTGAAAAACTATGGATAAAGGATGAAATTTTTTACTCAGTACACATTATTAGCGGTGTATTGATTTATTCTAACAAGAACAAATATTACTGTGGTATAAATCTTAAAACAGGTAAAAATATCTTCAGCATAAAGTCTCCATTTAAATGGTGGTTTTCACCAAAAACAATTCTATTAAATGGGAGGTTTTACCTATACACTTCAAAACAAGTCTTTCTTCTAAACCTAGAAAATGGTTCTGTATCTGAATCAAGTCTTCCAAATAAACTAAACCTTAAAGAGATGAGTCTAGTTTTAGATGAATTTCAAATTAATATAAATAACTTACCATCTGCAGGAGGTGATGCACATGTTTATATGGGTGATGCTGGAGGGGCTGATGCTGGTGGAGGTGATGCAGGTGGTGGAGGCGATGGTTAATTATCCTTTAACACTTATTTATCATTTGAATAAGCTCATTATTTAGTATTATAATTAAGTATCTATTTTAATAATAAATCATGAAATGAAAAATTGACTGGAAATTTTTCAAATCAATTAAAATTTTATAGTTGTTGATAAAGATACTTTTTCTAATACTCAGTAGGTAATTTTATGTAATCAAGAAATTCTTGTTTTTTGTCTTGTTTTTTAAAAATTCCACCAAATTCCGAAGTGACAGTACTACTAGAAACATCTTTAATACCTCGTTGGTTAACACAGAGATGTTTGGCATCAACAATACAAGCCACATCATCAGTTTCTAGAACTTGTTGAAGCTCTTTGACAATCTGGAGAGTTAAACGTTCTTGAACTTGAGGGCGTTGAGCGTAATATTGAACAATTCGATTCATTTTTGATAGACCCACCACATTACCTTGAGAAACATAGGCGATATGGGCTTTACCTACAATTGGAAGTAAATGGTGTTCGCAGGTTGAATAGAGAGTAATGTTTTTTTCAACCAATATTTCACCATATTTATATTTATTATCAAACGTTGAAGCCTTTGGTTTATTTTTTGGATTTAGTCCGCTGAAAATTTCATTAATATACATTTTAGCAACCCTTTTTGGAGTTCCTTTTAAACTGTCATCAGTCATATCCATCCCCAATGTATATAGAATATCAGCAACTTTTTGTTCAATTATATCTATTTTTTCTGAATCTGACATTTTAAATGCGTCATCACGCAAGGGAGTGTCAACACTTGTAGATAAATGATCGTCACCAATTAAATCTTCGATTGTTTTAAGATGTTTTTCGTATTTCATAACAATAATTAGATGTTAAAATTAAGAAAAAATCAAACTATTTTAACAGAATATGAAATTAAATAAAATAAATATGAATATTTTAAAAATAAATTAGTGAAAGTAGTTATTAAGAAAATAATTTAAACCATAGTCATATTTATCTTATTTAAGTTAGGTAAGAAAAGCACGGAGTAGAAATATTGTAGATTTTTTATATTTGAGTATTAATCATAAATCAATGAAAAAAATATTTATAATGTCTTTATGCATTTTAATGTTTTCTTGTTTCAAAACAGATATAAAGCAATATGAGACTTGGAATCAAGACCCTGCAACTAAAGCAAGTGGATCACAAATTAATCTTATACCAAGGTCATATAATGCTCATAGCGGAAAAAAATTTTTATCTAAATATGATAAAACAATGTGGGCAGATAAAGAAAATTATTTTAGCTCTTTTTCTGATATACAATTTGATAAAAGAGGTACAAGGTTTTATAATGCTGATGCACATTTCATATCCTTTTTTAATATTGGTGAAGACATTTCATATTGTATAGGATGGAAAAAAGGTGAAAATAGTTATGATGAAAAAAAATGGAATATAAAATTCAAAAATGATGAGTGGGATATTTTATGGTTTGATTATGAATATTATGGGACAAGTCAAGAAATTGAATATACCATAACTTATAAATATGAAGTAATTGATGGTTTACTCCATTTTTCAAACTCTGAAGATCAATCATTTATTTTTCATCCATCAAAAAAAAATTACTCAAGAGAATTAATTGACACAGGGGAAATAATCGAACAAGAAGGCTGCCTGTTCTTGTAATTAGTATAAACTAAATCATAGGCATATCCTATTCATTAAGTTGAGAAAGAAAAACACGGAGTTAAAATTTTTTAGTATTTAGTAAAAAAGGATGTTATATTTGCCCACCCATTAAGTACAATATATGTAAATATGGTACTCCATTGGGTACTTACAACATTAACAAGGGCACAAAATGTCCGCTAAATTATTGTAAATCAATATTTTGGCCTCGTAGCATAACTGAATAGTGCACTTGATTACGGCTCAAGAGGTTGCAGGTTTGAATCCTGCCGAGGTCACTGAATAAGAGGTAGTTAACGCTGCCTCTTTTCTTTTTAGGGTAACATATGGGGTAACGATTCATTATTTACCTTTAATCCTTCTTATTTATCTCATACCTCAACTTGTAATACTTTGAAGCATTGATTCGTTTACCTCAATATAAAAATACTAATTTACCGTTAACTACCTTCTTTGTTAGTTTTGACATACTTAATATTATTGTTTTTAATGTGAAATAAATCTATACCTGTATCTGTTTGCGTGAAAATTTCTTCAAATTCAAATTCGTAAGCATCCAGCTTTGATATATAATAATTTTGCAGCGTTTTTGTTTCAATTAGTTCTTTTAGATAATGACTAAATACATTTGATTGTATCATTATAGCAAAACACTCTTTACAAAACCCCTGATCATCAACTCCATTTACTTGTAAAATCAATTGAGGATAAAATACTAATGAATCATTTGTACTGTTTAAAATGGTATGTATTTGGCTGTTTGGTTTGCTGATGTGATGCCCTATAGTGAATCGTGTGCTGTACTTTTTATATTGTGGCTTTCTTATCCTTAAAGCAACACCCTGTAACCCCCTATCAATTTGTAAAATGGCATCTATACCTGAACGTTTATCCATTTCTGTTTGTGAAATGTTATATACTAAACTTGCACCTGTAAGATCCTGAATTAAGGCACTATTATTCTGAACGAATATTTCTTCGTACAGTTTACGTTCTTCAAACGGAAATTTATCGTAACCTTTCATTTAACAAATACTTAATATTTAACATCAAATTTTTATTTATTCTTAATTATCTATTGGTTTAATTATCATTTATGAAAAAATTATAAATATTTCTTATGTGAAGCATATATTGCAAAATTTATTAAATTAAGTTTACTTGTATTTCGCAATGAAGTGCAACCATTAACCAATTCGTTTTTTTGAAGCCGTCTGATTCTCTATTAGACGGTTTTTTTGTGATTAAAATCAAATCTTTTACCGATTTTTTACTTACATTCATTTAACTTTTTTTTCACTCAAAAAGTGAATTGGTTTATGATTAATTGTAGCCTTTGGGAATATCTCCTGAAGGCTTTTTTATTTCAAACTTAACTTTTAGGTTCTTTAAGGTTTCACTATTCTGTAAATGGATTGAACTTATACGGATAGGGTATTGCCATCTTTCAGTTCTTAATATTATAGCACCCCTGTATCCATACTTATAAGATTCTATATCGTAATCAAGTATTTCAACCCAATCAGGTTTACTTATAGCGAACTGTTTCTCCTTCGTAATCAATAGATTCTATTTTACCGTTTATATAGTTGTATTCAACTCCTGCTGCATCCTTATAAGTACCAAACAACCCAAACGGATCACTACTCCGTATAATAGCTGCTTTGTGGCTTTTCATATAGATGCCATCTTCTTGGGTTTTAAGCCAATCCCTCGTTTCCTGTATAGATCCCAAGTTTTTTGTGTATTTCTTTTTCTACTTCTGATTCATCACTTTCAATTAGCCATTCTAACCCTTCGCTTACTTCTAATGAAGTTTGCTGCCTTACGGATTCAAGTCTTGGCATTACGAAAGGTTGGATGGCTTTTAAGTATGCTATCTTTTGGCTATCACTTAATAAATCAACATCAATACTATCAAGTAAATGGTTGGTTAGCATTTCAATCTTTTTTTTAGCCTCTTTAACTTCTTTGCTCATATTGTATTATTTCTAATTGTACAGGATCATTTATTACCATTTTCACGAATGATTTTAATACGATTTCTGGTTTGGTTTTAGTTTGTAATCCTATAAGTGTTCTTAACTTATTTATATCGGTTTTGGTTAAATCAATTTCTACTTTCATCTATTGGTACTTCTTTGTTACCAATGAAAAAAGTGTTGGTTGATCACTTTTACCAGCACTATATTGATTTACTAACTTACTTTCTTTTAAAGAATTAAATGTCGTGGTCTTCGACATTTTATTTGGGCGTCCTTTATATATCGTTTCGTTTAGTAACCCACCTAATATTCTTTGTGTTCTTAACTTTTGTAAGGATTTTGGGCAGGTAACAGATATATGAAACCAGTTGAGTAAAGAACCTACCCTCATCCTAATGCTGCGCAAGGGGTTAGCTGAAAAGAACCGTGATGGCAACTTTTTTGTGATTGGCGTTGCCGAAGCTAATTGACCCTTGCGGTTATTCATTTTGTACAGTAACATTATTACCAAACCAAGTGCTGAAATATATCTTACCAAAGCCATTATCGTAAACAATTAATATCACCTGTAATCCTCTGTAAATTTGTAAGCATTAACACGTAGTTGCCCTGAACGAATATCAAACACGATGTTGTTATTAGTTAGTTGAGGTAACATCATTATATTAATCTTACTATTATCTTTTCTTAATTCTGTAAATGCCTGAACAATTGCCAAGTATTGACTGTATTGTAATGCGTTTTTACTTGGTATTTTAACCGTGTAGGTTTCTTTATTTACGGTTGGCTTATTTACGCTTTTTAAATCCGTGAATGCTGCTGCAAAAGTTTCTCTTTGATTGCCTTCTAAAATGTATAGTTGTTCTATATCTAACTTCTCTAAACTTGGGTGGCGTAACCTTAATTCGTTTTCGTAATCTTCAAGGGTTTCAAATTCACTACCTGTAAGGTTTTTACATTCTGCAAAAGCATCTTCCCAACGTTTATAATCACGTAATGCTCTTTGGTATTCTGATTCATCAAACCAAGAATAGGTTTTACTTGGATCAAAGTTCTTTTTAGGTCGTCCTTTAGAACGTTTTGGTTTTGCTACTAAATCTGATGTTAAATTTTGCATATATCTGTTTTTAATAATTATTATTTAATCAACTTTAAAACCTTTTCAAGTGTTACAGTTGCTTTTTGCCCTTTAGGTGTATTGAATAAAATATTCTCTACCTGTTTAAGCTGGTTTTGTTTATTGTAGTTTTTTATTGGTTTTCTTTTTACTCTTTTAACTACTGTTTTACGTTTTTTAAACTTTGCAATCTTTTGAAGTATTTTATACTCTCTGTCGTTTGGGTTGAACATATCTTTTGTTTTATCATTAATTTATACAGGTTAATACCTATACTTATTTGTAGTTGTTTATAGGATTTCATCTTCATTAGTATTTACTAACCTTGAAGCCTTTGCCATACTATATCTTGCAAAAGCAGAAAGTGATAAACCTATATCACCAGCAACTTTATTGTACTTGTTCTTTTCTTGTTCTGATATTCTTAAATGAACTGTACTTTCTCTTTTTAAACCTTTCATATTACTTGTATTTATTATTACAATTACTATTTACTTAACTTGTATTAAACTGCTTTGGTAACTTGATGCTTAAATGCACTTCTCCCTTAAAAGGGGATTAACCCTTCCAAGAAGTGATATTGAATCTGCTTCGTATAACCTTCAGCCCTTCAACACTTTGTTCGCCAACAAACAACTTACATTGCACTCCCTTGTAACTTACTAAACATACTCTCCACCGAGCCCAACTTGTATTGGCTTACCCACTCACCACCGTTACGGTTTTGAACTTTCGTTCAGGAAAACTCACCATTGCGTAAATGCTGAATCTATATATACAATGAGATTGTGTTAAAAGTGTTATTGCATTTGGTGGTTGAAATTGTTGGTTATTTGAGTTTTTATTATCTAACAGGTTGATTATTAGGTAATATTATTGTGTAAAACTTTTATATTTTTAGGGTATGGATTACGTACCAACCTTTGAAAAAGATGAAAGGTTTAAGGATGATTATTACACCTTTATAAAAGCACTTGGGCTTGAATTAGAAAAAGAAGGATATATAAAAGAATACCATCAGGATAGGTGGATGTATATATTTTCAGGTTTAGAAACCTTTGAAGGTGAAGAAAGTTTTGAATGGTTAAAAACTAAAAACCATTGCATCTATTTAATTGATCAGCTTGTAGAAGAAAATGTTATTCTTGGTGGTTTAGAAAACAAGATTGATTCTAAAATTGAAAGGTTCTTTAAAATAAAGAATGTTGCACAAACCAGATACAGTTACTATCCTAATAAACCAAAAGGTGGAGAGCAAATTGATTATCTAATTTTAAGGGTTTTAAATTCTTTATAGTAGTCTTTATACTATAACACTCTAAATAGTTTACTGATTATTTCTTTTGATGTTTGTCCTGTAGCAATGGTGCTACAATTAAAACAACAGATATGAAAACAATAGATTATAAAAATAAGTTCTGCTTATACTTTCGCTTAAATGATGATATGTACATTGATGATGATGAAGTAAGCGGAGAATTTAAACACGAAGGTTTAAAGTGTAGCTTTCATCTTTATTTAACTGATGAAACTGTTATATATAATATTACAGTAGATAAAGAATTTGAAAAACTATATTCAAGAGATTTAGAAGGAGCAAATGCCTATTTAGAAGATTGCTGGAGAAGTGGTATTGGTTTTGATTTAGAAGTTGATTATCCTGAAAATATTAATTGGAATTGGCATCCTTTTGATTTTGTTTTGGCTGAAGAAATATACCAATACTTTCACCCAAGTATTGTATGTCCATCATTAGAAACAGTAGAATGATGTAGTTAGTGGCAACTATCTTTAAGTTGTGGTTGTTTTCTTAACCCTTGCTTCGGCAGGGGTTTTGTATTTTGTATATTTAGGTATTCAACACACTTTTTTAAGAGTTTGCAAATTACATTATCCGCAATTTCACCAAATTAACGTATAATATTTATTATGTAAAATAGGTTTATTAATCCCAATGTTTATAGCCCTTCACAAAGGGTAGGGGTAATTATCAACTTTACAAATCCCATATTTAACCCTTTTTTGAACTTTTAACGTTACTTTTTTGATTTTTGGGGTACTTTCTGCACTAACCCCATTATATTATTTTTAATTAATCCACAATTCTATTAAATATTTTACAATGGTGTTTTACCATTAGAAATTGCAATACAAAGTGTAATCAGTATTGATGTTTTACTAAAACTTTGCGATGGAATTAGTAGATTTACACAAAACTAAAAGGATGAAAAATTATTCAGATTTTGTGTATGAAACTTTGAAGAAGTTCTATAGATGTGAATTAAAGACTTGGAGAAAAATATTTAAGTACAAATATTAATGACCTAACTCCTTACTAAAACTTTGCGATGGAATTAGTAGATTTGAAATAATGAAAAAATTTCTTTTAATACTCTCTTTATTATTTTCCTGTAATCACAATACTGAAGAGTGTTTCTGTACTGAAGAATACAATCCTGTTTGTGCAGGTAATAATCAATATTCAAATCCTTGTAAAGCGCAATGTGATGGTTTTGAAAATTCAGAAATCACCATTTTACTAACTCAAGAAGAAATTAATACAGGTATGTTAGTTGAGGTTAATTGCTCAATTTAGAATCCTAACTCCCTACCTAAAACTTTCGCTTAAAATCAATACCTTTTCATCTAATTTAAAATCAAATAAAAATGAAGAATATTAAAAATATAGTGATAGGAATTTTTGCAGTAATTGGATTTGGTGCAATTGTAACAGGGTTTACAAATTTTGATTCCAACTTTAAATCAGATAATATTTCTGTTGGTGCTTTTTGTGATGGATGGGAAGAAGGATGGGAAGAAGGAACTTGTGAAGGCTTCACTGATAGAAGGGGTGGGCTTTGTCCTCCAACACCTGTTACTCCTGTTTGCCCTGTTGCACCTGTAGGTAGAAATACTTGGAAGGGTGGATATAATATGGGTTATAAAGCAGGATATAAATATAAGTGGTAATTATATTTAAAGAATTGTAATCGTAAGGGTTGAGTATTAAAGCCCTAATTCTTTACCCCTACTGTATATAGCTTTGTATATTTCTTCTGCTCTGTATTCGTTTAATACGTTTAATTCGTGTGCTTCATCTACTTGTAGCTTCAATTCATCCCATTCCCAATCTTGATAGTGTGCTTTAATGGTTGGGTTAGCGTGTCCTAAGTAGTTTATATCTTATATCCTGCGAAATCTTTAGTTTAAGAGCGTATGATTCAAAGGTTTTACGAGCAGTTTTAAAAGGCTTACCTAATAAGTTTTTTATTCTTTTTTGGTAAACATCCCATACGTTTTTGTGTATTAGGGTATCGTTTATATCGTAAGCAAATATCCAACCATCACTCATTTTTTCTGGTATTACATCGTATACCCTCCTTTTTCAAATGGTTTACCTGTTCTTTTATTAGTCTTTCTGTTTGTGAGTTCTTTCAACCAATAAAGCAAGAACTGCTATAATACTGTGAGTAGGATATATATTAATCTTTATCTCCATTAACTCTCCTGACTTACTTCTTTCGTGCTTTATAAATCTTCTTTTATCCCACCCTGCTTCACTATCATTAATATCAAGATTGTTCGCATACTTGTGCATTGTAACTATATCAGCTTGGTATAAACCTCTTAAACAAAACATCAATAAATAAAAGAATAATGCCTGTATATCGTATATATCATTTGCTTTAGGTATTGCTTCTAAAAAGTCCTCTGTCTTTACTGTTTCAACTATCTTAATGCTACTGCCTCTTTTTACTTTCCATTCATCTCTACGTATAAATGGCTCACTTATTAATCCTTTCTGATATGCAAGGTTTTTAATCTTACCTAAATGGGTTAAATAGGTTCTTACTGATGTAGGAGATAATCTTTTTTTCCAACCCTGTACGCATTTATCTATAAACTCATTTGTTAGGTCTGCTAATAGTATCTTTTTCGCTTCCTACTTCCTTGTATACGGCTTGTACTACTCCCTCGTAAGTGTTGTAAGAGTTTCTATTATCGTATTTAGCTTTCAGTACTGTTTCTAAAAATCCTTGTAGGTTTTCATTAGTAGCTGCATTACCTCCACCTAACTTAACACAAAGTTCATCCCAAGTGTAACTCCCACTCTCAAATAAACTCCAAGCCAAGTTCATATTATTAGTAATCTCTGTTAGCTTACGATTAACTATAATAGAATCTAAAGCAGTTCCTTTTACTTGGTATGTTCTATGAAGCCAATCTGATGGTTTAACTTTAAGTGACGTGGTCTTCATAAAGGTTTGGTCTGCCTTTTTTAGCCGTAGGAATATTAGAGACCTACCATCTTTGTTTACAGGTTTTAGATATAAACCAACTCCCATACACCAAATATAAACATTTTTTTAATTAGTATACCGATTAGTATACCGTTATTTTGGTAAGTACTGTAAACTCTTACCTCTGTAAGGCTGTTATTATTGATAATTGTATTGTAATCAATTAGTTAGGTATTTTTATACTTATTTACGGCTCAAGAGGTTACAGGTTTGAATCCTGTCGAGGTCACTAAAAACAAAGGGTTGCAGAAATGTAGCCCTTTTTTAGTATACCATTTAGTATACCGTTTAATCTTTCTTATTTAGTTCATACCTCAACTTGTAATACTTTGAAGCATTGATTCTGATGCCGCAATATAAGAATACTAATTTACCGTTAACTACCTTCTTTGTTAGTTTTGACATACTTAATATTATTGTTTTTAATGTGAAATAAATCTATACCTGTATCTGTTTGCGTGAATATTTCTTCAAATTCAAATTCGTAAGCATCCAGCTTTGATATATAATAATTTTGCAGCGTTTTTGTTTCAATTAGTTCTTTTAGATAATGACTAAATACATTTGATTGTATCATTATAGCAAAACACTCTTTACAAAACCCCTGATCATCAACTCCATTTACTTGTAAAATCAATTGAGGATAAAATACTAATGAATCATTTGTACTGTTTAAAATGGTATGTATTTGGCTGTTTGGTTTGCTGATGTGATGCCCTATAGTGAATCGTGTGCTGTACTTTTTATATTGTGGCTTTCTTATCCTTAAAGCAACACCCTGTAACCCCCTATCAATTTGTAAAATGGCATCTATACCTGAACGTTTATCCATTTCTGTTTGTGAAATGTTATATACTAAACTTGCACCTGTAAGATCCTGAATTAAGGCACTATTATTCTGAACGAATATTTCTTCGTACAGTTTACGTTCTTCAAACGGAAATTTATCGTAACCTTTCATTTAACAAATACTTAATATTTAACATCAAATTTTTATTTATTCTTAATTATCTATTGGTTTAATTATCATTTATGAAAAAATTATAAATATTTTTTATGTGAAGCATATATTGCAAAATTTATTAAATTAAGTTTACTTGTATTTCGCAATGAAGTGCAACCATTAACCAATTCGTTTATTTGAAGCCGCTGTTCTTGAATGGCGGTTTTTTTGTGATTAAAATCAAATCTTTTACCGATTTTTTACTTACATTCATTTAACTTTTTTTTCACTCAAAAAGTGAATTGGTTTATGATTAATTGTAGCCTTTGGGAATATCTCCTGAAGGCTTTTTTATTTCAAACTTAACTTTTAGGTTCTTTAAGGTTTCGTAATGAATTATTTGAAATTCCCCCCATTTTGTTGTACTTGGCAACAACATAGTAAGTGTCATTACTTTGAGCTATTCCGAATCCAATCTTATCTGCATTTTTTACACAAAATCTGATCGAGAGTTAGTTTTTTAACATCATCTTCAGATAAGACCCAAAATACAGAAGCTTTAATAAGAGGTTTGAAGCGTCTTTAAAATAGTTTGTTGGAGCATAAAAAATCAACTCTCCTTTTCCATCTTTAACAGTACTGTGTTCTGGATTATTAATTACAGCCAAGTAATCTGCCCATTGTTGAGCCTCGTCTGTTAATTTTTGATCATAAACGAGCGGCTTGTATTCAAAATAGCTTCTGTGTATGTTTTGAAACTTAATGGCATCCTTCATGTTTTTCAAGAGAAGCATTTTGTCTTCTGCATCTGTAGCTAAGTGTCCATTTAAAGCTAAAGATGATGGTGTTTGTGCTATTCCAATTAAAGGAATTAGCATTAATAATAATAGATTTTTCATAATAGTATATTTTAAATTTCTACCATTATCCAAAACCTCTCGTATTTGGTCTATCCACACTTCCCCCAAACAACTACCCCCCTAAAACCACTATACAGGAATCTTAGGTTAAGGCAATGATATCAATGGATTAGAAGGATTTGGATTGTATCCATTGGTGTAAAAGAAAAAACCCCTCACTGAAGTGAAGGGCTTTTATTATATGAATTTCCTTACGGTTAATAAGTCTTTAAGGACTTGTAACCATGTAGTCTCTGACATCTTCAACCTTTCCTCTTTCGCCTAGAAGTTTTATAAACTCACTTTGCTTTTGCAATTCGTCTATAAAGCATTACATGTTCGTGATCATCTTTCGCCTGATACACCCACCCAGTGAGTCGCTCCATTAGGGTGATTTATGTCATAAGTCCCGAAAGCTGCCCAGCGACCTTCAAACTGTTTTTTGAATTTTTTCACAATTTTATCATGAGCTATTTTAAATTGGTTGGGGTCACTTGCTTTCATGTCCCAAATATGATCCCATTTATAATCTCTCGTTGGTTCCTTCTTGTCTCGCTTAGTACCCTGCCCATGTATTGACTCTCCGTATTCTTCTACGTAATTTTCCGTTTGAGAAAACCATAGAGGAGCTTTGTCCCCTACATCAGTTCCTTCCCATAGATCTTCACCTATTTCCCAGTACCATATAAATCTATGAGTCATGCCGTCGTCAGCACCTTTCCCTAGTCTCTGAAGAGCAAACCCTCCTTTGTTAGGTTTCATGTCCTTACAGCATGTTTCGTAAGCTTCCTCCAACTTGGATTCTAGGTAATCTTTTGCTTTAACTTCTTGTGCGTTAAATACCATTGTTTGTGCCGAGACAAAAACAGAAACAAGAAATATAGGAAATTAAATAATGTAGTTTTTTCATTTTAATTGGTTTAATTTCTCTTGAATCTAGAAAGCCCTTCCCAAGCTTTTTGGGTTAGAAAATCCTCGGGAGTTTCCATAGCAGGTTTATTTTGTTTTCTAGTCATAAAGTTAAAAGCAATGTGAGTATGACCTGTATATGAGAGCTTTTGTAGGTTCATCTTTTGAGATAATTTCACCTAATCCCCAAAACTTTCCTGTATCCATCAAGGATTTCTTGTTGCGCTATAGGCTTCCAAAGTTGATCTTCATATTGTACAAAATCTTCGTTTTTTCTGTTTCATGAAATGAAAGTATGCCTTGTCTCCAATCTCCCACTCCAAACCGAGCCATCCAGTCGCTGATACCCATTTGAATTGTCTTTCTCTCCTGTCTTTAAATATTCCATCAAATGCTTAGCATTTTGTCAATTGCCTTCTGACTTTTTCCCTTTGAACGCTTTAGATGCAACTATCTGTTCCCAATTATCCCAAAGTTTGTGGGTTATGCGTCTTGTCCAGCTTTGGTTGTCCTTCTAAAGACATAGTACT
The DNA here is from genome assembly GCA_943842245.1 of uncultured Flavobacteriaceae bacterium. Taxonomy (GTDB): domain Bacteria; phylum Bacteroidota; class Bacteroidia; order Flavobacteriales; family Flavobacteriaceae; genus MS024-2A. The sequence continues at coordinate 511,766 of CALTAJ010000002.1, forward strand.
GTGCCCAATTCTCGTCGCCTTCTCTGGGCTGTTCTTTTCCACACTGACCACTGTGCTATCATTCCTGCATCTACCATAGCTTGGGCTGCTATATTCCAGTTTTTCTTTCATTTAGCCAAATACTCACCTTCTTTTTCCGTCCTCTAAAACTAGAGCTAATCATGGCTGTTGTCTGTGAGTATGCTATTGAGGAGACTAGCATAGAAAGAAATGTTGTTGTGAAAAGTAATTTTCTTCATTTTAATTGATTTATGATTAATAAGTTACTAATCTACAAAAAAAAAACCCTCGATTATAAGGGGTTCGAGTCAAGGTTTCTCCGCAACCCTAAATGGCTGTTTTCTCGCTGTATTTTCGGTGTATTTGTGCTGTTATTGTGCTGTATTTTCACTGTGTTTTCGGTGTATTTAATTTAGCTTTCTCACGTTATTTTTTTGTTTTGCGGTATGATTAAACACTTTTTTTAGTTACAATTCATCTAGTAATTTAATTCTACAGTAAGTTGAAACAGACAGGTGCTTTTCATTAGCTTTTTGAATTAGCTTTTCCTTATCTGAAGGCTTCAATCTCATGTTAATTATTCCATCTAAAAATTCCATAGTGTGGTTTTACTGTTCTATACTATATATACGCTTAAGTTAGACCAGAACGGTCTAGTCTACAATAGCACAATAAATGAGTGTGAGTTTAAATGAGTATTTGTAAGATTTATTTTTAGCTTTAGGGTATAACTTGGGGTACCGATAAAGAATATACCCCCTACCCTTCAATAAAAGTAACTATTATAATTTTTTGTTATGAGTCTATTCATAATAAATATTATAAACTATTGTGCGTACAACATTTGTATGTACATTTAATTAGCAAATAAAAAAATATTTTGTTTGATTGTGTGGGGGGAAGTAATTGCTATGAAAAAGAAAACATTTACCTATCCCCACTTTTTTATTTTAACATACAGATTTTATTATTAAAAATTAAAAGTATGAGCTATAAGAAAGAATTGATAGTAACTGATCCTTCTAAATTACCAGCCGAGTGGTGGAATTATTTAGTTAATCCAATCGTAGGATATTATATCCCTAAGGCTACTCTATATAAAAAACAAAAAACTTAAATCTTGTTTTCAACCTTACATAACATAAAGATTTTGAACTCTAAGAGAACCATCTATGTGATCCAAACTGATTATGTTTGACTATTTTTCCACTCTCTAGATAAAATTTAATCCCTTTTGTAACACAAATTAAATATTTTTTCAACGAAGGGATAATGTAAAACTTCAACACAAGATTATAAATTTTTAACGTAAACTTATCAGATACATAAGGGGTTACTTCTATAGTTAAAATTACAACTTCATTGATTGATTTTAATTTCCACTCAACTTTAGATTTTTTTCCTTCTTTTTTACCGATATACAATTTAAATCCTTTGTTTTTTTGCCAACTGTAAATATTTCTTTCATAAACTATACCATTTAAATAGGTTAGTTCGTCGGTCTTATTTTGTTCATTCCAAACAATTATTTTATTAGACCTACAAAAAGGATGAAATAATTCTAAATGAGAAGGCTTTGAGAATAATCCCCATACTTCTTTTATTTCAGTATTTAATTTAATTTCTGATATGGCAGATAGATTACTTAATTCATTTTTCATTATTTAAGTTTATTATTTATATCAATAAAAAAGGGTCTAAGAAAAGAAGCTTTAGTGATCTTATAATATTTTAATGATTTTTATGACTTGATTATTGAACTCTATTTTATCGTCTAATTTTTTTCCAATTAACAACTTACCTATTGGACTCTTAGGCGAAATACAATAAAACATTTTGGAATTAATTTTATAAATATCTGCAGCTATAGATATATAATAATTTGCTTTGTCTGTTAAAACAGCGGATCCTAACCCTATTACCTCTTTATTGTTATTATGATTCTTAATAGATTGGAGTTTTTTAAAATTTTGCTCCGCTTCAGTGATAAGGTTACCTAACTTTTCCATTTCTAAATGAATCATAGCTCTTCCAATTTCATGTTTATCTCCGGCAGAACTTTTACTTTCAGAATTTAGAGCTTGTTTTAGCTCTTTTTTTTGATTGTAAAAGGTCTTCAGCTTTTTTTTTAAAACAATTTCACAATGCTTAAATAAGTTTATTTTAATCATAAAATGGCTTTAAGAAAAAACAGCTTTTAGCAAAAATAAAATCCAGCCTATAATTAAAAAAGTTCCACCTATTGGTGTAATAGGTCCTAACCATTTTAGATTTATTTTTAGAATAGATTGAATTGATAGAAAGAAAATACTTAAAGAAAAAAGCAATGTCCCAATAACAAAAAATATTGCAACCCATTTCTTTTCTTCAAATGGTATTAATGTTAATATCAATAAAGCTAATCCATGGTACATCATATACCTTACTCCAACCTCAAAAGAATGCAGGGCAGATTCTGAAAGTGATTTTTTTAATAAGTGAGCACCGAAAGCACCTAATATCACTGAAAGCAAAGGAAAAATTATCCCAAAAAATTCGATGAATTTCATATAAATTAAAAATAGTATAAACTTGAATTATAATCGATTATGGTATTAAAAAATAGAAAAATATAATTAATTTAATTATCAAATTCATAAAGTTCCACCACCCTATTTTCTTCAAATGACTTTTTTGCAGCTAGTGAAATTAATAAAGCATTTAAACCAACTCTGCTATTGTTAGAAATTTCTTTATTTTCTAACAAACAATAAATAAATTTTTTCAATATTAATAAATATGATTCTGAATAGCGTTCAATAAAAAAACCTAATGGATTTGAATTATGAATACCATTTGAATCTACAAAATAATGACTATCAGCTAGCTTGTTATTACTTGCCGTAATACCCAAATTTCCAAACACCTCTATACGTTGATCATATCCATAAGCTGATTTTCGACTGTTGTCTATTGATGCTATTGATCCATTCTCAAAAGTTAGTGTTGTAATAGCTGTATCTAAATCTCCTAATTTCTTTATATTCGGATTTCCAAAAACTGTACCTGATGAATAAACTGATATGACTTTTTGTTGATTCATAAAACAAGCAATATCAAAGTCATGAATTGCCATATCTAGGAATAAACCACCAGAGGTCTTCATATAATCCATACTTGGGGGCTCTGGGTCACGACTAGTGATTTTTATGATCTGTGGCTTACCAATAATCCCATTTTTAATATCGGATTTTACTTTCATCAAGCTGGGATCATAACGTCTATTAAAACCAACCATAAAAGGAATTTTTAGTTCTTTTACAAGAGCATGAATTTTTTTAACTCTTTCTAATGATAAATCAATTGGTTTTTCACAAAAAATCGCCTTACCAGCACCAGCAGCTTGTATAATATGTTCTGAATGAAGCGATGTTGGGGATGAAATTATTACAGCATTTATTTCATCATTAAGCATCATTGAAGAAAAACTATCATAAATGTGCTTTACCCCCCTTTTATTTATCCATTTAACATTATCGAGACTTAGATTTGAGACAGCAATTACAGACGCATTTTCACAATTCAATCTTATATTTTCAAAATGTATTTTTCCAATTCGTCCTAATCCAACTAGTCCAAATTTAATTTGTTTCATATCTAAATGATTATAATGGTCTATTAATTATTTTCAGAATTGAGATATAGTAACTCCTAAATATAAAAGTTATTCAGGAGACCCCATGTTAGCAACATATTCTGCAGAATCAAAAATATAGCTGACACTAGCAACTTTGTCACCCTCCCATTTAAAAGAAGCATGGACTGGATTAGATAAAGTTACTCCTGTTGACTTACTAGTTCCTCCCCAAGTAAACCAAGTGCTTGTGTAAACGTCTCCATTATCTAAAATAAACGTTGCAGTAGTACGTTCTTCGTTGGTGATGTTCTCGTAAGATTCTCTTCCTCCCATAAAAGCGGCTATCATATCATTAATAGCCATTTCTTGTGAGTTAACATTTGCTATAGCGTCTTCAGTAAATATAGCTGCTTGACCAGTCATATCGTTTGATAAATAAGCATCATTAAATGCATTCATGATTTGAGATTTGGCATCATTACCTTCGATAATTCCAACCTGAGTCTCTGTTTTTTTAACAAAACTTGGATCATTATTTTGACAACTAATAGCAAAAAAACTAATTATTAATATAAGTATGTATTTTTTCATTTTATTCTAATTTAATGGTTAGTGTATACTGAATATAACATATTAGTTATAAATTGATAAATAATATGATGAATATATGTTACTACTTTCAAAAATATTGATAAACAATAATTATTTAAAATTGATTTTCTTATCATTTTTATTTATCTGTTGTTCAACAAAAGAAAAAGAAAAAATTTACTCTGAAGAATTACAGAGTCTTATTTCTTACGTTCAAGATAAAAGTGATTTTAATTATAATATAAAGGATACTATAAAATTTAAAGGAGCCTCTGTTTATAGAATTAAAATGAATTCTGGCAGTTGGTTAACAAAAGAATTGGTGAATGAACCAATTTGGTGGCATTGGATCGATATAGTAATACCTGACACTTTAGACACCTCAACTTCATTGCTTTTTATAGGTGGAGGATCAAAATTTGATAATGATTTATTTTTAGATAGTCTAAGTATTCAAAAGGCGATTGAAACAAAATCAATAATTAGCCATATAAGTAATATTCCTTTTCAGCCCCTCAAATTTATATCAAGTAATTCTATTGAAAGGTATGAGGATAATTTAATAGCATATGGCTGGAATAAGTTTCTTAAGGGAGGAGCCAAAAAAGAAGATGCAGAATGGTTAGCTCGCTTTCCAATGACACGTGCAGTAGTTAGAGCGATGGATGTTATTCAAGAAATCACTTCCAGCAGTGAGCATGCTGTAAAAAAGTTTTTTATTTCTGGGGCATCAAAAAGAGGCTGGACTACATGGACTACAGCTGCTGTAGATAAAAGAGTTATGGGAATGGCTCCATTGGTTATTGATGCTTTAAATTTAGTTCCATCTTTTGATCATCATTATAAACTTTATGGTGATTGGTCACCAGCAGTAAGTGATTATGTTGAATTCCATATAATGGATTGGATGAATACCAAAGAGTTTAAAAAGCTTATGAACTATGTTGAACCCTATCAATTTAAAGAACTTTTCACAATGCCTAAATTAATTATTAATGGAACTATTGATGAATTCTTTGCAACAGATTCATGGAAATTCTATTGGGAAGATATTCCTGATAAAAAATATCTTCAATATGTTCCAAATGGAAATCATGGCTTAACGGAAGGTTATCGATATAAAAATGTCTTTTCTTTTTACGACAGACTAATTCATTCTAGAAATTTACCAGAAATGGAGTGGCACATTGAAAAAGATGTTTTTCACTTAAATTTAGGAATAGGTACACCATACAGCATAAGTCTTTGGAAGATAAATAATCCAAATTCAAGAGATTTTAGAATATGGGAAGTAGGTAGGAATTGGAATAAAATAGAAATAAAAAGTAATAAATCAGGAAAATACGAAATTGTTGCTCCTATGGGTGAGGGTTATACAGCCTCTCTTGTAGAGGTTGTTTTTTATCCAAATTCTAAAACGCCAATAACTTTAACTACAGGTACTCACGTTTTACCCAATAAATATTCATTTTCATCCTATAAATCAAAAATTAAAATAAAGGAAGAGGGTAAATAAATTACAATATTGTTATTTATTTAGTTAGAGTAGAAAATAAGAAATCTTAAACTTTGTTCATATATATATCTGTAACTCGAGAACAACTCAATTGCTCCATTATTTGGGTTAATTGAGTTTTAAGCATTGATATGGTGTGATTTCCTCCCTTTTTCCCTAAAGCAGACACACCGTACATAAAAGTTCGTCCCATAAAACTAAAATCAATACCAGTTGACATCACCCGTGCCACATCAGCACCGCCTCGGATTCCACTATCCATCATTAAGGTTATTTTATCCTTATATAAAGGCGCTATAGTGTTTATAGAGTCAATAGTCGCTTGACCAACATCTACTTGGCGTCCACCATGATTTGAAACAATAACTCCGTCCAGACCTAATTGACAAGCCATTTCTATATCTTGAACGGACTCAGCTCCTTTTAAAACAAGTTTTCCTTTCCATAAATCACGAATTTTTTTAATTTTTTCTTCATTCAATCGACCTGAAAAAGTAGCATCCATAAATTTTGCTAATTGACCGAGATTTAATTTTTTAGGCATGTAAGGTTTTAATATTTCAAAACTCGGTTGTCCATGAATTATAGTTTGTAAGGACCAGTGTGGTCGTTTCAAAGCATTAATAATATTTTTCAAAGTCATTTTAGGAGGCATCGATAATCCATTGCGAATATCTCTTGGTCGATAACCAAAAGAAGGAACATCTGCAAGTATAACAAGAACAGGACATTCAGCTACTTCAGCTCTTTTTAAAATATCCTTAGTAACACTTTCTTCAGCTGGATGATATAGTTGAAACCATGCTTTGCCTTCAGTAATTTCTGAAATCCTCTCGATACTTGCAGTCGTAACTGTGCTTAAAACAAAAGGAATATTGTGATCAAATGCTGCCTTAGCTAATATTTCGGGTGACTTTGGCCACATAAGTCCTTGTAAACCGATTGGTGAAATACCAAAAGGGGCGTCATAAATATGTCCAAAAAGCTCTGTTTTTAAACTCGGTGCTTTATAATCTACCAAATATTTTGGTTTGAGTTCTATGTCTCGAATCCGTTCAGTATTCTTTTTTAGATTTACATCGTCATAACAACCACCATCTAAATATTCAAAAGCAAACTTTGGAATCTTGGATTTGGCACGATTGCGAAGGTCTGCAACAGAAGGGTAATTATAATTAATCTCTGATTTCATACTTCTGACATATTTAAGTCATAAATCTTATCCATCAGTACCCATTTCACTCCAGGCTTTGAATTTGGAATTGATTGTTGAAATTTCCACATAAGAGTTTCCCATTCTACTACTTTTGGATTACTACCATCTAGCTTTGCTTTTTTATTAAATGAGAACGATTTATCGACTTCTAAAATCATAAAAAGTCTATTTCCTGTATGAAAAATTTCAGCACTTATAATCCCTGAATCTTTAAGGCTTTTATTTATTTCTGGCCATACGTTTTTATGATACTTTAGATAAGCATCTATTTTTTCTTTTTCGTCTTTTAGATCCAATGCCAAACAATATTTTTTCAACTTATCAGCCATTATCCTTTATACTTAAGCGCCCTGTCTAAATGCGTATATCCACCGTCCACATGCAAAAGTTGACCAGTGGTGTGACTGGATCTTTCTGATAGTAAAAACGCAACAGCATTAGCAATTTCGGTTGTTGTCGTCATACGCTGTTCCAAAGGAATTTTATCTGTTATGGTTTTCAACTTTTCTTTTGGATTTTCGAAAGTCTTAATCCATTTTTCATAAAGCGGCGTATAGCATTCTGCAACAATAATAGAGTTTACTCGAATCCCATAGGGCAATAGCTCAATTGCCCATTCCCTTGTAAGAGCATTACGTCCCCCATTAGCTGCCGCATAACCTGATGTACCTCCTTGTCCAGTATCTGCAACTTTGGAGCTAATATTTACTATTGCACCTTTATTCTTCTTTAGTTCAGGTAATACCAAGTGCCCCATCATGTAATAATGAGTTAAATTACGTTTAATTGACTCCATAAATTCAACATAATTTCCAGATTCTAATCCTATACTATCATTAATACCAGCATTATTTACAAGCCCATCAATTCGACCATACTTTTCCAAAATCTTATTCACAGCTATTTCACATTGCTTAGGTTCAGTTAACTCTGCAAATGCATGACCAACTTTTAGATTCTTATTTTTAAATTCATCAATTAATTTTTCTATACTTGGCTTATTTCTACCAACTATGATTGGAAATGCAGCTTCTTTTGCTAATAAAGACACGATCCCTTCACCTATGCCTTTTGAGCCGCCTGTTACAATAATTATTTTATTTTTTAATCCTAAATCCATATTAGAGATTGTATATTTTAATAGCATTTACTCCCAGAACTTTAGCTTTTATTTTAGCTGAATATATGTCAAGATAATTGTTTATCAAAGTAATTACTTTCTTGTAATCTGTCGCAAGCAGACAAACAGGCCAGTCCGAGCCAAATAGAATTCGATTGGTGCCAAAAGATGAAAATATATGATTCATATAGGGTTCAAAATCCTCATCTACAAAGTTAAAGTCCTTTGTTTCTGTTACCATTCCCGAAAGCTTACAACTTACATTTTCGAATTTTGATAAGGCTTTTATATTCACCTTCCATTTGTCATTCATTGGCTCTGATATATTTGGCTTTGCAATATGATCTAAAATAAATTTTTGTTCAGGAAACTTTTCAACCAATACTAGAGCAGCTGGAAGTTGTTGAGGAAAAATAAGGATATCATAAGTTAAGTTATACTTGGCAAGTTTACTGATACCATTTTGCACATCATTTCTGGTCAAATAATCATCTTTTTCTGCTTGTGCAACATGACGTACCCCTTTAAATTTAGAATTAGAAGCATAATATGCTAGTCGCTTATCAACATCTTTAGAAGTTAAATCAACCCATCCAACAACTCCTTTAATAAAAGAGTTTTTCTCTGCACAGGCTAATAAAAATTTAGTTTCTTCCTCAGACTGGTCTGCTTGTATCGCAACACAGCCATCAACTCCATTTTGTATAAGAATAGGTTTTAAGTCTTTGGGAAGAAAGTCCTTCTTTATAACCTCCATAGATTTATCTATCCAAACATCTCTAACAGGATTATAATTCCAAAAATGTTGATGACTATCTATAATCATTTGTATGCTATGCAAGTTTGTTTTGAAACACCTAATCCTTCAATTCCCAATTCAACAACATCTCCTTCTTGGAGGTATCGAGGTGGTTTTAAACCAAGCCCAACTCCAAATGGTGTTCCAGTTGATATAATATCCCCTGGCAATAAACTCATGAACTGACTGATGTAGCTTACGAGTTGTTGTATATTAAAGATGAAATCAGACGTGCTGCTATTCTGCATTTCCTCCCCGTTTAGTTTTAGCCAAAGGTTTAGATTATTCGGATCTCCAATTTCATCTGGTGTGGCAATAAAAGGTCCAATTGGTGCAAAAGTATCACAGCTTTTTCCTTTTACCCACTGTCCAGAGCGCTCTAGTTGAAACGAGCGTTCACTAACGTCATTATGCAAAACATAGCCAGCCACGTGATTAAGAGCATCTACTTCACTCACATAAGATGTCTTCTTGCCAATGACTACTGCCAATTCTACCTCCCAATCTGTTTTTACACTTCCTTTGGGAATGACAATGGGATCATTTGGCCCAACAATTGCAGAGCTTGCCTTAAAGAATAGTATAGGTTCTTCTGGGGATTCCATACCGCTTTCTTCAGCATGCTTGGCATAATTTAGACCAACACATACAATTTTTGAAGGACGAATTAAAGGTGGTCCAAGGCGAACATCGTTATCTATAACTGGGCAATTTTCTTGATTTTTTTCTAACCAAGTCTGAAGTTTTTCTATACCTTTTTCTCCAAAAAAGACTTCATCATAATCTTTGACGAATGCAGAGACATCTATACTGATTCCTTCTGCCAGAATTACACCTGGTTTTTCTTTATTAATTTCTCCAAATCGAATAAGTTTCATTTTTTTAATTTGAATTAAGCGTTATAAATCCTCCATCTATAGGAAAGTTTGATCCAGTTATAAATCGTGCTTCATCTGAGCTTAAATATAATGCTAGATCTGCGATTTCCTGAGGTTTACCCATACGACCAATGGGTTGAGTCTTGGACAGTTTTTCAAACATTTGTTCTTCTTTACCAGGATAATTTTTTTTAATAAATTCATCTACAAAAGGTGTATGAACTCTCGCTGGAGAGATGCAATTGCACCTGATATTATCATTAATGTAATCTTTTGCAATTGAATAAGTCATTGTCAGTACAGCTCCCTTAGTCATGGAGTAAGCAAAACGATCTGAGATTCCTACCGTTGAAGCAATTGAGGCCATATTTAGTATAACCCCTCCACTTTTGTTTTTCATTAATGGAATGCAAACCTTTGAACAATTGTAAACACCCTTAATATTAATTTTATAAAGCCTATCTAAATCTTTCTCCGAACAGGCCTCTATATTTCCAATATTTGCAATTCCAGCATTATTAATTAGTATATCTATAGAGGATATATCTGAGATTTGATTTACTATTTCACTAACTTTTTCATAATCAGAAACGTCACATTTGTGTGCTTTAGCTAGAAAACCTTGCTTAATTATTTCCTCTGCTGTTTCATTTGCAGCATCAATATTAAAGTCTAAAATATGTACTTGAGCACCTTGCTCGGCAAAAGTCCTGGCTATGGACTGACCGATGCCACTCCCACCTCCTGTAATAATAGCTATTTTTTTTTCTAAAGAAAATTTTATTTTCATTTTTATATTTTACAGTGATAACCCCCTTTTCCAAGGTATAAAATCATTTTGGCCCAACCTACGAGCATTTATCTCTATTTCACCACTTGCTACTTTAATAATATAAGATAAAAGTTCTTCCCCACAACTTGCAATAGTTTCTCTACCCTCTATGATAGCTCCAGTATTAAAATCGATAATATCATTCATTTTATTGTAGAGTTGGGTGTTTGTCGATACTTTGATAACTGGAACAGCAGGGTTACCGGTTGGGGTTCCAAGACCTGTAGTGAATAAAATAATATTAGCTCCAGAACCTACCAGACCAGTCGTAGATTCTACATCATTTCCTGGCGTACACAATAAGTTTAAACCTGGAGTTACGACTTGCTCTGTATAGTCTAATACATCAACTACAGGTGAGGTTCCACCCTTTTTTGCTGCACCGGCAGATTTAATAGCATCTGTAATAAGTCCATCTTTAATATTTCCTGGAGATGGATTGGCATAAAAACCAGCACCTAAAGCAGTAGCTTTATTGTTGTATGATCTCATAATTTGAGCGAATTTTTTAGCTTTTTCCTTATCAACACAACGGTCGATTAGCTCTTGTTCAACCCCATTGAGCTCGGGAAATTCAGAAAGAATTGTCGTGCCGCCAAGTTCAACAACTAAATCAGAAACATAACCTAAAGTTGGATTGGCAGAAATTCCTGAAAAACCATCAGAGCCACCACATTCTAAGCCAATGGTAAGATTACTTAATGAAGCTGGTTTTCTAGAAATTTTATTTGCTTCAATAAGACCAATAAAAGTTTTTTTAATTGCCCTAGCAATGTATTTGGGTTCAGAACTGCTTTGTTGTTGCTCTAAAAAAAAAACAGGTTTATTTGAGTTTGGAGCGATTCGTTTTAGGGCACCGTTAAGAATACTCATTTGCGCATGCTGACAACCTAAACTAAGTACTGTAGCTCCTGCAACATTTGGATTATTAATATACCCTGCTAATAGATGACAAAGCGTTAAAGCATCAGAAGTTGATCCTCCACAACCGCCCTCATGAGTTAAAAAATGAATCCCATCTATATTTGGAAATAGGGTGTTTTTTTGCTTTTTATTATTATTAGTAATTACATCGACTTGCATTAGCTCACTTTCTGTTGCACCAGTTTTATATTTATGTATAAGTTCCTTTAGATCATATGATTGTTTACTTGAATTCTCATAACCCAGACCTTTAAGTATTGTGTTTTTTAATGTTTCTATATTTCTGTTTTGACAAAATACAAGAGGAATAACAAGCCAATTATTTTCTGTTCCAACAGAACCATTTTCACGATGATAACCTAAAAAAGTTTTTTTAGTATAAGCATCTATTTTTGGCCCTACCCAATTAATTTTCTGATTCGTTTTTGGAACTGAATATTTTTCTGTTTCGTGGATAATATTTTGAGTATTTATGACCTCACCAATAGCGATTTCTTTTTTAGCCTTACCTACTATTACACCATACATATATATCTCATCCCCAATTTTAAGATCTTGAGTGCTAAATTTATGCTTGGCCTTCACATCAGAAATTAAGACAAAAGAACAAGTTTCGTTAATCATTTCATCTCCTTTGAATAAATCAACTAGAGCAACAATAACATTGTCATCTGGATGAATTTTCAATATTTTTGATTTTAATTTCATTAACTATTAAATAAAATTAAGGTTATAATTTGGGGTTGATTTAACTATAAAAAATTATTTATTATCTACTGAACCGATAATTAAGATCTGATTTTATTGATTAGAGCTATTGTATTAGCTACTCTGTTTTTCAAAATATTATACTCTTTTTTAATTAAAATCTCTTCAGAAATCAATTTTGATCCTAATCCAACACAGGTGACACCTGAATCAAACCAATCTCTAAGGTTTGATTCTTCAATAGTTACACCTCCAGTTGGCATTATTGAAGTCCATGGATGAGGACCTTTAAGAGCCTTTACAAAACCTGGACCGTAGATATTCCCTGGAAAAAGTTTTACAAGCTCACATCCCATTTCTTCTGCTTTTGCAATTTCAGTTAATGAACCACAGCCAGCAGACCAAAGTACTTTGCGTCGATTACACACAATTGCTATATCTTCTCTAAATACAGGGGTAACAATAAAATTTGCACCATGAAGCATGTATTGTGATGCAGCTGCAGCATCTGTGATTGAACCTACCCCAATTATCATCCCTGGAAGTTCTGTGATAGAATATTTGATTAAATCAATAAAAATTTCTAATGCAAAATCTCCCCGATTTGTAAATTCCATTAATCTTGATCCTCCATCATAACAGGATTTCAGCACGGCCTTAGCTACCACTATATCGTGATGATAAAAAAGAGGAACCATTCCTGATTCTGTCATTTCATTTATTACTTGAACTCTATTAAATTGTGCCATAGTCTTTAATTTATCTGGAGACTCTGCCAGAGACATCTCCACTTATCAAATTTTCAATTTCTGTTATGGTTACTAAATTGACATCACCTTTGATTGTATGTTTTAAACAGGATGCAGCTACAGCAAAATCTAAAGCTTTTTGATCATTATTTGGATAATTTATTAGGCCATAAATCAAAGCACCCATAAAAGAGTCACCTCCTCCTACTCTATCCACAATATGTGTTATTTCATATTGACCACTTTTAAACATTTTTGAACCATCATATAAGACACCTGCCCAAGTATTGTTAGAAGCTGATATAGATCCACGTAACGTTGTGATAATTTTTTTTGCTCTAGGAAATTTAGTATGCATTTGCTGACAAACTGATAAAAATGCTTCAGCTTTAATATTTTTACCTTGAGTTGTAATGTCTAAACCTTCCGGTTTTATTCCAAAATGCATCTCTGCATCTTCTTCATTTCCAAGGATAATATCACAATAAGAGGTTAATTCAGTCATGATTTCTTCACGATTTCCATCGTAATTCCATAGCTTTGAACGATAATTCAAGTCAGTTGAAATAGTAATACCTTTATCATCTGCAACCTTTAGAGCCTCTAAACAAGTATCTGCAGCACTTTTAGAAATAGCTGGAGTAATTCCAGTCCAATGAAACCAATGAGCATCTCTAAAAACTTTTTCCCAATCCACCATACCTGGTTTGATTTGTGACATAGATGAGTGAGCACGATCGTATATCACCTTACTGGCACGACTTACAGCACCTGTCTCTAAGAAATATATCCCTAATCGGTCACCACCCCTAATAATATGCGTCGTACCGATATTGTGTTTTCGTATTTCCATTAAGGCACTATGCCCAATATCATTATTTGGTAAACGAGTAATAAAATCAATTGGAAGTCCATAATTTGCCAGGGAAACAGCAACATTAGCTTCTCCTCCACCATAATTCACTTCAAAGTTGTTTGCTTGTGAGAATCTTAAAAATCCTGGAGGTGCTAATCTTAACATGATTTCACCAAAAGTTATCACCTTTTTCATAAATTAATTTTGGTCTTATTTAACTAATATAAATATTATTAACCGATGAGAAGAAATACTATTAACATAATCTTAAATCAATCCCTTTTTCATTTGTCGAATTGCATAATTGGCAGCTCGGGCTGATATTGCCATAAATGTTAGAGATGGATTTTGAGTGGATGTTGAAGTCATACAGGCACCATCAGTTACAAAAACATTTTTGCATTCATGCATTTGATTCCATGCATTGAGTAAAGAGGTTTTAGGATTTTTTCCCATACGTACTCCTCCCATTTCATGAATATCATTTCCAGGTCGACGACCATTATCATTTGTTTTTATATTAACAAAACCTGATTTTTCATACATCTCTGAAAACTGCTCATAAAAATCCTGAATCATTTTCTCGTCATTATCATCATAATCTACATCTATGTTTAGCAGAGGAATACCCCAAGCATCTGTTTTTTCTGGGTCAAGACTTACTAAATTGGATTCTTTAGGGATTGTTTCTCCCATCATATGAGAATTTACGTTCCAAATACCAGTTTCTTTTGTGCTTAGCAATTGATTGCTCAACTCTGCACCAAAACCTTCTTTGTTGGTCTCTCGATTTGGTTGAGCTCCAAAACCTGCAGCATAGCCTCTTAGAAAATCTGTTTCTTGACGATAAACATTTCGAAATCTGGGAATATAATGAGAGGTAGGTTTTGCTCCTTCTGTGGTATATTGAGGAAAACCTTCAAACTCAGCATCAATTGTAGCTCTATAATTATGAAAGGCTATAAATTTTCCTAATAATCCATTATCATTTCCTAAACCATTTGGAAAACGCTTTGATTTTGAATTTAGGAGAATTAAATTTGTATTAAGTGTTGAGGCTGAGACAAATACTACTTTAGCAAAATAATCTTGACTCACTTTTGAATTTGAATCAATAACTCTAACCCCAATTGCTTTTTTTTGGTCTTCATCATAGAGAATAGAATGAACCACAGAGTTTGGTTTTAATGTCAAATTTCCTGTTTTTAGTCCCCATGGTATTAACGTTGAATTTGCATTAAAGTAACCCCCTAGTGAACAGCCTCTTTGACATATTCTTCGACTCATGCAAATACCACGACCTTGTTCAATAAAAATTGGCCGACTTTCTGTCAAGTGTGCACAACGTCCATAAATAACGTGACGATCTTTATAATACTTTTTAACTTCTTGACTAAAATACTTTTCAACCACATTTGACTCCCATGGTTTTAAAAAATCACCATCGGGTAAAACATCCAGTCCGTCTTTGTTTCCGCTCACACCAACAAATCTTTCAACATATGTATACCAATCTGCTAGATCATAGTATCGAATAGGCCAGTCTACAGCAAATCCGTCTCTGGCTGGACCTTCAAAATCAAAAGGACTCCACCTTTGTACTTGTCGTGCCCACATAATCGACTTTCCACCAACTTGGTACCCTCTTATCCAATCAAAAGGTTTTACCTGACCATAAGCGTGATCCTTGTCTTTGACAAAAAAATGTTTAGCATCTTCTCGAAACGCATAACAACTACTTGCTACAGGGTTGTCCTCAATTTCTTTGGATGTTAATTGGCCTCGATGTTTAAATTCCCAAGGCTGCATATTAGTTGTGGGAAAGTCAACTGGATGCTCAACATTAGGTCCTCTCTCTAAAAGTAAAGTTTTAAAACCTTGCTCACTAAATTCTTTTGCGGCCCATCCACCTGACATTCCAGCTCCAACAATTATAGTATCAAACGTATTTGTCATAAATCAAATTAACTCTTAACTAAAACAGTTCCTAGATAACGCCCTGGCATAAACTCAAATTTTAAATAGTTTTTCATATAGTTTTCGGAAGTTTCAAAATGTAAAATAGAGTAATGTTTAAGATGATTTAAAAATACTCCTATTTCAGATTTTTTTTCATTTATGTATTTGGTTATAAAATCTACTTGATCTTCAAGAAACATGTCTTTAAATGATCTTTCTTTATTTTTGATAATTTCAATCTGAAATGTTTTGAACCCATCTAAAAACTTAATTCTGTCTTTGGCATCTAAGCAATCATTTACCATCGAAAGAACAAAATGTTCACGACTCTCTGGTGTTGGAAAGGCATCTGATTTATTAGGCAAAAGTAAATTACAAATTACTGCAATTAACTCTTGTTGTTCACTATCAATTAGAGGTAAATTTGTGTAACTAATCTCTGGAATAATATTGCAAGAATAAGGTATACTTAACATTCCACCAGTTAGCAATCCAATATTTTTTAATGCTTTTCTTCGACGAATCATTTAAAATTAAAAGTCACGATACATCCCACTTAAATATTTATTAGCTTCTTGCTCTTCAAAACGGGCATTATCATTATCCCAGTTTAATGTTTTATTAGGAAAACGACCTGCAATAACTCCTAAAAGGATAGTTTCTGTCAATCGAGATGCATAAGAAAATGGTGCTGAAACTTTATCTTTTCCTAGGCAAGCATCTACAAATTGATGATAATGTTTAGGAGCGTCTCTTTCATAGTCATTTTTAGTATTTCCAAGAGCGTCGTTAGGATCGTATTTTTTTACATCAATTTCTTTGTATTCTCCATCAACAATGTGTCTAGGACGTTCCATAAAGTGAGGAAGTAGAAGACGTCCTTTTTCTCCTATAAACATTGCTCCTTGGAGTGGAAGTTTATCTCTATTAGGTAATTTTAAATCCTTATGATTTGAAGGAGCCCCTGGACCATCAGACCAAATCCAAGTAAGATTTTCTGAAGTATACGGAGTTCCAGGAAAGGTGTAGGTAACACTATTATTTACGGGAAATCCATAACCATTTGGTTTTCTACATTTATTTTTAATTGTTATGGGGACATCTAACGCCAACGCATTGTATGGGGTGTCAAAAATATGAACGCCCATGTCTCCCAAAGTACCACAACCATAATCGACAAGCTTTCGCCAGCTTCCAGGGTGGTAATACTTTTCTTTATATGGTCTTTCGGGAGATGTTCCAAGCCATAGATTCCAATCGAGCGAATCAGGAATTGGATCTTTCCCCTTTGGAGCAGGACCATCATAACCCCAATTTTTTGGAGACCAGGCTCTAACGGTGTGAACCTTACCGATTATTCCTGATTGAATCAAGACTGTAGCTAGTTTGTAATCGTAAAAAGAGTGGACCTGTATTCCCATTTGAGTAACCAAATTTTTCTGCTCAGCTAACTTTTTCATCTCACGAGCTTCGGAAACAAAATGGGTAAGAGGTTTTTGACAATAAACAGGTTTATTCATTTCCATTGCCATAATAGATGCAGGCGCATGAGTATGATCTGGAGTAGAAACAATAACTGCATCAAAATCTAAAGACATATCTTTAAACATAAGTCTATAATCTTTATAAGTTTTTGCATCTGGATGGATTTTACTCGCTTGATTTAAAGCCTTGGAATCTACATCACAAAGTGCCACAACGTTAACAGCCTTATGAGAAGAAATAGAGGCTAGATCTGCGGCTCCCATTCCACCAATACCAATATGTGCTGTTCTTAAGCGAGTTTTGGACCCTGCAAAAGAAGCTAAAAGTGAGGAAGGCATTAAGGTAGTTGAGGCCAGTGCAGCTGAAGTCTTTAAAAAGTCTCTTTTTTTCATAATGCAATTCTACATTTTTTATACTAATAAAATTTAATTTCAACAATAAACAAGACTCACAGAGACTATAAATAATCTTACAAGTATTGTTTTAATTAGTATAAATATCAAAATATTTATTTAATTATACGTATAAATAATTGGTAAAATATTATATTTGATTAAACAAATTTTTCTGTTATGAATTTTAAAAAACTATTTCTAATAATTCCAATCTTTTTTGTTGGTGTTTTTATTAATGCTCAAACAAGCGAAAACCCCTGGGCAATTGCTGTTGGTGCCGATTTAATTAATCTTCAGGGAGATAATGTAGAATCCGGGTTGAATTTTGGTGCACCAGCATTGAGCTTATCTCGATACATTAGCTCAGGCTTATCTGTTGGCATTCAATATGGCCTTGGAAGCGCGAGTCCTCAAGACAATGTTGACTTAGATTATTCGTTTCTTGATGGAGTGGTTAAATTTAATCTCAGTGAAGAAAATATTGTTCCATATTTGTTTGCAGGTTACGGTCTTAGTAGATTTGCCGATGGAGATGAAAAAGAAGGTGCTTTTCCTTCGGGCGAGTCTGGAAGAACAACTTTTGGAGGGATAGGTATTAATATCCCCATTGGAAACCAATTAAATATAAATGTAAGTACATCTTACAGGGGTACCTCGGAAACTCCTGATTCATACAATCACCTTCAGCATATTATAGGACTTAGCTATAATTTTGGCGCTGGTGATGCAGATGGAGATGGTGTGTCTGACAAAAAAGATGAATGTCCAGATATTCCTGGTCTAAAAGAATTTAATGGATGTCCTGATACTGATGGTGATGGAATTCCCGACACAAAAGATAGTTGTCCTGAAAAGGCAGGCTCTGAGGAACTTCAGGGTTGTCCTGATTCTGATGGTGACGGTGTAGCTGACATTGATGACGCATGTCCTAACCAAGCTGGAAGTGCTGAAATGAATGGTTGTCCTGATTCTGATGGTGACGGCATAGCTGATAATATTGATAAATGTCCTGAAGTTGCAGGTGATGAAGCAAATGGTGGTTGCCCATTAGCGGATGCTGATGGCGATGGAGTTCCAGATAAAGATGACTCTTGTCCTGATGTTGCTGGTACTTCAGAAAATAATGGTTGTCCAGATGAACCTACTGACTTATTAAGCTTTATTAGTAATAGTGATAATAGAATTTTATTTAAGGCAAGTAGCAGCAAATTAGATAATGGGGATAAAGAAACTCTTGACAAGCTTATAGCCTTATTAGGACAATACCCAACAGCATCTATTATTATTGAGGGGCACGCATCTAGCGATGGTAGTGAATCATACAATCAAAAGCTTTCTGAAAAACGAGCTGCTTCAGTAAAAGCATATCTATTAGGCAAAGGAATTGACAATAATAGAATGTCAACTATTGGTTATGGAGAATCAAGGCCTATTGGAAACAATAAAACTTCTAAAGGAAGAGCTGATAGTAGAAGAGTAAATATTAATCGTAGTGCAAATGTCAAGGTTAATTAAACTTCCTCTACAAAATATTCAAAACCTCCTCAATAATGAGGAGGTTTTTTTATAAAATAAGATTAGATGAAAAATTTCATTAGTTTCTTTTGTTTATTAATTTCTTTTTTATCCTTTGCTCAAAAAAGAAAACTTCCTGTTGATACTATAGTGACTACAAATCACATCACAATAATTAAAGGTGAAAAGCTAAACTATCAAGCTCAAACAGGAACTCAACCTGTCTGGGATGATGATGGAAATCCTATTGCTAGTTTATTCTACACTTATTATAAAAGAACAGATATCAAAAGTGGTAGTGAACGTCCTCTTATTTTTTCTTTTAATGGTGGACCTGGATCAGCGTCAGTTTGGATGCATTTAGCTTACACAGGGCCAAAAATTCTTAAAATTGATAATGAAGGTTACCCTATTCAACCTTATGGATACAAAAGTAATCCGAACTCTATCATAGATGTTGCTGATATTGTATTTATAAATCCCGTTAACACTGCATATTCAAGAATTCTCGAAGTTGATGGCAAAAAAGCAGATAGAGAAAAGTTTTTTGGAATTAATGAAGATATTGAATACCTAGCTGAATGGTTGAATACTTTTGTAAATAGAAAAAAACGTTGGGAATCTCCAAAATATCTTATCGGTGAAAGTTATGGTGGTATACGTGTTATGGGATTATCTGCTGAACTTCAGGAAAGTCAATGGATGTATCTTAATGGAGTTATTATGGTCTCCCCTGCTGATTATAAAGTTATTCGAGTAGGAGGTCCTGTTTCTTCAGCATTAAATCTACCTTACTATACTGCTACTGCATGGTATCATAAACAACTACCTAACGATCTACAGAGTAAAGATCTTAAAGATATCCTTCCTGAAGTAGAAAATTTCACCATTAATAAACTGATCCCTGCACTAACAAAAGGTGGGTTTATTTCAGGCTCTGAACTTAATTCTGTGGCTTCTGAAATGTCTCGTTATTCTGGAATTTCGAAAAAAAAGATACTTCAAAACAATTTAGATGTTACAACAAATTTTTTCTGGAAAGATTTATTGCGTGATCAAGGAATGACAATTGGGAGATTAGATTCGCGGTATTTAGGAATTGACAAAAAAGATGTTGGAGTTCGTCCAGATTACAATTCTGAACTTAGATCCTGGGAGCATTCTTTTACTCCTGCAATTAATCATTATATTCAAAAAGAACTTAAGTTCATAACTGATATCAAGTATAATATTTTTGGACCAGTCCATCCTTGGAATAACGAAAATGACAATACGCGAGAAAATCTTAGACGTGCAATGGCGGAGAATCCGTACTTAAAAGTTCTTTTTCAATCTGGTTATTATGATGGTGCTACAACATATTTCAATGCAAAATATACTATGTGGCAAATAGATCCAAGTGGAAAAATGAAAGATCGCTTCTACTTTAAAGGCTATCGAAGTGGACACATGATGTACCTTCGAAATGAAGACTTAATTAAAGCAAATGATGATCTTAGAATTTTTATTTCAGAAACTACTACAAATGGAAAATCTGCTAAATATTAAAATATATTTTTCATATATCACATAACTCAACAGCTGCTCTTAGAGATTTAATACCACCATTAGTCTTGTCAAGTGGAATAAATTCTTGTGCAACTACCCCTTTAAAACCAGTTTCATATATGGCCTTCATAATTGCTGGGTAATACAACTCTTGGTTTTTATCTAGTTCATTGCGACCTGGAACTCCAGCTGTATGATAGTGACCATAATACTTGTGATTTTCTTGAATGGTATGGATTAAATCTCCTTCCATAATTTGCATGTGGTAAATATCGTAGAGTAATTTAAAATTATTTGAATCTAAGGCTTTACAAAGGGCTACTCCCCAATTAGAGTTATCACACATGTAGTCAGAATGGTCTATTTTAGAATTTAATAGTTCCATATGCAATATAACTCCATTTTCTTCAGCTACAGGAATAATTTGACTTAACCCTTCAATACAATTTTTTAGTCCTTCTTCATCATTCATTCCTCTTCTGTTTCCACTAAAACAAATTAGGTTTTTCCACCCTGCATCTGAAACAAGTTTAATATGCCTTTTATAATGTGAAATTAGATCCTTATGAAATCTCTTATCACACCATCCGTTTTTAAGACTTCTAGTTGACTTACCTTCAATATCACCATAGCACATTGTAGATATCAAATCATATTTTTTTAAAACATCCCATCCTTCAGCACCAATAAGATCAATTCCTACCAACCCTAACTTCTTAGCTTCTTGTGCTAATTTTTCTAGTGGCATTTTCCCATAACACCACTGACATACTGATTGATTAATATTTCCTTTTAATGGTTCTTTTATAGAATTTGTTGAAATCATGTGATTAAATTTTGGAAAAGCTAAGGTTGAAGAGCCTAGGGCAAAAGTTTTGATGGCATTTCGACGACTTATTTTAGATTTTTTACTCATAGGAATTTATATAAATATATTGTGTCCAAGCAAATTAAAAAATTTTTACGATTTTTTATCTAATTCTTTCTCCCAATTCCAGGCACTCTGTAAAGCTTCTTTTAAACTAAATTTTGCTTTCCAACCCAATTGATTATTGATTTTTTTTACATCAGCGTATGCTGCGACCGTGTCTCCTTTTCGAGGATCAGATAATTTGTATGGTACCGACTTACTTGTTGTGTTTTCAAATTCTTTAATGACTTCTAATACACTAACCCCTTGTCCTGTTCCTACATTAAAAATTTCACAAGTCAGTTTTTGACTAGAAGAGATTAAATAATAAATACTATCTATGTGAGCTTGAGCTAAATCCATTACATGAATATAATCTCTAATACAGGTTCCGTCAGGAGTATTATAATTTGATCCAAATACTTTAAGGAGTGGTCTTTTTCCTATAGCTGTTTGAGTCAAAAAAGGAACTAAATTTTGAGGGGTCCCTTTTGGATACTCTCCAATTTTAGAAGAAGGATGAGCCCCTATAGGATTGAAATACCTCAATAAAATTGCTTTAAAGCCTAAATGGGCTTTGCAACTATCTTCAATTATTTGCTCCCCTATCTGCTTTGTATATCCATAAGGAGAACTAGAAGGTTTAAGGGGAGTATTTTCTTTTATTGGAAGTTTTGAAGATTGTCCATATACCGTACATGAGGAGCTAAATATGAGTGGTATACTTAATTCACATATTGACTCTAATAAATTTAATAGTCCTCCAATATTATTTTTATAATATTTAAGAGGATTTTCTACACTTTCGCCTACAGCTTTATAAGCGGCAAAATGAATCACCCCATCAATATCTGTGTGTTTTTTAAATAAATCTTGAATTTTATCTTTGTCTTTAAGATCTAGAAGCTCAAAAACAGGTTTCTTTCCGGTAATAGCTTTGATGCCATCTAAAACTTCAATGTGCGAATTATCAATATTATCAATAGAGACAACCTCAACACCACTTTCTAAAAGCAATACAGTAACATGAGAACCAATATATCCTAACCCCCCTGTTACTAAAATTTTCAATATTTAAAAAGTTATGTTAGTTCCCACCCCTCTCTATAGTCTCGGGTAACAAATTGATTAGCAGCTTCTAAGTTTTTAATTTTCATGTTATCGCCATCCCAAAGGAGCTTTTTACGTCCGATATAAGAGGAACGCCTCGAACCTTCTTTCTTCTCTTCTAAATTATAACTTCTAATCGCAATATTCCCCATCAATACTGTTTCTGTCAAAGGTCCTGAATAATCAAAAGAAGAAGTAAGTGATTTATGCTCCTCACTATTAAATCCAGCTTTACATGCATCTACCCATAGACGCTGGTGCCCAAACTCGGGCTCACTTACTCTAACACGTTCCCCCTTAATAACTGGTTCTCCTTTTAAATATAATTTTGGATCATTACCATAGGAGTCACATGTAATTACTCCCTTTTCTCCAATCATTATTACTCCATTATCTTCAATACTTACATCGGCAGGAAGTAAGTCTGGATGGAATGGTTTAATTCCTCCATCTGACCAAGTCATTTGAATAGGACTTTTATTTTTTTCAGTTGCATCAAAGTGCAAAGAAACAGATGAAGAGGGTGGACATCCCTCAGGATAATAATCAGCGCTCCACATCTTAGTGAAAATTGTTCCAATACTGCATTCTACATCAGTAGGATATTTTAATCCTAATGCTTTAAAAGGGATGTCTATTAAGTGACATCCCATATCACCTAAAGCACCTGTCCCAAAATTCCACCAACCTCGCCAATTAAAAGGATGCATATTTGGAACAAACGGCGTTTCTTTTGCTGGTCCTAACCATTGGTCCCAATTTAATGTTTCTGGTTTTAAAGAAGCATTAGGTTTTGGCATAGCAATACCTTGTGGCCATACTGGACGATTTGTCCAAACTTCAACTTTTGAAATCGTCCCTATCAGCCCTTGATTTATCCATTTTTGAATTTGAATTTGATCAGGATTAGAAGCCCCTTGATTACCCATTTGTGTTACTAATTGCTTTTCAAGAGCCATTTCAGTTAAAAGGCGAGCTTCATAAATATTGTGAGTTAAAGGTTTTTGAACATAAACATGTATTCCACGCTCCATAGCATATTGAGCAGCAACAGCATGAGTATGATCTGGTGTTGATATGGTAACTGCATCAATATTTTTTTCCTTGTCTAGCATTTTTTTGAAATTATCATAAAATTTAGCATCTGAAAAACGATCAATACTTTTCTTAATACTATTACCACCAGAATTGTCAGAATCACATAGCGCAACTACTCTTTCACGTCCATTAACTGAAGCGTTACGGAGATCACTTTGACCTTTTCCCCCTACACCTATTCCAGCTAATGCAAGCTGATCACTAGGAGCTGTATAACCTACTCCACCTAAGACGTGCCGAGGTACAATGAATAAAGAACTGGCAGCTATTCCATTTTTGATAAAAGTTCTTCTTTTTAAAGATTTAAATTTTTTTGAAGGCATACTATTTAAATTTTAATGGTTGAAAATACAAAAATTATCTTAATGAATTTTATGGAGCCAAAAACTGACCACTCCATAAATCATCAGAATTAAAAATAGCTCGAATATGATTAGGTCTTTTTAATCTTAGATATTCTAAACTTGATGACTGAAAAATAATTTTTGTAAAGAAACTCTTAGAAAAATCATGACCAACTATATCTGGACCTTCTATGGGCGAACCAGGAATCTGAATACTAGAATAATCTTTTTTATTAGCATCAGGGATAATATTATAGGTCGACTCTTGATGATGAATTTCTTTCACTTTAGACAGAATCAAGAGCTGAATCATTCTTTTAGAATCATAAAATAAAAACTGCGAATGTGAATTTTCATTTAACTCTTTAACTTTTTTTGAACGGGCATCTGTGAAAATAGTAAAAGTCATTTGCTCAGGATCAAAATCACGCAATACTACAGTTCGCAAATTTATATTTTCATTTAGATTTTTTGAAGCTAATGTAAAAAAACGAAATGCATGTTTTTTATGCTTTAAAGCAGCTGATAATTGTTTCTTGCAATCATTAAAAATTTGATCTAACATTATTTTTGATTTATTTTAAACCAATTATTAGTTCTTATTAGCGCATTCTCTTGGATATCTTTCCAAAAGAGATTTATATCTGCAAAATGATAATTTTTTATAAAAGAAAGAAAAAATCTTTTCTTGACTTTTGGAAGTGTAGACCACAATATCCCATCAGTTTTTTTAACTGAGAGGCTATTTGGGTAAATTTTTTTATTTGAAGCAAGAACACCTAAATGTTGTTCACTAGTCCCTTTTAAACTTTCATCCCAACTTATTGGATTAGTTACAACACCTCCTTTATACCATTTTTCATATGACTTAGGCAGGTGATTCATTTTGTAAGTATTCCAACTCACAAATCCTCCTACGGCTTCTGGTCTTTTTAACAATGGAATACTCGAAAATTCATCAGTATTTACTCGCGTCCCAACTAAATACGCAGCAATCAGTCTTTTTTGAAGAGATTTACCGTCAAAAAAATCTTTTAAAAGTCTTACAGCGTGAATAGAACCTTGGCTATGAGCAGCAATTATAATAGGTTTTAAATTATTATAATTTTCTAAATAATACTCAAAAGCCTTTTTAACATCTTGGTAAGCAATTACACCAGCTCCTTTTCCTTGTTTTGAATAAGGTTCAAAAAAAATTCTGTAGTGGGCTTGACGATAAAATGGAACATATAAATTGGCTGCTTTAACCCAAGCTGAGGCTTGAAAAGCTACAGCTTTTTCTAAAATTTCTCTGCGTATGGAAATGTCTTTGATATCAGCATTCCAACTTGGATCATTTTTATCGGTTAAAAGTGTTGGATAAACATAAAAAACATCAGCCCTTTTTCCTTCAGGCTTACCCACAATTTCTTCTAATGATTGATTCCAAAGGCTTGGTAATACAGCCCAGTTTTCTTCATTGTTATAATCTGGTTCAGTGGGGCTAATTGACAAGCTAAATTCAGAAGTTTTATAAACACTCGAACAGGATAACAGGAATATCCCTACAAAAAAAAATATAAAAGATTTCAATTAGAATTTTTTATAAAGATAGCGAATGCAGTTGTTCAATTGTTAAACAATAAAAATCTTATATAATTTAGTCAAAATTATAATAATAAAACTATTCTAGAATCACAGTTCTTGTTGAAGGATTAAATGGAGAATCTACTAAATCTCCATTTTCATTCAAAAGTTCGAGTTTTATTGAAATTTCTCCTTTTGGTAGACCTTCTATATAATAGGGGGCCCATTCTTTAATAATAAATTCAGAGTCCTGAATGGTTGCTCTTACCTTGTTTCCTTTAGCAGAGATTTTTGTATTGACTAAATAAAAATCCAAAAGTAGTTTTTCTGTATCTTTTCCTTTATAAACACCTTTGGGTCTGCTGTAGAAAAGAAATTCTTTGTTTAAGTCAATTTCTTCTTCACTGATCTGTGTCAGCACATATGCATTTTTATTTTTAACTGATTCGTGATGAGATCTGGATAAAAAAGCAAGTATTACATTGTTTTCTCCTTCTAAGTCTTTTTTAAATCTTTCGGAGTAATGAGCAGAATAAGGATTATTATTTACTATAAGATGAATATGCTGTCCCTTAGCTGAATTAGCTAATTCATGTTTAAAATCTTTTTTTGTTTGAATTCCAAGTCTATAATCTTCAACTCCAAATGAAAAATTGTATCCTTTCTCATCAAAACTTATATTTTGAATATTTAGTTTAGACTTTTCATATGAAGGAGACCCCTTGAGTTTTGTAATGGTTATTTGTTTTGAATTATTGCATGATAAACATATCATAGCAATTAAAAGAGCAATATTTTTTTTCATTCAATAAAACTAAATATTTAATAAGATAAAACAACAATCATTTTAATTAATTTAAACTCTCAGATTAATCATCAGGAAATAATTATTCAATATTTAATAACACAATACTTAAAACTCCCATTGACGAGTTATATCAAGTTTTTTCTTAGCTTCTATCTCCTCTTTTGGTATAACCTTTAAGAATGAAGGGTGTTGCTCAATCGCATATTCTATTTTTTCCATAATGTTTTCAACACTATCATTTTCATAATCAAAATCTAGAGGTTCTTTTATGATCATTGATTGAAGTATACCTCGTTTTTTTATCATCAAACCTTTTTTATCAAAAGAACGTCTAAAACCGTCAATTACAATTGGAACAACAATAGGCTTATAATGTTTTATTATATGCGCAGTGCCTTTACGAACAGGCTTAAAAGGCTTAGTCGTTCCTTGAGGAAATGTAATGACCCAACCGTCATTTAACGCTAAGCCAATGTTGGATATATCACTCATTTTTACTTGTCTTTTAACTTCCATACCGCTTTCGCGCCATGTTCGTTCGATAGAAACTGAACCGGCATAGGCAAGAATTCTAGGAAGCAATCCTGCATGCATAGTTTCTTTTGCTGCTACATAATAGATATTTAACTTTGGACTCCATAAATAGCCTACATTTTTAATATTATCAATTCGACCGCTTAAACTTGCGTTAAAAACATGAAACATTGCTACAACATCTGCAAAATATGTCTGGTGATTAGAGATGAATAATACATTTTTATCCGAAAGGTTTTTAATTATTTCGGAACCCTCAATGTGAAGCTGATTAAATCCTCTATAACGTCGATGAGACATAAAACCCAGGTATCTGATCAACCATTTTTTTAAAATTAGGTAGTGACCAAAGGGATTTTTTTTTAACATATTCTTTAAATCATCTGGCCTAAAGATAGAATTAATTAGAACTTAGAGAAGTTAAAAAAGATTTAAATTCTGCTAAAATCATAGCAGTTGCTCCCCAAATTAAATTTTTTTCATAGTAAAAGCAGGGAACTTCAGCCCCAATTTGAATTCCTTGTTCAAGATGTCTTTTTTCTATGTTTAATTCCATTAACTTGAATAAAGGTATTTGAATGTGAGCTGCAACTTCTCTCTTGTCTAAATTAAATTTTGGATTAAAATTTTCAAAAGTTACAAATGGGCTTACGAGAAAATTACTTGGAGGGATGTAAAGTGGAGTTAAGGGGAATAAATTTTTATTAACTATTTGTATTCCAAGCTCTTCACTACATTCTCTAAGAGCAGTATCCTCGAGTTTTTTGTCATTTGGCTCAGGTTTACCCCCTGGGAAACTGATTTGTCCAGAATGAACCCCTATGTAATTTGGTCTTTTAATTAGTGAAAGATGCATTAAATCAAATTTTGGATAGCAATAAATTAAAACAGCTGCATTTTTTGCAGATTTGATATATTCCGCTTTTGAATACATTTTATTTTGCCTATCCAATGGGGCTGCTAGAAGTTGAGCTTCAATGCCAGGTAAGGGAAAATCATTTACTTTTGAAAAGAAATCAGCAAATTTTTTATAATTCATGAATAAATCAAAATTAATCATATTCTTTATTTTTTATGCACTAGTTTTCTTTCAATGTAACTTAGACAAAAGTCAAAAGAAAAAAAATACAACTACTAAAGATTCAGCAATCAATAATAAGAAAAAAGTAAATTCTCAAAATTCGGAAGTTCTAGAAAAAGAATCAGAAGAGAAAAAAAGTATCATCCTAAATGATAAAAATGCGATCCCATTTTTTTTTCAATACCAAAAAGAAAATCTAGAGAATAGTGTACGAATAAGTACACGCTTTGGAAATATTGATATTCAATTATTCGAAAACACACCATACCATCGTGCTAATTTTATTTATCTAACTAAAAAAAGATATTTTAATAATACTACATTTCATCGTGTAGTTCCTGGTTTTATAATTCAAGGTGGAAATTCAGACCGGTATGAAACTGCAAAAAAAAGAGGAGAGATTGGAAAATATCTTCTACCACCAGATACAAGAAAAGGATACAGTCACCACAGAGGGGTTATAGCCATGCCAAGTAGTGAAATAGAAAATCCATATAAACTTGCCTCTCCTTATGAATTCTTTATTGTCCAACAAAGCCCAGGTGCTTATCATTTAGACGGATCCTACACTATTTTCGGAAAGGTTATAGCCGGTATGGAAGTTGTTGATATAATAAATAAACAAAAAACAGATAAAAGAGAAACACCATTAACTAATATTTTTATGGACGTTTCTATTTTGGAAAAATAGAGTTCCAAATAACTCTTAAATCTTTCAAAAAGAATTAATATTTAATGGCAATATAGTTTTTTCTTATTAATTTTATAAAAACAATAGGTTTATGACATTGACTCAGCTACAATATACATTAGCAGTTGCAGAAGAAGGAAATTTTACGCTTGCTGCGGAAAAATGCTTTGTTACGCAACCCACATTAAGTATGCAGGTTCAAAAACTTGAAGATGAGTTAGGAGTCAAACTATTCAACCGAAATTCTAAGCCTATAGCCCTCACACAAATTGGAGAAAAAATTCTTAGTCAAGCAAAAATAATTATAGAGGAAGCAAAGCGAATGGACGATATTGTCGCGGTTGAGAAAGGAGAGGTTAAAGGTGATTTTAAATTAGGAATCATTCCAACCGTAATGCCAACTTTACTCCCTTTATTCCTAAATACTTTTATCAAAAAATATCCTTTAGTAAATTTAAAAATTGAAGAATCTACTACCGTATCTATTACAGAGAAGTTAATTCAAGGAAAGCTGGATGCTGGTATTGCTGCCACACCACTAGATAACGCAAAAATAATTGAAAAACCATTATACTATGAACCATTTGTGGGATATATACCTCAATCACACCCTTTATCAAAATTAGCTAAGATTGAAGCCGAAGACATCGAAAAAATGGATGTCTTAGTTTTGGAGGATGGGCATTGTTTTAGAGATCATGTTCTAAAATTATGCAAGACTACAAGAGTTTCAAAATCTTTTGATCTAAAGAGTGGTAGTTTTGAAACATTAATTCATCTTGCTAATGAAGGAATGGGAATGACACTATTGCCCTATTTACAAACAAGAAATCTTTCGAATGAAAATTTTAAAAATTTGCGTCATTTTACAAGTCCAGAACCTGCTCGAGAAATCAGCATAGTCTTTAGTAAAAGTCAATTAAGACTTCCAATAATTGAGGCACTATCTCAATCAATTGAAGGTATAATTAGAGGTGCTATTCAGTTCGAAAATATACAATTAATTTCTCCGAAATAAATATCAATTATAGGGAATATAAAGCCAACTTTAAATCTAATCTAGTCATAGTAAATTCATCTACCCATTGGCGAAGAATATCGCAATCATCTGGTGTTAAATATCTGTATGCCTTTCTAAGCTCTTTACGAAAAAGACGCACATCAAAACTTACTTTTTGTAGAATTTGTTGATAATATATAAGTTTTTTTGACATTTAATGATTTAAATTATAATCACCAATGTATGGAGTTTTTAAATTTAAAAATGTTGTTAAAATGTTAAAAAAATGAGTATCGCTAATAATTAATATCAAATCTAATATTAAAGGGCAATCAATATTAATAGCCTTATTATCATAGAGAGAAAAAAAAACCATAAGAAAGAAGCCTTGATGTTTGTTGAGATTTTATTAAATGTTAATTCAAATGCACTCTTAAAACCTAACTGATATAAATTTGGATAAAATATATCATTTAATGCATTTGGATTAGAAATAGAAGATAATAAAAACGCAACTGCTGGTTCCCCCCAATAGAATTTTAAAAGAAAACAATTCTCAGGAGATACATCTTTCAATGAAATTTCATTACAAAAAAAATATAGTTACTATATTTAGCTAATCACACATTTTAGATTAGTGAATTTTTTTAGTATTTTTTTGGTTGCTACTTGTTTTGTGTTATCTGCACAAAAAAACCATCTATCCTACAAAGCTGAATCGGTTTTAGGTATTGAAAAAATTTACAATAAAGAATTGTTTTCAATGAAACAATCACTTAAAGAGCTAAACAAAAATGGAGATCCTAGAGATCATTATAATTGGAATAAAAGGCTCGCCAATTTATATTATTCTCAAATTAATTCAGCTCCTAGAAAAGATAAAGTCAAATATTGGTTTAAATACTGCACTCAATTATTGTTAGCAGGAGAAAATATCAAATGTATAAATGAAATTGAAAATTTACTTCAAAAACAAAAATTATCTTCATTAATTTAGTGGGGATTACTGCGTTATAGGATATATATATATAGTTGAGTGATGAATTAAGACAAATATTCGTTCAAATGGTCGTTCTATAGATTAGTCTTGTAGGTTAAGAAAATGAGAGTTATATTCGCACTCACAAAAGTTCATTAACATCAGTATTGAGTCGTTCAAATGGTCGTTATCTTTGATTTATATTGAAGAGAAAATCATGCTTAACTCATTAATAATTAACACCTTCGGGGTGTAGCGTAGCCCGGTCATCGCGCCTGCTTTGGGAGCAGGAGGTCGCAGGTTCGA
Organism: uncultured Flavobacteriaceae bacterium; assembly: GCA_943842245.1. Taxonomy (GTDB): domain Bacteria; phylum Bacteroidota; class Bacteroidia; order Flavobacteriales; family Flavobacteriaceae; genus MS024-2A. Next base: position 542,900 of record CALTAJ010000002.1, read on the forward strand.
ATCCTGCCACCCCGACAAAAGTTATCCTTATTTAATCGGGATGTGGCGCAGCCTGGTAGCGCACACGCATGGGGTGCGTGGGGTCGCAGGTTCAAATCCTGTCATCCCGACTCATTGCATAGTAATTATTAGAAAATCAGTAATTTACTTATTCTTACTTCTTCTAAAATTTTATAGATAATCCCAATTATAAAGATTTATGAATAACTTTTCTTAAATTAAGAATTATTAAGTTAGTGTTTACTTAAAATATATACAGAATTTAAAACCCCAATTCATGAAAAAAAATATTTCACATGTTTTTCTTTTATTCTTTATAATTCAGATTGGCTGTGCACAAGAAAATCCACCGATAATTCAAATCCCAGAGGTTATGAACTATTCTTATGAAATTGTTATTGGCGGAATCGATATCCCTTGGGGGATGGCTTTCATCAACCAAGATGAATTACTAGTTACAGAACAGGCGGGAACATTATACTATGTTAAAAATGGAGAAAAAAAAGAAGTCGCTGGATTGCCTCCTGTCTATTTCAGGGGTCAAGGTGGACTTTTAGATGTAGCCCTGCACCCAGACTTTTCAAAAAATAAAATAATTTATTTGACTTTAGGTGCTAATACTGAAAGCGATAATAAAGGTGGAAACACTTCATTGTATTGTGCAACTTTATATGGCACAGAATTAATCGATGTCAAACTTCTTTATAAGGCAACTCCAAACACTAAAAAAGGACAACATTTCGGCTCAAGAATTGTTTTTGATAAAGAAGGACATATATATTTCTCCATTGGAGACCGTGGAAACAGAGAAGCTAACCCTCAAGATATTACTAGAGATGGAGGAAAAATTTATCGCCTTAACCTTGATGGATCCATCCCTAGAGATAATCCATTAATTGAAAAATCTGATAATTGGTTGTCTGATACCCCCCTTAAAACTGCTATTTACTCTTATGGTCATCGTAATCCCCAAGGAATGGTAATTCATCCAGTAACAGGAGAAATTTGGGAGCACGAACACGGACCTCAAGGAGGAGACGAAATCAATATTATTAAAAAAGGAGATAACTATGGTTGGCCAGAAATAACCTATGGAATAAATTATAGTGGAACCATAATAACCAACAAAACTTCAGCACCTCATATGAAGCAACCTTTCTATTATTGGATACCTTCAATTGCTCCAAGCGGAATGGCATTCTCAACTTCTAATATTTATGAAGGTTGGAAAGGCAACCTATTTGTTGGCTCATTAAAATTTCAATATCTAGAACGATTAGTTATAGAAAATGAAAAAGTAATTAAAAGAGAAAAAATATTAAATAATATTGGTAGGGTTCGAAACGTAGTTGAAGGTCCAGACGGCTATTTATACCTTGGTGTTGAGGGAAAAGGTATTGTAAAAATCTTACCAAAAAAATGAAAGTTTTCATATTGACTTACTTTCTTGGATTAGGAGTTATAGGTTATCATTTAGCACCTCAAAAAAGTAAAGCAGAGAGCATAAAAGATGGTTCAGAAATTTATTTAGACTTATGTTATCGTTGTCACGGACTTGATGGTGTTGGCCAAGATGATATGATTCCGCCATTAAAATCCTCTGATTATTTATTAAAAAATATTGAACTAGCTATTGCAGGTCTTAAATATGGATTAAAGGGAGAAATTATTGTAAATAATAAAACTTATAATGGCTACATGGCCTATCAAGGTTTAGAAAACGATGAAATTGCGGATGTAATGAATTATATATTGAATCAATGGGGAAATAGTTCCAAAAATTTTGTTACAACTCTTCAGGTTGATGAAATCAATAAATCTATTTTAGAAAAATGAAAAGAATAATCGATTGGAACTATTTAAAATCTTTCAAACGTACATACTATCTTTATGGAGGGATATCAATTGGGTTTATATTATGGATGCTTTTTATAGACACACATTCATGGACTATTCATTCAGAACTTAACAAGGAAATAAAACAATTAGAACTTGAAAAAGAGGCACTAAAGAGAGTTATCAAAGAGGACCAAAAAACCATCACTCAGCTTCAAAATAAAGATAGTTTAGAGCGCTTTGCTCGTGAGCATTATGGCCACAAAAAAGAAAATGAAACAATTTTTATAATTGACACTAAAGGTTTACAAGAAATCCCTAAATAAATTAGGATGTATTCAGTGCTATAGAAATGGTTGAAAGAATCTTTTTATAGCGAGTTAAAAATTGTAAATTTAGACCGTTATAAAATATTATTAATGGGTAAAATTATTGCTGTTGCTAACCAAAAAGGCGGAGTAGGAAAAACTACTACTGCCATCAATCTAGCCGCAGCTTTGGGAGTCTTAGAGAAAAAGGTCCTCCTAATAGACGCAGACCCTCAAGCAAATGCTACATCTGGTTTAGGAGTTGATGTCAGAAACGTAAAGTTCGGGACTTACCAACTATTAGACCATAGTTTGAAACCTGATGAAACTATTATTAAAACTCAAAGTCCTAATGTAGACTTAATTCCATCTCATATCGATTTAGTGGCATCAGAAATCGAGTTGGTGGATAAAGAAGGACGAGAATATATGCTAAAAAGAATATTAGTAGACGTCCAAAATCAATACGATTTTATTATTATAGATTGTGCCCCATCTTTAGGCTTGATAACCCTTAATGCCCTTGTAAGTGCAGATTCAGTAATTATTCCAATCCAATGTGAATATTTTGCTTTAGAAGGTTTGGGAAAACTTTTAAATACTATTAAGAGTGTTCAAAAAATTCATAATAAAGATTTAGATATAGAGGGACTTTTACTAACTATGTATGATACTCGCTTACGGCTTTCAAATCAAGTTGTGGAAGAGGTTAAAAAACATTTTGGTAAAATGGTTTTTAAAACAATTATACAAAGGAATATTCGTTTGAGTGAAGCTCCAAGTTTTGGAGAAGATATAATCACTCATGATGCATCTAGTAGAGGCGCTAAAAGCTACTTATCTTTAGGAAGCGAAATTATAAAAAGAAATAAATTAAAGTAATGGCAAAATCAAAACGAAAAAAAGTTTTAGGAAGAGGCCTTTCTGCCTTACTAAATGATACCGATAATGACATTGAATCTGTAGTAAATAAAAATACTGAAAATATCATTGGAAATATTATTGATTTACCTTTAGAAAACATAAATAATAATCCATTCCAGCCTAGAACTCATTTTAATGAAGAGACTTTAAAAGAACTAAGTGTCTCGATAAAAGAGTTAGGTGTAATTCAACCTATAACAGTTCGTAAAATAAAAGGAAATCAATATGAATTGGTTTCTGGAGAACGACGCTTACGTGCTTCAAAATTAGCTGGTCTAGATAGAATTCCCTCATATGTTCGCTTAGCCAATGACCAGGAATCACTTGAAATGGCTTTGGTGGAAAATATTCAAAGGCAAGATCTTGATCCTATAGAAATTGGCTTATCATACCAGCGTCTTATTGATGAGATAAAACTTACTCAAGATCAACTTAGTGAACGTGTTGGAAAAAAACGCTCCACTATAGCTAATTACATGCGATTACTAAAATTAGATCCTATTATTCAAACAGGAATAAGAGATCAATTTATAACTATGGGTCATGGACGTGCATTAGTAAATATTGAAGATTCAAAGTTGCAATTAGACCTTTACAAACAAATTGTTAAAAAAGGACTTTCGGTTCGAGCTATTGAGACCCTAGTTAAAAGCTTCAGAAATACTAAAACAAATTACACCAATAGCTATTTATCACCATTTATAAAACAGGCTGCTGAAGAATTAGAAATTATATTTGATACCTCTGTGAGCATAACTTCAAATAATCAAGGAAAAGGAGTTTTAAAAATTACATTTGAATCACAAGAGAAGCTTCAACATATCATAAATAAAATTAAAGGTGATTAACCCAAAACTCTACTTTCATTTATTTTTAATTTTTTGCTCTCCTATTTTAGGTCAAGAAGAATCTAAAACTATTGATATACCACAAAAAATTGCTCTCCCAGATACGTTACAGATAAATCAGAATTTTTCTCCAAGGATTCAACGTCTTATTAATGATCCCCTTACCCCTTCTAAAGCCGCTTTTTATTCAGCTATTATACCAGGACTGGGTCAGGCCTACTTAGGTAAAGGATGGAAAGTACCGATTATTTATGCTGCTATAGGAGCTTCAATATATTATTATGACGTTAATAATAAAGAGATGAACTCATACAGAACAGCTTATAAAAGAAGATTAAATGGATTTTTTGATGATGAATATTTAGAAACCGAAATTCCAATAACAACTGATCAATTACTTCTTGGAATGGAGTTTCATAAAAACTATCGTGATATTGCAATCATTTTAGCAGCAGTATCATATATGTTAAATATTTTAGAAGCTAATGTAAGTGCACATTTATTGCAATTTAATGTAAATGATGACTTATCAGTTACACCAAATATAATTGTGGATCAAGAAATTACAGGCATTCGATTAGCTGTTAAATTTTAAATAAATCTATGAAAATTGCAATATTAGGATATGGCCGAATGGGAAAAACTATAGAACGCTATTCCTTTGATCGAAATCATGAAATCGTATTTATCCTTGATAAGGACCAAGAACAAGGTGATCTCGCTTTGGCTGAAGTAGCCATAAATTTTAGTGTTCCAGAGGCGGCAGTATCAAATATAAAACTTGCAATGAAACACAAAATTCCTGTCGTAAGCGGAACTACTGGCTGGCTTGATGATTATGAAGAAGTGACTTCTTTTTGCAAAGCTCAAAAAACAGCATTTTTATATGCTTCTAACTTTAGCGTTGGAGTTAATCTTTTTTTTAAAATCAATCGATTTATAGCAAAACTGATGTTTGCGCATAAAAAGGCTTACAAAGCAGGTATGAAAGAGATTCATCACTCACAAAAGCTAGATGCTCCTAGTGGGACAGCAATTACCTTAGCAGAGGAGATCGTAAATAATTCTGATTATAAGAAATGGTCATTGAAAAAAGATGAAAAAGACTTATTCATTGAGACTGTCAGAGAGGGTGAAGTACCGGGAACACACATAATAAGCTATCGTTCTAAAATTGATGAAATCAGTATAAAACATGAAGCCTATAAGCGAGATGGTTTTGCTTTAGGAGCTATTATAGCTGCCGAATGGATAATTGGAAAACAGGGTATTTTTTCTATGGATGATGTCCTAAAAATTGATTAATTCTGAAATAGTTTTGCCTATACTACTATCTTTGAAAAAAAATTATTTATGACATTCTCTGAGTGGGTTTTATTCTTTTTTATAATTCAAGGTATTCACTTTATGGGAACATGGAAGCTATACAAGGCTGCAGGTTATAAATCTTGGCAGGCAGTCGTTCCAATCTATAATGCTATAATTTTAATGAAAATTATAAAACGTCCTGGATGGTGGGTGGTCTTACTTTTTGTCCCAACCATTAATCTAATTTTATTTGGAGTAATTTGGGTAGAGACAATGCGAAGTTTTGGGAAAAACACAATAAAAGATACTGCGCTTGTCTTACTTACTCTTGGGCTATATATTTATGTTATTAATTACAGTGATAAGTTAACTCATATTGCTGATCGAAGCTTACGTCCTAGAACTGGTTTTGGTGAAACTTTGAGTTCAATTCTTTGGGCTGTAATACTTGCAACTATTGTGCATAATTATTTTATTCAGCCTTATATTATACCTACAGGGTCTTTAGAGAAATCTTTACTTATTGGAGATTTTCTTTTTGTGAGTAAATTTCATTATGGTGCTAGAGCACCAATGACCGCTATTTCTGCACCTATGGTTCACGATACTATACCTGGTTTAAAAATACGTTCTTATCTAAAATATCCTCAATATCCATATTTAAGATTACCTAGATTACAAAAAATTAGACGTAATGATATTGTTGTATTTAGTTGGCCTGCTGATACGGTTCGTCAATTTTTTGTTCGTGAAAAAAGAGTTGATAAACCTATAGATAAAAAATCTAACTATGTAAAAAGATGTGTTGGTGTCCCAGGTGATACATTAGAAATTATTGACGGTTTTGTTCATACTAATGGAATAAAGAATGTTCTTCCTGAAAGAGCTCGAGTTCAATATACTTTTCATGCATATGCTAAAAAAGGAGTGTCATCTCGAAAATTACTTTCTCAAGGATTTGAAGACTTTAATCGAACCTATAAAATTGATAATATCACTGAAAATTCTTATCAAAAAATTATTCCTCATATAATTGGTAGAATGGGAAATACAATTGAAAACTTTAAAGTTGTTACTCCATCAAAAGGACTGCCTGCAGATATAATTTTTGAGGAAGGATTGAGAGTAAGTGAGATATTAGAGTTAAAAAAAGAAATGAGTTTAACACTCGAAGAAGCTTCCATTTTGAGAAAAATTTCAGGAATAGATAGTGTTAATCGATCAATTAATACGATTAAAATCCCTAATGAAACATTTTTTCCAAATAAAATAACTTATAATTGGAATGAAGACAACTTTGGTCCCATAGTAATTCCAAAAAAAGGAATGAAAGTAGAATTAAATCGAAAAAATATTTCTCTTTACAAAAAAATTATAAGTGAATATGAAGGAAATAAACTAGAGATTAATCTCTCACAAATCAAAGTAAATGATATTCATGTAGAGCAATATACATTTAAAAAAGATTATTATTGGATGATGGGTGACAATCGGCATAAATCAGAAGATAGTAGATTTTGGGGTTTTGTTCCAGATGATCATATTGTTGGGAAACCCATCTTTATTTGGTTTAGTATTAAGGGAATAAATGATGGACTAAAAAACTGGAAAATCCGATGGGATAGAGTATTTACCACTGTAGATGGTCCAGGGGAAAGACATTCCTACTTCCCTTACTTTGCTGGATTTGTAATCTTGTGGCAAGGATTTGTGTTTTATCGAAGAAAAAAAAATAAACTTAAAGAATGATTCCGCTGCTTTGCCCAGTATATCTTCCAAATGTTGAATACTTAGCATGGCTTTTAAAACAAGATAGTGTAGCTTTCTCAGGTGAAACACCTTATCAAAAACAAACCTTCAGAAATAGATCAGTTATATATGGAGCAAATGGGAAATTAAAATTAATTATTCCTGTGCGTCACACTAAAAAAAATATAAAATGTCTAGATCAAGATATAGAAATTGCTTATGATATGGATTGGCAAAATCAGCACTGGAGGTCCATATGCTCTTCATATCGATCTTCCCCTTATTTTCAGTTTTATGAGGATGAAATTAAACCTTTTTACCAAGAAAAAAAGGATAACTTGTTTATGTTCAATCTGGCTTTATTAGATAAAATAATGATTCTCTTGGAAGAGTGTTTTGAGTATGAAATTGTTTCCTTTGAAAAGGATATATTTAAACAATCCGACTCACTAATTACTCCAAAAATTAAGTCAAAAACTCAATTTAACAAATATACACAGGTATTTTCCTCTAAGCATGGCTTTATTCCTAATTTAAGTATACTTGATGTTCTTTTTAACCTTGGTCCTAATAGCTCTAATTATTTGAAAAATATTTCTTTAAAAATTAGTTAAGGAAACTGAAGTACTACAGAAATAGGTTTATGATCTGAAAGTTCGACCTCATGAGTTATATAATCTAATGTCGTAATATTTGTAGTTGTAAAAATATAATCAATTCTTAAAGGGAAATAAGGAAATTGGTATGTTGAGCCAAATCCTTGTCCTTTTTCCTTAAATGTATCTAAGCGATTTTTTGATAGATTTTTATAACTCTCTGAAAAAGCATTATTATTTAAGTCTGTACAAATTATTTCAGGGAATTTATTGGACTGTGAAAGCTTATTAAATTTTAAGACTTGTTGCTTTTGAGTTTCGAAAACATTTTTAATTTTTGACCTAATTTTTTTTGAATAATTTGACGATAACAATGTATCCTTAGAATTAATTTTTAGAGACTCGAAATGTAAATTATATAAACGTAAAGTATCTTGCTTCCATACTAAGTCACTTTGCATTCCACCGTTTGAAGAACCTTCAAAGGATATGATTTTTGAATTCACAAGAGGATATTTAGATATAATACATGATCCTATCTTCCCTTTTGGGACGTAGGGTTTAAATATTTTATATGAATAATTAGTAAATCTTGGTGCCTGATCTTGATTATACTCTTGAAAACATACCACATCGGGTTTAACTAACTCTATGTAATTAAAAATTAAACTTGGAATTTCTTTTGTGTCTATCCAGTCAAAAAGATTAAATGAACGGACATTATAACTCATAACAGTTAAACCTTTAGATGTTATTATTCCTTTAGATTTAAATTGATATAACGACTGCCAAGCTTCAAAACTTATTGCAAAAACTAAAAAGAAAAGGAAAAATGGCCATTTAAAACGCAAAAACCAGTAAACTGAAAAAATAAGATTTATAAGGCATAATAGGGGTGTTCCAAGGGAAAGAATTGGAAAATTGAAACCTAAGTTCAAGATATCCATGGTAAATAATTGTAGTAAAAGAAAAAAAATATTGATAATTAAAAGTGACTTAAATAAAAAAGATTTTTTATCCATCCTTAATCACTAACTTTTCCCTACTTTAAAGAGAAAGTCTTTTTCCGCTTGGGTAAGACTTTCATAACCAGAAATACTAATTTTATCTAATATTCTGTCTATACGTTTTTGCTTTTCGCCAGCATTTGACACTTTTTTATTTATTTTTTGAGATTTTTCTCTTTTAAAAACAGTTCTCATCTTTGGCTTTTTACGAAAGATATTTATGATTTTATCGATAAAATTCTCAAAAGGCTTCCCAATATCTTTTCCATTTTTAAGTTGTTTTACGTAATAAAAACCTAAAATAGCTCCTCCAAGATGGGCTAAGTGACCTCCAGCGTTACCATATGGGATTTGAACGACATCTAAAAGTAAAAAAGCAATTCCCAGATAGCGAAGCTTTACGTTAAACAAAATAAGACGGATCTCTAAATCAGGAGAATAAGTTGACATAAAAATAAATATAGCCATTACTCCTGCAGATGCACCAATCATTACGGGAGAAGAATTTTGAAATGCAGGGAAGAAAGTATAACTTAAGATAAAAGTAATTCCTCCTACTACAACACCCAAAAAATAGACATTGAAAAATGTATTGGAGGGAAATAAATTCAAAAATAGTTTTGAGGAAAAGAACAATAAATACATATTCCAAAATAAATGAAAAAAGCCTGAGTGTAAAAAACTGTAGGTTATAATAGACCATGGCTTAGTTGATAAATCAATCCATGAAGCAGATAATTCAAACCAGTTAAAAAAATTAGTTGAAGAAAAATTAAATAAAAATAAAACAGTTTTTATTAACATAGGGAGTACAAAACAAACTACATTAATTAAAATAAGCTTTTCAGCACTATTTAGTTGTTGAATACGAATATTAAATTGTTCCTTAAAGGTCATATATCCCAACGGTTTTTATCGAATTGATTTTTTTTCCAATACCACATCATAATTAATCCTGTTACTGCACCACCTATATGAGCAAAGTGGGCAATGGGACCAATAGAATATGATGTAAATCCAAAAAATAAATCTCCCAAAATTAAGAGGGGAACAAGCACTTTTGCTTTTACAGGTATGGGTGGAAAAAGCAGCATTAATCTAGCATTAGGAAAGAGAAAAGCAAAAGCAACCAAAACCCCATACAATGCCCCAGAAGCCCCAACCATTACTCCATTAAATGCAGATAAACTTGAAAGTAACTTATCTCTTCCAATACGCTCCACTATTTCGTAAGAAAGATCGCTGCTTTGAAGAAATTCATTTACTTCAAAACTGCTCAAGCCCTCTGATAATAAAAGGTCATAAACCCCATTAATTTGAAAATAATAAAGAAATAATTGTAATGCAGCAGCACCAAATCCTGTAGATAAATAAAAGAAAATAAATTTATTTCTACCCCACATTTGCTCAATAGGTACACCAAACATATACAGGCCGAACATATTAAAAAATATATGTCCAAAGTCGCCATGCATGAACATGTGAGTCAAAGGTTGCCAATACTGAAATTTTGGATTTGAAGGATAATGAAGTGCAAATAAATCATAAACTAAATCTCCCAAAGAAAGTGATGCTACAAAAAAGATAACATTTATAATCAAAAGATGTTTTACTGTCTCAGTTAAATTTCGCATCAGTTTAGTTTTTGCTCTATTTCAGTCTTTTGTAGAGAAATAAATATAGATTTATTAAATGGTGATATACTTGTTTCTTTACATCCAAAAAAATCATCCAAAAGAGTTTGCTGCTCAGTTGACGTTAAGACTTCGCCAGATTTAATTGATAATGTCTTTGATAGTGTCTTTGCAATTTGATCAGCTTGACTTAAATGTTTTCCAGATAGATGTGAATTTTCACCAGAGAGTAATGTTTCGATTACCGATTCGATTTTAGAGTGTGGACAGTGTTCTGGACAACCCATAACCTCAAGAGTTACTTTATCTTTTAACTTCATTTGAAAACCTAAAGCTAACAAAATGTCTTTATTTTGATTAAACTCCTCAGTTTGTTGTGGATTTATTTTGATTTCTAAAGGAAATAATAACTGTTGGCTTAAACTAGTTTTTGCAGTAATCGATCCTAAAAAACGCTCATATAGGATACGTTGGTGGGCTCGCCTTTGATCAATTAGTAAAATACTCGTTTGCAATGGACATACTATATATTTTAAAAATAATTGAAAAACACGAGTAGTCTGAGGAACATCTATTAAAGTTTTTTGCTCAATATGTTCTCTACCGTTAACTAAATTAAACCCTGAAAGTAATCCCTCTCTCTCATGATTATTTTTTTTTGAATAATTAGATGATTTATCCTTAAACGGATTGAAACTAGAATCAATATCAATAGTTGGCATTAATGGAGTCTTTTCTATGAAATCATAAGGTATAGCCAAATCCTTATTTTGCTCAAAATCTAATGTAGGTATTACTTGAAAAATACCTAAACTGTGTTTGATAGCTGACCTTAAAATGGCATAAATACTTTGCTCTTCCTCAAACTTAATTTCAGTTTTAGTTGGATGAATATTGATGTCAATTGTTTTTGGATCGACACTCAGATATAAAAAATATCCTGGGTGATATCCTGGCCGAAGTAGTCCTTCAAAAGCACTATTAACAGCGTGATTGAGAAATGGACTTTTAATAAAGCGATTATTAACAAAAAAAAACTGTTGCCCCCGTGTTTTTTTTGAAAATTCAGGCTTGAGAACAAATCCTTTTAAATGAGTTAGGGAAGTTATCTCTTCAATCGGAATAAGCTGGTTATCCCATTTGGATCCAAAAATAGTAATGATACGCTTTCTAAGATTTGATGAGCTCAAATCAAAAAGCTCACTACCATTGTTAAAAAATAAAAAATTAATTTCTGGATGGGCCAGTGCTATTCTTTGAAATTCGTCAATTATATGTCGGAGTTCAACTGTGTCTGATTTTAAAAAGTTTCTTCGTGCTGGAATATTAAAAAATAAACTTTTTACTGCAATTGAGGTTCCTTGAGGTTGAGTAGACAAGCTTTGATTCTTTATTTTACTTCCCTCTATTTTTAAACAATGAGAGACCTCATCAACAGAGGTTCTGGTGTGGGTTTCTATATTTGAAATTGCTGCTATAGATGCTAAGGCTTCGCCTCGAAAACCTTTAGTGTTAAGTGCAAATAAATCTTCGGCTAAATTAATCTTTGAAGTGGCATGTCTCTCAAAAGCTAATAGAATATCCAATCTATTCATTCCTAATCCATTATCTATAACTTGAATAAGTGTTTTACCAGCATCCTTCACAATAAGTTGAATAGTTGAAGCCTTTGCATCTACAGCATTTTCTAATAATTCTTTCACTACAGAAGCAGGTCGTTGAATCACCTCCCCTGCTGCAATCTGATTAGCTACGTGATCCGGTAAAAGAGAAATTCTAGAACTCATTAATAAGTCTGCTAAAAAATACTTAAATCAAAATCAAGAATATACAAACAAGCAAAAACTAAAATCAAAATAATGATAAGTAATCTTAGGGAAATTGAACGATTTTTTCGAGTACGCATTTGGATTCTGGTTTTATTCCATTGGTATCCAAAATCATTGCTATTATGTGTATCGCGATATTTTGTAAACTTGGAGTCAAACTCATAAATATTCCCCTTATCTTTTCCTTTAAAATACCTCGGGGTATAATTATACCTTCTGTTTTTTTGAAGTTTAAATAAATTTGAATTTAACATATTTTAAAGGTACAAGAAAGCTGTAAAAATATAAACTCTAAAGAAGAAAAATTAGACTTGTTTCAAATGAAAATTTGCCATTTTAAGAGCTGCTATTGCAGCTTCTACACCTTTGTTACCATGTTTTCCACCACTCCGATCTTTAGCTTGGCTGAGATTGTCATCAGTCAATACACAAAAAATTACTGGAACATCATTATGTACATTAAGGTCTTTAATCCCCTGAGCAACAGAATGACAAATGAATTCAAAATGTTTAGTTTCTCCTTTAATCACACTTCCAATTACTATAACGGCATCGGGTTTTTGTTCTTGAGCTTTTTTAGCACCATAAATTAATTCATGGCTGCCAGGGACCTTGGATAATTTTATATTTTTTTGATTAACACCTGCATCAATTAGCGTTTTCTTAGCTCCCTCTGCAAGAGAAAAAGTAATGTCATGGTTCCACTCAGAAACTACAAGATGGATATGGAACTTACTTCCATCAGGTATGTTATTTGCATCGTATTCAGAAAGATTGTTCAAGGCTGATGCCATTTTATTTTAAAATGGATTTTAATTTAGCTATTTGAACAGCCACCATATTTGCTTCTTGTGATTCTTTAAATTCTTTATCTATTCTTTCAAGATAAGTCAATGCCTGAGAATCTTTTCCTAATTTAGAACCTATCATTGCAGCTTTATATAGAAATTTTGGAGTACTATACATATTGTTATTTACGTTAGATGCAGTAACATAGTAGTCAAATGCTTCCTCTAATTGACCCATCTGAGCAAAAGCGTCACCAATAGCCCCTTTTGCAAGAGCTCCAAGTAAAACATCTTCAGAATTGAATTGATCAAGGTAAGCAATAGCGTTTTGGTAATCTTTAATGTTAAGATAGGCCATGCCAGCACTGTACGTAGCTAATTTTGCTGCGGTAGTCCCCTTATAATTTTTGATAATATCTAAGAAACCATATTTACCTTCTCCTCCATTTAAAGCTCTTTTGTATAAAGAATCCGAATCTTGACTGTTTACTGCTAACTCAAAATAAAACTGAGCTTGATTTAATTCGCTGATTGCTTCTTTAGTTTTAGGCTCTATTACATAATTTTGGTATCCAAGATAACCTAGAACTCCAACAGCAACGATACCGATAAAAGTTAAAATTACGTTTTGGTATTTAACAACCCATTCTTCAGTTTTAGAAGCAGTAGAATTCAAAGTTTCGAAAACTTCAGCTGTTGTACTTTCCTGAATTTCTTCAGTTTGTTTTGAGGAGATTTTTGATTTTTTGGATCCTCTTTTTTTATATGTTGCCATAAAAAATATTTTAGCCAGTAAAATTAGTCTTTTTATTCTAATTCAAAAAACCCTTCAGTAGCTTCTAACTTATTATTTTTGTGATATATGTATTTAAAACAACTTACCTTAACCCAATACAAAAACGTTAGTTTTAAAACTTTTGATTTTAGCCCAAAAATAAATTGTTTTATAGGGGATAACGGAATTGGAAAGTCTAACATAATAGATTCAATCTACCACTTAGCTTTTGGTAAAAGTTATTTCAATCCAATTGCAATTCAAAATATTCAAGTAGATAAAGATTTTTTTGTTTTAGATGGTCGCTTTGAAAAGGATGGGAGAGATGAAAAAATTATTTGCTCTTTAAAGAGAGGACAAAAAAAAATTATAAAACGTAATGGAAAGAAATATGAAAGACTTTCAGAGCATATAGGGCTTATTCCAACTGTAATAATTTCTCCTGCCGATCGAGATTTAATTTCAGATGGAAGTAGCGCACGCAGAAAATTCATGGACGGGGTTATCGGACAAACCGATGTCCTTTTTCTTCAAAATTTAATTGAGTATAATAAAATAATCTCTCAACGTAATGCTCTACTTAAATTCTTTGCTTTAAATAACACATTTGATAAAGATTCCTTGGTTATATATAATGAACAGCTTGTAAAACGAAGTGCCATTATTTATGAGAAAAGATTGGCATTTATGGAAGATTTTATCCCTGTTTTTAATGCTCGTTATAAAAATATAAGCGAAGGAAAGGAAATTATTAGTCTTGAGTATGAAAGTCAATTGCAAAAAAAAACTCACAAAGAGCTATTAGAAACTAGTCTCCCTAAAGACAAGGTGCTTCAATATACAACTCAAGGGATACATAAGGATGACATCAGCTTTTTATTAGAGGGCCAGCCTATTAAAAAATTTGGTAGTCAAGGACAGCAAAAAACTTTCTTAGTAGCTTTGAAATTTGCTCAATTTGAATTTTTAAAAACACAAATTGGTGGAGCACCAATTCTTTTACTAGATGACGCTTTTGATAAATTAGATCAAAAAAGAGTCACTCAAATAATATCTCTTGTCGAAAAAAATGATTTCGGACAAATATTTATAACTGATACACATGAGGAAAGAACACTCGAAGCATTGGAAAAAAGCCAATCTAATTATCAAATTTTTAAACTTTAAATTTTGAAGAATTTTTTTCTTTATTTACTATGTGGCTTATTTTTAAATTGTAGCATTTCAAACTCTGTTGAAATCAATAAATTATCCGGTTATTGGGAGATAGATTTTATAACTGAAAAAAATGAAAAATTCGTTCCAAAGGGTAATCCTTTAATCTACGACCATTATTATCTTGAATATCCGAAAGGGGTACTAAATAAAGTGGAGTTTCGTTTAGATGGGATACTATCATCATCTGAAGATGTTACACCCTTTAAAATTGAAAAAATCGATAAAAAATATTATATTAAATTTAAATCACGTTGGTATGAATGGTCAAAAAAAATTAGTTACTTGGGTAGCAAAAAACTCATTTTAGAACATAATAAAAAAAGTTACAATTATAAACGCCCTACCCTCCTCAATCCTATTAATGAATAGATCAAAAAATAAGCTTGAAGCAAGATCCTTAAAAGACGTATTAAAGGATATAATTACTCAAAAACCCCTTAAAAAAGGAGTCCAAAATATTCGTATTTGCAATTCTTGGAGAAAAGTAATGGGAGAAAACATTGAAAAATATACTACTCAGGTCCGCTTTTCCCATAATATACTTTATGTAAATATAAAGTCTGCTCCACTTAAAATGGAGCTGAAATTTCAACTCGAAATTATTAGAGACCGATTAAATAGCCACTTAGGCGGTGAATTTATTCGAAAAGTGGTTTTAAATTAAAAACATTCTCGCTTTGCAAAGTGAAAGGATGATTCAATTTTTGCATTTTCATCACTATCCGATCCATGAACAGCATTTTCACTTATTGAAGTTGCATATAAATTTCGGATAGTTCCTTTTTTAGCTTCAGATGGATTTGTAGCACCAATTAGTGTTCTAAAATCAATTACAGCATTTTTCTTTTTCAAAACAGCAGCCAAAATTGGGCCTCTTGACATAAAAGCAACTAAATCGTTATAAAAAGGACGCTCCTTATGCACTTCATAGAAACGCTTCGCATCAATTTTAGAAAGCTGAGTAAGTTTTAAGGCTTTGATTTGAAAACCTGAAGATGTTACTTTTTCAAGAATGCTTCCAATATGACCGTTTTCAACTGCATCAGGTTTTATCATCATAAGAGTTATATTTTCCATCTTTTTTTGACGAAATTACTAAATGTATTTTTAAACTCAACAACACACATAAAAGATTTTAAAAGCACTTAAAAAAGCTTTTAGTCTGTTTAACAACTATATGAAAATAGTATATTTGCAATTATATGAAAGAGAGCTTTATTCAAGAGCTAAAAGAGCGTTTAGCAACTTCAAAAAAAATCGTTATTCTTCCACATAGAAATGCTGATGGAGACGCATTGGGAAGTACTTTGGCATTGAAGCATTTTTTAAAACAAAAAAAACATCAAGTTAAAGTAGTATCACCTAACGATTATCCTTCATTCTTAAAATGGCTACCTGGAGAAAGTGATGTTCTGAAATACAATCAAACCCCAAAGCTTGCACGTGATTCTATTCGTGAAGCTGATTTAATTTTTACTCTAGATTTTAATGCTTTGTCAAGAATAGAGGACCTTACAAATATTGTCAGAAGTGCTAGTGGAGAGAAAATTATGATAGATCATCACGAGGATCCAGAGGACTATGCCAAATTAAATTATTCTGACCATTCCATGAGTTCTACTTGTGAGATGATATATAATGTAATAAAAGCATTAGATGAGCACGGATTTAACAAAGAAATTGCAAACTGCCTCTATACAGGTATAATGACTGATACAGGTTCTTTTCGTTATCCTTCTACTACCTCAAAAACACATAATATAATTGCACATCTAATAGAACTTGGTGCGAATGGAACTGAAATTCACCAAAAAATTTATGATAGCTCTTCTTACAGTAGACTTAAACTTTTAGGCCTAACACTTTCAAACTTAATTAAAATCCCGAAGCTACCTGTTGTATTTATGACCCTTACACAAAGTGAATTAGATTCATGTGACTATAATAAAGGTGACACTGAAGGCTTCGTTAACTATGGTCTAACTCTCAATGGTGTCATTTTTTCATGTATAATGATTGAAAATGAAAGTGAAGGAAAAATAAAAATGTCTTTTCGTTCCCAAGGAATATTTTCTGTAAATGATTTTGCAAGAAACTATTTTAATGGAGGTGGGCATCATAATGCAGCTGGAGGGATGTCTATGGATAATATGCGAAATACTGTGGAAAACTTCGTTAAAGCAGTTCAAGAAGTTTCTTTTCAATTCAGACAATGATTTAAAAAATGAGAATCTTTACTTTTTTCGTTTTTATTATTTTTTTATCCTGTGAAGAAAATAAAGTTCGTTATCCTTTAAATAAGAAAAAAGATTTTTTTTTAAAAAGCTCAGCTAACAGAAATAGATCCTTATTAGCCCGTGAAGAATTTTTAATTAAAAAGGCAGCCAAATTAGATAGTACGAATAGCTATCTCACATCAGAGGTGGGTTTTTTATATGCTAAAATTAAATCAATTAATGAAGATATTCCACTTCCTAAAAAAGGTAAAAAAGTTAGATTCAAATACCAAATAGAGGATTTAGAAAAAAAAATTATTTATAGTTATAAAGAGCTTGGTACTGTAGACTATATAATTGACCAAGAAAATTTATTACCAGCACTAAGAGAAGGAATTCGCATTATGCGTCCAGGAGAAGTTGTTGTATTTCTT
Source organism: uncultured Flavobacteriaceae bacterium (assembly GCA_943842245.1). Lineage (GTDB taxonomy): Bacteria > Bacteroidota > Bacteroidia > Flavobacteriales > Flavobacteriaceae > MS024-2A. The sequence continues at coordinate 560,370 of CALTAJ010000002.1, forward strand.
TTTCCTTCCTACCTTTGTTATAGTTATCAAGGAGATACAGATAAAATTGGGGTGAACCAACCTCTACGTTTTACTATAGAACGTCTACCTTTGAATTAATATTTAAAACCAAACCATGAAAAAACTTTTTCTTTCATTTTTAATAATTTGTTTATTTATAGCTTGCAATAATCAATACCCTGCTTTAGATAATGGGCTTTATGCTAATATTCTTACTGAGAAGGGTTCTATAATTATAAAACTAGAAATAGAAAAAGCCCCTATCACTGTTGCTAATTTTGTTTCCCTAAGCGAAGGAGAAAATACTATGGTAAGTGATGAATTTAAAACTAAAAAGTTTTACAATGGTCTAAAGTTTCATAGAGTAATTCAAGATTTTATGATTCAAGGTGGTGACCCTCTAGGAATCGGTTCTGGTGGACCTGGCTACCGTTTTGATGATGAATTTAGTGACTTAACTCACAATGGTCCTGGAATTTTATCTATGGCTAATAGTGGTCCTGCGACCAATGGAAGTCAGTTTTTTATTACTCATAAAGCAACACCTTGGCTTGATGGTAAGCATACTGTTTTTGGTCAAGTAGTAGAGGGACTAGAGGTAGTAGATAGTATTGAGCAAAATGATATTATAAATGAAGTGAAAATAATTAGAAAAGGAGTTGAAGCTGATAAATTTGATGCTCCCACATTATTTAAAAAGTATTTTGAACAAACTAAAAAAGATGCTAATGAAGCTTTTTTATCACTAATAAAAGGTATGAATAAAACCGATAGTGGCTTGTTCTATAATATTACAAAAAAGGGCTCAGGCATTTCTCCTTCTATAGGAAGTCAAGTTTCAGTTCATTATGAAGGAAAACTTACAGACGGAACGATTTTTGATTCATCCTATAAGCGCGATGAACCAATTAAATTTGCTGTTGGTTTGGGTCAAGTAATTAAAGGTTGGGATGAGGGAATTATGCTTTTGAATAAAGGTGCTATTGCTCGTTTTGTAATTCCAAGTGAATTGGCCTATGGCTCTCGAGGTGCTGGGAATGTTATTCCACCTAATTCAACTTTAATTTTTGAGGTAGAACTTGTTAATATAGAATAATAAAAAACAAAGTAGTGGTCAAGTATTAACTTCACTATTTTTTTATGAAGAAAATTCATAAATTATTTATTGGTCTATTACCTATCCAATGGTTGGGATTATTACTTATTAAAAATCATCCTTCATGGATTGAAACATACTACAGCCAAAAATTTTATCCCTTTCTTTTCAGTATTTACCGTTTTTTCTTTGATAAAATTCCTTTTTCAGTGGGTGATTTATTGTATGGAATTATTGTTATACATATTATAAAAGAAGTCTTTATGGTTATTAAAAAAAGGAAAATACAATTGTATTTTGTATTAAGAAACGGTTTAAGCGCACTCTCACTAATCTTAATAGTTTTTAATATTAACTGGGGCTTAAATTACTATCGTATTCCCTTAAATAAAAAACTTAATTATAATGTCAGCTATAATGAAATTCAATTAGAAAAAACTTTAAATATTTTAGTTATTGCTTCTAATAAATTACATGAAAAGCTTAGTAATTCTGACAGTGTATCGATTAGAATATCTTACCCTAAAAATATTATTGCTAAACAAATTGAAGATGAATTTAATTTTGACCTATATAAGTTTAAGATATCCCCTTATATAAAAAATTCGATATGGGGAACAATATTAAGTTATATGGGGTATTCAGGTTACTTAAATCCATTTACCCTAGAATCTCACGTCAATGATAAAATTCCTAAGTTAAGTTACATGGTTACCTCTGCTCATGAGATGGCACATCAATTGGGAATTGCATCTGAAAGCGAAGCTAATTTTATTGCTTTTTATAATTGTATAAAACATTCTGATCCATTTATTCAATATTCAGGCTATACTTTTGCGCTTCGATATTGCTATTCCGAATTTTATAAATTAAATCCTGAAAAAGCAAAAGAAAAAATACGAGCCCTAAAACAAGGAGTTTTAAACAATCTTTTTGAGCTTTCTGAATTTTGGATACATTATAAGAATCCCATAGAACCTATAATAAAAAAAGGATATGATAGTTATTTAAAAGCAAATGGTCAATCTAGAGGCCTCAAAAGCTATAATGATATGGTTGGCCTTGTTGTTGCATATTTAGAAAAAGAATCTAAATAATATATTAAAAATGATTAATTTCCATGTAAACTAGATTTCTCAAGAATGTAAAGATTGAAACATTTAACCAGCCAAAATAATACTGAATTAAAACGCTTACGTCTATTGTTCCAAAAAGCAAAAGAACGTAAAAAGCAAGGAGTTTTTGTAATTGAAGGAATAAGAGAAATTGAAAAAGCAATATTGGGTGACTATAAAATAAATGCTTTTTTTGTTGAAGAGGGTTGTGAATCTGTATTTTCAAAAATTCTGAATAAATCGAAAGAAGTACTTACTTTTAGTGTTAAAAAATCAGTCTTTGAAATAACTAGTATGCGCTCTGGATCTGAAAAAATTATAGCTATTGTTAAAAGTAAAACACACACCTTAGATCGGCTCAATTTGACAGATAATGGTATTATATTGGTAGTTGAAGCGCCAGAAAAGCCTGGTAATATAGGGGCACTATATCGAACTGCTGCTGCTGCAAAAATAGACTCAATAATTATTGCTAACCCAAAAACTGATTTTTATAATCCAAATAGTATTCGTTCCAGTTTAGGTAGTGTCTTTTTAGTCCCTACCGCACTTGCTCCTTCTTTTGAAGTAATTGCATATTTAAAAAAAAATGCTTACAAAATCTTAACAGCTGCAATAGTGCCTAAAGCTCTAAATTATAATAAATATCATTATAAAAAACCTTGTGCAATTGTTATGGGGGCAGAAAGTACTGGACTAACTAAATCCTGGATTGAAGCAACGGATCAGCATCTCATTATTCCAATGGACAAATCTATTGACTCTTTAAACTTATCTGTTTCAGCAGGTATTTTGATGTATGAAGCACAAGTTAAAAATAATTAACTTGAAAAAAACACAATTCTTTAGTACCTTACCTTAACAATGATTACTGATAACTTAATTGAAAATAAAGAAATTGCTAAGCAGTACAAAGAACTGTTACGCATAAGTTATCAATCACTAAGTGATTCTGATAAAAGGATTATTCGGCTTGCTTTTGATATGGCTGTTGAAGCTCATAGCGATCAAAAAAGAAAATCAGGTGAAGCCTACATATTCCATCCGATAAGTGTTGCTAAAATCGTTGCACAACAAATCGGTCTAGATGCCACTTCAATTTGTGCAGCACTATTACACGATGTTGTGGAGGACACAAAATTTTCGATTGAGGACATAGAACGCCACGTGGGAAATGATATAGCTAAAATTGTCAATGGTCTAACAAAAATTTCTAACCTCAAAAAAGATAGAAACATCTCTCTTCAGGCAGAAAATTTTAGAAAAATGCTTCTTACATTAAATGACGATGTAAGGGTTATAATTATCAAAATTGCAGACCGTTTACATAATATGCAAACCATGGATTCTATGCCTGAATACAAACAGGTTAAAATAGCATCTGAAACTCTTTATATATACGCACCTCTAGCTCACAGAATTGGTCTATTCAATGTTAAAACAGAGCTAGAAGACTTAAGTCTTAAATATACCGAGCCAAAGCGCTATGAGTCTATTAAACAAATGGTTGAGGAAACCAAAGGGGCTCAAAACAGCTTTATCAAAACCTTTTCAAGGTTTTTAAACAATGAACTCAGTAAAGAGCGTTTTAAGTTTAGTATTAAGGGAAGAGATAAATCTATCTACTCTATTCATCGCAAAATGCTAACTCAAAATATTCCTTTTGAAAAGATTTATGACAAATTTGCACTAAGAATTATATATAAATGTAACAAGAATAATGAAAAATTCCTCGCTTGGAAAATCTATTCAATAGTAACTGACCATTTTACTCCCAATCCCACTCGCCTTAGAGATTGGATTTCTGCTCCAAAGTCTACTGGCTACGAAGCTCTACATATAACTGTAATGGGGCCCTCTAATAAATGGGTAGAAGTTCAGATTAGATCAGAACGTATGAATGAAATTGCTGAAAAAGGATATGCTGCTCATTACAAGTATAAACAAGGAAATCAAAAGGATATTGGAATTGAAAGCTGGCTTAATCGAATTCAGGAAGTATTAGAAAACAATACTGGTAATGCCGTCGATTTTGTTGAAGATTTTAAACTTAATCTTTATGCTGAAGAAATTTTTGTTTTCACTCCTCAAGGAGATCTAAAATCTCTCCCCCAGGGTTCTACAGCATTAGATTTTGCATTCTTTATTCATACTGATATTGGAAAAAAAACAAGAGGAGTACGTGTCAACGATAGTCTAGTCCCATTGAGCAAAGTCTTAAAAAGTGGTGACCAAATTGAAGTCATAACCTCAGAAAAAATTAAACCCTCAAAAAACTGGTTAGATTTTGTAGTTACCTCAAGAGCTCGTTCAATAATTAAATCTTCAATCAATGACGATAAAAAAATTCATGCCGAGGAAGGAAAAGAAATATTAAGAAGAAAACTTAAATCGCTTAAAATTCCTTTAAACGATAAAACTATTAAACAAATGCTGTTGTTTTTTAAGTTTGAAAATAGTCAAGACTTGTATTACAGGATTGGAATTGGGTCAGTGGACAATAAAAAATTAAAAGATTTTGCATTTGACTATAATAATGCCTTATTAAACTTTTTTAAAAGACGTGTAAAAAAGACAAAAAATAATAATAGATAAAGGAGATGATAAGATTACAGAAAAATTTGATAAACTTGTTTTTGGAAAAGAAAAGGAAGCGCTTGCTCACAGTTTTGGTAATTGTTGTAACCCTATTCCAGGAGATTCTGTATTTGGATTTATTACTGTAAACGATGGTATAAAAGTTCATCATAAAGAATGCCCAAACTCAATAGCTCTTCAGTCTAACTTTGCTTACCGAGTAATATCAGCTAGATGGGTAGATTTGAGTTCAGAAGAGTATAATGCTATTTTAAAACTTACTGGAATAGATAAAAAAGGTCTTGTCAATGAAGTCTCAAAAATGATCTCAAATAATATGAATGTAAATATAAATAAAATTAACTTTGAAACAGAAGATTCTTTTTTTACGGGTGAAATCCATGTAAGTGTGCCTAATAAAAATATTTTAAATAAATTAGTTCAAAATCTTTCTAGAGTAAATGGGATCGATAAAATTATTAGAGAATAGGTGTTAATAACTATATTTGCAATCAATGAAAGATGAAAAATCAAATCAAGATACTGTAAAAGAAGTTTTTGTTAGCTTTTTAGACCATAATGGGCATCGTAAAACCCCAGAACGCTTTGCAATCTTATTTGAAATTTACAATAGCAAAGAACATTTTGATATAGAATCTTTATATATTAAAATGAAAAACAAAAATTATAGAGTAAGTCGAGCAACACTATACAACACAATTGAACTTCTTTTAGAATGTGGATTAGTTCGAAAACACCAGTTTGGTAAAAATCAGTCACAGTATGAAAAATCGTATTTTGATCATCAACATGACCACTTCATTTATACTGATACAGGAGAAGTAAAAGAGTTTTGTGATCCAAGAATTCAACAAATAAAAAAAACTATTGAAGAAGTATTTAATGTCGAAATACACAATCATTCTTTATATTTTTACGGAACCAAAAAAAAATAAAAAATCCTAACATAAATGGCGGTGGACTTACTACTTGGGCTTCAGTGGGGCGATGAAGGAAAAGGAAAGATTGTAGACGTATTAACTTCATCTTACGATATAATAGCTCGTTTTCAGGGTGGTCCTAATGCGGGTCACACTCTTGAATTTGAAGGGAATAAGCACGTCCTTCACACCATTCCGTCAGGAATATTTCATCCAAAAGCTGTTAATCTTATTGGAAATGGTGTGGTAATCGATCCTACTGTATTTATGAAAGAAATTGAAGCTCTTGAACCGTACAATATTGACTTCAATAAAAAATTACTAATCTCAAAAAAGGCTCATCTGATTCTTCCTACTCATCGCCTTTTAGATGCCGCGTCAGAGGCATCCAAAGGAAAAGCTAAAATAGGATCTACACTTAAGGGAATCGGTCCGACGTATATGGATAAAACAGGTAGAAACGGGATTCGTGTTGGTGATATTATGGCAGTTGACTGGGAAGATAAATATAAACGTCTTACCAAAAAGCACATAGGAATGTTAAAAAGTTATAAAACTTCTGTTGAATTTGATCTAGAAGATCTTGAAATTAATTTCTTCAAAAGTATTAAAGCCCTTAAAAAATTTGAATTAGTAGATAGTGAGCAATATCTTATTGAAGCACAAAAAAAAGGAAGTAAAATTTTGGCTGAAGGTGCCCAAGGTTCACTCTTAGATATTGACTTTGGGACTTATCCATTTGTAACTTCTTCTACCACTACTGCTGCAGGCGCCTGTACAGGACTTGGAGTAGCACCTAATAAAATCAAAGAGGTCTTTGGCATTTTTAAAGCTTATGTTACTCGAGTCGGAAGTGGTCCATTCCCAACTGAGTTATTTGACTCAAATGGAAAAACCATGGCCGAGATAGGAAATGAATTTGGATCTACAACTGGTCGTGCAAGAAGGTGTGGATGGATTGACCTTGTAGCACTTAAATATTGTATTCATATCAATGGTGTAACTCAGTTAATGATGATGAAAGGGGATGTACTTTCCGGTTTTGATAAAATTAAAGTTTGTACTGCTTATCAAACAGAATCAGGTGAGATAGATTATTTACCGTATGATATTGCTTCTCAATATATTAAACCAGTTTATGAAGAACTTCCCGGATGGCATAAAGACTTGACAGGTATAACTGATCTTAATGAATTTCCTGAAAACTTTAATAATTTCATCGCCTATTTAGAAGAAGCTTTAAAAACTCCTATAAAAATTGTTTCAGTAGGGCCAGACAGAAAACAGACTATTTTCAGATAAGAACGGTTATTATGGAGCTTAAGTATCGTATACTCGCATTTATTTTTGCTATACTAGCGATTCACCATTTAAATGCACAAGAGGAAAAAAAAATTATTGAGATTCGCCAAGCAGGAGGATCTAAACAAGACCAAGCAAATTTTCCTGGAGCAAATATTTTATTTAAAAATTCAGAAAAAAGAGTACATCTCTTCCATGAAGGAGCATTAATAGAATCAGATTTAGCTTATTTCTATGCTAAAGAAAATTTTTTTAAAGCATTAGGAAATGTTGTATTCACTCAAGGCGATAGTTTAAGAATGACTTGTAAAACCATTGAATATGATGGTTATACCAAAGTTGCTATTGCAAATGGAAAAGTGTTTTTAAAACGTCCTGACATGTCTTTAAAAACAGAAAAATTAAATTTGGATCGCGTTACCAACGAAGCTTTTTATAATTCAAAAGGTATTGTTATTGATAGTGTCAGTAAACTTATTAGCAATCAAGGAAGATACTTTATGAATCAAAAAAAGTATCGCTTTAGATCTAATGTAATAATTGACAATCCAAAATATAAGGTCAATTCTGATCAACTTGATTATTTTACCGAGCTAAACCAAGCTTATTTATTCGGAGATTCAAGTATTATTGGGGATACTTATACTATAGAATGTGAAAGAGGTTTTTACGATCTAGACAGAGAAAAAGGTGTTTTTAAAAAAAATGCAATTTTATATTACGATAACAAAATTATCAAAGGAGATAGTCTCTATTTTGAAAGTGAAAAAAATTACGCAGCAGCAACAAAAAACGTAAGCATCGTCGATTCTTTAAACAATTCGATAATTACAGGACACTATGGTGAGGTTTTTAAGGAAAAAGACTCTGCAATTATTACAAGAAGAGCATTAGCAATAAATATCGTTGATAATGACTCCCTTTTTATACATGCAGATACTCTAGTTGCAACTGGTCCTAAAGAGCGTAGAATATTAAGAGCGTATTATGACGTAAAAATACTTAAAAGTGACTTACGTGGAATTTCAGATTCACTTTATTTAGATGAATCCATTGGTTTGACGAAACTACTTAATAAGCCCCTTTCTAAACAAGAAGAACAAATTTTTACTGAGGTTGATCGCAATTTAAATAATCCTGTCCTCTGGTTTGATAAAAGTCAAATGTCAGGAAATCAGATTCTTTTAATTTCCAATACTAAAACAAATAAATTAGACTCCTTAAAAATCTTTAATAACGTATTTATTATTGAAAAGGATACCCTAAGTAAAAACGGATATCATCAAATCAAAGGAGGACTTCTAAACGGTGCATTTAAAAAAGGAAAGCTAGATAATATTTTAATAACCAAGAATACAGAGATGGTTTATTATCTATATAACGATGAAGATCTTCAATTAATTGGAATTGATAAGACTGTTTGTAGTGCTCTAAAAATGAATTTTATGGATGGAGAAATTAATGATATTACTTTTTTAAACGCCCCCATCGGAGATGTTTATCCTGAAAATGAATTACCTATTAACGAAAGAACACTTAAAGGTTTTACTTGGAGAAAAAAAGAACGCCCAGAAACTTTAAACGATCTCTTTGATAAAAACGATAAAGAAGATCAATTTCCATCAATTTTAAAATTCAAATATCCCGAAAAAGAGATTGGTATTGCTCCGGTTAATTAAAAACTATGGATAACTTAAAAGAAGATTTCTTAGAGTTTCAAGCTATGACCACCCCTAGTCCGCTTGCCTTAACAGTTAAAAAGGCAAAAGGGGCTTATATAACTTCCACAACTGGAAAAAAATATTTGGATTTTATTGCTGGAGTGTCAGCCTGTAGTCTTGGACATCGACATCCAAAAGTGGTTTCTGCAATTCGAAAGCAAACTAAAAAGTATATGCATGTTATGGTTTATGGAGAGTTTGCCCAAGAACCAAGCGTTACTCTCTGTAAAGAGCTCGTTGCTATCCTTCCTGAAAATCAAGAAAGTATTTATCTTACGAACTCAGGCACTGAAGCAATTGAAGGTGCTATAAAGTTAGCTAAAAGAGCTACTGGAAGACGCGAGCTGATAGGTTCGTTTAAAAGTTATCATGGTAGTACCCACGGAGCTTTAAGCCTATTGGGATCAGAGCATCAAAAAGAAGGGTATCGCCCTCTAATACCTGGAACTCGTTTTATTAGATTTAATAGTCTCAAAGATTTAGTTCAAATTACAACTAGCACTGCTGCAGTACTTTTAGAAACTATTCAAGGAGGGGCCGGCTTTATTTTGCCAAATGAAAATTATCTAAAAAAAGTAAAGGAGCGTTGTCAAGAGGTAGGTGCATTACTGATTTTAGATGAAATCCAGCCTGGCTTCGGACGTACAGGCCTTTTTTTTGGGTTTGAACATTATTCTGTTGAACCAGATATAGTTGTAATGGGGAAAGGAATGGGAGGTGGTCTTCCTGTAGGTGCTTTCTCAGCTTCACATTCATTGATGAGGCTTTTTAAGGATAATCCGAAATTAGGACATATAAGTACATTTGGAGGTAATCCTGTTATTGCAGCTGCTTCTCTTGCAACCCTTCGTGAATTAAGAGACTCTCAAATTATTTTCCAAATTAAAAAAAAAGAAGCGCTTTTCCGACAAGAGCTAAAGCACAAAAAAATAAAAGAAATCAGAGGTAAAGGCCTAATGTTGGCATTAATTGTGGAAAATCCGGAGACTGCAAATAAAATTATTTTTAAATGCTTGGATAAAGGATTAATTCTGTTCTGGTTACTTTGGGAAAAAAATGCTATTCGCATATCACCTCCGCTCACAATTAAAGAAAAAGAAATTATTAGAGGGTGCAGTATTATACAAGAAGTCTTAGATAGTATTTAAATAAAGTGTTAACTATTTTGTTAAAAACAATATGTGTTGATTGAGCTTTTCTCCGGATGGAGTTCCTAATTTTATTTTAAAGTATTTAGTAATTTTTTATGCTCAATTACAATTCAGAAGAAGCTCAATCATCTATATCTAAATTTGAGCAAATGCTCAAAACTAATTTAATTTACTTTTTTGATGCACAAGAATTCGAAGACATAGTAATACATTACCTCGGTTTTGGAGATAACCAACTTGCTGAAAAAGCACTTAAAATGGGACTTGATCAACATCCAGGAAGTCATGAACTGATGTTGCTGCAAAGTGAGATGTTAATTTTGGATCAAAAATATGATATGGCACTTGAGCTTCTTGAATATATTGAAAAAGTACATCCCTTCGATGAAGAAATTGCCTTACAAAAGGCAAGTATTGCCTCGAAAAAAGGAGATCATAAAACTTCTGTTAAACAATTACATCAAGCTCTTAATAATTCAGAAAATCCTCTTGATATATGGAATTTATTGGGGATGGAACACTTACTTGCAGAAGAATTTGAAGAAGCTTCCTTTTTCTTTAAAAAATGTATTGATGAAAGTCCTGAGGATTACCCGTCACTTTACAACTTCCTATACTGTCTAGAACAAACGGGACAAATTGAAAAAGCTACAGCTTGTCTTAATAAAATTCTTGAATATAATCCATACTGTGAGGTAGCTTGGCATCAATTAGGTAAAATTTTGATCAAATCTGGTAAATTCAAGGAAGCGCTCTCTGCTTTTGATTTTGCCATTATAAGCGATGATACTTTTACCGGAGCTTATATTGAAAAGGGGAATCTTTTGGAATCAATTGGAAAGACGAATGAAGCTATTCAAAATTATGAAGTTGCAATGAATACGACTGATCCTACTTCATTTATTCATAAATGTATAGGAAGATGTCATGAAAATTTAGGAAACATTTATTTAGCGAAAAAATTCTATCTCAAATCGATACAATTAGAACCCTCTAATGAAAATAGTTGGGAGTCTTTAATTCTTTTCTTTATAAATCAAAAAAAATATTCAAAGGCAGAATATTATTTGAATCGTGCGCTTGAAATTAATAGTGATTCTACAAATCTTTGGAAAAAAAGTCTTGAACTCAATGCACTTAATGGAAAACAAGAAAGAGTGAGGATAAGCTCTAATAGATTAGTTGAATTGGGAAATTCTAAATCAGATATATTTATCCATCTTATTGATTTTTTCATTGAAAAAAAAGTATGGGTTAACGCCTATGAATTTGCTGAAGAAGCAGTTTCCTCATTTCCCAAGAACAAAAACTTAGCATTAAGGTTAGCTGGGTGCTATTTAAATTTAAGTCGAATTGAAGAAGGACTAAATCTTTTAAATCCAAGTAGTCTTAATGCTTCAGAAAAAACTTCATTTATTAAGCTTTTTCCAAATTATGGTAAGCTTATTTCTGACATGTAATGTTGAATTGATTTATTTGGAATCGGTTTCTCTACCTTTGTATAACTTAATTTGTATTTATGCGATACTTTATTCTATATCTTAAAGGCATGTTAATGGGGGCTGCAGATTTAGTCCCAGGAGTTTCCGGAGGAACTATTGCTCTTATAACAGGTGTTTATAAAGAACTTTTAGATAGTATAAATAAATTTTCTTGGCAAGAAATCAAGCTAATAAAAAATGAAGGGTTTGCAGATGTTTGGCGAAAACTTAATGGTGCATTTCTTCTCTCCTTATTTTCAGGAATCATAAGCAGTATCCTACTTTTATCACGAATTTTAGAATGGTTAATAATCAATGAACCTATAGGACTTTGGTCTTTTTTCTTAGGTCTTTTAATCGCTAGCATTCTTTTTTTAATTAAAAAAGAACTAAAATATAATCTGAAATCTTTGTTTTACCTATCAATTGGTTGTTTGGTATCTTATCTGATTACTCAATTAAGCAGTGCTCCTAATGAGGCTCCAATTTGGTACATATTTATTGCTGGATTTATTGGGATTTCAGCAATGATTCTCCCTGGACTTTCTGGCGCATATATTTTATTTGTAATGGGTGTATATCAAAAAATATTATCAAATGTAAGACAAGCTCAAGACTTAATATTTTCTTTTAACCAAGAACAATTTATTCAAGTAACCTCAATATTAAGTGTTTTTATCTTAGGGATTTTTATTGGTATTAAAGTATTTACAAGATTATTATCATGGTTATTAAGACGCTTTCATGAGGAAACTTTTTCTTTTTTAATTGGCTTAATGATTGGGGCCTTAGGTAAAGTTTGGCCATGGCAAAATCAACCTACAAAACTTAGTGACAATGTTCCAAATTTCAATACAGCAGTTCTTCCTCAAAACTTTGATGGTGCTTCACCTGAGATTGAAAAAGCTTTAATTCTTATGTTTTTAGGTTTTGTTTTACTTTTCGTAGTGGAACAAAGTAAAGTTTTATTAAAAAAATGAAATCTTACTACAAAAAAAAATCTTTTTACGAAGATTTACTTTTAGTTTTAAAGGGTATTGCCATGGGGGCTGCCAACAAAGTTCCTGGAGTTTCTGGGGGCATTGTAGCATTAGTTGGAGGATTTTATGAAACCCTAATCTACTCTTTACAACATTTTAATATTAAAGCTGTAAAATTACTTTTTAATAAAGGCTTTAGAAGTTTTTGGAGATATATAAATGGTCGTTTTCTTTGTTTACTTTTTAGTGGAGTTATTATTAGTTATTTTAGCGTTTCATTAATTTTAGACTATCTAATAAATTATAATGAAACTTTAGTTTTAGGATGCTTTTTTGGAATGATTCTTGCTTCTTTATATTTAATTTACACAAAAGTTAAAATATGGAAAAATTCTACGATAGCACTTTTATTGTTAGGGTTTGGTCTTGGATTATTACTCAGCTATGCACGTCCTGTAGCAGAAAATGACCATCTATACTTTGTGTTTTTTTGTGGAATGATTAGTGTTTCTGGAATGGCTATACCTGGATTGTCAGGCTCATTTTTACTTTTAATTTTAGGGAATTACAATTTGTTATTAGTCGATGCAGTCAATGCTCTTTTTATTGTTTTATCTAATGGTGTTTTTTTAAATTTTAATTCTCTATCAGATCCTTTGATCCAAAGACTTTTAATTATAATGGGCGTATTTACAATTGGCTCTCTAAGTGGACTAATTTTATTTTCAAATTTACTAAAATGGATATTAGAAAAATTCCCAAAACAAACCTTAGCAACTATAATTGGTTTTATTACTGGCACTCTCCTTCTAGTTTATCCGTGGAGAACTAAATCATTTTTATATAGTGATGATGGAAACTTGATTCTTAATGCCGTTGGTAATCCAAAGTTTTCAAACTATAATTATTTTATACCTGATTTTAAAGACTTTCAAACCTATGGTGTACTTTTAACTATAATTTCAGGAGTATGTATTCTACTATTACTAAATTATTATGGTAAAAAAAAATCTTATTAAACAATTTGGCCTTATAGGTAAGAATATAGATTATTCATTTTCGAGAACATATTTTTCTTCTAAATTTGAAAAAGAAAAAAAAGTAAATCACCGTTACGTGAATTATGATCTGCATAATATAAATGAGTTCAAAGAAGTTCTTATAAAAAAACCAATACCAAAAGGATTAAATGTTACAACTCCTTATAAAAAAGAAGTAATTCCCTTTTTAGATGATCTTTCTGAAGAAGCTAAAACTATTAATGCTGTAAACACAATTGTATGGGATGCTAATGGAAAAATTATTGGTCATAATACCGACCATATAGGTTTTGAAAAGTCACTTTATGAAAGTATAAATATCAAACCAAAAAAAGCACTTATTTTAGGGACCGGTGGTGCTGCTGGTGCAATAGAATTTGTCCTGAGAAAAATGGATTGTGTTTTCCATTATGTATCTCGGAATCCAAAAAAAAATCAACTTTCTTATGACCATCTCTCAAAAAAATACCTGGACAAAATTGATTTAATAGTAAATACTACCCCTTTAGGTACTTTTCCTGATACAAAACAAGCACCACCAATTCCATATGATTATATTAATTCTAAGCATTTTCTATTTGATTTAATATATAATCCAAAAGAAACAAGATTCCTTAAAGAAGGGAGACTTCGAGGTGCAAAAACTTCTAATGGCTTCAAAATGTTAGTCTATCAGGCTGAAAAATCCTGGAAGCTCTGGAATCAGTGATATAAATTTGGTAGATTCTTTTTTTAAATTTAAAAAAAATGTATATTATTTGTAATAATACATCAATAAGTCATGGAAGAGAAAACTCTACAACCCAGTGCGGGGGAAGAAAATAAGCCGCAAAATAAAAAAACTATAAAATTGAAAGAAAAAAATAATAATCCTCCTAAGGGTGTTGTCAAGTCAAAATCAATTAAAAAGTCCCCAAAGAAAGTTAAAAAAGCTAGTGCTGTAAAAAAATCTAAAATCTTAAAAAAAGAAACTGCTAAAAAGAAGTCTGACAAAATAGAAAAGTCTGAAAAAACTAAAGAAAAAGTTTCTTCAACAAAATCTAAAACCTTAAAAAAAGAAACTGCTAAAAAGAAGTCTGACAAAATAGAAAAGTCTGAAAAAACTAAAGAAAAAGTTTCTTCAACAAAATCTAAAACCTTAAAAAAAGAAACTGCTAAAAAGAAGTCTGACAAAACAGAAAAGTCTAAAAAAACCGAAGAAAAAAATTCACTGAAAGAGGAAAAAGGTGAAATAGTTAAAGAGTCAAACTATAGTTCAAATTCCATTGAAGATCTTGTAAAAATATATCAGGAACTATCGACCGGTGAAGCTTGGTTAAAAAATCATAAATCACTTCAAAGTGTAAACCATCAGTTTAATATAAAGTTTCAACTAGAAATTGACGAACAAAAGAAAAAATTTTTAGGCGAAGGAGGGAATGAAATTGATTTTCTATTTAAACCTAAATATAAAATAAGTTTTGATCAAATTACTTTTGAATATCGAAAAAAGAGAAGAGAACACTTTAAGGATCAAGAAGTAGCTCAAAAATTAAATTTAGAAAGAAGAAAATCTATAATCGAAGAAATTAAAAACCTAATCGATCAGAATCAAATTAATTCTAAAACTTACAGAGATTTCAGGGCATTACAAGAAAGCTGGTATAATACTGGCCAAGTCCCCAGAAATGAAAGTCAAAATCTTTGGGATACTTTCAAGCATCATGTAGAACGTTTCTATGCATTCTTACACTTGGACCGCGAATTTAGAGAAATGGATTACAACTATAATTATGAAGAAAAGGTCAAAATTATAGAACGTGCTGAAGCTCTTAAAGAATATCCAGATACGATTAAGGCAAGTAGAGATTTAAACATACTACATAAACAATGGAAAAATGATTTGGGTCCGGTAGCAAAAGAACACCGTGAAAACCTTTGGACAAGATTTCAAAATGCCTCAAAAGTAATTCAAGAGCGAAGACAAAATTATCAAAAGGATATAATTGGGGCAATGAAAGATAATTTGGCTAAAAAAGAAGAATTATTATTGGAAATGCATCGAATTCTGAAGGATGTTCCTAAAAACCATGTTGCTTGGCAAAATGCTTTAAAAAAATTCAATACCCTAAGAGAAAACTTTAAAAATATTGGTTATGTTCCAGCAAAAGAAAGCAAAGCCTCTTGGAAAAGTTTTAGAGAAGTGGGTACTGATTTTATGAGATTAAAAAATATATTTTATAAACAGCAAAAAAAAGCATTTAATTCTAATATAGATTCAAAGAAAAACTTGATCAGTTTATCAAAAGAAATTTTAAATATTGAAAATTGGCAAAGTTGTGTTCAAAAAATGAAGGATTTTCAAAAAGAATGGAAAGCTATTGGTTTTGTTCCAAGAAAATTAGATAATAAATTATGGAAAGAGTTTTCTGATATTCAAAAAGAATATTTTAATCGTTTAAAATCTGGATATGAGCATATTAGTCCAGAAAAAGAAATATTACTTAATAAGAAAAAATCATTTTTAGATAAAATCAAGAATGTAATATTTACAGATGAAATAGATTTAATTAAGGAAGAATATTCTACTCATTTGATTAAATGGAATCAATTAGAGAGCTTAGATTCAAAAAATGAGATTAAGATGAATGAATCATTCTCCAATATTCTGATTGGACAACTTAGAAAAACAAAACTTGAAAAGGAAGATCTTAATTCTTTAATTAAAGATTTTAATTTAAAAGTTTTGAAAAGTGATCCTCACCGTCTAGAAAAGGAATTTCAAGCAAAAAAATCACTTTTATTTAATTTACAAGCTCAGCTGACCCAATTAGAAAATAATTTAGAGTTTTTCAGCAACTCTAGTGTTGAAAATCCTCTATTTAAGAATGTAGAAAAACAAATAAGTTCATGTCAAAGTAAAATTGATAACGCCCAAAAGGAGTATATCAATCTCAAACAAATTAGAAATGCACAAAATAAATCAACTATTGATTCAGAAGAAAAAGCTAAAGCTTCAGATAATCAACAATTATTAGAATCAGGAGAGGAAGATTGATTTTTAGCTTCTTTCCAAATAGCTTCCATTTCTGATAGTGACATATCACTCAATTTTTTTTCTAATTGTTTTGCTTTTGATTCAATAAAGTCAAATCTTTTAATAAACTTTTGATTTGTTAGCTCTAAAGCGTTGTCAGGATTAATTTTCAAAAACCGGGCATAGTTTATTAAAGAGAACAAAACATCACCAAATTCTTCTTCACTCCTTTTTAAATCACCTTTTGAAACTTCTTCTTCAAATTCAGTAATTTCTTCTTGAACTTTTAACCAAATTTGCTCTGATTTATCCCAGTCAAAGCCAACACCTGCAGCTTTTTCCTGAATACGTTGAGCTTTTACTATTGATGGTAGTCCCTTAGGAACTCCACCCAAAACTCTATTTTTACCTTCTTTTAGCTTTAAAGCTTCCCAATTTTTTTTAACATCATTTTCATTATTTACTTTTAAATTCCCATAAATATGAGGATGTCTATATATCAATTTATCAGAAATATTATTGGCTACGTCTGCAATATCAAAAACTTGTTTCTCACTTCCTAGCTTAGCATAAAAGACAATGTGTAGTAATAAATCACCTAATTCTTTTTTGATTTCTGAAAGGTTACTATTTAATATAGCATCTCCTAACTCATATGTCTCTTCGATGGTCAAGTATCGTAAGCTTTCAAAAGTTTGTTTTTTATCCCAAGGGCATTTGGCTCTAAGCTCATCCATAATATCAAGTAAGCGTTCAAAAGCAGCTAATTTTTCTTGCTTTGAATTCATTTATGAAATTCTTTAGAGGTAGATTTATCTTCCCTTTGATCAGGTTTTAAATCAATTTTACTTTTTACTAATTTAATTTTCCCTTTGTCTACCAAAATATTATACCATCGGATTATTTTTTTTATATCACCTGGGTAAACCCGGTCTTTATCATAATCGTCAAGGATATTAAAAAAGTAATTTTCTAAATCTGTTGCTCGAGATTTTGGTTTTATAGTTGTTTTACATCCCTTTTCGAAGACTAGCATTTTTTTAAAAACATCAGAAAGGGGAATTTCTTTTCCTATACAATAAATCTGGATTTCACTCAACATACTAATTTGTTGATTTGCAGAAGTTACTATTCTCTTCTTATCAATAATTGAAGTAGCTACTATACCATGGGAAGTTTGAGTTTTAAGTATAAATAATCCCGAGCGACCAGATATTGATAATATATTATCTAAATCCATTTTTTATCGTCTAATTTTTTTTGGGAATTTCATTAAATAATCTACTGAAATTGATCCCTTTGATATTGAAATTAATTTATTTTTTATGAGCCTTTTTTTTAGAGGGGATAAATGATCAGTAAATAATATTCCTTCAATGTGATCATATTCATGTTGAACGACTCTTGCAGCAAGACCATTTAATTTAAGTTTTTCACATTCAAAATTTTCATTAAAAAAAGTGATTAAAATTTCTTCTTTACGCAATACATCCTCTCTTACTTCTGGAATACTTAAACAACCTTCATTAAAATCCCAAAGATTCCCATCCTCACTAATAATTTTGGGATTTATAAATATTTTTTTAAAATTACTTAAAGTTTTTACTTCTTTTTCATCCATTAACTCTTCATCTACAAATGGAGAAGCATCAATTATAAACATACGAATCGATATACCAATTTGTGGAGCAGCAAGACCTACTCCATTTGAAGCATACATCGTTTCCCACATATTGTCAATAAGTTGATTTAAATTAGGGTAATCAGAAGTTATTTCCTTAGCTATTTTTTTTAAAACAGGTGAACCGTATGCTACTATTGGTAATATCATAAGATATTTTTTTTATAATCTAAATAAGACTGTAATATAAGTGTTGCACTTATTTGGTCTATTAAATCTTTATTTGAACGTTTCTTTTTTTTTATACCCGCATCAACCATTGTCTTAAATGCAATTTTAGAGGTAAACCTTTCGTCGTGACGCTCAACTTTGTGGTTAGGAAATTTTTTTTTTAATGATTTTATAAAAGCTTTAATGTGAATCTCTACATCAGAATTAGAGCCATCTTTTTGAAGAGGTCTACCAATAACAAAACATTCGATATTATCGGTTTTACTAAGTACTTTTAAATATGAAATTACTTCTTGAGTAGGAAGGCTTTTAAGCCCACTAGCAATCATCTTATTAGGGTCCGTCAAAGCCAAACCAGTTCGCTTTGTTCCGAAATCAATACCTATTAAATAGCCCATTAATATTTTTTTTCAAATATACCTTTTTCATATTCAATGTTAATTATTAAATTTTAAGTAAATCACGTAATTTCATAATGACCATATTTATTTGAATCATGAATTCTTTACCTTTAACAAAAATTTAAAATGAAAAATATCATTGAAAAAGCTTGGGAAAATAGATCCTTACTCGAAGAATCTAATACTCAAAATATAATTCGAAAGGTTATTAGCCAGCTAGATGAGGGTAAGCTTCGTGTTGCAGAACCAACTAGTATGGGATGGAAAGTTAATGAGTGGGTTAAAAAAGCAGTTGTTTTATATTTCCCTATTCAAAAAATGGAAACTTTAGAAGCTGGACCTCTCGAATTTCATGATAAAATTCCACTTAAAAATGGATATAAGAAAAAAGGTATTCGTGTTGTGCCTCATGCTATTTCAAGACATGGGGCTTTCATCTCTAAAGGTGTTATTTTAATGCCCAGTTTTGTAAATATTGGGGCTTATGTAGATTCAGGGACTATGGTCGATACTTGGGCTACTGTTGGAAGTTGTGCTCAAGTTGGAAAAAATGTCCATATTAGTGGTGGTGTTGGAATAGGTGGAGTTCTAGAACCACTTCAAGCTGCTCCCGTAATTATTGAGGATAATGCCTTTTTAGGTTCTAGAAGTATTATTGTAGAGGGAGTTCGTGTTTGCTCAGAAGCTGTTTTAGGTGCAAATGTTGTTCTTACAGCATCAACAAAAATTATAGACGTTACAAATTCAAAATCTGTTGAACATAAAGGTATTATCCCGCCACGTTCTGTTGTTATTCCTGGAAGCTATACCAAAACTTTTGCATCTGGAAATTATCAAGTCCCTTGTGCCCTAATTATTGGAAAAAGAAAAGAAAGTACTGATAAAAAGACTTCTTTAAACGACGCTCTTAGAACTCATAATGTTTCAGTTTAAAATATTTAAAACATAATAACTAATCTTATATTATTTAATAACCTGATGTGCAATTGAGAAATGATTTTTCTAAATCTTTAGAAACACCACTTTTTAAAGTGGTTAGTGAAGAAGCCTCATCGCTCGGTATAAAAGCATATGTGATTGGCGGATTTGTTAGAGACCACCTACTAAATAGAGGTAACAAAAAAGATATTGATATCGTTGCAATTGGTTCAGGAATTCAGCTTGCAAAAGCTGTGCAAAAAAAATTAAAAGGATCCAAACCTGTAAAAGTTTTTAAAACTTATGGAACAGCTATGATTCACTGGAATCAAATTGATATTGAATTTGTAGGCTCAAGAAAAGAGTCATATTCAGAAAACACAAGAAATCCTCATGTTGAGCCAGGTACTTTAGAAGACGATCAAAATCGTAGAGATTTTTCTATCAATGCTCTCGCATTAAGTTTAAATCTAGAAGATTTTGGGCTATTACTAGATCCATTCAACGGTATTTCAGACTTAGAAAATAAAATACTTAGGACTCCCTTAGATCCAGATTTAACATATTCTGACGATCCTCTTCGAATGTTACGTGCAATTCGTTTTGCCAATCAACTAGATTTTTTTATTGAGGAAAAATCTATTGAAGCTATTAAAAGAAATTCACCTCGAATCAGCATAATTTCGAAAGAACGAATAGTTGATGAATTAACTAAAGTTTTAGCAACAATAAAACCATCAATTGGTTTTATTTTAATGGAAAAAACAGGACTCCTTAAATATATCCTCCCAGAATTAATTGCCTTAAAAGGTATAGAGGAAATTGATGGACAAAAGCACAAAGACAATTTTTATCACACCTTAGAAGTTGTAGATAATCTAAGTGAGATGAGTAATAATATTTGGTTGCGTTGGGCTGCTTTACTCCACGACATTGGTAAAGCGACTACGAAAAAATTTAAAGTCAATTTTGGATGGACATTTCATAATCACGAATTTATTGGAGCGAAGATGATTTATAAAATCTTTAAACGTCTAAAAATGCCTCTTAACGATAAAATGAAATATGTTCAAAAAATGGTCTCAATGAGTTCAAGACCAATCATAATTTCAGAAGATCATGTAACCGACTCGGCAATTAGACGCTTGCTTTTTGATGCAGGTCATTTTATTGATGATTTAATTACATTATGTGAAGCCGATATCACTACTAAAAATTCTAAACTCTTTGATCGTTATCACAATAATTTCAAGATTGTTAGAGAGAAAATAATTAGTATTGAAGAAAAAGACCACCTTAGAAATTTTCAACCTCCTGTAAGTGGTAAAATTATTATGAAGTATTACGGATTGAAGCCTTCTCGTGTAATCGGGACAATAAAAGAATCCATTAAGGAGGCAATATTAGATGGAGAAATTCCTAATAAATTCGAATCAGCTTTTGAAAAAATGAAGGAAGAGGGTGAAAAAATAGGATTGAAACCTCATGAATAGACTTTATAACTTTTTTTTAGTTTCTAGCTTAATATTGGTCTACTTGGTAATTGCTGCGGGAGCAATTGTTCGTATGACAGGAAGTGGTATGGGGTGTCCAGATTGGCCAAAATGTTTTGGATACTTAATTCCGCCCACGGAACGATCACAATTGGACTGGAAAGCAGAATATCCATACAAAAAAGGACAGGTAATCATCGTAAATAAAAATCTACGTGTCGCTCCAAAAGACTTTACATCTAATATTACTTATGCTCCAAACAATTGGGCTCCTTATTCTAAGCATGATTATGCAATCTTTAATCCTACTCACACCTGGATTGAATTTCTCAATCGAGTTCTAGGAGCTATTGCTGGTTTAGCAACACTATTTTTGCTGATCTCTGCAATCTTCAGATATAAAAAAGATGTATTGGCTACGATAATATCTTTTTTAATTGTTCTAAGTATGGGCTTTCAAGCTTGGCTTGGTAAAACAGTTGTAGATTCTAATCTGCTACCATATAAAATAAGCATTCATATGGGTATGGCATTTCTAATATTATTATTTCTTATTTTCTTATTAGAACGAAAAAATAAATTTATAAAAAAACTACCTAATTCAACTACCTTTAAATTATTAGTAGTAATAAGTTTAATGCTCACTATTATACAAATTTGTATGGGAACTCAAGTGCGCCAATTTGTGGACGTTCAAATACACTATTGGGGTCTTGAATCCCCAACCAAATGGTTAGCTGAAGCTCCTTTTCTATTTTATTTTCACAGAAGTTTTTCACTTATTGTTTTGATTGTTCATCTAGCCATTGCTTTTATTTTATTTAAATATAGATTTATACCCAAAGTGTTTTTAGTTATTATACTTTTGATTGGTTTAGAAATTCTTACTGGGATTTGGATGTATTATTTTGATTTTCCTTATTCCTCTCAACCAATACATTTATTACTTGCTTCACTTTTATTTGGAGCCCAAACATATTTTATGATCCGTATAATTAAACAAAAATGATATATAGAATCCGAATTATTTTAGACGTAAAAGAAGATGTGCTTCGAGATATAGAAATCGAAGCAACAGCAACTTTAGAAGATTTACACCATGCCATCACTCAATCTTTTGGTTTTTTAGGAAACGAGATGGCATCCTTTTACAAATCAGATGAATCTTGGCTACAAGGAGAGGAGCTTCCACTTGAATCTATGGAAAAAGAATCTAATATGAGAGACGAGGTTTTAAATAAGATATTTACACCATCGCAACATCACTTAATTTATGTTTATGACTTTTTAAATCTTTGGACCTTTTTTGTTGAGCTTAAAGAAGTAGGAGATATTCTTTCTAGTTCAAGCTACCCTAACTTAATTCATAGCGAAGGGGATGTTCCAGAACAAGCCCCTGAGAAAATGTTTGAAGCAGAAGAAGAAAAAAACCATGAAATAGACAAGAATGAAGAGGATATGGATTCAGATTACAATGATTCTGATTTTTATTAGAACAGATCTTGCATATTGACTTTTTCATAATGAAAACGAACAAAATTAAGAGTTGCTTGCATTAGATCCCCCATTGACTTACTTTCCAAAAATGCTTTTTCTTTAGTAAATTTAAAGATTTCATTTCGTAAACGCTCTAAATTAGAAGTAATAGTAACCTGATCCAATTGCATGATATTCAATAACTTTTTAAGACGGTTTCCAGAACTAGTAATTCTTCTAGCTACAATCGAGCGTTCTTCAATCTTATACTGATTAATAGATTCGTGGTTTAGCTTTGTTCTTACCAAATCCATAATAGGAATATTCTCTTTAAAGAACTGAGGACGATAGACTGATAGTTTTCCCTCAAAAGACTGCTGATCAAAGTCTATAGGGCGTATTTTATAAACAACTTGATCAAAGTCATGTGTCGGAACTACTACGTAGTTATATGAACGCATATCGCCCAACAAACGAATCATGCATCTTTCATTAAATTTAACATACTCCTTAGCAATTTGAGCCTTTTCTGAATCTGAGCAATCAGGTAAGAATTCTTTGATAAAAGTATCTCCTGGAATACCTGAAATATGCTCTTCAATCAATGTGTAATTATTGACAAGAAAGTTTAGATTATATGGAGAAAGCATGTGTTCAAACTCCAAACCATAGATTCTGGAGGCGTCTGTTTGTTTGATATAATAATAGGTAAAATTATCATTCAAGATATTTCTAATCTTAATTCGAAAAGGTTTGGAATTTCCAAAAGTGCAATAATCAATTGAATCAACATTGAGGTATTGAATACCAGATTCGTTACCATCAGAGTGAAGAAGTGTGTATATTTTCTTTAGGTGAAAATCAATTTCGCGCCTCTCAGTATCAGAAAAATATACACTTACCCAGAGTGTATCATTATCATTTTTATCATAGACAATTACAGAACCTGAAAAACGCAATAAGTCATTATAATGAATGGGTATTTCAATCCATCGATCATATGACTTTAAAAAGGTAGCTAACTCCGATACAATCGGATAAAATGGTTTTTTTTGAGAAATTAGTTTTTCTTCCATAGCCTCTTTTATTCAAATGTACTTATCTTTTTTATAAAATAATAAAGCTATTAATAGTGGGAAAGGTTTTGTTAAATATAAAAATATAGTTGTTCTTAAATTTCAAATTATTTTATGATGGTTCATTATTTTACAATAAGTTTAGTGGTTTACTATTTAAAATGTATTTATAGAATTTCTTTTGATAAGTCTGTAATTACTACCATTGATAATTTGTATTTTTATAGCTTTTTAAAAATATAATGAATTTTCGAATATTATCTGATTTTCATCCAACTGGCGACCAACCTCAGGCCATAAAAGAGATTGTTTCTCAATTCGAAAATAACGACTCTTTTGTGACCTTACAGGGTGTTACAGGATCTGGAAAGACCTTTACAATGGCAAATGCAGTTGAACAACTTCAACGTCCTACTTTGGTATTGGCTCATAATAAGACTTTAGCAGCACAACTTTATTCAGAATTCAAACAATTTTTCCCAAACAATGCTGTTGAGTATTTTGTCTCCTACTATGACTACTATCAGCCTGAAGCCTATATTCCAACATCGGGAACCTATATTGAAAAAGATCTTTCAATTAATGAAGAAATTGAAAAACTTCGCCTTAGCACTACTTCCTCACTTCTTTCTGGAAGAAGAGACGTGTTGGTCGTGGCTTCAGTTTCTTGTTTATATGGTATTGGAAATCCAGCTGAATTTGAAAAAAACGTTATCGATCTAAATAAAAATCAAATAATTTCAAGGACTAGGCTAATGCACCATTTGGTACAGAGTTTATATTCGAGAACTACAACTGAATTTGGGCGAGGAAATTTTAGAGTTTTAGGTGATATAATAGATATTTTCCCAGGTTATGCAGACATTGCTTATAAAATTCACTTCTTTGGAGATGAAATTGAATTAATTGAATCCTTTGACCCAATTAATAGTAAAAAAATTGAACAATATGAAAAAGTTAAAATTTATCCTGCAAACATATTTGTTACATCACCTGATATCATCCAAAATGCAATTTTACAAATACAAGAGGATTTAGTTAAACAAGTAGATTATTTTAAAGAAGTAGGAAAGTTTCTAGAGGCCAAACGTCTAGAGGAAAGAACAGAATTTGATCTAGAGATGATTCGAGAGTTGGGATACTGTTCTGGTATTGAAAATTACTCCCGTTATTTGGATGGGCGTGCACCTGGAACCCGTCCATTTTGTTTATTAGACTATTTCCCTAAAGACTTTTTGATGATTGTTGATGAAAGTCATGTAACAATTTCGCAAGTGCATGCAATGTATGGGGGGGATCGTAGCAGAAAAGAAAATCTGGTAGAATATGGTTTTCGTTTACCTGCAGCTATGGACAATCGCCCTTTAAAATTTGAAGAGTTTGAGGCACTACAAAATCAAGTACTGTATGTTAGTGCAACCCCTGCAGATTATGAATTGGAAAAAACAGAAGGTGTATTCGTAGAGCAAATTATTCGTCCAACAGGTTTACTTGATCCTGTTATTGAAGTGCGTCCAAGTAAGGATCAGATTGATGACCTAATAGAAGAGATTCAGCAGCGTACAGAAAAAGACGAGCGTACATTAGTAACAACATTAACAAAAAGGATGGCAGAAGAGCTTACTCAATACCTAAGTCGAGCACAAATTCGTTGTCGCTATATACACAGTGATGTTGAGACTTTGGAACGTGTAGAGATAATGCAAGATTTACGAAAGGGTATTTTTGATGTATTAATTGGTGTCAATTTATTACGAGAGGGGTTAGATTTACCTGAAGTTTCACTAGTTGCTATTCTTGATGCAGATAAAGAAGGTTTCTTACGCTCTAACCGTTCTCTAACTCAAACTGTAGGTAGAGCGGCTCGAAATATAAATGGAAAAGCAATAATGTATGCTGACAAGGTTACTAAAAGTATGAAAAAGACTATAGACGAAACAAATTATCGTCGGGATAAACAAATGTTTTATAACAAAAAAAATAATTTAATACCAAAGGCCTTAAACAAATCATTAGATAGTGCTTTAGCCAGAAACTCAGTTGCTACAATGGCACAAGAATTGGAAAAACGTAGAGAAGCTGAGGAGGTAAATAGGTATTTAACTAAGTCGGAAATTGAAAAGAAAATTCGTGAAGTTAGGAAGTATATGGAAAAAGCTGCAAAATCACTCGATTTTATCGAAGCAGCTAAATATCGAGATGAAATTAAAAACTTACAAGAGCAGTTATAATCAAATTTAAAATATGAAAATTAAATCTGTTTTTTTTCTTTTGATTATTCATTTAATTAGTTCCGCACTTCTGAATGCACAAGAACTAACTGCTGTTGTAAAAGACAGTATAAGTCAAAAAGTAATACCATTTGCAAGTATTTACGTCAACTCAGGAAGTGGTGTAGTTTCAAATGAAGAAGGACATTTTCGTTTGCAATATGATGCTTCAAAAGAAAAAGACTCTCTTTTTATCTCATGCATGGGTTATAAAACTTTAAATATTCCTTTTTCTAAAGTTAAAGACACTGTGTTTTACTTAAGTCCCAAAACGATTGAATTGAATTCAATAATTTTAAGCAATAATCAACTCGATATAAAAGAGATTTTGAAAGAAATTCAAAAAGATATTCCGGAAAAATATGAATTGGGACTTACTAAAAAAAAACTTTTTTTTAGAGAAACTGGATCACAAGAATTTAAAATTTTAGATGTCAAGATTAAAAAAACATCCATTACTGAATTCAATCAAACTTTTTGGGATAGCACACTTGTAAAAATTCCTAGAAAAAACAGTTGGTATTTTGAATTGATAGGGAACCTAAATGGGGATTACAATAAAAAAAATCAAAAGCTAGAATTACTTAGAGCATTGGAACTTGAGGACAAAGAAAAAACAGCTATTTTCGAAAATATTGAAAAACTTTTTGACACCATTCTGAAGCAAAATGTGAAAAGTAATTCCTTCTTTAAAGTGCGCTCGGGAATAATTGGAGGAAAGGTTGAAGCAGATGAAATAAATGATACATCAGAAGATACGTTAACATCAAAACAAAAAATTCAAAAAGAAAAAGATGATTTTTTAAAATGGAGAAAGAGAGTTTTAAGCAACTCGATAATTAGTTTATTTGATGAAGAAAAACTTGATTTAACCATATTGAAAAAAGCTTCGAAATATAAATTCACTCAGACAGATTTTACTTACTTAGGAGACACCCCAGTGTACATTATCAATTTTTATCCAGATGGAAATGCAGATTTCAAAGGAAAAATATATGTTGATGCGGATAAGTTAGCTCTGATTCGAATTGAATATAAAAATATTCAACCAATTAGAGACTTTAGTATGTTTGGAGTATCCTTTAAAGAAGATTTAAGAGAAGTGATTGTTCAGTTTAAAAAAACAGCATCTGAAAAATACAGTCTAGAATACTTTGACTTTAACACAAGCTTTGAGGGAGGCTTTGATCGACCGTTAGTAATAACAGAAAAGAATAAAATAGTTAAAGGGCGCAATAAACAAAATCAACTAAAAATGGATTTGAATGTTGTTAATCGAAACAACCAGCGTTATCAATTAGTTATTTTTGAAACCACCCCCTTGGATATTCGTGTCTTTGAAGATTTTCAAGAAAAAGCGAAAATTCTTCCTGTAAATCGAATAACCTATGACCTTGATTTTTGGGAAGGATATATGATTATCGAACCCAATGCCTCAATTAAAGAGTTTCGAGTTGACTAAAAATAAATTAATATTTAAAACTGAAACTCCTTAGAATTAAAAATTTATTCCTAATAAATTTTTTTATTTTAGTGAAAAACATTTAAAATGAGAGCATTTTTATATGCCTTGCTTACTGTTATCTTTCTAATTCAATGTGAAGGTCAAAATGTTGATAATAATCCAGAAATAAAATACATAATCAATGCGTTTGATGTAGAAAAAAATCAGATGGAAGTATCTTTCGAACTAACCAACTCATCTGATACTGTTTGGAATGGTGGTGATTGGTCATTACACTGGAATCAATTTAGTGGTTCATTACAACAAGAAAGTCTTCCTGAGGGTATAGATATTATTACAACCAAAAATAGTCAGTATTGGCAATTAGAATTTGGTAGTTCATTTTCACTTAAACCAGGTGATAAACTTAAATTTTCCGGAATTCAAAAGGGAATAATGCGCAGATTGGTTATGGGACCTATCGGATTTTTTGTAAATCTCTCGAGTTCAAATCAACTTTTTGACTTGGAAAGTGAAATTATTTGGGAATCTGCACTTGGAGTAAAAGATTTAAAAATTCCTTCTGCTTCAGAACGTTACGCTTATTATGAAGATATTACTTCTTTACCAAAATCAGAACTACATTGGGTAATACCTACACCCAAAAAAAGTGAATGGAATGGAGATTATCTTGACTTTCCAAAGTCTTTAACTTTTGATTTTAGATCTTTTGAAAAACATGCTGAGTTTTTAAAAACCAGATTGAAAACTGGACTTGATATTGATTTTAATCAAACTTCAAATAATATTGAAGTTCAAATTACCGAAGATGGAAGCTTTTCGAAGGATGCCTATACCATTGAGATAAAAAACAAAAAAGTATTTATTAAAGCTTCGGCTTATAGTGGTCTTTTTTATGCTATTGGCTCTTTGCATCAGATTTTAGCCCATTCCCAAAGTGAGGGAAATGGAATTCCACTTCTTAGAATTGAAGATTCACCTCGTTTTGAACATCGTGGATTTATGATCGACTTATCTCGAAACTTCTTTCCCAAAAAGAAGCTACTTCAAATCCTTGATTATATGGCTTATTACAAACTCAATGTCTTAGATGCAAAACTTTCCGATGATGAAGGGTGGCGCATAGAAATTCCTGGATTAGAAGAATTGACAAAAATTGGGAGTAACCGTGGATATACAAAAAATGAAAAGGACCGTCTTTTTCCAATGTATGGCTCTGGATCTGGAAAAAAAGATAGTCAAGGAAATGGTTATCTAAATCGATCAGATTTTACAGAAATCCTTAGAGCTGCTAAAAAAAGAAATATTCGTGTAGTTCCTCAGGTCAGTTTTCCTTCACACGCAAGAGCTGCAGTAATAGCTATGAAAGTTCGTTACGAAAATTTGCTTGAAAAAGGAGATTTTGCTGCAGCAAATGAGTTTCGCCTTCACGATCCCAACGATGCAAGTGAATACATCTCAGCACAACTCTTTAAAGACAATACCATATGCATATGTGAACCAGGGGCTTTTCGCTTTTTTGAAAAAGTTTTTACAGAAATTAAATCCATGTATACTGAAGTAAATTTACCTATGGAAACCTTTAATATCGGAGCTGACGAATTACCTTTTGGTGTATGGAAAAAATCACCAATATGTGAAGAGTATTTAAAACAAAACCCTGATATAAGTAATTATCAAGCTCTATATAATCAGAGTGTAAAACGATTAAATGAAATTATAAGTGGTTCTGGTGCTCGAATGGCTGGATGGGAAGACGTACTTCTCACCCACAGTGAAAAAAGCCAATCAGAAATAGAAGTAAATGAAAACTTATTAGACTTAGACTTTATCCCAAGTGTTTGGAACAATACGTGGGGTGAGGGAAGAGAGGATATTATTTATAAACTTAATAATCTTGGTTTCCAAACAATAATGAGTAATTCTGCTGCTTTTTACTTCGATATGACAGATGATATGGACATGGAGAATTCTGGGCTTAGTTGGTCAGGATATGTCAACTATATCGATAGTTGGGGCACTGAGCCTCTAAATGTATTTGCTAATAAAGTCAAACTTCAAAGTTTAGGTATAAAAGAAGGTGAAATCAAAAATAAAGTAAGCCTTACGGAAAGTGCACGATCTAATTTCTTAGGAATTCAATCACAATTATGGACAGAAACTGCAGCAAATACATATGAATTTGATCGTATGCTAATGCCTAATATGATTGTTTTTTCTGAACGAGCATGGAGTAAAAAAGAAGAATGGTTAAAAGAAAAATCTGTTACTAATCAAAAACCCTTATTAAAAAAATCATGGAATCGTTTTGCCAATACTGTTGGTCAACGCCAACTTTCACTTTTATCAAAAATAAATAAAGATCTTCTTTTTGATTTACCCAAACCGGGTGCAATTATTGAAAAAGGGATATTAAAAATTCGCCAACAGTTTCCAGGGCTAGAAATTAGATACACAATTGATGGTAAAAATCCCAGAAAAACAGATTTATTATTTACAAAACCTATAGAAGTAAATCCATCAGACAAAATTGTAGTGCGTCTTTTTGATTTAAATGGAAGAGGTGGAAATTCAATAAAATTAAAAAATGAAAACAATTAAAAACGAAAGGTTACTTTCTCTTGATATTTTACGTGGTTTAACAATTATACTTATGATTATTGTTAATACACCAGGTTCTTGGGATCATGTTTATGCGCCATTTCTTCATGCAGAATGGAACGGAGTTACACCAACTGATTATATTTTTCCCACTTTCCTTTTTATAGTTGGAGTGTCAATAGTTTTGTCCTTTACAAAACAACTAGAACTGGGAAAAAATCGAACTGAATTAACAAAAAAGGTTTTCATTAGGGCTCTAAAAATTTATTCTGTTGGTATTTTTTTATGGCTGTGGCCAAGCTTTAATTTTGACGGAATAAGATGGGTTGGTGTGCTTCCACGTATAGCTTTTGTATTTTTAGGTTGTGCACTTCTATTTTTATATACCTCACGAAAAGCTCAAATGTATATTGGAATTGCAATCTTACTTTTTTACTGGATTATCATGGCTTACATTCCAGTTCCTGGGATTGGAATTCCAGATTTAAGTGTACCTGAAAAAAATTGGGCGCATTTTATAGATAAACTCTTTCTTCCAGGTCGACTATGGAAACAAACTTGGGATCCAGAGGGTATTTTAAGTACCCTGCCCTCAATAGCATCTGGAATTATGGGAATGATGTCAGGTTACATATTATTAAAAAAGGAAGAGTTGGGTAATAAAATAAACCAATTATTCTTTTTTGGGTTTCTTCTATTATTTTTAGGAGATATAATGCAATGGGTATTCCCTTTAAATAAGAATCTTTGGAGCTCTTCATTTAGTTTGCTAATGGGTGGAATAACAGCAATTAGCTTGGCATCATCCATATATATATTTGATCTCAAGAAAAGTGAATATAAATTTAAATTTGCTCATGTCTTTGGTGTTAATTCCATCTTTTCTTATTCACTTTCGAGTATTCTAACTGTAGTATTCTACAGTTCCAAATGGTGGGGTTTTGCTTTAAATGACAAGTTTATAAATCTATGGGAGAATATTGGACTACCCTTAAAAATGGGATCCTTAGTATATGCATTATTTTATGTAATAATATTATGGGTCCCAACTTATTACCTATATAAGAATAAAGTCTTTATTAAGCTTTAAAAAAATCGGCCTCCAAGGAGGCCGATTAAAAAAAATAAATAATTAATTATATTATTTGATTTTTATTAGCTTTTTAGGCTGTGGTAAAGCTTCTTTTCGTTTAGGTAGAGTAAGTTGAAGTACACCATTCGAATAACATGCGTCAACTTTTGTTGGATCGACACTGTCAGGAATAGTAAAAGTTCTTTTAAAACTATTAAAACTAAATTCATGACGAGTGAATTCTTCTTCGGCAATTTCTTTATCGTTAGTTGAAGAAGAAATTGAGAGTAAACCGTTATCAACTTCAATTTCAAAGTCGCTTTTTTTCATGCCAGGAACCGCCAAGTGAATATCAAATTGAGTGTCCAGCTCTTTTATATTTACAGCCGGTAAACTGTTATAATTTGGTATATTAAAGTCCCACTCTTGATTAAAGTAATTATCAATCAAGGAAGGAAAAAATGTTTTTTGTTTATGTATTAAATTCATAATCTTAATTTTTAAGTTTAACAATTTTTTATTGATAACTATAAAGCAAAATCAAGACCAATTTAAATTTTTGACAACTTGTCAGTTATTTTAATAATAAGCATGACATTATGGCTCTAATTGAGAGCTCTTTGAACTTTATCAGCAGCTTCTTGGAAAGCAGTGGCGGAAAGTACATTTAATCCGGATGAGTCTATCAACTCTTTTGCAATGTCAGAATTAGTACCTTGTAAACGAACTATAATCGGAACGTTGATTGCATCACCCATATTCTTATAAGCATCTACTATGCCTTGTGCAACTCTGTCACAGCGAACAATTCCTCCAAAGATGTTAACTAGAATAGCCTTAACATCAGGGTCTTTAAGAATTAAACGAAAGGCAGTTTCCACTCGGGTAGCATCAGCAGTTCCTCCAACATCGAGAAAATTTGCTGGATCCCCTCCAGCCTGCTTGATGAGATCCATGGTTGCCATCGCAAGGCCAGCTCCATTAACCATACATCCAACATTTCCATCAAGATCTACATAGTTGAGTCCAACCTCGCGTGCTTCTACTTCAACGGGGTTTTCTTCGCTTAAATCTCGTAAAACTTCAAAATCTTTATGACGAAACAAGCCATTATCATCTAAAGTTACTTTGGCATCTACTGCAATTATTCGATCATCAGAAGTTTTTAAAACTGGGTTTATTTCAAACAAAGAAGCATCAGATCCAATGTAGGCTTTATACAAGGAAGTTACAAATTTAGTCATGTCCTTAAAAGCATTACCGGATAGACCAAGATTAAAAGCTATCTTTCGAGCTTGGAATCCCTGAATACCAAGCGAAGGATCAATTTCTTCTGTAAAAATTAAATCAGGTGTCTGATCCGCAACAGCTTCAATATCCATACCTCCTTCAGTAGAATACATTATCATATTTTTACCTGTAGCCCGATTTAATAGAACAGAAATATAAAATTCGCTGGGTTCAGATTCGCCGGGATAGTATACATCTTCAGCCACTAAAACTTGATTAACCCTTTTACCTTCTCTGGGGGTTTGTGGAGTTATTAGTTGCATACCTATAATCTCTTCAGAAATACACTTAAGATCTTCAAGGCTTTTAGCTAATTTGACTCCGCCTCCTTTACCACGTCCTCCGGCATGAATTTGAGCCTTTACAATATGCCATGAAGTTCCAGTAGTTTCTGTTAATTTTTTTCCTGCTGCAACGGCCTCTTCCGCTGTTTTTGCAACAATTCCTCGTTGCACAGTAACTCCAAAACTAGCTAATAATTCTTTTCCTTGATATTCGTGTAGATTCATAACTATAATATATCGAGTAAAAATAGAGATACCCATTGGAATTTTGGCTTCTTTAAGTTAAACTTTTTGTTATATGTATAACATTTTTAAAAATTTTGAGTGCGAAAACAGCTTTAATTTGTTTGATAAGATATAGGTGTTACTTTTGACGATTATATCGAGTTTATATGAAAAATGAAAATTTAATAAATATAGCTAAGCACTATAAAACTCCTGTTTACGTATACAATGGAAACAAAATTAAAAATCAATTTCAACGTCTAAAAAATGCATTTAGTGAAGTTGATAATCTCAGAATAAATTATGCCTGTAAGGCGCTTTCAAACATCTCAATACTTAATTTGATTCGTTCTTTTGGATCCGGACTGGATACAGTTTCTATACAAGAAGTTGAATTAGGCATAAAGGCTGGTTTTAAACCAGAACATATAATATTTACACCCAATGGTGTTTCTTTAGAAGAAATTGAAAGTGTTGCTGCCATGGGAGTCCAGATTAATATTGATAATCTTTCAACTCTTGAACAATTTGGCACAAAACATCCAAGCACTCCTGTTTGTATTCGTATAAATCCACATGTAATGGCAGGAGGAAATAGTAATATCTCAGTAGGTCATATTGATTCAAAATTCGGAATTTCGATTCATCAAATCCCACATATATTACGTATAGTAAAAAACACTCAAATGCAAATCAATGGGGTTCACATGCATACCGGAAGTGATATTTTAGATATTGAGGTATTTTTATATGCAGCAGAAATATTATTTGATACTGCTTTAAAATTTAAAGATTTGGAATTTTTAGATTTTGGAAGTGGCTTTAAAGTCCCTTATCAATTTGGTGATATAGAAACTAATATCGAAGAATTAGGCGAAAAACTGAGTGATCGATTTCGCCGTTTTTGCAAAACCTACGGGAAAGAGTTGCAATTAGCATTTGAACCAGGTAAGTTTTTAGTTAGTGAAGCGGGTCATTTCTTGACAAAAGTAAATACTGTAAAACAAACCACCTCTACTGTTTTCGCTCAAGTTGATTCGGGTTTTAATCATCTGATTAGGCCTATGATGTATGGTTCACACCATGAGATAGTTAACATCTCCAACCCAAAGGGCAAAGAACGCTTCTATACTGTAGTGGGATATATATGTGAAACCGATACTTTTGGTAGCAATCGAAAAATAGCTGAAATTTCTGAAGGTGACGTGTTAGCCTTCAAAAATGCAGGAGCTTACTGTTTCTCAATGGCTAGCAACTATAATTCTCGTTTTCGCCCACCAGAAATTCTTTGGTATAAAGAAGTAGCTCATTTAATTAGAAAAGAAGAAACTTTAAAAGATTTGACTCAAAATCAAATTTTAATTGACTTTAATGAAACTGCAACTGTCAATTAATTTTGTTTAGTCTGTCAATTGTTTTATTATATATTTCGATAAATTCTTGAACAACTTCTGCTGCAGGTTTTATTGAATCAATTTGTGCTGCTACTTGACCAATTTCTAATTCACCTTCAATAAGGTCACCTTCAAACATACCTTTTTTAGCTCGCCCTCTTCCTAGCGCAAAACTAAGTTCTTCAACACTAGCTCCATTTTGATAAAGATTTTGGATTTTTTTATAAAATGGATTTTTCATCATTCTCACAGGAGTTAACTCTTTTAAAGTTAGAATAGTTGTCCCTTGTTCTGCTTTAAGTATTTCTTCTTTAAAATTTAAATGAGAAGAGGCTTCGGGGGTAGCAACAAAACGAGAACCTACCTGAACTCCCTCAGCACCAAGAGCCATAGCCGCCAACACTGATTCTCCTGAGCCAATACCTCCCGCTGCAATAAGTGGAATTTGAATTGCTTTTTTAACCAAAGGGATTAAGATCATTGTCGTTGTTTCTTCACGACCATTATGTCCTCCGGCTTCAAAACCCTCAGCCACTATAGCATCAACTCCGCAGTCTTGAGCTTTTAAAGCAAACTTAACTGAACTAACAACGTGTACAACTATACATCCATTTTTTTTTAAATGCGATGTCCATAATTTTGGGCTCCCTGCAGCTGTAAAAACAATTGAAACTTTTTCCTCAACAATTATTTCCATTAATTTATCTATATCTGGATAAAGCAAAGGGACATTAACACCAAAAGGTTTGTTGGTTGCTTTTTTGCATTTTTGGATATGTTCACGAAGAACTTCAGGGTACATAGAGCCCGCTCCTAAAAGCCCTAATCCACCAGCATTACTTACAGCTGAAGCCAATTTCCATCCACTTGCCCAAACCATACCCGCTTGAATAATTGGATATCGAATCCCTAACAGCCTACAAATAGAATTTTGCATTATATAAACTGATCTACCTTAACATAAGCATCAATAACAGCTTGTTCGCCAGCTTTATCTTTGCGACTGTTGCCGTGTTCCATTCCCAGAATTCCATTAAAACCACGAGAATGGATATATTTAAATACGTTGGTATAATTAATCTCTCCAGTGGTAGGTTCATTTCTTCCAGGATTATCACCTATTTGGAAATAACCAATTTCGTCCCAGCATTTTTCAATGTTTGGAATTAGATTTCCTTCTTGAATTTGTTGGTGGTATATATCAAAAAGAATTTTGCAAGAGGGTGAATCTACTGCCTTACACACCTCATAAGCCTGTGGACTCTCCGACAAAAATAGGCCTGGATGATCTCTAAAATTAAGTGGCTCCAATACCATGACAATTCCATGAGGCTCCAACAAACCAGACGCCAGTTTTAAACTTTCTACAACATGGGCAGTTTGATAGGCCATATTTTGTCTCAAATCTACATACCCAGGAACTACTGTCATCCACTTAGCATTAACACGCTTAGCTACAGGAATGGCTTTTTTGATGTAGTCCAAAAACTCTTCTCTTAAAGCTTTATCACCGTTGGCTAGATTCGGTTTTTTCCAATAAATTTCATGTGCCACAAAAACTCCCATGCGAAGGCCACGCCTATCCATTGTCTGAGCCATTTTTTCTTGTAAAGCAACTTCACGGTTTCGCATATTGTTGTCTTCAAAAGCAGTAAAACCGTGATCTGCCATAAAATTTAACTGGTCTATTGGATCATTACCAGCATGATTACGAAACATACCTAAATGTGGGGCATAAGCTAAATTGAATGATTGCTTTTTTGAGTCGCTATTTGAAGCGAAAATGGATTGGGATGAAAACAATCCCATTCCGCCAAATCCTGCAAGTTGTGAAAAATTTCTACGGTTCATTACTAAACAAATTTAGTTTTACCTGGAGTGGGTATTGGATAATTACCATTTTCATCCGGAAGAGACGGAGGTGTAGTATTCCAGGTCACTTCCTCAGGCATTAAATGCAGTTTAGAGTTTAGGGCTTCATCAAAAGTGATTTTCTTTCCTGAATAAGTTGCCATTCGACCTAGAATTGCTGTTAGGGTACTTTTTGCACCGTTTTCAGCATCAGCTATAACATCACCATTTCGAATTGAAGCAAACAAACGATCATGTTCTACCTGATAAGGATTAGAATCTTCACCCCATTTATTGGGATACTTGTATTGACTGTTTCCATCTAAATCTGTAATTTCTCCTTTTCCTATTTCAACACTTCCTTTAGTACCCTGGAAGACTTCATCAACACGCCGCATTGTTCCACGAATATGTCTGCACTGGCTTGAAATCACAGCTCCACTCGCATAGGTAAATTCAACAAAGTGATGGTCAAAAATCTCACCATGATCTTTTCCATTACGAACTTGGCGTCCACCCATTCCTTGGGCTGAAACTGGATAATCTCCAATAAACCAATTTGCAACATCAATATTGTGAATGTGTTGCTCTAATATATGGTCGCCACAAAGCCAATTAAAATAATACCAATTTCTCATCTGATATTCCAGTTCAGTTTGACTAGGCTGTCTCTTTTTTACCCATACTCCACCATCATTCCAATACACTTGACCTCCTCGGATTTTTCCAATGGCTCCTTGTTCAATACGATTCTTTAAATCAATATATTTTGATTCATAATGACGCTGTAGGCCAACAACGACATTTAATTTTTTTGCTTTAGCAAGTTTAGCCGAGGCCAAAACTTTCCTTATTCCAACAGGGTCTGTAGCAACAGGTTTTTCCATGAAAACGTGCTTGTCATTAGCAATAGCGTATTCAAAATGATAAGGTCGAAAACCTGGAGGAGTTGTCAAAATTACAACATCAGCCAAGTCAATAGCTTTTTTATAGGCATCAAAACCTACAAACTTATTTTTTTCCTTTACACTGATTTTTCTTTTGCTACCTTGATGTTTAGATGTACTATAGTCAAGTTTTTCTTCTCCATCAAAATGTTTCTTGATTCCTATTAAACTTTTTTCAATACGGTCTGCAAAAGCATCAGCCATTGCTACTAATTCAACATTTTCGTCAGCGGTTAGCGCTTGAACTGCAGCACCAGAACCTCTTCCACCACAGCCTACCAAAGCCAATTTTAATTTTTGATTTCCGTTGACACGTGCCATACCCTCCATACTTAATGGTGCAGCAAGTAAAATTCCTGATGCTATTGCTGTTTTTTGAACAAAAGCACGTCTTGATTGACTTTTTTGATTTTTATCTTTATTATTCATGATTTATAGTTTATTGTGTT
This sequence comes from uncultured Flavobacteriaceae bacterium, assembly GCA_943842245.1. Lineage (GTDB taxonomy): Bacteria > Bacteroidota > Bacteroidia > Flavobacteriales > Flavobacteriaceae > MS024-2A. Next base: position 597,854 of record CALTAJ010000002.1, read on the forward strand.
AATTCGTAATTCCAATATTTTTTTTGTTCTGCTTCTAGTGGCGTTTTATAGGGACGTACTATCCTGAAACCAACAAAAGGTGCATCAGTGTGCCACCATTGACTTTTTGGAATTTGAGGATCCCGCTTTTTCCATTTTTTAGAAGAAGGTCTTCGTGATGCAGAACGTAATCTTTTAGGAGAGTCCATCCAAGACCCTCCTCTCACAACCTTTGGGTAAATTTTTGAAGGTTGTTGAAAGGGATTTAGAACCTCACCTTTTCTTTGTCTATATGCGGTAGGTAGATATTGATCAAGAGTCCATTCAGCTACATTACCGTGCATATCATATAACCCCCATGCGTTTGGTTTTTTTGTCCCTACAAGTTGGTATTTATCGTTACTGTTACTAGCATACCAGGCATAATCATCTAAAACTTCCAGGTCTTCTCCAAACGAAAAAGCATCGCTACTCCCAGCTCTACATGCATATTCCCATTCAGCTTCAGTAGGTAAACGATAAAAATTTCCTGTCATTGCAGAAAGCCATTCACAAAATTTAACGGCAGCTAATTGTGTCATACAGATAGCGGGGTAGCCTTCTATTCCCATGCCAAAACTCATTTCAACGTAAGGCGTCGTTGCGCCAGAGACTGCATCAACATTTAATTTAACCTCAGCAGCTTCTGTTTTAGTGATCTGATTTCCATCCAACTCTCTGCTTACAAAAAGGTTATACAAGTCCCAAGTAACTTCATGTTGACTCATCCAAAATCCATCAACAGTGACCTCATGTTGAGGGCCTTCATCACCAAAGTGTCCCAGCTCAGACCTTGCACTACCCATTTTAAAATTGCCTCCGGTAATAGATTGCATTGACAATCTATAGTCGTTACCAGGGATTTGTTCTTCATAATTTTCCTGAGCAAAAGAAAAGAAGCTGGTTATTAAAACAATAAGTATATTACGTTTATAATTAGCCCTAAGCCTCTTTTCTTTCATTTTTATTAGATTAGTTTAAGAGTTTATTAAATATATATTAGCATATTATTTATACAATTTAAGAATTATAAACTCTAAAATAAATCTCTTAAATACTATTTTTTATGAAATTACACCAGAGCCAATAAGTTCTTTTTCTCTATACCATGCAACAAATTGTCCTGAAGTTATTGCAAATTGTGGATTTTCAAAGGAAATATACATAATATCTTTAGTTTGAAAAAGAGTAGCTTTTTGCAGTGCTTGTCGGTATCGAATTCGAGCATCTACTGATAACTTTTCTCCAGAGTTTATGCTCAAATCGTCACGAACCCAATGGATATCTCTCTGAGAGACCCTTAATGCCAAACGATATAATCCTGGATGTACTTTTCCTTGCCCCACATAAATAATGTTGTTATCCATATCAGTATCGATAATGAATAAAGGCTCCACATTCCCCCCTACGCCTAATCCTTTTCGCTGTCCTATTGTATAAAAATGAGCTCCATTATGTTTACCAACTTCGATTCCGTCCGTAGGCTTGTAACGTGGCTTTATTGAACGCTTTAGAATATCATTATCAGAATTTTTAGATTTAAAATAATTAGAAAAATTCGTTGGGATTTCAATAATTTTACCCATTTTGGGCTTTAACTGCTGCTGTAAAAAGTCAGGTAGTTTCACTTTTCCAATAAAACATAGACCTTGAGAATCTTTTTTCTCTGCTGTTATTAAATTCTGTTTTAAAGCTATCTTTCTTACCTGATCTTTATTTAAGTGCCCAATTGGGAATAAGACATTTGAAAGTTGTTTTTGCGAAAGCTGACATAAAAAATAAGACTGGTCTTTATTATTATCTTTCCCAGCAATTAACTTATGGATCTTTGTACCTGATTGGTTTTTAAAAGATTTTTTTTGGCAGTAATGTCCTGTTGAGACATAATCAGCTCCAAGGGAAATTGCAATTTTCAAAAAAACATCGAATTTAATCTCTCGATTGCATAAAACGTCTGGATTTGGTGTACGACCTTTAGAATACTCATCAAACATGTAATCCACAATTCGCTCTTTATACTCTCTACTTAAATCTACAGTTTGAAAAGGAATACCTATTTTTTCAGCCACCAACATTGCATCGTTGCTATCTTCTAACCAAGGACATTCATTTGAAAGGGTAACAGATTCATCGTGCCAGTTTTTCATAAACAGCCCAATAACTTCATATCCTTGTTCCTTCAATAGGTATGCAGCAACACTAGAATCTACACCTCCAGAAAGCCCAATTATGACACGCCCTTTTTTCATATCGCAAAGATAGAAAGTATTAAAGGATTATCTACGTCCTGCCTTTTTTTGCTTTTCAGCTTCTTCCATTGCTTTCTGAAGACGAGCAGAAAATCCACCCACTTTTTTGGGCTTCTTTTTATTTTCTTCAATCTTGGCATGAATCTTAGTATCATCAATAATATAATTCTTAATAACAAGCATTAATATGATTGTAAGCAGATTTGAAACAAAATAATATAAACTCAAACCACTTGCGTAATTATTAAAGAAAAACAACATCATCACTGGCATCAGGTACATTATTATCTTCATATTTGGCATTCCGGGTTGTTGCGGCATTGGTTGTTGTCCCGTTGTCATTTTGGTATAAAAGAAAATGGCAATGGAAGCCAGGATAGGGAATAAACTGACATGATCTCCATAAAAAGGTATTGAAAATCCTAAATCTAAAACCGAATCATAGGATGAAAGATCATCTGCCCAAAGAAAACTTTTATCTCTAAGTACAAAGGCCACCGGAAAGAATGAGAATAAAGCGTAAAATACAGGAAGCTGAATTAATGCAGGAACACAGCCTGACATTGGATTAGCACCTGCTCGGGAATACAAACTCATGGTCTCTTGCTGACGCTTAACAGCATCATCCTTATACTTTGCAGTAATAACCTCTACATCCGGACGAAGTACTTTCATTTTTATCTGTGATACATAAGATTTATAGGTTACTGGAGACATCATTAATCTTACGATAAGTGTCATCACGATAATAGCAATTCCATAGGAAAGATAAGAAGATAAAAATCCAAATAATGGGAGGAAAATAACACGATTGATCCATCCAAATATACCCCATCCCATTGGTATAGAAGCTTCTAAGTCTCCCGAAAGATTTTGTAATGTACCATAGTCCGTAGGGCCATAATAAAACTCTAACTTAGAATTTATATTTCCAGATTGATAGGGCAAAGAGAATAACGTTTCAAAACGCTTAGTGTATTTTTCATCTAAGCTTTCATTTGCGGTCAAATCTTTTGATTTTATCTCTGCGCTTGAAATAGTAGATTCGGGTATAAGAATGGCGCTAAAAAAGTGTTGACGATATGAGATCCATCGTATTCCTTCACGAATTTCTTGATCTTCACCGCTTAATGATAAATAATCTACTCGGTCCTCTTCATAACCAAAAGTATATTCTGTGTAACGGTTTTCATAGTCAATACTTCGAGAATTTCGATAAGCGTCAGTAGTCCAACTTACCTCAGGAGACTGATTATTATCCAATAAAGCTTCCATACCTTCAGTTAAAAAGTTAACAGTAAACAAATAACCCTCTTTAGGAAAAACATACTCATAAATTACATGCTGACTTTCTGAAAGTGAAGCTTTCATTTGTATAATAAAGACATCACTTTCATCAATCAATTTGGGTGTAAAATAAAAATCTCTAGTGTTTAATATTCTCCCGTCTTTCGTATTTAATGAGACATTAAAATCCATGTTTCCATCCTTAACCATTGGAATAGGTTGATCTTCATAGTTTTCAAATTCACTTAAAGCAAGCTTACTAATTCCCCCACCTTTGGTTTGGAATTCTAGAATCATATTCTCTGTAGCAAACTTAATATTTGGAATTTCTTTTGGCACAAATAAACTCCCCAGATCACCATAGGCAAGGATCTTTTGTTGTTGCTGGAGAGAATCATTAATTATTTGCCCTGTAGGACTTGCTTTTACTTGTTCAATTTTTGTTTGATTCTCTTCTATTTGTTGCTCTGGACCATTACGATAAAGCATCCATGTAAGGATTAATGCAATCAAGATAAATCCTGTAAATTGATATGGGTCAAACTTTTTTTCTTCCATTTTTTGGAACTTAATAATTTTATTTTTTTGCTAGACTTGCTTTTACAAAAGATTTAAAAAGAGGATGAGGTGTTGATACAGTGCTCTTATATTCTGGATGAAATTGAACTCCTACAAACCAAGGATGATTTTTATATTCAATAATTTCCACCAATCCTGTATCAGGATTAGTTCCAGCTACTATAAAGTTTTCATCAAATATCTTATCTAAATAATCATTGTTAAATTCATATCTGTGGCGATGGCGTTCTGAAATACTTTTCATGGAATAAGCTTCAGCGGCATGTGTGTTTTCTGTCAAATCACAATCCCAAGCACCTAGACGCATAGTTCCGCCTTTTTTAATAATCTTCTTTTGAGATTCCATTAGATCAATTACAGGAATTTTACAATTAGGTGACATTTCGGTTGAATTTGCATCAAAAAGACCTACCTGGTTTCGAGCGTATTCGATAACTGCCATTTGCATTCCAAGACATATCCCAAAAAAAGGAATCTTGTTTTCACGAGCATACTTAATTGCAGTTATTTTTCCTTCAATTCCTCTTTCACCAAATCCAGGAGCTACAATCAAACCGTTAATGAATTTTAAGGATTCCTGAACATTTTCATTGTTAAGGTGTTCAGAATGTAAACTTATAACTTGAACTTCAGTTTCATTTTCTGCTCCTGCATGAATTAAAGATTCTAGTATAGATTTGTATGAGTCTTGAAGTTCAACATATTTTCCAACTAAACCAATTTTAATTTTGTACTTAGGGTTTTTAAATCTAGTTAAAAATACATTCCAATTATCTAAATTGAGCGCTTGTTTCGGTTTTAGATTAAGTTTTTCCAAAACTACTCGATTGAGGCCTTCTTCTGACATTTTCAATGGAACATCATAAATGGTATCCACATCAATCGATTGAATAACAGCTTCCCTTTTAACATTACAAAACAGGGCGAGTTTTTCTCTTAAATCCTCTGTTAATTCATGTTCAGTTCTACAAACAATAATATCTGCAGAAATTCCACTTTCCATCAGAGTTTTTACTGAATGTTGGGTTGGTTTTGTCTTCAGTTCACCTGTAGCAGCAAGGAAAGGAATTAATGTTAAATGTATAACCAGAGCATTTTCTCTACCTAAATCCCAAATCATCTGTCTTACTGATTCAATGTAAGGCAGGGATTCGATATCACCTACAGTACCTCCAATTTCAGTAATTACTATATCGTAATTGCCTGACTCTCCCAACAAGCACATACGCTCTTTTATTTCATTAGTAATGTGAGGAATAACTTGTACTGTCTTTCCTAAGAATTCTCCTTTTCGCTCTTTTTCAATAACACTCTGATAGACTCGCCCTGTGGTTACATTGTTAGCTTGAGAAGTATTTACATTTAAAAATCGTTCATAATGACCTAAATCTAAATCTGTTTCTGCACCGTCATTAGTAACAAAACACTCCCCATGCTCATAGGGGTTGAGAGTTCCAGGATCAACGTTAATATAAGGATCGAATTTCTGGATTGTTACTTTTATATCTTGTGCTTGAAGTAATTTAGCCAAAGAAGCAGCAATAATTCCTTTACCTAAAGATGAAGTTACCCCTCCTGTTACGAAAATATATTTAGTTTTGGACATCCGGTTGTTTTAATTCATTGACGTACCGGGCTCAAATTTACAAAATCAAGTGGAATTTCTAGCTTTATGTGATTTATTCTTTTATCTCAATTATTTCGTAACCATCGTGCTGTAAAATATATTTCCCTTGATTGATAAAAGACTCATTGCTGTTTTCTCTATACAAAAATCTACTGGACTCGTACTGAGTCTCACCTAAATCCAATGAGTTTTTAAGATTTTTAGATACTGCAATTCTTAATACAGCATCTAAAGTAATGTCGTATCCTCTTACAGCTTCTTTATTTGGTGGTTTTCCAAATCTGTTAACATAGTCCTTAATAAATGGATCTTCGATAGGTCTATCTAAAGGTTTAGATCCAGCTGAATATGTAAAATGTAAACCGCCTAAAACTTTCCTTGATAGATTATCATTATCATAAGCATTACTTCGATATGTAGTAAATAACTGTACATCTCGATCTCGTGTGTTTTGTGCATTAAACTGGGAAATAGCACTAGCTATTAGAGGAAAAGACTGAGTCTCCAAAATTACTTTATTTGGTATAGAATCGATTAGTAAGGAATCTACGAGTTCAGGAATAATATAATCAGTTTTTTCAGGTCGAATTTTAATTGCCCAAGGGAATCGATCCTGAAGCTCTTTTTCTATTCTATGATTTAAATGATCTGCAACAATGATAATATTTTGAGTGCTATCAAGCTTGGTCTCCAAATACCCATACATTTTATTTCGACAATCGTTTTCTGACGTAACGGATTGAAATACATTTTTACGAAACTTTACAGAGCGTGACGATAATGGTGCTATTTTAGGAATATTTTTTAAACTCGGTTCATTAGAAATAAAATCAAAATTTGTTGGTATTAATGGCCCAACAAGTAAATCTAAATCCTTTAAAACTTCAGAATCAATAATTTTTTTAATTTGGTATTTGTCATTATCTGTATCATAGGTTTTTAACTCAATTTCAATATTTCTTTTTGATGCCTTTTCTAAGGCAAATAGAACCCCAGTGTAAAAGTCAAGAGAAAGTGTATGAAGATTTCTTCCAGCTAGGGTCTTTTTAGTATCTTCTAAAGAATCAAAAATTATTTCTTTTACTTTAAAGGGGAGCAAGATTCCTAACTTTAATTGATTCTTTTGAATTGTTGAATCTAACAAATTCACTCTTTCTACTAAAAGATCGTTCTCAATTTTTAGTTTACCACTCAAAGAGTCCGGGATTCTTAAAATCATTCCCACTTGAAGTCCAGTTTTAGATAAAATAGGGTTTAATGAATCTAAAGTCTTACGATCTACTCCTAGCTTTTTTTCAATACGATAATACCCCTCTGTTTTAAGTACTTTATAATAATTATGGATTGGGTCTTTTTCAGGTAATACTTTTCGATATTCAAAATTTCGAACACGAATTTCTTGACCAATTTCTAATCCCTCAATGATTTGAGGATTGAGAGAATCTAATTCTTTAATTGTCATTTTATATTCATAAGCTAAACGCCACTTGGTCTCCTTTGGCTTAACTGTATGGATATCAAGAACTTTGTTGTGTTTAATTCTTGGAAGATTTTTGAAATTATTCGATTGGGAATATATTGGAACCCGAAGAGTTATCCTACGTTTGATTCCTGTTTTTTCTACAGAGGGGTTAAACTCTAAAATTTGATCTAGGCTTACATTATACCTTTCGGTAATTTGAATTAACGTTTCACCTTTTTTTACGCGATGACTTATAAAGCGTTCAGGGGTTTGAGCAAAACTCAATTGAAACCCTAATAAAAAGAAAAAGAAAAAATTTCTCATATATTAAATAATGTGAAGACTATTCCCATTCTATTGTAGCTGGTGGTTTTGAACTAATATCATATACCACTCTATTAATTCCCTTAACGTTATTAATGATTTCATTTGATATCTTCTGTAAAAACGCATAGGGTAAGTCTACCCAATCAGCAGTCATTCCGTCAGTAGACTGAACTGCCCTTAAGGCTACACAATTTTCGTAAGTTCTCTCATCCCCCATGACTCCAACACTATTAACAGGTAGAAAAATTGCTCCTGCCTGCCATACTTGATCGTAAAGTTCCCACTTCTTAAGTCCTTGAATAAAAATAGCATCGACCTCTTGTAAAATATTAACTTTTTCTCGTGTTATATCTCCCAGAATTCGAATAGCTAAACCCGGTCCAGGAAATGGATGACGCCCCAGTAAAGCACGATTCATTCCCAAACTCCTACCAACTCGTCTAACTTCGTCTTTAAAAAGCATCCTTAAAGGTTCTACTAATTCTAATTTCATATAGTCAGGTAGACCTCCAACATTATGATGTGATTTAATTGTAGCGGAAGGACCATTAACTGATATAGATTCGATTACATCAGGATAAATAGTTCCTTGCCCTAACCACATTGCACGATCAACTTTTTGTGATTCTGCATCAAAAACGTCAATGAATATTTTTCCAATAATTTTTCGCTTTGTTTCCGGGTCGGATACCCCTTGCAATGCGCCTATAAATTTATCTGAGGCATCAACACCTTTAACATTGAGTCCCATACCTGAATATTGCTCTAATACTGATTTGAATTCGTTCTTTCTTAATAAACCGTTATTAACAAAAATACAGTTCAACTGCTTTCCAATTGCTTTATGAAGAAGCATTGCTGCTACAGATGAATCAACACCTCCAGAAAGACCAAGAATTACTTTATCATCTCCAATCTTTTCTTTTAATTCCTTTAATGTCATTTCAACAAAAGAATCAGGAGTCCATTCTTGTTTAACTCCAGCTATATCAACTAAAAAATTTTGTAGAATCTGTTTCCCATCATAAGAGTGATATACTTCAGGATGGAACTGAATGGCATAGGTCTGTTCACCAGTAATCTTAAACGCTGCATTTTTGACATCTTCAGTGCTTCCTAAACATTCAGCTTCGCTTGGAAGTGTAAGAATAGTATCAGCATGACTCATCCAAACCTGACTATTAGTTGATACGCCTTTAAAAAAAGGCTCTTCATCATTAAATGAAGAAAGTTGAGCTCTACCGTATTCACGTGTTTTAGAAGGACTTACTTCTCCTCCAAAAAAGTGAGCTAAGTATTGAGCTCCATAACAAACCCCTAAAAGCGGTAACTTCCCTTTAATCTTTTTTAAGTCAGGATGAGGAGCATCTTCTGATCTAACTGAAAAAGGAGATCCAGATAAAACAACTGCTTTAAAGCTTGAAATATCGCCTGGTGGGTTGTTGTAAGGATGAATTTCACAATAAATAAATAGCTCTCTAACTCTGCGAGCAATTAATTGTGAGTACTGTGAACCAAAATCGAGAATAAGTACTTTTTCTTGCATGAACAAAAATACGATTTAATAAAGGGGTTTAATATCTAATCTCAAATTTAATAAACAAGAATTGTTAATATTCGATTAAAGTGAAATCAGAATTTAAAGGATCTAAGTTTTCAATGAGCGAAGGAATCATTTGTTCTCCTATTTCAAGATAAAAAGAGACAAAGTTTAAAGTGCGCTCCTGAAGTTGATCATCTGGAAATAACTGACTATGTAACATTGATAATCTTTGAACCTGATCTGAAAGCGTATTTTTTTGTGCTTTTAATAATCGTTTTTCTAAATAATCTATACCTCGAGTTTGTTTTTTTAATTGAGCACTTACTGCTCCTTCAAAGGATTTATCAGTTTGAGATACTAAAGATTGAAGGTGATTGAATTGTTTTTCTAATTGAATTTTAAGAAATTTTAAATCTAAATCAATACTACTAATTTGTTTTATTTTTTTATTAACTAATACCTCACGTTTTAAAAATAAATCTGACAGTGTTAAATTAAGTTTATCCATTTTTTTTCTTAATTTATTTGAATAAATTAATGCTGAATTTCTTAATAAAAGTAATGGAAATGGAACTCCATAACGATCAAAGTTTTTTTTCAACTGTAACCAATAAGCTATCTCTCCTCCTCCACCTATGTAATGAAGATTGGGCAGAATAATCTCTTGATATAAAGGTCTTAAAATAACATTTGGAGAAAATCGCTCAGGGTATTTTTTTAGAATTTTAAAAAAAGTATCCTTCGTAAAATTTAATTCAGCTCCAATTAAAGAAAAACCATTTTTAGTCTTTTTTATTCGGTAACGTCCTTGGGGTGTTAAATAAAATAGATTAATTTCTCGAGGGTTTACTTGAGGTGTATACTTTTTATTATAATTCGTTTTAATTAAATTTATTTGTTCAGTAACACTTTTAAAAGAAGATGCATTAGTTAATTCATCTTTTATAATCGGTGAAAAAAGAGATTTGAGAACTTTTTGGTTTGGCTCCAAAACAATAAGACCGTAGGATCCAAAAAGTTGATCTACTAATTTAAAAGTTGCCTCAGATAAGTTTACTGCTTTACGATAACTTTTTTCTAATAATTCTTTAATAAAACTGACTTCAGGATGATTACCTAAATTAGTTTCAAAAATATCTAAAGCTTCTTGTAAATCGTTCAAAGGGAAGTCTCCAACAGCACCTGCTGAATTTCTTTTCCATTGAATCTTCTTGTCTTGAAAATTAAAACTATTAATCTCTTCAAAATCATGGTCTTCGCTTGCCATCCAGTATACAGGGATAAATTCTGATTTTGGATATTTTAATTTAAGTTTCTTACATAGATTAATGGTGCTAATTATTTTATAAATAAAATAAAGGGGACCAGTCATCAGGCAGAGCTGATGTCCAGTAGTAACAGTGAATGTATTTTCATTAGCCAGTAATTTAAGGTTTTTTATGACCGCTTTTTCAGGAGTCATTTTTGCATATTGTGAATTCAATGCTTTAACTAAAACTATTCGAGATTGTTTTGAATAATGGTCTTTTTTAAGCTCCATTTGAATGCGAGTATTTTCCAAATTAGGGTAATGCCCATAAAACTCCTTTAGACTTTTCTTCTCAATTAAGTAATCACAAATTAATTGAGAAAAACGACCAGTATCTTTTAAGGAAATATGTTGCTTTCGCATAATGTAATTTATGTAAAGATATTTGTTTTTTAGGAAAAAGAAATTTATAGTTTGAAGAGAAAGTGTACTTTTAAAATAAAAACATAGTTTATGTTTAGTAGAATATTATATCTAGTCTTAATTAGTTTCTTAACTAGACTTACAGGGCAAATTCATTCACCTAATGATTTTTTTGGCTATGAGCTAGGTAGTAATTTTAGCAGACATCATCAAGTAGTAGATTATTTTCAATATTTAGATCAAAACTCTTCTGGAATTAAAATAGTTCCTTATGGAAAAACCAGTGAAGGACGAATATTGCAGTTAGTCTTCATATCAGATCCTGAAAATTTAAAAAATCTTGAAGATATCCGCACTATTCATATTCAGGATAGTAATTCAATTAATGGTACTAAAAATAATGATAAAGTAATTGTTTGGCTGAGTTATGGCGTACACGGAAATGAATCTTCATCCACAGAAGCCTCTATGGAAACTGCATATACATTAATAACAAAACATCAAGATTGGCTAAAGGATACAATAGTAATATTGGATCCTTGCATCAATCCTGACGGAAGAGATCGTTATGTGAACTTTTACAATCAAAGCAAAAGTACGCCCTATGATAGTAATCGTGTTACAAGAGAACATGAAGAACCATGGCATAGCGGTAGAACAAATCATTATATTTTTGATCTTAACAGAGACTGGGCATGGCTCACTCAGATAGAATCTCAGCAACGAATTAAACAATATAATAAGTGGTTGCCGCACATCCATGTAGATTTTCATGAACAAGGAATAAATAGTCCTTATTATTTTGCACCAGCTGCAGAACCATTACATGAAGTAATTACTGATTATCAAAAAGACTTTCAAGACGCTCTTGGAAGAAATCATGCAAAATACTTTGATAAAGAAGGCTGGTTTTATTTCACTAAACAGCAATTTGATATTTTATATCCAAGCTACGGTGACAGTTATCCCATGTACTTAGGAAGTATCGGAATGACATATGAACAGGCTGGAGGTGGAGTAGCTGGATTGGGTATTAAAAATGACGAAAATATTGAGCTTACTTTGAAGGATAGAATAAAACATCATCTTACTACAGGGATTTCAACAGTTGAAATGGCAGTTATGAAAAAAATACAACTTATTGAAAACTACAAAGCTTATTTCAATGATAAAGATTTGAAGTACAGGAATTTTGTCCTTGACGGCAATCAAGACCAGTTAGATGCAATCTCAGAGTTTTTTGACAAACATAAAATTAAAAGTGAAAAACTATTAAAAAATACATCTGTACGTGGTTTTGACTACCAAAAACAAAAAAATACAATTACTAATTTTACTAAAAATTCTTTAGTAGTATCAACAAATCAATCCAAGGGAAAAATGGCTCATGTTTTATTAGAGCCCAACACAAAACTCAATGACTCTCTTACATACGATATTACAGCTTGGTCGTTACCTTATGCATACGGACTAAAAGCAAATGCTACTCAGGAAAGTTTAAAAACTGTCAGTTATAAACCAAGAAAGGTTAAAATTATTCGAACTGATATTGGCACATATGGATATGCACTTCCTTATAAAAGTTTTAGGGATAGTAAGTTTTTGGCTTCTATTTTAAAGGAAGGGCTTGGTGTTAGAATAAATACTGTTCCAATTATTAATAGTGGAAGAAAATGGGAAGAAGGTTCCATCTTTATATTGAAAGGGGATAATATAAAAAATGAATATTTTCTAAAAACATTAGAAAAACTTGCCCAAAAACATAACCGAATAATTTATCCTATTAGAACAGGATATTCAGTTAAAGGCCCTGATCTTGGAGCTGATGAATTAAAATTAATTAAGTCACCAAAAGTAGCGGTATTTAAAAATGATTTTACTTCATCATATCGATACGGTGAAGTCTGGCATTTTTTTGAAAAAGAGCTTGAATATCCGCTAATTCAAGTAAATTATAATAGCTTGAATAAATTATTGTCAGATATTGATATTTTGATTATTCCTGGCGGATTCTATAAAAAATGGTCAAACTCAACAACCGAAAAAAAAGTATATGAATGGTTGAATAAAGGTGGCAAGATATTGGCTCTTTCTAGTGCTTTAAACATCTTTGCAAATACTGATGCCTTTAATATAAAAAAGAAGAAAAATACAAGTCAAAATAATTCTATGGTTCCTTATTCAAAAATAGAACGTAATGAGATTAGCAGGATGACTACCGGAAGTATTTATGAAGCAACTATTGACAAAACTCATCCTTTAAGTTTTGGTATATCACGTTATTATACTTTAAAACTAGATGCAGATTCATATAGTCTTTTAAAAGATGAAGGGAATGCTTTTACTCTAGGTTCAATGGCAAATCCTATTGCTGGATTTATTGGCCATCTTGCAAGAGAAAATCAAAAAACATCGTTACTTTTTGGACAAGAACATCATGGAGAAGGTAAACTAATCTATTTTGTAGATAATTTGCTTTTTAGAGGGTTTTGGTATAGTGGGAAACAAGTTTTTTCTAACGCAGTCTTCTTTTAAACAGGTATTCCAATTAGATCATAGTCAGTTGCATCTATAATTTCAATATTAACAAAATCCCCCTGTTTTAAATAATATTTTGAAGCATCAACAAGAACTTCATTATCCACATCTGGAGAATCCATAAATGTACGTCCCACAAAATTAACACCTTCTTTTCTATCAATTAAACATCGAAACTTTTTCCCTAAACACATTTGATTATGTTCCCAAGAAATTTGAGATTGAATTTCCATGATTTCATTTAAACGTTTCTGCTTAACTTGTGCAGGTACATTATCTTCAAGTAAATGAGCATGTGTGTTTTCTTCATGACTGTAAGTGAAACAACCTAATCTTTCGAATCTCATTTCTTTAACCCAAGCTTTAAGAATTTCAAAGTCAGATTCAGTTTCTCCTGGATAACCAATAATTAATGAAGTTCTAAGAATTATTCCTGGCACTTGTAAACGAAACTTATTTAAAAGAGAAGTAGTTTTTTCTTTTGTAGTACCACGACGCATTGATTTTAGAATCGGATTAGCAATATGTTGAAGTGGGATGTCTAGATAATTGCAAATTTTGGGTTCAGTTCTAATAACTTCTAGAACATCTTCTGGAAACCCTGTGGGGAAGGCATAGTGTAAACGAATCCATTCAATTCCACTAACTAGAGCTAATGCACGAAGAAGGTCTGCCAACCTTCTTTTATTGTATATATCCAAACCGTAGTAAGTCAAATCTTGGGCGATTAAAATTAATTCTTTAACTCCATCTTTTACTAAACATTTTGTTTGTTGAAAAAGCTCTTCAATTGGTGTTGAGCGATGCTTTCCACGCATCAAAGGGATTGCACAAAATGAACATGGTCGATCACAACCTTCTGCGATTTTCAAATAAGCAAAATGTTTAGGAGTAGTTAAAATACGTTCTCCAACTAATTCATGCTTATAATCTGCACCTAAAACTTTTAAAAGTTGCGGTAAATCTGAAGTTCCAAAATATTCATCTACCTGTGGAATTTCTTTTTTCAGATCAGGCTTATAACGCTCACTTAAACAACCAGTTACATAAACTTCGTCAACCTTTCCGGATTCCTTTTTTTGGATTTGTTCTAAAATTGTATTAATTGATTCTTCTTTAGCATTATCAATGAAGCCACAGGTATTAATAACCACTATGTTACCCTCTTTTTGATGAACAACATTCTTACCACTTCCTTTTAATTGACCCATTAGAACTTCTGAATCATATATGTTCTTTGAACAGCCTAAAGTGATTACATTTATAGTGTTTTTTTTCGCTGACTTTGTTCGCATATTTATACTTAAATAATTCTGAAGTTGAGCATTAGCTATAGTTCTAGGACTTTATTCAAAAAACTAAGTGTTTCCTTGGTTACTTTATCGTAATTATCACCACTTAAATAAGAAGTGATAACATGGTCACCCGCATTTGGAAAAGCCTTTTTGACTTTTAAGTTTTCTGGAGTTCCTAATTGATCAAACATTTTTAACATAGCTTCAACTGACACAACTGAATCTTGAAACTTTTCATTTTTAAAATAATACCCCATAAATACTGGTTTTTTTACTCTTTCAAATGTAGACTTATTCATTTTTACATCTAAAAACTTTTGCATATGTGTCGCACTTTCTAATCGTGTCTTTGTCGTCCAATATTTCTTTTTTTCAGAGTTAGTATTTTCCCAAATATGGTAGTTCCCTCCTTTAACTAAACGTGCTATTTGCAGTCCCCAAGGCTTAGATAGTAGCTTAGATAGAGGATCAAAAACTGCTATATTGGGGCCAAAAAGACAAATAGCTTTAATTTTAGGATCTTCTGCTAAACTTAATGATAAAGCTCCGCCGTGAGAAGTTCCTAAAAGGATTATCTCTTCTCCTAGTTGCTTAGCAACTGCAATAGATTCTTTAGCTGATTGCCAGTAAGCATCATTATTAAAAGTCAACATTGGTTCCTTCTCATCTAGTCCATGCCCATACAAGCGAGGAATATATAGATTAGAACCTAAAGCTTTTGCAATATTACGATGAACGGGATCACCTTCCATACCAGAAGCAGTGAAACCGTGGAGATATAAAATGCTATACTTAGTTTTTTTAGGAATCGAATCGTTGAAAATAATCTTTGAAGCATTATCTGGACGAATATTTCCAAGAGTATTTTCTTTTTCTTCAATCCAATTATTCAAAATTATCAAGTCTGAAGGGACCTCTACAGCTTCCATATTTAATTCTGGAGTTTCAACTCTGGGTCCAACTAAATATAGAGCTCCAAATATTAAAATGAACACAATAATTCCTCTTATGGTTTTCATATATCTATTTTTAGCTGAATAATGTCTGAATAAATTGTTGAGGGTTGAAATCTTGTAAATCTTCTATACCCTCTCCAACACCAATATACCTAACAGGAATCTGAAATTGATCAGAAATACCTAGTAATACTCCTCCTTTTGCTGTTCCGTCTAATTTAGTTATAGCTAAACTAGTTACCTCAGTTGCAGAAGTGAATTGTTTAGCTTGTTCAAAAGCATTTTGTCCAGTTGAACCGTCTAGTACTAATAGTACTTCATGAGGAGCACCAGAAACAACTTTAGACATAACTCTCTTTACTTTTGAAAGTTCATTCATTAAATTAATTTTATTGTGAAGCCTTCCAGCAGTATCAATAAATACTAAGTCTATATCACTATTGGTTGCTGCTTTTAAAGTATCAAAGGCAACAGAAGCAGGGTCACTACCCATTTCCTGACGGACAAGAGGGACCTTGGCACGATCTGCCCAAATTTGCAATTGATCTATTGCGCCGGCTCTAAAGGTGTCAGCCGCACCCAACATTATTTTTTTACCTTGAGTTTTAAATTGGTGAGCAAGTTTACCAATAGTTGTTGTTTTTCCAACTCCATTTACCCCTACTACCATTACTACATGGGGATGATGATTGTCATTTTCAGAAACTTTTTCATAAATCTCTTTTTGAGTCAGTAAACTAGAAATTTCTTCCCTTAGCATTTTTATCAAATCGTTATAACCTAAGTATTTTTCTTTTTTTGTACGATCTTCTAAAGCATCTATTATTTTTAAAGTAGTAGCTACTCCAACATCAGCCTGAATCAAAATTGACTCAAGCTCATCAAGAAAATCCTCATCAATTTTTGTTTTACCAACAACCACTTTTCCTAAACGAGACAAAAAAGAGTTTTTTGTTTTAGCTAATCCTGTCTCTAGCTTATTCTGATCCTGTTTTGAAAAAAAGTTCTTAAGTTTTCCCATTATGTATAAAAATAAAAAAAGCTACCGGTTAAGTAGCTTTTTATCTTAAATAAGAATTGAAAAATTATTTTTTATTCAACCAATCTGAGGCTAAATCTGGAGAAATTATAGTTTCTACAAAACTATAGGAATCACTACCATCTTTTTTCACCATTTTGATTGCCTTTGTTAATCTTTTTGAACCGGTTTGTAATGTTGCTACGGATTTCTTTGCCATGACTTACTTTATTTCTTTATGAACCGTCATTTTTTTCAAAATCGGGTTGAACTTTTTAACTTCTAAACGTTCAGGTGTATTTTTTTTATTTTTTGTAGTAATATAACGGGAGGTTCCAGGTCGACCTGAGTCTTTGTGTTCAGTACACTCTAATATAACTTGAACTCTATTTCCTTTTTTTGCCATTTTGTTAACCTTTATAGTGACCTTTTGCTCTGGCTTCTTTCAAAACAGCAGAAATGCCTTTTTTGTTAATTGTTTTTAGAGTCGCTGCCGAAACAGTAAGGGTTATCCACTTATCCTCCTCAGGAATATAAAAGCGCTTTTTGATGATATTAGCGTCAAAACGACGCTTTGTTCTATTTAATGCTTTAGAAACGTTGTTCCCAAACATTACCCTTTTTCCACTGATCTCACAAACTTTTGACATTATTGTCTTTTTTAACGTGGGTGCAAATTTACTGTTTTTTACACAGTATCAAAATTGTTTTTTTAAAAAAAATTGCTTTTTAAATCAATTGCTTAAAAAGCATCTCCAAAGCCTTATTAACAGCTTTACCAATAATCCTTTTTCGATTTTTACCAAATAAAAACTTTTCACTAATAATTCCCTCTTCATAAGCAATAGCTATCCATACAGTTCCTACCTCAACATCGGAATCTCCTTTAGTAGGACCTGCATTTCCTGTAGTAGAAAGTCCAATACTAGTATTAAATTTTACCCGTGCTTCCTTCGCCATAGCTTCTGCAACTTCCTTACTGACTACCGAATATTCTTCAATAAGCTTTTTTGGAACATCCAAAACATCAGATTTGGATTGGGTGTGATAGACAACTAAACCACCGCTAAAATATCTTGATGCTCCAGGTATTTTTGTTAATCGAGATGCAATTTCTCCCCCTGTACAACTTTCTGCAGTGCTTAAACTCAATTTTTTTGTGATAAATTGAGCTTGTATTTTTTCTTCAAATGATGCAACATCTTCATAACCTACAAAGATATCTTTAATCAAGGGTAAAAGTTTTTTCAATTCAGCATCTATTCTCCTTTCTAATAATGCTTCATCAGAGCCCTTTCCAGAAAGACGTAGACGGACACGTCCTAAATTTGGCAAATAAGCAAGCTTAATGTCCTTGGGAAGATTATTTTCCCAATTTAATATACGTTCAGAAATAGCACTTTCTCCTAATCCATAAGTCATTAGAGTTTTATGCAAGATAAAAGGACGGATAAAATGACGCTGTAAAGCAGGTAACACCTCCTGAGTCATTAACGATTTCATCTCAAAGGGAACTCCAGGAAGTGAAATGATTATTTGCTTATCTTTTTCAAACCACATTCCAGAGGCTGTACCGTGTTCGTTTTTAAAAATTCTCGCTTTTGAGGGTAATAATGCTTGTTGCCGATTTTGATTATTAATAGGTGTGGTCACATATTTCTTAAAAATCTCTTCTATGTGCAATAAAATCTCTTTTTTTTCTTCTAAAACATCATTAAAGTAGGTACACAATGTATGCTTGGTTAAATCGTCTTTGGTAGGACCTAAACCTCCAGTCATAATCACAAGTTGTGCCCTTGAGTAAGATGAATCTAAAGCATTTATAATAGCTTCCTTTTCGTCTGAAACACTAGTGATTTGAACAATTTCAATTCCAATTTTGTTTAAAGCTTTTGCTAAAAAAATAGAATTAGTATTTACGATTTGACCAATAAGTATTTCATCACCTATCGATATAAGTTCTGCCTTCATTTTATTTGATTTTTACTGAGAAAGCTTGTCTATCTTCTAAGTGACCAACTAAAACATCACCTTCAGATACAGTGCCAACTCCAGCTGGGGTTCCTGTAAAAATTATATCACCTATTTTAAGTGTAAAATATTGAGAAATATAGCTGATTAAATCATCAATATTCCAAAGCATTTTTGAAGTATTCCCATGCTGAACAACATAGTCATTAAGTTTTAAACTAAATGAAAGTGAATTTAAATCTTTAAACTCATTTTTAGGAAACCAATCTCCAATCAACGCTGAACCGTCAAAAGATTTGGATTTGTCCCAAGGCATTCCATTTTTTTTTAACTGATTTTGAAGTTTACGTGCAGTAAAGTCAATTCCCAACCCAATCTCTTCATAATATTTGTGAGCAAATTTAGTCTGTATGTGTTTACCAATTCTATTTATTCTAATCAATACCTCTACTTCATAATCAATATTTGAAGAAAAATGAGGAATAAAAAACGGTTGATTTTTCTGTAAGATAGAGGTGTCTGGTTTAATAAATAATACTGGGTTTTTAGGTTTATCATTACCCAACTCTTTAATATGAGAAAAATAATTTCTCCCTACACATACAATTTTCACAATTTCAACCTTTTGTATTCATGGTCTTTAATCTAATCTCAGTAAGTACTTTTTTAGTATATCTTGGAAAGTCTGCATTAAGAACCCATCCAAAATAACCTGGCTCTTTTTCCAAAATATCAGTGACTTTTTGGCCTTTATGTTTTCCAAATCCAAAACACATTTCATTTGATTTATCAAATACAACAAAACCTGCAAAATCTGCTGTTTTTCTTCTTGTACTAAATTTATTTAAAAAATCTATGTTTGGCTCTAAATCATTGTATCGGTCTAGTTGAGCTAATAATACATCATGAGTAGCTTTAGTATCTGCTTGAGCTGAATGTGCATCTTTAAGTTCCTCTTCGCAATAAAATTTGAGAGCAGCAGAAAGTGTACGAGCTTCCATTTTATGGAAAATAGTTTGAACATCGACTGTTTTAACATTTTTAAAATCAAAGGAAACCTCGGCACGAAGAAGTTCTTCAACTAAAAGAGGGATATCAAAACGATCAGAATTAAATCCTGCTAAATCACAGCCTTTCAAGAAGCCATAAATAATATGAGATTCTTCTTTGAAAGTAGGGGCATTTACTACCATTTCATTTGTAATACCATGAATTTCAGAAACTTCAGGTGGAATCTGAATTTCTGGATTGATACGTTTCTCCATTTTCTCATGTGTTCCATCAGGATGTAATTTAAGAATTGCAATTTCTACGATTCTATCTTTACTTATATTAGTACCAGTTGTTTCCAAGTCAAAAAAACAAAGCGGTTTAGCTAGTTGAAGTTTCATAATCTCAAATTAATAGGGAAGAGTCTCTTTCCAATTTTCTAAATATTCCGCAACACGTTTTACAAAAAGCCCCCCAGTAGCTCCATTAATTATTCGATGATCATAACTGTGAGAAAGAATTACTTTTCTTCGTATTCCTATAAAATCTCCATTTGGAGTTTCGATAACAGCTGGCATTTTTCGAATTGATCCTATAGCTAAGATTCCTACCTGTGGCTGGTTTATTATGGGCGTCCCCATAATTGATCCAAAATTTCCAATATTTGTAAATGTATAAGTCCCATCTTGAACTTCCTCGGGCTTTAAATTATTGTTTCGTGCGCGATTTGCCAGATCATTTACAGCTTTTGTCAGCCCTACTAAATTTAAGTGATCTGCATTTTTAATTACAGGAACAATAAGATTTCCATCAGGTAATGCAGTTGCCATTC
Source organism: uncultured Flavobacteriaceae bacterium (assembly GCA_943842245.1). Lineage (GTDB taxonomy): Bacteria > Bacteroidota > Bacteroidia > Flavobacteriales > Flavobacteriaceae > MS024-2A. The sequence continues at coordinate 618,218 of CALTAJ010000002.1, forward strand.
CCAAGTTTATATCTTTTTTGATGATGATTTTATCACTATCCAAACTACTATTTAAAGCTGGATAATCACGTAGAGCTTTAATTGTAGCTCTAATAAATAAAGGTGTAAAGGTCAATTTTTCATTTTCACGTTTTAAAAAAGGGTCTTTGACCTTTTCTCGCCAGTCCCATAAATCAGTAACATCAACTTCTATAAAGGATTGAACGTGAGCAGAAGTTTGTATGCTTGATTTCATGTGGGATGAAATCAGCTTCTCCATACGACTCATTTCTATGATTTGATCACCTTCTGAAAAACTAGGCTTTGCTAATATCGGAAGCTTTGTGATTTTTGATTGATCTTCTATTTTATCTGAATTCTTATCAGGATGAATAACTCTATTATTTAGATATTGAAGTAAGTCTTTTTTAGTTAATCGATGCCCTTTTCCTGATCCTGGTATTTGATCTAATTCATCTTGTAAAATCTCCTCCTTTTTTGCAATATTTTTTACCAAAGGGGAATAAAAACGTTCGCTATTCTCCTTTGTTTGATTTACTTTGATTTCTATGGTCTTAATTTCTTCTTCCAATTCTGCTGCAACTAATTCAGTTTCATCTTTTTCTTTGAAAGAAGTTTCAGGGACTATCTTATTTAAATCTAAATCATTAAGAGATTCGTTTTCTCCTTTTTCAGTTTCAATAACTACTAAAACCTCTCCAACCTGAGCAACTTCATTTTCTTCAAATTTCTTTTCTATGATGACGCCTTCAGCTTCAGAAGTTACATCAGTGTCGACTTTATCAGTTGCTATTTCTAATATCGGGTCATCTATAGATACTGAATCACCAACATTTTTTAACCATTTGATTATAGTTGCCTCAGCTACACTTTCACCCATTTTGGGTAATTTTAAAAAATATTGTCCCATAATATTACGTAATACAAAAGTATCAAATTTTGATGGGGAAATCAGATTTAATTAATAGATCTACAAAGAAGATTTTGAATCAACTTTTTGTAATGGATGACTCAAATGGAATACGAGCCAAAATGGATCTACCTAGAGTAACTTCATCAGTATACTCCAACTCATCCCCTACAGGAATTCCTCTGGCAATTGTGGAAGTCTTTATCTGATATGGAGATAACAATTTGTAAATATAAAAATTTGTAGTGTCTGCTTCCATAGTTGCGCTTAAAGCAAAAATTACTTCATGAACAGAACCTTCTTTTGCCTTATTTACAAGAGAAGTAATATTTAAATCTTGAGGTCCAACCCCCTCCATTGGAGAAATAATTCCACCTAAGACATGATAAATTCCCTGAAATTGTCCTGTACTTTCAATCGCCATAACGTCTCGAATATCTTCAACTACACAAAGTAATTTTTTATCACGTTTTGGACTAGAACAAATCTCACAAAGGGTTGAATCTGAAAGGTTGTGACAACTAGAACAGAAGATTACACCGTCTCTTAATGCTTTAAGAGAATCTGAAAGCAAATGAGTATTTTCTTTAGGTTGCTTTAAAAGGTGTAATGCGAGTCTTAATGCAGTTCTCTTTCCTATTCCTGGTAAAAGGGCAATTTCTTGGACTGCATTTTCAAGTAACTTTGATGAAAAATCCATGTGTAAATTTACAAAAAACTAGGTTGTCTCTACTTTCGTATCTTGGCCTCTTTAAAATTAAATAATGATAACTCCCCTATTCATACTAAGCCTAATAATTGGTTATTTTTTTGTTCTTTTCAGTATTTCTTATTTGTTTGTAAAGGAGGATTCTAATGAAGTGTTTTTTAAAGCCAATCGAAATTCTCCTTGGTATTTAGTTGCCTTTGGAATGGTTGGAGCATCATTATCAGGAGTTACCTTTATATCGGTTCCAGGTTGGGTAGATTCTTCAAAATTCCACTATTTTCAAGTTGTTTTAGGTTATCTTATTGGATATTTTGTTGTAGCATATTTACTCTTACCTCTTTACTATAAAAATAATGTAACTTCAATTTATGAATACCTTTTGATACGTCTAGGGAAAAGAAGCCATTATGCAGGTGCTTTCTTTTTTTTTATTTCGAGGGTTTTAGGAGCTGCATTTAGATTATTTCTCGTTGCAATTGTACTTCAAAATTTTATTTTTGACGCTTGGAATATACCTTTTGAAATTACAGTAGTAATCTCAATATTACTGATTTGGATTTATACTCAAAAAGGTGGCATTAAAACTATAGTATTTACTGATACACTTCAAACAGCTTTAATGATTCTTTCTGTATTGCTCTCAATAAATTATATAAATCAGGCATTGGATTGGTCTTTTTTTGATTTTCTAACTTCAAGAGAATTATCTAATTATAATGATATTTTCGTTACAGATTCACTTTTGAGTCGAAACCATTTTATAAAATCTTTTGTTGGAGGTGCTTTTGTAACAATATGTATGACTGGTCTAGATCAAGATATGATGCAAAAAAATCTGAGCTGTCGGAATTTAAAAGATGCTCAAAAAAATATGATTGTCTTTAGTATTGTTTTGGTTATAGTAACTGGACTATTTATGCTTTTAGGAGCATTACTATACATTTATGCTGATCAACAAGTTATTTCTGTCCCAATAATGGATGGAAGTATTAAAACAGATCTTCTATTTCCAGAAATTGCACTAAATGGTGGATTAGGTATTACCGTTGCTATAACTTTTATTCTTGGCTTAATTGCTGCAGCATACAGCAGTGCAGATAGTGCATTGACTTCATTAACAACTTCCTTTTGTGTAGACTTTCTTGATATAAAACAATATGAAAGTTCAAAACAAAAAAGTTTACGTAAAAAAATTCATATTGGAATGAGTATTTTATTGATTTTAGTTGTCATATCATTTAAATATTTTTTAGGTCGTAATGTCATCGACGGACTTCTTACAGCTGCTGGATACACATACGGTCCTCTATTAGGTCTTTTTTCATTTGGAATATTTACAGATTATAAAATAAGGGATCAATGGCTTTGGCTAGTTATATTGGTAGTATTGCTTTTGATAAGCATTTTGGGTTCTTTAGATGCTAGTCTTTTGGGTGGGTATGAATTAGGATATGAACTACTTCCCTTAAACGGACTACTTACATTTTTAGGTTTGATATTGATTCGTAGAAAGTAAAATTAAAGTACAGGCATTTTCCCAAAAAATTCCTGAAGCACTTAGTTTTTTAGCAAAAATTTTATTTTCAGTTCCAGGGTTAAAAATAATACGATGTGGTTTTAGCTTTAAAATAAAATCGAGGTATTGATCTTGTTTTTGTGGAGCTAAATAAAGTGAAATGGTGTGAATATCTTTCAGAACTGTAAATGGAGCTACAATTTTAATATTAGCAATTTTTCCTTCTTTTATCCCCATAGGAATTACATCTATACCTGCATTAAATAGGCTAATAACAGCTTTAAAAGAATAGCGTTCATTATTTGGTGAAGCCCCAAGAATAAGAGTTTTATAATTTACCATTGAATCATGATACTCCCCCATGTAAAGCCACTTCCAAAAGCAGCTAATACAACTTTATTTCCCTTTTCAATTTTACCTTCTTCCCAAGCTTCAGTTAGAGCGATCGGAATTGAAGCAGCAGTAGTGTTCCCATAACGCTGAATATTATTATAAACTTGATTGTCACTAAGTCCAAATTTCTTTTGAACAAATTCAGCAATACGAAGGTTAGCTTGATGAGGAATCAGCATATCAATTTCGTTTGGCTTCCAGCCTACTTTTTTTAATCCTGCATTAATAACTTCAGTAAAACGAACTACAGCATTTTTAAATACAAACTGACCATTCATAAAAGGATAATATGATATGTCTTCTGGATTATTTTCTTTCATAATCTCAGGAACCCATCGACCTGTGCTAGGTCCGATAAGAGAGAGCTCTTTCGCATGTTTTCCCTCGGAATGCAATTGTGAGTTTAGAATACCTATTGAATTACTTTCAGTTCGAGTCATTACAACAGCACCAGCTCCATCACCAAAAATTACTGATATATTCCTGCCACGAGTTGTCATATCAAGACCTCCAGAATGAAATTCCGAGCCAATGACTAAAACATTTTTATACATTCCGGTTTTAATAAACTGGTCTGCAGTAGCAACTGCATAAACAAATCCAGAACATTGCATACGGATATCCATTGCTGGACAATCTGGAATATTTAAAGCCTCTTGTACAAGGACCCCTGAACCAGGAAAATAATAATCTGGACTTAGTGTAGCAAACAAAATTAAATCAATATCCTTGGCTAATAATCCAGATCGTTCAATCGCAATTTTGGAAGCCTTAACTCCCATTGATGAAGTAGAATCTTTACTTCCCTTAGAAATGTGACGTCGTTCTTTAATTCCAGTTCGTTCTTGAATCCAATCATCTGAAGTTTCCATAATACTTTCTAAATCAGAGTTCTTGACAACGTTATCTGGCAAGTATTTTCCGAGTCCAATAATTTTTGAATTATACATCTTTATATAAATTATATTGAAAAGTACATTTTTTTAGATAGGAAAACGAATTCCTTCTAAACAGAAGTTATTTATGTATGTGCTTTGAAAAAATTCTACTTTTAAAATTTGATCACAAATAGTGCCATGTTGTCATATTTTCAATTTTGGTATTTTATTTGTAAATAGTTTTTATAAATTATAATAATTATGAGTACTGGAAAAATAAATGTAGCTGTTGAAAATATATTTCCGTTAATAAAGAAATTTCTTTATAGCGATCATGAAATCTTTTTAAGAGAATTAATATCAAACGCTACAGATGCTACGACTAAAATTAAGCACTTAAGTAGCCTTGGTGAAATTAAGGGAGACTTAGGTGATCTACAAATTGAGGTTAAAGTAGATAAAAAAGGTAAAAAACTTCATATAATTGATCGTGGTATCGGAATGACTCACGAAGAAGTTCAAAAATACATTAATGAAGTAGCTTTTTCTGGAGCGGAAGAGTTTTTGGATCAATATAAAGACTCTGCAAAAGATAGTGGTATAATTGGACACTTTGGTTTAGGTTTTTACTCAGCATTTATGGTTGCTGAAAAAGTAGAAATTATAACAAAAACTCACAAGGATGAGCCTGCAGCGCACTGGATATGTGATGGATCACCAGAATACAGTCTTAAAAAATCGAAAAAAGATATTCGTGGAACAGAGATTATTTTACATATTGACAAAGACTCAAAAGAGTTTTTAGAGGATACTCGTATTGGAGAATTGCTTAAAAAATATAATAAGTTTATGCCCATTCCAATAAAGTTTGGAACCAAAGAAGAAACGCTTCCTCTTCCCGATGGAGCAGAAAAAGACGCAGAGCCTGAAAAAATAACAGTAGACAATATAATTAATAATCCAGATCCTGCATGGACAAAAAAACCAGCGGATCTTAAAGATGAAAATTATAAATCTTTTTATAGGGAGTTATATCCGATGCAATTTGAAGAACCATTATTCAATATTCATTTAAATGTAGACTACCCTTTTAATTTAACTGGAATTCTATACTTTCCCAAGCTTAATAATGATATAAATATTCAAAAGGATCGTATCCAACTTTATCAAAACCAAGTTTTTGTAACAGATAATGTTGAAGGAATTGTTCCTGAATTTTTAACCCTCCTTCGTGGGGTGATTGATTCACCAGATATTCCTTTAAACGTATCTAGAAGTTACCTTCAAGCTGACGGAGCAGTAAAAAAAATAAGTAACTACATAACCAGAAAGGTAGCTGACAAATTGAAAAGCCTCTTTAAAAATGATCGAAAAGGTTTTGAAGAAAAGTGGAACGATATTAAAGTAGTTATCGAATATGGGATGTTAAGTGAAGATAAGTTTTATGAAAAAGCTGATAGTTTTGCTCTCTACCCAACCACAGATGGTGAATTTTTTACTTTTGATGAACTTAAAGAGAATACTAAAGACCTACAAACTGATAAAGATGATAAATTGGTTATTCTTTATTCTTCAGATATTGATGCGCAACATAGTTATATTAAACAAGCTAATGCTAAGGGATATAAAGTTTTATTATTAGACTCCCCTATAATTGGACATCTTATCCAAAAAATAGAGGGTAACAAAGAAAATATATCTTTCGCACGAGTTGATGGAGATACTTTAGAAAACTTAATAAAAAAAGATGAAGCCATCATTTCTAAAATCTCTGATAAGGAAAAAGAAACTTTAAAGCCAATTATTGAAGAAGTAGTAAAAGAAGGCGGATATACAGTCCAATTAGAGCCTTTAGATAGTCAAAGTTTACCTTTCGTATTAACCCAACCTGAATTTATGAGACGCATGAAAGAAATGCAACAAACTGGCGGTGGAGGTATGATGGGAAATATGCCTGACATGTATAATTTAGTAGTAAACACTAATCATGAACTGGTAGGGCAGATTTTAAATACTAAAACAAAAAAGAAGAAGGAGCGCCTTATTCAACAAGCTCTTGATTTGGCTAAGCTTTCCCAAAATCTTTTAAAAGGAGAGGCCTTAACACAATTTATTCAACGAAGTGTTGAATTAATTAAATAAAAAAGATTGCCTTCGGGCAATTTTTTTTTAGTGTTAACTTAATTATAATATGATTAAACCAATTGTACTTCCAGGTAATGGTTCCACTTGTGAATTTCCAGGTGCAAGCTTACGCTATTTTGAATCTTTCTTTTCAAAAAAAGAAACTAACAGGTATTTTAAGCAACTTAAAGATGAAACTCTTTGGCAACAAGATTCCATTACTGTTTATGGGAAAAAATATTCTCAGCCTAGACTAACAGCTTTGTATGCGAACAACTCTTTACCTTACTCCTACTCTGGAATTACCATGCATCCACATCGAATCACACCTCTTCTATTTGAAATTCAAAATCGTGTACAAAGTATAATTAATATTGAATTCACAACCGTATTACTCAATCTATATCGAAATGGAAAAGATAGTAATGGATGGCATGCTGATAATGAAAAAGAGTTAGGTGAAAACCCAGCTATCGCCTCAGTGAGTTTTGGAGCAGAGAGGTTTTTCCACTTAAAACATAAAAATCAAAAAGAGCTAAGGTTGAAAATTCCCTTAACATCGGGAAGTTTATTATTGATGGAGGGAGAAACTCAAACCCACTGGCTTCATCAAGTTGCTAAAACTAGTAAACTTGTAGGACCCAGGATTAATTTAACCTTTCGTAAAATTATTTAAAAATATCATCAAGCAGATAAGCTAGTCGAAGACCAGCTTTAAGCAATTGTAAGCGGATCGTTTCAAAGTTTTCGTAACGATACCGGTAACCTAAATTGACGTTTTCCGGTAGATCATTATAAATCTTTTTCGTTATTTTATGTGTTTCCTCTATCCAAATTGAAATTGGACTAGATGCGAATTCTCTTTGTTGAGCTTGTGATAATCTTGGTAAATTTTTTGACAATTCAGTATAACTAAGCTTACTACTATCTATTAGATCGCTATCCCAAAGACGATGAAGATTTGAAATTTTACCAAACCATTTAATTTTGACATCATTTCCTCCTTTATCACTCTTTTTTCCTAAATGTAGGGGCTGATGTAGGTCACCGATAAAATGAATTAGTAGCTTCAAATAAAATTTTTTATCTTTTTTAGAAGCTCTTTTACTTTTTAATACTTTAATACATTTACCAATAGCTTGAATAATATCACCTTTTGAGTTTTTCTTACTAGAATCATAATTCTCATCTAGTTCCATATTTGCATAATGCCAAGAATTATAAGCATCATATCTATAATCAGACTTAATCTCATCGGCATAAGTAGAAATATATGCAATTGAAGCTCCCTCTAAAAGATCTTCAATCGCTATTTGTGTTTTTTTAGAAATGTGCTGAGCAGCAACTTCTCCAACAGTACGATGGCCAGTTGTTCCCCAATCCAAAAATTCATCTGAAGAAACAAGAAAACCTAAAATAAAAATGAACCCAACTTTCATTTTGTTAAAATATAATTTAAATTTAATTCTTATTTTACATATTCTGTCTTATTCTAAAAGATCACTAATTTTATCTCAAAAAAACTGTTGAAAAAACAAAACCTTTTTCAATTTCTCTTTTTATTGATTAGCGCGCTGGTTTTCAGTCAAGAAAAAGAAATAGAATTTTTAATCCCTTCTATCCAATCAGACATAACTATTGATGGTGTCGGAAATGAAAAGGAATGGGGAAAAAGTGATTGGCAATCAGAATTTTGGCTATGGAGACCAAATGATAGCCTTAAAGCAAACAAACAAACTAGATTTAAGGTTTTAAAAAATGAAAAAAATCTTTACATTTTTATAGAGCTATTTACAGATGGGATTAAATTCAGTACTCCAAGCTTAAAGCGTGACTTTGACACATTTGGTGCTGAAGCTATAACTCTTCTTTTTGACACCTTTAATGATGGAACTAATGCATTTTCATTTACAACAAATCCTTTAGGTTTAAAAAAAGAAGGCCTTATATCAGGTGGAAATCAAAATTATAGAACTGACAGAAATTATTCATGGGATACTAAATGGTTTGTTGAATCAAAAATATATGATAACCGCTACACCGTTGAAATTCAAATTCCGCTCACCTCACTATTTTATAATAACTCAAGTGATTTTTGGCGTTTTAATATTTACAGAGGGAATGCACAAAATAATGAATATAGTGTTTGGGCGAAAACCCCTCTAAACCAAACTATTGGAAATTTAGGATTTATGGGGAAGATGGTTTTTGAAACCCCTCTTAAAAAAGCAAGAAATCCCATTTCAATAATCCCTTATATTAGTGGTTTAGCATTTAAAGACTTTGAGAGTATTAGTTCAGCTTCAAATTTTTCCTTAGGAGGAGATGCTAAAATTCCAATTGGAAATGCACTAAATCTAGATTTGACTTTTGATCCTGATTTTTCTCAAGTTGAAGTCGATGATCAAGTAGTGAACTTAACCAGATTTGCAATTGCACTTCCTGAAAAACGACAATTTTTCACTCAAAATGACGATCTTTTTAAAGATTTTGGATCCACTAGAGATGTCGTCCCTTTTTTCTCAAGAAGAATAGGTGTTGCCAAGGATTTAGAGGGAAACACTATAGAAAATAAAATCATTTATGGAGCACGATTAAGTGGTAAGTTAAATTCTAATTTACGTGTTGGATTTTTAAATATTATAACTGACGAAGATGTAGAAAATGAAATTGCTTCAAATTTAAATACTGTTTTTACTCTTAGACAAAAAGTGTTTGATAGATCGAATATTAGTTTCTTTTTTTTGGATCAAAGAGCGGTAAAAGATTATACTTTTATGAATAATGAAGAAAGAAAAAATAGCGTTACTGGTGTCGAGTACAACTTGATATCTATTGATAGTAAATGGTCAGGACGTGCTTTTTTTCACAAATCATTTACAGAAGGTTTAAATGGTGATGATCAGATTGTAGGTATGAGACTTGAACGAAATTCGCTTCGCCATAAAGCTGGGATGGAATGGGTTCATGGGGGAGACGATTTCCGATCGAATCTAGGATTTTTTAGACGTACTGGATTTTTAAAACTTTCTCCAGAATACACCTTTAGAATATACCCTAAAAATGTCGATATAACAAGTTATAGTTTTACGCAAAGAGGATTTTTTGTTTATGATACTGCAAATGATTATTTAATGACAGATAGAGTTTTTATTACTACAATAAGAAAAAGTTTTCTAAATTTTAGTAGTCTCTCACTAGATTATACAAATCGTTATATTTATTTAATATCAGATTTTAATCCAACCAGAAGTCCAGAAGGGATTTTTCTTCCTTCTGGCACAGATTATTCATATGGTGATTTGGAACTTTCATACCGCTCAGACCAAAGAAAATTTTTTAACCTTGATTCTAAAGTTTCTTATGGGACTTTTTATAACGGTACAAAATTTACAATAGAAAATGAGATTAAATGGAGAAAACAGCCTATTGTAAATGCTAGTATGATTCTTAATTTTAATGCAATTAAATTACCTGAACCATATACATCGAAAAAAATCTGGCTTGTTAGTCCAAAGATTGATTTTACTTTTACAAAAACAATTTCTTGGACTACTTTTATTCAGTATAATTCCCAAGGCGAAAACCTAGGTATCAATTCTAGAATGCAGTGGAGGTTTGCCCCTTTATCAGACTTGTTTTTGGTTTATAATGACAATTACATCAGTACAGACAATTTTTCCCCAAGATATCGTAGTTTTAACCTTAAATTAACTTATTGGATTAATATTTAAATATGACAAAACATCACATAACTTTTTTAGTAATCTTTTGTGGGTTATTAACTTTCTCTTGTGAGAAAAAAGAAAAAAATTCAGATAATCTAATGATTGTTAATGGAAGTATAGATGGACTGAGAAAAGGAACCTTATACCTTCAAAAGATACAAGACACAGTACTTGTAAACATCGATTCAATTCAAATCAATGGAATCCCAAATTTTGAATTTCGGACACCAATTGAAACAGCAGAGGTTTTTTATCTATATCTAGACAAAGAAGATGGAGACAGTTTGAATGATCGTATTTTATTTTTCGGAGAAAAAGGAGCTATTCAAATCAAAACCCTTTTAAATACATTCGAAAGCAGTGCTAAAATAATTGGGTCAAAAAATCAAGAATTACTTCAAGAATTTAATTCATTTAATAGAAAATTCAATGATCAAAATTTAGACTTAATGAAAAAGTTCTACGAGTCTAAAATTGAAGGAAACCCTAAACTTACAGATTCTTTACAACAAAAAATGGATAATCTTTTAAAAAGAAGATACTTATATACCATAAATTTTGCTGCTCAAAATACTAATGAAAATATAGCACCATACTTAGCATTGACTCACGTCTATAATGCAAATATTTCATTGTTAGACTCAATAGCAATAAAAATGACTGAAAAAGTTAGTAATTCTAAATACGGAAAAGAGTTCTTGACTTTTTTAGAACGACGTCGAGATCAAGAAAATTAAATTATAAAGCTGCAGACTTTTTCAATAAAGAATGCATTAATTTTCTATGTTCATGGTTAATAGCTTTAAACTTGCTTTTCAAATCATCACCACTCACTGCATTAATTTTTACCATCAAATCATCAAAGGTTTGTATAGCTTCATCTATTAACTTTTCACTTTTTGCTAAATCACCATTAGGATTCGATAGCTCCCATAAATAAATTTCCTCAATAAAATCCCCAATGTCATTATTAATTTCTTTTTTGAGTAGTCTAATGCTTGGCATAGTTTTTAAAATAAATATCATTTGAAGATATATATTTTTTTAATTGAAATTAAGAAAAGGGATTTCTTTTTTTTAACCTGAATAACTCACGAAGTTTCTAGGAGTTTCATAAAGTGTAACCGCAAGTTCATGTTCAGGATTCATATGAGGCTTTAGAGCTTCATAAATAACAATTACCATGTTTTCTGCCGTAGGAATTTTATCATAAAACTCTGGAACTTCTTCATTTAAATTTTTATGATCCATCTTATCCTCTACTTCTTCTTTGATCAAGTCTTTTAAGATCTTCATGTCAATCACATAGCCAGTATCAGGATTAATTATTCCTGTAACATGAACTACCAATTCATAATTGTGCCCATGAAAATGAGGATTGGAACACTTTCCAAAAATAGTTTGATTTTTTTCATCTGACCAGTCTTTCCTATATAATCTATGTGCCGCATTAAAATGTGCTTTCCTACTTACAGTTACCTTCATTTTTTTGTTTTTATATAATTGTAAAATCGATCAAATATAATTTTAAACCAAACGGTATAATCTTTAGGATTAGCTTTTATGGCAAATGCAATCTGCTTAAGATCCATCCATTTCCATGATTGAACCTCTTCAGGATTCACATCAGGAATATCTTCGTAATATCCAAGAAGAACATGGTCTAGTTCATATTCAGTTAAACCATTATCAAAAGGTGCCTTATAAATAAAACTAAAAAGTTCTTTTAGGGAAGTATTGAATCCCATTTCTTCTTTTAGGCGACGTTTTCCAGCAAATACATTTGTCTCACCTTCTCTTTGGTGACTGCAACATGTATTTGTCCATAATCCAGGGGAATGATATTTATGTAATGCACGCTGTTGAAGCAAAAGTTCGCCATTTTGATTTAAAATAAAAACTGAGAATGCTCGGTGTAATAATGCTTTTTTGTGAGCCTCCATTTTTGGCATTACACCTATTGGGTTATCATTAGTATCAACTAAAATGACTTTTTCTTCATCCATGCAGTGTAAAATTACCCATAATTTTTACAAAAACCTATTGAAGTTCTTTTCGCACGGGAGATTATTTGTAATACTTTTGTCGAAAATGCACATATGGAGTTTTTAAATGAAATTAAGAGGCGAAGAACGTTTGGAATCATTTCCCATCCCGATGCAGGAAAGACTACTTTGACTGAAAAATTACTACTCTTCGGTGGAGCAATTCAAGAAGCAGGTGCTGTTAAGTCTAATAAAATCAAAAAATCAGCTACAAGTGATTTTATGGAAATTGAACGCCAAAGAGGTATATCAGTCGCAACTTCCGTTTTAGCATTTATTTATAGAGACAAAAAAATAAATATTCTTGATACTCCAGGTCATAAAGATTTTGCTGAAGACACTTTTCGGACCTTAACTGCTGTAGATAGCGTTATTGTTGTAATTGATGTAGCAAAAGGTGTAGAGGAACAAACCGAAAAATTAGTGGAAGTTTGCCGGATGCGAAATATACCTACAATTATTTTTATAAATAAATTAGATCGAGAGGGAAAAGATGCTTTTGATCTTTTGGATGAAATAGAACAAAAACTTGACCTTAAAGTTACCCCACTATCCCTTCCTATTGGAATGGGTTATGATTTTAAGGGTATTTTCAATATATGGGAGCAAAATATTCAACTATTTAGTGATGAACAAAAACAAACAATTGGAAAAAAATTAACCTTTAACTCAATTAGTGATTCCAAGCTAGAAAAAGCAATTGGAAGTGCTCATTTAGAATTATTAAAAGAAGAGTTAGAATTAATCGAAGCAGTGTATCCTAAATTTAATAAAAAGGCTTATTTAGATGGTAAACTTAACCCTGTTTTATTTGGTTCTGCTTTAAATAATTTTGGCATAGAAGAATTACTGAACTGCTTTATTGAAATTGCTCCTGAACCGCTTCCAAAAGTTTCTGAAGAAAGAATGGTAAATCCTGACGAAAAAAAATTTAGTGGCTTTGTATTTAAAATTCATGCTAATATGGATCCGAATCATCGAGACCGATTAGCATTTGTAAAAATTGTTTCTGGAACTTTTGAACGAAATACACCCTACCTCCATGTACGCCAAAATAAAAAACTCAAGTTCTCTTCACCCAATACCTTTTTTGCAGAAAAAAAAGAGATTGTAGATGTTTCCTTTCCTGGAGATATTGTTGGACTCCATGATACAGGAAATTTTAAAATTGGTGATACGCTAACTAGTGGTGAAAAAATTAAATTTAAAGGTATTCCTAGTTTTTCTCCCGAACACTTTCGATATATCAACAATAAAGATCCAATGAAATCCAAGCAACTTTCAAAAGGAATTGATCAACTGATGGATGAGGGTGTAGCCCAATTATTTATTCTCAACCTTAATGGTCGTAAATTGATTGGTACAGTTGGAGCGCTACAATTTGATGTAATTCAATATCGTTTACTCCACGAATACGGTGCACAATGTTCCTATGAAAACATCAATGTTTATAAGGCTTGCTGGATTGAAGCAGATGAGAAAAGTTCATCTTTTAAAGAATTTAAACGTGTAAAGCAAAAATTTTTAGCTTATGATAAAAAAGGACAACTTGTATTTCTTTCTGATTCTTCTTTTTCCTTACAAATGACTCAAGATAAATTTAAAGATTTGCAGTTTCATTTTACCTCAGAATTTTAAAACTAAATTTGGTTTTAGAAATAGATGAAATAATAATCAAATCTTAAAAAAATCTTTTTTTGAAAGTTTTTTAATTATTAAGCTTCACCGGTGGGTCCGAAATTAAGTGGAATATGTTGTTGTTCGTTAGTTTCTATAATTCCATTAGCTTTTTCAAAACGATGTATATTTTCCTCCAAAGCTTTTTTAAAACGCTTGACATGCTCTGGAGTTAATATAACACGAGATTTTACTTTAGCCTTCGGAGAACCCGGCATAACTGTTATGAAATCAACGATAAACTCTGATGCAGAATGATTAATTATAGCTAGATTAGAATATATACCATCTGCTACATTTTCATCTATAGCAATATTCAGTTGCTGCTTATCTTGAAGTTTTTTATCACTCATACTTCTTAGAAATTAATTTCTTCTTCCTTATCTATTAAAAGACTAGTATACTCTTCTTTGGAGCCAACAATTACATCATTGTAAGAACGTAATCCAGTTCCAGCTGGAATTTTGTGCCCAACTATTACATTCTCCTTAAGTCCTTCTAAGAAATCTACTTTTCCATTTACTGCGGCCTCATTTAATACCTTTGTAGTTTCCTGGAAGGAAGCAGCAGAAATGAAAGATTTAGTCTGAAGTGATGCACGGGTAATACCTTGAAGTTCAGGCTTAGCAATTGCAGGAGCAGCTTCTCTTGCTGATACAAGAGTTTTGTTTTCTCGCTTCAATAAAGAATTCTCATCTCGAAACTGTCGAGATGAAATAATCTGTCCTTGTTTTAAGTTTTCTGAATCTCCTACCTCATCCACAATTTTCATTCCATAAAGAGCATCATTTTCTTTCATAAAATCATAACGGAAAATCAATTGATTTTCTAGGAAAACTGAATCTCCCGGATCTAAGATTCTAACTTTACGCATCATTTGGCGAACCACTACCTCAAAATGCTTATCATTGATCTTTACACCTTGAAGACGATAAACTTCTTGTATTTCATTCACAAGGTATTGTTGAACGGCTGAAGGGCCTTTAATATTTAGAATATCTGACGGAGTTGTTGAGCCATCTGATAACGACATACCGGCTTTTACAAAGTCGTTCTCTTGAACTAAAATTTGATTGGATAGTTTAACCAAATATTTTTTAATGTCTCCAAATTTAGACTCGACGATAATCTCACGATTTCCACGTTTTATTTTCCCAAAGGAAACTACACCATCTATCTCAGAAACTACCGCGGGATTAGAGGGGTTACGAGCTTCGAATAATTCAGTTACTCTGGGCAAGCCTCCTGTAATATCCCCAGATTTTGCAGATTTACGAGGAATTTTTACTAATATTTTTCCTTCTTCAATCTGGTCTCCCTCATTAACAATAAGGTGTGCTCCTACAGGTAAATTATACGATCGTAAAATATTACCCTTCTTGTCTGCTATAGAAAGAGATGGTATTAGTTTTTTATTTCTTGATTCAGAAATTACTTTTTCCTGGAAACCAGTTTGTTCGTCAATTTCTACTTGATAAGTAATTCCTTGCTCAATGTTCTCAAAGTTAATTTTACCAGTAAATTCAGAAATAATGACACCATTAAATGGATCCCATTGACATACCGTAGTGCCTTCTTTTATTTTAGCTCCATTTTTAATATGTAAGGATGACCCATAGGGGATATTATTAGTACTGAGGACAATCTTTGTCTTGGAGTCTAAAATTTTGATTTCTGATGTTCTTGATATTACTATTTCAGCATCTTCACCTTCAAAATCTTTTCCTTTAACAGTTTTAAGATCTTCAATTTCAGCAACACCATTAAATTTCGAAATGAGTTTATTTTCTTCAGAAATATTTCCTGCAACACCTCCTACATGAAAGGTCCTTAATGTTAGCTGAGTCCCTGGTTCACCAATAGATTGAGCAGCAATAACTCCAACAGCTTCACCGATTTGAACCATTTTCCCAGTTGCAAGGTTTCTACCGTAACATTTAGCACAAATTCCATACTGAGCAGCACAGGTTAAAGGTGAACGAACCTCAACCGATTCGATAGGAGTCTTTTGAATAAGAGCTACATGATCTTCTTTTACTTCTTCTCCAGAGGCAACAATTAGTTCGTTTGTTTTAGGATCAATAATGTCGTGAAGAGTAACTCGCCCTAAAATTCGTTCGCCGAGGGTCTCCACAATTTCCTCGTTTTTCTTAAGGGGTTTAACTTCAACCCCACGTAAAGTTCCACAATCCTCAATATTAACTATTACATCTTGAGAGACATCATGAAGACGGCGGGTTAAATATCCTGCATCTGCAGTTTTTAGTGCTGTATCGGCAAGTCCTTTTCGTGCTCCGTGAGTTGATATAAAATACTCAAGAATCGATAGTCCTTCTTTAAAGTTAGAAAGAATAGGATTTTCAATGATTTCTCCTCCACCTACATTAGATTTTTTTGGCTTAGCCATTAATCCTCTCATTCCTGTAAGCTGACGAATCTGTTCTTTAGATCCACGTGCTCCTGAGTCTAACATCATGTAAACAGAGTTAAAACCTTGTTGGTCTTCACTAATTCGTTTCATAGCCAATTCGGTAAGCTTAGCATTGGTTGAAGTCCAAATATCGATAACCTGATTATAACGCTCATTATTTGTAATTAGGCCCATGTTATAATTTCCGATTACACTATCTACTTGACCATTAGCTTCATCAATCATAGTTAGTTTTTCTGGGGGAATTATAATATCCCCTAAACTAAAAGATAATCCACCTTTAAAAGCGAAACCATATCCCATTGCCTTAATCTTATCCAAAAACTCAGCAGTTTCAGGTACGCTTGTAACTTTTAGAATATCTCCAATAATTTCGCGTAAGTTCTTTTTAGTTAATACAACATTGAAAAAACCTGCTGCCTCTGGAACTACTTCATTAAAAAGTACACGTCCTACTGTAGAGTCAATCAACTGATATTCTAGAACTCCATCTTCATTAAAGTCTTTAGTTTTTATTTTTATCATTGCATTGAGATCAACACGTTTCTCGTTATATGCAATGTGAACTTCTTCAACAGAATAAAATGTTAGACCCTCTCCGTTAACTTTAATTTTTGGTGAAGACTTTCTTGCCTTTGTCATATAATAAAGACCCAAAACCATATCTTGAGAGGGTACTGTGATGGGTGAACCATTAGCTGGATTCAAGATACTATGTGAAGCTAGCATTAGAAGTTGTGACTCAAGGATAGCTTCTGGTCCTAATGGAAGGTGAACAGCCATCTGATCACCATCAAAATCTGCATTAAAAGCTGTACAAACAAGCGGGTGAAGCTGGATAGCTTTTCCTTCTATCAGCTTTGGCTGGAAGGCTTGTATTCCTAAACGATGCAAGGTAGGGGCACGGTTCAAAAGTACTGGATGTCCTTTCAATACATTTTCCAAAATATCCCAAACTACAGGTTCTTTACGATCTATAATTTTCTTAGCAGACTTTACAGTTTTTACGATTCCCCTTTCGATAATTTTACGAATAATGAAAGGTTTATATAATTCTGCCGCCATATCTTTTGGCAATCCACATTCAAATAATTTTAATTCTGGGCCAACAACGATTACAGAACGAGCAGAGTAATCAACTCTTTTTCCTAAGAGGTTTTGACGAAAGCGCCCTTGTTTTCCTTTCAGAGAATCAGAAAGAGATTTTAAAGGTCGATTGGAATCTGTTTTAACTGCAGATGCTTTTCTTGTATTATCAAATAATGAATCTACTGACTCCTGTAACATTCGCTTTTCATTTCTTAAAATCACCTCAGGTGCTTTAATTTCTACTAGTCTTTTTAAACGATTATTGCGAATAATTACACGACGGTAAAGGTCATTTAAATCAGAAGTTGCAAAGCGTCCGCCGTCTAACGGAACTAATGGGCGTAATTCCGGTGGAATAACAGGAATTACTTTCATAACCATCCACTCAGGGAGGTTTTCTCCACGCTCATTTGCATCACGAAAAGCTTCTACGACCTGAAGACGTTTTAAAGCTTCAGTCTTACGTTGCTTAGAAGTTTCATTATTAGCCTTATGTCTCAATTCAAATGAAAGTGCTTGCAAATCAATACGTGATAGCAACTCTATGAGACACTCTGCTCCCATTTTAGCTATAAATTTATCTGGATCACCATCTTCCAAATACTGGTTTTCACCAGGAATTTGCTCCATTACGTTAAGGTATTCTTCTTCAGTCAAAAAATCCATAGACTGTAAAGATTCTCCTTCTTCATTTTTAGCTATTCCCGGTTGAATTACGACATAACGCTCATAATATATTATCATATCTAATTTCTTTGAAGGAAGGCCTAGCAGGTATCCTATCTTATTAGGAAGAGAACGAAAATACCAGATATGAGCAACAGGTACAACTAAATTTATATGCCCTACTCTATCACGACGAACTTTTTTCTCAGTGACTTCTACTCCACATCTATCACAAATAATTCCTTTATAACGGATTCTTTTGTACTTTCCACAAGCACATTCATAGTCTTTTACAGGACCGAATATTCTCTCACAAAATAGTCCATCACGCTCAGGTTTGTGGGTGCGATAGTTTATTGTCTCTGGTTTTAAAACCTCTCCACGTGAGTTTCCGAGAATAATCTCAGGAGAAGCTAAACCAATTGATATTTTATTAAATTTTTTTTGCGTAATGATTTCGTTATTTCTAGCCATAGCCAAATTTCTTCTTTTTATAAATTATTCTTCTAATCTAATGTCAAGACCTAATCCTTTCAATTCGTGCATCAATACATTGAAAGATTCTGGTAAACCAGGTTCAGGTAGAGTGTCTCCTTTCACGATGGCTTCGTACGTTTTTGCCCTTCCAATCACATCATCGGATTTGACAGTCAAAATTTCTTGTAAAGTACTAGAAGCTCCATATGCTTCGAGTGCCCAGACTTCCATTTCCCCGAAACGCTGTCCCCCAAATTGTGCTTTACCTCCAAGGGGTTGTTGGGTAATTAGTGAGTAGGGTCCAATTGATCGCGAATGCATCTTATCATCTACCATATGCCCTAATTTTAACATATAAATTACACCTACTGTTGCAGGTTGATCAAAACGTTCTCCCGTTCCACCATCGTATAAGTATGTATGTCCATATTGAGGTACTTTGGCTTTTTCTGTAAGTGCATTTATTTGTTCAATAGAAGCTCCATCAAAAATTGGAGTAGCATATTTCTCTCCTAAATTTTTGCCAGCCCAACCCAATACAGTTTCATAAATTTGTCCAATATTCATTCGCGAAGGGACTCCTAGCGGATTTAATACAATGTCGACGGGTGTTCCATCTTCTAAGAATGGCATTTCTTCTTCACGAACAATTCTAGCAACAATTCCTTTGTTTCCATGACGTCCTGCCATTTTATCACCTACTTTAAGCTTACGCTTTTTTGCAATATATACTTTTGCTAATTTTTTGATTCCCGCAGGAAGTTCATCTCCTACGCTAATAGTAAATTTTTCACGGCGAAGCGATCCCTGAAGATCATTTTCTTTAATCTTATAATTGTGAATTAAATCAGCAATTAGATTGTTTGTTTCATTTGATGTTGTCCAAGTACTTTTAGCTAAATGAGTATAATCGTCAACAGCAGAAAGTAACTTTAAAGTATATTTCTTTCCTTTTGGAAGAATTTCTTCTCCTAAATCATTGGTAATACCTTGACAAGTTTTCCCATTAACAATTGAAAAGAGCTTTTCTACTAAAATTGATTTTAGTTCGTTAAACTTTTTGTCATATAAATTTTCAAGTTTTTCTAACTCTATTTTATCTTCATTTCGCTTACGTTTGTCTTTCACAGAACGAGTGAAAAGTTTTTTGTCAATTACGACACCACGAAGTGAAGGTGGCGCTTTAAGTGAAGCATCCTTGACGTCACCAGCTTTGTCACCAAAAATAGCTCGAAGTAGTTTTTCTTCTGGTGTTGGATCAGATTCTCCTTTAGGAGTGATTTTACCAATCAAAATATCACCAGGATTTACTTCAGCACCTATACGGATCATTCCATTTTCATCTAAATCACTTGTAGCTTCTTCACTTACGTTAGGAATATCATTTGTCAATTCCTCTGTACCTAATTTAGTATCACGAACATCTAAAGAGTATTCATCTATATGAATTGAAGTGAAAATATCTTGACGTACGACTTTCTCTGAAATTACAATCGCATCTTCAAAGTTATATCCTTTCCAAGGCATAAAGGCAACTTTCATATTTCTTCCTAGTGCTAATTCTCCGGATTCAGTAGCATATCCTTGACATAGAACTTGTCCTTTAAAAACGTGATCACCTTTTTTTACAATGGGTTTCAAATTGATACAAGTTCCTTGATTGGTTTTTCTAAACTTAATTAAGTTATAAGATTTTAAGTTTCCATCAAAATCAACTAAGCTTTGATTTTCGTTGAAGTTGTATCTGATAGAAATTTTTTCTGCATCTACATACTCAACTAGTCCATCATTTTCGGCATTTATTAATACTCGTGAGTCTGAAGCTACTTGCTTTTCGAGCCCAGTTCCAACAATAGGGGACTCAGGGCGTAAAAGTGGAACAGCCTGACGCATCATATTAGATCCCATAAGAGCTCGATTTGCATCATCATGTTCCAAAAAAGGAATTAAAGATGCAGAAATTGAAGCAATTTGGTTAGGTGCAACATCGGTAAAGTTGATTTGTTTTGGTTCAACAACTGGAAAATCAGCTTGATCTCGAGCAATTATTTTTTCATCTATAATTTTTCCAGAATTATCAAAATTAATGTTGGCTTGAGCAATTAATTTATTTTCTTCTTCCTCAGCACTAAGATAAATTGTTTCTTTTAAATTAATTTTTCCGTCTTCTACTTTGCGATAAGGTGTTTCAATAAATCCTAAGTTATTTACTTTTGCGTAAACCCCAAGAGAAGAAATTAATCCAATATTTGGTCCTTCAGGTGTTTCTATGGGACATAAACGTCCATAATGTGTGTAATGGACATCTCTAACCTCAAAACCAGCCCTTTCTCTAGATAGTCCTCCTGGTCCAAGGGCTGAAAGTCGTCGTTTATGTGTAATCTCTGCTAATGGATTTGTCTGATCCATAAACTGAGACAACTGATTAGTTCCAAAAAAACTATTAATTACGGAAGAAAGTGTTTTAGCGTTAATCAAATCAATTGGTGTAAATACTTCATTGTCTCTTACATTCATTCGCTCACGTATAGTTCTTGCCATTCGAGCTAAACCAACTCCAAATTGAGAAGAAAGTTGTTCACCGACGGTTCGAACACGTCTGTTGGAAAGGTGATCGATATCATCGATTTCAGCCTTAGAATTGATTAACTCGATTAAATATTTAATTATAGTAATAATGTCCTGTTTAGTCAAAACCTGCTTATCCATTTCAACATCTAAACCAAGTTTTTTATTCATTCGATATCTTCCAACCTCACCTAGATTGTAACGCTGATCTGAAAAAAACAGTTTGTCTATAATACCTCTTGCAGTATCTTCATCTGGCGGTTCTGCATTACGAAGTTGACGATAAATGTGTTCTACAGCTTCTTTCTCTGAATTAGTAGGATCTTTTTGCAGTGTATTATAAATGATAGCATAGTCAGACATATGAGCATCTACTTTATGAAGAAGGATATTCTTAACACCAGCTTCTATAATTTCTGCAATATGATCTTTTTCAAGAATAGTGTCTCGATCAATAATGATTTCATTTCTTTCAATAGATATTACTTCACCAGTATCTTCATCTACGAAATCTTCATGCCATGTTTTTAAAACGCGAGCAGCAAGTTTTCTCTTAAGTACTTTTTTTAGACCTGTTTTAGTAACTTTAATTTCTTCTGCAAGATCGAAAATCTCGAGTATATCACGATCATGTTCAAAACCAATTGCTCTAAATAATGTAGTTACAGGTAATTTTTTCTTGCGGTCAATATAAGCATACATTACACTGTTAATATCCGTTGCAAATTCAATCCAAGAACCTTTAAAGGGAATTACACGAGCTGAATATAATTTTGTCCCGTTGGCATGAAAAGATTGACCAAAGAAAACTCCTGGGGATCGATGTAATTGAGAAACAACGATGCGTTCAGCACCATTAATAACAAAAGTACCACTTGGTGTCATATAAGGTATGGTTCCTAAAAAAACGTCTTGTACAATTGTTTCAAAGTCTTCGTGTTCAAGATCATTACAATATAACTTTAGGCGTGCCTTTAGAGGTACACAGTAAGTTAATCCTCTTTCTATACATTCCTGTATAGAATATCTTGGTGGATCAACGAAATAATCGAGGAATTCAAGAACAAATTGATTTCTTGTATCTGATATTGGAAAGTTTTCTTTAAATGTATTGAAAAGACCTTCTTCATCTCGTTCATCAGATTTAGTTTCTAATTGGAAAAAATCCTGAAATGATTTTATTTGAATATCAAGAAAATCAGGATATCCGGGCGTATGTTTTGCTACTGCAAAATTTGTTCTTTGATTTTGTTTACTAGGCATCTAACTGTGTTTTAATGGTCGTATTACAAAAAGGGCGGTCACCAAAAAGGTATAGGCCTTTGGAAAAATCCAAAAGCCTAAGCCAATATTGATATGGTTTGAGACTACTTAAGCTCAACCTCAGCACCTGCTTCTTCTAAAGACTTTTTAAGGGCTTCTGCCTCATCTTTAGCAATTCCCTCCTTAATAGGAGATGGTGCATTATCAACTAAATCTTTGGCTTCTTTAAGTCCAAGACCAGTTAACTCTTTTACTAATTTTACTACTGCAAGTTTTGAGCCTCCAGCCGCAGTAAGGACTACATCAAATTCTGACTTTTCCTCTCCTGCATCTCCAGCGGCACCGCCAGCTGCAGGTCCAGCGACTGCAACTGCAGCTGCTGCAGGCTCAATCCCGTACTCATCTTTTAAAATATCTGCCAACTCACTGACTTCTTTTACAGTCAAGTTAACTAGTTGTTCTGCGAATTCTTTTAAATCTGCCATTTTACTTTGTTTTTTGTTTAAATTTTTATTGTGTTTTGAGTGCGTAATAATCTTGAGTCAGGAATTAACGTTCTGAAAGTGTTTTAAGTATTCCAGAGAGTTTCCCACCTCCTGACTGAAGTGCTGAAACTACATTTTTGGTTGGCGATTGTAACAAAGTTATTATCTCTCCAATCAATTCATCTTTAGATTTAATCGCTACAAGAGCGTCAAGTTGTTCATCTCCAATATAAATAGCTTCTTCAATAAAAGCACCCTTTAAAATTGGTTTGTCCGACTTTTTCCTAAAAGATTTAATAACCTTTGCAGGTCCATTTCCCGATTCGGAAAACATTAACGAAGTATTCCCTTTGAGGATTTCCGTTAGCTCTCCAAAGTTGTGGCTGGAAGCTTCCATAGCCTTGGCGAGCAATGTGTTTTTAACCACTTGCAATTTGATGTTTTCTTTAAAACATGCACGTCTTAGTGCGCTTGTTTGAATAGCATCAAGTCCTGCAATATCAGCTAAGTAAAGATTTTTTACGTCTCCTAAAGCTTCTTTAAGGTTTTCTATTGCTTCGTTTTTTTCTTGTCTTGTCATTACTTAAATATTATATATTAATCCAGATTGGTGTCAACAGAAATACCTGGACTCATAGTGCTGGACATAGAAACACTTTTAACATAGGTTCCTTTTGATGTTGAAGGTTTTAATTTCATTATTGTTTTTAGTAACTCATCTGCATTTTCAAAAATCTTTTCAGATGTGAATGATACTTTGCCAATAGAAGCATGAATAATTCCTGTTTTATCTACTTTGAAATCAATTTTACCACCTTTAACATCAGAGACAGCTTTTTTGATATCCATTGTAACGGTACCCGTCTTGGGATTTGGCATTAAGCCACGGGGACCTAAAACACGACCTAAGGGGCCTAGTTTTCCCATAACACTGGGCATGGTTACAATTACATCAACATCTGTCCATCCATCTTTTATTTTTTGTAAATACTCATCAAGACCAATATAATCGGCTCCTGCATCCTTGGCGTCGGCTTCTTTATCTGGGGTTACTAACGCAAGAACTCTGACGTTTTTACCTGTCCCATGTGGCAGGGTTACTACACCACGAACCATCTGATTAGCTTTTTTTGGATCTACTCCCAAACGAATAGCCAAGTCAATGCTAGCATCAAATTTTGTATTGGTAATTTCTTTTACCAAAGTAGATGCCTCTTCTAGGTTATAAATTTTCTTTGGATCCACCTTTGATCTTGCTTCTTTTTGTTTCTTGCTTATTTTAGCCATTACTTAAAATTAAAATTAAAAAGGAGCTTTTCCAGAAATTTGGAATCCCATTGAACGAGCAGTTCCCGCAACCATTTTCATAGCAGATTCTACAGTAAACGCGTTAAGATCAGGCATTTTATCTTCAGCAATAAGTTTAACCTGGTCCCAAGTCACGGTTGCAACTTTATTTCGATTAGGTTCTCCAGATCCTTTTTTTGTTTTGGCTGCTTCCATCAGTTGAACGGCTGCTGGCGGGGTCTTAATGACAAACTCAAATGATTTGTCCATGAAAACAGTAATTGCTACTGGTAATATTTTACCGGGTTTATCCTGGGTTCTAGCATTAAACTGCTTGCAAAACTCCATGATATTGACTCCTGCAGATCCGAGCGCGGGTCCAACCGGTGGCGATGGATTCGCAGCACCTCCCCGAACTTGTAGTTTTAAAACTTTACTTACTTCTTTTGCCATTATCTATTTTAATTTTAGAGTGATGTAGTATATGGAAGCCGCTACACCAACCCTAATTATTTTAACATTTATAATTTTTCTACTTGCATATAACTCAACTCTAGCGGGGTTTTCCTTCCAAATATTTTGACCATAACTTCAAGTTTACGTTTTTCTTCATTTACTTTTTCAATTGCACCTGTAAAACCGTTGAAGGGGCCATCTATAACTTTAACAGTTTCTCCAACCGTAAAAGGAATAGAGATGTGCTCTGTAGTCAGGGCCAATTCATCAACTTTACCAAGCATACGATTAACTTCTGTTTCACGCATGGGGATTGGCTCTCCACCTTTCGTTTCTCCTAAAAACCCAATAACATTAGTAACTGATTTGATAATATGTGGTAATTCTCCGGAAAGATTGGCCTTCACCATTATGTAGCCAGGAAAGTATGTTCGTTCTTTGTTGATTTTCTTTCCATTTCTAATTTGAATTACTTTTTCTGTAGGGACCAGTATATCTTCAACTAAATGGTCGTAACCAAAGCGAGAAATTTCAGACATTATATAGTCTTTAATTTTAGCTTCTTGACCACTCACAGCACGGACAACGTACCACTTTTTATCACTTGTTGCTGTAGTCATGTTTAACCTATCAAATTAAAGTAAAATTGTATAATACGGGAAAGGACAGTATCTGCTCCCCAAATTGCTAATGAAAATAATACAGAAAATACTAGTACGATAACAACTAATCTTTGTAGCTCTGAACGTTCAGTCCAAGAAACATTATTCTTCAATTCCTCGAAAGAATCTTTAATATAGTCAATCATTTCTGCCATCTGTTATTTTTATCAGCACGGGTTGAGAGGCTCGAACTCCCGACACCTGGTTTTGGAGACCAGTGCTCTACCAACTGAGCTAAACCCGTTTTTATTTGGCAAGAAAGGTGTTAGCCGATAACAAACTCCTTAAATGCTTTTAAAAAACATCTTTACTTAGTCTAAAATTTCAGTAACCTGTCCTGCACCTACTGTTCTTCCACCTTCACGTATTGCAAAACGAAGTCCAATGCTTAATGCAATTGGCTGAATCAAATCAACGTTTATAGTTAGATTATCTCCAGGCATTACCATTTCTACTCCATCAGGTAATGCAATATTTCCTGTGACATCAGTAGTTCTAACATAGAACTGAGGTCTATAATTATTATGAAATGGAGTATGACGGCCACCTTCTTCTTTTTTCAAAATATAAACTTCAGCCTTAAACTTAGCATGAGGAGTTACAGATCCAACCTTACATAACACCATCCCCCTTTTGATATCTGTTTTCTCGATACCTCTTAGAAGAATTCCAGTATTGTCCCCGGCTTCACCTCTGTCTAAAATTTTACGGAACATTTCAACTCCCGTGATAGTTGATTTCATTTTTTCAGCACCCATCCCTATAATATCAATTTCATCACCAGTATTAGCTACACCGGTCTCAATACGACCTGTAGCAACAGTTCCACGGCCTGTGATTGAAAATACATCTTCAACAGGCATTAAAAAATCTTTATCAACATCACGTTTTGGAAGTTCAATCCAAACGTCAACTTCTTCCATTAACTTTAATACGGTATCAACCCATTTCTGTTCACCATTAAGTGCACCAAGAGCAGATCCTAACACAACTGGAGTATTGTCTCCATCATAGTCGTAGAAAGATAAAAGTTCACGAACTTCCATTTCAACTAGCTCTAATAATTCTTCATCATCGACCATGTCTGCCTTATTTAAAAACACAACGATTCTTGGAACACCTACTTGGCGACCTAGAAGAATATGTTCTCTAGTTTGGGGCATAGGGCCATCTGTAGCAGCAACAACTAGTATGGCGCCATCCATTTGGGCAGCTCCAGTAACCATGTTCTTTACATAATCTGCGTGACCTGGACAGTCAACATGTGCATAGTGACGATTGCTAGTTTGGTATTCTACATGTGATGTATTGATAGTAATTCCACGTTCTTTTTCTTCTGGAGCATTATCGATTTGATCGAAGCTTCTCGCTTCAGAAAACCCAGCATCTGCAAGCACTTTAGTTATTGCTGCTGTAAGCGTTGTTTTACCATGATCTACGTGACCAATTGTTCCAATGTTTAAGTGTGGTTTTGAACGGTCAAATGTTTCTTTAGCCATAATTCTTAATTGTTTCAATGTTATTTTAGGAGCGCAAATTTATTAATTTTTTTTGTTTCAAAGATTGTTTTAAACTTTTTTTTTGTTATGAATATCTATTTTTTTGTCAATTAATATAACATTGATCAATATTAAGAGATTTTATAAAGTCCATCTATTTTAATATTACATTTTTTACTACTTATAATTCTCAAATTCCAAGACCTTCCCCTCACCATTTTTTGTTTCTTTGTTAGTGACATTTAAGAAACTATTTTAGTAGCATAAATTTAATGGAGTTAGGTATTGTCATTCCGTGTTACAATGAATTCGAAAGATTAGCTCATTCTGATTTTGAAAGTTTCTTGGATCAAAGACAAAATATTTCGTTGTTATTTGTAAATGATGGTTCTAATGATCAGACTATAACTATTTTAAAAAAGTTAAATCAAAGTAAATCAAATCGTATTGATATTATTAATTTAAAAAAAAATGAGGGAAAAGCATTTGCTGTTAAAACAGGAATGATTTTTTTTTTAGAAAAAAAAAAGTTTGATAAAATTGCTTTTTTGGATGCTGATCTCTCTACTTCATTGGAAGAGTGCTATGCCTTATCTAAAAAAGTGAATTCAAAAATAAAGTTTGTATTTGGTTCTCGAATAAGAAAAATCGATAACAATATAAACCGCCTTTACCACAGATTTATAATTGGGCGAATCCTAGCAACCTTTATTTCAAGAATACTCAATCTACCGATTTATGATTCACAATGTGGCTGTAAAATTTTCAATTCAGAATTAATCCCTGTTGCCTTTAATGATCATTTTCTTACCAAATGGCTTTTTGATGTAGAGATTTTTTTTCGTCTCAAGAATCATTTTGGAAGTGAAAATCTAATAGCCTTTTCTAAAGAAACCCCATTGAAATCTTGGAAAGATATGGGTGGTTCTAAAATTAGACTTAGTTACGGGTTTTGGGTTTGGTTCGATTTAATAAAAATTTATCGTTTTTATAAATGAAAAGAATTGAGTCGTTTATAATAAGTGAAAGTTCACACCCCTTAATATTCTGGGTAATGGTTCTGATTAGGGGAATCTTTAATTATAGTCTTCCTCTTATGGATAAAACTGAAGCGCGTTATGCAGAAATCGCACGTATTATGTCAGAAACTCAAAACTGGATAGTCCTTCATGTAGACTATGATATTCCATTTTGGGCAAAGCCTCCTCTATCATCTTGGGCAAGTGCGCTGAGTATTTCTGTTTTTGGGGATCACGAATTTTTTATTCGCCTACCTTATTTGCTTTTAGCTGTAGTTATCGGACTTTTTTTAAGCCGTTATAATGAGGGAACTTCTCGATATTTACCAGGTATATTCCTCCTTTGTCTTCCAGAATTTTATTTACACTCTGGAGTTGTTTCAACTGATATGTTTCTAAGTTTTAGTATAGCGTTAATGATGCTTAGTTTTTGGGAAGCACTTAAAGAGGAAAGTAAATCCTATTGGGGATATCTCTTTTTTATTGGTTTGGGATTGGGACTTTTAGCTAAGGGGCCTATAGTAGCTATATTAAGTTTGCCACCAATAGCGATCTGGTGTGTTATTTCAAAAAACGTTAAGAAGGCATTTAAAACTGCTCCTTGGGTTTTAGGTGTTATTTTGTCACTCACTATTAGTATACCATGGTATTATCTTGTAGAATTACGTTCTCCAGGTTTTATAAACTACTTTATAGTTGGAGAACATTTTGAACGTTTTTTTAATTCAGAATGGCAAGGAGATAAGTATGGTTTTGCTAAACAGCAGCCCTTTGGAATTATTTGGATTTTCTTTATAGTTTTTATTTTGCCTTGGTCTATTTTACTAATTAGACTGATCAATAAAAAATGGTCAATAATTAAAAAAGATTCCTGGGCATTATTTTTATTAGTCTGGATGTTATGGACACCTTTCTTTTTTACAACTTCAAAAAGTTTAATCCATCCATACATACTTCCTTCTATGATTCCTCTGGCCCTATTTATCAACTATTTCTGGGAGACAGTAAAAAATAAAAGAATATATCTCTATTGTGGTTTAGGTATTCCTCTCACGCTTTTAATTGTATTACTTTCAGGAGTAGCCAAGCCTATATATATAAACAATACAGATAAATATATTTTAAAAAATATTAACCCTAAGGTACCTATCTATTCCTTGGATCAAAAATCATACTCAAGCCAATTCTATACTAACGGACTTATTAAAATAATTGATCAAGAAAAATTAGAAAAACTAATAACTAAAGGATCAAAATTTTACATAAGGATTACTAACAATAGATGGAGAAATTTATCACCAGGTCTGAGAAGTGGTTTAGAACTTGTTAATAAAAACAAGAAAGTAGGAGTGTACCAATTGTAATAAGGAAGAAGAGCCAATGACGAGATTTGAACTCGTGACCTCTTCCTTACCAAGGAAACGCTCTACCCCTGAGCTACATCGGCAATAAATAAGAGAGCGAGAGACCGGGTTCGAACCGGCGACATTCAGCTTGGAAGGCTGACGCTCTACCAACTGAGCTACTCTCGCTTTTAACTGATAAATCAGTGTTGATATAGAATTCATAAATATATAAAAAATACAAAAACTAAATTGTGGGGAGAGCAGGATTCGAACCTGCGAAGTTAAAAACAGCAGATTTACAGTCTGCCCTCGTTGGCCGCTTGAGTATCTCCCCAATTTTGATGAACTTATAAAGAGCCGATGGAGGGACTCGAACCCACGACCTGCTGATTACAAATCAGCTGCTCTAGCCAGCTGAGCTACATCGGCTTAAATAAATGTTCTTTCAAGCTATAAAAGTATTTTTATTAGAAAGTATATTTAAATATTTATGTACATAGATATTAAATAATATTCGAAATTATAGCTATTAATATATTTTCAATGAACTGTCGGCAAATATAAACTGATTTGTTAAATCCAAAAGCAAAATCTATTTTTTTCTTAAGGATTAGTTATTTAATTTTTGAATAATTCTTATCTGACAGAAAATTTAAATGATGTTTTTGAAAGATATTTCTCACCCAAATTCAACTGAACAGATGGGTTTTTATTTTTATAATATTCTTTCTTTTTCCTTTCTTCGTTTTAAAATCCTCTCGGCACTATCTGCAGCGGAATTGATTGACTCCTCAAAAGACTTAGAAATTTTTTTTACAACTATGTCATCTCCAGGAATTCCAATTTTAAGTTCCGTCCATTTGTTTATTCCATCAGAATTATTTTCAACTTTTGTAAAAACAAATACTTCTATAATTTGATTGTAGAATAAGGAAAGTTTTTCAATTCGCTTTTTTGCAAAGTCTTTTAACTTTTTATCTGCTTTGTAATTTACAGATTGGAAATGCATATTTATCATAAATTTTATTTTTAAGTTATTTATTTTGCTCTCTGGGGTGTGCTTTTTTATAAATCTCTTGAATCTTAGCCATGCTGCTATGAGTATAATGCTGAGTGGCTGCAATACTACTGTGACCCAAAAGATCTTTTATGGAATTTAAATCTGCTCCTTGATCCAATAAATGTGTGGCAAAACTGTGTCTTAAAACGTGAGGACTGCGTTTAGTTTTGGTAGACACTTTACTAAAGTATTTTTTAACACACTGATAAACAAATGATATGGAGAGCTTTTTACCATTCTCATTAACAAAGAAAAAATCAGCTTCTCTAACTATCTTTAAATCTTCTTGTGATTTTAATAACATCTTTAAATGATCTTGAATTTCTGGTAAAAGGGGCACTAGTCGTTCTTTATTGCGCTTACCTAAAACTTTCAATAATCCTTTAGGAAAATCTATGTCTTTAACTTTTAAATCAATCAACTCACTCCTACGAATTCCTGTAAAGTAAAGAAGCTGTATTAAAGTTCTTGTCATTGACCCGATATAGGTGTCAGGAAAAATATCTGCCTCAAATAAGCTTTTAATTTCTTCTTGAGAAAAGGGTAATGCTACTTTAGTTTCTGTTTTAAGTGCCCTATGCTCTTTTAACGGAGAAACTCCAATTTTTTTAATACTAAGTTGGAATTTATAATATGAACGTAAAGCTGATACTTTCCTATTAACTGTTCTTGAACTATTACCTGACTCTATTAAAGTCACAATCCAAGCTCTTATTTCACCATAAGAAGCTGTCTCAATCCCTCCTTGAGATTGCTCTGATTTTAAATAAGATTCAAAAGCAATTAGGTTAGCTTGATAGGCCTTCATTGTGTGCTCAGAACATTTTTTTTCTAGGGAGATGTATTCTAAGAAGGCAAAAATGGACATAAAAAAACGTTATCCTATAAAGTTAAAAAACTTCATTAAGATAACGTGAATTGTTTTTTATAAAAACCTAAATATTTTCACTATCACGTAAATGCTGAATATATTGCGCTTTTTGAATTTTTTGACGATTTTTTACAGAAGGCTTTACAAATTGCTTTCTAACTTGAAGTTGTCGCTTAGCGCCTGTTTTATCAAATTTTCGTTTAAAACGCTTTAATGCACGGTCGATGTTTTCACCGTCCTTAACTGGAATGATTAACATAAAGTGGCACCTCCTTTCATAAGGGTGCAAATATAAATAAAAGAATGAGTTAAGAGTCTTTAATTCTAAATTAAAGTTTAATCATTTAAAATTTTTCTAGCAATAACTACTTTTTGAATTTCACTAGTCCCCTCGCCTATTGTACAAAGCTTAGAATCCCTCAAGAATTTTTCAACAGGAAAGTCTTTGGTAAATCCATAACCACCATGAATTTGAACTGCTTCGTTTGCTACTTTAACACAAGTCTCAGAAGCAAATAATTTTGCCATAGCACCAGCTTGAGTAACATTTAAGTTTTGATTTTTCATTTCTGATGCTTTTTGAGTAAGTAAAGAAGCTGCCTCTATTTCCGTTACCATATCAGCTAATTTAAAAGAAATACCCTGAAAATTACTTATGGATTTTCCAAACTGCTTGCGTTCTTGTGAATACTTCAATGATGCATTATAAGCACCCTTGGCAATACCCAAGGAAAGTGCTGCTATTGAGATCCTACCTCCATCTAAAATTTTCATCGACTGAATAAAGCCGTCGCCAACTGGTCCAAGTCTATTTTGATCAGATATAACACATTCTTCAAAAACCATTTCTGCAGTTTCAGATGCCCGCATTCCTAATTTATTTTCTTTTTTTCCTGCGTAAAAACCAGGGGTTCCTCGTTCAACTACGAAAGCGGTCATACCTCTATTATTACCTTTCTCTCCATTTCGAGCAATAACAACTGCGATATCACCAGATATTCCGTGGGTTATAAAATTTTTAGTACCATTTAAAACCCATTGATCTCCTTCTTTTCTAGCCGTAGTCGACATGTCTTTAGCGTCAGATCCAGTATTATGTTCTGTAAGTCCCCAAGCACCAATAGCTGACCCTTGACAGAGTTTAGGCAGCCACTTTAAACGCTGATCCTCAGTTCCAAATTTGTAAATATGGTTAACACAAAGAGAGTTATGGGCAGCAATTGATAATCCAATAGAGGGATCAACAATAGAGATTGTTTCTATAAGGGTCACATACTCATGATACCCCATGCCAGAACCACCATAAGATTCTGGAATAAGCATTCCCATAAACCCAAGAGCTCCTGCCTGTTGAAAAATTTCAGACGGGAAATATTGCGCCTCGTCCCATTCCATAATGTTTGGCTTGATAAATTGAGTAGCAAAATCTCTTGCTGCTTCATATACCATACGTTGAGTCTCGGAAGTTTTAATTTCGGGACGTAATTCGAAATCTATCATAGATTGTTTTATTACAAATATAAATTTTTATATAGTTTGTACTACTTTTTGATTTTGGCTATGGCTGATAAATAACTGTTTAATTCTTCTCTCACACGAGGGAATAGTAATAATAATCCAATCATATTTGGAAATACTAAAGCTAAGATCATAGCGTCTGAAAATGCCCAGACCGAAGACATATCTCCAGCGGCACCAATAACAATAAAAATTAAAAATAAAGATTTATATGTCAACTCAGAAACTTTACTTTTTCCAAAAATATACATCCATGACTGTAAACCATAATATGACCAAGAAATCATAGTTGAAATAGCAAAAAGCACTACAGCAACGGTTAGGAATGGTCCTGAAAATGAAATATATTTTGCAAAAGCGGCAGCAGTGATTCCCGCTCCTTCAGATGGAACACCATCAATCATTACAACTCCACCCACACCTCCGTAATCAAATATACTGTTATCACCATTAAAAATAATAATTACTAAAGCAGTCATAGTACAAATTACAACCGTATCAATAAAAGGCTCTAACAGGGCTACTAATCCTTCTGAAGCCGCATAGTTAGTTTTTACAGCTGAGTGAGCTATTGAAGCAGAACCTGCTCCTGCCTCATTTGAGAATGCAGCACGCCTAAACCCAGTTATTAAAACACCTAGCAGTCCTCCTAGTCCTGCTTGGGGACTAAAGGCTTGACTAAATATCATTCTGAAAGCATCGTCAACAAAACTAAAATTAGTTAAGATGATATACAAACAAGCCAGGATGTACATAAGAGCCATCAAGGGTACAACTTTTTCTGTTACCGAGGCAATACGTTTAATGCCTCCTATAATAATAATTCCAACCAAAACCATCATAATAAATCCTATAATAGTTCGTGCGCTACCTCCAGTCATTCCAAAAGAATTGACTAATTGCATAGCAGCTTGATTAGACTGGGCTGCATTTCCACCTCCAAAGGAAGCTCCGATACACAAAAAAGCAAAAGTTGCAGCCAATATTTTTCCAAGAGTACCAAATCCTTTTTCTTTTAGGCCTTTAGTCAAATAATACATAGGGCCTCCGTATACTGTTCCATCTTCACCAACATCTCGATATTTAACGCCTAAAGTACACTCTACAAATTTTGTAGACATACCTAATAGACCACATAATATCATCCAAAATGTAGCTCCTGGTCCTCCGACTGCAATAGCTAATGCTACCCCAGCAATATTTCCATTACCTACAGTTCCAGAAACAGCAGTCGCAAGGGCCTGAAAGTGACTGACTTCTCCTTCTTTACCCTCGCTAAAAGAAGTTCTTTTGGCCTCTAAGTCTGATGAAATTTCAGAGTTAGTGGAATTGTGATTATCTATACTATCATATTTACCTCGAACCGTATTAATAGCTGTTGAAAAGTGTCGAACATTAACAAATCCAAAATAGATGGTAAAAAAAAGTGCTCCCCCAACTAGCAATAAAATTATTGTGGGGATTTCTGTTCCAGGAAAATTATGCAAAATTAATCCTTCCCACCAATTTGCTATAGGTGTAAATGCTTCATTAATCCGTTCGTCTAAACCACGTTCTTGAGAAAATACTGGTGAATGAATTAATAGAAATAACAGGGTTGAGAAATAATACTTTTTTGGGAGAGAAAATTTCATAATTTTTTTGAAAAATTTGATAGGCTCAATATCATAAAAAGGAATAGAAAAACAAATTAATAAATTGAAAGATTATACTTAATTTATAAATATCCTATTTGATAAGAAATTCATTAGTCATAGTAGTATAAGAAAATATGATACTTTCTTTAAAATTTATTCTTCCTTTGAATTTTGTTTTATTAAAATTTACCTCAATTATCAATGCTGGTTGAATAATTAAATAAATCAATTAGGAAATGAAAATAAGAATTAAAAATCTAGTAAGAAGATCATAAATCGAAAACAGAAGTTCTTTTAGTATAGATAAGATCTTTGAGTTTTAACCAAAATGCCAATATTAAATAAATCACAAAGCCCCCTATTAATGTTGTAAAAGAAGCATAAATAAAAAATAAGCGAACGCTTTTGACCTTCATTCCAAGTAACTCTGCCAACCGGTTTGAAACAGCAAAACCATTTCGCTCAAAAAAAATACGAAATCGGTTAGATCTATCCATAAAACAACCTTGAACTAATTAACTTATTATTTCTCCTTTCCACTCCATAATTCCCCCCAATAAATTATAACAGTTAACAATTCCTTTCTGTTTCAAAATCTGACATGCTTGGGCACTTCTAGCACCAGAACGACAGTAAATATAATATGAATTTGAAACTTCTAAATCATTCACTTTATTCATGAATTCTTGAGGGCTTCGAATATCAATTAACTCTGCATTTGGAATATGTCCTTCTATAAATTCTTCAGGTGTTCTTACATCTAAAATTATACTCACAGATTCTAATTTCTGATTTTCAGTCCACTTATCTTGTGATAAA
Organism: uncultured Flavobacteriaceae bacterium; assembly: GCA_943842245.1. Classification (GTDB taxonomy): domain Bacteria; phylum Bacteroidota; class Bacteroidia; order Flavobacteriales; family Flavobacteriaceae; genus MS024-2A. Next base: position 653,351 of record CALTAJ010000002.1, read on the forward strand.
TCCATTATTTAATTTTAATCTAAAAATACAATAGCGTCAATCAATAAACAAATCAAAAAAATTAAAATTGAAAGAATATTAATTGTATATTTGTACCTACAACATTCGTGGTAAAAAATGTCCGAAAATTCAAAAAACTTAGTAATTGCACTTATTAAGTATAATTGCAAAGTAAACGAGTCTGTATCTAAAGCATTGAAACCTTTTGGTGTTTCATTCCAACAATTTAATGTCTTGAGAATATTAAGAGGACAAAATGGAGTTGCTGCTAATCTATCAACTGTTCATGAAAGAATGGTTAATAGAACGAGTAATACTACTAGGATTATAGATAAGTTATCTGATAAAAATTTAGTAAAAAGAAATATTTGCAAAGAGAATAGGAGAAAAATAGAATTATTTATCACCAATGAAGGTCTTAAACTACTTTCTGTGATAGATACTATTGTTGAAAAAACAGAAGATAAAGCAACCCAAAAACTTAACGAAAAAGAAAAGGAAAAACTTATTGCCTTGCTTAATCAAATAAATGACTAAAAATGAAAAACATAAACATCTTATTTATTTTAATTATGTCCTTCACAACAATTCTTCAAGGGCAAGAAAAAATAATTAATTTAAATTTAAGTGAAATAAAATGGGTTGGTAAAGAAATTACCACAAAGACTCATTATGGATCACTTAAATTTAAAAAAGGAAATATCTCAATAGTTAATGATTTGATAACTGCTGGAGAATTTATTGTAGATATGAATAGTCTTAAAAATGAAGACTTGAGTGGTGGATCTAAAGAATATCTTGAAAAACACTTACGTTCAGATGATTTTTTTGGGGTAGAACAACATCCTACTTCTACTTTAAAAATAACATCCGTTAAAAAAGTTGAAGGGGAAAAACATTTAGTTGTGGGAGACCTCAAAATAAAAGGAATCAATAATCAAGTAATTTTTGATATCGTTCTCAACTCAAAAGGTGCAACAGCTGAACTCACTTTTGATAGATCTAAATACGGTGTAAAATTCAGATCCTCCAGTTTTTTTGATGAGTTAGGCGATAAGTTAATTTATGATGACATTGAACTTAAAGTAGACTTAGTTTTTTAATATGCTTTGTTAAAATCTGATCTTCTTTAATTTCAATTACTATAATAAATATGTTTCAAAACTAATAATGGAGTTATAAATTTTATATTATATTTGAAGCAATGATTTTAATAAAATTAAATAACACTTGGTGGTGCTCGATTCAAAAATGATTCGCGTGAAACAACTGTATAAAATATAACTAGGCTTGTCATCACGACAAGCCTTTTTTAATTTATATCAAAAATGAAAACATTTGCCCTTAAAACAGAGCACAAAAAAATACTTGCTGACACTATTACCCCGGTCAGTGTATATTTAAAATTAAGGGATGTGTTTCCACATTCTTTACTTCTAGAAAGCAGTGATTACCATGCAAATAATAATGACTTTTCATACATCTGTTGTAACCCAATAGCTTCTATTGAACTTAAAAACAATATACTAACTACCCATTTTCCTGATAAGAGTTTAGAAGTAGAAAAAGTCAATAGCATGCTTGATATACCTGAGCGAATACATAAATTTTCACAGCAGTTTGAGAGTGAACGTTTCCCCTTTAAATTTATTAGTAATGGAATATTTGGTTATGTAGCTCACGATGCTGTTGATCGTTTCGAAAATATTGAGCTAAATAAAACTAAACCAGGGCAAGATATTCCCGATATATATTATGCTGTTTATCAAAATATTATCGCGATTAGTCTTTTTAATCACGAAGCTCACTTATTTTCACACATTTATGGCGGTGATCATAATCTTACTGAGATAGAGGTTTTACTCCAAGCCAAAAACAACAGCCATTTTAACTTTGAAAAAGTAGGAGAAAAATCGTCTAATCTTAGTGATGAACAATTTATTAATTTTGTAAAAAAAGGGAAAGAACATTGTTTCAGAGGGGATGTATTTCAGCTTGTACTTTCCAGGTGCTTTTCGCAAGGTTTTAAAGGTGACGAATTTAATGTTTATCGAACCCTAAGGTCTATCAACCCTTCCCCTTATTTATTTTTCTTTGACTATGGTTATTTTAAAATTTTTGGGAGTTCACCAGAAGCTCAACTAATTGTTCAAAGTGGTAAGGCGGAAATTCACCCTATTGCAGGAACCTTTCGCCGAACAGGTGATGATGAGAAAGATGCTGTAGCTGCTGGACTATTAGCAAAAGATCCTAAAGAAAATAGCGAGCATGTTATGCTTGTGGATTTAGCTAGAAACGACTTAAGTCGAAATGGATCACAAGTTGTTGTGGAAAAAAATCGAGAAATTCAATTCTATTCTCATGTTATTCACTTAGTCTCAAAGGTAAGTTGCACTATGAAAAAAGCTACTAAAACATTCCGCGTTGTGGCAGACACTTTCCCAGCAGGTACTCTAAGTGGTGCTCCAAAGCACAGGGCATTACAATTGATTGATCAATATGAAACCACAAAACGAAATGTTTATGGAGGTGCAATTGGTTACATGGATTTTCATGGGAATTTTAATCATGCAATAATTATTCGTTCATTCTTAAGTAAAAATCATGAATTACATTATCAGGCAGGAGCTGGAATTGTTGCTGATTCAGTTCCAGAGAATGAATTACAAGAAGTCTATAATAAATTAGGAGCTCTAGATAAAGCCTTAACATTAGCAGAGGACGTTTGACTATGAAAAAAGTATTTGTCATCGATAATTATGATTCTTTTACATATAACCTAGTTCATTATCTAGAAGAAATGAACTGTGAGGCAACCGTAAAACGAAATGATAAATTCGAACTTGGCGAGTTAGAAAATTATCCGCTATTACTCCTCTCCCCTGGACCTGGTATTCCTGATGAATCTGGTTTATTAAAAGCAGCAATTAAACGTTATGCTCCTACTAAGAAAATTTTAGGTATCTGTTTAGGTCAACAAGCCATTGGAGAAGTTTTTGGTGGTAGACTAATTAATCTAGATAAAGTTTATCATGGTGTTGCAACTCCAGTAAAGGTTATTAAAGAAGATGTATTATTTACAGATCTCCCTGATACCTTCGATATTGCCCGCTATCATTCTTGGGTAGTTGAAACACCATTACCTAAAGAGCTTATTGCCACCTCAATAGATCAAAAAGGACGGTTAATGTCTTTACGTCATAAAAAATTTGATGTTCGTGGGGTTCAATTTCATCCTGAGTCAATTCTCACACCTCATGGGAAAAAAATATTAAGTAATTGGATTAATAGTTGAGCATGAAAGCCATATTAAATAGACTTATAAATCATCAAAAACTGAGCAAGGAAGAATCTCGACAAATGATTATAAATATAGCTGATGGGCAGTATAATTCTTCCCAAATTGCTTCATTCCTTACCGTTTATATGATGCGAAGTATTAGCCTAGACGAACTCGAAGGTTTTCGTTCTGCTTTATTAGAATTATGCATTTTAATTGATCTTGATGAATACGATACCATAGACTTATGTGGTACTGGCGGAGATGGGAAAGACACCTTCAATATTTCGACTCTTTCCTCTTTTGTAACTGCTGGTGCTGGGGTTAAAGTTACCAAACATGGAAATTATGGTGTTTCTTCAGGATGTGGTTCTAGTAATGTATTAGAAGCATTAGGGGTAAAATTTTCTAATAAAAAAAATTTTTTAAAACGGTGTCTTGACGAAGCAGGTATTTGTATTTTACATGCGCCCCTTTTTCATCCAGCAATGAAAAATATCGCACCTGTAAGACGTGAACTTGGAGTTAAAACTTTTTTTAATATGTTGGGCCCACTAGTTAATCCTGTCTTACCAAAAAATCAGTTAACAGGAGTGTTCAATCTTGAATTAGCAAGACTTTACAATTATCTATTTCAAAAAACAAACATCAACTTTACAATTCTTTATGGGTTAGATGGATATGATGAGATATCACTTACAGGTCCTACTAAAGTCTTTAGTAAAAATGGTGAAAGTGTATTGACATCTCAAGATTTTGGAGTAACAACAATAGCTGCCAAAGAAATATCTGGGGGAGAAGATATAAATTCTTCAGCTAAAATATTTTTGGATGTAATACAAAATAAAGGTACAACTGCACAGCAGAATGTAGTCTGTGCCAATTCAGGAATAGCTATTGCAACAGCTTTAAGACTGTCACCCATTGAAGGGTTTGAAAAAGCTAAAGAATCAATACTTTCTGGAAAAGCATTCAATGCTCTAAAAAAACTTCAAAACCTTAGTGAAAAATGAGCATATTAGATCTAATCGTAGCTGATAAACGTATAGAGATTACCCAAAGGAAGAAGTTATTTCCAAGTAGTTATTGGGAGTCCTCTCCGCTTTTTGAACGACAGTCTAATTCATTGGTAAAAAGTCTCAGTGATAGTAATTCAGGCATAATTGCTGAACACAAACGTCGTTCTCCATCTAAACAAAACATAAATAGCTCACTTTCTGTAACAGATGTTGCTGGCGGATATGAGAAAGCAGGCGCATGTGGAATGTCAGTCTTAACTGATGGTAAATATTTTGGGGGATCTTTAAATGATTTAAACCTTGCTCGTTCTGTTACTAGTTTTCCAGTCTTGCGTAAAGAATTTATTATTGACGAATACCAAATAATCGAAGCCAAGGCCCATGGAGCTGATGCTATTTTATTAATTGCAGGAATCTTAAATCGATCTGAAATCTTTCAATTGTCAAATGCAGCAAAAGGATTTGGATTAGAAGTTTTATTAGAAGTACATAACCTAAAAGAATTAAAAAAATCTGTCATGCCCTCCCTAGACATAATAGGAGTGAATAATCGAAATCTTAAAACCTTTGAAGTTTCCTTAAATACAAGTAGGGTCTTAATTGAAGAGATTCCTGATGATTTTGTCAAAATATCTGAAAGTGGTATAAGTGAGGTTACTGCCATAAAAGATTTAAGAAGTCAAGGATATCAGGGCTTTCTAGTTGGAGAAAATTTTATGAAAACTGATAATCCAGGAGAAGCAGCCCATAAATTCATAAAACAAATAGAGTCATGAAGTTAAAAGTTTGTGGTATGAGAGAAAATGAAAATATTTTAGCTCTGAGCGATTTACGGCCAGACTATATAGGCTTTATTTTTTGGGCCTCCTCAAGTCGCTACGTAAATAGTCCAACGCCTAAACTTGATAAAAAAATCAAGAAAACTGGAGTATTTGTAGATGCTAATGTCGAATATGTTCAGGATATAATTATTACACATCAATTACAAGCTGTGCAATTGCATGGAAAAGAAACACCAAGTTATTGTGAGCTCATTAAAGAATTTGGTGTAGAAGTGATAAAATCTTTTTCTATAAAAGATTATTTTGATTTTTCACTTCTTGTCCCTTATCAAGAAAATTGCGATTTCTTTTTGTTTGATACCAAAGGTCCATCTCCTGGTGGCAATGGTTATACTTTTAATTGGAGTGTTTTAAAAGATTACTATTCACAGAAACCATTTTTTTTGAGTGGTGGAATAGGACTAGAAAACATACAACAGGTTAAAGAATTATTAAATTCAACTCTACCCCTTTACGGTATTGATGTAAATAGCAAATTTGAATCTGCACCTGGACTAAAAAAAATAGAGTCTTTAACAAAATTTAAAAATGAATTATATGAATTATAATGTAGATGAAAAAGGATATTACGGTGATTTTGGTGGCGCCTTTATACCTGAAATGTTATATCCCAATGTGGCAGAACTTCGGGAAAAATATTTAAAAATTTCATCAGAACCTGACTTTAAAAAAGAATTTGATAATTTATTAAAGGTCTATGTTGGGCGTCCAACTCCTTTATATTTTGCTAAACGTTTGTCTAAACGTTACAATACAAAAATATATTTAAAGCGTGAAGATCTTTGTCATACTGGTGCCCATAAAGTCAATAACACCATTGGTCAAATTTTGTTAGCTAAACGTCTAGGTAAAAATCGTGTAATTGCAGAAACTGGTGCAGGACAACATGGAGTTGCCACCGCTACAGTTTGTGCTCTTATGGGAATAGAATGTATTGTTTACATGGGCGAGTTAGATATTAAACGTCAGGCACCAAATGTAGCACGAATGAAAATGTTAGGAGCAGAAGTTCGCTCTGCAAAATCAGGTAGTAAAACTCTCAAAGATGCTACCAATGAAGCCATTCGCGATTGGATAAATAATCCAGTAGATACACATTATATTATAGGATCTGTAGTTGGACCTCACCCCTATCCCGATATGGTGGCTCGTTTTCAATCAGTTATTAGTGAAGAAACTAAATGGCAATTGAAAGAACAAGAAGGACGTGAATATCCCGATCATATTATAGCTTGTGTAGGTGGAGGAAGTAATGCTGCTGGACTATATTTTCACTATCTCAATGATGAACGTGTAAATATTATTTCAGTTGAGGCTGCAGGAAAGGGAATTCATTCTGGAAAGAGTGCTGCAACTTCAGCACTAGGTAAAGAAGGAATTATTCATGGAAGTAAAACTCTATTAATGCAAAGTCATGACGGACAAATAACCGAACCATATTCTATCTCAGCTGGCTTAGATTACCCAGGTATTGGACCAATGCATGCGCATCTGTACCGCTCTAAACGTGCAGAGTTTATATCTATTCCAGATCAAGAGGCAATGGGTTGGGGGCTTACCCTTTCGCAAATGGAAGGTATAATTCCAGCTATTGAAACCGCGCATGCTTTTGCGGTACTTGATGTGCGAAAGTTTAGTCCCGAAGAAGTAATTGTTTTTAACTGTTCAGGCCGAGGTGATAAGGACTTGGATACCTATATTGATTATTTTAAATTATGATTAATAGAATAGATAAAAAATTTCAAGAAGACAAAAAACTCTTGTCTATCTATTTTTCTGCTGGACATCCTAGCTTAGAAGACACAGTACCTATTTTAAAGAAATTGCAAGCTGCCAAAGTAGATATGGTAGAAATTGGCCTCCCTTTTTCTGATCCTTTAGCTGATGGACCTACTATTCAGGAAAGCTCAACTCAGGCCCTAAGTAACGGGATGACCACAGATAAGTTATTCTCTCAATTAGAAAATATAAGGAAATACATAAATATTCCATTGGTCTTGATGGGTTATTTTAATCCTATGATGCAATTTGGGATTGAAAAATTCTGTAAGTGTTGTGAATCAATTGGTATTGATGGTTTAATTATTCCCGATTTACCTGTCGATATTTATCACGAGAAATACAAGATTTTATTTGATAAACATGGGTTATATAATATGTTTTTAATCACCCCACAAACTCCAGAGAAACGTATTCGATATATTGACAAAGTTTCAAATGGTTTTATCTATATGGTAAGTAGTGCAAGTGTAACTGGTGCAAAAAACACCTTTGGTGACAGTCAAAAAGACTATTTCAAGCGCATATCAGGGATGAGATTGAGTTCTCCAACAGTTGTCGGTTTTGGCATTAGTAATGCAAGTACATATTCTACGGCGATAGAACATTCAAATGGAGCAATAATTGGCTCAGCATTTATAAAGTTTTTAGAAGATAAAGGAGTAAATAAAATTGCTGACTTTATCAGTTCTATAAGGGATTGAATAATTCCAAGCTTTGCTATTTTAAATTTAAAATATTGAATTTAAAATGTTTAACCTATGAAAACTGTCCTTCTTATTTTTTCTAAATCTCCTATTTTAGGAAAGGTAAAAAATCGCCTTAGTAAAAATATTGGATTAGAGTCTTCACTCCATATTTATAAGAAATTATTAAAACATACTGCATCAGTTGCTCAAAAAAGTAGAATTAAAACAGTCCTTTTTCAAAGCGAATTAAACCCAGAATTAAAAGCTATTTTTAAAAATGTGGCAGACTACCAAATACAGAAAGGGAAAAATCTTGGAGAAAAAATGGAAAATGCTTTTCGCTGGGCTTTTAGTTTAAAATACAAAAATGTCATACTAATTGGAAGTGATTTGTGGAGTTTAGATAAAGACACTTTAATAGAGGCAAAAAAAGCATTAGAACATAATGACGTAGTAATTGGCCCTTGCTATGACGGAGGATACTATTTAATCGGGATGAAAAATTTTAATAATAAAATTTTTAAAAACATATCTTGGAGTAAAAAACAAGTTTTTAAACAGACTTTATCAAAAGTTTTGGAAAATTCTGTCTACTATTTAGAAATAAAGAATGATATCGATAATAAAGAAAGTCTTAGAGCACACGCTTCTTTATATGAGCTTTATAAAAAAACTTTATCATAAAAAATTTCAAAGGATATTATTTTACTCAATTTGAGAGCTTTTTTTTTATATCATATTAATAGTAAGATGTTCGTTTATTAATTCTCTAATAAATTATGTTTTAAATTTGTATTTATCCTATTTAAACAAATGAAAACTAAATCTGTTAAATTTATTTTTTGTCTCAAAATTTGTCTAATTGGTTTTATTTCATTTGGACAAAAAAATATTCATCATAGATGGAATAAACAACTTAAGACATATGTTTCTGAAAGTGGAAAAGTTGATTACAACGCCTGGAAAAAGGATCAAAAGAATTTAAATGCTTATATAGAAACTTTGTCAGATTTTCCGCCTAGAGAGGGTGCATCAAAAAATTATAAATTAGCTTACTGGATAAATGCTTACAATTCATTAACAATTAAACTTATTCTAGAAAATTATCCAGTTAAAAGTATTAAGGAAATAAAATCACCCTGGAATAATAGGTGTTTTAAAATTGAAGATAAAGATTATAGTCTAGGTGACATAGAACATAAAATTTTACGAAAAATGAACGAGCCTCGTATACATTTTGCAATTAATTGTGCGTCGGTTTCCTGTCCAAAATTATTAAATTCAGCCTTTCAAGAAAAACAATTAGAAACTCAGCTAATTCAAGCTACACGTTCCTTTTTAATGGATTCTTCAAAAAATATTTTAAATAAAAATAAACTTAAACTTTCTAAAATATTTTTTTGGTTCAAAAAAGACTTTGGCTCAAAAAAAGAGAGACTAAATTTTATTAAAAAATATTCAGATTTAGAATATAATAAACCTGTAATAGATTATCTTGATTATGATTGGAGTCTTAATACACAATAAGTATTAATTTTATAAAAAATTTAGAATCAAAATGAAAAATCCAAATGCTTTTAAGTGGTCTCTTAAGTTTGGTTTGATATCAGCTTTAACAGGAATGATATGTTGTGTTGCACCTGCAATTTTATTTATGTTTGGTTTAATGGGAGGAGTCGTTGCAATTTCATTTGCAGATTTTTTTTATGCAGAAGATGGTAGTATTGGAACAGGATCTATTTTACTAAGAATAATAGCCTGTTGCCTTGGAATTTATGGTTTTATAATGTTCAGGAAGAAACAAGATCAATGTTCAATTGATCCAAAAAGAAAAAGGTTAAACTTGACTTTACTAATCTTTTTACTCATAACATTTGGTATTTCCTTTTTCTTAGCTTTTGAAAGCTTGTCTGGGTGGTATTTTGACGAATATATTGTTCCACAACAACAAATTGAATTAAAAAAATAAACTTTACGACTCATTAAAATTGCTGTAATTATACCGGCTTTTAACGAGGCTCTTTCTATTGGAAAAGTGGTTGCTTCAATTCCTAAAAGTGTGAGTGAAATTATAGTTGTTGATAATGGTTCACAGGATAATACAGCTATAATTGCAAATGCTCAAGGTGCTATAGTTCTTGAAGAAAAAAGAAAAGGATATGGGTTTGCTTGCCTTAAAGGAATGAGCTACTTGGAAAACTCCAGTCCTGATATTGTAGTTTTTTTGGATGGAGACTATTCCGACTATCCTGAAAACTTAGATTTAATTGTTGATCCTATTCTTAAAGGAGAAGTTGTTTTCAGTTTAGGATCACGCATAAAAACTTTAAGAGAAAAAGGATCAATGACATCTTCTCAGATCTTTGGGAATGCTTTATCTTGCTTTTTGATGCGTATATTATACAATAGTAAATTTACAGATCTAGGTCCTTTTCGTGCAATTAGATGGGACACTTTGCAGAGTTTTGGAATGAAAGATAAAACCTTTGGATGGACTATAGAAATGCAATTAAAGATCCTTCGAAGAAAACTTCCGTACATTGAAATACCAGTTAGATACAGAAATCGAATTGGAGTTTCTAAGGTTTCTGGAACTATAAGTGGGACAATTTTAGCAGGCTATAAAATATTAACCTGGATCGGTAAATTTTATTTCTCTAAATGGAAATAATGTCAACTTTAATATTTAGATATATAATTTATGGAATTTTGGTAATCTATATCGGGTGCTTACTTATGATTTTTTTTTATAGTCTTACACAACTTAACATACTACGCCATTTTTTAAACTTCTTAAATCAAAAAAAAGACATACCCCCAGTTCCAAAAAAACTTCCAAAAGTAACTGTTCAATTACCTATTTATAATGAATTTCATGTCATAGAACGCTTACTTGAGTGCATCACAGCCCTAGAATATCCACATAGCTTGTTACAAATTCAAGTTTTAGAAGATTCCACCGACGAATGTTTGGGTATGAGTAAAAGTTTAGTAATTAAATATAAAAAGAAGGGAATTCCTATAGAACTCATAACCCGAAACAAACGTGAAGGATTTAAAGCAGGAGCATTAAAAAATGGATTAGCTCATGCGACGGGAGAATTCATTGCAATTTTTGATTCTGATTTTTTACCCAAGCCAGATTGGCTTTTAAAAACTATTCCTCACTTTATCGATTCCAAGATTGGATTAGTCCAAACTCGATGGGGACATTTAAATCGAGAATATTCGATTCTAACAAAAGTTCAAGCCTTTGCTTTAGATGCACATTTCATTTTAGAACAAGTAGGAAGAAATCAACAACAACATTTTATTAATTTTAATGGAACAGCAGGGATTTGGAGAAAAAGTTGCATACTCGATGCGGGAAATTGGGAAGGAGATACTCTAACCGAAGATTTAGATTTAAGTTATCGAGCTCAATTAAAACATTGGAAGTTTCACTATCTAGTTGATGTGGTTGCACCTGCAGAACTACCTATCACAATAAATGCCATTCGGTCTCAACAATTTAGGTGGAACAAGGGAGGGGCAGAGAATTTTAGAAAATTTATTGCCCAGGTAATCACTGCAAAAGGACATCCTATATGGACAAAAATCAATGCTTTTTTTCACTTGATAAACAGTAGCATATTTTTGAATATTTTATTGGTTTCCATTCTAAGCGTTCCACTAATTTATATTAAATCAGCCTATCCAGAATTATCATTGGCATATGATATAAGTACTTTATTTATAATATCTACAATTATTTTTTTTACTTGCTATTGGTTTATCCATAAATATATTTACGGTGGTGGACTTCGCTCTTTTTTACAATATATTAATCGCTTTATTAGCTTTTACACCCTGGTTATGGGTTTTTCTATTCATAATTCAATAGCTGTTTTAGAAGGATATTTCGGTAAAAAAAGTTCTTTCGTTCGTACACCTAAATTTAACAAAAGCAAAATGAATGACAATAAATATACTATTAAGAAAGTCTCTTTTTACTCGTTTATCGAAATTGCTCTTGCACTTTACTTTCTGTTTGGAATGTATGCCTCTTTTAATATTGTTGCAAAAGTAGATTTTGGATTATTTTTATTTCACTTTTTTTTATTTATTGGGTTTTCCAGTATTAGTTATCAAGGCTTAAAACAAAGTATTTAAAATGCGATTAAATAATAGGATTTTAAGTTGGTGTCTTCAATTTTCATTATTCATTGGTTTTTATTTAATTTCTTATAAATTAAAAAGAATAGATACTATACCCCTACTTTTTACCTTTAGTAGTTTATTTTTTTTGCTTTGGTTTTGGATTCGAAATTTCAGTAACCTTACTAGTGTTTTTTTTATTGGTATTTTTTGTCGATTGTTATTTTGGAATCACATTCCAGAGCTCTCCCAAGATTTTTATCGTTTTATCTGGGATGGAAATATTCAACTTTTAGGTATCAATCCGTACCGGTACACTCCAATTTCTCTGGTTGATTTGATCGAGTTTCCAAATTCTCAACTTTTATATGAAAAAATGGGAAGTCTAAGTAATCATAACTATTCTAACTATCCACCATTTAGTCAATACATATTTCAAGTTATGGCTTATTTTAATAAAGGAAATATATTACACCCTTTATTCGTTCTCAGATTGATCTATTTGATAGGGGAGTTAGTTTTATTCTTTGGTGCTAAAATTCTTTTAGAAAAATTAAAACTTCCATCTATTAACATTGCATGGTATTTTTTAAATCCACTAGTCATTGTCGAAGGCTTTGGAAATCTTCACTCAGAGTCTTTAATGATAACATTTTCTATTTTATCTTTGCTTTATTGCTTAAAAATAAAACCCATTTTAGGAGGGTTTTTTATGACTTTAGCAGTGGGAACAAAACTTCTTCCGCTTCTCTTAGTCCCCCTTTTTTTAAAATATTTAGGGTTTCAAAGGTTTTTATTGTTCAGTATTAGCTTAGTGGTTTTTTCTGGTATTTTATGGATTCCATTTTTAAATGAAGAAATGATAAAAAATTACATTCAAACTATCCAACTTTGGTTTACAACCTTTGAATTTAATGGCAGTATTTATAATATTGTTCGCGCTGTTGGATATGAAGTCAAAGGATACAATATCATTCGTCAATTAGGAGAAATTACTCCTTACATTACTATAATATTGGTTTTTGTGTTTTCACTTTTCAATTCCAATCGTAACCATAATAGGCTTTTTAAAAGTATGCTTTTGCTACTCAGTTTTTATTTTTTTATAGCTACAACAGTTCACCCCTGGTATATTATTAATCTAATATTATTGGGCATACTAACAGGGTATTTATTTCCAATTCTATGGAGTATGACTGTTTTTTGGAGTTATAGTGCTTATAAATTTAATATCGTAGAAGAAAGTATTGGATATCAACTAATTGCTTATATTTTAGTTTATGGATGTCTAGCTTTTGAAATTATTAAAGGGCGTTTAGGGAATCATCTTCATAAACCCAATTTCTTTGGTACTTAACTTTCTCCAATTCCCTCTAGGAAGATCTTTTTTACTTAGTCCACCATAAATTACACGGTCCATTTGAATAACTTTTACGCCAACTGTAGAAAAAAGTTTGACCATTATAGCAGGGCTAAGTGAATGCACTTCAACACCTACTTCTTTTTTCGATTTTCCATGTATATTACTAATTACATTTACTTTTTGAAACTTGTCAAAAACTATTTGTCCTTCCTTAAGTTTATCCATCATCTCCTTGGTGATATTTTGATCCAAAACAACTTGATAGATCATAGGGATAGAATTAGAATTATTTAATTTTTTTCGAAGACTTTCATCATTTGTGAATAGTAGAAGTCCTGTCATAGGCCTTCCCATATCTCCAATTGGAGGGACTTTTGTATTTATACCCGAACTTATCAAATCTTGGACTGATTTATTAATTTTTCCACCCTGTGAGGTAGCAACAAATCCTTTAGGTTTATTAAGTAAAATGTATACCGGAGGAGACTGATGAACCCTTGACCCATCATATTTGACCTCGTCATTAGACTTCACTTGATAACCCATCTCTGTTACAATCTTGCCATTTACATGAACTAATCCCATTTTGATAAATTCATCAGCCTCTCTTCTTGAGCAAAGTCCTGCATTTGACAAAAATTTATTTAATCTTGTGGTTTTCCCTTTATCAAGATGTTTTGAATTTGAAGAGGGGTCTTTTGATTTCATGGTGGTTAAATTCTTCAATTTACTTAAAATTTTGATATAAAAGAGTGATGCTCAAAACACTTGCTAAAATCCAAAACTTTATTAAATTGTGAATTCAAAGGTAAGCCTTTTGGTCTATTGAAAGCTACAATAAAATTAAAACAAAAGTCAAAAAGACATTACTCATTATTAGAAATGATATACCACTTCCAAAGGATAGTCTTTCAAAGTTTTTTTAACTTTTTCAAAATCTTCAGTAAAACCTAGTATAAATCCTCCACCACCAGACCCACAAAGTTTAAGATAATAATCATTAGAATCTATACCTGCTTGCCATAGCCTATGAAAGCTATCAGGAATCATTGGTTCAAAGTTTTTTAAAACTAATAAAGACAATGATTTAATATTTTTAAACAATGAATTGAGATTTCCATCAACAAAGTCTTTAACGCAAGCATCAGAGTATCTAATAAATTGGTCCCCAATCATATTATTAAAAGCTTCTTTCTTCATGTTTTCCATAAATATTGAAATCATAGTAGCAGTTTTACTAGCTACGCCACTATCAATTAAAAATACAGCCCCTTTTCCATTTGTATTTTGTGGAGGAATACCTATTGTTTCAATATGCTTTTTCGAGTTAATTAAAATAGGTAAACACAAGTAGCTATTTAAAGGATCTAAACCTGAAGATTTACCATGAAAAAATGATTCCATCAAACTGAAAATATTTTTTAGGTTGAGTAATTTCTCCTTAGTTAAGTTTTCAAGTATAGTGATTTTTCGAAAGGCATACTGATAATAAATTGCTGCAACAAGAGCCCCACTACTCCCTACTCCATAACCTTGAGGAATACTACTATCAAAATATATTTTCCGTTCCAAATCGAAATTAAATTTTTTCCAGTTAAAGGATATTAGATCAGCATCTAACGTTTTTAAATAATTGGAAAAAGCCAAAAGTTTTTGATGAGACTCCTTAATAGAGGTATTATTTTTATAAGGAATTTTTAATGATCCATGATAAAAATTATAAGGAATTGAAAGGCCCATAGAATCTTTTATAATTCCATATTCTCCGAAAAGTAATATTTTAGCAAAAAATAATGGTCCTTTCATTTATTTAAAAAATATAGATGGATTTATAATTTTCTGGCACCTTGACCAACTTGATCGATAAGGTACTGTTCATTTTCGCAGAATGATTTAAGATCTGTATCAATAAATGAAAGGACATGTCTCTTATACTCTAATGGATAAAGCAAATGAACATTAGCTCCAGCATCCAAAGTAAAACAAATAGGTATTTTTTGACTCATTCTAAAATCCCATATTCTTTGAATAATCTCCAGAGTATTTGGTTTGATCAAGATAAAATAAGGAGTAGATGTCATCATCATCGCATGAAGAGATAAAGCTTCTAATTCAACTATTTTTATAAAAGCATCTATATCCCCAGATTTCATTATGGGTAAAAGAGAGTCTAAATTATTTGATGCTTGAAGGAAACGGTTTGAAGCAAATGGATGTTCATGCATTAAGTCGTGTCCTTTTGAACTCGATATGACTTTTATTCCTCTATCAACTAAAAGAATTGTGTCTTGATAGGATTTAAATACCGGATTTAAATCTTCTCCAAGATTAATTGCGTATAAATTAGAACAAGTTTCAAGAGTTCTATTTTCACCCCAAAGTGCAACTGGACCTAGTACGCTGCGAGCAGCACTCCCCGATCCTAAGCGTGCAAGGAAAGATGCTTTTTGATAAAAAAAACTTTTATTCATGCTAGGGAAAAAATGACGCTCTAAGTCCATCAAGCAAAGTGATAGTGACGCCATTGCAGATGCAGATGAGGCGATACCACTACTATGGGGGAAAGAATTGTGGCTCTTAATTATTAAATCGTGTTCTTTAATCCATGGGATATAGGATTCTATACGCTTAAAAAATATTTGAAGTTTAGGTTTAAATTCAGGTTTTAGTTTTTTCTCAAAATAAAAATCAAAATCAAATTTTCCTGATTTTTTGGGCTTAAAACTCACTTCGGTTTTACTGACACTTGATGAAAGTGTAAAACTCAAAGATGGGTTTTTAGGTATCTGTGAATCTTGTTTCCCCCAATATTTAATTAATGCGATATTACTTGGTGCTTCCCAAGATGTCAAGTAATCGACAGGAGTGGTTTTTTTTGAAATAAAAGCGTTCAAATTCATATAGTCCATAAAGATACAGCTTCAATTGTAATGTTTTATAGCATAATTATTAGAAATGATTTTTTTCTACTAGCTTTACTTTTAATGAAAAAAAATAGTTATCAACTTTTTCTTGCTTCTCTTTTAGGAATTCTTTTTTCAGTTGGGGTTGGTTTTCTATCTAGCATAGTCACTCAAGATGCAATACCAACCTGGTATAAAGGCTTAAATAAACCCTTTTTTTCTCCCCCTAACTGGCTTTTTGCTCCTGTTTGGACATTATTATATACTCTTATGGGAATCGCTGTAGGTAGGATTTGGTTTTATGGGAGAAAACACAAATGGGGTAAAACTGCGCTATATCATTTTGGAGCCCAATTGATCTTTAATGGTCTGTGGTCTCTAGTTTTTTTTGGTTTAAAGAATCCACTACTTGCATTGATTATTATTTTAATCTTGTGGATTTTAATTCAACGTAGTATTTTTTGGTTTCGACTTGTAGACAGAAAATCAGCTGTCATGCTCTATCCCTACCTAGCTTGGGTTAGCTTTGCAACCTTATTAAATACAGGTATAGTATATTTAAATTAAAAAGCTAGATTTAGGGTGAGATACGCTCCGGAAAATCTGTAATTATACCATCAACCCCTAAACTTTTCATTATGGCTATATTATCGATTTTATTTACTGTCCAAGGAAATACTTTAAAACCTGCTTTATGAATCTTTACTACATTAATTGAGTTAAGAGTTTTAAAATCTGGGTTTATGGCTTTAGCTTTTAATTCCAATCCAATGGGTATGGCATCCAAAGGATCATCTTCAGTAAGAATAGCAATTGGTACTTCTTTGTTAATTTGACGAAAAATTTTGAGTTCATCCCAATTAAAGCTTGAAATAAGGATTTTTTCTGGAAACCAAGCTTCACCCTCAAAATAAACCTGAAGAACTTCATCTGTTTTTAACGCTGTGGCACTTCCTTTTAGTTCAATATTCAAAAAGACACGTCCATTGATTAAATCAAGAACTTCTTCAAGTGTAGGTATACTGTAACCATTTAATACCTCAATACGTCTTATTGAGTCTAAAACTAATTCCTCAATATAGCCTGTTGAATTAGTCAATTTTTCTAAAGTCTTATCATGAAAGACAACTAATTCTCCACTTGCACATTTAAAAATATCTATTTCTATTCCATCTACACCTAGCTCTATTGCTTTAGATATAGAAGGGAGAGTATTTTCTGCAAGATGACCTTTTGCTCCTCGGTGTCCTATTATAACTAGGTTTTTAGATGACATACAAGCTGTAATTATAAAACCGAAAAATAGAATTATATAAAAACTTCGATATTTCATCCTTATTATAAGTTTGGAATCATAGATTTTAAAAAAAGATATGTTTTTAATTTGTTAAAATCCAGAATTCCCATGGCTTCATATCATATTGATATGATGAAGAAAGTCTTTTATTTTTAAAATCTTGAAAGCGTTTAAAATTCCCTTCATAGGGTAAAGTAAACTGAGCATAGTCTTTACTTAGATTTGCAATAAAAACAATTGTATCTCCATCTCTTTCACGTTCAAAGGCAAGTATTTGATCATTCTTAGAATTTAATAAACGTTTAAAAGAACCTCCAGATAATCCAGAAGTCAATGCTTTGTGATTATTTTTTAATGCTCCTAATTGTTGTAAAAACTCCATAGTTTTTCCTGACACTTTAGGAAAGCTGTCTTTTTCAAAAAAATGTAATCGCTTATTAAGATCATATTCCTGACCGGAATATACCAGTGGCATTCCAGGGATGGTATAATTTAGTGCCATGAAAGCGTAAGCTGCTTTTCCATAGCTTTCCTCAATAGTTCCATTCCAAGAATTTTCATCATGATTGGAAACAAAATTGACAACGATATTTTCAGGACCATAACGTTTAATCGTTCGCTCTATGTGTCTTGAATAATTAAGAGCATTTTTTTGACCTTGGGCTACTTTTTTAGATAAATGGTGGCCAGGCCAATCATAAGAAGCGTCAAACTTTTTTACCAAGTCTAGACCTCCAGGATGATATATATCTGTTTCTGCCAAAAGGAAAAGAGGTTTGATTCGCTTCAAAATAGCAAAGGTTTTATTGTAAAATTCCTGGGGTACAGCATAAGCCTGATCGATACGATACCCATCTATATTGGTTTCTTCTACCCAATATACCATGGCTTTTCTCAGTGCTTCTCGCATTTGCATATTCTTGTAATTCAAATCTGCTACATCAGTCCAGCCAAAAGACTTTCCTGTTCGAAAGTCGATGGGGTCAATAATTTCTCCTTTTCTATTTTTAAGATAATAATCACTATTCTCTTTAATCCAAACATGATCCCAGCCAGTATGACCTGGAACCCAATCCAAAATAACATACATCCCTAATTGATGAGCTTTATTTACAAGAGATTTAAAATCCTTTAACGTCCCAAATTCTGGATTTACTTTAGTGTAGTTGGAAACTGCATAATAACTTCCTAATGGACCTTTGCTTTTTGTAGTAGAGATTGGGTTAATTGGCATGAGCCAAATAATTTTGACTCCCATTTTTTTTAATTTTGGGAGATCCTCTGCAAAAGCATTAAAACTTCCTTCGACAGAATATTGACGAATATTAGCTTCGTAAAGTACTGCCTTGGAAATGATTTCCTCATTTATAGGCAAGAACGGTGTATCTTCAATAGTTTTAACCTGAGGTTTTCGAGCTATTTCAGATTGATTTTGACAAGATAATATCAATAGGCTCAATAATAAAATACTTTTTAGTCTCATAAGCTTAATTCAAAAATTAAAGTTGTTTCCGCCGGGATTTTCAATACTTTAGGTAGCTTAAAAGCAGCTTCAGAAATAATTTCAAAAGCTTGGGTTCGCCCTGCAATTCCCTCGCTATATCTATTTAAAGAAATTTTTTGATCTAGGGTGTTATTATTTACTATTATCATGACACGTTCATCATCGGTATACCTAAAATAAACATAAACATCATCACGTGGAACATAATGTAATGTTTTTCCAAAATGAATTGCAGGATTAGTCTTTCTCCATTGAATTAGTTTCTTTGAAAAATCATAATATTTAGCTTGCTTAGAGACTCTACCATTCTCGCTAAAAGCATTTTGAGTGTCTTTTGGCCAACCGCCTGGAAAATCTCTTCTGATATCTCCATCACCAACTTCTTTCTTCCCAGTCATTCCAATTTCAGAACCATAATAAATTTGTGGGATTCCCCTTATGGTCATTAATACGCTAAGAATTTGTTTATAATTTTTAAATTTTGGGTAAAAATCATTTATTCGATTAGTATCATGATTCTCAGCAAAAATAACAACATTATTAATATTTGAATAAAGAAAATCATTCTGTAAATTTTTATAAAGTCTAGTCGTTCCGTGCTCCCAAAAAGAGTTCTTTTCGTTAAAGGCTTTGACTAAAGCATCGTTCAAAGTAAAATCCATAACACTTGGAAGCTTGGAATCAAAACCTTGAATTGCTGCAATTGGACTTTTTTCTTGCCAATAAGAAAGATGTAAGCTATTGTGCATCCAACCCTCTCCAACAATATTAAAATTTGGGTATTCTTTACGAATAGCTTCTAACCAAGTAATCATAGGTTTAGGATTATTATAAGGGTATGTGTCTACTCTAAAACCATCGATTTGAGCAAATTCAATCCACCAAATTGCATTTTGACTCAAATATTTTAGAAGGTAATGATTGCTTTGGTTTAAATCTGCCATAGATGGTACAAACCAACCTTGGAGTAATTCATTACGATCTATATTAGTTGCATAAGGATCAGAATGAATTTCTTTTCTGTGATTGGTATTTGTGTATTTTTCAAGCTGATGAATCCAATCGGAGGATGGCAAATCTTTAATCATCCAATGTTCAATTCCCCAGTGATTGGTAACGTAATCCATGATCAACTTCATATTACGCTGGTGAAGGGCATTTGACAAAGAGCGATAATCTTCGTTTGTTCCATAGCGTGGATCGATACGATAAATATTACTTTGGGCATAAGTATGATATGATACTTTAGGGGCATTGTCCTCGAGCATAGGGGTTGACCATAAAGCAGTTACACCCAAGTCTTCTAGATAATCTAAGTGATCAATAATTCCTTTTATATCACCGCCATGACGTCCATCTTTATCATTTCGATTCGTTTTTTCCGAGACAGAGGAATGAATATCATTAGAAGAATCGCCATTAGCAAATCGATCGGGCATTAAGAGATAGATTACATCAGAAGAATTAAAACTTTCTTTATTGGTATGTTGATTACGAGTTTTTATTTCATAGTTAATAGAAGAATGAACTTGTCCATCTTTGATTAAGTTGATTTTTATTTCTCCAGGTTTTTTTCTAGTCAAATCAAGATCAACAAACAAGTAATTTGAATTTTCTACGCGGTGAACATTAATTTTTCTCAAAGATGGTACATCCAAATCGTATTGAGCTAGATTATTTCCGTAAAGCATTAATTGAAGGGTAGGTTCTTGCATCCCTTCCCACCAAAACGGAGGTTCTACTTTTTCAATTTGGGCAAAAGTGAGATATGATTGAACTAAAAAATATAAACAAAATAGTTTTTTCAATGATTGCTAATTAAGTAATTTACCCTTACAATATACAATCGATTCTTTATTAGATTTTTCCACAGTTATTTTTTGTTTTGAAAATTTAACATTTATTATTGTTCCTCTAAAGTTAATCTTAAATGAGAGTGTTTTCCAGGCATTAGGAAGTTTAGGATCTATATGTACTTGGTTATCAATGATACGAAGGCCTCCAAAACCTTCTACAATACTCATCCAAGTTCCAGCCATACTGGTTATATGAAGACCTTCTTCTAATTCATTGTTGTAGTCATCTAAGTCCAAACGTGAGGTTTGAAGGTAAAAATCATATGCTTGATCCTTTTTCCCTAAACGTGCTGCAAGGATAGAATGAATACAAGGGGAAAGCGAAGATTCATGAACCGTTAAGGGCTCATAAAAATTAAAATGACGTTCCAAAGTAGCTTTATTGAATTGATTTTCGAAAAAATAAAAGCCTTGTAATACATCAGCTTGTTTAATAAAAGGAGATCTTAAAATTCGATCCCATGACCAGTGCTGATTAATTGGCCGTTCATTTTTATTTATACTTGTTGCAGGTATTAACTTTTTATCTAAAAAACCGTCTTGTTGCAAATATATATCTTGATTTGGGTGCTTAGGAAAATAAATATTATCCGCAATTTCTTTCCACCGATCTACCTCAATATCAAGCCAATTTAATTTGACTTTGATCACTTCCCATTTTTGAATATGTTGTTTTTTTATTTTGAAGATTTGCTCAATTGTAAACCTCAAACACCATTGACAAAGATAATTTGTGTACCAATTATTATTAATATTATTTTCGTATTCGTTAGGCCCAGTAACTCCTAGGATTACAAAGGCCTTTTGAAACTCAGAATAGTTTACGCGTTGAGCCCAAAATCTTGCAATTCCGATTAGTACCTCAATTCCCATTTCTGGAATATAAGATGTATCACCTGTAAATCTTTCATAATTAAAAATAGCGAATGCAATAGCGCCATTTCTATGAATTTCTTCGAAGGTAATTTCCCATTCATTATGACACTCCTCCCCATTCATTGTAACCATTGGATAAAGTGCAGCACCATCAGTAAAACCGAGTTTTATTGCATTTTCTATAGCTTTATCTAATTGGTTATATCGATACTTTAACAAGTTTCTAGCTACCTTATGATTTTTTGTTGCCATATAAAAAGGTAAGCAGTAGGCCTCTGTATCCCAATAAGTACTTCCCCCATACTTTTCGCCAGTAAAACCTTTAGGCCCTACATTGAGTCTAGCATCATGGCCGGTATAAGTTTGATTCAGTTGAAAAATATTAAATCGAATAGCCTGTTGAGCTTTGTCATCACCTTCAATCTTGATATCAGATTGTTCCCATATTTTATTCCAAGAACTATTATGCTCTTCTGCTAATTTGTTAAATCCTTTTGAAGAGGCATTTAAAACTAAACTAAATGCAGTACTTTCAAAATTATTGACATCATAATTCATTCCATTTATATAACCACCAAATTTTAAAACAGAACAACTATCTCCTTCGGTTAAGTAGTGTTTTTTATTCTGGCTAATAATTTGATTTTGCTCACTAGTAGTAAAGTTACCCTTTGAAACTCCATTTTTATCAAAGAGTTGAGTTTGGGCATAAGTAGCAACATCAAATTTTGTTTTCAAGGTTTGAGAATGTAATAGTAATAGTTCTGGTGAAACAATTTTACTCTTAAAATCCCAAAAAGGATCTTCCCAATTAGAATCATAATTTTTAATGTTTCCATCAACATAAGAGTCTATTTCTATATCTGCGTCACCCTTAATCATGGTAATTTGATATTTAATGGCCCCCAAAGAACTTTCTTTCATTGAAAGAAAACGTTTAACATCAATAGCTACACGAATATTAGCTGAAAGTTGAATCTCAAAAGAACGTTTGTAAATTCCCGTCTTCATATTGAGTTCTCTTCTGAATTTTAATATTTCAACGCATTTATTCAAATCCAATGGAATTCCTGCTATTCTAATATTGATTCCTATCCAGTTTGGAGCATTTAGAACTTTTGCAAAGTATTCTGGATAACCATTTTTCCACCAACCTACTCTTGTTTTATCGGGATAATAGACCCCTGCAATATAACTTCCTTGATAAGTTTTACCAGAGTACTGTTCCTCAAAATTAGCACGTTGACCCATAGAACCATTTCCCAAGCTAAAAATACTTTCGGATGCTCTAACCTTACTTTTGTCAAAACCATCTTCTATGATTTTCCATGGATCTATCTCGTAGTATACTTTTTTCATTTAGCGCTTAATTAAATACCGAATAGATAAGATTAGATTTAATTTAAAACAATTTATCTAAATCATTTTGAACCAAAGACAGAAAATCAGGATAACAAAAGTCTTCATTTAAAAATTTATCTGGGTTGCCTATCGCAACAGCTGTCATCCCAGCTGCTTTTGCTGAAATAATTCCAGAGGCAGAATCTTCAAAAACCAAACATTTCTCTGGAACTACTCCAAGAGCCAAACTACCTCTTAAAAAAACCTCTGGATGTGGTTTACTTTTTTTTACTTTGTTTCCGTCTATCACAATCTCAAAAAACGAAGTAAGTCCTAATTTACTTAGAATAACTTCAGCATTTTTACTAGCAGAACCTAATCCAATTTTTACCTTCCTTTTATTTAAAAAAATTAAAGTTTCAAAAATCCCAGGTAAAATATCTTTTGGACCAAGATCCTGGATAAAATCTAAATAATCTAGGTTCTTTTGAGCTAAATATTTTTCAAATTTTGAAGGCTCTATAACTGTATTAGCCATTTTTAAAATAATCTGAAGACAATCTGAACGACTAACCCCTTTTAACTGTTCATTGTCATTCGAAGTAAGGTCATAATTAAAAATTGATGCTATTTTTTTCCACGCGAGAAAATGAAATTTTGCAGTATCAACTATAACACCGTCTAAGTCAAATAATGCACAATCATGCTTTTTCATTAAAGGTATTATTTTTTAATACTTTTTAACTTATTCTTCAGGTGCTAATGTTACACTAAGATCATTAAGTTCTGGAGTTAAATAAATTTGACATCCTAAGCGACTATTATCTTTTACATTAAAGGCTTCGGCAAGCATAGCTTCTTCATCTTCGGAACGTTCCGGTAGTGAGTGATTACTTGTAACATAACACTGACATGAGGCGCAAAGGGCCATTCCTCCACAGGTTCCTTCAATAGGAAATTCATATACCTTACAAAGCTCCATTAAATTAAGTTGCATGTCTGTAGGTGCAGTTAATTTATGGTTATTACCTTCCCTATCAGTTAATTGAATATTAATGTTTTGATTCATCTTAAGATGGATCTATGCTTGTAACAGACTCAATTTGAGGAAGATGTTTTTTAATAGTCAGTTCAACTCCTGTCTTTAAGGTCATTTGATTGACACTACAACCCACACAAGCACCGTGAAGTTGGACATTCACATGTTTATCTCCTTCAATGGATACTAGTGATATATCTCCTCCGTCTGATTTTAAAAAAGGTCTGATTTCTTCTAACGCCAATAATACTTTTGATTCAATTTCTTTGGAATCCATAATCATGATTTTATTGCTTCACATCCTACTAAATTAGTAATTTCTACTGCTTTTGTGGGTGGTAAATTTTTATTTCTATAAACTACTTGAGAAACTAAGTTTTTTGTTATCTGAATAAACTCGTTAGCTATAGCAGTTTTTTCTTGAAGACAAGCAGGACGACCATAATCAGAAGCTTCTCTAACACTTTGGACAAGTGGTAGGGATCCGAGAAACGGAACACCTTTATCTTTTGCTAAATATTCAGCACCTCTCTCTCCAAAAATATAGTATTTATTTTCGGGTAACTCTTCTGGAGTGAAATAACTCATATTTTCAATAACTCCAAGCACAGGTACTTGAATATTTTCTTGTTGAAACATTGATATTCCTTTTTTAGCATCTGCTAGAGCAACATTTTGTGGAGTACTCACAACCATAGCTCCACTTATTGGCAATGATTGTACTATACTTAAGTGAATATCTCCTGTCCCTGGAGGTAAGTCGATTAATAAAAAATCTAAATCACCCCAAGCTGCATCAAAAATCATTTGATTTAGTGCTTTAGCAGCCATTGGTCCTCTCCAGATAACAGCTTGTTCTGGCTTTGTAAAAAAACCTATTGAAAGAATCTTTACTCCATAGTTTTCAATAGGTTTCATTTTAGATTTTCCATTAACCTCAACAGAAAGAGGTTTAGATCCCTCCATATCGAACATGGTCGGAATAGAAGGACCATATATATCAGCATCTAAGATGCCAACTTTACAACCCATTTGTGCTAAAGTAACAGCTATATTGGATGTCACAGTAGATTTTCCAACCCCTCCTTTTCCAGATGAAATTGCAATTATATTTTCAATTCCGGGTATGGGCTTTCCTTTAATAGAGTTAATCTGTTTTTTAACAGGTACAACTTTTATATTAATATTAATTTTAGCTTTTTCGTAAACCTGTTCATGGATAGTCTTAAGGATGGTAACCTCTAATTTTTTTCTGGCTTGTAAGCTTGGATTTTCAAGTTGTAAATCAATATCAACTTGATCTCCAAAAATCATAACATTATTTACAACACCTTTATCAATTATGTTATCTCCTTCGCCAGGTACAGATATTTTTTTTAGTGCACTTAACACTGCATTTTTAGTAATTTTCATAATTAACTTAAGAAATACAAATATAATGTTAAGGATTAAATAACAAACGCCAGTTATTTTTAAATCGTAGGTAATTCGAATTTTGGATCCCAGAAATACTTTTCTAAATTTTTAATTTGATTTTCCTCAATCTCAATCCCCTCATTTTCTAATAGTTGTTGCATTAGTTTAGTTCCTCTAAAATGGTGTTTTCCCGTTAATAATCCATTACGATTTACAACTCTGTGGGCTGGCACACTTTCATCATTGTGAGAGGCATTCATTGCCCAGCCAACCATACGAGCACTTCTTACTGCACCTAAATGTTTTGCAATTGCTCCATATGAGGTTACTCTTCCTTCGGGGATTAGGCGAACTATGCTGTATACTTTTTCAAAAAAAAATTCCTCATCTTTCATTCAAAGATTAAATTTAATGTAGGTAATTGCTTTATCTTGATCTAAGAACTTTTTTTCATAAAAAGTTTGAATTGCAGTAGATTCTTTGGGAGCATCAATATTGTTGTATATGTTATGATGTGCGTACAAAATTTTACCTAGATGACTAACATTTGCGAGGGTGTAACCAAACAAAAATTCACTATCAGTTTTTAAATGTATAACTCCTTTAGCTTTTAAAATTTTTTTGTAATCCATTAACAATTTTGGCCGAGTAAGTCTGTGCTTTGTCCTTTTAAATTTGATTTGAGGGTCAGGAAAAGTAATCCATATCTCATCCACCTCATTCTCAGCAAAACAATTAGTGATGAGTTCAATTTGCGTCCTTAAAAAAGCCGTATTCCTTAAATCTTTTTCAAGAGCTGTTTTGGCTCCCCTCCAAAAACGTGCTCCTTTAATATCTATCCCAATATGATTTTTTTTTGGATTACGTTCAGCAAGATTTATGGTATACTCGCCCTTGCCACATCCCAATTCCAAAACAATAGGATTATCATTTTTAAAAAACTCAGAATTCCACTTTCCCCTTAATAAAAAAACATTATCCTGAATTGTCGATCTTTCAGGCTGAATGACATTAGAAAAAGTTTCGTTTTCCCTAAAACGTTTTAATTTATTTTTACTCCCCAATTATAAATTTTTTATAAAAATAGAGAAATTTAAATTTCATTGACTCCTTTTTCTTTTACACATTTTAATGTAAAAGAAAACTCAGAACCAATACCGGTGCGACTTTCTACAAAAATCTTTTCATTATGAGCATCTATAATATGTTTTACAATAGATAATCCCAGTCCAGAACCCCCTAGTTTTCTGTTTCTAGTTTTTTCTACACGATAAAAGCGCTCAAAAATTCGGGGTAAGTGTTCTTCTTCAATACCCTCCCCATTATCAGAAATTCGGATAAGGATTTTATTTTTATCAAAAACTTCAATACTTACTTCTGAAATACCTCGTTCAACACCATATTTAAGAGAATTAATAATTAAATTGATTATTACCTGTTGAATTCTTTCTTCATCTGCTATCACAAAAATAGGGTCGTTGTATTGACGATTCATTCTTAAATTAATATTACTCTTTTTAGCTTGTATTTCTAATGATTCAAAAACATTTTCGATTGTTAGACGAATATCAAAAGGTTTTTTGTCCAATTTAGCCATCCCAGACTCAAACTTGGTAATAAGATCCAAGTCTTTTACTATATAACTGAGTCTATCAACTCCTTTGGAGGTTCGCTTCAAATACTTTTTTATTATTTTTTTATCCTTAATCCCTCCATCTAGTAAGGTCAGTACATAGCCTTGAATTGTGAATAACGGTGTTTTTAATTCATGAGCAATATTTCCAATGAAATCTTTTCTATAATCCTCTTGTTTTTTGAGAAGTTCTATTTCTAGGTTTTTATCAGAATTTAATTTCTTTAGATTGATTGTTAGTAATTCAATATCAGAAGTTGATTTGATAGTTGAAGTTGAATTAGGATAAAGACTATTATACAATTCACTTACTCGATTGATTAAATAATTCTCTAAACGATAAAATAATAATATATATGAAAAAATAAGAATACTTAAAAAACTTAGAAATGAAAATTTAATGATTTTTTCTACAGGAATATTAAAAATAATATACCCAATTCCAATAAAAATGATCTCACAAAAAAGTGAAATTACTAATGATAGATAAAAACTGATTTTATTGAATTTTGGGAAAGTCAAAGTATTTTTTGTGGCGTTATGAACTTATAACCAATACCTTTAATGGTTTTGATAAAACCATCTCCTATTTTTTCTCTCAGCTTTCTAATATGGACATCTATAGTTCGATCACCGACAATATCACCTCCCCATACTCTATTCATAATTTTTTCTCTTTCAAATACTTTTCCAGGTTTACTTGCTAAAAGAAAGATAAGTTCAAATTCTTTTCGAGGTAGAGAAAGTTCTTTACCCTCTTTAATTATCTTGTAAGCATCACGATCTATAATAAGTTGATTAAACGAAAGTATATTTTGTGTCTCCTCTTTTTCTTTAAATCTTCTTAAAAGTCCCTTTACTTTTGATATTAAAACTTTAGGCTTTATAGGTTTAGTTACGTAATCATCTGCGCCAGCATCAAATGCTGCAACATAGGAATAATCTTCAGCACGAGCGGTTAAAAACATAATAACAGTATCTTTAAATCGGTCGTCTTGACGTAATCGTTCACAAGTTTCTATTCCGTCTAGATTAGGCATCATAACATCTATAATTATAAGATGAGGTAACTTTTCTTCTGCAATTTTTATTGCCTCCAAACCGTCATAAGCTGTAAAGACTTGATAACCCTTTTGCTCAAGATTAAAACGAATTATCTCGACTATATCAGGTTCATCATCAACAAGTAGTATTTTAGTGTCTTCCTTTATCATTTATATAAAAATAGTATTTCTTTGAATTATTAATGTTATTCAAGAACTAATATTTAAAAAGAAATTCATTTTTGTTATTTTTGAAATTAGTGAGGAATTTATTTACAGCTTTTGATACAGTTAATAAAACAACATTTGATAGTCATGCTTTAAAGCTTTTTGCTTATCAATATGAAAAAAATTCGATTTATCGTTCATACTGTAATTTGATTAATGTTGATCCTAGTGAAGTAACTGATATTAAAAATATTCCCTTTTTACCTATTCAGCTCTTTAAAACTCATAATTTGAATATTTCAAAAAGGCCTCCTAAAATCAGATTCACTTCTAGTAAAACGACAGGACAAACATCTTCTATCCATGCTATAAATGATTTGAATCTTTACATAAAAAGTTTTAATAAAACATTTAATTATTTTTATGGAGATATTGAAAACTATGTCTTACTTGCTTTACTCCCTTCCTACCTAGAACGTAAAGGTTCTTCTTTAGTCTACATGGCTGATTACTTAATAAAAAAAACTAAGCGATTAGAAAGTGGTTTTTATTTAAATGACTGGAATGCTTTAAGAAAAAATATAATTGAGTTAGAAAATAAGGGGCAAAAAACAATACTACTAGGTGTCACATTTGCATTGCTTGAAGTCGCAGAAAAATATAAATGGGATTTAAAAAATACAATAATCTTAGAGACAGGAGGAATGAAAGGAATGAGAGAAGAAATGGTACGCTCAGCACTTCATAAAAAACTTAAGGATGAATTCAATGTAACCGAAATTCACTCTGAATATGGAATGACAGAGCTGTTAAGTCAAGCCTATTCTAAAAGTAAAGGAATTTTTAAGTGTCCGCCATGGATGAGGGTAATGACTAGGTCAGTTGAAGATCCACTTCAATTATTGACAAACTGTAAAACTGGAGCAATAAATGTAATAGACCTTGCTAATTTAGACTCATGTGCTTTTATTGCAACTCAAGACTTAGGAAAAATGAATAGTGATGGAAGTTTTGAAGTACTAGGTCGTTTTGACCAGGCGGATATAAGGGGTTGTAATCTAATGGTACTTTAATCGTTCACCTTAATAACAAAATAATTTTTTTTCCCTCGCTGTAACAAGACATATTGATTTGCAATTAAATCTTTAATCCCAATAAAATAATCTAAAGTTACCTTGGCTTGATTTACTGAAATAGCATTTTGATTTATCGCACGACGAGCTTCTCCTTTTGAATTAAAAAGTCCAGTTTCATTTGTTAATACAGTAACAATGTCAATTCCGTCATCCAAAAGACTTCTTTTAATTTTTGCTTGAGGAACACCCGCAAATATCTCTAAAAAAGTTTGTGTATCTAATTTTTGAAGAGCATCATCAGTCGATTTTCCAAATAAAATCTGAGACGCTTCTACAGCTTTTAAATAAGCTTCTTTTCCATGAACTAGAGTAGTTACTTCCTCAGCAATAATTTTTTGTAATAATCTTAAATGAGGTGTTTCTGAGTGTTCCTTAATTTTATTTTCTATGGTTTTTTTAGTTAAAAAAGTAAATATTTTGATGTAAGTCATAGCATCATCATCAGTTGTATTTAACCAAAATTGATAAAACTTGTAAGGCGAAGTTCTTGATTTATCAAGCCAAACGTTTCCATTCTCAGTTTTACCAAATTTTGAGCCATCGGTTTTTTTGATTAGAGGACATGTAATAGCATAAGACTTTCCACCTTCTTTTCTTCTAATTAATTCAGTACCAGTTGTAATATTTCCCCACTGATCACTACCACCCATTTGAAGTTTACAATCTAAAGAGTTGTAAAGATGAAGAAAGTCATAACCTTGTATCAATTGATAAGTAAATTCTGTAAAAGACATTCCTACCTTAGATTCTGAACCCAAACGCTTTTTAACTGACTCTTTAGCCATCATATAATTGACTGTTAAATGCTTTCCTATTTCTCTAGAAAAATCAATCAAGCTATACGATTTCATCCAGTCATAATTATTCACTAATATGGCTGGGTTGTCAATAGTTTTTTTAAAATTTAGAAATTTTTCAAATTGCTTTTTAATGCCATTACAATTTTTCACTAAAGTTTTTTGATCCAATAAGTTACGCTCATCAGATTTACCTGAAGGGTCACCAATCATTCCTGTAGCACCACCAAGTAAAATTATTGGAGAATGACCGGCCTTTTGAAAATGCATTAAAATAATAATTTGCACTAAGCTTCCGATATGCATTGAATCGGCAGTAGGATCAAATCCAATATATCCTTTCTCAGGTCTTTCTAAGAGGAATTTTTCTGTTTCAGGTGTAATGTCAAAAAGTAAGCCCCGCCACTTTAGTTCCTCAATAAAATTTGTTGGCATCTATTTTTAATGTAAA
This sequence comes from uncultured Flavobacteriaceae bacterium, assembly GCA_943842245.1. Lineage (GTDB taxonomy): Bacteria > Bacteroidota > Bacteroidia > Flavobacteriales > Flavobacteriaceae > MS024-2A. Next base: position 683,920 of record CALTAJ010000002.1, read on the forward strand.
GATATATTTCTCTGTGAGAAACAGAAAATGAAAACCAAAAAAGTGTACATTTAAATTATATGATATTAGTAACTGGAGGTACAGGTATGGTAGGTTCGCATATTCTTTTGGAATGTGTAAAAAAAAATGAACCCATTCGTGCTATCTATAGAAGAGATGAAAGTTTAAATCATATCAAAAGTGTTTTTAAAAAATCCTTTCCTCGAAATACAAATCTATTCAAAAGTATTGAATGGATAAAGACTGACTTGAATGACTTAGTTGGTTTAGATATGGCTTTTAAGGGAGTTGAATATGTGTATCATTGTGCAGCTAAAGTTTCTTTAGTTCAATTTCATGAAAAAAAATTATTAAAAACCAATATTGAGGGCACAGCAAATATTGTTAACCTATGCATAAAATATAAAATAAAAAAATTAGGATATGTGTCATCAATTGCTTCGCTAGGGGCTGAAAAAAAGGTGAAAGTTGTAAATGAAAATCACCATTGGTCAAGTGGTCAAAATCATACTCCCTATGCTTATTCTAAATATAATGCTGAACTTGAAGTTTGGAGGGCTTCAAAGGAAGGGATTGATGTTGTTGTAATTAATCCAGGTTTGATTTTAGGAGCTTATTTTTGGCATAGAGGCAGTGGAGCTATTTTCGAAAAAGTTAACAAAGGATTAAAATATTATACTAAGGGAAATACTCCAATTGTATCTCTTAAAGATGTTGTTGATGTTTTAATCATTTTGATGAATTCATCAATAAAAAATGAACGATTTATCTTGGTATCTGAAAACTTAAAGCAAAAAAAATTATTAGATAAAATTGCTTTTGCGTTTAAAAAAAAGGAACCTAGCTTTCGGCTTTCAAGAGGAATCCTATATACACTTAATATAATTGATAAAACATTAAATTTTTTAGGTCTTAGAAAAAGATATTTAAGTTTTGCTCTTATTGATTCACTCTGCAATGATCAAAAATATGATGGTTCAAGAATTTTGAATAAAATTAATTTCACATACAGAAAAACTGATAACATAATAAATCAAATAGTAAAAAACTATTGATTTAATTTTTTCTCTTTCGTTAATAAATTAAAACTATCTCTAAGTTTTTCTAATTTAAGTAAAACCTTCCTATGAATCTTTTCGTAAACTCTAGGATTTTTAGTGTAATAAATTTCATTTTGGGCTAATTGTAAACTGTCTATTCCATACTTTATATAAAAATAAGGGGCCCCAATAATTGAAGTAAAGTCTGGGTTTTTATTGGAAAAAGTATTCATAACTTCCAAAAGAGTAGCTTCATAAAGAATTTGTTCCATTAAATCTTGGTCGATTAATTCATCGGGATTTTTGATATTTATAGAGTTTTCACAGCCTATAAATAAAAAAATAATTACAATTTTAAAATAGGAATATTTAATTTTCATTTATCGATCAAATTTTAATGCCATTGCAGCAGATACAGGAAGAAATTCTCCTTGATTATAAGCCCATTGCCCATTGAGTAAAGTTTTTTCAACAGATCCTTTAAAAGTAGTTCCTTCAAAAGGAGACCAACCGCACTTATACAATAAGTCTTCCTTTTTTACGGTTAGCTTTCTTTCTAAATCGATTACTACCAAATCTGCAAAATATCCCTCTCTAATATAACCACGGTCTTTAATATCAAAAAGAATTGCTGGATTATGACATGCTTTTTCCACAATCTTTTCTAATGAAATTTTATTTTGATGATAAGCTGTCAATAATGAGGGTAATGCATGTTGAACTAATGGACCTCCGGATGGAGATTTACTATATATATTAAGTTTTTCATCTTTAGTATGGGGTGCATGATCAGTGGCTAAAACATCTAATAAATCTGAGCTAAGACCCTCCCATAGAGCTTCACGATCATTCTCAGTTTTAATCGCAGGATTCCATTTTATAAAAGTCCCTTTAGATGCGTAATCTTTCGAACTAAACCAAAGATGATGTACGCAAACCTCTGCTGTTATTTTTTTATCCTTTAAAGGAATGTCATTACGAAAAAGTGAAAGCTCTCTGGCAGTGGATACATGAAAAATATGGAGACGTGCACCGGTTTCTTTTGCCAGATTAATTGCCTTTGAAGAGGACAAATAACAAGCTTCTTCACTTCTAATTATGGGATGTTGATCGATTGGAATATCTTCCCCATACTTTTCTTTTGCATACTTTAAGTTTTTACTTATGGTAGCTTCATCTTCACAATGAACTGCAATAACTAAATCTGTATTCTTAAAAATGTTTTTTAAAATCTCAGGATCATCAACTAACATATTCCCTGTAGAAGACCCAAGAAATAATTTTAGGGCTGGTACAAGTTTAGAATCAAGAGCTAGTATTTGATCTAAATTGTTGTTGGTACCGCCAAACATAAATCCATAATTGGCATAGGAAGTTTGGGCTGCAAGTTCATTTTTTAATTCCCATTCTCTAAGTGTTGTTGTTTGCGGATTTGTATTTGGCATTTCCAGATAGGAAGTAATACCACCTGCTAATGCTGCTTTAGACTCGGTCTCTATTGAGGCCTTATATGTTAAACCAGGCTCTCTAAAATGGACCTGATCGTCAATTAAACCTGGAATCACATAATTCCCTGTAGCATCATAAACCTCAACATTATCGGAAACTTTAATCTGAGTTCCTATTTCAACTATCCTATCTCCAATAATTAGAATCTCTTTTTGAGATATCTCTCCTTCATTTACTATGTTAGCATTAATGATTTTAAGCCCTCTCATATTTGATGTAAAAATTTTTTCTTATTTAAACGTAAGAATAAAACACCGAAGAATGCTTCCCAAATAATATTTCCACTCATCTTAGATTTTCCAAAAACTCTATTAACAAAAATTATTGGATGCTCTTTTATTTTGAAGCCATTAACCCAAGCCTTGTATTTAAGTTCAATTTGAAAAGCATATCCAATAAATTTCATTTGATCTAAATTGATAGTTTTTAAAACACTCATTTTATAGCCTACAAAGCCAGCAGTTGCGTCCTTAATTGGCATACTAGTAATTATTTGAACATATAATGATGCAAAATATGAAAGTAAAACCCTACTTAAGGGCCAATTTACAACATTGACTCCATTTATATACCTAGATCCAACTACTACATCAGCTTCAGAATCTAGTATTTTAATCATTGATTTTAATTCCATTGGTTGATGAGAAAAATCTGCATCCATTTCAAAAATATAATCATACTCCCTTTTTAGAGCCCATTTAAAACCATGAACATACGCTGCTCCTAAACCTTGTTTTTCTAACTTGGTTTCTAAAAAAAGAGAATTTGAAAAAATTTTCATAAGTTTTCTTACTTCCTCTCCAGTCCCATCAGGAGATAGATCGTCAACTATCAGAACATCTATCGATAGATCAGTATTAAAAACAGCATTAATGATTTTTGAAATATTCTCTATTTCATTGTAAGTAGGAATTATGACTAGTATATTATTCATTTTCATCATAGTAAAAATAACAAATGTAAATTCAACATAATGATGAAGAAGCAACAATAATTTTTTGAAATCTAGTAAATTTGAATTATGGGAGAACTAATTTTAAGAAATAATACTCAACAAGAATGGGTAAGCATTATTTTTTTTTTAAATCTTTTAATTGTTAGCAGTATTTTCTTTTTAAATCCAAATAGAGTTAAAAGAATGATTAAATTTTATGCTACAGATTTTTACATCAGTAAATATACTTCTGAAAGAAATTTAAACTATTTAAGTGTTTATAATCTGCTAAGTCTTTTATTAATTATTAATACTCTTTGTCTTTTCATTTTCTCTTTTTTCAATTATTCAAGTAAAGTTTCCAAATTTGACACTAAATATTATTACTTAATAATTGTTTTATTTATTTTTTTTGGAATTCGTTTTTTACTTCTAAAAATTGTAGCCGGTCTAATTGGAGAAACTATGGAATTAAAATCATTTTTTTTTAAAAGTTTTACTCATCACGTTCAATTTTCTCTTATTTTATTTATTGTTCTGTTTTTGTATTTTTATTCTTCTTTTTCAAATATTATATTTATTTGGGTTACCTCTTTTATAGGACTTATGTGGTTTTTTTATCAAAGTAGTGTTATTGTTTCTGTTTTTCGTTCTAAACCTAGAGAACTTATCTACATAATTCTTTATCTTTGCACATCAAAAATTATTCCTTGGTATTGGTTATATTTTTTTGTAGTAGAATTAAAGTTATAACAAAAAAAGATTATGAAAGTTAAAACAATTCTAGTATCTCAACCTGAACCTTCATCTGAGAAATCTCCTTATAATAGACTTCAAAACAAACATAAATTAACTATAGATTTTAGACCCTTTATTCATGTCGAAGGAGTTGATGCAAAAGAAGTACGCCAACAAAAAATAGATTTTAAAAATTACAATAACGTCATATTAACAAGTCGTAATGCGGTTGATCATTTTTTCCGTCTATGTAAAGATATGCGATTTTCAGTCCCAGATTCAACTAAATATTTTTGCTTATCCGAAGCAGTAGCCTTTTATCTTCAAAAATATGTAGTTTACAGAAAAAGAAAAATTTATGTTGGAAAAGGAAAAATTGGAGATTTAGAGGGTGTTTTAAAAAAATTTGAAAAAGAAACCTTCCTTTTTCCTACTTCTAACATGCTTAAAAAAGACGTTCCTGACTTTTTGAGTTCAATTAATTTGAAATGGACTCGTGCAGTGTTATACAGAACTGTAGTCAGTGATTTATCTGATTTAAGAAATGTTTATTATGATATTCTTGTGTTTTTTAGCCCATCGGGAATTGAATCATTATTTAAAAATTTTCCTGACTTTAAGCAAAATAAAACTAGGATATCAGCATATGGAAATTCAACAATCAAAGCTGCTGAAGATGCTGGTCTAGTTGTTCAAATTAAGGCACCTACTCCAAAAAGTCCATCTATGACCATGGCTATAGAGCAATATGTTGAAAACATAAAGTAAACTTTATTATCACCTAAAAATTCTAATCAAATAAAATTTCATCACTAAAACTTATATTAAGGCTGTGATGGAATTAATAAATAATTTTTTAAAAAAAGTTAATATTTAAGTACTTCCATTTTTTAGCTAAAGATTCTCAGAATAATTCTAAAAGTATTAAAGAAGTAACATGAACATAAAAACTCTATTATATCGTTATATTTTTTATTTTACTTTTTTTAAAATTAATATCAGATAAATTCATTATAATATTTTACATTAATTATTTAATCTTAATTTGAATAAAAATAAATAGTTAAATAGTTTGAAAATTTTAAAACAAATAGTTAAAATAGACGGTATTGATAAAATCATCTTAAAAAATCTTTTACAAGATGCAAGGACACCAATACAATTCATTGCTAAAGCTAGTGGAATATCAGGGGCGGCAGTACACCAAAGATTAAAGAAGCTTGAAAAGGCTAATGTTATTTCTGGTTCACAAATTATCTTAAACCCAAAAGTATTAGGATTTAAAACTGTTGCCTTTATTGGTATCTACCTAGATAAAGCAATGCGAAATCCCGAAGCTGTGAAACAATTAAAAGATATTCCTGAGGTAATTGAATGTCACTACACAACTGGAAACTGGAGTATTTTTGCTAAACTTTTATGTCAAGATAATGAGCATTTAATGGAATTACTTAATAAAAAAATTCAATCAGTAAAGGGTGTTTCAAGAACAGAGACTTTTATTTCCTTACAAGAGCAGATGAATCGACAAATTACATTTTAACTAACTTCTCCTCTCCCCAAAAACTTGAAAAGCAAAATAAATTATTTTAGATAAAGATGATAAAGTTTCAATAACCAAAATTCTTTCGGCTCGCCTCAATTTATCTTTTACTCCAGATAATTTTTCACGATTTATCATATTCTTTCTTTATATCCATACCAAAGCACAATTACCTGCAACTAACTCTTTAAAAAGGGTTTTAAAACCAAATGATATTCCCATTGAAAAAAGACCCTACTCCGGCCAACGAATATCAAATCAAAATAAAATTTATTAGCATTAGACTACAAATAATTGCTTCCCATTTTAATAAGAATAATTTATCCATTTGAATTGACAAAACCATTATTTGAGTTTTAACTTGTAATAAATAATCATCATTTGAAGAAGAGCAGCAATAAAATTAGCAATGATTATCGAAATACTTCCTATTAAAAGTCCATAGATAAACCAAAGAATTACTCCTGTCAACATAAAAAGATACATACTTAAGGATATTCCATCAGAGCTTTTGAACTTCCATATTTTATATACCTGAGGTAAAAAAGAACTCGTAGTTAAACAAGCTGCAATTAAACCAATGACTTCAATTTGTATCTCGGTCATCAGAAAACAATATTGATTATTTTATTTGGTACAATAATCCATTTTTTTGGAGTTTTTCCCTGTAAGTATTCCGTTGTCCTTAAATCCTCTAAGATTACTTTTTTTATAGCATCTTGATCTAAATTTAAAGACAAATTAATAGTAAAGCGCATCTTCCCATTAAATGAAACAGGATAATTTTTTGTGTCTTCAACCAAATATGATTCATTTACTTCAGGAAAAGAATTATACACTATCGTAGTTTTATTTCCTAATTTTTCCCAAACTTCCTCGGCTAAATGAGGGGCAAAAGGAGATAAAAGCAGTGTTAGTGGGGTAAGAATTTCTCTACTGTGACAGTTTAATGATGTCAATTCATTTACACAAATCATAAATGAACTAACACATGTGTTAAAGGAAAAATTTTCAATATCGATACTGACTCTTTTAATTGTCTCGTGTAAAATTTTAAGTTCTTTTTTATTTGGCTCTTTATCATTTACAATCCAACGATTTTCTGCATAAAATAAACGTAAATATTTTTTCAAAAAATTATGAACCCCAGTAATTCCTGACGTATTCCAAGGTTTCGCTTGCTCAATAGGGCCTAAAAACATTTCGTACATTCTTAATGTATCCGCCCCATATTTCTCACAAATTCTATCAGGATTGACAACATTAAATTTTGACTTGGACATTTTTTCTACCTCACGGCCTACTTTAAAAACTCCATTTTTCATCTTAAATTTTGCAGTGTCAAATTGTTTTTGCCACATGCGTAAGCGATCAATATCCAATTCATCAGACAGGTTTACTAAACTTACATCTACTCTAATTGGATCGTAATCTTCAACTGAATCTAGCAAATCTTTAGAAAAATATTCCTGTGTTCCTGGTTTTCTGAAAATAAATGCAGAATTACCTAAAATCATCCCCTGATTAATTAATTTTTTTGCATATTCATCTACAGGTAAAAGTTTTAGATCAAAAAGAAATTTTTGCCAAAAACGAGAGTAAAATAAGTGACTTGTAGCATGTTCACTACCACCCAAGTATAAATCTACATCCTGCCAATAGTTCATTGCTTTTTCGCCAACAAATGTATCTGAATTATAAGGATCCATGTACCTGTAAAAATACCACGAACTTCCTGCCCAGACAGGCATAGTATTTAGCTCTAAAGGAAATACTTTTTTGTTATCAATTTTTTCATTTTCTACAACAGTTCTTGACTCAGTATCCCATGCCCATTTATGCGCATTACCAAGAGGAGGAAATCCTTCACGAGTAGGCAAATAGTTCTCAACATCAGGAAGTTTTAAAGGTAAATCATCAAGATTTAAAGGTTGAGGAAGTTTGTCTTTATGATAGATAGGAATTGGTTCTCCCCAGTAACGTTGTCTACTAAAAATAGCATCGCGTAAACGATAATTTATAGTTCCCTCGCCACATTCTTTATTTTCTAATTCCTCAATTATCCTTGACATTGCATCAGGGCAGTTAAGGTTCGTTAAGAAATCTGAATTGTCAATAATTGTATTTTCTTTGTTTACATAGGCCTCCTTATCAATTGAAATACCCTTAAAAATATTTTTGATTGGGATATTGAATTTTTTAGCAAAATCATAATCTCTCTGATCACCGCATGGTACTGCCATCACTGCTCCTGTTCCATAATCTGCTAAGACATAATCTCCAATCCAAATTGGTATTCTTTCTCCAGTAAAAGGATGCAAAACATAACTACCGGTAAAAACACCTGTAATACTCTTAATATCTGACATCCTTTCACGTTGACTTCTCTGTTGTGTTTGCTCAACATAATTATTCACCTCATTTTTTTGTTCTTCATGAGTAATAGTTTTGACTATATCAAGCTCAGGTGCTAGAGTCATAAATGTAACACCAAACAAAGTATCTGGCCGTGTAGTGAATACTTCGATTTTTTGGTCAAAACCCTCAATCTGAAATAAAACTTTCGCTCCAATAGACTTTCCAATCCAATTTCTTTGCATTTCTTTTAATGAATCTGGCCAATCAATTTTATCTAAATCTGAAAGCAAGCGTTCTGCATATGCGCAAATCCGCATACTCCATTGCCTCATTTTCTTTTTAGTAACAGGATAACCTCCCCGTTCTGAAACCCCATTAATTACTTCGCTGTTAGCCAAAACTGTACCTAAATCAGCACACCAATTGACTTCTGTATTTGACAGATAAGTTAATCTATAGTTTAGAAGAATTTCTTCTTTTTTGACTTTGCTAAACTTGAGCCATTGATCAGCGGTGAAGTTTTCAGTTCCAGGAGAACAAACTGCATTAACAAAATAATTTCCCTCCTTTTCAAAATTGCTTATCAAATTTGTAATTGGAAGTGCCTTGTTTATTGTCTTGCAATAATAATGTTCAAAAAGAAGCAAGAATATCCATTGGGTCCATTTGTAAAAATCAGGGCTTGAAGTTCGTAACTCTCTGCTCCAATCAAACGAAAATCCCATCTGATCAAGCTGAACTCGATATCTAGAAATGTTTTCTTTTGTTGTTTTAGCAGGATGCTGTCCAGTTTCAATGGCGTATTGTTCTGCGGGTAAACCAAAAGAATCATATCCTTGAGGATGAAGAACATTATATCCTTTGTGTCTCTTGTATCGAGCAAAAATATCACTTGCTATGTAGCCTAAGGGATGCCCAACGTGAAGGCCAGCTCCAGAGGGATAGGGAAACATATCCAGGATATAATATTTAGGCTTATCAGAATCATTCTCTACTTTAAAAGTTTGATTTTTTGCCCAATATGCTTGCCATTTTTTCTCTATGCTTTCAAAATCGTACTCCACTACCTTAACTGTTATTATTTATAAAAGCAACAAAAGTACATTTATTGCTTGAATGTTATAAAGCTAAAAGAATATTTTATCTCTATCCTTATCTTATATTTCTTTTCTATGTTTGTAAAAAATATTCACTTTGGCTAATAGTTTTCAAGATAATTATCAAAAAAGAAGGATTTTAAATAATTATTTCTCAGTTGTAATTAGTATTACTGTGGTTTTATTTTTCGTTGGAATCTTAGGATTATTTTTACTAAACACCAAAAGTTTAGCTTCTCATTTTAAGGAACAAATTGTAATGACGGTGTATTTAAAAGATAGTGCTAAGGACATTGAAATTACTCAAATGCAAAAAAAAATTCAACTTAATTCTTCAACTAAAAGAGTTCAGTTCAAGTCAAAAGAGGAGGCTGCAGAAGATTACGCAAGAGATATCGGGGAAGATTTTGTGGAATTTTTAGGATTCAACCCACTACTCAATTCTATTGATATTTATTTCAATGCTGCATATGTAAATGCTTTGAGCCTAAATCAAACTAAAACAGAAATTGAAATTTCAGATTTTGTAGCCGAAGTAGTTTACGATCAACCCCTGGTAACTCTTTTAGAAAAAAACATTGAAAGAATTTCTTTTGTGCTCTTAATAAGCACGGCTTTATTTGTTGTTATTGCGCTTCTATTAATCAATAGTTCCATTCGACTTTCTATCTACTCAAAACGATTTGTTATTAAAACCATGCAATTAGTCGGTGCCACAAAATCCTTTATACGAAGACCTTTTATTTTGAGCCATTTAAGCTTAGGTATTATAAGTTCTTTCCTGGCATTAACAGCTCTAAACTTTTTACTTTGGGAGGTAAATAAAAGATTTCCAGAGATAGAAATAATGCAGCAGACAAGTGAATTAATGATTGTTTTTGGAAGTATTTTAATTCTAGGCATCAGTGTAACTGGAGTAAGTACTTTTTTTGCTACTCAACGATATTTAAACCTTAAAACAGATGCTGTCTACTAATTTAACAAAATGAAACAATCACAATCTTCTAAAAAATTTTTATTTGGTAAACGTAATTATCAGTTTCTATTCGTCTCAATTTTAATTATTGCGACAGGCTTTATTTTAATGATTGGAGGTGGCAGTGATGATCCAAAACACTTCAATGAAGCGATTTTTAATTTTAGAAGAATTCGACTAGCCCCTTCATTAATTCTTATTGGTTTTGTTATTGCCATGTACTCAATCTTAACCAAATCGAGTAGTAAAAAATGAAATATATAGAAGCTATTATTATTGGTATTATTCAGGGTTTTACTGAATTTTTACCAATCTCCTCTAGCGGTCATTTAGAAATTGGAAAAGCTTTATTTGGAAATGAAGCTATTGGTCAAGAAAGCTTGTTCCTTACTTTAGTGCTGCATTTTGCAACGGCTCTAAGTACCATGGTAGTTTTTAAAAATGAAATTCGAGAAATCTTAAAAGGTCTTTTAGATTTCGAAATCAATGATCACACTCAATTCTCAATAAAAATAATTATTTCAATGATTCCTGCAATTCTAGTAGGCCTGTTTTTTCAAAATCAAATTGAAGCTTTGTTTTCCAAAAATTTAGTGCTTGTAGGGGTAATGCTATTATTTACAGCTATGATTCTTTTTCTTGCAGATCTAGCTAGTGATACTCAAAACAAAGTAACCTTCTCAAATGCCTTTGTGTTAGGAATTGTGCAAGCGATAGCTATTCTTCCCGGAATATCAAGAAGCGGTTCAACAATTGCAAGTGCTGTACTTTTAGGGATTGATCGCCAAAAAGCTACGCGTTTTTCCTTTCTCATGGTACTCCCACTTATCTTTGGTAGCATGGCTAAAACGATTATTGACTTAGAAGGAACCCCACAAAACTCGAATATTACTATCTTGGCTATAGGCTTTATATCAGCTTTTATCAGTGGGATTGTAGCCTGTAAATGGATGATCACTATCGTAAAAAAAAGTCAGCTAAGATATTTTAGCTACTACTGTATATTTGTTGGTATAATAACCTTGATTTATGGACTTTTTTAAAGAAAGCTTTAAAGCAGAAGTTTTGCAGCAAGGACAAGTCTTTTTAATTGACAAACCCATTGGCTGGACTTCTTTTCAGGTAGTAAATAAAATTCGTTGGTATCTTAAGAACCAAACAGGATTAGAAAAATTAAAAGTAGGACATGCAGGCACTCTAGACCCCCTAGCAACGGGACTACTAGTGATTTGTACAGGTAAAAAAACAAAAGAAATAAATGAACTTCAACATCAAGAAAAAGTTTACAATGGGACCTTTACCATTGGAAGCACAACTCCTTCTTACGATCTGGAAACAAAAGTTGATGCAACTTTTCCTACAAAACATATTACTGAAGCTTTGATTCTAGAAGCTACTAGAAGTTTAACGGGTGAAATTCAACAAACACCCCCTGTATTTTCTGCTCTTAAGAAAAATGGGAAAAGACTTTACGAATATGCAAGAATGGGAGAAAAAATTAAGATTCAGCCTCGTAAAGTGCATATATCAAAATTTGAAATAAAACGAAAAGATCCTACTAAACTAGATTTTTTAATTCATTGTAAAAAAGGCACATACATTCGAAGTCTAGCTCATGATTTTGGAAAAAAACTTAACTCAGGAGCGCATCTTTCTTCCCTTCGAAGAATAAAAAACGGATCACAGTCAATAGAAAATGCTTACAGTATGGAAAGTGTGATAGTTGAGAATTCAAAAAAAAATATTAAGAGCATAAAATCCGTACTTTAAAACTTACTAATTTTATAGCATGAATATAAAAAGTATCATCCTAACAAAAGAGGTAAAAAATAAAACCGAACTAACTTCAGCTATAAAAAAGCTTAAGAAGGAAAAAAATGCGGTGATTCTAGCACACTATTATCAAGATGATGCAATACAAGAAGTTGCAGATTATTTAGGAGATAGTCTTTATCTAGCTCAACAAGCAGCGAAAGTAGAAAATGATATTATTGTTTTTGCGGGAGTACATTTCATGGCTGAAACAGCAAAAATAATAAACCCTTCAAAAAAAGTTCTTCTACCCGATCTTAAAGCAGGGTGTTCACTAGCTGATTCTTGCCCTCCAGATGATTTTGCAGCTTTTAAAGCAAATCATCCTGATGCTTTAGTAGTTTCATACATCAATTGTTCGGCAGAAGTAAAAATGCTTAGTGACTTAGTTTGCACATCAAGTAATGCTAAAAAAATAATTGAAAGTATCCCTAAAGATCAAAAGATCATTTTTGCCCCTGATAAAAATTTAGGAGCATATCTTAACAAAGAAACAGATCGGAATATGATTCTTTGGCAAGGATCATGTATTGTTCACGAAGCCTTTTCTTTTGAAAAAATTATTTCTCTTATAAAATCATATCCCAAAGCAAAATTCATTGCACATCCTGAAAGTGAATCTCCAGTTTTAGATATTGCACATTATATTGGAAGTACTTCTGGACTTTTAGCTTTTGTTCAAAAGGATAAAGCTAAAGAATACATCGTAGCAACTGAAGCAGGCATCCTTTATGAGATGCAAAAACGCTGCCCTAAAAAAACATTTATTCCAGCACCAGTTGAAGATGACACTTGTGCATGTAGTGAATGTGCTTTTATGAAACTTAACACTTTAGAAAAACTATATCGCTGTTTATTAAATGAATCTCCTGAAGTGAAAATGGATAAAAAACTCATGGATGGTGCAAGAATTCCTATACAACGCATGTTTGAATTGAGTTAATAATGGTCAAAGATATTCTTGTTATTGGAACTGGGATTTCAGGTTTAACTTTTGCGATTAAGGTTGCAGAAGAAAATCCAAAACTGTCCCTTACTTTAATTTCTAAAATGGATATAAATGAAGGGAATACAAAATATGCACAAGGAGGAATTGCAGTAGTTCAAAATTTAAAAAAAGATTCTATTGAAAAGCACATTCAAGACACCCTTGACGCAGGAGATGGAGCTTGTGATTCCGAAGTTGTAAAGTTTGTAGTAGAAGAGGCAAATGAACGTTTAGATGAGCTAATCCAATGGGGTGCTGCATTTGACAAAAAGAAAGAACAATTTGACTTAGGAATTGAAGGGGGGCACTCAGAAAAAAGAATTGTGCACTACAAAGACCAAACAGGAAAACAAATCCAAGAAGTTCTTACTGCAAAGGTAAAAAGTTTTCCTAATGTCATCATTTTAGAAAACCATACACTTGTCGACTTAATTACAGATCACCACTCGAAATCAAAAATGAAGCGTTGCTATGGGGCTTATGTAATTTCTCAAGAAAAGGAAGAAATTATTAAAATTTGCGCTAAGATTACTGTACTTTCTACAGGGGGAGCTGGAAGCTTATATGCTTATTCGACTAACCCAATTGTTGCCACTGGAGATGGCTTAGGTGCCGCGTATCGTGCCAAGGTTCAAATGGACTGCTTACCCTTTGTTCAATTTCATCCTACTGCCTTAAGAGATAAGATAGATAATAACATTTTTTTAATTACTGAAGCAGTAAGAGGTGCAGGAGCAAAACTACGCAATAACTTACTAGAGCAATTTATGCTAAAAATTGATCCAAGAGGTGAACTGGCTCCCAGAGACATTGTAGCAAGAGGAATTCAAAAACAAATACAGGAACAAGATGACAACTTTGTATGGCTTGATGGTTCAGAGATATCCAAGGAACAATGGAAATTAAATTTTCCAATGATTTATAAAACATGTAAATCAATGGGCATTTTTTTACCAGAAGACCCCATTCCGGTTGTCCCCGCAGCTCATTATTTTTGTGGTGGAGTTAAAGTGAATAAAAATAGTGAATCTAGTTTAAAAGGACTCTATGCTGTTGGTGAGTGTAGCTCCACGGGATTACATGGAGCTAATAGACTTGCTTCTAATTCCCTCTTGGAAGCTCTAGTTTTTGCCCATCGAGCGGCTATTGATTGTATTAAATCTCTTTACGAACCTTTACCGCAAAATAATTTTTACATTAAAATACCTGAATGGAAGGGTGATGACTATTCAAAAAATATCATAATTGAAAATGTAAAACTTTTAAGAGAGGAATTACAAGAAATCATGACAAATTATGTAGGAATTTTTAAGACAGTTGATGGCTTGAAACGAGCAGAATTAAGAATCAATGATATCTATCTTACAGTACAAATTTTATATAACCAAAACAAATTAACTAATGGATTATGTGAATTGAGAAATATGGTAAGTATTGCTTATTTATTAACAAAACAAGCTCAAGAAATTAAAGAAAATAAAGGCGTCTTTTACAATCAAAACTATGTCTAATAATTTCTATAATAATTATAAAAATGAAATTGATTCTTTTATTGATAATTCACTTTTGGAGGATATAGGAATTGGTGATCATAGCAGCCAATCATCCATTAATATTTCAGACCATAGTAGTGCTCAATTATTAATTAAAGAAAAAGGACTTATAGCAGGAATAACACTTGCTAAGCATATTTTTAAACGTTATGATTCTAATCTGAAATTTAATTCCCTTTTAGACGAGGGTGATTATGTTAGAGATGGGGATATTGCATTTACAGTAAAAGGTTCTACTCAGTCTATTCTTTCTACCGAGCGAGTTGTACTTAATTGTATGCAAAGGATGAGCGGTATAGCTAGTCTAACATTTGGTTTAAATGAAATGATTCAACACACTTCCTGTAAGCTTTTGGACACTAGAAAAACAACTCCTAATTTTCGTTATCCAGAAAAATGGGCTGTTCTAATTGGCGGAGGTTTCAACCATAGAATGGGTCTATTTGATTCTATAATGATTAAGGACAATCATGTAGATTTTTGTGGAAGTATGACACGGGCATTGAAAAAGACATCACTATATATTAAAAATTTAGGAAGACCAATTGATGTAATTGTAGAGTGTAGAAATGAAAAAGAAATTAAAGAAGCATTAACTTTTTCTTTTATAAGTAGAATTCTTCTTGATAATCACAGTCCAGCTGAGTTAAGTAAAGCTATATCAATGATTGCAAAAAAAATACCGACAGAAGCTTCTGGTATGATCACAAGATATAACCTTGTTGAATATGCTGAAACGGGTGTTGATTTTATTTCTATGGGAGCTTTAACTTACGGTGCTGATATAATAGACTTGAGTTTAAAAGCTATTTTAGAATAAAATATGATTCTCTAAAGATTGTAGTATAAGCCAGAAAAATTCTTCTTTAATTTTTATATTTGTAAAACATCATATTTATATGAAATATCAAAGAATTCTCTTAAAATTAAGTGGTGAAGCTCTTATGGGTAATTTAAGTCACGGTATTGATCCTGAACTCATCGATAGCTATGCCAAAGAGATTAAAAAAGTTTTTGATAAAGATATCGAAATTGCAATTGTTATAGGAGGAGGAAATATATTTAGAGGAATATCTGGAGCAAGTAAAGGTATGGATCGTGTTCAGGCTGACTATATGGGAATGCTAGCAACTGTTATAAATGGGCTGGCACTTCAAGGTGCTTTAGAAAATAATGGTGTTCCTACTCGGCTTCAAACAGCGATCAAAATTGAGGCTATTGCAGAACCATTTATCAAAAGAAAGGCTACGAGACATTTAGAAAAAGGAAGGGTAGTTATCTTTGGTTCTGGAACTGGAAATCCTTATTTCACGACAGACTCAGCGGCTGTTTTAAGAGCAATTGAAATTGATGCTGATGTTATTTTAAAAGGAACAAGAGTAGATGGTATTTATACTGAGGATCCAGAAAAAAACATGAAAGCAACCAAATTTGATAACATCTCTTTTGATGATGTACTCAAAAAAGGAATAAAAGTAATGGATACTACAGCCTTCACATTAAGCAAGGAAAATAATTTACCAATTATTGTTTTTGATATGAACACGTCTGATAATCTATTCAAGGTTGTTAAAGGAAATAATATTGGAACAAGAGTAAATTTATAAGATATAACCGATGGAAGAAGAAATACAATTTATTGTTGATACTGCTAAAGAAAATATGGAGCTAGCGTTAAAACATTTAGATAAAGAAATGCTCAATATACGTGCAGGTAAAGCAAACCCCATTATGCTTTCTGGAGTCAAAGTTGATTATTATGGTACTCCAACTCCTCTTTCTCAAGTTGCTAATGTAAATTCTCCAGATGGAAGAACTCTTACAGTCCAGCCTTGGGAAAAAGCAATGTTGTCGGAAATTGAAAAAGCAATTTTAGTAGCTAATTTAGGTTTAAATCCAATGAATAATGGAGAATCTATAATTATTAATATTCCTGTACTTACAGAAGAACGAAGAAGAGAATTAGCAAAACTTGCAAAGGCTGAAGCTGAAAGTGCGAAAATCTCTATTCGTGCTGCAAGAAAAGATGCAAATACCGAAATCAAAAATTCTGATATCTCAGAGGATCTTCAAAAAAACTTTGAAATAGATATCCAAAATATCACTGATCAATATATTTCAAAAGCTGATAAGACCTTCAGCTTGAAAGAAAAAGAAATTCTAACGGTTTAAAACAATGTTTTTTTTCCGTTAATCGGTCCTCTTATGAGAAAAACTAAAGAATCTAATTTTTGGGGCCTAGTAGCAAGGCTCATATTAAGGAATAGAATTCTTATTTTATTAGGAATCATCTCACTTACTCTATTCTGGTCATTACAATGGAAAAACATGCGGTTTACATTTACCGAAGCCAATCTTCTTCCAGATAATCATCCTGAGAATATCTTATACAAATCTTTTACAAAAACTTTTGGGGAGGAGGGAAATGTAATTGTAATTGCTTTTCAAGACAGTCTGTTCTTTGCACAAAAAAATAGGGAGGCATGGAAATTATTAAATGAAAAGATTGAAAGTTTTGAAGAAATCAATTTTGTATTATCTACTGAAAATCTTCAAGAACTTGTTAAAAACAATAAAGGGGGTAATTTTTTTCTAAAAAAAGTATCTGATGATTTTCCTACAGATAAAAAAAATAATGAGAAATTTAAGCAGAAATTATTCTTAGAATTACCTTTTTACAACAACTTACTTTTTGACAAAAAGTCAAGCACTATTCGCTCTGTAATTTACATGGACTCTGAAATTGTAAATACAGCTCTTCGCAAAGACTTTATTTTTGAAATCTTTATACCGCTAATAAAAAAGTTTGAAAAAGAATCAGAAGTAGATGTGCGAATTTCTGGTATGCCATATATTAGAACATTAAATGCACAAAATATTGTAGATGAGATAGGTTTGTTTGTCCTTGGAGCAACCTTAGTAACATCATTGATTTTCTTTTTATTCTTTAGATCTTTTAGGGCAACATTTATCTCTTTAATTGTTGTTGCAGTTGGAGTGATGTGGGCTTTTGGAATTTTAGGATTTTTGGGTTATGAAATAACAGTTCTCACTGCTCTTATCCCACCATTAATAATAGTTATTGGAGTTCCAAATTGTATTTTTTTGATCAATAAATATCAACAAGAAATTGCCAAGCATAGTAATCAAGCAAAATCACTTCAAAGGGTAATTGCTAAAATTGGAAATGCAACATTAATGACCAACTTAACTACAGCCTCTGGATTTGCAACATTTATTTTGACAAATAGTAAGATTTTAAAAGAATTTGGAGTAGTTGCATCTATTAATATTATTTCAATATTCCTACTTTCTCTTCTTATTATTCCAATTACTTATAGTTTTATGGAACGCCCAAAAAAGAAGCATTTAAAACATTTGAAAAATAAAACAGTTGACTTTTTTGTAAGCTGGATGGAGCACAAGGTGCGTAAAAAGAGAATCAATGTATACATAGTTTCTTTACTAGGATTAATAATTGGAATAACAGGGATTTATCAGATGAAGATTTCAGGTAGTTTAATAGAGGATATGCCCAAAAGCGCAAGTTTTTTTAAGGATATTCTCTTTTTTGATGATAATTTTAATGGTATTGTTCCACTTGAAGTTTGGGTTGATAGTAAGCGTGAAGATGGAATTGTCAAACCAGCCACTCTTAGAAGAATGAATCGCCTTCATGAAGTAATAGAAGAAATCCCAGAGTTAGCTCCACCTTTATCAATAGTAAATGTAGTTAAATATGCTAAACAAGCGTATTATAACGGTAATCCTAATTATTATTCGTTACCAACCTCTCAAGAAAATAGTTTTATATACCCATACTTAAATAAATCTGAAAGTAATAGTAAAATTTTAAATGGCTATGTTGACAGTTCGGGACAGTTTGGCCGAATAACAACTTATATGAAGGATATAAAAACCTATCGTATGGAAGAAATAGAAAATGATTTAATTCATAAAATTGATAAAATTTTTCCTGAAGAACGTTATGGTGTAAAGATTACTGGAAAATCACTTCTATTTCTCAAGGGAACTAAATATTTAATCAAAAACCTAATTTTATCTTTAAGTCTTGCTATTCTTTTAATCGCTTTTTTTATGGCATTTCTCTTCCGATCTTTTAAAATGATAATTATTTCATTAATCCCTAATCTATTACCCCTTATAATAACTGCCGGGGTGATGGGATTTACTGGAATTCCCCTGAAACCGTCTACCATTCTTGTATTTAGCATAGCATTTGGCATCTCTGTAGATGATACCATCCACTTTTTAGCAAAATATAGGCAAGAACTTATAACTAACGGGTGGAGGATAAATAAAGCTGTATTTGCTGCATTACGAGAAACAGGGATAAGCATGTTCTATACTTCGATAGTATTGTTTTTTGGTTTTTCAGTCTTTTTATCATCAAACTTTGGGGGAACTCAGGCCTTAGGAGGACTAGTAGCTGTTACCTTAATGATGGCTATGTTGGCAAATTTAATTTTACTCCCTTCTCTACTTATATCGTTAGAAGATTCTGTAAGCAATTACAAGGATTTAAAGGAACCTAAACTTAAAATTTTAGATTAAAATCTACAGTTCAGGTTTGATTAAAACTTTCTGAAATAAACTTATCTTTGTAGAACGATTCGATTAAAGAAAAACAAAGAACTATAATCTTAATTTACACCATTAATACATTTAGAAAAGATACTTATAAATGAAAGTAGCGAAAATCAAAACCCTTTTAAAATCGTCAAAATTCAACCAAGTAAGTGCTGTACAGGGATGGGTCAAAACTTTTAGAGCCAATCGATTTATTTCGCTTAATGACGGTTCATCACTTGAGAATCTTCAATGTGTTGTTGATTTTGATAGCTTAGAAGAATCTTTTATAAAACGAATAACTTCTGGAGCAGCATTACATTTAGAAGGTACTTTGGTTAAAAGTCAAGGCAGTGGACAAACAATTGAATTACAAGTAAAAAAAATTAAAATTTATGGGGATTCTGACCCAGAAAAATACCCTATCCAACCTAAGAAACATAGTTTAGAATTTTTACGTGAAAAGGCTCACTTGAGAATTCGAACTTCAACATTTGCCGCTGTTATGCGAGTACGCTCAGCTTTATCATTTGCAGTCCATAAGTTTTTTCAAGAAAAAGGCTTTTTTTATGTTAATACACCTATTATTACTGGAAGTGATGCGGAGGGTGCTGGAGAGATGTTTCGCGTAACTTCACTACATCCTAAAAATCCACCTTTGGATAATAAAGGAGTTGTAGATTATAAAAAAGATTTTTTCGGTAAGGAAACAAATCTAACTGTATCTGGACAACTAGAAGCTGAATCATATGCACTTGGACTAGGAGAAGTTTATACTTTTGGCCCAACATTTCGCGCTGAAAACTCTAATACCACTAGACACCTAGCTGAATTCTGGATGATTGAACCTGAAATGGCATTCTATGATCTTAAAGATAATATGAATTTGGCTGAAAGATTCATAAAGAGTGTTTTGACGGATATAATAAAGAATTGTTTTGAAGATTTAAAACATCTTGATGTACGACTAACAAAAGAGGATCAAAGTAAACCCAAAGATGAGAGAAGTCCAATGGGGCTAATAGAGAAAATAAATTTTATTATTGATAATGATTTTAAAAGAATTAGCTACACTGAAGCTTACCAAATTTTAAGAAACTCCAAGCCAAATAAAAAAAAGAAATTCAAATTCCCTGTTAATGAATGGGGTTTTGATTTACAGAGTGAACATGAGCGTTATTTAGTAGAGAAACATTTTAATTGTCCAGTAATATTATTTGATTATCCTTCAAATATCAAAGCCTTTTACATGCGAAGAAATGACGATGGGAAGACAGTTAGAGCAATGGATATTCTCTTTCCAGGAATTGGTGAAATAGTTGGTGGTTCCCAGAGAGAAGAACGTTTAGAAGTATTAGAAAAGTGTATTAAAGATTTGAATATAGATGTAGAAGAATTATGGTGGTATCTTGATTTAAGAAGGTTTGGCAGTGTACCACATAGTGGTTTTGGGCTAGGCTTTGAGAGATTAGTTCAATTTGTTACAGGAATGAATAACATTCGAGATGTAATTCCGTTTCCTAGAACTCCTCAAAATGCAGCCTTTTAAGGATGAAATATAAATTTTATAAATAATACCAGTTTAAGACTAAATGCTAAAGCAACATCTCCATTTAAAGCTTTCTCAAAAATTATCTCCTCAACAAATTCAATTGATGAAGATGATTCAACTTTCTACACTTGAGCTGGAGCAAAAGATTGAAGCTGAAATAGGAGAAAATCCTGCCTTAGAAAATGGTATTGAAAGAACTAATAACGAAAATCACGAAAATGAGTTTGATGAAGGAACTAAAATAGAAGCAAAAGAAATTAATATTGATCAATATTTAAGCGATGATGAAACTCCCTCCTATAAACTCTATTCAAATAATTACAACAATCAAGAAAATGAAACAACAGTACCAGTATCGTCTGGTATGAGTTTTCACCAGTACTTGTCTCAACAAATAGGAAATTTAATCCTTGGTGAAAAAGAGATGATTATTGCAGAATTTATAATTGGTAGTATTGATGAAAGTGGATATTTAAGAAGAAGTAATGAAGAGCTAATGGATGATCTAGCCTTTACTCAAAATATTATTGTAGATACGCATGAAATTGGAAAAACATTAAAAGCAGTACAATCACTTGACCCACCTGGTGTTGGTGCTCGTTCACTTCAAGAGTGTCTTGAAATTCAATTAGAAAAAAAGAAAAAGAATCGTCCTGAAGTAATATTAGCTCTTAATATAATTAAAAATGAATTTGAACACTTTAGCCATAAACATTATGTGAAACTTCAAGAAAGACTTGGCGTTAATAAAAATGAATTGAAAATTGCTTTAAATCTGATAAGCAGGCTAAATCCAAAACCAGGAGGTTCGCTTTCTGGATCAAATCAAAATACTCAAGTTGTTCCAGATTTTATTTTAAACATTGAAGATGGTGAACTAAATGTTGTGTTAAATCATAGGAATGCACCTCAATTGCGTGTTTCGAACGAATATAAAGAAATGCTTTTAGGATATTCTGAAACTAATTTTAAATCAAAACCTCAAGAAGAAGCAGTCCAATTTATTAAGCAAAAACTTGATTCAGCAAAATGGTTCATTGATGCTATAAAACAACGTCACCAAACCTTGGAACTAACCATAAATGCTATTTTAGATCATCAAACAGAATATTTTTTGACTGGAGACGAACGGAAATTACGTCCAATGATATTAAAAGATATTGCAGATAAAATAGAAATGGATATTTCAACTATCTCACGTGTTGCTAGTAGTAAATACATAGATACACCTTATGGTGTCAAATTACTAAAAAAATTTTTTTCAGAAGGATTAAAAAATCAAGAAGGAGAAGATGTTTCCTCTATAGAAATAAAAAAAAATCTGGAACAATTTGTTTCATTGGAAAACAAGAAAAAACCCTTAACAGATCAATCGCTTTCAACTAAGATGAAAGAAAAAGGATATATTGTAGCAAGGAGAACAATTGCAAAATATAGAGAACAATTAGATATTCCTGTTGCAAGGATGCGAAAAGAGCTTTAATCCCTATAGTATATAAAAAATCAACCCTATCTTTAGAGAACTAATATTAAATGATTTATCAGAATATTGATTCCTTATGTTTTTCATAATTTGATTCAAGCCATAAGAGAAATAAAAATTCCACGTGTTATATCCAAAACTTAAATACAACTCTTTATTCCAATTATTGACTTCATTAGAAATATTTTTTATATCACCAGTGCTATATTTCAATTTTGAAAGAAAATTTCTTTGAAATTTAATTCCTGTGTAAACTCTCCAGAATTGATAATTATTAAGAGAGGAATTTCTCCATCTTAAAGAAATTGGGAATTCAATGGAATTAAAAGATAATTTAGATTTTTGATTTAAGGTGTTATTTACAATAAAAATTGAACTTTCATTATCAATATTAAATCTTATTAAATTAGAATTATAATTTTGAAAGGAATACCCTAAACCCAAACCAATTGCTAATTTACCAGAAGAAATTAATGGAATATCTCTTACAAAACCTAATTGAAAATGTCTTGAAATTCCTTGACGTTTAAAGTTTTCTTGATTACTATTAAGAAGCATAAAAGATGCACCAAAATAAATTTGATCTTCTCGATAAAATGTTGAGTCAATATCGTTTAATTTCTTTTGTCCCATAATATTAGAACAATAAAGAAGGACTATTAAAATATAGCTTAAATTAACTTGTATTTTATTATGCTTATTATTATTTAACATTTAAAATTAAAGTAAAAAAAAAGTGCCTGTATAAGGCACTTTTAATCATAAAAATTAAAATTTAATTTAAATTTTGTGTGTAATCCCCAACTCTAGTAGTGTAATTAATTTTCAGTGCACTTACTTTACGAAGTTCTTGTTTAATGTCTTGAATTAAACCCATCTTTGTTTCACTGTCTACTTTCATCGCTGTAGTCAATACATTTTGAAGCTCTTGTCTCTTAGAAGCACGCTCAGCTAAAATAAAAGCCCCTACTTCGTTAACTGTAGCAAATTTATCATTTAACTGAATCCTAGCACTTGAACCATATTTATCCTCATAACGAGAGGATGGCTTCCCAGCATAAATATACATTACTCTGTCTTTTTTATCCAACTTTTGTATCTGATCCGCAGCAGGAAGCTTATTAACAACCATCAATGTACTATCTCGCATTACGGTTGCAACCATAAAAAAGAATAATAACATAAATACAATGTCTGGTAAAGAGGCAGTTGAAATTGCTGGTAAGTCACCACCTTTTTTCTTTTTAAATTTTGACATAATTTAAAGTTTATTTTAATTTATTAGTTTCAGCCTCTGATAACTTCTGAGGGAACATTGCTTTCACCTGTGCTATTTTAGGTTTTAATTCTAATGCAGTATCAGCATTTGTTCTAGGATCATCATATTGCTTTTGTGCTGAGACAAAATTTATTCCTAAATTAGGGAAAAGCCTTTCAAACTCTCGATTTCGAAGATCGTTGTATGCTGCAACTAGTTCATTCTGAACTGCTATATAGACTTTATAAGAAGTTTCACGATCGCTTTTTAGGGATATAATAGCTTTATCTGGATTATCTGATGAAGATTCATTGCGCTCGCCTTGGCAATATTCACATGCTTCATCTCCAACACCACCTCCATTATCTAAAAAAGAAATGGCTAAAGATCTCAAATCTTCAATATCAGCTAGCTTTTCTTCAACAAGAAGTTGATCATTTTTACTTACCAAAACAGTGAAAATATTTTTCTCTCTTGTTATGGGTGGGTCAACCTGGTCCTCTAAAGGAGGTAATTTTCGATTCAAACCACTATCAGTTTCAATTGTAGTTGTAACCAAAAAAAAGATTAATAAAAGAAATGCAATATCCGCCATGGAACCTGCATTTACCTCAGGTGCTGATCTTTTAGCCATAGATTATCGTTTAAGGATTTTCTTGGCTCCTGAAAAAACCATTGATAAGATTGCCAAAGATGCAAGTATGTAAAACATTCTTAATCCAGTTTCTACCCATCTTGATCCTGCTGCAGAAAGCATTTCCCCGTCTTTCATCGGCGTCTCCACTCCAGTAGAAAGGACATATGCTAACCCTGTAACCACAAGGAAGCATCCAATAAAAATTAAAGATTTTTTTAGTTTCTGAGGGCTAGATGCTAAATTTAAAAGAGAAAATAAAACCGTTACTATTACCGTAATCGAGAGAATTGCAATAGCAAGATTTACTAATGGAGTAACAGTTCCAAAGTCACCTGTACTTGCTAACATTTTGATTTCCTCATCTCCTGATCCTATTATCATAAATAAAAATATGACACCTAGTAAACCAAAAACAGCACTAATAATTTTTACAATTGTTTGAATATTCATGTGAATTGCTGTTAAAGATTAATTATTTTTTATGCGCAACAAGTATATCTATCAGTGTGATAGATGCATCTTCCATATCATTTACTATACTATCAATTTTTGCTACGATATAGTTGTAAAATACCTGAAGTATAATCGCAACAATAAGACCAAATACAGTTGTAAGAAGAGCTACTTTGATACCACCTGCAACAAGTGAAGGTTGCATATCACCAGCAGCTTCAATTTTATCAAAGGCCTGAATCATCCCAATTACAGTTCCCATGAATCCTAGCATGGGAGCTAAAGCTATAAATAACGAAATCCAAGATACATTTTTTTCAAGTTGACCCATTTGAACTCCTCCATAAGCAACAACTGCTTTTTCAGCGCTTTCAACTCCTTCATTTACTCTATCTAATCCCTGATAGAAGATCGAAGCAACAGGTCCTTTTGTATTTCTACAAAATTCTTTAGCGGCATCAATCCCTCCTGAAGAAAGAGCTTCCTCTACACCTTCAGTTAATTTTTTAGAATTTGTTGTAGCTAAGTTTAAGAAAATAATTCTTTCAATAGAGATAGCAAGACCAAGAATCAAGCAAATCAATACGATTCCCATAAAACCTGGACCACCTTCTATGAAGCGGCTTTTTAATTCTTGTGTAAACGAAGCTGATTGTTCAGGAGCTTCTTCATCTTGAATAATGGAAGATGCTACTGTTGTAGCTGTATTAGGAGTTGCTGTAGTTGCATTAGCTGTTGCTATGAAACCTAATAAAGTTAGGGTAAAAAGTAATTTTCTCATTTTAAATAATGTTTGTTCTTTTAATTAAATGCGGTTAAAGATAAAAAAAAATATACATCATATTAATTTTTGTACATACTTCTACTTTTAGGATCATAAAGTAAAGGTTTTTTGTTCTATCACCAATGAATTTATATTATGCATAGATCTTCCAATATTTTAATTTTTTATTATCCTAACAATAGTAAATTTTAATAATTACTTGAATTAAGATAGAACCAGGAATATTGTCTCACACCAATGGAATAAATTTATCAATAAAAGGGATTTAGTTAAAGTAGAGTTATTTAGTGTTTGATAAAATTTAATGTATGACCTTCACGTAAATTCAGTTTTTTGTAAATTGTTAGATCTAAAAGCTTGGAGTAAGTTCAAAGTAGTTTAGGATAGTAGAATAGAAAAGAGAATATAAGTGTTATTTAAGATTGCTTTTACATCAGTAGGTAAAGAGGATTAATGGAACAAATTTACAATAAGGATTTAATATTTAGAAAGGCAAGAAAAGGCGATATACCGAATATAGTAAAAATGTTAGCTGATGATGAACTTGGTTCCAAAAGAGAAGATTATAAAGTTCCATTACCAGCAGAGTTACTATGATGCATTCCAAAATATTTTTCAAGATAAAAACCAAGAATTAATCATTCTTGAGAATTTTAATAAAGAAATAATTGGTACACTCCAACTTACCTTTATACAATATTTAACATACCGAGGTGGTTTAAGGGCTCAAATCGAAGCAGTAAGAATTCAAAAGAAATTTAGAGGAAAGGGTTTTGGGAAAAGGATATTCAAATGGGCAATTAAAAGAAGTATAGATAAGGGGGCCCATTTGGTTCAATTAACGACTGATAAACAGAGACCTGATGCAATAGAGTTTTATAAAGCATTAGGATTCAGAGATAGTCATATGGGAATGAAATTAAATCTCTTGCAATAAGTATTGAGTAAGAATGAGAGCTAATGTAAAAAAAAGGATTTCTTGGTAAAAAGGAAATAGAATTTAGAATAAATAGGGATGGGAATCAAGTTAGAAGTTGGGGTTGATAACAATCCCATTCAATACAACAATCCTATGGATTATGAGTTGGGACATGAGTTAGCACAGACTAAATCTTTGATTTATAAAAATGAGTTTATATTAAATTTAAGATATAAATTAAAAATTTATAATAGAGGGTTTTACTTAAATGGATTAAATGGTTTGGAATAAAATCTATTTTTTAAATACTTTAATCAAAAAGTAAATACCCAAAAAACTTAACCCTGTAATAAGTAAATATTGAGCATACTGCCAAGACATAAGTTTAAATAAAATAGCGAATGAAGTAATCGAAAGTCCTAGATACTTAAGTTTGGTTAACATATTAATTAAGTTTATAAATCAAAATGTATGTTAGCAGAGAGGAAGGGATTCGAACCCTCGATTCCAATGCAATTGGAATACACGCTTTCCAAGCGTGCGCCTTCGACCACTCGGCCACCTCTCTATAATTTGCAAGTCAAATAAAGTAAAAAATTATCTTTTTTTTAAAATAAACTACTTTTTAATTTTTAAATTTTCAGTTTTAAAAACCTGCAATACATTTTCAGTAGTTTTAGCTGCTACTTCTTCTAACGAAAGTTGGTAACATTCTGCAATTTTATCTAAAATTAAAGGTAAGTATGAACTTTCATTTCTTTTTCCTCTATGGGGTTTTGGTGATAAATATGGTGAGTCAGTCTCTAAAACAATAGATTCCAATGGTAATTCATGTAAAAACTTATCGATTTTTCCATTCTTATAAGTAACCACACCTCCAATTCCTAACTTAAAATTTAAATCTATAGCTTGTTTCGCTTGAATTAATGTTCCAGTGAAACAATGAAATACTCCAAAAAGTTTAGGTGATCGATGCTGATCTAGAACTTCAAAAACCTGATCAAATGCCTCTCTACAATGTATAACGATAGGTAACTCATATTGCTTTGCCCATTCAATTTGCTTTGAAAAAGCTTTTTGTTGATGTTTTAAAAATGATTTATCCCAATACAAATCAATTCCAATTTCACCAATGGCACAAAAAGAACGTGTTTTAAGTTGAGTGAAAACTTTTTCTAATTCCTCTTCCATATTTTCTTTAACATGGCAAGGATGTAAACCTGCCATCAAACTGACATGCTTGGGGTAGCGTTTTTCTAATGCATACATTCGCTTAATATAAGAACTATCTATTGCAGGGATAATGAAATAATTAACACCCACAGCCATAGCACGTTCAATAACTTCCTTTTGATCAGTATCAAAAGCATCGACATAAAGATGAGTATGGGTATCAATTAAATACATAATATTTTATCAACAAAGTTAGTTAAAGTCTCAAAACCATTCATTTATTCATAAGGAAGACTTATTTTTATTCTTAACTATGAATTCTAGATTTTTCACAAAGCTAAATTTGTCTAAAACAAAACATCTTTTGTGTAAAGCAAAGATTAATGGAAAAACTGCCAAGCTACTTATTGACACAGGAGCATCTAACAGTTGTATTCATTCGGAGCTAAAAGAATATTTCAACTTAAAAGAAAAAGGAGACCCTTTTGATGCAGCAGGAGCTAGTGAAGGAAAAATGCAAGCTGTTATGACATTAGAATGTAAAATCCAAATGGGTAGAAGCTTCAAAGGAAATCAAGCTTTTGTTTTAATAGATTTAAATCATGTGAATGCAACTCTGAATTCTCAGGGTGCTGTAAAAATTGATGGTATAATAGGTGCCGATTTTTTAAAAAGTAATAAGGCTATAATTGACTATTCTTTACGTAAGTTATTTTTATAACTCAAAAGCCTTTTCAGGATTATCATCCATCAAAAGTTCTTTTGGGTTTTCTAGAGCTTCTTTAATTGCAACTAAAAAACCTACTGACTCCTTACCATCAATAATTCTATGGTCATATGAAAGTGCTAAGTACATCATTGGTCGTATTTCTACTTTTCCGTCAATAGCAACAGGTCTTTGAATGATGTTATGCATTCCTAAAATTCCTGATTGAGGCGGATTAATAATTGGCGTTGACAACATAGAACCGAATACTCCTCCATTAGAAATAGTAAAAGTACCTCCAGTCATATCGTCCACAGTAATTTTCCCATCACGAGCTTTAACTGCCAAACGACCTATCTCTTTTTCTATTCCTGAAAAACTTAATAATTCTGCATTACGCACTACAGGAACCATAAGTCCTTTGGGGCCTGATACTGCAACGCTTATATCGCAATAGTCGTATGATATCTTATAATCACCATCCATCATTGAATTGACATCAGGATAAAGCTTTAAAGCACGAACAACAGCTTTGGTAAAAAAACTCATGAAGCCAAGTTTTGCCTTATGTTTTTTTAAAAATTCATCTTTAAATACATTGCGGACTTTAAAAACTTCTGCCATGTCAACCTCGTTGAAGGTCGTCAGCATTGCAGTTTCATTTTTAGCATCTACTAGGCGTTCAGCAACTTTTCTTCTTAGCATAGAAAGCTTAGATCTATTTTGATTTCGCTCGCCCCAATCTGGCTGAGTTCCCATTGATGGAACTGCTTTTACAGCGTCATTTTTTGTAATTCGACCTCCTCTTCCTGATCCTTTTACCTCATTAATTGAAATCCCTTTTTCATTCATGATTTTTTTAGCTGCAGGAGAAGGAGATTGAGCCGCATAGCTTGACTCAACAATTGGAGTTTGTAAATCTATTTTAGGAGATTCGGCTTTAATCTTATCAGTTTTATTGTCTTTTGTCTCAGAGGCACTGGCATTACCTTCTGAATCAATAAGGCAAACAACAGCACCCACTTCAACTGCATCACCTTCTTCCGCTTTTAAAGTAATTGTACCGCTTATCTCAGCAGGAAGTTCAAGGGTAGCTTTGTCCGAATCTACTTCTGCAATTGCTTGATCTTTTTCCACATAATCCCCATCTGAAACTAGCCACTGAGCTATTTCAACTTCTGTAATAGATTCTCCCGGAGAAGGTACCTTCATTTCTAAAATCATGTTCTATTTGTTTGGTTTCTTTTTAAAATTGTCTTGTTTTGGGTCAAAAACATAATCAATTACTTGTTGATGTCTTCGTTTAAAACGAACTGCACTACCTGCCGCAGGAGTTCCATAATATCTTCTTGTAGCAGGTCGAAAACTCTGGGCTTTTGGCATATGTAATAATAAAAAACTCCATGCTCCCATATTTCTTGGTTCCTCTTGGGCCCATACAATATCTTTTGTTTGATTGTATACCTCTATAACTGCATCAATTTCTCTAATTGGTAATGGAAATAATTGCTCTAATCGGACTAAAGCAACATCCATTCTCCCTTTCTCTTCACGAGCTTTAAATAAATCATAATAAAATTTACCAGAACAAAAAACAAGTGTTTTAACTTCTTTAGGAGTAATCAGTGTATCATCAATTAGAGCTCGGAAATTTCCTTTAATAAATTCAGCTTTTGAAGACGTAGCTAGTGGGTGTCGAAGTAAACTCTTAGGTGTAAAAACCACTAGAGGCTTACGATAATTAGTTTTCATTTGCCTTCTTAGTAGATGAAACATATTAGCTGGATTTGTGCAATTTGCAACAAATATGTTGTCCTTAGCACAAAGTTGTAAATAGCGCTCCATTCTTGCTGACGAGTGTTCTGCTCCTTGTCCTTCATAACCATGAGGGAGGAGTAAAACAATTCCATTTTGAATTTTCCATTTATCCTCAGCAGAAGAGATATATTGATCTAACATTATTTGTGCGCCATTAGAAAAATCACCAAATTGAGCTTCCCAAAGCGTTAAAGTATTTGGGCTTGCCATTGCGTAGCCATAGTCAAATCCTAAAACTCCATATTCAGATAATAAAGAATTGTAAATACTAAAATCACCTTGTTCTTTAGGTTTTATGTTGTTGAGTAGAATAATCTCTTGCTCTGAATTTTCTGATTTAATTACAGCATGCCTATGAGAAAAAGTACCACGTTCAACATCTTGACCTGAAAGACGAACGTTGAATCCCTCTTGTAAAAGGGTTCCATATGCAAGAAGTTCACCCATAGCCCAATCTAATTTATCTCGATCGAAATACATTGCTTTTCGATCTGAAATAAGCCGTTCTG
Source organism: uncultured Flavobacteriaceae bacterium (assembly GCA_943842245.1). Lineage (GTDB taxonomy): Bacteria > Bacteroidota > Bacteroidia > Flavobacteriales > Flavobacteriaceae > MS024-2A. The sequence goes on from CALTAJ010000002.1 coordinate 714,350, forward strand.
TTTTGCGTAAAAAGTTGTGTTCTTTTGGCAATTCAGTAATCCCTTTTGCTGTACTATCAAGTAATTTTTCAGAAACTGAGGTGTCAAAAGTTTTTAACATTTCTTCTTCTTCTACCCTACTAAAAGATTTCCACTCGTCTTCCATAAATGGAGTAATTACGGTATTTTCAATTTTTCTTGAGCCTTCTAATTTATCTTCTAAGTCTGATTTATAGTTTTGTTCTAAGTCTTTAACATATTGATCGTCAATCAATCCTGCAGTTTTTAATTCTTGTGCATAAATATCTCGTGGATTATTATGTTTGGCTATAGCTTTATAGAGCTGTGGTTGAGTGAAACGTGGTTCGTCTCCCTCATTATGGCCATATTTTCTATAGCCTAATAAATCAATAAAGACATCCTGTCCAAATCTCATGCGAAAATCAAGAGCAAAAAGTGTAGCATGGACAACAGCTTCGGCATCATCTGAATTAACATGAAGCACTGGAGATAAAGTTACCTTGGCTACGTCCGTGCAATAAGTACTTGAACGAGCATCTAAATAATTGGTGGTAAATCCAATTTGATTATTTACCACAATATGAATGGTTCCTCCAGTTGAATAACCTTTTAATTTAGCCATTTGAACTATTTCGTATGGAAGCCCTTGTCCAGCGATTGCAGCATCTCCATGAACTACAATAGGTAGAACTTTGTTTGTATCACCCTTAAATTTATTTTCAAGTTTCGCACGAGTAATTCCCTCTACTACAGCCCCAACGGTTTCTAAATGAGATGGATTTGGAGCAATATTCATATTTATTTGCTTTCCATTATTAGTAACTCGTTGTGATGTCCAACCTAAGTGATACTTTACATCACCATCAAAAACAACTTCCTCATAATCTTTTCCATCAAACTCATTAAAGATGTCTTGTGTGGACTTACCAAATATATTAGCTAAAGTGTTAAGACGACCCCTATGTGCCATACCCATGACAAATTCCTTTACTCCTTTATTTGCTGCGGACTCTATCACTGCATCCAAAGCTGGAATCAAAGACTCGCCTCCTTCTAAGGAGAAACGTTTTTGACCTACGTATTTGGTATGCAGAAAGTTTTCAAAGCTAACGGCTTGATTTAGCTTTCTAAGAATATGTTTTTTCTGATCTTTAGAAAAAGCAGGGTGGTTATCATTAATGTTCAACCTATTTTGAATCCAGTTTAATTTTTCTGGATTTCGAATATACATATACTCTACTCCTATAGAATCACAATAAATACGTTCTAAATGCTCTATTATTACACTTAAAGAACTTGGACCTATTCCCATTATTTCCCCAGCATTGAAAACTATTTTTAAATCAGCTTGACTTAAACCAAAATTTTCAATGTTTAAAGTGGGGGAATACTTTCTTCGATCTCGAACTGGATTGGTCTTTGTAAACAAATGTCCTCGGGAACGATAGCCATCAATTAACTTAACAACACGAAACTCTTTTTGCAGGTGTTGTGGGACCTCGACTTCGGTGCTTTCGACTGTATTGTTCGAATCAGTAGTACTATTACTTTCCAAGCCAAAGTCAAAGCCTTGAAAGAATGTCCTCCAGCTGGGTTCTACACTATCAGGATGCTGTAAGTATTGGTCGTACAGTTCAGCAAAATATGCCGTATGGGCAGTATTTAAAAATGAATAATTATCCATGTAGTTGGTTCAGTGCTAAATCTTAGTGTTAAAATTACAAATTTTGCATTAAGCGTCTTGCCATTTCTATAAAAATAGTATCTTTTTTAATTGATTTTTTTTTAGATAATAAAATGAAATAGTGAACAACTTTTTTGAAAAATGTGCTTTTTAAAGGGGAACATTTTAATATCTTTTCTCTCATGTTTGCACTTGTAGATTGTAATAATTTTTATGCTTCTTGTGAACGAGTTTTTCAGCCTCAGTGGAAAGAAAAACCTGTAGTTATTCTCTCAAATAATGATGGCTGTGTCATTGCACGTAGCAACGAAGCAAAGGCCTTAGGAATTCCCATGGGAGCACCTGCTTTTAAATACAAAGCACAATTCAAACGTCAAAAAATTAAAGTTTTTTCTTCTAACTACCCCCTCTACGGGGACATGAGTAGTCGGGTAATGTCTATCTTGGAAAGATATACACCCAATATTGAATTATATAGTATTGATGAAGCATTTTTACAATTCAAAGGCTTTGACCTTTTTGACTTACAAAAAGAAGGAATGAAAATGCAAAAACAAATTAAAAAATGGACAGGAATACCTGTTTCTGTAGGAATAGCACCTAGTAAAGCTTTAGCAAAAATTGCTAATAAAATCGCCAAAAAATTTGCCGTAAAAACAGGAGGCGTTTATTCTATTGATACAGAAGAGAAGCGTATCAAGGCACTCAAATGGACGTCTATATCTGATGTTTGGGGCATAGGCCGCCAACACTTTCAGCAACTTGAAGCTATAGGAGTTGCGAATGCTTGGCAATTTAGCCTGCTTTCGGATGATTGGGTTCGAAAACAAATGAGTGTATTGGGACTGCGTCTCAAAAAAGATCTACAAGGTTTACCTTCCATCCAACTAGAAGAAGTTAAAGCTCCCAAAAAAGGTATCGCCACCACTCGTAGTTTTGAGGGCAACCTTATTTCTTTTTCAGACCTAGAGGAACGTGTTTCAACTTTTGCTAGCAATTGTGCCGAAAAAATGAGAAAGCAACAAAGTAGTTGCCAAGCACTTTTAGTTTTTATCCGTAGTGATCCACACAAAAAAGATGTGATTTCTTATCGAAATAGCTGTGTGTTAACACTTCCCTATGCAACCAATTCCAGTATTATATTAAGTAGATATGCCATCTTGGGATTACGTAAAATTTTTAAAGAAAATATCGCTTATAAAAAAGCAGGAGTCATGATTATGGGGCTCTTACCTACAGAAAAACGCCAGTTGAATCTTTTCGAAAATAATAACACAAAGCATGTCGCTCTGATGAAGAGTCTCGATAAAATTCATAAACGCTTTGGACCTTATCAAATCAAATTAGCCAATCAGGATTTAAACCGTACTTGGAAAATGAAACAACAATATCTTTCCAATCGATTTACTACAGAGCTTAAAGATGTTATTACCGTAAAATAAAATCGATGCAAAATAAAAAGTTAATCTTTTTTCACCCCAATCAAGATGCAAAAAAGCAAATGCACTTAGCCCAAGGGGGTGTTTCAGCAGGATTTCCATCACCCGCTGATGACTTTAAAGAGCTACGAATTAGCATTGATCAAGAAGTAGTGCGCAATGAAGAAGCTACTTTTTATGCACGAGTATCTGGAGAATCAATGCAAGGGGCAGGTCTAGATCATGGTGATCTTTTGGTCATAGATCGAAGTATAGAACCAAAAGATAATAAAATAGCAGTGTGTTTTATAGACGGATCATTCACGGTGAAACGATTAAAAGTAGAAGTAGATTGCGTATATCTAATGCCTGAAAATAAAAACTATGAACCGATTAAAGTGAGTGAAGATCAAGAACTCTTGATTTGGGGTATAGTAACCTATGTAGTTAAAAAAGTATAACAAATTTACTCCATCAATACCTTATGAAATAATTTGGCTAAAAAAGTTGCTAATTGATTATTACTAAAGTTTATGTTTGTGGTATGTGTCGCTAAAAAGAGCTCAGGTGGTGACCCTACTAGCATAAAGCTTAACAAAAGGAATTCATATTTTTCAGTAAAAGCTTTAATTTTAAAATCAGATTTAAGGTCACGATTAAGATTCTTGACGATGGTTTTGACGACATTACTTTGGTAAGAACTTTGCCGAATATGCGCTTGATTTAGAATATGAAATTGAATCATCTCAGGAGTTCCTATTAATTCAAAATAGTTTTTGAAGGTACCATAAAGATAGTCGTATACGTTTTTACTGTCTCTTCGTGTTTGTTGAATTGCTCCTTTTATATTTTGATTGAGTTCTTCGATTAAAGCATCAAAAAGTTTTTGTGTATCAGGAAAATAATTGTAGAATGTACCTCTAGCAATTTCACTTTTTTCAACAATATGGGCTACTGTAGTTTTTTCAAATCCACTCGAAGAAAATAAGGCTAAACCTTCTTTCATGAGTCGCTCTCGAACCTTTTGTTTTTGAACATCTCGTTTTCCTAATAGTGATATCGATTCACTCAAACTACAAGCGCTCAAAAATTCCTGCGATTCCTTGACCTCCTCCAACACAGGCTGTAACCATTCCATAGCGTTGACCTCTTAACTTCATCTCTTCCAAAAGCTGTATACTTAACTTTGCTCCAGTGCATCCTAAAGGATGGCCTAAAGCTAAAGCTCCACCGTTAACATTGACTGTTTCTGGATTAAGTCTAGCCTCTTGAATAACAGCAAGAGCTTGAGCAGCAAATGCTTCATTAAGTTCAGTTTGTTCTATATCAGAAAGTTTTAAACCTGCTTGCTTTATTGCTTTAGGGATAGCAACACAAGGACCAATTCCCATGTATAAAGGTTCAACTCCTCCAACTGAACATGCTACTAGTCTTGCTATTGGTGTTAAATTTAATTTTTTAACTATTGCCTCACTTACTATAAGGGTAAAAGCAGCCCCATCTGAGGTTTGGGAAGAATTTCCTGCAGTTATTACTCCTCCTTTTTTAAAAACAGGCCGAAGTTTTGCTAAACCATTTATTGTAGTATCTCTGCGAACACCCTCATCCATCGAAACGATATGACTAGTTGTTATTTTTTTACCATCCTTAACGAAAACATCCTCTACCTCTATAGGTACAATTTGATCATTAAACTTTCCATTATCAATTGCTACTGCTGCTTTTTTATGAGATTCATAAGCAAATTTGTCCGCTGACTCACGGGTTATTTCATATTTTGCAGAAACAGCTTCAGCTGTATGACCCATGCCAACGTGATAATTTAAATTTTCTAGATTGGCCTTGTAGCTGGGTGATAACTTGTACCCCGTCATTGGAATCATGCTCATGCTTTCGATACCACCAGCAATATATATATCCCCAAAACCAGCCTTAACTTTTGACACTGCCTGAGAAATAGCCTCTAATCCAGAGGCACAGTATCGATTTATAGTAACCCCTGGTACTTCTTTGCCTAATGATCGAGCAGAAATTAATCTTCCGATCTGAAGCCCTTGCTCTCCCTCGGGATTAGCGCATCCTACAATTACATCATCAACAGTTTTAGGATCAATTTCAGGAACTGTTGTCATCATATGCTTTATTACATCTACCGCCAAATCATCTGAACGATAATTTTTGAATCCTCCTTTTTTAGCTTTTCCAATGGCTGAGCGATAGCCTTTTATAATGTATGCTTCCATAATTTAATTTCTTAAAGGTTTATTATTCATTAATAAATATTGAATTCGATCTAATGTTTTTTGATTCCCTAAAAGACTCATAAAACCTTCTCGTTCGATATCTAATAGATATTGCTCACTTACCTGTTGTGGAGCAGTTAAATCTCCTCCACACAACACATAAGCAATCTTACGAGCAATTTCGACATCATAGTCTGACATATATTCTCCCATTCTAAATTCATTGATTGCAGAATATAAAACACCCATCCCTGATCTTCCTAAAACTTGAATATTTTCTCTTGCTGATGGCGGAGTATAATTTTTAGATAATTTTAAAACTTTTTCTTTTGCTAAACCAATATTCATTTGGGTATTAACACAAACTTCATCTCTACCTTTTTTTAAATAATTTAGATCAAAAGCCTCATATGCTGAAGTGGATACTGCTGCGGTAGCAATTGATTTAAAATAATTAATCAAAGTGGGCGATTGAACATCTCCTTCAAAGAAATCATCCGAGGCCCGAAGAGCAAATTCTTTTGTTCCACCACCCCCTGGAAGAAGCCCCACTCCCACTTCAACTAATCCAATATAAGATTCAGAGGCATAAATTCCTGCGTCACAATGCATAGCAATTTCACAACCACCCCCAAAAACATATCCCTGAGTTGCCACAACAACAGGAATTTTTGAAGTACGAATTCTCATATTTATTTGCTGAAAATCGTCTACAAAGCGTTCCAATTGATCAAATTGTTTTTGCATAGCAATCATTCCAATATTCATGAGATTTGCCCCTACCGAAAATTGTTTAGCATTATTACCAATTACTAAACCCTTCCAATTTTCATTTTCGGCAATTTCTAGAACCTCAATTAAGGCTTTTCCGACTCCCTCACCAATAGAATTACTTTTTCCTGTAAATTCTAAACAAAGAACTCCATCACCTATATCATGAACAATGCTTTCACTGTTTTTAACTATGGGTGATTGTGATCTAAAACTATCAAGGATCATAAAGGACTCCATACCCGGAATACTCTGATAATTTTTTGTTTCAATATTATAATATTTCTTTTGGCCTTCTTCAAATTTATAAAATTGTGTTTTACCATTAGCCTTCATTTCCCTTATCCAATCTGGAATTTCAGCACCAACTTTTTCTATCAAGTTAATTCCCGAGTCAAGACCAATTAGATCCCAATACTCAAAAGGACCAAAATCCCAAAAATAACCTGTCCGCATTGCATCGTCTACAGGGAAGTATTGATCTGAAATTTCTGGAACACGAGCTGCAGCATAGCTTAATAACTGACCAAAGTATTCAGCGAAAAACTTACTATGTTTAGTATCTCCATTAACAATGTACTGCAATCTTTTGTCCATCAATTCCATCCCTTTAGCAGTTTTAACAAAATCTATTTTGGGACGTATTGCAGGCTCATATTTCAGAGTCTTTATATTGAGAGCGTTTATAATAGTCTTTCCTTTATCATCTTTTTGGGATGTTTTTTCGTAGAAACCTTTACCTGTTTTATTTCCCAAAAATTTATTTTCTAAAAGAAACTTCATGAATTCTAATTCTGGACGATCCTTTAATTGTTCAATGTAATTGTCATTTTTAACATTTTCAACTACAAAACGACTTACATTATCTCCAGTATCTAATCCAACTAAATCTTGTAATCGAAATGTGGCTGAACTTGGGCGTCCAATTAATGATCCTGTCATGGCATCAACCTCTTCAATTCCAAATTTGTATTTTTCTGTAAGTAATGTCATTTCAGTAGCAGACATAACTCCAATCCGATTTCCAATAAAAGCTGGAGTATCTTTACACAAAACAGTTTGTTTTCCAAGTGTTACTTTACCAAATTCCATAAAGAAATCAATTACTTCCTTATGTGTCTCTTCAATAGGAATGATTTCTAATAATTTTAAATATCGTACTGGATTAAAAAAATGAGTACCACAAAAACATGATTTAAAATCATCTGAACAATCTTGAGCTAATAAATTAATTGGAATACTAGAAGTGTTTGAACTTACAAGACTTCCATTTTTACGATGCTTATCAACTTTTTTAAAAATTTGTTTTTTTATTTCTAGGTTTTCAACTACGACTTCAATAATCCAATCAGATTCAGAAATTTTATCAAAATCATCTTCAAAATTTCCAGTTTTTATTCTAGAGGTAAATGATTTGTGGTATAAGGGAGCTGGCTTAGATTTAATTGTTTTCTGAAGAGCAGAATTCACCAATTTATTTCGATGGAATTTGCTTTTAGAATCGTTATCACTAAGTTTAGGAGTGACTATATCTAACATTATTACATCCATCCCAACATTAGCTAAATGACAAGCAATTCCAGAACCCATAACACCGGATCCAAGAACGGCTACTTTTTTAGGTCGATAGTTCATTTTTACATATTTTTAAAAGTCTAAACTAATTAAAAAAAGTGACACCGTGTCACTTTTTATTTATACTTTTAAATAAAATAAAAATTATGAGTCTAGAAAACATGGTTTCCCAATTCGAGAAAAAAGCTTCAAGTGCATCACCAATTGGCGGTTCTATAAAATTTGAAGTAGATGGGCAAGGAATATTAATTGATGGTTCAGGTGATTCAAATACCGTAAAAGCTTCAGATGAAGAGGCAGATTGTACAATTAGTTTAACTGCAGAAGTACTAGAAAAACTTAGGGACGGAGAAATCAATCCCATGATGGCAGTTATGGGTGGTCAAATAAAAATTACTGGTGATATGGGACTAGCAATGAAGGTTCAGTCATTAATGGGCTAATGCTTTAATTTATACCATATTTTAAATTATTTACCTTTTTATTATCATCTTAATTCAATTTGAATCACAGTATCTATATCATTTTTCGAAATTTTTGAAACATCAATAGCTAAGCCGAAATTATCATTCTTGAAAGGTAATTTTAAGTTAGTTTTCATATCATAAATACCCTCAATTTTAACTGGTACTTTGTTTGCATGAATTATATCGATTCTGGGATTAAGTAAGTGTAAATAGACTGTTTTTCCTTTTTGAGTTGAAACATAATTATCATTTGGAGGAATTGGTCCTTCACGTGTGCCATAAATTGTTTTACCATTTTTCTTTAACCAATCACCAATTGCTCTTAAGGAAGATTCGTGTTTTGGTTGAATTTTTCCGTTAGGCATAGGACCAACATTAAGTAGCATGTTACTCCCATAGCCTGCAGCTTTAATTAAATAATGAATGAGTTCCTTCTCAGATTTGTGCTTTCGGTCTTGAAGATTAAAACCCCAAGATCCATTTATTGTTTCACAAACTTCAAGAGGCACAGTTCCAATTTGGTCCGCAGGTGTGCCCCAGCCAGTTGAATTATTTCCTGGCAAATCTTTTTCAAACATTTGAAAGTCCTCCCCATTAATAACTCCAATATGGTGATTGTTTCCAATTAGAGCTTGAGGCTGCATCTGATGAATCATTCCATAGATTTCATCATAATGCCAGTCAACTTTAAGTCCTCCGAATTTTTTTCCGTCCCATTCTTTTTGATCCCAGTGACCATCAAACCAAATTCCACCAATCTCTCCATAATTTGTAAGTAATTCTTTTAGTTGGGACTTCATAAAGACTATATACTCTTCCCAATTTCCCTCTCCACGACCAAGAATTCCATTTCCTGTTCTTCCCCTAGGAAAATAGTCATTACGATTCCAATCTAATAAAGAATAATAAAAAAATAACTTTATTCCTTGTTTTCTGCATTCTTCAGCTAACATTTTTAAAATATCTTTTCCATAAGGTGTTGCATCTACTATATCGTATTCAGTTGCCTTAGAATCAAACATCGAAAATCCGTCATGATGTCGACTTGTAATAGTTATATATTTCATTCCAGCATCCTTGGCAATAGAAACCCATTCTTTAGGATCAAAATTAATGGGATTAAAAAAACTAGGGAGTTTTTCGTATTCTTCAATACTTATATTTTGATTGTTCATTACCCATTCTCCATCCCCTAAAACACTGTAGACACCCCAGTGGACAAAAAGTCCAAATCTGGCGTCTTGAAACCACTCTCTAGCTTCAAGATTTTCAGTAGTTGGTTGATATTCTTGAGCATTAAATGAAAAGGAAATAAGAAAAGTGAAAATAAAAAAATAAGGAAATAAAAGTCTCATAACTATATTGTATTAATCAATTTTTACTAAATGACGAAGTCTTAAAAACAGAACTTAAGCTTTATAACGTGAATTTTAATATACCCCTATATGTTCCCCATCCAAAATGAAGATCCATCGCACTATCACTACTTTTCTTAAAAATCATTGAAAAAGCTTCAAGCGAATCATCATCTTTCAAAAGTGGAACTGAAACTCTAGCTACATCGAGATCTTTATTATAGCTATATGCTCCCCAAACATGAGTAGCTTTATTTATTATTAGAGTCATCTGTCCTTCCGCGGGAATAGCATACATCGTATAAGAACCAATATCTATTGTAGTTTCGCCAACTCTCATAGGAACAAAAAGAGTTAATTCGGTAGACTCATTAGCTCCCATTCTCCATATTTTCCCTTTAGGGACTAAAGATTCATATGCTCTACCTTTAAGTTGAGGACGACTATATAGAATTCGTGCCCATTTTCCTTGACCACGGTTTTCTGGATATTCAATCATATCCAAAGGACTCTTGTCTAGTCCTTTAAATTCCTGAGCTTTAACTATGCTTACAATAGTAAGGGTTAAAATTAAAATAAATAAATTTTTCATAATTATGTTTTTTACAATATAAAAACAAGTTATTTAATAAAGTGTAAAAAGTCTGTTAAAAGGAACATTTCAAATAAACTGGATGATGATCAGATGCCCACAAATTTTCTATTGTTTTAATCCAAAGATGTTTAGATTCAATCACATTAAAACCTTTTTGAAAAATATAATCAATTCTTCTAATAGCATTTTTTGATGTATCAAAACCATTAAAAGTTCCGTATTTAGGATCGTTTAACTTAATATTACTTAATACATCTTGAAAAACTGAATGAAGTGTTTGAATAGGAATAGTATCTGGAGTTAAATTAAAATCTCCTGTAATAATCACAGGATCTTGTTTAATATTAAGCTTTGAAATTCGATCTAAAATAAGTTTTACAGATTTGGCTCTAGCAATTATTCCTAAGTGATCAAAATGAGTGTTAAATATCCAAAATTGTTTTTTAGAATTTCGTTCTTGAAATTTTGCATATGTGCAAATTCGCTCTAACGCTGCATCCCATCCAATAGAAATTTCTTCTGGAGTTTCAGACAACCAAAAAGTTGATGATTTTATAACTTTAAATTTTGACTTTCTATAGAAGATTGGGCTATATTCTCCCCTTATTTTTCCATCTTTACGACCTACTCCTAGATAATTATATTCTTCTAATAATGTTGAAATATCAATCAATTGATTATGTAGAACTTCTTGCATACCAATAATATCAGGAGAACTTTTTGAAAAATAGTTAATGAGAGTTTCTTTTCTTAGACTCCATTGATTTTTCCCATCTTGAGAATTATCATAACGAATGTTATAAGATAAAACCTCTAAATTTATTTTATTATTTGAAAAAGAGATTATGCTAAAAAAGGATAAAAAAAATAGAGTTAAAGACATTTTATTTGTTTGAAAATTTAATATAGAAAAAAATGAAGATTAGGACTATTAAAAAATGACTTAAGATTTTTTTTTCTAACTTTAATTTAGAAAAATATTATAGTCAAATAAAAAATAAATTATAAAATTTAAGAGGCTTTTGATTAAAAATATTTCCTATTAAAACCATAAATCATGAGAAAAATATATCCATTAATTCTAATATTTGGATTTTTAAAATGTAGCACTTGGGATAATGTTGAAGAATACCAACCACCTCCAGAATTGAGTACTTCGGAAATTACAACAACAGAATTTCCACCTCTTCCAAATATTCAAATAAACACCTATTCAGCAGAAATTGTTGATGAACCAAAAATAAAAGGCTATTTAGAAATTTATCAAGGTGATGATAAAATAGAAGAACATAATATAGGTATTGAAATTAGAGGTTCTTCATCTCAATTTTTTGATAAAAAATCATATGGTTTTGAAACTTGGGACGAAGAGGGAGAGGATTTAAACGTATCCCTTGCAGGATACCCTGAGGAGGAAGATTGGATTCTCTATGGCCCATATAGTGACAAATCGCTTATTAGAAATGTTTTAATCTATAATTTATCAAATCAAATTGGTCAATATGCAACAAAAACAAAATTATATAATCTCACTATAAATAATGAATTTTTAGGAGTATATGTTTTGATGGAAAAAATAAAAAGAGATAAAAATAGAGTTGATATAAGTAAAAATAAACCTGAAGATATATCTGGAGGATATATTATTAAAATTGATAAACCTACAGGTGATGGAGATTCTTTTAATTCAGATATTGCATTTATGTCTGAATACACTTCAGGGGGGATTAAAGGATTAAATAAAAATCCAACTTTTCTATATGAATACCCTAAAAATGAAGATATATCAGATGATCAAAAAGAATATATTCAAAATTATATTCAAGGGTTTGAAAATGCATTGGCATCAGAAAATTTTCTATCAGAAGAAGATGGCTACAGACAGTTTATAAATATTGAAAGTTTTATTGATTTTTTTCTTTTAAACGAAATATCTAGAAATGTTGACGGATATAGAATTAGTACATTCATGAATAAAGACAAAGGAGGGAAAATTAATATGGGGCCCATCTGGGACTTTAATATAGCATTTGGAAATGCAAATTATTGCGGAGGTGAATTAACATCTGGATGGGCATTCAATTTCAATGAAATCTGTCCTCAAGATGGAATGCATGTCCCTTTCTGGTGGAAACGCTTATTAGAAGATCCAGGATATGTTTCATCCCTTAAGGAAAGATGGTCTGCCCTCAGGTCAAATGAATTTTCAAATGATTTCATAATTAGTGCAATAGAAGATTTAAAACTTGAGTTAGAAAAAAGTGATGCTTCTACAAGGAATTTTGGGAAATGGTTGATTTTAGGTAAATACATCTGGCCTAATAATTTTATAGGCAATAGGTATTCCGAGGAAATAGATTACCTTAAAAACTGGATTGAGGAAAGGCTTTCTTGGATGGATAAAGAGATTAATAACCTTTAGTAAATAATAATGAATAGAAGAAAATTTATTCATAATACTACCTTTACTGCATTTGGATTAATGGCTTTATCTTCTTTTGATGAACAACTATTAAGTAATCAAAATATCAAAATCACACTTACTCCTTGGTCATTAATAAGATCTGGATATGGAGGTAATGATCCTTTAAATATCGATTTACTAAATATCCCTAAAGTTGCTAGATCCTTGGGTTTTGATTATATCGATCATGAAATGTTTCATTTTCCTCCTAACCTAAATCAGGAGTATATAAATAATATGAATAATGCCATGGAATCAGCTGGTGTGAAAAGTGCTGTGATGCTTACAGGAGGTAAAGGTGATGTTGGTGACAAAGATCCAAAAAAAAGAAGTAAAGCTTTAGCTAATTATAAATATTGGATCGATGTTGCTTCTGCGCTCAACTGCAAAGCTCTTAGAAATGTTTGTGGGGAGTACATCACAATACCGCATAAAGAAAAACTTAATTATGCCATTCAAGGAGTTAAAGAATTAGGAAAATATGCCTCATCAAAAGGATTGGATCTTCTTATTGAAAATCACAATGGGTATTCCTCTGATCCAGGTTGGATGATATCCCTTATGAAAGGTGTAAATCTAAAAAATGTGGGGATCCTAGGAGACTTTACAAATTGGACATTAGAAAGAAATCCAGATACATTTTATCCCGATCCTTACAAGGGATTTGAAATTCTTGCCCCTTATATTCGAGCAATTAGTGCTAAATCGGAAAGTTTTGACAAAAACGGAGAGGAAATAAATACTGATTTTAAAAAGATGTTCTCCATATTAAAAAGTGCCCCTAATTTTATTTATGCTGGTGTGGAGTTTTTCGGAAATGATATTTCAAGAAATCAAGGATCTGTTAATACAAGAAGATTGATTGAAAAAGTTTTACGCGAATCCTAGCGTGATAAATATAACCATCCTTGATTATCTATTTTGCCATCTTGTTCTAAATCTAATCTGAAAAAATAACTGCCCTCAGGTAGCGCTTTACCGCCTGCATCAGCTGGCCAATTATTTTGATAGTTGTTTTTTGAATAAACTAATTCACCACTTCGAGTATAAATTGATAACATATTATTGGAATAATTGTTGATTTTTAATATTATAAATTGATCATTTATACCATCTCCATTATCAGAAATAAATTCGCTAATGAGTAGCTGATCGTAACCATAAGGGTTAGGATCAATATTGTCTGGTATCTCGTCATTATCGCTATCAGGGTCTAGACAATCTGGTATTCCGTCCTCATCAAAGTCTGGACTCAAAGAATTTTCATCCTTGGGATCTGATCCACACTCTAATTCTGTCAAATCACTTTGACCGTCATTATCATCATCTTCGTCACATAAATCCCCCTTGTCATCTTGATCATAATTCTCTTGATCTTTATTTGGAATCTCAGGACAATTATCACAAACATCCCCAAATCCATCTTCATCAATATCAGATTGGTCTGGATTAGCTACATCTGGACAATTATCATTGAATGAAATTGGGAAGCCCAATGAAAAAGGAACTCCATCTCCATCACTATCAAGGTTAGGATATTCATTTATATTTAATGGATCTGTATTGTAAAATATTTCTAAATCATCGTTAAAACTATCATTATCATCATCTAGGTCAATACAATTTGGAATTCCATCAAAATCTGTATCTAATGCTACATCTAATTTATCTAAAGGATCGGATCCACACTCGATCTCATCCAAATCAGAGATTCCATCATTATCATCATCATCATCAAAATAATCAATTATTAAATCAAGATCAGTATCTAAAGGAAAACTATTCGAATCTAAACTATCAGTTCCAACTTCATCTTCTAATTCGTCTGTGAAGCCATCATTGTCGTCATCAGGGTCTAAAATATCTATTATACCATCACCGTCAGTGTCGATAGGAAAGCTCAGAACATCTAATGGATTAGTACCAGCTATTACTTCAACACTATCCTCAAAGCCATCATTATCATCGTCAGGATCTGAATTATTTCCAATCCCGTCTCCGTCGGTATCTAACCATTCTAATGGGTCTAGAGGAAAGGCATCTACACTATCTTCAACTCCATCTCCGTCAGTATCGACTACTACTGAATCACTCCCTCCTCCTCCAGGTGCTGGTGGTGTTGGAATTGAACTACAAGTATTAAAATCATCTGTTACTGTAATATTTACTGTTGTAGAAGCTGTATTTCCAGAGGTATCAGTTACTGAAAATATTATTTGTTGAACCCCTAGATCGTCACATGTCAACTTAAACAAATTTGAATTTTTACTATTTTTTGAATCAATCATTTTTCCTGTTCTAATTTCAACAGGAATTTCTCTTTCCTCTGAAATTACTCTTCCTGATATTTCTGACCTAACATTAAAAGTCTGTATGGAACAGTTATCTGTACTACCATTATCAATAAGATTATATGGAATGTTTAAGTTAGAGTCATTGTCTAATGTCACTACAATATCTCTAGCACGAGCTACAGGAGGTTCAACATCAAGTACAGTAACGCTTTGGGTTTTTGATACCGAATTTCCAAAAGTGTCAGTTACAGTATAGGTTACAATAGTAATCCCTATTGGAAATTGAATAGGTGCATTATTGGACGAGGATGTAATCCCACAGTCATCATTCGTAATTACATTACCTAAATTTACTCCAGATGCAAAACATGAACCAATATCAGCATCGACAACTAAGTCATCATTCTGAATTGTTATTGTAGGATTAGTAGTATCATTAAATGTTACAAGTTGAGTAGCTGTAACAGTATTTCCAAAAGTATCGCTTGCTGTCCACGTTAAAGTAGTTGTTCCTGTTGAGAAAGAGACAGGTGCATCATTAGAAAATGTAAAAGAACAATTATCTGTAATTGTAGGATTTCCTAAAACTATTGTACATGAATTTGACACTAAATCAGGAGGAGGTGTTATACTTGGTGGTTGATTATCATTAACTGTTACTAATTGATAAGAGAGAGTTGTGTTGCTTGCAGAATCGGTTACCGACCAAGTTACTGTTGTTGTACCGATTGGAAAATTGACAGGTGCATTATTTGTTACTGCTGCAACTGTACAATTATCTCCTGTTATAGGAACACCTAGAACAACCCCAGAGGCTGTACATAAATTTAAATCTGTATTAACAGTTACATCTGCTGGTGCATTATTAATCGGTGCTATAGTATCTGAAACTGTTACTAGCTGTGTAGCAGAAACCGTATTCCCCGCAGCATCTGTTACTGTCCATATTACAGGAGTAATCCCCAAACCAAATGTTGCTGGCGCATTATTTGTTGGAATCAATCCTCCACAATTGTCAGTAGCAGATGCAACTCCTATATTAACATTACAATTAATGGAAATTACATCAGCAGGAATAGTTAAAACTGGATCTTCATTATCATTTACTATTATTGTTTGAGTTACTGCTGAAGTATTACTAGCACTGTCTGTTACGATCCAAGTTAAAATATTAACTCCATTAACAAATGTTAAGGTAGAATTGTCATTCTCGACACTATTAATGGCACAATTGTCAGAAGTCGTTGGAGTACCAACATCTGATAGTGTAAGAATTGCGTCACAGCTACCAGGGTCATTATCAACCTGAATATTTACAGGTGGTATTACAGTCGGAGGTATTATATCACTAGGTATAACTGCTACATTCTGAGTTAAGCCTACACTATTTCCATCACTCAAAGTTGTTGAAATTGTTACTGAATAGTTTGTTAAAACATTTGAAGAGGGATACAATTTTGTAAAGGATAATGTTGATGTAGCTGTAGCACTTGAACCTGTGTCACCATTTCCAAAATCGAAATTCCATGATGCTGCTGGTGCAGGAATTGCATTAACAATTACATCTTCTAATCCCCAATTATCATAGCTACTAGAGGTACTTTTTGGTTGAATCCATTGAAAAATTGTAGAAGAGGTCTGAGCTCCAACAGGAATTGTAATATCTTCCTGATACCATCTATACCAGGGTTTGTTTTTATTTCGATCTGTATCCCAATCTGAAAAGAACCTAACCCAACTAGCTCCATTATTTGTAGAATATTCTAAATAAACTTCTTCGTCCGGTTCATCACCATCTTCACAACCACTTGAAGGATCGTCAGCCCCATATCTAATCAAAAATTCTAAACTACCCCCTTGTGACACATCAACTGCAGATGTTCTTACAAATCTTATGCCTCCTGCGCCTTGTGTTGTAGCCCAAAAATAGTTTGTGTTGCTAGGTGTATTGCCTGTGCCAGCATTACAAGGTTGGTCAACTGTATAAGGAGAAGAAGACCATCCAGCAGGTAAGTTACCATCGTTAAAATCAAACTCAGTTACACTAGTTTCACTTGGTACATATAAAACATCAAATTGAACCAGTGTACCACTGCAAGTAGTTGAGGACATAGTTGCAGTAAATTGAACATCTTGAGCAAAGTTAAATAATGAAAATAAAAAAATTAAAACTCTAATTAACTTCAATTACTTCAATTTTATTTAAATTAAATTTTCTTATTTTCCTTCTAGAATCAGGTGAATTTTCACTTTTGAATATTTTTAAATCAATCGGATTATATTTACATGATCCTGTTTTAATTTCTAATGGTTTTAAAACAAAAGCAATTTTATTTTCTTCATCCGATCTCAAACCTTTAAAAAAATTAATTATTACAGTTCTATCAGTTTTATTTTTAATCTTGATAAAATAGTACTCAAAAGAGAAATCATAAACTTTATCATTACACACCCTTGAAGTATAATAAATTTCTACTTTTTTGTCTTGATGATAAAGAACCCAATCATTTTGTTGAAAAAAACTGGTGAATAAAAATAAAAGAGATAATACCATGCATTGAAACTATATCCATAAATTTAAATAAATTAACTTATAAGATCTCAATAATAATGATTAAAACAGTAATTTTTGACATGGATGGTGTAATAATAAATAGTGAACCTTTGCACCAAAAAGCATATCAAATGATGTTTAATGAATTTAATTTGAATGTATCTGATGAATTATATTCATCTTTTACTGGAATGGCTACTTATCCGATTTGCGAAAAATTATGTGCCGTTTTTTCTCTAAATTATACTTCAAAAATATTAGTAGAGAGTAAGCGAAAATATTTTAAAAGTCTATTTGAAAATGGTCATGAACTCACACTAATTGATGGTGTTTTAGATTTGATAAAACATTACAAACAAAATGACATTACCCTAATACTAGCTTCCTCAGCCTCTATGGATAATATAAATATGATTTTTAAAAAATTTGATTTAGATCAGTATTTTAAAACAAAAATAAGTGGTGCTGATTTGAAAGCCTCTAAACCTCATCCTGAGATTTTTGAAAAAGCAGCAAAACTTAGTGGTAAATTAAAAAAAGAATGTTTAGTTATTGAAGATGCAACTAATGGAATTATAGCTGCTAAATCTGCTGGAATTTTTTGTGTTGCTTTTGACGGAGGTCTCTCTAAAAATCAGAATTACAGTAAAGCAGATCTGGTTATAAATGAATTTGAAACGATATATTTAGAAAAACTGAAATCAATCAAGTTTCCAACGTAAACCAAAGAAAAATCGGATACCTTGATTTGATGCATATACATAAGAAGGGTCAAAAGTCAATGCAAACGGGTTGTTTTGTGTAGATAGTGCGTCACCTTGAACATTAAAAGTAACTGTCTTATCAAAAGGATCAAAGGATCTTGCAATACTCTCCACAGATGGAGTAAAATCAAGAAGATTTTTAATGCCGCTGTAAGTTTCAAAAGCATTATTCCAAGACTTAGTCAGCTGAAAATTTAGAATATGGAAAGTTGATGAATAATTTGGTCTAGGATCCAGGGGTCCAAGTGTGGGTAATCTCAAGGGGCCAGTTGTTGTACCCGTTATATCTAAAGTAAGATTTGAGACTTTCCATTTTTTCTCTACTTTCCAAACCCCTTGAAAACTTTCGGTCAAGTATGGTGTTATTCTTAAATCTTGATCTTCTATATAAGAATCAATATATGTTGCTCCAAGATTAACTCTAATTCCATTTTGAATTAAAAGGTTTATATTAAGAGAAGCTCCCTGGTTTACGGAACTTCCATAAAGGTTGGTATAAATAATTTTATTAGGGTCTGAATCGTAATCTGGAATAATTTTATTTGAAAATCGAGTATGAAAAATACTGATATCAAAGTCTATTATCGCTCCTTGTTTTAAGTATAACTTTTTGAGGAAATTACCATTTATATTCCATGATCTCTCTGGATCTAAATCTTCTAAAAATATAACATCACGCGCTCCGGTTAAGGCAGCATGATCTTCGGTAAAAACTTGAGCTACTCGATAGCCCGATCCAATACTTAATCTAAATATCTTGCTTTTATCTTCATTACTAATCTTATAATTAACTCTTGGAGTTAAAATATTTCCGTGAGTGGAATTATAATCATAACGAAGACCAAGAAGCAGAGTATTTTTTGAATTAAATTTTATCTCATCTTGAATAAATATTCCTGGTAAATGTGAAATTGTCTCCTGATTTATTTTTAATAATTCATTAAATGTAGCTGTAGTGTCATCATCATAATAAGTGTAACGATATGCCAGTCCAAATAAAATATCGTGTTTTTTTATCTTTTTATCCCAAACAAATTGACCAAAACCAATGGTTTGATCAGCATTAAAAGGGGTTAATCCATAAAAGGAATTTTGATTATGATCATTAAAGCTAAAACTGAATGAAAACCTGGAATTAAATTTATACTTACCAAAGATTTCAAATCTTGATGTGTAAATACTTTCTCCATATAAAATATCTCCACCACGATATTCAGGTGACCAATTCATTTGTCCACCCCACCTATCTTCATATACAAATCGGGTTGCAACTGAAAATTGTGTCCCAAATGTTAACTTGTTAAAAATAGAAATACGGTCTTGTAATGTTAAATCAGTAAAACCATCTTGATTATTATCTATAGGGTTTGAATAATTAAAATAATTGATCCCCAACAAACCGAAATTTTTATTAGATAAACGATACTTGTATCCAACATCTGTATTTAATTCACCCCAGCCTGAAAGAAAAGAATCTACTGCTAGTTTCGATGTGTTTTCAGGTAATCGCGTAATTAAATTAATTACTCCCCCAATGGCCTCTGACCCATATAATGTTGATGCGGGGCCTTTAATGACTTCAACGCGTTCAATTAGTGATTGTGGGATACCAGACAATCCATATACCGTTGATAATCCACTTACTATTGGTAAGCCATCAATAAGAATCATTGTATAACTACCCTCTTGACCATTAATATGAATATCTCCTGTGTTACATACACTACAATTCAACTGAGGGCGAATACCATTAATGTTTTCGAGAGCTTCAAAAATTGAAGCTGAAGGATTAGCTTTAAAAAAAGTTTTAGCATAAACTTCAACTGGCACAGAACTATCAAGCTTTGATACTGGTTTTAAAGTCCCTGATACAACTACCTCATCGAGGTTTTCATCAGCTTCTAATGTTATCATTCCTAGATTTAAATGGTCATAATTTATTTTCTTTACAATAGGTTTATAGCCTATATATGAAAATATCAATTTTTGATTTTTTAACTTGGTAAAATCTAACTTGAATTGTCCCTTAGAATCGGTTATCGTCCCAAGGTTTAAACCCTTTAATAGAACAGTTACACCTTCTAGGGGTTGCTCATTATAAATAACTTTTCCTATAACAGAAATTTCTTGTGCAGAGGCTATTTGGAAAAGAAAAATTAGGATAAACGAACGAAATGTCATATTCAATTTTAGTTTACAAAAATATTAATTAGTTTTATACTGCAAAACATTTTTTATGCAAAAGACTATAGAAAAAGAAAATTATCTAAAGGCAGTTTATAAGATGGCAGAAAAGTCTCAGAAAGTTAGTGTTACATCTATTTCAAAACATTTTAATGTTAGCAAGTCTACGGTATCAAACATGATCAAGAAATTGGTTGTTATGGATTTAATAGATAGCAAACCCTACGAGCCAATTATTTTGACAAAAAATGGAAAAAAAGCTGCTGTAGAAATTATTGCAAAACACAGATTAATTGAGCTCTATTTGGTAGAAGAGATGCAATTTAGTTTAGATGAAGTACATGAAATTGCTGAAGAAATTGAGCATATAAAAAATACAAAGTTTTTTATTCGTATGCAGGAAATTTTGGGAAACGCTCAGCTAGATCCACACGGATCCGTTATTCCAAAGTGTGATTTTTAAAGTTTTATATTAAGTTATTGCTGCGATTGGTAATCATAATATCCCTCAACAGGAATCATGACATGATCATATCCAGTCCCCTTAAACATAATGTATGGACCTCCAGAATTAAAATCAGTAGTTAAACCCTCAAGAGAGGAAGGATCTTTAGGCATCAACATTAAATGTGGTCCAGATACTATCCATTGACCTTCAGCTGCTGTTTCTTTTTCTTTTATATCAATTTTTCCATCACTATCAACACTCAATCTCATTCCTACGGAGTTATCTTCTCCCATGTCACCATGAAGCATATACATCCATCCATCGTGATCAAGTTCAGGTTTTGTCCCACCCATATAGGCCATGGCCCATTTCATTCCTTGAGCATCTGCAACCATTGGCATTGCTTCATGAGCGTCTTTCCATCCATTTTCTGGATCTGACATACCTCTTGGATTACCAGCCATAGCTGTCCATCCATTAGTTCCTTCTCTAAGTACAGTTCCATCAACATCAATTACTGTACAATTTGAAGCTATGAAAGAAGGAGCTCCAGTACTATAAGCCCATATTTTCCACTCAGCTGATGTGTGAGACCCATCTGGCTCTCCATTAGCTGTTAAATCAACAGGGGATTGCGGTGGTGTTTCAGTTGAGACATTGTTGCAGGCAACCAGGCTTAAGACAAAAATAAATAATAATAATTTTTTCATTGTGTTTGTTTTTAGATATTCCAAGGTAATAAAAACTTATTAATCAATTAGTTATAAAACTAAAAAAAGGGAAACGATCTTTCGATGTTTCCCTTTTGTACTCGGAGCGGGACTTGAACCCGCACGACCGCAATGGTCATTGGATTTTAAGTCCAACGTGTCTACCAATTCCACCATCCGAGCAATGGTTTGAGCGAAAGACGGGATTTGAACCCGCGACCCTCACCTTGGCAAGGTGATGCTCTACCCCTGAGCTACTTTCGCATTGTGGAATGCAAATGTAAAATAAAATCTAAATATGACTCGATCTTTTAAATCAAAAAATAAAATATTCTAAGGTTTTAATTAAGTAATAAAAATAGAATTATGGCCTTATTTTTTTTGGGAAAGTCTTCGCTTGATTTGATTTAATTGCATCAGAGCCTCAACTGGTGTTAAAGTATCGATATCTAAAGCTGTAATCTCCTCTCTTATAGCTTCTAGCAATGGATCATCTAGGTTGAAAAAACTTAATTGCAACTCGGAATCAATATCCTTTTTGAATGTATTTTTTTTCAAATTATGTGAACTCTCCAAAGTCTTAAGTTTTGATTGCGCTGTTGCCAATACATGTTGAGGCATTCCAGCCATTTTTGCAACATGTATTCCAAAACTGTGGGCGCTTCCACCTGGGACTAACTTTCGTAAAAACAAAACATCATCTTTTGTCTCTTTAATCGAGACATTAAAATTTTTAATTCGTTGGAAGCCTTTAGTCATTTCATTCAACTCGTGATAGTGAGTTGCAAATAAAACACGTGGTCGAAATGGATGCTCATGCAAATATTCAGCAATAGCCCATGCGATTGAGATTCCATCATAAGTACTAGTCCCTCTACCAATTTCATCTAGAAGTACTAAACTTTTCTCTGAAATATTATTGAGAATAGAAGCTGTTTCGTTCATCTCAACCATAAAAGTAGAAGCACCCATAGAAATATTATCACTTGCTCCTACGCGAGTGAATATCTTATCTACAATTCCTAAAGTAGCTTTAGTTGCTGGCACAAAGCTTCCCATTTGTGCTAAAAGTGAAATCAAAGCCGTTTGACGTAACAAAGCTGATTTTCCAGACATATTTGGTCCGGTTATCATAATGATTTGTTGTTTTTCTCGATCTAAATAGAGGTCGTTAGCAATATATGGAGTACCTAATGGTAATTGTTTTTCTATTACTGGATGTCTAGCACCCTGAACATCTAGAAAGGTATCTGTCGTCATTTTAGGACAAGAATAGTTATTCTTTTTCGCCATTATAGCAAAATTGCTAAGCACATCCCACTGAGCTACAACAGAAGCATTTTGTTTTAATATTTCCAAGCTATTTTGCAAGCTTTGAATTAACTCTTTAAAAAGCTGCTGCTCAAGGACTAGAATAAGATCTGCTGCTTGTAAAATTTCAGATTCAAAGATTTTTAATTCTTCAGTAATATATCGCTCAGCATTAACCAATGTCTGTTTTCGAACCCACTCCTCAGGCACTTTATCTTTATGCGTATTTCTAACTTCGATGTAATATCCAAATACATTGTTAAATGAAATTTTAAGTGAAGGTATTTGAGTTCGCTCAGTTTCACGCTCTAACATTTCGTCTAAGTGAGATTGAGATTTATTTCTTAAGTTTCTTAACTTATCTAACTCTTCTGAGAAGCCTTCTGCTATAACTTTCCCTTTGGAAACTAATACAGGAGCATCTTTATGTAAAGTATTTTGAAGTATAGTCAAAATACTTTCACAGGAAGAAAGACCTTGGAGTTTCTTCTTTAAACCTGGAGCTTTTAGTTGGTTAATATATGACTTGAAATTTTCTACAACTCCAAGTGAATCTGCCAATTGGTTTAATGCTCTTGGAGATATTTTCTCTGTAGCTATTTTGGCCATTACTCTTTCAAGATCAATAATTTTTTTTAGAGACGCCAATGTTTCTTCTAAAAGTGTACCCTCTTCTAAAAATTCTTTTACGCATTTTTGCCTTTCCTCAATTAACTTTAGATCTTTCAATGGAAAAGCCAGCCATCTCCTCAAAAGACGTGCCCCCATTGCAGTTTTTGACTGATCAACGATATTTATTAAGGGCACACCCTCAGGGTGATTAGGACGAAAAAGTTCTAAATTTCTTTGCGTAAAATGATCTAACCAAACATAACTACCTTGACTTATTGGGTTAATTCGGGTTATATGTTGTAGTTTATCGTGTTGGGTTTCAGAGAGGTAATGCATCACCGCACCAGCAGCACTTATACCGGCCGTATGATTTTGAATCCCAAACCCTTCCAATGAATTAGTTTGAAAATGAGAAATTAATTTTTGTTTGGCAGTGCTTATTTCAAATGCCCAATCTTCCATAAAGAAATATGGATAATGCGATCCAAACTGGTTTTTAAAAACTTGTTTTTTGGGTTTTGGAACTAAAACTTCACTAGGACTATAAGTTTGAAGTAATTGCTCTATTTCTTCTGGATCACCCTCAGCTACTAAAAAATCACCTGTTGAAATGTCTAAAAAAGATACTCCCCAACACTTATTGTAAAAAATAGCTGCTAAATAATTATTTTTCTTTTGGTCTAAAACATCATCATGCAAAGAGACACCAGGAGTAATTAATTCGGTAACCCCTCTTTTTACAATTGTTTTAGTCATTTTGGGATCTTCCAACTGATCGCATATTGCAACACGACAACCTGCCTTGACTAATTTTGGTAAATAAGTATTTATAGAATGGTGTGGAAAACCAGCAAGTTCTGTTTCACTTAAACTCCCTGCTCCGCGCTTAGTTAAAATTATTCCCAGTATTCCTGAGGCTTTGACTGCATCTACTCCAAAAGTTTCATAAAAGTCTCCTACACGGAAAAGCAATAAGGCATCAGGATATTTCGCCTTGATGCGATTATATTGCTTCATAAGCGGTGTTTCTTTTACTTCTTTCGGCACAAAAATTGGTTTATACGAATGTATTTAAAATTTGAAAGTTTCCCCAAAAACAAAGATGCAAATCACTTGATAAACTTTAGAGTGTGTATTTTTGTTTTTTTAACAATTTATGAGAAAACTTAAAAATGAGGAATTAAACCGTAAATCTGTAAAAGATTTTAGGGTCTCTAAAAAAATGCCCTTAATAATCGTACTGGATAATGTTAGAAGCTTGAATAATATTGGATCTGTGTTTCGTACTGCAGATGCTTTTTTAATTGAAAGAATTTACCTCTGTGGGATTACAGCCTCTCCCCCTCATAAAGATATTCACAAAACTGCATTGGGTGCAACTGAAAATGTACTTTGGGAACACGTAAACTCTACAGCAGATATTGTTCAAAAACTTCAGACAGAGGGAGTGTCAGTTTGGCCAATTGAGCAAACAGAAGATTCCACGTCTTTAGATCTATTTCAGCCTGAGCCAAATAAATCTTATGCCTTTGTTTTAGGTAATGAAGTTCGTGGAGTAAGTCAAGAGGTAATTGATATTTGTAATAAAGCTCTTGAAATTCCACAGTTCGGAACCAAGCATTCCTTAAACATAAGTGTTGCAACAGGTCTGGTTATATGGGATTTTTTTATAAAAACGAAGCCCTAAAAACTGATCTAAGAATACTTTGAAAAGCGTTCTTGTCACGTTGAAAATCTAATTCGTTTATATTAAGCTCCTTAACTGGAAAAGGTAATTCTTGTTTTAATAATTCTGCATAACCCTTTTGAATACCATTGAGATATTCTTGCTTGAGGTCTTTTTCAAAATTGCGACCTCTTTTTTTTATATTAGCTTTTAATCTAGAAACTTTGGATTTAAGAAATATCAAAAGACTAGGTGTTTTGACTGATTTGACCATAGCATCAAAGCTTTTTTTATAAATTTTATATTCTAAAGTATTTAGATTTTCTCGAGCAAATACTATGGATTTATACAAGGAAAAATCTGCAACTACAGTATTATTTTTTTCTTTCCAAAAGACAATATCATTTTTAAAGCGATCTTTTAAAAAAAAATTTTCTACTGCTAAAGAATGGGTCTTAGGGTCTTTATAAAAAGCTTCTAAAAATGGATTTTTTGTAAAGGATTCCGACAAAAGTTTTGAATTGTAATTTACAGCTAACAACTTTGCTAATGTTGTTTTTCCCACACCAATATTCCCTTCTATCACTATATATGGAAAACTTTTGAAGATTGGGGGGAGCCCCAAATCATATGTCAAAGGTGTTGCAATGGTCAAGTCTGAACTATTTTGAAATAACTCTTCAATTGTTTGAAATAAAATCGGATGAATAAATTTTGGAGCTATTTCACAAAGAGGTGCCAAAACGAAATTACGTTTATGTAATTTGGGATGAGGAATTTTTAATTTAGCTGAAAATATGTTTTTACTCTTATAGAAGAGCAGATCTAAATCTATGGTTCTTGAACTATATCCTTTTGCTTTTGAAGGTAATCTCCCAATTGTTTTTTCTACTTTTAAAAGTACTTCTAAAAGATCTTTTGGTTTTAGTTTAGTTTTAATACTTACACACGCATTATAAAAAGGATCACCTTTAAAACCCCATGCAGGTGTTTCATATACTTTTGACAACAATTTTATTGAAATAGGGTAAGCTTCGAGAAGAGCTAGAGCCTTGTAAAGTGAATTCAATCTGTCTCCAAGATTACTTCCCAACGAAATGATAATTTGCTCTTCCAAAACTAAATTCAAAATAATAACAAAGCTACAAAACCCTATATTTGTATTACAAATACTTTTTAAATGAATTTTACACGAAGTTTTTTTGCCTCCGTTTTAGGAACCCTTACCGCTTTTGGACTCTTATTTGTTATTCTTCTTTTGATTATATCTGCTACAGCAAGTATTTTCAATGCTTCAACAGGAGTTAAAACTTTAAGTGACAATAGTATTTTAAATTTAGATTTAAACCTTCCTATAGTGGAAAGACCACCTGTTTTTGACGAAATTCAAAGTCTTTTAGGACTTGAAGAAGAAGTTTTAGGTTTGCCAAATATTATTTCTGCTATAAAAATAGCAGCAGAACATCCTAAAATCCAAGGAATACGTCTTCGTTCAGATTTTATTTCATCTGGATGGGCACAAACTCACAGTATAAGGAAGGCTTTGAAAGATTTTAAATCGAAAGATAAATTCATTTATGCCTATGGAGATGTATTTACCCAAAAAGGATATTTCCTAGCTTCAGTTGCTGACTCAATTTTCTTAAATCCAGTAGGTGCTCTTGAATTTAAGGGACTTGCTTCAGAGGTACTCTATTATAAAGACTTTCAGGATAAATATGGATTTAAAATGGAAGTTGTTCGTCATGGAAAATATAAAAGTGCTGTAGAACCCTTCTTGGAAAATGAAATGAGTGCTGAAAATAAATTTCAAATCCATACTTTACTTAATGATATTTGGTCAACTTTAAGAGAAGAAATATCAATTTCTAGAGATTTATTACCTAAAACTTTAGATGCAATTGTTTCAAGTAATAAAATTGCTATTTCACAAGATGCTGTCTCATCAAAACTTATAGACGGTTTGGCTTATGAAGATGTTTTTGATGAAAAAATTAAAATACGCTTGGGCTTAGACATTGATGAAAAATTAAAAAAAGTAAGTATCAACAGTATTAATAGTACAAAGGAATCTTATGATGCATCAGTTAAAGATAGGATTGCTGTTGTATTTGCCAAGGGGCCCATATTATATGGAGAGGGCTCTGAATCAATCATAGCTCAGGGTATTTTTGTTGAAACACTGGAAGAATTATCAAAAGATGATTGGATAAAAGCAGTAGTGTTAAGAGTTGATTCCCCTGGAGGAAGTGCTTTGACATCAGAATTGATTTGGAGGACAATTGAAAAACTAAAAAAATCTAAACCAGTTATTGTTTCTATGGGAAATGTTGCTGCATCTGGAGGCTATTACATAGCTGCTGGTGCTGATCATATTTTTGCTGATCCCTTAAGTATAACTGGTTCAATTGGAGTATTTGCTACTTTACCAAATGTAAAAGGATTTCTTGATGATATTGGGATTCAGGCGCAATCAGTAAAAACCCATCCCAATGCTATAGGTTACAGTCCCTTTCAAACCCTTAACAAATCTTACGAACAACAAATGATTAGTGGAATTGAGAATATTTATGACATTTTCAAAGAAAGAGTGGTGCAAGGGAGAGAATTAAGTCCAGAAGCAGTTGAAAATCTTGCTCAAGGAAGAGTATGGAGTGGAAAACAGGCGTTAAAATTAGGTCTTATAGATGATTTAGGAGATTTACAAGATGCAATCACATTAGCTGCAAATGATCTAGATATTCAAGATTATAATGTCATAGAATATCCAAAATTTGAAGATAACTTAGAAAATATGCTAAAGGGGATTACTCCTTCGCTAGATGTGATAAATCCTCTAAAAAACTTAATGCCAGAGCAAATGATGTTGATTTTAGAAGGTAATCAATCTAGAGGTCCTTCGCCATATATCCAAACCTTACTTCCATTTGAACTAAGAATCCATTAATGACATCTCAGAAAAGGGAACTTGCTAAAAACATATATCTGCTCCTTGCTGGTTTATTTATTACCTCTCTAGTTGTGTCAAACTTGATTTTTCAGAAGTTTTTTTATTGGTATCCTCTTGATATAAAGGTGCTTGGGAATTCACTTTTTGAGCTATCAGTTGGAATCCTTCCATATCCAATAACATTTTTAATAACTGATTTAATTTCTGAAATCTATGGAAAAAAGAGGGCTAATCAAGTAGTTATTACAGGCATTTTTGCCTCATTTTTTTCTATGGGAATTCTCTTGATAGCAAATGAAGTACCAGCAATTAAAAATTCACCAATTGATGATGAAACCTTTAACCAAGTATTCGCACTTTCTCCAATTGCAGTATTAGCCTCAATGATTGCCTATTTGCTTGCACAATTTGTAGATATTCGAATTTATCATTTTTGGAAAAATCTCACCCAGGGTAAAATGCTGTGGTTAAGAAATAATTTTTCGACTTTTAGTTCTCAACTTATTGATACATTATTAGTTGTAGGATTATTAAGTATTTTTGGTGTTCTAGAATGGAAACTTTTTTGGGGTCTTGTAATTTCTGGATTTATATTTAAAATAATAGTTGCAGCTCTAGACACACCACTTCTTTATCTTTTTGTTGGGATTTTTAGAAAGACTTTTGACTTAAAGCCTACAGACGAAGTTGAAATCTAATTAATGGATAATAAAATAAAAGAGACTCGACTTAATAAATATCTAAGTGAAATAGGCCATTGTTCTAGAAGAGCTGCAGATAAGCTTATTGATGAGGGTAGGATCCAAGTAAATGGTAAAACTGTATTAATGGGTCAAAAAGTAAGTCCAAGTGACCGAATAGAAGTTGATGGAGTCCTTATTGAGGATAATCAAGAAAGTAATATATATATTGCTTTTAATAAACCTACAGGTATTGTCTGTACAACAGATACGAGAGTGGAAAAGGATAATATTATTGATTATATTAATTATCCTAGTCGGATTTTTCCGATCGGCCGTTTAGACAAAATGAGTGAAGGTTTGATTTTATTGACTAATGATGGAGATATAGTTAATAAAATTCTCCGTGCCCGAAATAACCACGAAAAAGAATACATAGTAACTGTAAATAAGCCTATCACAATTGATTTTATTCAAAAAATAAGAAATGGATTACCTATTTTAGATCAGATTACTAAAAAATGTTTTGCAGAACAAATTCATAAAAAAAAGTTTCGCATCATTTTGACCCAAGGTTTGAATCGTCAAATTCGAAGAATGTGTGAGTACTTAGAATACAGAGTTGTAAAATTGAAACGTATTCGCATAATGAATATTG
This sequence comes from uncultured Flavobacteriaceae bacterium, assembly GCA_943842245.1. Taxonomy (GTDB): domain Bacteria; phylum Bacteroidota; class Bacteroidia; order Flavobacteriales; family Flavobacteriaceae; genus MS024-2A. The sequence goes on from CALTAJ010000002.1 coordinate 743,753, forward strand.
AACTAAATACAAAAGTAGGGCGTTATCGTGATTTAACTAAAAAAGAAATGATCGAATTGCAAAGTCTACTTTCTGATTCTGATAAGCATTTTAAGCAATAATATTCAATTTAACCTTTTGGCCTTCGTTAGAACGTACATTAAATACTGTTTGGTCTTCAAAGAGAAGATATTGACCTCTCACACCAGTTAACCTTCCTTTATAAAAAGATGTTTTCGATAAATTTAAACTGTTAACTTTTTGTGGGTAATTGTTAACTGGAAACTCAAATTTCTCAAAATCTTTCTTTTTTGGATTAATATAGGGTTTGAACTCATTAGACAGATAGCCTATAGCTTTATTAAATGAGTCCTCCCAATCAACTGGCTCCGATTCATTTTGTAACATTTTTCTCCAATTAGTTTTATCAGAAAAAATTTCTTTCAAAGCAACTTCTGCAATACCAGCTAGATAACGATTAGGTACTTCCAAAAGAATCATAGCCTCATGAGCGCCTTGGTCAATCCAACGAGTTGGTAATTGACTTTTTCTTGTTACACCTACTTTTAGATGGCTACTTAGAGCAAGATAAACAATATGAGGCTGGAGTTGAATTTTTTTTTCGTATTCCAAGTCTCTATCTTGTTGATTTAAATGAGCCTTACTAAGTTCTGGGCGCATAATCCAGTCACCAACAGCAGGACTCTCAAAAAAACAAGATTTACAGAATCCTTGTCTAAAAATTGGAAGATCATTAAAACAATTTAAACATTGAGAACCTATATTATCAATACTCAATATTTTTCCAATACATTGGTTTATATGTATAAAATCTCCCCCCATATCAAGAAAATAATTGATTGGACTATTGAGTTCTGATATCATTTTTTTTAAGATTCCTTCAAACATAAACCAGAAAAGAATTAATTTTATTTACTCAAGTAAGATAATAATTATTTTATGCCCATTCCCTTATTTAACTCAATAGCTTCGTGGATTCTAAAAAAGAGAATACACCAAATGGAGCTTTTTATGAAATACCCTAACGAAGTTCAAAATGAACTTTTACACGAATTAATTAAAAAAGCCTCAAAAACTGAAACTGGAAAGTTTTATGACTTTAAAACAATTAAGAGTTATCATATTTTTAAAAGTAGGGTTCCATTATGTAATTATGATGATATAGAATTAAATATTGAGCGATGCAGAAAAGGCGAGCAAAATATTTTTTGGCCAAGCAACATAAAATGGTTTGCCAAATCCAGTGGAACTACAAATTCAAAAAGTAAGTTTATACCATTAAGTTCGGAAGCTTTGGAAGATTGTCATTATAAAGCAGGTAAAGACATGTTATCTTTATACTATAATAATAATGAAGATTCTCAACTACTTACAGGGAAATCATTAAGGCTAGGCGGGAGTAATGAATTATACAATAAAAACGATAGTTACTTCGGAGACCTGTCTTCTATTATAATACAAAATCTTCCTTTTTGGGCTGAGTTTAGTAGTACTCCAAGTAATAAAACCTCCCTAATGCCTGAATGGGAAACTAAAATGAAAGCTATTGTAGCAGAGTCGATATCTGAAAAAGTGACCAGTCTTGCTGGTGTCCCTTCTTGGATGTTGGTTTTGTTGCAAAATGTTTTGAAAGAAACTAATAAAAAAACTATTTCTCAAGTATGGCCTGACGCTGAAGTATACTTTCATGGGGGTGTAAGTTTTAAGCCTTATCGTGAATTATACAAAGGATTATTTACAAAAAAAGACTTTCGTTATTACGAGATCTATAATGCCTCAGAAGGTTTTTTTGGAATTCAAGATCGTAATCATTCTGACGAATTATTATTGATGTTGGATTATGGGATTTTTTATGAATTTATCCCAATTAAAGGAGATAAAGAGGATGATTCTGATATTATCCCACTTTCTGAAGTGGCTTTAAACACGAACTACTCAATAGTTATTACCACCAATGGTGGTTTATGGCGTTATAAAATTGGGGATACAATTCAATTTACTAGTTTATCTCCTTATCGTATTCAAGTCACGGGTCGTACAAAACATTTTATAAATGTCTTTGGAGAAGAGCTTATAATTGATAATGCCGAAAAAGCACTTGAAAGAGTTAGTGCTAAAACAAAAAGTATAATTTCAAATTATACAGCAGGTCCTATTTTTATGGAAAAAGATTCTCAAGGTGCTCATGAATGGATTATAGAATTTGAAAAAGAACCTGAAAACTTAAACCGCTTTAGTTCTCTTTTGGACGAGGCCTTACAAGAAGAAAATTCTGATTACGAAGCAAAGAGATATAAGAATATGACTCTTCATTCATTGAAAGTTCATAAAGCAAAAAAAGGCCTGTTTTATGAATGGCTATCTAAAAAAGGTAAACTGGGAGGACAACATAAAGTCCCTAGACTTTCTAATTCTAGAGAAATTTTAGAAGAATTATTAGCAGAAATTGATTAAGAAACGACTTTTAACTTTGGTAGCTCAATTTTAGAAAGCTTTTGATCGGCATATTGTTTGGTAACCCTAAGTTTTTTTATATCAGTATTGGGCAACTCAAACATGGCATCATTTAAAACAGCCTCACAAAGAGATCTCAAGCCTCTTGCACCTAACTTATATTGAAGTGCTTTTCCCACGATATAGTCAAGAGCTCCTGGAGTAAATTGTAATTGAATATCATCCATTGCAAACAATTGAACATATTGCTTAATCAGGGCGTTTTTCGGAGTTGTCAAAATAACACGTAAAGTAGATTCGTCTAGGGGACTCATATAAGTTAAAACAGGTAATCTACCTATAATTTCTGGAATTAATCCAAAGGCTCTAACATCTCTAGGGGTTATATATTGCAACATATTTTCTTTATCAATATCACGTTGCTCTAGAGCTGTTTTGTATCCAATGGCTTGTAAATTTAAACGTTTATTTATGTGCGCCTCAATTCCATCGAATGCCCCTCCAGCTATAAATAAGATATTGGAAGTATCAACCTCTATGAATTTTTGATCAGGGTGTTTTCTTCCGCCCTTCGGTGGAACATTTACAACAGTTCCTTCCAATAATTTCAATAAAGCTTGTTGAACTCCTTCACCAGAAACATCCCTAGTTATAGAGGGATTATCACTTTTCCGAGCAATTTTATCGATTTCATCGATAAAAACTATTCCTCTTTCAGCTTTATCTACATCATAATCTGCAGCTTGTAATAAACGAGACAGTATACTTTCTACATCCTCACCTACATAGCCTGCTTCGGTTAAAACTGTTGCATCTACAATAGCCAAAGGAACTTTTAATAAACGTGAAATAGTTTGAGCCAAAAGAGTTTTTCCTGTTCCTGTTGGGCCAACTAATAAAACATTACTTTTTTGAATTTCAACATCATCTTCATTGGTGTTCTTTTGAAACAAACGCTTATAATGATTGTAAACTGCTACCGATAGAACACGCTTTGATGATTCTTGACCGATCACATAGTCATCCAAGAAAGATTTAATAGCCTTGGGAGGTTTCAATTCTATAGAAACTGTACTTTTCTTTTCGTCAGAAGCCTCTTCTAAAACAATCCCATGAGCTTGAATAATGCAACGGTCACATATATGAGCATCAAGCCCTGCAATAAGTAACTGAGTTTCCGGTTTAGGTCTTCCACAAAAAGAACAATTTAAATCAGGTTTACTCATAGTAAATAGTTTTATTTGGGAGCGTTTTGAAGAACTTCATCAACCATACCATAGGCTTTTGCCTCCTCAGCTTTCATCCAATAATCACGATCACTATTTTCAGTTACCTTTTTCATCGTTTGACCAGAATGCTTAGAAATAATTTGATACAATTCGTCTTTTAATTTGAGTATTTCTCTTGCAGTAATTTCAATATCAGAAGCCTGACCTTGAGCTCCACCTAAAGGTTGATGGATCATAACACGTGCGTGAGGAAGTGCAGATCTCTTTCCTTCATGTCCTGCACACAGTAAAACTGCTCCCATTGAAGCAGCGATACCAGTACATATTGTAGCTACATTTGGTGTTATAAATTGCATAGTATCATAAATTCCGAGACCTGCATATACACCTCCGCCTGGGGAATTAATATACATTTGAATATCTCGGTTGGAATCGGTACTCTGTAAAAATAATAATTGTGCCTGAATTATATTCGCTACCTGATCATCAATAGCAGTTCCTAAAAACATAATTCGGTCCATCATCAAACGAGAAAAAACATCCATTTGCGCGACGTTTAACTGACGTTCTTCGATAATATAAGGTGTCATACTACTTACTATTTTATCGTAGTACATCGCACTAATTCCATGATGTTTTGTTGCGTATTTTTTAAATTCTTTTCCGTAGTTCATGTAATGTTATTTTCTTTAAAATTAATGAATTTATTAAGCTTCAGCGTAAGCCTGCTTTATAAAGGCATCAAAACCAATTTTTTTGGTCTTTAATGGGGCTTTGTCTTTATAAAAATTAAGCATTTTATCTCCCATTAATTGTTCAGAAATTCGTCGAGTCTCTTCCTGATTAGACATTATATTCGAAACAATTTCATCTAGCTTTTCTTTTTCTGGAGTTTGGCCATATTGTAACATTTGCTTTTGTACCATAATTGCTGTAAAATCTTTTAGTTCTTCAAAAGTAATGTTTAGCTCATTTTCACTTATTATTTTACCTTCAATTAGCTGGTATCTAATACCCTTTTCTGATTTGTTAAACTCATTTACTGCTTCTTCTTTTGTCATAGGCTCTTTAGCTGAAGTCTGAATCCACTTTTTTAAAAAATCTACTGGAAGTTTAAATTTTGTTTTTTCAACAATTGCTTCAGAAATATCATTCATAAGTTTTTGATTCGCTTGTGGCTCAAATTGAGTCTGTAATCCTACCTTAATTTTTTCTTCTAAATCTTTTACAGAGGAAACAGTCCCAGGCTCATATAACTTATCAAAAAGCTCTTGATTTAAATCTGCTAGAATTCGCTCATTGATTTCTTTTAATTCGATTGTAACATCAACTTTAAAAATATCTTCAAGTTTTTTGTCGTCTACCGAAAGAAGTCTTTGAGCAGTAACATTATCTTTAAATAAGCGTTTTGCAGGAAAGCTTAATATTGCTCCAGTCTTAGCCTCGTTTAAAGCCAAAATAAGTTTTTTAGATTTTATATCTTCAATTGAGAAGTTAACCATTTTTTCTAGTTCTACTTCTTGGTTTCTGAATTGAGCTGTTATCTCATATCCTTTTTCAATTTTTTTTTGGGATACCAATTTTCCGTATTGCTTTTGTAAGTGAATTAGTTGTTCCTGAATCATTTTTTTTTCAGGTTCAATTTCATAACAAACTACTTTTTTAAGAACATTAAGCTTTATATCAAACTTTGGAGCCAACCCAAGTTCAAACTCGAAATTTAGCTTGGAAGCTTCCCAGTCAAGATCCTCTTTTGAGGCCTTAGGAATTGGATTTCCGAGTAACTCAAGTTTTTCATCTTTAATATATTTATCTAAATTTTCTCTAAGTAATTTATTAACCTCATCCGCAATAACTGCCTTTTCATATTGCTTTTTGATCATACCCATAGGAACATGACCCTTTCTAAAGCCTGGTATATTTGCATTTTTTCTGTAATCGCTTAAAACCGAAACCACTTTCTTTTCGTAATCTTTTCGGTCAATCGTCATATTTATGACTGAATTTAATTGATCAATATCAGTTTTGCTGATGTCCATTATATCTTAAAATTTAGTGCGCAAAAATACACTTTTTTATTGCCACAACAAAGTTTTTTAAAATCCATCAACCAAGCTGAAATATGACTTTCATTGTATTAAGAAGTGAAATGAAATCTAAAAAATTAAAATAAAATGACGTTATGCATTTTTAAAATATAAAATCTATTATATTTGCACCCCAAGAATTAATAATCAGAGAATCGAGAATTCTCATAAATTAATATGATATGCCAGTAAAACTTAGACTTCAAAGACACGGAAAAAAAGGGAAACCTTTTTATTGGTTAGTAGCCGCAGACTCAAGGTCCAAAAGAGATGGACGCTATCTTGAAAAGATAGGGACTTACAACCCAAATACAAATCCAGCAGCTGTAAATATAGATAATGATAGAGCCCTTAACTGGTTAGAGAAGGGAGCGCAACCTACAGATACTGCACGTACTTTATTATCTTATAGAGGTATTATGTATAAGCATCATTTAAATGGAGGTGTAAGAAAAGGTGCCTTTACTCAAGAAGATGCTGACAAAAAATTTGAAATTTGGTTAAAAGAGAAAACAGCAAAAATCCAATCTAAAGAAGAAGGTTTATCAAAAGATCAAGCAGAAGCTAAAGCTAAACGTTTAGAAAATGAAAAAGCTACTAGTGATAAGAGATTAGCTGACGCTGCTACTGCAGAAGCAGAGGCTGAGGCTGCTGCAAAAAAAGCTGCTGCTGAGGAAGCTCCTGCTACTGAAGAAGCACCTGCTGCTGAAGAAGCACCTGCTGCTGAAGAAGCTCCTGCTACTGAAGAAGCTCCTGCTACTGAAGAAGCACCTGCTACTGAAGAAGCACCTGCTACTGAAGAAGCTCCTGCTGCTGAAGAAGCACCTGCTACTGAAGAAGCACCTGCTACTGAAGAAGCACCTGACTCTCAAGATGATGTAAAAAAGTAACATTTCATTTTTTGACGATGATTAAAGAAAACTGCTTTTATGTTGGAACCATCGTTGGAAAATATAGTTTTAGAGGAGAGTTACTAATAAAAACAGATAGTGATAATCCAGAAGAATATATTCATTTGGAATCTCTATTTGTAGAATTGAATTCAGGTTTTGTTCCCCTTTTTATTGAAAAATGTAAACTGCACAAATCTGCTCTATTAAGAATCAAATTTGATCAAGTAAGCAATGAACTTGATGCTGATAAACTACTAAAAAAAGATTTATACTTACCTCTAAGCTTTCTTCCAAAATTAGAGGGTAAAAAATTTTACTATCACGAAGTAGTTGGTTTTTCATTAATGGAGGGAGAAGATTGTATTGGAACAATAAAACGTATTCAAGACCAGGGAATTCAGGCACTCTTTGAGCTTGAAAAAAATGACGGAAATATATCTCTTATACCTATCCATGATGATTTCATATTGGAAGTGAATCGAGACTTAAAAATTATAAGTGTTGAGCTTCCAGAGGGGCTTTTAGATATCTAAGGTTGTTCTCTTAGAAAAATAAAACAAAACCAAAAGATGGTAATGGTGTACTATTCCCGTCGTCTGTTGAGACCGGAACTAAAGTCCTTGGCAAGGCAATTGAACCATCATCCAATCGATTTAAACCATATTCTTCAGGAGTAGGATTAGGTTGTGCCAAAAAGTTTTGTACTTCAAAATAAAAATTAAAAGATAAATTATTAAAATTCCACTTTTTATCAATTCTTATATCCGCCTGGTTAAATGCTGCTAATTTTAAATCACCTAACCGATTATAATCCAAGATAATTTCTGGATAAGAAAGTTTACTCAATTCTAAATCAGTAGGTACATACGGATTTTTACCTGCATATCGCCAACGAGCACTGATTTCCCAATTTCGATTGAGTTTATAACCTCCTGAAAAAGAAATTAAATGACGACTATCCCAAACCGAAGGTCGAGATATTCCATCAATTCCAGAAAATTCACTAAAGAAGTATGTATACGCAAATACTCCATAAAAATTATTTGAAAGTTTTTGTTGAAATAAAACTTCAGCTCCACGACTTGATCCTTCTCCTTGAGAGGTAATAGCTTCGTTGCCTAGGACTTCAAAACCACCTCCCTTATTAGCCAGAGAAACTCCATCGATTAATGAAATTGGATAGTTTGAATATTGCTTTAAGAATCCTTCAAGAGTAATTCGAGAAGCTGCAGTTAAATTGTACTCAATTCCAGCAACATAATGATCACTTTGTGTGTATGAGGCGTTTTTATTAACGAATATATTTTCCTCTTGAAAGCCCAACATGGTATAAGTAGGAATTTTAAAATATCTCCCTAAAGAGGCATTAAATTTCCACTTTTGATCTTCCGATATCGCATATGATAAAGAAAATCTGGGAGAAATATTATCAATTAAATTAGATCCTAAAGAAAAACTATCTTCATCAGTCCTTAAACCTATTGCAATATTTAATCGGTCATTAAAAATTTTTCTTGACCCTTTAATAAAAAAACCATATTTAATAAAGTTTAAGTTGGTCTGATAAGCAATATCATAAAATACAAATTTGGTGTTATTTTTATAACTAGATTTTTGAATATTAAAACCTGTAGACCACTTCCATTGATCTAAATACTGGGTTGCTTGAAAACGTAATTTTGATTCCCACTCATAAGAATCATTTTGAAAAATAGTTCCAGTTTTAGTTACATTATCATTAAAACGAGTAAATACATTTTCCAAACGATTAGAACTTAAAGCAGTTGTCATAAAGCCTTTACCGTTTTTATAATTTCTTTTCCAAGATAATCCAACGGTAGTGCTCCTTTGGTTAATTATAGGAACTTGCTCCAATGTTGCTTGCTGCTCAGCATCAAATTCATCTGGAGCTTTCACAGAGAAATTATCAATTGAACCAATTCCAATAAAGGTCAAGGAGTTGTATTTATCAATTTCATGCTTAATTTTCCATTGATAATCCCAATAATCGGGGCGTATGGGCAGTCCAATCAGTTCAAATAAAAACTGAAGATAACTTCTTCTTACAGAAAATAAAAAAGTTGTTTTTGCAGGTTCAGATTTGTTTTTCCTAAATAAAGGTCCTTCTAATGTTAAACCTGCCTCACTTGCGCCAAAACGAAAATTCCCTCCAAAACCACTAGGATCTCCATCACGCTGTTCAAAAGCTAGAACTCCAGAAAGTGGATTATCATATTCTGCACCAAATGCTGAACTGGATAAAGTTACTTCCCTAATAAAAGAAACATTGACCATACCCACTGGACCTCCCGCACTTCCTTGAGTACTAAAGTGATTAATATTTGGGATCTCAATTCCATCTAAATAATAAACTGTCTCATTAGGTGCTCCACCACGAATAATAATATCATTTCTAAATCCTCCAATAGAAGGGGAGATCCCTGGCATACTTTGAACTACTTTAGTGATATCATTGTTTCCCCCAGGATATGTTTCAATTTCCACTACTGAAAAAGTTTGAGTTGATAATGGTGTTTCGCTTTTATTTTTAAAAGGACTTCGAACAAGAACAACTTCATCCAAATTTTCTGAAACTTCTACAAGTTCAAAAAGTAAGGGGATATTCCCAATCGACTTGACAATAACATTAAATTGAGTCTCACTTTCATAACCTAAATAACTCGCAGTTACATTATAGGATTGTGAGGGAATATTTTGAAGTTTAAAATATCCCTCAGAATCTGTAACTGTTCCAAAAACTGAACCTTCAAGCAGTATTGTTGCTCCTTCTAAGGGAAGTTGACTTTGAATATCAAAAATACGACCACTAAGTACTCCTGAAGTTTGAGCTAAAATGGATTGACACAAAAAAAGTGATAGTAAAACATATTTATTTTTCATCTTAAAATATTTATTCAAAAAAATGTAAGAAAATGATTTCGACAAATAATAGTTTTTTCTTATTGAAAATTTATAATGTAAAAATACATCAAATGTTCAAGGGTTATGCTCTTTTAGTTTATTCGTTTTTACTTATCTTCAAACAAAAATTAGTATGAAAAATAGAAGAACTTTTCTTAAAACAGCTTGTAAGCCAATTGTTCTAGCTACCCTCGGGATACCAATTTTAGAGGCTTGTTCAACAGAAGAAATATCCGAAAGTTCATCACCATCATCCACTGCTCCAAGTGTGAATGAAAAAAAGCCATTAGTTATAAATTTAGCTGATAGCTCTTTTTCTGATCTGACCGAAATTGGTGGCTGGAAAAACTATACACAAGAAGACCTGCTTCTGGTTAGAATTAGCGATGACGAAATACGAGCATTTGATAACCGATGCCCACATCAAGGAAATCGTGACCGTTGGGAATATGATGGAAGTAATTTTACTTGCCAATATCATTTTAATACATATTCTAACAGTTGTAGTGGTTCTTTAATATGTTTTTCAACGACATTTGAGGATAATATTCTTACTGTTACTTTTAGTTAATTTAGAGAGAGGTAGATTCAATTATCATTTATGCTTTGTGAAAGTTCACATAATAATTAATTCTTTTTTTTAGAAGATTTACGTTCTATTTTCCGTTGTTCTTTTTGTATTTTTTTTTGTTTAATAGCATTAGCTGCATTCATTTTTTCTGTTTCTTTTTGATCAAAAGCGTCACGCATTTTCTTCAAATCAGAGTTGTTTATCTGTTCCTGATCACTAGCCTGAAGAGCTTTGTCCTCGATGCTAAAATTTGCTTTCCCAGTCTGTTTACGCATAATCTCTCTAGCTGCTTTGAGATTATAATAAAATCCTGGATCTATCATTTTATTTGCAATGAAGTGTTCTTTTTTTTCCTTATCCCAGCGCACAAACATAAAACCTCCGTTGACTGAATCTAATTTTACTCGAAATACGTGAGCATAGTTAGGTAGTGTTTGATAAATTTCAATACTCTCAGGAACATAACCTGCAACATATAGAATCTCTTCAACAAAGGCAGTTTGAGTTTGCAATGAAGGATCATCATAAATACCTTCTATTAATAAATTATCTTGAGCATATAGCGAATTAGATAATATTAATAAAAAGAAGAATCTGTTTAATTGAGTCATTTACTTAATAATTAAAATTAAGTTGAATCTGAAAATTTCTACCTATTTCAGAAGAGTAAAATCGCATCCTATTTAAATAATCACGATAGTCAGAATTTGTAATGTTTTGAATAATCAACCTTAAATTACTTCTAATATTATTTTTATTACCAATTAAAATTGAAAAAATTGCGTCTAATTTTTGAAATCCCCTTGGAGAATCACTTATATCAACTGTTTCTGAAACAAGTTTTCCATCTTCAATATAGTCAAATATAAAATTGGAGTTAGGAAATCTATTTTGCTTTGCACTTGTTTGGTGAGTAAATTCTAATGACCACTTACCCTTTAAAGGGGCGAATTTTAATTTTTGAAAAGTATTAAGAGGTGGAATTAAAATTATAGGGTTTTTATTTATTACATCTTGGGCATAGGTATAAGAGGCGCCAACATCAAACATCAGTCTTCTATTAATACTTATTGATGAGTTTATATCAATACCTGTTAAGAATGCTTCTGTACTGTCATAGCTCCAAACCGGGAATGCTCCCCTTATAGTTTGCTTAAGTCCAGTTGGCTCAATGAAGATGTAACCAAAAGTTTTAGAAATATATGGTTCTAAAGACCAGTTATATTTTTTATCATTTTTTGAAAAGCTAAATAAGACTTTATGACTAGTCTCTGGCTCAATACTTAAGCTTCCGTATTCTATTGCAGCCATCGCATGATGCAATCCATCACTAAATAGCTCAGAAGGATTTGGTGCCCTTTGGGAGAGAATATATGACATTTTGAGTTTTAATTCATTTGAAATATTTAATGAAACACCTGTTTGAGCAGATAGGTTAAGATAATTAAACTTAGGATTAGTTAAAATTTGATTAGCGAAATCCTGACCTGTTTCAAAACCTTGAAATAATATATTGTAATTTCTCTCATTCCAAACCGACTTATAGTAGTACTTTTTAGAATCATAAGAAACATGATCTAACCTCAAACCCCATTCCCATAAAAATGAATTATTTTTTTGAAAATTACCTAAGAAATATATCCCTGTTTCAAATTTAATATAATCTGGAATAAGTCGTTTAACTCCAGTATCAGGAGTTGAAAAGTTATCTTGAAAAAAACCATTAATCCCCAACTCAAAATCCCAATTTTTTATATCAATCCCAGATAAACTAACATTTAAAGTGTGTGTTTTAAGCAATAAGTCAACTACTGGGATCTCTGTTCGACCTCCTCGTCTAATATCAAATTCTTTTCTCTTATTGTTTTGAAAATTATAGCCCAATTCCAACTTAGTATTGTTTTCAAATGACTTAAAATATCTTAGAGTTAATTTTTGATGTTTAGCTAATTGTTTTGGTGCCTCAATATTATATGTGAAATCATTTATTATACTTGGTTCATTAGAATTTAAAGCATAAAACAAATCCTGAACATTACCGATATGAGATGATTTAAGTATTCCTGGTTCAAGGTTATAACTTGAATATTTTAAGTTCCAGCCTTTATTAATTAAATCCTTCCCAAGTTTAATAGAAAAATTAGCCTCTTTAAATCCTGAGTTAGAAAGGATATGATTAGGTGTGTTAAAATCTCCATATCTTTTACCTGTAAAATTTCCATTTATATAAAACCCATTAGAATAGTTTTTTTCCAATCTAGAACTAAACTTTCCTCCTCTTCCATTTGATTCAATATTTATACTCGATTTTCCAAAAAGTGTATCTTTTAATTTCTTTCTTTTTGAACTCAAAATAATAGATCCTGCAGATGTATCACCACCGTATTTTAGTGCTGCTGCTCCTTTGATCAGTTGAATGATATCAAAAGAATCAAAATCAATATTCGGTGCATGGTCAGGACCCCATTGCTGATCGTATTGTCTGAAATCATCAGTTATGATTCCAACTCTGCTGCCGTACATACCATGAATTATTGGTTTACCTATTGAATTTCCAGTTTTTAAAATTGATGCTCCTGGAATATAATTTAAAGCTTCAACGAGGGTATTACTCCCATATGAATTTATATCGCTAATATTAAGACTAACTTCCTGTATAGATTTTCTCAATTTTGAAATCTTTGAGTCGGTAACTATAATTTCATCCAATTCATTTATATGGTGCTCCAATTCTAAATTGTAAACTCTACTCTGCTTTATATTTAATTTTTTATTTATGCTTATGCATTTAGGATGACTTATAACAAGATTATATTTTCCAGGACAAAGTCCTTTAATTTTATATGACCCGTCAAGATCGGTTTGAGAAAAAAAATTGGTGCCTTGTATACTAACAAAGGCACCAATTAATAATGAATTATCATGTAAATCTGTAATTTCTCCTTTAAGTATTAAGTCACAAGATTGACTGTAAATAAAATTCCCATAACTAAAAATGAGAATTAAGGATTGAATTACAAATCGAAACACTAATCCGTGATTGAGACTGGTATATCTATTGAGACATCATTAAATCCTCCAAACCCTTCTCGATTAGTTGCATTAAAGTTTGTAGGTTGATGTATTAAATAAACTCTAACTATTCCAGATCCAGTTGAACTTGCGTTCCAAACACTTTTGAGTAAAACACCCCTAGAGCCAACTTTGGTGTCATTATTAGCTGAAGTAACATCAACAGAAACATCTGCAAATTCAAAAAATACTTGATGTTCATCTGCTTCATCTATTATTTCAAGTGTAACATCTTCAATATCGGTAGGATCACTTCTATTTTCAAAAGATAGTCCAACACTATAATTAGAATTTGCTTTTAAATTAATTGTTTCCATGTTTGTCTCGCTTAAATCCCAATCAATAGTTTGTAAGCTGCCATCAGGTGAAGTAACACTAATAACAACATTAGAGATGAACTCTTCTTCATTTATCCCATCAGGATCGTCTTTACTACAAGAATAAATTAAGATTGTCAATAAAGGCAAGTAAAGTAAGGAAGCTTTTTTTAAGAAATTTTTCATGTTAATTTTTCTATTTGAGTGATTTAAAATGTATTAATGCAACTGAGTCGCAAATATAGAATCTTATCTCAAGAAAATCAAAAGTTTGATTGTTTTTTGATTTTAAATATGAAATCTGAGCTAAATGTCTTAGGCAATATTTGTTGAAAAGACAAGTAATATTCTAGTTTAAACTATTAAGGAAAAATTAGAAATATCTCTAAAAAGATAACTAATCCATTGGTAAAAAAGGATGTACATTTTTAGTTTTATTCAAATTAAAGACGTCTAATTTTGATATTTTTATATGAAATTACTCCTGGGTGATCCTGAAGGCTTAAATGACCTTCTTTATATTTTGCAAAGCTAGGTATATCTTTAAATTTACTATTACTAATCATAGCATCCCATTCTGGACCTGACAAAGGAAAACGATTAATTTCAATTTCATTTAATATAACCACAGCTTCATTTTTATTGTGGTCAACCGTTATATGATATTTGTTCCATGAGCCAGCTGGATTAGAAACAATTTCACTTGGAGCTGACATGTCATATAATGCACCGACAGTATTGCGCTGATGCTGTGGATCGTTTCTATATACTTCAGCATCAAGGATTTGAATTTCTGGACCAGTTAGATACGGATGTTCATATTGTAAATCTTCACTTACACCCCACATAAATCCACTGTTCGAATTTGCAAATAATTTCCATTCAAAAGTTATTTCGAAACTTGAATAAACTGAGTCCGTCAGAAGACTTTTATTACCTTCTCCTTTTGCATTTGATTCATCAAATGTAAAAACACCATCTTCAACTGTCCAGCCACTTTTAGTTTTTGACTCATTTTGGAAAATATGCCATCCATCGAAGCTGTTTTTTTTAGATAATGTTTCCCACCCTTTAAGAGTCTTGGATTCAGCTTCTTCAGCTTCTTTTTTCGGCATTTCTTGACAACTGAAGAGGGTTAATAATGATAATATTAACGAGATATTTTTATTCATGATTTCTATGCTTTTATCAAAAATAATAATTTCTTATTAATGTAAACCTGATCTATATTTTAGATTTTTTCAATAAGTTACATTGACCGCATAACTTTTCTTCGAATCATATTATATTACTACAATTTCCGAGCTTTAAGTTTTTCTGTTAGTTTCGGTATTACTTCAAAAGCATCGCCTACAATACCATAATCTGCAGCTTTGAAAAATGGTGCTTCAGGATCACTATTGATAACGACCTTAACTTTTGAAGAATTAATTCCAGCAAGATGTTGTATTGCACCTGAAACACCAATTGCTATATATAGATTTGAAGCCACAGGCTTTCCAGTTTGTCCAACATGTTCACTATGCGATCTCCAACCCATATCTGATACAGGTTTTGAGCAAGCTGTAGCAGCCCCTAAGACTTCAGCTAAATCCTCAATTAAATGCCAATTTTCAGGACCTTTTAAGCCTCGTCCTCCAGAAACAACTATGTCAGCGTCAGCTATACTTACCTTGTCTGAAGCTTTATCGAGTGAGCTAACTTTTAGACTGCTTGATGAAACTGCATAGGTCTCATTTAAAACTTCCATAGTCCCTAATTTTTCTTTTAACCCGAAAGAATTCGAGGATAAAGAAATCACAGTAAGTTTTTTTTCACTTTGAGTTTCATTAAATGCTTTGTTTGTAAAACAAGATCGTTTTACACTTAGAGGTTCATATTTTGAAGGTAATTCTACAACGTTAGAGATATAAGCTGCATCAATTTTAGCCGATAGTATAGGACCTAAATAGCGACCGTCAGCTGAAGCGCTTACAATCACAATACTTGTATTTTCTTTATCTACAATTGATGAGATATTTGAACTATATCGTTCTACATCAAAATAAGAATCTCCTTGAGTATCAATATTATATAATTGATCTAGTCCGTAAAGTTCTAATACTTGAATATCTTTTATATTAAATCCTACACCAATAAGTTTAAGCCCCTGATCATCTGCAATCGAACGGCCATAGGAGGCCACTTCTAAACCTGCTTTTTTAATTACACCATCTTGTGATTCTATATATACTATTACTGCCATTTTGTTTTTTATTTAAAGTACTTTAGCTTCGTTTTCCAATAAATCTATTAGTCCATCTATATCCTCTGCATCCACTAATTTTACTGGTCCTTTTTCAGCTGGTTTTTCAAAGTTTTGAACCAATGTAAAACAAGTTGTATTAGCAGGAGAAAGTATTTCTAATGGTTTTTGTCGTGCTTGCATAATTCCACGCATATTAGGAATAATAAGATCTTTTTCCTCCACTAACCCCTTTTGAGCACCTATAACTATTGGAAGGGAAGCTGTTAAATTTTCTTTTCCCCCATCAATTTCTCTTTGTAAATTTAAATTACTGCCATCTAATTCCAATTGAATACAATTCGCCAAATAAGGTATTTTTAGTATTGTAGCTAAGATGCCACCAACCATACCACCGTTATAATCAATTGATTCTCTACCAGTGATAATTAGGTCATACTTTGTTTTTTCACATAAAGAAGCCAAACACGAAGCTACTTGAAAACCATCTTGAGGTTTAACATCTATTCTAATAGCCTGGTCAGCTCCAATTGCAAGGCACTTTCTTAAAATTGGTTCACAACTGGAATCTCCTACTGTTACTACAGTAACTTTAGCCCCTAATTTTTGTTGAAGCCAAATGGCTCGAGTTAATCCAAATTCATCATTGGGATTAATAATAAATTGAACCCCTTGAGTATCAAAAATAGTGTTGTTATCCTTGAAATTTATTTTTGAAGTAGTATCAGGTACGTTACTTATACAGACTAAAATGTTCATGCAAATATTTTGTACGAATTTAAATAAAAAAATGACACAGTGTCATTTTTTTAAAAAACTTATTTCAATACCTTTTAGACATTTTAAAAATGAGTTAAATAAATTGATTAATTATATTTTCAAAAAGCTCTTGTTTTCCACTAGTTCTTTTAGGTGGAGAATCATTAAAAGCAATTTTTGATAAAGCTTCAAGGGTTAGAGACCCTTTTTCAAATTGATTTCCATTTCCTGTATCGAAGGAAGCATATCGATTTTTTCTTAAAGAAGAATATTCTGAAGAAATTAAGATTTTCTCTGCTGTTATGAGTGCACGTGCAAAGGTATCAACTCCTCCGATATGTGCATGGAAAATATCATCAAAATCAGTTGAGTTTCTTCTAATTTTTGCATCAAAATTAACTCCTCCTCCTTTTAAACCACCAGTCTGAAGAAGAACCAGCATAGCCTCTGTCACCTCATAGAGATTTACAGGAAATTGATCTGTATCCCAACCGTTTTGGTTGTCTCCACGGTTAGCATCAATACTGCCAAGCATTTCAGCATTAGCCGCAACAGTTAATTCATGTTCAAAAGAATGCTGAGCTAAGGTTGCATGATTCACTTCAATATTGAGTTTAAAGTCACTATCTAATTTATATTCCCTCAAAAAACCTATAGCTGTGGCAGCATCAAAATCGTATTGATGTTTCATGGGTTCCATTGGTTTAGGCTCAATAAAAAAAGATCCATTAAATCCTTGTGCACGAGCATAATCTCTTGCCATGGAGAGCATCTGACCCATATGATCAAGTTCTCTACTCATATCTGTATTCAATAATGACATATAGCCTTCTCTTCCTCCCCAAAAGACATAGTTCTCTCCACCAAGCGATATTGTCAAGTCTAAAGCCATTTTGATTTGAGCTCCTGCTCGAGCCACTACTTTAAAATCAGGGTTGGTTGCAGCCCCATTCATGTAGACAGGGTTTGAAAAACAGTTTGCTGTTCCCCATAATAATTTCACATTTGAGTCTTTTTGCTTCAGAGCAATATAATTTCCTATTTCGTGTAATTGTTTCTCATTCTTTGAAAGACTCTCCGATTCATCAACTAAATCTACATCATGGAAACAGAAATAATCAAAACCCATTTTAGTAATAAATTCAAAGGCAGCATCAGCTTTATCATATGCTCGCTTCATTGGATCGGATGATTTATCCCAAGGAAAAATTTGTGTTCCTGGTCCAAAAGGATCTCCTCCTTGACCACAGAAGCTATGCCAGTATGCTACTGCAAACTTAAAATGCTCACGCATAGTTTTCCCCATAACTTTTCTTTCTGGGTCATAATATTTAAATGATAAAGGATTATCTGACTCTTTCCCTTCGAAAGTTATAGCCCCTATTCCTTTGTAAAATTCTTTATCTCCTGTAAGTATCATTATTTAATATTTTTTGTTCAAGTACTAATTTCCATTTTTCGTAAGTTTCTTTATATTTTTGAGTGTCAGATTCAGGTAATATCTCTCTCACTTTATCGAAGTCATTAGAACTCCTACTTAGTTCAATTAATTCTCCTTTTTCTAAACCTGCAGCTCTAGCTGCACCAACTGCACCAGTTGTATTATAAATTTCAATAGGATGGCCAATTAATGAAGAAAAAGTAGTAGAAAAAATTTCTGATTGAAAAAGATTATCATTTCCTGCTCGAATAATACTGATATCTATACCGTCTGCTTTCATTATTTCCATTCCATAAACAAATGAAAAAGCTATACCTTCTAAAGCAGAACGAAATAGGTGCTCTTGGCCGTGAATATTTAAATTTAGGTTACAAAAATGCGTTCCTAAATTTTGATTATTAAGCATTCGTTCACTTCCATTTCCAAAAGGAAGATTAATTAATTCGTTACTTCCAATACCAACTGTAGCTGCAAGTTCATTCATCTGAATAAAGCTTGTGCTTTTAGTCATTTTTTTTAACCAGCTGTATTGAATTCCAGCTCCATTTACACATAAAAGGGTTCCAATGATAGGGTTTTTCAAAGTATAATTTACATGTGCAAAATGATTTACTCGAGAAAACTCATTGGAGGCATGTCTATTTCTAACAGCAAAAAGTACACCAGATGTTCCAGCTGTTGCAGCAACCTCTCCAGGTCGTAAAACATTTAATGAAAGGGCATTGTTGGGTTGATCTCCCGCCCTATATCTAATTGGAATTCCATTAGGCAATCCTGTTTCTTGTGCTGCTTTTGGAGTCACCCTCCCCTGGTCTTCAAAATTTTCTACCAAGGGTGGTGTAAGTTTAATATCTATTTTATAATGCTCTAAAAGCCATTCGGCCAATTTTTTATCATGATAATCCCACAACATACCTTCTGATAAACCATTTTTAGTGGTTACTATTTCGTTGGTTAATTTGAATGCTATATAGTCTCCAGGAAGCATAAAATGTGATGCCTTAGTGTAGACTTCTTTTTCATTTTCCTTAACCCATTTTAGCTTAGATGCAGTAAAATTCCCAGGGGCATTTAATAAATGTTTACCAAACTTTGCCTTCCCGATTTCGTCTGCTGCCTTTTCGCCTATATCTACAGCTCTACTATCACACCAAATAATTGAATTTCTCAGTAATTTCCCCCTTGAATCAACTAGAACCAAACCATGCATCTGATAAGAGATACCCACAGCTAAAATTTTCTTTCCATCTATCCCATTTTCAGCTAAAATACGATGAGTCCCGTTGCATAAATGTTTCCACCAAGTTTCTGGATCTTGCTCTGCCCAATTAGGTTTTGACGATATAATCTGCATTTCTTCTTGTGGCTCTGAAATAACTGAAACTTTTTTATTGTTTTTAGAATCAATCAATGCAATTTTCACAAAAGAACTCCCAATATCATAACCTATATAAAACATAAAAAATTTAAAGTGTTAAAGGATGATCTTAATGATGCTTAAAACTCTATTAATTAATAGAGTCTGGTTTAAATATAATTAAAAGATTTTGACTTTTTTAGACATTAAGTTTTATATGCAGATGTAAAATCTACAAAAAATAATTATATTGGATAAATTATCCTTAAAATGAAAAGCAACAAGAAAAATTTTACACGACGCTCCTTTATAGGAAAAACAGCAACTCTAGCGGCAGGATTGACCCTATCTAGTCGAAAATTATGGGGATTCCCAAACTATATACCACATTTATTAAAACACAATTCTGGAATTAATGGTGTTCAAATAGGCTTAATAACCTATTCATTTAGAGCTATGAAAGATCAAAGTGCAGAGGCCACCCTACAGTATATTTTAGATTCAGGGGTAAATGCTATTGAGTTAATGGGAGGTGTCGCTGAATCATTTATTGGAAAGCCTGAAAATAAAATCAATCGCAGGATATATAGTCGTTTAATGAGAAAAGAAAAGAAAAATGATTTAAGTCGAGACGAAAAAAAAGAGTTAGCTGACTTACATCTTCAAAAAGCTTCTTTTGATAAAGAGTTAGAGAACTGGAATAAAAATCGAAATGCCGAAGACTTTGTAAAGCTTCGTGACATGTATAATGATGCTGGTGTAAAAATTTATGGTTTTAAGCCAAACTATTTATTACGCAAAGGTAATTCGGATGAAAATATAAATTATGCTATGCAAGCTGGAAAAGCCCTTGGAGCAAGTCATGTTACTATTGAACTTCCTGAAGATCCTGCTCATAGTCTGAGACTTGGAAAATTAGCTCAAAAAAATGGGATTAAAGTAGCTTATCACGGACATACTCAACAACATATCAATTGGTGGGACACAGCATTAGAACAGTCAGAATCTAACGTCTTAAATCCTGATTTAGGACATTATATAGCAGCTGGAAATACTGATACATTTGAGTTTATTAAAAAATTTAGTTCTAAAATATATAGTATGCATATAAAAGATCGGAAAAGTTTAGCAAATGGTCAAGATAATATGCCTTTTGGAATGGGTGATACTCCAATTAAAGAGACTCTTCAACTTATGCGTGATAATAAATACAGTTTTCCAGCCACTATTGAATATGAATATAAAACACCGGAGGACTCTACAATAATTGAAGAACTAAAAAAATGTGTTGCCTATTGTAAAAATGCTTTAGATTCTTAAGATATTTATTTTTTAATCCCAAAAAAACAATTGAAATTAAAATGAAATTTTTAAAATTACTTTCACTGTCTTTATTCTTTTTTAAAATAGGATTCTCTCAGGATAAAATGATTGTTTCTGACTTAGACAACTTAACCCTTAATTTAGGAGAAATATTTAAGCCCGTCTCTAAAGTGATTCTGTCTGATGGAAGCACTGGAGATTGCATGAATATAATTTATTACAACAAAAAAGGGGTTTTTAGTTCTGCTAAATCAATCACATTTGACAGATCAGAGGGCACTCTTAAAGCAAATGAGCCTGGAACCCACGAAATTGTTGCTGTTTGTATTGACTCTCAAGGTAAGAGATTAAGTAAAACATTCAATGTAAATGTAAATTATCCCAAAATCAAGGAAATTAAACTTTCAATAAATGATGAAAATATTTATATAGGAAATTACGTAAAACTTATTTATGAAATAACTGATGAACTGGACAATAAAAGAATGGTAGATTACTGGAATTATGAAAATGCCTCAAAATACTTTTCAAAAGTTGGTGTCACTTTAAGCTCAAGTAATAAAAAAGTTAAAATTGATGAATCAAATAATATTTTAGCTGCAGAAGAGGGAAAAACTTCAATAGTTGTTTTTTTTGATGGAGTATCAGCTAAAATAGATCTAGAAATTAAAATGAATCCTGTTGTAAAACTAGATCTAACATCAGATGCCTTTAATGCTCGATCTGGGGATGTAATTAATTTTAGTGCAACCGCCTATGATAGAAAAAATAATGAACTTGAAAATATTCCTTTTGAATTTTCTTTTACAGGAAAATCCTTTGATAAGAGTAATTCCGCTTCTGGATTAATTTTAGAGGATGGAAGATTTGTTGGTGATGTTCCAGGTAAATATATTATTTCGGCAAAAATTGGAAATATTACAACTTCAAAAGTTGTAAATATTTTTCCAAGAAATGTAAAGCGTGAAATCTCTAATGTTGGTAGGGGTATTGTTAATGATAGACATACCTCTGATTTCTGGATTTTTGAAGGTGTTGATGGGGGTGATTATGGTGTTACCGGAACCTGGGGATCAGATGGAACTGCCTTTTTTTGGGATGTGAGTAATCCGTCAAACTTAAAAAAAATAGATAGTGTCCAAGTTGACGCAAGAACCGTAAATGATGTAAAAGTTTCCCAAGATGGTAAAATATGTATTATTAGTCGTGAAGGAGCTTCCAACAGAAAAAATGGCATGATCATAATTGATATATCAAATCCACGTGATGTTAAAATCATTTCTGAATACACCAAAAATTTAACTGGTGGTGTTCATAATATTTTTATTGATAATAATCATGTTTATGCTCTAAGTAATGGTGAAAGATATTATATAATAAATATTGATGATCCTTCTAATCCATATGAGGTTGGTATGTTTGAATTAAATAAAGAAGGTCAGTCTATTCATGATGTTTGGATTGAAGACGGAATAGCCTATTCATCCAATTGGCGTGATGGGGTTTATCTAGTTGATGTTGGAAATGGAATTGCTGGAGGGTCTCCTTCAAATCCGGTTTCATTTGGAAATTATTCATATGATAGCGGAGCAAACCACGCCACATTCCCTTTTAAAAGTAAATCAACTGGCAAATTTTATACTATACTGGGTGATGAAATCTTTCCAAACGGCGTAAACCCAAATGGGACTAATGAAACTGCAGGGTTTCTTCATTTTGTAGATTTTTCTGACCTTAATAATCCAATTGAAGTTGCCCGCTATGAACTTCCAGGGCACGGATCACATAATTACTGGATTAAAGATGATATCTTATATGTAGCAATGTATACAGGTGGATTAAGAGTTGTTGATATAAGTGGTGACTTATTAGGAGATCTTTATAAACAAGATAGAGAAATTGGCTACCTTTTAACTGGAAGCCCAAATGGTTATATTCCAAATGATACTATGGTTTGGGGAGCTCAGTTATACAAAGGACATGTTTTTTATTCAGATTTTAATACTGGCTTGGGAGCAGCTAAAGTTTCAAGTAATAAACCAGATAACAGCAAAACAAACCAATACATAAATTGATTCTATTTGAAATTTAAGTCTAAAGTTTAAATAATGATTCAATTATGAAATCTCATTTTTTTAATTACACCAAATATTTCCCTTTATGAAATGGATTAATACACTTAAGCTCCTTTTTCTATTTTCAATTTTTAATATCTCAAATGCACAAAACTATTATCTATATGTTGCTTCTGAATCCGATGATACTGTATCACTACTAAAGTTTAGTGGAAAAAATATTGAGGAAAAAGAAAGAATAAGTGTTGGGTCTTTTCCTACTGAGATAGAAGGGCCCCATGGAATTACAGTTGATCCAAATGGAAAGTATTGGTATGTAACCCTTGCACATGGTAATCCCTTCGGAAAATTAATCAAATACTCTACTGAAACGAACAAAGTTGTTGGTGAAACTACTCTTGGATTATTTCCAGCATCTATGCAAATTTCAAAGGTAACTGGTTTTCTATACTGCGTAAATTTTAATTTACATGGAAATATGAAGCCATCAAGTGTTTCAGTAGTTGATGCTGAAACAATGACTGAAATAACTCAAATTACTACAGGAAGCATGCCGCACGGTTCAAGAATATCAAGTGACGGTTTGAAACAATATTCAGTTGCTATGATGTCGGGAGAGTTATTTGAAATAGACGCATTATCACTAAAAATCTCAAGAAAACTTGATCTTGAAGATCATTCAAAGATGAATCACGATAAAATGAATATGGGTAAAATGAAACATTCTACTGTTAAACCTACTTGGGTTATTCCGCATCCTACTCAAAAAATATTATACGTTGCAGGAAATGGTTCAGATGAAATTATTGAAGTAAATCTTGATTCATGGAAAATTACTAAGAGGATAAAAACAGAAAAAGGCCCATACAATGTTGAAATTTCACCTGATGGAAAATATATGGTTGCTACAATGAAAAGTGTTGCTAAAACTTCTGTTTGGGACCTTAAAAGTGGGACTTTAGTCAAAACCTTTGACAATTCAACTTCTGTTTCTCATGGTGTTGCTATTTCTAGTGATAGTAAGTACGCTTTTATATCTGTAGAAGGCATTGGAGGAGAACCGGGTATTGTTGATGTAATAGACCTTAAAAATCAAGTCTTAGTTGATAAGGTTGAAATTGGAAAGCAAGCAGGTGGAATTGCTTTTTGGAAAAAAGAAATTTAGTACTTAATAGTATTAAGAATAAAAAAAACAAGAGTACTTAAAATATACCGTGGATTCTATAAATTTAAAATTAGCCTCAACTGAGGTTGAATTAATTGAAATTAAAAAACTTCAAAACCAAAATTTAAAAGGGAATTTATCTCCTGAAAAAATATTTGAAGAAGGATTTTTAACAGCAGATTATACTTTGTCTTATTTAAAAGAAATCAATCAAAAGAATAAGGCAATTATTTTAAAGAAAAAAAAAGTTATTGGTTATGCACTAGCAATTACTGCCGAGGTCGCAAAAAATCATACTTTATTAAGCAATCTATTTACTCATTTCAATAATCAAGTTTACAAGAATAAATTACTTGGAGAGCAAAGTTATATTGTTGTAGGTCAATTATGTATTGATGAAAAATATAGAGGAATGGGTTATGTAGAAAAAATTTATTCTCTTTTTAGAGAAACATATTCGAATTACCGTTATTGTGTTACTGCTATAGATAGTAAAAACAAGAGATCAAAGCTAGCTCACCAAAGATGTGGTTTTAAAAAAATTGGGGATTTAAAGCTTAATGAAAGTCCAGGAGATATAATTATCTGGGAGTGGTGAAAAAGAGTATTAAGGCAAAGAATTAATATATTTTGTAACACCATTAAAATAAGTTTCTTGATCGTCATACATGCTCCAGTGACTTCCATTAGGACAATGCAAGTAAGAACCATTTTGAACTTCTGAACTCATCCATTCCATTTGTTTGGGATCCATAGTATCATATTTTCCACCTATTGTTAATACTGGTATTTTTAATTTTTTAAGATCATCTTTCCTATCCCAGTCTTTTAATAAAGCGTCACCAACAACACCGAATTCACTTGGCCCCTGCATTTTAAGATATATATCATAATTTAATTTACTTTGACTTCTAGTGACAGGATCGGGCCATTTTTCTAGAGGCATTCTTAATGCATGCTTTGGATAGTAATGTTTCTCAACTAAAGAAAAATATTCAGGATTAGTATAATCTCCTGACTCTTCAAAAGCTCTAATTTTCTTTAAAACTTCAGGGTCAAGTTGAGGAGCTAAAACATCATTTGCATATCTAATATAATCAGGAATCGAGGGGACCATATTTGATATGATTAAAGCCTTTAAATTATTTTGATATTTAAGTGCATATTCGATTCCTAAAATTCCACCCCAAGAGTGGCCAAGTAATATGAAGTTATCCTTATTTAAATTTAAAGCTTGTCTAACTTGTTCAACCTCGTTTACAAATCTATCTATCGTCCATAAGGATTCATCTTTAGGATTGTCACTTTTATTAGATCCAAGTTGATCGTAATAATAATACTCTATAGATTCTTTTGGAAAATAAGAATCCGCAGCTTGAAAATATTGATGATCAAATCCAGGGCCCCCATGCAAAAGGAGCACTTTTTTAGTTGGATTATTTCCAATCCTTTTAGTCCAAACATTAAACTTTCCAGAAGGCGTTTGAATTTGAATAATTTTAACACCTCCAGATAATTTATCTTCCTTTGAGGAATAATCTAGATAATTATTTTTTGATTCTGAATTCTGAATACATGATGCTAGAAGCACTGAAAATAAAATTGTAATTTTTTTAATCATCTAATCTCAATTTAAAAAAAAAGTCGAGTATTTAACTCGACTTTTTTTATTAATGTTTACTAATTACTCATTCTCAGTAAGTGGTACAGGAAAAATATTGAATATCTGGTCACCACTACGGTCTATAGGAAGAGAAGATGATTTGTTAAATCTTCTTAAATCATACATTCTATGATTTTCACACCAAAATGAATATCTTCTTTGTTTCAGTAACTCGTCAACTAAAGCAGATTCTGAAGTAGATCCGCTGTAAGCAGACAACCCAGCTGCATTTCTAACTATGTTCAAGGCTTTAACAGCCTCTGAAGAATTCGCAGGTATGTTAGCTTCTGCATAAAGAAGAACTAACTCCTCATTTCTAATTATATCTATGGAAGAAATATTAGAAGCATAGAGTTTAGTTTGGTGAGTTCCGTTTAATCCATCTTGTGTTGTTGGATCAGATCTAATAATAGTTTTATTGGATACTCGACTGTCTCCTGACTCTGCATCAGTAATAAAGCTGTTATGAACTATAATTTGATCTCCATTATTATCAACAATTTTGTAAAGACCATTTGCTTGGTCTCCGCTTGATAAACTGTAAACATGCTTAGGTCCAATAGTTAAGTCACCATTTAAATCTAAATAAGAAGCTCCGAGTGCTGAAAGGGCTCCTGATTTATCTCCAGAATAAACAAGAGCAGCTGATTTAACGGCTCTATTAAACTTTGAAAATGTGGAAGGTGAATCAAAACCAGAAAAACCAGCAAGTGGAAAAGCAAAGCTTGAACCTGCTCCACTTAAATCAGAAAGTGCTTGATCTAAAATAGAAGAAATTGAAGATAAAACTTCGCTTTCTTGTAAAATAGGTCCTGGACTTGTAGGGTCACTAACATCAACTCTAGCTCGACCATATGATTTAACTAACATAAGTAATTGATGAGCAATAACAGTTTGAGCAAAACCCTTATAACCTGAAGCATCTTGAGCGTCTATAGAAGTTGTATTAGCTATTGCTTCTAATAAAATATTAGCATTTTTTATAGTTCTATATTTTGCAGCCCATACGCTAGATGAATAAAAAGAGTTATTATCTAAAGTAGCTCCATTTGCTCCAAGTAAATCTCCAGTGTTTCTGGGATCAGCATCAAAAACATAAAGCTCCCTTGCCATTGTCCCTGAATGAACTGTTTGTCCTGAAATTCCAGATCGCATACCAGATTCAACCCCGACTACAAGATTATTTAGTTGATTAACTGACGCATCAGTTAAAATTCCCTCTAAACTTGGTCGGTTCGGATCGAACTCCTCGTCAAAAGTACACGACAGAGAAATTGTTGTTACTATCAATAATGTAATGATAGTTATATAATTTTTTGTGAATTTAAAATTTTTCATGTTTTAAATGTTAAAAGTTTACGTTTAAGCTAAATAAATACTGTCGTGAGTTTGGAAAGGGTGTTACTTCAATACCACTTGATAATC
This sequence comes from uncultured Flavobacteriaceae bacterium, assembly GCA_943842245.1. GTDB lineage: Bacteria > Bacteroidota > Bacteroidia > Flavobacteriales > Flavobacteriaceae > MS024-2A. The sequence continues at coordinate 770,751 of CALTAJ010000002.1, forward strand.
CAGATCCTCCATTAGTTGAAGTTTCAGGATCATAACTTGAATAATCTGTAATAGTGATTAAGTTTCTACCCGTTAACCCAATTTTCACACTCGAAATATCACTTGAAAGCCATGAGAAAGTATTTTGAGGAAGCGTGTAATATATTGCAGCTTCTCTAAGTCTCATGTAAGCAGCAGGTTCAATAAAACGATCAGGAACAAATCCTAGTGAAGCCCTTGTCTGTCCTTCTGGAGTATCAAGATCGGCTGTAATACCTCCTAAGTCAGTAAGTAATTTTGATAAATTAATATTCTCCCCTCCTTCTTTCCAATGGATTAAAAATCCTATTTCTAAATTTTTGGAAATTGTGAAGTTGTTATTAAATGATACTTGAAAATCTGGCTCAACATTCCCAATTTGAGTTGGTGTTCCGTTTATGTTACCTACTAATTGAGTTACAGGTTGACCCTGTTGGATATAAAATGTTCCAAGCCCTAAACCAAATCCTGCTCCAGGTTGTGGAAAGGCAGGAACCTCTAGTCTTGTAACTTCAGATCTATTTAACCAAAATTGGACTCCACTAGTCCAACTAAATTTCTCATTACTAAATGCATCTATATTAATTCCAAGCTCAATACCTTTATTTTCAAGGTCGGCAAGGTTAGTTGTTTCAGTTGAGAAACCACTTGATGTTGGTAATGACCTACTCAAGATCAAATCCTTAACATTTCTATTGTAGTACGAGAATTCAAAACCTATTTTTTGAATAAACCTTAAATCTATTCCAACCTCGAATTCTTGCGATGTTTCCGGTTCAATATTTGCATCACCTCTCAAAGAAGCTACTGAAGATCCTCCAACACCACCAATTGAAACAGAATTTAAACTAGTGAATATTGATCCAAATGAAGCTGAAGAGCCTGTCTCTCCGTATGCTGCTCTAAGTTTTATTTGATCTATTGCACCTGTATTCCAATCACCGAAATTGTGGACATTAACAGCTAAAGAAGCTTTAGGGAAACCATAAAATTTATTTGGGTCACCATTTAAAGAAGATTTATCAGCTCTATATCCGACAGTAGCGATAAATTGATCTTTATAATTACCCTCTACTTGACCAAAATAGCCAAATTCTTGAATTTCAGATTGAGTCTGACTTATAGATTGTGCAGAACCTTGACCTAAAGTAGTTTGACCAGGTATAAGTTGAGTTGCTTGATTAAATACTAGATCAGCATCTCTTTTTAAATATGAGACTCCACCTTGAGTAGTAAGTGCTAAATCTCCATCGAGAGCATCTCTATTCCAAACAGCTAATCCTAATAGATTATAATTTTTGAAATTATTTTTACCAACTCCAATAAACCCATTATCTCCTCCATTTTGTGCTTGGTGGTTTTCTGGGACATAAACATAAGTCTCGTTAGCAAGAAAATCTAAACCTCCACTCCAGATCATTCTTAATCTATCCTTTTCAGTTTCAATTATTTTTGTTGTGAGTTTTAAACTTTGAATAAACCTATTATTATCGTCATTGTTTAATGCTTTATCACGAACAAACAAGGGGTTTCCTGCGTAATTTGGATTGTTAGGATAATTACCCGATGTATCAGGGTATAGGTTAATCCAAGGTCGTGTGAATGCGAGGGTGTAACCATAACTCAATCCACCTTCATTTTCGTTCCCTGTAAAACTCCTTCTTGACTGACCTTGAACAAAATTTGATGAAGAAGATAAATCAAATGTATTTGAAATTTTGTGATCAATATTAGCTCTTAAGGAAAAACGATCAAAACCTGTATTTTTTATTATACCCTCTTCATCTCTATAAGATGTGGCAACATAAAATTGAGTTTTTTCGTTTCCTCCAGATATACTGATTTTAGAATCTGATATGATTCCTTTATTCCCATATATCTCATCCTCATAATCTCTAAGTCCGAAAGAATTGATTGCATTATTATATTTCTGAACCTCAGCAGCTCCAAAGGCAGCTTCAACACTAGAGGCTGTCCAATCTCTCATACCAAGTCTATTTGAAATTTCACTAAAACCTAAGTTTTGGGAAAAGTTAATTTTTGTTTCTCCTGACTTACCCTTTTTCGTAGTAATAATAATTACCCCGGCATTAGCACGAGTCCCATAAATTGCAGCTGCTGATGCTCCTTTTAAAACTTCTATGTTTTCAATATCATTAGGATCTATATCAGCTATTCTATTTGGTGGATTTTCCTCATTTCCCCTGTTTGCCCCTGAGGCAAATCTTAAACCGGACGGAATTTCGTTGTTATTAAGGTAAACCCCGTCTAATATGAATAAAGGTTGGTTATTTCCATTAATCGAAGATATCCCCCTTAATCTAAGAGCAAAGCCACCACCTGGAGCACCAGATGAAGATGTAATATTTACTCCGGGGATTTTTCCATAAAGAGCACCGTCTATTGTGCTCTGATTCGTTTTTCCAACCAGCTCTTCACTTGAGACTGTAGCTACTGCATTTGCAAGATTTCTTCTTCGAACGCTAGTACCAAGTCCAGTAATGACTACTTCATCAAGAAGTGTGTCTTCTGTATTCATTATAATTGACATTTGATCACCAGTGGCAGGAACTGTTATGGTTTCAAATCCAATGAAGGAAAAAGTTAAAATATCTCCAGTATTCGCATCGATGGAAAAGTTTCCATCGAAGTCAGATGTGGTTCCACTATCACTTCCCTCAACAACAATTGTAACACCTGGAATCGGATTAGATTCCTCATCCTGTATGGTTCCAGATATTTGTTGTGAAAAAGTATAACCACTAAATAACATACACAAGCAAAAAACTGAGTATGTGAAATTTTGTTTTATTTTTTTCATTATTATTTTTTTTTAGGACGCCTAAGATATAAAGTTTAATCTACATATCAAATTACTACTAGATTAATAAATAATTCTTCTATAAGCGATATTTTGCCTTCATTTGGAATAAAAAATTTTTTTGGATTAATGTACCTCGGGTGGGAATCGAACCCACACTCCCAAAAGAACTGGATTTTGAATCCAGCGCGTCTACCAATTCCGCCACCGAGGCAATAAATTCTGCAAGGCTTCAAAAATAGTAAATTATTTCTTCAAAGGTTTTAAAATTTGAGGTATTCCCAGAGGAATTTATTTCTAAATTTGTGTTTTAACTATTCAAATGGAAACTTCTGCTAAAATATTTTCTTGTACGCAAAGTATAGAACTCGCCAACATAATTTCCCAAAAGTTTGGGATTCAATTAGGAAAAGTCAACTTTTCTAAATACAGTGATGGCGAATTTCAACCATCATTTGAGGAATCCGTTCGCGGGGCTCGTATTTTTATAATTGGATCAACACAACCATCTTCAGAAAACTTAATGGAAATGTTATTGATGCTAGATGCTGCAAAAAGAGCATCTGCCAGACACATCACTGCTGTAATACCCTACTTTGGCTGGGCTCGGCAAGATCGTAAAGACAAACCTCGAGTTCCAATAGGAGCTAAACTAATTGCAAAACTTATAGAAACAGCTGGGGCAACACGAATCATAACTATGGACCTTCATGCCGATCAAATCCAAGGATTTTTTGAAAAACCAGTTGATCATCTTTTTGCCTCAACAATTTTCTTACCCTATATTAAAACTTTAAATCTTTCAGATTTGACCATTGCATCTCCTGATATGGGTGGATCTAAAAGAGCTTACGCCTATTCTAAGTTTTTAACTAGTGATGTAGTTATTTGCTACAAACAAAGAGAAAAGGCTAACATTATATCACATATGGAATTAATAGGAGATGTTAAAGGTAAAAATGTAATACTCGTCGATGATATGGTTGATACTGCTGGAACCCTCACTAAAGCTGCTGATTTAATGAAAGAGCGTGGGGCCATTTCAGTTCGTGCTATTTGTACTCATGCTCTTCTTTCAGGTGATGCCTATGAAAAAATTGAACAATCTAACTTGGAGGAATTAATTGTTACCGATTCTATTCCTGCAAGAATTAGTCACAATAAAGTAAAAGTATTATCTTGCGCCCCATTATTTGCTGAAGTAATGCAGAATGTACATTACAACAAGTCAATAAGCTCAAAATTTATAATGTAACTAACTATATAAGATAACTAATGAAATCTATTACCATAAAAGGATCTAAAAGAGAAAGCGTAGGCAAGGTAGCTACCAAAGCTTTACGCAATGCTGGCAGAGTTCCGAGTGTATTGTACGGAGGAGGTGAACCTCTTCATTTTTCAGTACCGGAACTTGATTTCAGTAAACTTGTTTACACTCCCAATGCCCATACAGTTGAAATCATTCTTGAAGATGATAGTAAAATTAATGCGATTCTTCAAGATATTCAGTTTCATCCTTTAACCGATAAAATTTTACATGCTGATTTTTATCAATTATTTGAAGATAAAGAAATATCGATGAACATACCGGTTAAAGTTGAAGGGGCTGCACCTGGAGTATTAAATAGTGGAGGAGTTTTGTCTCGAAACAAGAGAAAGTTGCGTGTTAAAGCGTTTCCAGCTAATTTACCTGATTTTATTATCGCAGATATTTCTACTTTAGAATTAGGTAGTAAAATTTACACCGAGTCTTTACAGACAGACACCTACTCAATTCTTCATCCAGATAATACTGTAGTTTGTCAAGTAAGAACCTCTAGAGCTTCTATTATTGAGGAAGAAGTAGCTACAGAGGAACTTGAAGGTGCAGAAGGAGCTGCGGAAGGAACTGCGGAAGGAACTGCGGAAGGAGCTGCTGATGGAGGTGCTGAAAAAGAAGCTAATTCTAAAGAATAAGTATTTATTTTAAAATAAATTATAAAGCATGAGGTTCCTTAACCTCATGCTTTTTTTTATTTTAGAGGATGCTATTCTTTAAAGAATTATTTAAAAAGAAAACACCTTCTTTAGATATGAAGAAATATTTAATTGTTGGTCTAGGAAATATTGGTTTAGAATATGACAACACACGCCACAATATTGGCTTTCAAATTCTTGATCATCTAGCTGAAAAAAATAAAGTTCTTTGGGAAACTAAGAAGCTTGCAAGCTTATCGATAATCAAAAAAAAAGGGAAAAAATTTATCTTTATTAAACCTACCACCTTTATGAATCGAAGTGGAAAAGCAGTAAGATACTGGGCTCTTCAAGAAAAAGTCAATATTGAAAATATTTTGATTGTAACAGATGATTTACACTTGCCTTTTGGAACTTTACGCTTAAAAGGTAAAGGTAGTCCTGCAGGACATAATGGCCTAAAAGATGTTGAATCTGAATTAAATACTCCAAATTACGCCCGCCTTCGATTTGGCATTGGCCAGGAAAAAAAACCATTTGATCAAGTAAAGTTTGTTTTAGATAATTGGAATACTAGAGAGCAGAAACACATTAAAGGAAGGATAGAGCTTTGTAATGAAATTATAATAAACTTCGTTTTAGAAGGACTTAATTCAACTATGAACAGATTTAATGGAAAATAAAGATTAATTGGTTTGAAAACTAAAAATAGAAGACTTTGATTGATTTTGACTTTCATCATGGGTTATAATTTGCCAATAGTATCTATTGTCCAATTCTAATATTACAGAAAATTCAGTTGAATTTATTTTATCTTCTTTCAAAGTAAGTTGATTAGGGTCAATTCCTAAATAAAGGTCATATGAAATGATGTCACCATCCAAGTCATTTCCCTCCCACTTTAAAAGAAAACTATTAGCATCACTAAGACTTACGGTTGCATTATCTTGAGGAGCTAATAAAATAGCTGGAAAAGGAAGGTGACTTGTATTTGGATCTCCCTCGAGATAAAACTGCCAAGAATTACTATCCTTGGTAACGGGTGTAAGGCTTGATTTAGATCTTACAAACCATTGGTAAGGAGCAGCACCTGGTAATATTAGTGATTCGTTAAATAATGTTGTATTAATATTAAAGCTTTCTTGAGTTACACTATTTTTAACAATCAACTCATAACTTTCTGCAAATAATGCTTTCGTCCACTGAAAAAGTACTTGACGTTCAGAATCATTTACTCGAGATGCTGAAGAACAGTTGTTTAAATTTTCTGGTGATAATAGAATTGTAGCTTCAGGATCTGGAATCGGGTCAGGACCACAACCACAAAAAAATATCATAAAAAAGATTATAAATTTTTTCATTCTTTAAGTAACTTTCGTGTTTCAATATAACTCCCATAATCAATTTGCAAAATATACCAACCTCTTGGTAAATGACTCATGGGAATTTGGATTGACTTTTGTTTTTCTACATTATTGTTTTTAGCCCAACAAACTTCACCTGAACCAGAAAAAAGTTTAATATCGACAGTCTTAGCTTGTGGCAAAATAATATTTGCGTCCTCTGATATGGGGTTAGGAAAGACTTTAGCTTGACTATCCAAATTTATCCAGCTTTCAAAAATCCCTTGACAAATTTTATCAGTTTCCACAACAACTCTATTGATTTTTTTAGTCAATGATAATTGAATTGAATTTTCCTTTACGAGGTCAAAAGATTGATCATTTAAAGAGATTTTATAAATATCACCACCAAACATCTCTAAATTTAAAATTCCAAGTGAGGGATCATAAACTGTTTGCACTCTCAAATCATCTGGAGCGGTAATTTGTGTTTGAAAACAATATTCAAAATCAATAAAGCGATCTGAGGATATACAAAAATCATATTTGCCGGGTATTAAATTATTTAGCGTAAAACCATTTTTAGTAAAGGTGAATTCATCTTGAAATCCATTTGGACCATTAATTACACCCTTGTATAAATAATCTGCGCGTGCATTAAATATTAAAACTCCATTTTCACTGTTTGGGCAAGTTGCATCCTTTTTAACTAAACTTATATTTTGAGCAGAGAATATATCGCATACATCTCCAATATTATTATTATCAATGTCAGCTTGATCCTCGTTAGTTATTTTAGGACAATTATCGTTATTGTCAGTTAAAGAATCATTATCGCTGTTAATTTCCAATAATCCTTCCAGGCAAAAACTGAGTTCAAATCCGAGAAGATCTCCACTATCTCCCATTTCTTGATCTAAAACAATTAATTTCCAAATACCCTTAGATGAGGTACCATAAATAGAACTTAAATTTTGAACTGGAACAAATCTTCCAGTAAATGGTGCAGTTCCGTCAACAATATTTATACTAGCTTCTTGATCAAATAAGGTTTGAGTATAATTATCGTCCGCTCCACCGATAGAACTGCTTAAAAGTAATTGATCACCTCCAGGAGTTTCCAAATAAAGAGAAAGATCACTTATCCAACTATGAGTTAGATCGACCCAAACATCAACATCTAATATCGTTAAGTCAAAATTCACATTTATTGAAGAAAAAATAGTGCCTTGTGCGTTTTCATTAGCATCAACTAATTTTTTTGGTAAATCTGTCGCATTGAAATCGGTGCAGGAAATTATACTAGTTTTAAAAGAATATATTTCTGAAAAATCTGAAACTTCACAATTATTAATTTGTTGAATTCTCCAATAATAGACTGTTGCACTAGCAAGATCATTTACTTGAATTTGGGAGGAAGATGTGAGCTCATCAAATATAAGGTTGCTAAAGCTCAAATCTTTTGCGATTTGAATTCGAAAATTATCTGCATTAATATTAGATTCCCATTCTAACGTTGGGTTTAAACTTATATCATTAGATTCACTAATAGGTGATTTAAGAAAAGCCGGTGAAATAAAATTATCTCTTTGTTTCAATTCAAAATCAAAAATTTCTGAGTCAGTGCCATATAGAGCTTCTAAACTAAATTCATAATCACCTGGATCAAGATTAGAAAGTCCTACTAGATCAATGTATCCTTCAGTGTCAGAGGAGGTAAAAACCTGCTTAGAAAACTTGCCTTCCAAGGAGACGGGTAAAGAATTTATTCGCAAGCTAAAAGGATCAATAAAATTTTCTTTCCGAATTATGGAAAATGCATAACGAAGAGTGTTAAGATCACAATTTTCTTGAATATAGGAATCAAAATTCAAAACTAGGTCCCTGGACTCAATGCTAAAATCTTTTTTGTTTATCGCAAAAAAGATTCCGCTTTTTGCTTTTACTTTAATTCGTGCTGATGATGTATCTATATTATTTGGAATTATAACTTTTACACTTCCAATATTTGGAACTTCATCAGCAAGGATGACCGGGAAAGTAGCTCCGCCGTCAGTTGACATAGAAATAATAACTTCACTTTCTCCAATTGGATTTATATCCGTATTAGCCACATCCCATTTAATAGATTCAACCGCTCCTCCTTTAACTAAATAGCCCGATTCATTTTGAGAATTTATTAAAAAGGGCCCTGAAGTAGCTAAAGCTGAGATTTTTATGGCATCTTGAGCTATTTGATTAAATGAGTTTAACTCTTTTCTAACTGTTAGACCCCAATTCAAATCACGTCCTACCAAAGGAACCGTTTCCCAGGCTGAATTTAAGCCTGGGTTTTCCTGTGTTAAATTATTAGACAAAATACGGGTAATATTAGGTATAGTCCTTGTAGGAATATCTGATGGTGGAAGTGAACGAGTCATTGAACCTATTACATTATTTGGTCCAAAATTATCTGAAGTAATTTCAGCACTATCCAATTGTTCCCAACAATAGTAATTAAATCCTTCCTCTTTTACAGGATTAAAATTTAGTTCGTAAGCTGTTCCAATAGGAATATAATAGTCAGGTCCTGCATCAATTCTAAAAACTTCATTATCAATTGATACAGTATTCCCACAAGAGATCGTAGCAACATAATTTGATATGTTTTTTATACTGTAATAATGAAAATAAGGGTCTCCATGCTTCTGAAGATTATCTGGTCCTGTTATCCCTGCATAACCCATAATTGTGGATCCACTTCCAGGTTCTACACTAACTCCAAATGATTCTAAATTATATGAAAAAGTGTGGTAGGCTCCAAATTGGTGTCCAATTTCATGACCTACATAGTCCAAGTCAAAATAATCGTTACGATATGTTCCTCCAAAAATATCTTCAAAAGGATGGGTAGCATAAGCTTGCCCTTTTTGACCAGAAATACAAACACATCCAACACAGCCAGCGTCCCCGTCAGGTTCTCCAAAATCAAAAAGATGTCCCAAATCATATCCTTCATCTCCTATTTCAGTATCTAATGTATTTTGAAGTTCAGAGGCAAAATTCCCATTGTAAGGGTCAGTGGTTGGATCTTCAAAAAGTAAAGAAATGTCTGAAACAAGTTCTAAACGAATATTCAGATCTTGTTCAAAAACTTCATTAATACGATTTAACGTACTTGCCACTGCTGCAAGGGCATCCTCCTGATTTGAGCCGTTACTATCATCATCATCACCCCAATATGATGTGTACTCACCTGTACTCGATATAGCAATTCTAAAAGTTCTTATTTGGTTATTTAAAACTACTTTTTTAAAAGAGCTTATTTTTGTTTTTAGTTTGTTCGAGGTAGCTTCGGTTTTACAAAAAAGCGGATTAGCTAAATCATTTTTAGTCTTAATATATGAGAAATGTATTTTTTTCTCACCTCTTACAGGTTGAATGAAAAAATCATTTCCATTATTAATTTTTATCCATGCATTTATCCCATCTTGCTTTGTACTCATTCGCAGCTTAACGGCGGGACGACTTTTACTAACCCCCTTGAATGTTTTTATGTTAGGGTATTTAGCTGACAAGCTTTTTGAAAGTAATGATGTAGGTGTCAAAATAAAAATCTCTTCGTCTCCTTTTTCGTTAGGTAACCGAATCTCCTGTTTTAGACTCTTAGTATTAATACCAGAAAAATTAATAGGCATTTTATAATATGCCTCTCCAAAAATATCTAGAGAGGTAGATGATTTATTTGGATTCGAAACTTTATTCCATCGATCTTGCCCCAAAAGACCTTGCATTGAAAGAAAAAATAATGCAATTCCAAAAGCAAATAAGTATTTAAGGCTATTAATTTTTTTTTGTTTCAATCTAACCTAATCATGTGTAGGGTTAAAAATAAACAAACTAATTCGTCTATAAATGATATTAGCGTACTTTTGTAAAGCTAATTAAAAGTGACTTTTTTTCAAATGAATCTTATTAATGGAATTGAAAATTATAATAATTCTTCTAAGTCAATTTTAACTATAGGGACTTTTGATGGTGTTCACTTAGGGCATCAAAAAATCATAAGTTCATTAGTGACTAATGCAAAACATCAAAAATTAGAAGCTAATATTCTCACTTTTTTTCCTCATCCTAGAATGGTTTTGCAAAAAGAAACTAATCTTAAACTAATAGACACTTTAAAAGAAAAAGAAAAACTTTTATCAGATCTGGGAATCGATAATCTTATCGTTCAACCCTTTTCAAAAGAATTCTCAAAACTAAGTGCAATTGAATTCGTAAGAGATATTCTTGTTAATAAACTTAGGGTTTCCACTTTAATGATTGGATATGATCATCATTTCGGAAAAAATCGAGAGGCATCAGTAAAAGACCTCATAAAATATGGGGAAACTCATAACTTTAAAGTAAATGTCATCCCACCCCAAGACGTGTCATCCATAGTTGTTAGTTCGACAAAAATACGTAATGCTATTAAACAAAGTAATTTTAAAAAAGTAAATCAATTTTTAGGTCGCCCCTTCGAACTAAATGGAAAAGTAACTAAAGGAGATGGAGTGGGAAGAACTATAAAATTCCCCACTGCTAATATTGAAATTGAAGAAATATACAAATTAATACCCTCTAGGGGTGTTTATTTGGTTGAAGTTTACTTTGAAGGAAACCAATATTCAGGAATGATGAATATTGGAAACAGGCCAACACTAAATGGATTTAATCAAACCATAGAAACCCATATTTTTGATTTTGATGAAAATATTTATGATAAAAGTTTAAAGGTATTTCTTTTAAAAAAAATTAGAGATGAGAAAAAATTTGATTCTTTAACAACTTTAAAAAAACAATTAATTAAAGATGAAGAAATTTGTAAAAGAACTCTAAGAGAATAGAGGGTAAAGTAAAATTAATTTATTTTTACAAAAATGATATTTCATGCTTGGACTCCAATACATAAGAGAAAATAAAGAAGCTGTACTAGAGGGGCTAAAAAAAAGGGGGTTTAAAACTCCTGAGATGATTTCCCAAATCATCAATCTTGATAAAGATAGGAGAACTAAACAAGCTGAATTAGATAAGCATCTGGCAGAGTCAAACCTTGTGGCCAGAGAAATTGGAAGCCTTTTTAAAGCTGGTGAAGTTGAAAAAGCAAATTCTCTAAAAGAAAAAAGTGTTATTTCTAAAACAACAATCAAAAAACTCCAAGAACAACTTAATGAGACTGTTTCGCTTTTGTTTGACCTAAGAACTCAAGTACCAAATATACCTCATCAGAGTGTTCCTGTTGGAAATTCCGATGTAGATAATGAAGAAATCTTTAGTGCAGGCAAAATTCCTGATCTTGGAGCTGGAGCACTACCTCACTGGGAATTAGCAATTAAATATGATTTAATTGATTTTGAATTAGGAAATAAAATTTCTGGAGCTGGCTTCCCACTATATAAAGGTAAGGGTGCTCGACTTCAAAGAGGATTAATTAATTATTTTTTAGATAGAAATACTGCAGCAGGCTACAAAGAAGTTCAAGTACCACATCTAGTAAATGAAGACTCGGCTTTCGGAACAGGTGCACTACCAGATAAAGAAGGTCAAATGTACCATGTCCAAAATGATAACTTATATTTGATTCCAACTGCAGAAGTCCCTATAACAAACATTTACCGTAATAGTTTATTAAATATTTCTGAGCTTCCTATTGCACTTACAGGCTATACACCATGTTTTAGAAGAGAAGCTGGAAGTTATGGTGCTCACGTTCGAGGGCTAAATCGTTTGCATCAATTTGACAAGGTTGAGATTGTTAGAATTGAGGAACCAAAAAACGCTATGCTAGCCCTTGAAAAGATGATAGAACACGTGAAATCAATCCTCAATGAATTACAGCTTCCATACCGCATTTTGAGACTTTGTGGTGGAGATTTAGGCTTCACTTCGGCTTTGACATATGACTTTGAAATTTACTCTACTGCACAAAAGCGTTGGCTAGAAATAAGTTCTGTTTCTACCTTTAATAGTTTTCAAGCTGAGCGATTGCACTTGAGATATAAAGATGAACAAGGTAAAAAACAAAATGCTCATACTTTAAATGGAAGTTCTTTAGCTCTTCCAAGAGTCATGGCAGGAATTCTTGAAAATTATCAAACTCCCAATGGAATAGAAATTCCACCAGCTTTGGTAACATATACGGGTTTTGATCAAATCAAATAATATGTTAATCTATAATGTTACTTCACATGTAGAACCAAAAATAGAAAAAGAATGGTTGCTTTGGATGAAACAAAAGCACCTTTCAGAGATGTTAGCTACACAAAAATTTAGTATGGCTAAAATTTTTAAAGTTATTAGTGATCAGGACCACGGAGGAGTTAGCTATGCTGTACAATATCATTGTGAGAATAAAAATACTTTAGATGAATATTTAAAAAATGATGCTAAGGATTTACAAAAAAAAGAAAATGAAAAATTTGGTAAAAGTATTTTATTCTTTAGAACTGAACTTCAATTGATAGAAGAACAATCATGAAACCTATTCGCGCTAAAAAAAAATTAGGTCAACATTTTTTAACTGATTTAAATATTGCGCGTCGAATTGTCGAAACTTTAGACTTTACTAATTATAAAAGAGTTTTAGAAATTGGCCCTGGAATGGGGGTTTTATCTCAATTTATAATTTCTAAAACGAAAGATTTATACTTGATTGAAGTTGACAAAGAATCAGTCAAATACCTAAAAGAAAAATATACTGAACTTAAATCAAATATTATTGAAGAAGATTTTTTAAAAATTAATTTAAAAGAAAAATTAGGCGAAAAATCATTTGCTATAATTGGAAACTTTCCATACAACATTTCTACTCAAATTGTTTTTAAGACTTTGAACCATCGTAATCAAATTCCATTTTTTTCTGGAATGTTTCAAAAAGAAGTTGCAGAACGTATTTGTGAACCTCCAGGCTCAAAGAAATACGGGATTTTATCAGTTCTTACTCAATTATTTTATAAAACTGAATTACTTTTTTTAGTCCCTCCTCAGGTTTTTAAACCACCCCCAAAGGTAGATTCTGCAGTAATTCGTTTGGTTCGCAAAGAAAATTTTAATTTGCCCTGTGACGAAAAACTATTATTCAAACTTGTCAAATTAAGTTTCCAACAAAGACGTAAAACTTTACGTAACAGTTTAAAAACGATGAATATTCCTGAAATATTAAGAGAAGATGCTATCTTTGACCTACGTCCAGAGAAGCTCTCAGGTGATGACTTTATCCAACTCACAAAAAGGATTGGCCATGGCAACATTTCAAATTGATTCCATTTTTCTAGATGATATAAAAGCGCTCATCAAAAAAAAGGATAATACGCTTTTAAAGAGAAAACTACAGCCTGTTCACTATGCTGATTTAGGAGAAGTTATTGAAGGGCTCTCCATCGAAGAAGCCACGTATCTGATTAAATTGTTAGGAAGTGACACTACAGCTGATGCGCTTGCAGACGTTGACCCTGACATTAGGGAAGGTATTTTACGTCAACTCTCGGAAAAAGAAATCGCTAAAGAAGTTCTTGAGTTAGATACCGATGATGCTACAGACATCATCCTTGAACTCCCTGAGGAGCGACAAGAGAAGGTCATGTCGCAAATTGATGATGATGAACATCTAAATGACATTAGAGACTTATTGCGTTACGATGAAAATTCTGCTGGAGGACTTATGGCTAAAGAATTGGTGAAAGTAAAGGAAGATCTTAGCGTTCTAAAATGCCTAAATGAAATGCGTGCACAAGCTGAAAATGTCACACGAGTTCATTCCATTTACGTTGTGGATGAGAAAAACAGACTCAAAGGACGTCTTTCACTTAAAGACTTAATTACTGCAAATTCTAGAGCTAAGGTTAAAGATATCTACATTCCCAAGGTTGACTTTGTTACTGTAGATCAAGATGGAGATGAAGTTGCTAAAATCATGTCAAAATACGATTTAGATGCCATTCCAGTAATCAACAGCAAAAAAGAACTTTTAGGTCGCATCACAATCGATGATATCGTTGATTTAATCAAAGAAGAAGCAGATAAAGATTATCAGCTTGCCGCAGGTATTTCAGCTGATGTAGAGGCAGACGATAAAATCTTTGACTTAGTAAAAGCTCGACTTCCTTGGCTTTTTTTGGGTTTATTAGGAGGACTGGGAAGTGTATTTATACTCCAAGATTTTGAAGCCATCATGGAGGAACCCAAGTTGCGAAACCTATTTTTCTATACCCCGTTAATTGCCGCTATGGCTGGTAATGTAGGGGTACAATCCTCAGCCATTATCGTTCAGGGTATCGCAAATGATGTGGTAAAAGGCTCCCTTTTTAAACGTTTAATAAAAGAGATTGGATTGAGTTTGATAAATGGGCTTTCTCTTGCATTGGTCATTCTTGTTTTTGGTCAATTTATAAATCAAGCTTTTATGGTAAGTTTCACTATTGCGGGATCTATGATGTTGGTTATCGTTGTTGCTGCTCTTGTTGGAACATTTGTACCTATTGTTCTAAACAAACAAGGGATTGATCCTGCCATTGCTACAGGACCATTTATAACCACAGCCAATGATATTTTTGGAATTTTTCTTTTCTTTTATATCGCAAAATTTGTTTTAGGCTTTTAATGACTCAATCCAAAATTCTTCATGTTGATCAAAATCATCCACTCCTTCTAAAAGGATTGGAAGCCCTGGGATATGAAAATGTTTTAGCCTACAGCGCTCCACTTGATGAACTTTTACCTCAATTTGATAACTACATTGGTTTGGTAATTAGGAGTCGTTTTCCTGTAGATAAAAAATGTCTAGATTTCGGAACACATCTCAAATTTATCGCACGTGTAGGAGCTGGTCTAGAAAATATAAATGTGGAGTACGCTAAAGAAAGAGGTATCGAATTAATATCTGCTCCCGAAGGAAATAGGAATGCCGTAGGAGAGCATGCGTTGGGCATGCTTCTTGGTCTTATGAACAATCTTCGTCCCGCCCACCACAGTATAACAGAAGGCTATTGGTTAAGGGAAGAACATCGCGGATTTGAATTAGAGGGTAAAACTATAGGAATCATTGGTTATGGAAATACTGGGAAATCTTTTGCCAAAAAACTACAGGGTTTTAATGACGTAAAGGTACTTTGTTATGATATCCTTGAAGGAGTTGGAGATCTTGCAGCTGAACAAGTTTCATTAAAAGAATTGCTAAAAAAAGCTCACGTAGTTAGTCTTCATATCCCTGAAACGTCCAAGACTTTAGGATTTATAAATAAAAAATTTATCGACAACATGCATCACCCTTTTTGGTTAATTAATACGGCTCGAGGGAAAGTAATTATTACTGAGGAACTTGTTGAGGGTTTAAAAACTCGGAAAATCCTTGGAGCAGGTCTTGATGTTTTGGAATACGAATCGAGTTCTTTTTACTCGATTTTTAAATCAAATAAACATAACTCTGCTTTATCTTACTTACTAAAATCTGATCAAGTATTACTTTCTCCCCATGTAGGCGGATGGACCGTTGAAAGTCATCACAGGCTCGCTCAAACTATTTTGGACAAAATAAAAGCATTGTCCCTAATCGTTTAATATTTATAATACAAATTGAGCTGTTTCTTGGGTTCTTTGTTCCAACAGAATCGGTTTTCCAATCTGCTTTATAAATTGAGATGCCTTCAAATCAAAATGACGTATGGTGTACAAATCTACACTTGGGGTTACCAATACGTTAAACTTTGACCGCAATACCAAAACAAGCTCTTCTAATCTTTGGTATTTATTGTTAATACAAACCGAAAAGCTGATTGCTGAATTTTGAATAAGCTCTACTGGCATCTGATACTCGTGTAACAATCCAAAAATGTAGCTGATGTTTTCTTCAACAATAAATGAAAAATCTATTGAGGAAAGTCTTAATAAGACCTGATCTTTTTTTACCATATAACATGGAATGTGCGGCTCTAAGGTTTTTCCTTTAGATACGGCTGTTCCCTTTTCTTTTGGGTTTTCAAAAGATTTTACATAAAGTGGTATTTCTTTGCGCTGAAGGGGCTGTAATGTTTTAGGGTGGATAACTGAGGCACCATAAAACGCAAGCTCAATAGCCTCCCTATATGAAATTTGATTTAAAAGTTGTGTCTTTTTAAATACTCGCGGATCACCATTTAAAACTCCAGAAACATCTTTCCATATTGTAACAGACTCTGCATTAAGTGCATAAGCAAAAATTGCAGCGGTGTAGTCTGAACCCTCTCTCCCTAAAGTAGTAGTAAAGTTGTTACTGTTACTCCCTATAAAACCTTGTGTAATGATGAGCGAGTTTTTCCCTATTTGCTGATTAATTTTATTTAGAGTAAGTTCCCAATTTAGGTTCGCTGAACGATAATAATCATCTGTTTTTATACAATTTCGAGCATCTAACCAAAAACTATCAATTTTCTTCTTTTGGATAAAATGGTGAATGATTGTGGTTGACAACAATTCTCCATAACTCACTACCTGGTCGTAAACAAAACTATAATCTGGGGATTTATTGGTATTAAAAAATGCAATTAATTCTTCAAATAATTGATGTATTGCAGTTTCAACTTCTCCACTTTCCTCTCTGAATAAATCCTTTACAACATCGAGATGAAATTGTTTTAAGGCAAGGGTCCCCTTGGGTGTTTGCTTTTTATTTTTAAAATACGTCTCTATAATAGCTTCCAAGGCGTTCGTCGTTTTTCCCATTGCAGATACGACTATTAGGGTCTCTTTAAAACCTACTTTTTCTAAAACAAGTACGAGATTTCGAACCCCAGCGGCATCTTTTACAGAAGCTCCTCCAAATTTAAATACTTTCATTTTTTATATAGTGTCTAAATATTTTTTCATTTCAGGGCGATGCATTTGTACCGTTTGCCAGTCTTCCAATACAGTGGCACCACTTTTATGATAAAAATTTACAGCAGTAAGATTCCAATCCAAAACATTCCATTCAATACGTTCTACACCTGCTTTGTAGGATTTTTTTATAAACGCAGTGTACAGTTGAGTTCCAATACCTTTTCCTTTATATGACTCCGATACAATTAAATCTTCCAGATGAAATGTAGGTCCCTTCCAAGTAGAAAACCTATCATAAAATAAGGCCATCCCTACAATTTTGTTTTCGACCTCTGCCACAAGACACTGAAACATAGGATGTGTTCCAAAGCCATATTTTTCAATATCTGAAGTGGTTAAAATTACACTGGCAGGTTCTTTTTCAAAAAGTGCTAATTCTTTTATCAAATTAAGTATTGAGATGCTGTCTTTTATTACTGCTTTTCTAATTAATGCTTTCATAAAATGCATTTAAGCTACAAAAGTATAATAAGTATTTGGTAGAACCTCAACTTCAAATAAATATCACAATATTTTTGTTGATGTTAAAAATCACTACTGCTTTTGGAGCCATTGGGACATGACTTTAAAAAATAATTTTGGGTTTTCAGCGTGTAACCAATGACCTGCTTTAGGAATAAGTGCCTGTTCTGCATTAGGAAAATGGTGCTTGATAATGGGATTATCGATCTCAAGTATGTAATCCGATGATTCTCCCTTGATGAAAAGACAAGGCAAACTAGCTTGTGCCTTTGCCTGCAATCCCGTCCCTATAGCTTGACTAGCATTTTTTAACACCTCAATATTTACACGCAGTCCCAAAGTTCCTGGAGTAACCCAATAGAGGTTTTTTAACAAAAACTGCCGTGTACTAGGATCGCTTACATAGGTAGATAAAACTTGATCAGCAGCTGATCGAGAAGTAATTTGATCAAAGTTTAAATGTGCGAGCCCGTTTAAAATTTGTTGGTGACGGGGTTCGTATTTTTTAGGTGCTATATCTGCAATAATACAAGCCCGAACCAAATCAGGATGGTAGCAAGCAAGATGCATTAAGGTCTTCCCTCCCATGGAGTGACCTAAAGCCAAAACATTTTCCAACTGGTGCTCCTCACAATAGTTTACTACATCTTGAGCCATTAAAGGATATGTAAAATCAGAACTCCAAAAACTTTTACCATGATTGCGTTGATCGAGCAAATGCACTCGAAAGCCTAAAGCAGCGAGCCCCTTTGCATGGGTCTTCCAGTTATCCCCCATCCCCAAAAATCCATGAAGTATTAAAAGATCAATTCCCTTTACCCCAACAATATTACTGTGAAGCATACTCAATACGAAAGTCGTTGTAGGTAGATAGGAATCACATTTTCAAATCCCAAATAGAGACTTTCACATATCAGAGCATGACCAATAGAAACTTCCAGGAGCGATGGAATCTTTTTAGCGAAATAAGCAATGTTATCAAGGTTTAAATCGTGTCCTGCATTGATCCCCAGTCCTAATTCATTTGCTCTTTCTGATGCTGCTACATAAGGTGCAATTGCTATTTCACGGTTTCGAGTATAATCAGCAGCATAGGCCTCAGTATAGAGTTCTATCCGATCAGTACCCGTTGCAGCTGCTCCCTCTATTTGATCCAAGACAGGGTCTATGAAAATTGAAGTTCGAATTCCTTCAGACTGGAACTTTTTTATGATTTCTTTTAAAAAATCTTGATTCTTTATTGTGTCCCAGCCCGCATTTGATGTTAAGGCATCCACCGCATCAGGAACAAGTGTTACTTGAGCAGGTTTAACTTTCATAACCAGATCAACAAATTTAGGAATGGGGTTTCCTTCTATATTAAATTCTGTGGTTAGAACTTCTGGTAGGGATCGAACGTCTTCATAACGAATATGCCTTTGATCTGGGCGAGGATGTACTGTTATCCCTTGAGCACCATACCGTTGTAAATCTTTTGTAACCTCTAAAAGATTTGGCATAGTACCTCCCCGGGCGTTGCGAAGCGTCGCCACTTTGTTGATATTTACACTGAGTGCGGTCATCTCTTTTTTCTACAAAAGTATTACCTTCTTGTCGAACTAAAAAAAATAATCCCTTTGTATGTATCTATTTTAAGAAGACTTAAAAAACCGATGTTATAACTAGTTTTGTACCTTTACAATAGATTTTAGTCATGTATATAGCGATCTACAGCGCATTTTTTTCTCCTACCTCAATTGCCTACATCAAAACGGTGATTGATTACCTCAATGCAAATCAGCATGATTTTATTCTTGTCGATAGATTGAGGAAACATTTAGATGACAAAGGGGCAGCTTATAAGTATTTTAAAGATGACCAAGTGATTGAAGGAAAAGTTGATTTTCTTTTCTCTGTTGGAGGAGATGGTACTCTTTTACGATCCATAACTGTAATTCGAGACACAAAAATTCCAATTTTAGGAATAAATGCAGGAAGATTAGGCTTTTTAACATCCATCAAAAAAGATACTCTTGAAGAAGGTCTAGACTTATTTTTCGAAGGAAAGTACACAAACATCAAACGTTCTCTTCTCGAGGTTTCTACAAAAAAACCTGTTGATACATTACAACATTTCAAATATGCTCTTAATGAAGTAAGTATTAATCGAAAAAATACTACATCTTTACTAAGCATAGATGCCAAACTAGATGATCAGTTTTTGACAACTTACTGGGCTGATGGCTTAATTATTGCAACTCCAACTGGTTCTACAGGCTATTCTTTAAGCAGTGGTGGACCAATTGTTTCTCCATCTTCTGAATGCTTAATTGTTAATCCTATAGCTCCGCATAATATTAATATGCGACCTTTAATTGTTCCTGATAAAACTATTTTTGAAATTTCAGTTAAAGGACGTGGAAAAAACTATTTACTTTCTTTAGACTCAAGAATTCTAACTATTGAAAACGGCAATGATATATTTATCAAGAAGGCAAAATTCAATGCAATAACTGTTCAGTTAGATGGAACTTTCTTTTTCAATACATTACGTGAAAAACTTTTTTGGGGTCACGACTCTCGAAACATACAATAAAAAAGGGCTTTTTCGGTTTATATAGTACAAAAAATACGGGTATTTCCGTAGGTTAAACTAATGCATAAAAAAGTTTACATAGTTTTCTGCTTTTTCTCTGCAATTATTACCTCAGCTCAATTTCACGAAATCGGTGTTTTTCTTGGAGGAAGTAATTACATTGGTGATGTTGGAACAGACCGATATTTGGACCCTAATGAGCTTGCTTATGGATTAATATATAAATGGAATGTAACCGATCGTTATTCTTTTAGAGGCGGAGTAACATTTACAACCCTTAGAGAAAATGAATTCAATAATAATGCAATAAATCGCTTTAGGAGGTCTTATAAAGTAGAGAATTCTCTTCAGGAATTTACAGGAGGTATCGAAATCAACTTTAAGGAGTTTAATCTTCACGATCCTAAATTAAGCTTCACTCCATATATTTTCTATGGCTTGAGCTATTTTAGATATGATCAATTTTATATAACACCGAACGTATCCACATCACCTCCAAATTACGTAAACTATGGAAAAGATAGAGAAATAGCGCTTCCTTTAATAATTGGATTTAAAGTAAATCCAAATCCCTTTTTTGTAATTGGTTTTGAAATTGGGGCAAGATATTCAATGACTGATAATCTTGATGGAAGTAATCCCCAAAATGAATTTGCTGATAATCTTGAATATAAATTTGGAAATATAGCGAATAATGATTGGTATATTTTTACCGGTATTACAATTTCTTTTACCTTTGGCGATCTTCCATGTTATTGTAAAGAGTAGATGAATAAAAAACCAAAACATGTAGCTATTATTATGGACGGTAATGGCCGATGGGCAAAAAAACAAGGTAAAAATCGTTTTATAGGTCACCAAAAAGGAGCTAAAGTCGTTAAAGACATAGTTGAAGAAGCCACAAAAAATGAGATTAACTTTTTAACCCTCTTTGCTTTTTCAACTGATAATTGGAGTCGCCCAAAAGATGAAATTAATTTATTGATGAAACTCCTAGTCGGTTCTCTTAAAAAAGAATTTAATAGAATTTTCGACAACAACATTCGTCTTTGTTCCGTTGGTAATTTAAATACACTCCCGGATATAGTAAAAGAGGAGTTGTTATTTGTTATTGAAAAAACAAAAACTAACACTGGAATGGTGCTTACACTAGCCTTAAATTATGGGGGAAAAGAGGAAATTATAGATGCTATAAAAGCAATTTCAAACAAAGTTAAAAATAGTATAATTTCTCCAGAAAAAGTTGACGAATCCACCATAATTGAGCATCTTTACACGCGAAATCTACCTCCCGTAGATTTACTTATTAGAACCAGTGGAGAAGAACGAATTAGTAATTTCCTTTTGTGGCACATTGCTTATGCAGAATTGTATTTCACAAAAACCTTATGGCCTGATTTCAAAAAAAAGGATTTAAGAGAAGCATTATTAAATTATAGTAAACGAGAAAGAAGATTTGGAAAAACGAGCGAACAACTCATTACTTAGGCCATTATTAAATTTTTGGGTCTTCGGGCTAGTCCTTTTTTCAGGTAGTCATTCTTATGCCCAAAACGAAAGCTTCGTCAAAGGGAAATCATATATTTTAGACTCTATTAGTGTTAGTGGAATAAAAACATTCAACACACAAACAGTAATATCATATAGTGGACTCAATAAAGGACAGAAAATAAATGTTCCTGGAGAGGATGTTAGTGCAGTTATTAAAAAACTCTGGGGTCTTGAACTATTTAGTGATATCAATTTTTATGTTACAAAAGTTAAAAACAACAAGATTTCTTTAGAAATTGATGTGGTAGAGTTACCCACACTAACTAATGTTAAAATTAATGGTTTAAAAAAGGGGGTTATTGAAAGTTTGATAAAAGATACTGATTTAACAACTGGAAAGAAGCTATCAGAAAGCTTTCTAACTAACACAAAAAATTTCATTGAAAATAAGTATAAAAAAGAAGGTTTTTTAGACACTAAAGTGACATTAATTACAACAAAGGACAGTATTGGAGAAAACTCTTTTAAAATGGTTGTTAATGTGGACAAAGGATCGCGTATAAAAATTAAAGAGATTAATTTCGTTGGGAACGAAATTTTTAAATCTAACAAGCTTAGGTCAAAACTTAAAAACACAAAACATAAAACCTCCAAACGTATTTGGAAGCGATCAAAATTTATTGAGAAAGATTTTAGGGAAGATTTATCAAGTTTAATTAATTTTTACAAGGAAGAAGGATATCGTGATGCTAGAATTCTCTCTGATACATTAATAAGAAATGATAACGACTCAAATACGATTAGCTTAAATCTTGATGTTGAAGAAGGAAGCAAGTATTACTTTGGCGATATTGATTTTATTGGAAATACTGTATATTCTAATAATATTTTACAACGAGTTCTGGGGCTTAAAAAAGGAGATGTATACAACGGAGTATTGTTGAAGAAACGTATTGCTGACAATTCAAAACCTGATGGAGAAGACATTACTAATCTTTATCAAAACAGTGGTTATCTATTTTCTAATGTGAATGCTGTAGAGGTAAGTGCAACTGAAGATACTATTAATTTTGAAATTCGAATTACAGAAGGAAAATTAGCAAACTTCAACAAAATTTCTGTTGAAGGAAATACAAAAACAAACGATCATGTCATTTATCGAGAACTTCGAACTAAGCCTGGAGAATTATATAGTAAAAGTAAACTCGTAAGAACCGTTCGTGAAGTTGGTCAATTAGGCTTTTTTGACGCTGAACAAATCAATCCACAAATCGAAAATGTAGATCCTAACTCAGGAACAATTGATGTTCGATTTGACTTAGTCGAATCTGGAGCAAGTCAAATTGAACTTCAAGGAGGTTATGGACAAGGCGGATTCATTGGTACTCTTGGACTCTCATTCAATAATTTTTCTATGAGGAATATTTTAGATAAAACTAAATATAAACCTCTTCCCATGGGAGATGGTCAAACTTTGGCTCTAAGACTTCAGGCTAGTCAATTTTACAGCACCTATAGCTTTAGTTTTTCTGAACCTTGGCTAGGAGGAAGTCAACCTGTCCAGTTTTCAACCTCTTTACAACACACTATTCAATATCGCTATGATTTTTTTACTGGATTAGCTGATAAAACTCAATCCTTTCAAATAAGTGGTGTAACATTAGGATTAGCAAAAAGGCTTCAGGTACCTGACGATTTTTTTCAGCTTTCTCAAGCAATATCCTTCCAGTACTATAATTTACAGAATTATTACACGGGTTTATTTACATTTGGCGATGGAGAATCTAATAATTTAGCCTACACGGTAAATTTGACACGAAATAATACTAGAATTAATCCAATTTTTCCTACTGGAGGGTCTACTTTTAGTATTAATGCCAAGTTTACTCCCCCATATTCTCTTTTTTCAGGTAAAGATTATTCAAATCTTGCAAGTTTAGAAGAATTTCAAGATGAAAATGGCAATCCTCTTACTGAGGTAATTGATCAAGAAAGATTCCGTTGGCTTGAATTTTATAAAATCAAATTTAACGGTACGTGGTATACACCAGTTTATGAAAAATTAACACTTAAAACCCAAGTTGACTTCGGGTTTATAGGTGCCTATAATCTTTCAAGGGGAAATATTCCTTTTGAACGCTTTTTCCTTGGAGGTGATGGAATGGTAAGCTATGCTCTCGATGGCCGTGAAACAATAGCTCTTAGAGGATATCCCAATCAATCGCTTTCTAGCAGAGACGGCTCAAATATATACAATAAGTTTTCTTTAGAACTTCGCTATCCTATTACCTTAAAACCAAGCGCATCCATATATGCTTTAACTTTTTTAGAGGCAGGAAATGGTTACAATAATTTTAGAGAATTTAATCCCTTCAGTTCCAAGCGTTCTGCAGGTGCTGGAGTTAGAATTTTCATGCCTGCTTTTGGCCTATTAGGAATTGATTTTGCATATGGTTTTGATAATGTAAACTCTAACTTAACCACTCCCAATGGTTGGGAGACACATTTTGTTATTGGACAGCGTTTTTAATCTAAAAATTAGTACTAATAGAGACTTCTAATAATATCCTTCAAAACTTATCGTTAATAGAGTAATGATAAGAAATTTGCCTCTATTTTTATTATTTATTTTTAATTTGAGCTTTTGTAATATTTTAAATGCACAGAGAGGAACACGCGTTGGTTATATTGATATGAATATTATACTTGAAAGTGTAGTCGAGTATAAAAAAGCAAGTCAATTATTAGATAAGAATATTGAGAATTGGAAAAAGGAGATTGAATTAAAAAAAATCCAATTAAAACAAATTGAGGACCAACTTAACGTAGAGCGCATATTACTCACTCCAGAATTAATCAAAGACAGAGAACTTGAAATTCAAGATTTTGCACTTGATATTATAAATTTGCAAGAAAAACGCTTTGGGCCAGTTGGAGATATGATTTTACAACGCTCAAAATTAATTCAGCCAGTTCAGGATCAGGTTCTAACGATTGTAAAACAAATAGCAGAGGAGAAAAAATATGATTTTATTTTTGATCGATCTTCAAGCGTAACAATGTTATATTCCGCAAAAATTTACGATATTAGCGACCTAGTTATAAAAAAAATAAATAGACAACAACGTATACAAAATAGAAAGGACCAATTAGAAAAGTTAAAATCTAAAACTAGCTCCTTAAATAATTAACATACTAAACATTATGAAAAACCTTACTCCCTTTATCGTTAGTTTCCTATTATTAGTTGCACCACTAAGCATCGAGGCACAATCAAAAGTTGCCCATATCAACACTCAGCAATTAATCAGTGAAATGCCAGAGGTAATTACAGCCCAAAATGAACTAAAAAAATTAGAAGAGCAATATGCTAAGGAATTAGAGACCTCAGCTAAGGAGTTTCAGACAAAAGCGCAAACTTATCAGGGTGATGCTCAAAACCAGACTGAGCTTATTAATCAGCAACGTCAAGTAGAATTGCAAGAAATGCAGCAACGTATCCAAGAGTTTAGAGAAACAGCAGCTCAAGAACTTCAAAAACGTTCTGCTGAGATGATGCGTCCTTTATATGAAAAAGCCCGTGTTGCAATCGAAAAGGTTGCTACCGCTCAAGGATTTGACTATGTTTTGGATTCAAGCCCCGGAGGAAGTGTAATTATGGCTTCTGGAACTGATTTGATAACAGCCGTCAAAACAGACTTAGGGTTCTAGAAATTAAAAGAAATTCAATTTAAAGGTGTCTTTTGGACGCCTTTTTTTATTGTTTAAACCAAGAGGCGTATATAATATAGTTTTGTGCAACTCTTTCGATCTCGCTTTTCTGTAGATGTGGATCGATATCTTTTATTTTTTTTGCAGGTACGCCAGCGAATATGGTTCCTGGAGGAACTATTGTATTTTGGGTTACCACTGCTCCAGCAGCTATTATACTATTGCTTCCAACTTCACAATGGTCCATAATAATACTACCCATACCAATCAAAACATTGTCATTGATTTTACAGCCATGAACAATCGCATTATGACCTATTGAAACATTATTGCCAATATGAGTTGAAGCGGTTTCATAAGTGGCATGAATTACAACACCATCTTGAATATTAACTTTATTGCCTATCCGAATTGAATTTACATCTCCCCTTACAACAGCTTGGAACCAAACAGAAACCTCATCACCTATTTTAACATCACCGATAAGTGTAGAGTTTTCTGCAAAAAAACAATCTAATCCATAAGAAGGAGTGCTTCCTCTTACTGACTTAATTAACATGATTTATTATTTCTAACAAATTACAAAAAGATTTTCTGTAAAAATAGCCTCTCTCAAGAACCTTTATTCAAAAGGCAATGATTATTTTTGATTTATAGAATTTGTAATAATGAAAGTTTTTCAAATAAAGGCAGCAGCAGAGAAAGGAAATGTAAAGGCACAATTTGTTTTAAATCAAATTATAGGGTCAAAAAAAAGTATCCATTTTAAAAATATTGATGATGCTAAAAGTGCACCATTAATTCAACAATTATTTTATTTGCCTTTTGTAAAATCAGTAAGCCTTCATGAAAAAAGTCTAGAGGTAGAACGCTTTGATATTTTAGAATGGGAGGATGTTATAGAAGAAGTAAGAGTCCAACTAGAAAACTACCTAAATGATGGAGGTGCAGTTTTAGAAGAAATTGCAAATGATAAAGTGCCTGTGAGTGTATATGCTGAAAGCACACCCAATCCCTCTGTAATGAAATTTGTTGCTAATAAAAAACTTGTTTCTGAAAGTTTAGAGTTTAAAAATATAGATGAAGCTAAAAATGCCCCTTTACCTCTAAAGCTATTTCATTTTGCATTTGTTAAAGAGGTTTTTATCAGTGAAAATTATGTTTCAATTACAAAATTCGAAGTCAATAGCTGGGATGAAGTTGTGATGGAAATCAGAGAATTTATCCGATCATTTATTGAAGAAGGAAATATCATTATAGAGCATCACGAGACATCTAATTCCAAAGAAGATAAAATTTATACAGAGAATCTGGATCCTTTAGAAGCTCAAATTGTATCAATTTTAGATGAATATATTAAACCCGCAGTAGCCTCTGATGGAGGAAATATTCAATTTGAGTCTTATGACCCTTCAAATAAATCAGTTCAAGTTATACTTCAAGGAGCATGCAGTGGCTGCCCATCATCCACTTTTACATTAAAAAATGGGATTGAAAATATGCTAAAAGAAATGATGCCTGGTAAAATTGAAAATGTAGTAGCTGTTAACGGTTAATGTCTATTCCTTTTTAGAAGATGTAGTTTGAAAATCTTTCAAATAATATGGCTCAAAAGATGCTAAAACTTCAAAATCTTTATTTTTAAACTTATTCCAAGCTAATAAGCACATATCTTCAGCTGAAGGGTAATGTATTTCTTTATTAAAATGAGCATCAATTTTGGGGTTGAGTATTTTGAATTTAGAAGCGCCATTTCCAATAATCAAACAATTACCATTTTCAACTATGTTTACAAAACTATCTTCACTTAAAACCACTGCTTTAGTTTGCATTTTAATACTCTGCCTTTTATTGAAAATAGAAGTGTAAACTTCCATTCTTCGAGCGTCAAGCATAGGGATTAGAAAGTCGAAATCCTTTTTATCAAAAAATGGCTGAACCATTATGTTTAAGGTATTAATTGCTATTAAAGGCAAATCAAGAGCAAAACAAAGACCTTTTGCAGCTGCTACCCCAATCCTAAGTCCTGTATAAGAACCAGGCCCCTTACTAATGGCGATAGCTTCTAAATCAGAAATGACTATTCCAGCTTTATTAATTACATCTTGAATAAATAAATGTAATTTTTCACTATGACTAAAATTTTCAGTTAAAAGCTTTTTTTTTGATATACATCTTCCATCTTTTGCTAGGGCAACAGAACATTGCTGTGTTGAAGTTTCTAGGTGAAGAATATAAGACATAATAATATTTATAATATTCCGCCAGAACTTCCACCATCAACTTTAATTACTGAACCGTTAGTGGCAGAAGATAATGGACTACAAAGATAGGCAATAGTAGTTGCTATCTCATCTGTACTTGCAAAACGTTTTAAAAGAGATGAAGTTCGATCATTATTGAAAAAATCTTTTTCAATAGCCTCTGGCGAAGTATCGTACTTTTTAGCTTTATCGGCTAAAAAGGTTTTAGCACCCTTAGTCAAAGTTGAACCAGGAACTATAACATTAGAAGTTACACCAGTTCCCTTAGTTAAAAGAGCTAATCCTCTTGAAACCGCATGCATTGACGCTTTAGTTGTACTATATGAGATCATGTCTGGAGGTACTAAATAAGCACACTCACTTGAAATAAAAAGAATTCTTCCCCAATTACGATCAAGCATTCCTTTTAAATAATATTTAGATAATGCCACACCACTCATTAAATTTACCTGAAACTGTTCTTGCCAAGTTTCAATTGATGTTTCAAAAAAAGATTTTGAAGAATAGATTCCTACATTATTAATTAAAATATCAATCTCGCTCAATCTCTTTATTAAATTTTCAACTTGTTCAAACTTTGAAAAATCAGCAACAAGACCAAAAACTTTAGCTCCGACTACTTCATCCTTTAATTGAATCACCGCTTTCTCAATAGATAACTGGTCTCTTCCATTAATATAAACAGTCACTCCTTCTTCCAACAAAGTTTTAGCTGTTGTGAATCCAATCCCAGAAGTTGATCCTGATATAAAAGCTGTTTTTCCCTTCAGGTTAAGATCCATTTTACCAAGAAGTTAATCCCAAAAGCCTTTCTCCAAGCGGAGAAAGTTGAGCTGTATCGTATTTTGTCTGTTCCCAGTTTCTAGGATCACCTGGAAAAGCATAACCTTCAGGAGCTACCCTATTCTTCCAAGAATTAATTCTCCACTTTTTAAGAGATTCGTTTTCTTCTTCTGCAGGCATCATTGAAATATATTGAGCAATTCGAACTTTATTTTCTGAAAGATTAGGACGAATACCATGTGCTAAAAGACTATTAAATATTAATAAATCTCCCGCTTGCATAGCTACTTTTTCTATTTTATCTTCTAAACCTGATATATCTGGCTGAAAACGGTTTCGGTCAACAGGCTGAGTTAATTTCCATGTATCATAATTTTGATATAACCATGGCACACACTGGAAACCTCCCATATTTATGTCTGTTTGATCAGATAAAGCGATGACTCCCTGAACATTTTGAGGTTTAGTTTCAGGGTCATAATCCCAATGAATAAACCCTTTATATTCAAAATCTTTTTGAATAGGTAAATTCAAATTAGCTCTGTCTATTGTGACCCAAAGTTTTTCAGTCCCCCAGACATCGACAAAAGCATCGTATACTTTTTGAGTCTGCCTGTTGTTCCATAAATGTTGATTATTATACACTTCAACCATTCCTGTTCCTGCAAGCTCTTTCATTTGCATTTCGGCCCTCGGAGCTGTATACCAAGTAGATTGATCATTAGGTTTTTTATCTTCAAATTCCCAAAGAAAAGATGCAGTTTCTTCAGCTTGATTCTTAGGTATAGCATTTTTAATTACTACGTATCCTTTTTGCAACCAAAACTTCCATTGCTCTTCTGTTAAAACTCTTAATGGTTCCTCTTTTTTTCGAATGTTTAGCTTATGTGCACTACTTTTAGCGGTAGAAGGATTACCAGGGATATCCTTATGTTTACTCTTATAAGTTTTGGTTTGATAATTATCCATTTTTAATCATTTAAGATCTTAAAAGTTAAGATACAACAAAGTATATCACTCAACAAATTAGAAAAATGAGTTAGATTGTAATTTGTAAACCAAAATAAAATTCTAAAACCTTTAATTTAAAAATGTAATCGTATTTTGCTCTGACATTATCAGAAGCTGAAATTTCATATCTCTGCTTAGCTTGAATAAAATCGTAAGAGTTCATTACTCCCAATTCAAAACGCTGTTCAGCCATTACATATGCTTCTCTTCGTGCTTTTAAAGTTTTTTTGGAAGCTTCATAGAATTTGTATGCTCCCTCCGCATTATTGTATGCTTGGTTAATTGTATTTTCTAAATCAAGCTTAGTTTGTTCAAAAAGATTCTCAGTACGCTTTAAATTTAGCTTTCTTCTTTTAATATTATTTTTTACGGACAATCCATTGAAAATTGGGATATTTAATGATAACCCATAACTTTGGCCATCATTTTGGCTAAACTGATCTCCAAAAGATTGGGCACCTGAAATTTCTCTTTCTGGAAATTGTGTAACAACAATAGACCCATTTTCTTTAACTACTCCAATTGGAGTTTCAATTAAGTTTCCTGTTTCAATAAAACGATCACTGTAAGATATACGGGTGTTATAATTATAAAAAGCCGAAAGTGACGGCAATAAAGCACCTTTTGCTAAATCAATATCTTTTTTCGCAATCTCAATATTTGTTGCCCCTACCTTAACGTCATTTCTGAGCGTAAGAGCCTTTTCATAGATTTTTTTTGGTTTTTCTAATAGAATTTGAGATAATGGAACATCGTAATCTACCGTGGCTATATCAAAGTTTTCATAATCTGTTATCAGAAGTAACTGGGCTAAACTAATTCGAGATAGAAGAAAAGCATTCTCAGCCTGAACTAATGCTTGTTCCTGGGCTGCTAAGTTTGCTTCAATTTCATAGATCTCAGCCTTAGTCTGAACTCCAGCATCAATTCTTATTTGAGTTCGCTCTAACTCTTGTTGAGCTAACTGTAATTGATATTTTTGCACCTGCTCTAATTCTTTATTAAACATTACTTGTAAATAAGAGTTTGCAACAAAAAGACTTATATCATCTTTCATGTCCTCTAACTGGTATTGTCTAGAAATAATATTCAAATTTGCACGAGCTAATTGGTTAATATTTTGTTTTCCACTAAAAAGAGTTACGCCAATATTACCCCCAAAAGAAGAAAACTGAGTCGTCAAATTTTCTATTAACCCATTTGTAATATTTTGACTAAGACCATTGTTCCAAATATGTTGAGATTGAGCATTTATTCGTGGTAAAAAATTCCCAAAGGCGTCTGCCTTATCGATATCTGCTCCTTCTAAATCCAATTCAGATTGTTGAATACTGATGTTTTTCTCAAGAGCAATCATTACACATTCTTCCAAGGTATATTGTTTTACTTGAGCGTATGTAATCAATGTAAATAGAGAAATTAAAAAGCTTAAGATTTTTTTCATATTATTTTATTATTTCTTTAATAAAAGAGTTTAATCTGCCAACTCTTCCTCAACAGATATACCATTTTTAATAGGCTCAGTTTTATTCCAAACCTTAATCTGATCATCCTCAGTAAGTCCAGATATTACTTCAACATTTACTCCATCAGACAAACCAATTTCAATATCTCTTCTCTCAAACTTTTGATCTCCAATTTGAATTTCTACGTAAGGCTTTTCTGTTTCACGATCAAATTGAAGAAGTGACTCCTCAACAGCCATTACATTATCTTTACGCTCTAAAATTAGTGAGGCGTTTGCACTATATCCTGCTCTTACAAAAATTGAATCATTTAAAAATAAATCAGCCTCAATTTTAAATTGAACAGCACCTTGCTCTTCATTCCCTTTTGGAGCAATAAATTTTAATTTTGCCTCTAATGATTGATCTTCAATAGCACCGAGATTAACCTCCAAAGGCATCCCCACTATTAACTTTCCTACCTCTGCTTCATCAACCTTACCTTCAAAAATCATTTTATTAAGGTCAGCTATAGTAGCAATAGTTGTCCCAGCATTAAAACTATTACTGGCGATGACCTGAAAACCTTCCTCGACAGGAATTTCTAAAACTGTACCAGGAACAGTTGCTCGAATATTAGTATTAGCTGAAGCCGCACCACCTTTTGATCCTAAGCGAATGATTTGAAGATCAGAAACCGCATTAGATACATCTAGCTTTGATTGATTGTAACGCAATTGAATATTATCAAAATCCTGTCTTGATATAATTCCTTTATCAAAAAGATCTTTATTTCTTTTGAATTCGATCTGGGTGTTTTTTAGAACAATTCTTGAATTGGCTAATCTTCCTTCAGCACTATTTAAATTTTGTTCATTAGGAACTACTTTTATTTTAGCTAATAGGTCTCCTGTCTTTACTTTATCTCCCTCCTCTACAAAAAGAGCATCAATAATTCCTTGAATTTGAGGTTTTATTTCAACCTCATCTTCTGGAATTACTTTTCCAGTAATTACAGTTTTATTTTCGATAGAAGTAGTAATGACTGTTTTAGTTTCATAAACAATAGCAGACTTGTCATTAGTTTTAATAAAGTAAGCTGCTGCAAATAAAGCTCCAGAAATTAAAAGTGTTATTCCGATGTATTTTAAAATTTTCATTGATTTTATATTTAATTTTATTCTTCTCTTAATGCGTCAATAGGTTTAATACTTACTGCACGTTGTGCAGGGATAAGTCCAATTAATGTTCCTAAAAAAACCATAATAAAAAGTGCCCCCATTATAAATTTGATTGGAACTGTAGGGTTTGTGTAGGGGAAATCTGTTAAATCTTGGGTAGCTAAATTAATCCCAAATAAGACAAAAGCTCCAAGGATAATTCCAAGTATTCCAGCAATCATTGTTAAAAATACAGACTCTAAAATAATTTGATTTCTTACCTCTGAAGGTGTTGCTCCAAGAGCTCGTCTAACTCCTAACTCTTTTGTTCTTTCTTTCACTGATATTAGTAATATATTTCCAATTCCAATTACACCAGCTATAATTGTTGCAATACCAACTATTAAGGATAATAATGTCATTCCTTTAGAAAAGCCGACTATTTTATTAAAGATTTCACCTAGATTAAATCCTCCAAATGCACGTTCATCTTTTGGAGAAACTCTGTGAATTTTCTTTAATGTTGCTTTTATTTCTTTTTCTACAGCTACAACATCTGCATCATCATAGGCTGCAATAGTAAACCATTGTACTCTATCACCTGTATTATATATTTTTCTAAATGTTTCAAAGGGGATAAAAATATCACCATCACTCTCAAAACCTCCTCCAGGAACAAACTTATGAACTCCGATTACCTGAAAATAAATATTATCGACCCTTATATATTGACCTATTGGATTTTCGTCTTTTTCAAAAAGTTCTGTTTGAGTTCTCTCACCAATTACACAAACCTTTCGAGCGTATTTGATATCATCTTCATTTATAAAACGTCCTCCTTCGTAAATCTTTTTTGTTGCAATCTTAGTGTATTCAGGAAAATCTCCATAAACATTGTAATTACTCGATTTATTTTTACGAACTACCAAAGGAACTGCTCCTCCAAAAACACCTCTAACGTTTCTGGGAGCAATAAACTCTACTTCTGGAATGCGTTGTCTTATATAATCAATGTCTGTTAATTTCAGAGTAATATTTCGTCCAGTTTTAAATCCATCATAAGGTATGCTTGTTCTTTGAGCCCAGACAAACATCGAGTTCATTGCAATATTTTCAAATTGTCTTTCAAAACCATTATCTAACCCTTTAGCAGCACCCGAAAGGGCGATGTAGATGAAAATACCCCATAGAACTCCTATCACAGTAATTATGGTCCTAGTCTTATTTTTAGAAATGGAGCCAAAAATTTCCTGCCAAGTATCCCGGTCAAATATTACTTTTAGACTATTCATCTCTCAGGGCAACAATAGGTTTTATACTTGAAGCACGTTTTGCAGGTATATAACCTGCTATGGCTCCAAAAACGATTAAAATAATTGTGGCTGCTAAAGAAGTTCCTAGATCGATATAGGGATTCTTTATGAAATACTCTTCTAACTTTAAGCCAATATTTTCCAAAACTATAATTCCAAAAAACAAGCCTATATAACCAGAAATAGTTGTTATAAAAACTGACTCTTGAAGAATCATTTGAATTACTGATTTAGGAGTTGCACCTAAAGCTTTTCGTATTCCTAATTCCTTAGTTCTCTCCTTAACAACAAAAACCATAATATTTGATATACCTATTATTCCGGCTATGAGTGTTCCAAGTCCTACAAGACTTACAATATACTGTAACACAATTGCAAATTGTTGACTTTGTTGAAGATCATCTGCGGGATTTTGAATATAGATTCCATTGGGATCACTTGGATCTATTGATTTCTTCTCTTTAAAATACTTTTTGAGTGTGCTTTCAAAGGCCATTGCACCTGAATGACCTAACTCTTTTCTATAGGTCATTACGATTTGATTTAATTTATCATTACCTTTTTCAATAAGCTGTCTTGTAGTAAAGGGAATATAAATATTTCGTTCTTCCCTATCTCCACCCTCATCTTGAAAAACTCCAACTACTTTAAATGCAGTCGATCCTAAGTTTATATATTTTCCAATTGGATTTTCAGCTTTAAATAAATCTTTTGCTACAAGCCTACCTATAACTGCACTTTTCTTTTTTTTGTTAATGTCGGACTGATTAACATATCTTCCCTTCATTAAAATAGTTTTTTCAACAAACTGATGTCCCGGTGCTACCGCTCTTGTGGTATAACTATTACTTTCATTTTTATAACTTGTTGAGGCGCTTCGATCAATACGGGGAGATAAATATTCTAGAAAGAAAGAAAAGTTTTCCTCAATATCTTTTAAGTCTTCATTTTTAAACTCAATCCTTCTATTTGCTTTAAAACCTTTATAAGGTTTTGAGGTTTTTCCGGGATATAAAAAAATAGCATTGCCAGCATCATCTAAAAAAAACTCTTGAAAGGTGTTTTTTAAACCATTTCCTAAGCCAAAAAGTATTATGAAGATAAAGATTCCAAGAGCAACAGTAAATCCTGACAAAAAGGTTCTCAATTTGTTTTTACTTATAGTCTCAAAGATTTCTCTCCAGCGGTCTCTGTTAAACATAGGACGATGCTAAAACTTGTTTTACTTTTTTATCTTCAATAATAACACCATCTTTAAGCTTAACTATTCGCTTACACATTTGAGCAATATCAGGTTCATGAGTAACTACTAAAATAGTTTTACCCTCCTCATTTATCTTTTGAATTAGATCCATAACCTCATATGATGTTGTAGTGTCTAGAGCACCTGTTGGCTCATCTGCAAGTAATACTTTGGGGCGTGAGGCCATTGCTCTTGCGATAGCAACACGCTGTTTTTGTCCGCCAGAAAGTTCGCTGGGCAAATGAGTTGCCCAATCTTTTAAACCAACCCGCTCTAAATAATCTAAAGCAGACTCTTGACGTTCTTTTCTTTTAATGCCTTGATAATATAGGGGTAAGGAAACATTCTCTAAAGCAGATTTGTAGTTTATTAAATTAAAAGACTGAAATACAAATCCTAAAAACTTATTTCTGTACTTAGCAGCTTTTGTCTCATTTAGATCCTTTATAGGTACATTATCCAAAATGTAATCTCCTTCATCAGCAACATCTAACATTCCAAGGATGTTTAAAAGGGTAGATTTACCAGAACCCGAAGAACCCATTATAGCGACAAGTTCTCCTTCTTTAATATTAAAATTAATTCCCTTAAGCACATGCAAAGAGGAGGACCCCATCTTGTATGATTTATGAAGATTTTTTATCTGAATCATTCGTTTTTGGTTATCGAGCACAAAATTAATAATTTTTCATGAAGAGAAGTGTACGTTACACTTTTATTTTCTTTCATATTAGACTATATAATTAGTGAAATGTAAAATCTCACTTAATAAAATTTATAATTATGAATTTTTCATTTTTATTAAATTTTTAAAAAATTCTTCGAATTGAATTCTTCCATTTTCTGTAATTGAACATGATGTTTTAGGATAATTATTACTAAATGTTTTTTCAATTTCAATATATTTTTCTTCTTTTAATTTTTTCAACTGAACGCTTAAATTACCCTGAGTAGATTCAGTCACTTTTTTTAAATAATTAAAATCACATTGACTTTTATTAATTAGAGATGACATGATTTTTAATCTGATAGGATTAAACAAGAACTTATCCATCTGGATTGTTACTAGATTTGGAATAGAAAAGTGATAATCCTGGTACTAACATCCCTAAAGAAACTCCAACTATGTTAACTAACAAAAGATTAATTTCAGGATTAAAATTTAGATAGAATGTGAATAACGTCAGAAATATTCCTCCTAGGGTAACAGGTTTAAATTTTATGATAAGTCCAGTCATAATTGTAAGTAAACTTAATAAAAACAGTATAGGGGGCACTGGGTGATAATTTTTTAGATAAAATGAAAGTGTGATTATGTAGATCCATGAAACACCAAATACGCCCCAAATAATTTTAATTACCCTACTTAAATGTGTTTCATATCCTACAGTCTTTCTAACTTTTACGTTATAATAAGCCATAAAGAGCATTCCAATTATGGATAAAATTATCCAATATATAGCTGCCGAATATTTTGATGACTGAACTAAAGAAGGAAAGGCATAGTGAAAACCACTTAATATGTTGACGTAAATTCCCCAAAAAATAAAATTAATGCTTAGAGGTTTAAGATTCTCTTTTGTGCTATTAATAACATTATTAATTGTTTCTATTTGTTTTTCCGCTGTATTCATCATGTAATTTTTACAAATATAAACAAGTTTATAAAATAAACTAAATTAATTATTTTGAATTATTTATAATTGAAATTATTTTTTTAGGATCTGAAAGACTTTCCATCCCACAATCCCTACTAAAATATAAGGGATAGCCATTAAATATAAAATTCCATTATTTATTCCTTTTGCAGTAGCTTGACCCTCTTCAGATTGAAGTACAGCACGACACATTGAACATTGGCTGTAAGTCTCATCAATTCCAATTATTAAGAAAAGAAATAAATAAACAAACAAGGCTCTTTTATCAGGCATAATATGGTGATATCATTAAATAAATTATTACACCCGTTACCGCAATGTACATCCAAATTGGAAATGTATAGCGAGCTATTTTTTTATGTTCTTTGAATAAATTAGAAATCGCTCGAACATAAGTTACAAGCACCAAAGGAATTATTCCTATAGATAACAAAATGTGCGATATGAGAATAAAATAATATGTAGGTCTTAAAATTCCAGTTCCTCCGTAAGGTGTTGGATCTGAAGTCATATGATAAGCCACATACATAACCAAAAAAATAACAGATAGTCCTATTGCAATTTTCATTAAACGCTCGTGAATCAATACGTTTTTATTTTTAATAGCCAAGTATGCAAGAGTGAGGACAATAGCTGTAATAGCATTTATGCTTGCATAGATTGGAGGTAAAAAGGCTAAAGATTTAACATTTGGAATTTTAATTAAAAAAAGTGTTGCTACAACTACTGGAATGGCTACAGAAAGTATCCAAACCCATATTTTATATTTACCAATACTTTTATTTTTTATTTTCTCCATTATTTATTCTTTCAATAGTTTATCTATATCCTCCATCAACATATCGACTTCTTGAATTTTAACATCTATTTCGTCTAATCCCATATAATACACAATAGGATTACCAAATTGATCTGAACGAGAGCGTATGAAGCCGTTTTTATCAATAAGAGCAAAATATCCCTGATGCTCAAAACCACCTGCAACTCTTGGATTTACAGATGCAAATATATTAAACCCATTATTAGCTAAATTATAAATCACATCCTTTTCGCCTGTTAAAAAATGCCAGTTTTGAGAAAAAACATTATAAGATTCTGCATAAGCTTTTAAAACTGAAGGGGTATCATGATCAGGATCAATTGAAAAAGAGGCAATCCCAAAATCCATACGAGATCCAAAACGATCTTCAATTCGTTTCATATTTTTATTCATAATTGGGCATATACTTGGGCAAGAGGTAAAAAAAAATTCGGCTACATAAACTTTGTTAGAAAAATCTTCATTCGAAATTAAAAGACTGTCTTGATTAAAAAGTGTAAACTCGGGAACTTTTTTTGCTTCTCCATTTAAAACTATATAATTCAATGGAACAGCAGACTGAGACCTATTACTTTCAACAATGGTTTGATCAGTAATTCTATTTAAAATCTTTGGTATAAAAACAATTCCAAAAATGATAATTACAAGAAAAAGACCGACATATTTTAACTTTGACATAAACTATTTAACTCTTTTAGTGTTATAAATTTTTAGGGCTAAACGATACTCCGCTAAAATTACTTTAACATCATCAATCATTTTTTTGTTGATCTGAGCTACAGAGCGTGCATCAAATCCATAAAGAGTTCCTAAATCCTCATCATCATTTCTACCCCTCAGGTTAAGGTCTTTATCTATGATAAATACAAAAGGAGAACTATAATCTTCTTCTAATGATAAGGGTGTATTTAGCGAGGAAAAATGTGTTTTTATATATTTACTATTGACATGGATAAAATTCCATCGAGATAGGTCAGTTCCAGCTCCTTGTTTCAATGAGTTTTTTAATTCTCCAACTTGCTTCACTCTGCTTGAGTCAACAAAAAAAACAAATTGAAAATCTTCAAATTGATAAAAACGTTTATAAATTTTTTCGTTTAAATTTAGAGCCTCAGCTTTTTTATTTTCTAAACTTCCACCCCAGTATCCTAAAATAGTGATACGATCTTTTAATCTAGTTATTTGATTATTTGTTGAAATCTCTTTAACTCCTTTTGTAAGGATTGGAAGTTTAGCAAAATTATTTTTTCCCGAGGCGAAAAAGAGATACACTAAAAGTGGGAATATGAATAAAAGTCCCAAAACTAACTTCTTGTAGATATCGTTCTTTTTCATGATAAAAAAGAGTTAAAAGACCTCTTTGAATTGTCTATTTGCACTAAAAATTCCAAGCAACAAAACCCATATCCATTACATCAAAAATATAATCTGCTTCTAGAAGAAGAATAAAGGCCAAATATGGAATTAAAATTACTAGAGGTAAAACTATTGCATTCTTTAAACCACCTCGTTCATCACGAATATGCATGAAATCCCAGGCAATATAATATGCTTTTACAATAGTTAAGATTATAAAAATCCAATTTAGAAACTTCATCCTTAAAAAGCTTCCCATTAATATTTCAGGTTTTATGATTCCTAATGCAACTTCTATAGTAGTCACTATTGATAAGAATATCAAAACACCCCAAATTTTTTGTTGATTTGATCTGAATTTTAATAGTCCTCTAAAAATGGCTAATTTATGTTCTTCTGCTGCCATATTGATTTTGATGTTTTTTTGTTAAACTAGATAGAAAAATGTAAATACAAATACCCAAACTAAATCGACAAAGTGCCAATACAACCCAACTTTTTCTACCATTTCATAATGTCCTCTTCTTTCATATGTTCCTAGAATCACATTGAAGAAAATAATTATGTTAATAACTACTCCTGAAAGTACGTGGAAACCGTGAAAACCTGTTATAAAGAAAAAGAAATCTGCAAATAAGCGATTTCCATATTCATTATGAATCAAATTTGCACCTTCAATTACATCGATTGCTTCGTCAATTTTCACTATAGATTCATCACGTGATAATACTGTTTTTTGTCCATTTTCTGTAATTTGTTCTGTTCTTATAACAAGACTTTGATCTGCTAAAAACCCCTTTTTAACTTCATCTACAGATACATTAGGAAGTGTGGTTTCACCTTTATACCAGATACCATTATAAGATTGATGAGTTGAACGTTCAGAATCTATTCCGAGAGAAAACTCTTGAATAGCAGCACGTTTTCCGGTTTCAGCATTTACAAATTGAAGAATTTGTCCACCTCTAGTTTCCAAAGCTCCGTATTCCCCTTTGATAAAATTTTTCCATTCCCAAGCCTGGGATCCAACAAAAATTGCACCTCCAATAATTGTAAGTAACATGTAAAAAGTCACTTTAGCTTTGTTCATGTGATGCCCTGCATCTACAGCTAAAACCATTGTAACCGAAGAAAATATTAATACAAATGTCATTAAAGCTACATAATACATTGGGGCATCAATACCATGTAAAAAGGGAAAGTGGGTAAATACTTCATCAGCAATAGGCCAAGAATTGATATTCTTAAATCTTGAAAAACCATAAGAAACAAGAAATCCAGTAAAAGTCAATGCATCTGAAACAATGAAAAACCACATCATCATTTTTCCATAACTGGCATTGAATGGCTTATTACCTCCACCCCAAACTTGACTTTCATCTAAAGACGCATTAGGCGCTACCTCCATAATATCATATTAATTTTGATGCAAATTTATTAATTTTTAACCGTAGAATGAAACGAATAAAAATAAATATACCCACAGAATATCAAGAAAATGCCAAAATGTTAATGCTAGTTCAAATCCTAGAGTATTACCTTGGACATACTTTCCTTTTAGAGTCTTAAAAAAAACGTTTAATACAATTACTAATCCTGCTGTAAGATGAGCCAGGTGCAACAATACCAATACATATAAGTATGAGGTTGTAATTGAACTCTCAGGCCCTGTAAAATAGTAGCCTTTATCAATAATTCCATTAAAACCTTGAAATTGAAATAAAACGAATGCTATTGCTAAAGCTAAGGTGGTTAGCAACAAACGTTGGGCAGCTTTTATATTATCAGATTGTACCATCTTTAATGCTAAATAAAAAGTTCCACTACTTAATATAATTATCAAGGTGCTAAGTGTAAAAGCAAAGGGGAGTTCTATTTGCTGAATCCAATCTGCCCGAGAACTACTTACAACATAAGCACTAGTTAGACCTGCAAAGGTCATACTCATACTGATCATACCAAACCAAAGCATCATTTTTTTTGCTCGATTTGTTTTAGTAATTATAGAATCATTTGTATTCATTGTATTAAAAATTTATCAATTACATAAACTAGTTGTATCCCTGTGATATATACTATACTGGCCCTTATCAATATTCGTGCAGCTTTATCTGTTTTTGAAACCATTAATTTAACTGCATAATACAAAAACATTCCTCCCAAAAGCAATACTAAAAAAGCACCATTTTGAGATAGATATAGAGCCCCTGTATATTTAAATGCTGGAATCAAAGAAATTACAACCGTCCAGAGTGTATAAAAGACAATTTGAAAAGCTGTGTTTTGATCTCTAGCTCCTGAAGGCAACATTTTAAATCCAGCAGCTTCGTACTGTTCATGCATTAACCAACCGATTGCCCAAAAATGAGGGAATTGCCAGAAAAACTGAAGCATAAAAAGGACACCAGGTTCAATTCCGAATTCATTAGTAGCAGCAACCCATCCTAGCATAAAAGGAATTGCTCCTGGAAAAGCACCGACAAATACAGATAATGGAGTTTTCTGTTTCAAAGGAGTGTAAAGGCAAGCGTATAAAAAAATAGATATACTTGCAAAAAAGGCTGTTTTTAAATTAATAATATAAAGTGATGTAACACCAATTAAGGTTAAAGCTACACCTATGAATAATGCGGACCTGGGATTCATTCT
The DNA here is from genome assembly GCA_943842245.1 of uncultured Flavobacteriaceae bacterium. Lineage (GTDB taxonomy): Bacteria > Bacteroidota > Bacteroidia > Flavobacteriales > Flavobacteriaceae > MS024-2A. Next base: position 811,705 of record CALTAJ010000002.1, read on the forward strand.
TCCATCAGGAAGAGGTCTGTTTTGGGTTCTCAGCATAAGCCTATCAAGATCTATCTCAAAAACTTGATTGAAAGCATTAGAGGCACCTACCATGGAATATCCTCCAAGGACAAGTAAAGATAATGTGAAATAGTCTACTTGATCTATTGCCAAAAAGTAGCCCGCAAGTGAAGAAATAACAACTGAAATAGAAAGCCTAAATTTAGTAAGCTGAGCTAAATCAATTAAAGTTTGTTGAGTACCTGTGATTTCAATTGTTTTATTTGGCTGCATCGCTCCACATCATTCAAATAACAAAGATAAGTGAGAAAAAATCTTTGTACAATGTATTTCTGTTTTAAGATGAAAATTCTTTTCTCAATCTTGTTTTCAATATCAAAAATGTAAATCTTAAAAAAATAAAAAACCAGCTTGAAAACTGGGTGTAATTATTTATTGTAATCTAAATGTTATAGGAATACTAAAAGGAACACGAACTGGTCTCCCTCTTTGTTTACCAGGAATCATACTTGGTAATCTAGAAATAATACGTTGAGCTTCATTCTCAAGATTTTTATCTGGCCCACGCATGCGAATATTAGTTATTTTACCATCCTTAGCAATAATGAAATTTACATACACACGTCCTTGAATTCCCATTTCTTGTGCTATTTCAGGATAACGAAAGTTTTTGCGAATGTGTTTATTCATTTTTTCTTGGAAGCAATCTCTACGTTCTGACTTTTTAACTCTTTCACAACCAGGAAAAATTGGAACATCTTCAATTACTGCAAATGGGACATCGATATCGAGCTCTTCCTCTTCAACCTCAACAATTTCAACAATTTCTTCTTCATTGGTTTCAGTAGATTCAATAACAGTTTCTTCAACTTCTTCTTCGTCTTCTACTATTTCAATTATTTCCGGAGCAGGTGGTGGTGGTGGTGGTGGTGGTGGTGGAACTTTAATTTGTTCTGTAATTGGGATTTCCTCATCATCATCATCATCTACATTAAGTGCCTCATAATCGTAGGTCCTTTTGTATGTTTTCCACTCAATTGCTTGCCATGAAATAAATAAGACAACCGCCAACCCCATAACAAAATATAAGCTGCTATTTTTAGTTAAATCTACTTTTTCGCTTTTCTTAGGCTGCATGATTAAACAAATTTTAGATAGCTAAACTAAAAAAAAATCTTGTTAAAACAACTTAATCTTTAAATGAATGAGAAAATAAAAATCGAATTAAGAAAATACCTGCTATAGCCCCAAAAAAATTAGCAATTAAATCTTGTACATCAAAAAAGCGGTGAAATATGGGTATGAGTTGTAAAATTTCAAGAATGAAGCCTATAAATACTGATAAAATTAAAGTCTTTATGACAACTTTTTCGTAGTTTAAAAGAGCTAAATAGTAAAGGATACTAAGTCCAAAGTAACAAATAAAATGTAGAAATAAGTCGCCTCTAATAAAAAAAATACTCCAAGATTCACTGTCTGATTCAGGGGGCTTAAGTGATAAGTAAACAACAATTAAAGTTGTAATCACTGCAGTTGTTTTGAGCAACTTATCCTCCAGCAATAATTGATTTATAAGCTTTCGCATCTAAAAGTCCCTCTATTTGTGACAAATCTGAACATTTCACCCTTACCATCCATCCATCACCATAAGGATCATCATTCACTGATTCGGGAGTATCATCTAGTGCCTCATTGATTTCAATGATCTCTCCTGAGAGTGGCATAAAAAGATCCGAAACAGTCTTAACGGCTTCAACAGAACCGAATACAGTTTCTGCGTTTAGTGTTTGGTTTAGAGTTTCAATTTCAACATATACTATATCACCTAATTCGCCTTGGGCGAAATCAGTAATTCCAATAGTAGCTATATCGTTATCAATTCGAATCCATTCATGATCTTTTGTGTACATTAAATCTACTGGTAATTTCATTTATAATTCTTTTTAAGAAAACAAATGTAACAGAATTCCATTAGCAAAAAAAGACTTTTTAATTTCCAAAGTTATATCGAATTGTAAATCCTGATCTAATACTTGTTTGTGGAAAAGCTGTAGAAATTGCAAACTCAGAAAAGTTGTGATCGTAAAAGAAAAGTGCAGTTAAATTTTTTGTCAAGGCATAATCTGCAGTAACTTTAATAGCCATTAGACGCTGACCTGCAGTTACTTGATTATTATCATATTCCAAATTTCTTAATACTGTGACATTGTCTCGATAAGAGACATCCGCCTTAATATTTAAATCACCTTTTAAAACCACTTTTCTTCCTCCAATACTGGTTTTAAAACGCACATCTTTAACACGATATCCAAGTCCCATTATATATTCGTCTCCACTAGTCTCAGTAATTAAGTTATTGTCTAAGCTCAAAGAAATTGCACGTTCTTTTCTTAATTCAGCTAATATTTTAAAAGAATTTATAAATTCAATATCCAATTTTACAAGTGGATTAAACTGTTCTACTAAATTTATATTGGAATACAATCTTTGGGGAATAAAATTTCCTGACTTGTCAGTTTGATTCGGCATGGTAGGATCATAGTCAAAGTTGGATTGGAAATTGGTTAAAGTATAACTTGCTCTATAAGCATGATTTAATGAAAGTCGTTTAAAAATCTTTGCAATAGACTTTATTTCTGTTAACCCTGTGAACTTCAAATTCCAATTAGGTAAAGGAGTGTTTTTTATTGGATTTAGTTCTATTCGATTTGGATCTGATCCCGAGTAAGCTGCAACAAAAGAATGTAGTAAAACCGATTGTTGATTTTTCCCAAAACCTAAAGGATAGCCTTCCTTATCATCTCCTAAACTTGAAAAAATAGTGCTTTCTACTAGACGATGTGCAATTATACTTCTGAACTCTCTAAACTTGTTGAAATTTGTACTTACAGAACTTTTAGATTGATTAAATGCAGTTTTTAAAAGAACAGTAGACATGCCAAAGTTTCCTAAAATACTTGTATTTTGAGGAAGATAATCTTGATCTTCAACCCTAAAATTTTCCAATTGATTCTCTGTAAAATCTCTTTCTGCGTTAAAATCAATTAATAACCCTTTTAAAGGAACAACTTGAGCTGAAATTTTAAACTTGCTAGATCTGAGTTGGGTGTACAATTGATTGAAATTAGGAAATCCTGTAAGCCATCCTTGCCTAGCTACTTCATATCTAATATCAGCTTGACTTCCTAGAGTATAGCCAAGAGTTGGCTTGAGTCCGCCTGCAAAACCTACTGAAGGTAAATATCCTGGAAGTACGCTACCGTTATTTTCATTATAACTGGCTTGAACTCTTTTTATAGCTGTCAAAATATCAACAACTTTAGTCAAACTCTTTTTAAAAATAGTATTCTTTTTTACTGAGTCTTTATCTTGGGAGTTAACAACTTTAGATTTAAATCGATTCTTGTTGGTTTCTAATCCTAGGGCAGAATAGAGTCTCGAAAAAGATAGGGCTCCAGTAATTGTTTTTGTATTGTTATTTTGGATTGTGTTGACCAAGCCAAGTGCTATACCATCATCACTTGTTACCCCTGCTAATGCCTCTGAACCTCGTTGCCAATTAAAATTTCCTGTATAATTATAAGTCGCATCGATAAAGCTTAAAAATGGAATGTATTGAAAAGGAAGCTTATAATTTAGTGCCAGAGACTGAAAATGTGAGTTTGGCTCACCTGTACTCATGATATCTTGCCATAAAATACGTTGATTGTCGGAGGTTTGTAAGTCACTAGAATTAATATCTGTATTTTGTCTTATTATACTACTAGTAGCTGCACTAAAATTAAACCGAAGCGAACGTGTAAGATTATGACTCAAAGCATAATTGTAGTCAAATAAGAAGTTACGCTGTTGAAGATTAGGCAAACTTCTTTGAAGAGAAGCGTCTATACCTTCAAGGTAAACTTGTCGAAACTTTTGATTATTAAGTATTCGATTGACATTTGTTGATGCTTGAAGAGAGCTTGGAAATAAATTGAAATTTAATTGTTGCAACCACTTCCAATATTTTTTTCTATCAAAGTACTTTACTTTTTTAAACGGCTCTATTGGTTTTGAATTAAAGGAATATCCATAATTTGCTCCTAGTATTAAATTCATTTCTTCTTGTTTTTCAATCTCATAATCACGATGTTCTAATTCATTATATGCATATGAAAAATCAAAATTTTCTGGTTTAAAAAAATGATTTTTCCCTTTTCCATTATTATTTTTTCGAACTCCTATCAAACTAATACTTTTTCGCTTGGTATAATCAATTGCTTGGTTTCGAATAGAATCCCTCTGGGTAGTTCTTTCTGCTGTATCTAGACGATCCTTCAATTTTAAGTCCTGATAAAAAGGATCATATTCTGGAGTGATTAAAGTTTCACCATTAGCAAAACTTAAAGGGATTTGAAGTCCCCAATTAGAGGGGGCTAACTGGCCAAGATTAACATTAGAAATAAGGTCATATTGAAGTAATTCTTCGCGCATTCTTTGATTTGGGGTTTGGTCTACACTTCCAAAACCAATTGAAGAATAACGACCACTTGCAGAGAAAGTAGCAAAGTCAGCAAGGTTTGCATCTAGTGCCCCAATTGCAGCCCAACCACCTTGAGTGTCAATACCTGAAATCCTTAACTCATTAAACCAAACCTCCCCACAAAGGTCATCCCCCAATTGAGTTGAGGGATTTTTAAGCCCAATCATAAGAGTTCTAATAGACCCCAAAGAAGGGTTTCCATGAATTGCCAATTTGTATTTTTTTATACCTGGTAAACTACTAATAGGAGTAAACTCTTGAATTGGATTTAGTTCCTCATCGAAGTAAAGAGTTTCCCCTAATCCGAGTTGTTGTAGGGCTTTTGCTTTGAGTTTTGACAACAAGTCTATGGGTATTTCCAAAGAGTTTGAATCAGGAATCCATACCTCTTCAGCTGTTAAACGATTGGAAATATTTTCAGTGTATGATGAAGGTTTTAATGGAATTTCAATTTGATAGAAATTATCTTGATAATCAGTTCCTAAGCGAATAAATGCAGTCATACGCTTGTCATATTCATCTTCAGAATCTGTCCCTGGAAGAGGTTCGTTTCCAGGTAAAGATTCAGCATGAATAAACATTCTGAGTTTACTGTATTGTCGCATATCCAGATCCACACCCTTGTAAATACCTCTTGAATCCATTGGCTTCAAATCACAAATTCGGAATGCAAGGGATTGTTCGTTTTGACGAATAATGGTATTGTTATTATTTATTTGTTCTCTTTGAATTTCAGGAGGTAAGACATAGTTTATCGGTATTCTATTCTCATTTTCTAAAATATTTACCGTACTAATATCTAATGTGGTATTAGTATTTGATAAAACATCTTCATTTAAGGGCTTATTATACCTCCTCCAATCACCTCGAACCAAATCCAAAGTTCCGAAACGTAAAACTACATCTTCCTCAAAGCCGCTTAAAAGCATTCTCATAAACCGTATAGATCGTAAGTCATTAATTTCATTTACGGCTTCAAAATAAGTATCAAAGGAGGTGTTTTCATAATAAGATTTTTGAATTGGTATTTTAAATTGAATCCAGCGAGTAGTATATTCATCTCCGTTGGGAACATTTACTTGAATATTATCTCGTACATCAGTTATAAATGGATGATTACCCACCTGCATAGTTTTAAAGATAGGGACACGATATTCAAAATAACTATCGATTGTATTCATACTTTGATCTCTATTTATATCCTCTGTGTCAGGCTCTGTAGTATTCCCACGATCATTATCACTAAACTCAACTGGAGTATTATTCTCAAACCCATTATAGTTCTTATAGCGATCTAATATTCCACCTTCTGCCTGGAGATAATATTGATAATTATCTCCTGCGGGATCATTAGAAGGACCATTTGTATAAATAGCCGCTTCTTCTTCATCATTTAGACCATCTAAACCAACATCTTGAAGTTCCCGATCTTCATTATTGGTGTTAAAAGCGTAAACTAATGATTGGGTAGCAGGAACTCTACCCCAAGGAGTTTCATAGGTTGGGTTGAGCTCACTTGCACTAGGAAGTCCATTTTCAAACTGCTTTCGCCCATCTTTTAAAATATCTTCAGAAATATTTCCTAAATGAAAAACTAATTCACCTAAGTTATCTTTTGAAGATGTATTATCTGAAAAAGTATCTAGTAACCAAAACTCAATAAACTCTACATTAGATTGTTCAAAATTTGTGGCATTTAAAGCCCTTGTGATCCCGGCCCAATTCATTTTTGAATCTGCTTTAAATTGACTTTCAGGAGCGTTATTATATGGTCCCCGCTCGTTAGGATAGTATGCCAAGTCCAAGGTAGGAAGCCTTCTTATCATCCCCTGAACTAAATCTTGCTCTGGGAAAAGCTCTTCTATAAATATACTTCGAGTCTCATTACTAGAAACGTCATCATTATTAATCCCATTTGGTTGTCTTGAATAAAATACTTGATCAATAGAATACCAAGCTAATTTAGAACGATAAAATCCATTTGCAAGTCCCTCTAAATTTGCTCCAGGTACTCCTTTGACAGGTACACTTGAAAGATTCCAAGCAGTAAATCCCTTAATATCAATATTGGTTTGAGCTCCTTCAAAATCATCTATATAAACATTAGTTTCACCATTTAGTTGAGTGTTTTTCGGATCATTCGCAGCTAAATTAGCTATCTCCCCTCTAAAGGAAATTTGTGAAGGTATATTGGTTTTTATAGTGGGCCACTTATTTACAATACGAGTCAAAAAGGGTAATTCACTCGAAAAATTTGTGTTAAAGCCCATCATCGTATTGTTTACCGGTTCAGTCCCATAATTCGCTTTCTGCGTTAATGGATTTTCACTTAAATTAATCAACGTACCCCCTAGATAAAACTTATCATTAATTCTATGATTAATATTAAATCCTGAAAAACGTTTATTTTGTTGATTGAAAAAAGAATTATTTTCTACTGAAATATCAATTGGTATATTTGAAGCTTTAAGACCTTCATCCAAGATTTTAACTCTTCCAATTTCATAATTAACGGTATAATCAAGTCCTTCTTGAAGTAAACGTCCACCAGCAGTTACCCTTACAGAGCCTCGAGGAACATTGAAAGCACCAATATTGATACCCTCTCCCCCCTCTGACTTGTAGCGTCCTTTCAACTGGAATTTATTCTTTTCCGTATACTCTAGTGCAGCAGCTTTTGTTAAAGCATACATTTCTTTAAAAACATATCGATCCTGATTCTTATTAAAACTATTATCAATATCATAATCTTCCTTCACTGATTCAGGATTATCTAACAAGTCAAATAAAAACTCCCCAAAAGGCTCAACTTTAGGAAAAATGATTCTTCCATATCTAGGATCTACGGTAATTCCAGGTAGGTAATCAAAAAAACCATCTCCTTTTGGAACGATGTCTTGATATGCATTTAAGCGATCTAATTCCATGGTATTGAGTAATATCTCTTCATCAAGATCATTAGGCCAAATAGAGGGATCAATTGGAGTTAAATAATTGATAGGTGAGGGATCCGTATATAAAATATTTAATCGGAAATCTTCTTCCGAGAGCTGAAATGCTCCAGTATTGTATATGTTTTTCATCATTAAGTCCCAAACAGGTTGACGGACATCAGTCAAGCTACTTTTTAGCATCTTAACGATTAAATTATTGGTTTGAATTTGTTGGGGGACTTGTGTTTGTCCTGGTATTTGATTTTGTTGAATGATTGAGGTTCCAGGAATATCCCCATTAGCAAATTCACCAACCCTATATACCTTTCCAAGGTAAGTATATTGAAAAGCAACACCTAGTATTTCATCATTACTTAAACGCTGGTTTAAGGAAATATAGCCAAGTTGTGGATGAAAAGTATATTCTTTAGAATTTAGTTTTCGTGCACTTTCTAAAACAGCATAATCACGGCCTTCACTGACTCTAACATTATTAAATCCATTATTCACTGTTGCAATATCTCGAATGTTTTCATTTAAAACTCCTTGAAAGCCAATCTCATCAGGATCAAGTTTATTCGCATTATTACTAGGCGGATCTTTTGGATTGGTTGCGAAAAAAAACTCTGAAACTGAATCATCCAGTTTTGAATTATTAGGATTTGCCTCTCCTAAATCCTGAAGTGCAATAATATTTCTAACATTTTGTGTTTGATATCCTCGATTTGTTACCCAAACTTCTATACGATTAATTTGAACTGGAGAATTTATATATGGGTAATTTGATAAAAAGGTGTCGTAATTATCTCTGAAATATTGACTGATAAAATAGTGTCTATCTTCTTCATAATCTAAAGCATAAAGACTAAACTCTTGGAGTTTACCTCCTCCCTGAGAGGTTATGTTTTGAGATTGTGAACGTTGCTCAGAAAATACTCCAGAAATAGTTGTATTTCCAAATTTTAAATCTGCACGAACTCCAAATAAACTTTGAGCACCTTGAATCAAGTTACTATTAATAGGCATACTAATATTACCGATATCAATATTTTGTAGTATTGCATCCTCTGTAACTTTACCTTTGAGATAATCAGCCACACGATTACCAACTTGTTCAGTACTATTTGGAAGTTGATTGATATTATCTTTTAACCTTTCTATTTTTTGACGAGCTTCATTTAGAGTATTTTTAGCTTGATTAATTGTACCCTTTACTTCGTCTACCTTTTCTTTGACCTGATTTACTTTATTTTGAATTTTTTCAACTCCTTGTTGTAACCGATTAATATTAGAACCTAATTTTCCAGGAATAATATTAGAAATTTGTGATAAGTTGGGGGGATTAAATTGAATTTTAACTAAGTTTTGAAAATCAAAAGTGGATTCAGTATCATAATTTGCAGTAATTTGGAGTCTCTCCCCAATTTTTCCTAGCAGACTAAGGCTAATTCTTTGATCAAAATCAAAACCTGGAGACCTTCTGTTAATGACTGAAGCAATTGGATTATCATTTCTTTGATACCTGTATCCCAAATCAATACCTATAGAACCTTGAGGAGAAATATCGATCGTGTTACTTCCAAAAATATTTTTAAAAAATTTATTATTAACGTAAAGTTCAGGTAATAAGTTTTTTTGTGCATCTTCAACGTTATTCCCATAACCACTTAAAGCTTGTGCTTTTTGTTGGAAATAATCGTGCATTTGCTCCTTAAGCAAAAGAGATTCAAATTGTTTGACGGTAAGAACTATAGGAATACTGATTGGATAGCCTCCAATTTCTTCTGTAAAAATATACCGATCCATTATTGGATCGTATGTATAAAGACGTTCGATACTTTCTGAAATAGGTGGTCTTATTGTCCCGATTTCAGAATCTTCTTGAGCTAAAATACTTCCAAAAGAAAGTAGCATCCAAATCAGCGAAAGGATGAAGTTTTGAGATAGTCTAAAAACTACATATCGAGATGTTTCAATCAAAAAGTTATAATTTATTCAGAGCCTCCTTTATTAGCCCTTCTACGGAACTGTCTGGAGCACTTTGAATAATATTATCTAATATGCGCTCAGACTGCTTCCTAGAATAACCAAGAACCTCTAATGCTGATAACGCTTCATCTTTGATTGTATTGTTTCCAAAAATCTGAATTTCTTCACCATCAGAAAGATTCATCATTTTGTCTTTAAGTTCTATTAGAACACGTTGTGCAGTTTTTAATCCTATTCCTTTTACCGATTTTATAGTATTGAGGTCTTCTGAAACTATTGCACGCTGAATATGCTGGGGCTCTAATGAGGACAGCATAGTTCTTGCAGTACTAGCTCCAATACCTGAAACTGATATTAAAAGTAAGAAAACAGAACGCTCAATTGGAGTGTGAAAACCAAATAAAGTATGAGCATCTTCTCGAACCTGAAGATGTGTATATAGTTTTATCTTTTCCTCTTCACCTATTTGAGAAAAGGTGTTTAATGAAATATTGATAGCATATCCTACGCCATTACAATCCACAACAACTTGTGTAGGATTTTTTTCAACTAACCGACCTATAATTTGTGTAATCATTTATTTGTTTTTAGTCTGGGCATCAACTACTGCAACAGCGGACATGTTTACAATTTCAGCCACTGATGCACCAAGCTGTAAGATATGAATAGGTTCGCTTAAGCCCATTAAAATTGGACCTATAGAAAGAGCCTCGTTCAATTCTTTCATCAATTTGTATGTAATATTAGCCGCATCTAAATTTGGAAAAACTAATACATTTACTTTTTTATTACTGAGACCTGAAAATGGAAATCCATTTTGTAAAAGTCCTTTGTTTAATGCAAAATCAGACTGTATGGGTCCATCAACAATTAAATCAGGATTACTTCTGTGAAGTATAGAAACAGCTTTAGTTACTTTTTGAGCTTGTGGAAAACGAGAAGATCCAAAATTTGAAAAAGAGAGCATAGCAACTACTGGCTCAAGACCAAAAATTCTTGCCATTTGTCCAGACATTTGTGCAATCTTTGCTAATTCCTTAGCCGAAGGCTCAACATTAATTGTAGTGTCTGACAAAAATAAAGGTCCTGACTTAGTTAACATTAAATTAGTTGCCGCAACTCGACTAACACCTTTAGCTTTTGCTGTTGTTTCTAAAATAGGTTTTACAACAGATCGATAATTTCTTGAATAACCAGATATCATAGCATCGGCATCACCATTTGTTATCATCATAGAAGCAAAATAATTACGCTCCCGCATCAAACGCTGAGCATCGTACATAGTATAACCTTTCCTATTTTGTGCATCCCAGAATAGTTCTGCATATTTTTTTCGCGTTTCTTCTTGGCTTTGATCTTTCGGGTCTATAATTTCAACAGTGGCATCAAACTCGATTAATTTTCTTAGATCTCCTATAATTCCTTTGTCACCCAATAAAATAGGATGAGCAATCCCTTCTTCAAGAACTATTTGTGCCGCTTTAAGCACATCCATCTGATCTGCTTCGGCAAAAACAAGTCGCTTTGGAGATGCTTTAGCTCGATGATGAAGTTGACGAATCATTTTTTGAGTATTCCCTAATCTTTTTTCAAGAGTTTCTCCATAGCGGTCCCAGTCCTCTATTGGTTCTGTTGCAACACCTGAATCTATCGCTGCTTTTGCTACTGCAGGAGGAACTGTTGTTATTAAACGAGGATCAAAAGGCTTGGGAATGATGTAGTCTTTTCCAAAGCTTAAACGGGTCTTATCATAAACAACATTAACTTGTTCTGGAACAGGCTCCTTTGCCAAATCAGCTAAAGCTTTTACTGCTGCCATTTTCATAGTTTCATTAATACTTGTTGCTCGAACGTCTAATGCTCCTCTAAAGATAAAAGGAAAACCCAAAACATTATTTACCTGATTTGGATGATCAGAACGTCCAGTAGCCATGATTATATCTTTTCTAGCTTTACAAGCTTCTTCGTAATCAATTTCAGGATTTGGGTTTGCCATTGCAAAAACAATTGGGGTAAAAGCCATTTTTTGCAACATACTAGCAGTTAAGATATTAGGTTGAGACAAACCTATAAACACATCTGCATTTACCATTGCTTCTCCTAGATTAGTTAATTTTCGATCAGTTGCAAACTGTGCCTTTTCAGGTGTTAAATTATCACGAGATTTTTGAATAACACCTTTACTATCTAACATTACGATATTATCAATTTGAGCACCAAATGCTAAATATAATTTAGTACAAGAAATAGCAGCTGCACCTGCACCTGAAACAACAATTTTTACGTCTTCAATCTTTTTATTTGCCAATTCAAGGGCATTTATTAGTGCTGCAGCTGAAATTATTGCTGTACCATGCTGGTCATCATGCATAACAGGTATATCCAACTCTTCTTTTAATCGACGTTCAATTTCAAAAGCCTCAGGAGACTTTATATCCTCCAAATTTATCCCACCAAAAGTTGGTGCAATAGCTTTCACTGCTTCAATAAATTTTTCTGGATCCTTGGCATCTACCTCTATATCAAAAACATCAATTCCTGCGAATATTTTGAAAAGCAATGCTTTTCCTTCCATAACAGGTTTAGAAGCATTTGGACCTATATCACCCAAACCTAAAACTGCTGACCCATTAGAAATTACTGCAACTAAATTTCCTTTATTGGTGTACTTATATACATCCGAGATTTTTTTTTCTATTTCCAAACAAGGTATAGCAACACCTGGAGAATAAGCTAAGGCCAGGTCTCGTTGAGTATCATAATTTTTAGTTGGAACTACTTTAGTCTTTCCAGGTCTTGGTTTTGCGTGATAGACTAGTGCGGCTCTTCTCTGTTGCTCATTTTCCATAGAAATAATTCAATTTTAGCTAGAACTCTTTATTTACTTAAAACTTTATAAATTTAGTCTGTTTTTGGTTGACTTACAAATAAAGAGAAAATCCCGCCGATTATAAGAAAACTTCCAGCAAGCCGAATTATATTAATAGGGTTTTCACCTAAGAGATCATAAACAAAATATTGAACTGAAAAAATCTGGATAATCATTGGTACAACTATGAAAATATTGAAAATTCCCATATAAATACCTGTTTTCCCATTAGGTATTGATGATGCTAATATCTGATATGGCATCGCCATCATTGATGCCCATGTTATTCCTAATCCAAAAGAAAATAGATAGATTTGAGAAACTTCTATTCCACCTCCAATGGGAATGGTGAATAAGACATCTACATCATTTAAAAAAGGCATACTCAACAAACCTATTCCACCTACTAGAAGACTTATAAAATGTAGTTTTTGAGCACCTAGCCTTTTGGCTATTGGTATCATGGCGAAAGCAATTGTAAAACAAATAATATTATAAGTCCCATTAAGATTTCCTGTTAAAAGTTGAGCCTGATTGAAATAGCTGGTGCTTTGATCTAAGGTCCCATATAGAGAGAGTGAAAGCGCTGAAGTTAGGTATTGCCAGTAGCAAAACATTGCATACCAGGGAAAAAACATCACTGGAATTAATTGCTTCATTGCCAGTGGCATTTCTTTAATTGCAACTCCGATATCCATAATTATTTTAACAACTAGGTTCTCACCTTTTTTTGAATTTTCAATGGCATTAAGCTCCTCTGGAGTTGGAGGATATTCTGAAGTTGTAAAAACAGTAATGAGAATTGTAATTATTGAAGCTGCTGCTCCAATAGCAAATGCCCAATAAGTAGATACTGGAATACCATTATCCATTTTATCTGTAAGAGCTAAAATTCCAAAAGAAACTAATATTGCTGGAGTAAAATTTGCAAGTGTCGTCCCTAGACCTGTAAAAAAACTTTGAACCAAAAAACCAAAAGAATATTGTTTTTCAGGTAGTTTATCAGAAATAAATGCACGATAAGGTTCTAATGCAATATTGTTTGCTGCATCTAAAATCCAAAGTAATCCTGCAGCCATCCATATTGAACTAGAATAAGGCATTGCAATTAATGCTAAACTTGCAATGACTGCACCTATAAGAAAGAAAGGCTTTCTTCTTCCAAATTTTGGAGACCAAGTTCTGTCACTAATTGCCCCAATAATGGGCTGAACAAGAAGACCTGTGACAGGTCCTGCTAACCAAAGTAAGGGTAGTTCCGATTCCTCAGCACCTAAATATTTATAAATGGCACTCATATTACTTTGCTGTAATCCAAAACTGAATTGAACTCCAAAAAAGCCAAAGTTCATTGTCATTATTTGCCAAAAGTTGAGATGCTTTTTCTGCATTATTTGGATTTAAGACCTTTTAGAGTTTTCTTTTTGTTTGGATTTTACTCACGATATAATCCCCTATTTTTTGACCTTGTTCTACCCCTTCTGTAATCGCCATCATATAGTGAATGCCTCCATAAAATCTAGATATAGCTGCTTCCTCAGAAGCCTGAATAAATGATTTATAGCTACGTTCGGGGAGTCCATAAGCAAGTTCTGAGGTGTCAACAAATTCAAAATTATCTCCAAAAAGATCAGTCAAAATTATAGCTGCAGCTCTTGAAATTACAGAATGACCACTAGTATATTCAGGAAAAGGTGGTGTTTGTAATAGAGGTAACCATTCTTCGTCATAGTATTGATTAATAAGTGTCTCGGGACGCACAACTAAGGTTCTCCACTTTTCATCCCAACAACCAATAAATGCATCAAATAGTGCGATAGATACATTAGCATATGCATTAATAGTTTCTTCGAAGGAACTTTTTGCTTGGCCTGTAGCAATGGCTGTAATTCCAATCCAGTGTCCTCCTGGAGTAATCTTTTTTGTAGCAAACATAGAATGTCCTTTGTGATGAGTGACATAGGGATTACAATCCCAAAATTTTGCTATATCAACTTGCTCTTGAGTTAAAGTATTGGTTAATTCAAAAATATCCATCAGTTGTTTTTGGAAAGGACTCCCTTTTTTTAAATCTAAGGCAAGTGGCTCTTTAGGAGGAAACTGATTAGATGAATCTAAAACCATAGTTCTAATTTCTTGCCAATGAGGTTCTATTCCATCCATATAATCCGGAGGTGTAGGTTTCCAATATTGATCTTCCTCCATTATCGTATATTTCGGAAAAGTACGGGTTTGGCTATACATGTCTTTTTTGGACCAATCCAAAATTTCTTCTACTACTTTATTCGCGTAAGTTTCAGAGGCCAGCATAACTTTTTCAGGAACACCCAAATTCTTAATTTTGAGCTGAAATTTTTTCTGAAAAGAAATCATTTTATTTTCAGAAAAAATAAGTGTCTTAGCAACACTGTTAAATGCATATATTGAGGCTAATTTGGCGTCAACATAAGGATTGTTTGTTTTTGGAATTTCTTTAAGCTCTTTGATCTGGCCAACAAGACTAGTGAATTTTTCAGGGTTTTGACTTGAGATAATCTCATATGCTGCTATTGAAGGATAAAGATAAACTCGAGATGCAACAGGTGGAGAAAAAATATCATTAACTATAATATTGGTGAGGTTTTGCATTGCCTCCTGAAATAATTCAGGATCATTTAATAGTTTTTTATATTCAATATTATCGTTTTCAGCACATGAAAGCTGAAGTAGAAATAAAATGGAAAAAATTAGTTTAAAAAGTTTCATTTTTTATGTAGCTGGGATTTAATATGCTTAAAAAATATTAGTCTTACTATAAAAAATACGTCAGTAAAAATAATACTTTTAGTTCAATAAAGTTCTTAAAAGAGATTCGGATCTTTTGGCTGTTTAGGCTACTTTTTTTCAAAAGCAAGTAATCTACTTTGGTTCTGAGTTACAAGAATCAGAGTCTTTCCATTTTGCATACGAATACTGCTAATTTCTCTAGCATCACCAAATACATGAAAACCAGAATCTTGAGCTTCAAGCACTTCTTTATCACCTATAGTATTGTTTTTTATAATCGTTCCTTGAAAGGCATCAAAGTTTCCTTCAAAAGGAGGACCACCAAAGTCATTACCTATAACAAAAACTGATTGGTCTTCAGCTGTTTCAATAACTAGGAAATCATTTATTGGTCCTAATTGAAGAGGATCTGGAAGAGTGTTTAACTTAAATGTATTTGATCCTAAGTTTTCAAGCCATTTTGAAGTATCGTGTTTTGCTGATAGTAAACTATCTTTAATTAAATATTCTTTTTCTTGGTAATAATTCATATTAGCTTTTGAAAAATCATGATAAGAATTAAACTCTTTTCGAAATAGTGGACTCTGTTGTGTAAGATTATCCCAAAATTGAACAGGAAACATATCCCATTCACCATTCTTATTTTGTTGAGAATTAAACATAAGTGGATCAATACTTCCATTTTTATCTAAATCTCTTGTAGATATTATTAAAGGTGTTTCAGGTGAAACAGAAAGCATATTGTTCTCCCCTAGGTTTCCTAAAAGGAGATCCAGATCTCCATCATCATCAAAATCAACAACTTCTATACAGCGCCAAAGTCCCATTGATTCGTCTAAAGTCTCAGAACTAAGCCGTTGAAAACCACTGTTTAAATTAAGGAAAATTGCTACTGGACTATACTCGCCTACTAGAATTAAATCTTCTCTTCCATCTTTATTCAAGTCTGCCCATTGAGCATCGGTAACCAAACCAAATTGATCTAAGTCTGGTAAAACAGTATTTGTAAAATCTTCAAAATTACCATTATTGTTATTTAACAAATAACTCTTGTCGGCTAGTGGAAATGCGCCAGGCTTATTATGACCTCCAATAAATAAGTCAATATCACCATCTGAGTCATAATCAATTGGTCGAACGACACATCCATTAGCATTTAAATTGGGTATTCGTTTTAAATCATTCACAAAATTTCCATAACCATCGTTAATTAGCAAACGATCATTATAGAGCTCTGATCCTGCTTCAAATTGATTCCCTCCAGAAACAAGATAAAGATCTAAATCTCCATCTTGATCAGCGTCAAAAAGTGTCATACTCTCTACCTCGTAACGTTTATCCTCTTCAGCAGTAAATAAATTTTTAGAATCAAAAGTATTTTGGGAATTCTGTAAGTATACTATAGGAGAATACACAGAAGAACTTCCAACAATAAAGTCTTCAGTCCCGTCTCCATTAATATCGCCCACGGCAAGACAAGGCCCATTTTGAGAAAGTTTATGTGGAAGCAGACGTTGTTTAAAAAAATCTTGAACATTCTTTTCCTGGTGAATATAATCGATGTTATATTCAGCTGAAACTTCCCTGTAGGGGAGATCTTTTTTTTTATCTACAAAGGGAAAATCAAGAACTACTCCTTTTGCAGCATCATTTTGATGTAATAAGTGCCTTTTGTTAATCTCTGGTCTTTCAATTTTAGAAAGGGCTCCATTTGGCCATAACACTTCGATAGAGCTCAATTTATTTTTTAATCCTAAACCGAAATAAATAATAGGGTCTACAGATGACATATAACCACGAGAAATTTGTTGTTCATGAAATTGGAAGTCTCCATTTGAATAACGCATAATGATCTTTGAACCAAGGGCATAAGGATTTTGAGAATTGCCTCTAAGTTCTAATTGAATATAGTTAGGAGGCATTTGAGAATTCATGAGACTATTTTCAAAGACAAAAGCCTTATCATTTATATTATTTACTACATAATCTAAATCTCCATCAAGGTCTAAGTCACTAAATACAGCACCATTTGAAAAAGAAGGAATTTTTAAACCCCAGTCTTCACCTTTGTCTTGAAAAGTTAAATCTCCATTGTTTTTAAATGAATAATTCGGAATCTTAACGATAGGAATAGAATCTAATAGTTTATCAATGGGTGTGTATGGACCAGCATCTAAACGATAATTTGCAAAATCCATATCTGTAATATCTCTGGGAAATCCATTGGTAATTAATAAGTCTTTTTGTCCGTCATAGTCCAAATCAGCAAATAAAGGAGACCAACTCCAATCAGTTTGATAAACTCCTGAATATTGTCCTATTTCATTGAAAGGAAGCTCAGGACCATTATTTTTGAACAACATATTGCGCATATGTTGGCTTTGATAGCCCCATTTTTTATTTAAAACATTTTGGAAGAATGAACTTTTTGCAATAGTAGTTTTTCGACGTTCATGACTTTCACCTAACATATCTAATGAAATAATATCTGTATAACCGTCGTTATTAAAATCTCCTGCATCAGAACCCATAGAGAATTTACTCTGATGTAAAAGATTTACATCTATTTCATTTTTAAATGTTCCATCTTTTTGATTAACATACAATAAATCATTAGTCAAATAATCATTCGTTATAAATATATCTACCCATTGGTCTTTGTTAACATCAAGGGGAGTAATACTTAATCCAAAACCCTCAATGCTAATTCCTGCATCTATGGTAACATCACTAAAACTATTATCTCCATTATTTTTATAAAGTTTATCGTTACTAGGTGCACTTCCATCAGTCACTTTTTTACGATAATTGGTAGGTATGCTTTCATTTTGCTCGTTGTTTACTACATAAAGGTCTAAATCTCCATCATTATCAAAATCAATAAAGCTTGCCGCCATACTATTTCCTGAGTCAGCAATGCCATATGATGATGCTTCTTCCTTAAAGTAAGGGATGCCATCTGTATCTAAACCTTGATGAATATAAAGTCGGTTATTACGATTTTCATCGTTCATGGCAACAGCTATATAAATATCCATTAACCCATCTGCATTTACGTCAGCAATAGCAACCCCAGTTGACCAGTAACCATTGGAGTTTAATTTAGAGTCATCGGTAATATTTTTAAATTTTAAGTTTCCTTGATTAAGATACAATTGGTTGGAAACCATATTCCCTGTAAAAAATAAATCAGGAAGTCCGTCTTTATTAAAATCAGAAACTGCTACTCCTCCTCCATTAAAAATATATTCATTGGTAAGGATATTAAAGTTTTCTGTTTCTGTAATAGTATTTTCAAAATCTACCCCGGTGAGCTCAGAGTCAAGTAACTTAAATAAAGTAGATTCTTTTGAGCTACATGAAGTAAATAACACTAATAAGAAACTAAGTATTATTGAGGGCTTACAAAATGATTTAATAAAAAAAGCCATGAAGTAAATATACTTCATGGCTTTTAACTTTACAAGATAAAACTACTAGTAGTTAGGATCCTGTGTTAAAGTTGGTGAACCTTCCACAAATGAACGATCAATCGCTTGTTGTGGTATAGGATAGTACTGATTCCTAGGAGAAGTAAAGGATTTACCTTGTAGGTAAATTCTATACCTAGACTCTCTACCTATATATTCATTTAGAGTAGATGCCATTGTACCCCATCTTTGAAGATCAAAGTAACGATGTCCTTCCATAGCAAACTCAATTCGAGTTTCCATTCTAACTGCAGTACGAGCAACTCCTTGATTAGTCCAAGCAGCTGTATATTGACCAATATTGTAGTTAGCAGCTGGATTCGCAGTAGTTGTATATTCTATACGAGAAGCTCCTTGAATTGCCTCAGGTACAAAACCTTCAGGATTCGCCGCACGTGCTCTAATATCATTTACTTGTTTTCTAGCATCTTCTAAACGACCAGCTTCAACATATGCTTCAGCTAACCAAAGCTTAACCATAGATAAACGCATGATACGATAGTTGTTTGCAGAGATATTACCCCAGCCACCTACTCCAAAAGCTTCTGGCTCAGCCACATGCTTTTTTGAGAAATATGGACCAGCATAAGTGATATCACGAATATAATCAACTTGCATGATGTGGTGATTTTTGTATAAAATACCTGGACGACCTACAGAGTGATCTAAACGTGGATCAACTGAAGGATTTCCAATAGCTTCACCAATATTAGCTCCATTAGGATTAGTAATATGAACTGTTTTCCATTCTCCACCTAACCAAGGTAACCCATCAGCATTTGTATGGTGTACATCAACCATGTCTTGACTAGCTTGCCAGAAACCACAACATCCCCAAGGAGATATATATGGGTGAGCAAGACCAACTCCTTTGTTACCATTTTGATCATCACCACTAGAAATAGCGTACTGAATTTCAAATATAGACTCAGAATTATTTCGAGTAGCAACAAGGTGATTATCTTCATATTTAGCAACCAGTGAAAAAGGACCGTTGTTAACGATGTCTTCCATTACAGGAATCGCTGCAGCAATTAAGCCTGGATCACCAGTATGCATATGAGTTTTAGCTAAGAAAGCTTTTGCTGCCCAACTAGTAGCTCTTCCTAAGTCAGATTGAGTTGCAGGAAGTCCTGCAGCAGCAGCTGTAAAATCAGCAATTATCTGATCCCAAACTTGACCACTGTTAGGTACTTTTGAACTCTCAGTATCATTTACGTCATAAGCAGCGTCGTCTACATATGCAGGGTTACGGAAGTGTAACTGACCTTGTAAACCATGAAATGCACGTAAAAAACGAGCTTCAGCTATAATTTGAGCTGCACGGCCAGCTTCTACTGGGTCATCTCCTTCTGCAGCTTCTGCTACAGCATCGATAACTTCATTAGCTCTAGCCATACCCCAGTATACTGATCTCCACTTATCTCTAATGTGAACATTAAAAGTAGTAAAGTCATATGCTTCAATAAATGAATGCTCTGGCTGGTCACCAGCATCTGTTCCTTTCACGGCGTTATCAGAAGCAATACTTCCAAAAATCCATCCGTGAATATCGTAGTACCAAGTACCACCCCCGTTCATACCTTGCCCAGAAAGGGTACGGTATGCGGCAACAAGTTTCCCTTCAACACCATCGGCGTTATTTAATGTAGGGCCCGCAATCTGGCCTAAAGGCTCTTTTAATAGGAAATCATCATTACAGCCTACTGTAATAGCGAAGATTCCTATCGCTGCGATTAATAAAGATTTAATTTTTCTCATTTTTATCAATTTTTAGTGTTAAAATAAATTAAGATTCAATCCTACAAGAATCGTTTTAGATACTGGCATATAACCACCATCATAACCTAATGTAACGTCATTTCCTTCAGAAACTTCAGGATTAAGACCAGAATAATTAGTTATAGTTAGCAAGTTTTGTCCTTGTATATAAATATTTCCTCCTGAAATTCCAAGAGCGTCATTAATAGCGTTTCCGAAAGTATATGTCAATTGGATATTTCTTAAACGGAAGTAAGAACCGTCTTCAATTAAGTATGAAGATGTTCTACTACTAGTTTGATCATTCGCATCCATGATAGGAGACGTTGCATCTGGGTTAGCAGCAATCCACTGACTTCTTGGAGCGGATGGATTAGTTGGTTGCCATGCTTCTCTGAGCGCTCTAACAGAACGGTTACCTTGGAAAGTGTTAAAGTCTGCAAAGTAACGTACATAGTTATATAAGTCATTTCCTTGAGATCCGTTACCAAATACATTCAAGGCAATGTTCTTATAACTTAGGTTTAAGTTAATACCATATGTGAAATCTGGGTGAGGACTACCGATTTCTGTACGGTCATCATCATTAATTTCTCCATCTCCATTAACGTCAACAAATCTGAATTTTCCAGGTGCATTATATGCTCCAAAGTCTGGAGCTGCATCTGCTTCTGCTTGTGTTTGGAAAATTCCATCTGTTTGTAATCCAAAGAACATAGATATTGGCTGTCCAACAGAAGTTCTAGTTAAAGAAGGAACCCTTCTACTAGCACCAAAAATAGGAGTATTAAATTCATCTAACTGAATAATCTCATTTTTATATTGAGAGATATTTGCTGATATACTATATCCAAAGTCACCTTTTTGATCACCATAGGAAAGCGCTAAGTCAAATCCATTGTTAAACATTTCACCAATGTTAATCGCTGGAGAACCTCCATCACCTGCACCGTAAGCAATCGGGATATTTAATAAAAGATCCGTAGTTCTTCTTGACCAAAGATCAAATTCAATATTCACCTTACGATCTATTAAAGTAGCATCTAATCCAAAGTTACTCGAAGTAGTAGTTTCCCATTTTGCATTAGGGTTACCATACTGAGAAGCATTAAATCCTGCAGTTGCTGAAGTTTGATTACCATCAATAGGGTAAGATGAGTTAAATGAAGTAGACTGGTATGAAGTATAGGCGTTATAGTCTCCAATTTCTTGGTTACCTGTTTGCCCCCATCCATAACGTACTTTTAAATCATCAATAAATGACAAACCACTCATAAAGTTTTCTTCAGAAATTCTCCAACCAACACTAAATGCTGGGAAAACCCCACTGTTTGTTGCTGCTTTGAATCGAGATGATGCATCATTACGAACAACTACCTGAGCTAGATACTTATCTCCAAAACCGTAGTTAAGTTTAGCAAACTGAGACCATAGAGCATAATCTAATTCAGAACGTCCGTAGTTAGAAGATGTTCCTTGATTACCAGCGTCTAAGAAGCTAATAATAGGTGTTGTCTCAAATGGAAATCGCTGTCTACCAGCTCCAAATTGTTCACCGAAAGCTTCAAGAGCCTCTACACCAAGAAGTGCTTCAACTTTATGAACATCATTAAAAGTTTCTTTATAAGTAACTTGATTAGTAAAGTTCCACTGATATGAATTTTGGAACAAAGAAGTTTGACCATTAATAAAGTTACCTTCTATATATTCTGGCTGAGGTCGTCCAATATAAAGACCACGTCTTCCTATAACGTCAAAACCAAATACTGTTTTTGCAGTAATTTTGTCAGCAATTCTTGCTTCAGCGTATACACTACCAAAAGCTCTAATTCTTTTACTTCTATCATCTTGATTTCTTGATAGACGTGCAAAAGGAGCATTATTGTTCCCAAGGTTTAATCCACGAGATCCAGCAAAGTTTCCAGCTATATCATAAACAGGAAGTAGTGGATGGTGCTTGTAAGATGCTGATACAGCATTTTGCTCTGAATTTTGCGGGAATCCACCTTTACGATTATCCATAGATAGTGTAAAATTCTGACCAACAGTCAAACGATCCTTTAAAACTTTAGTTGAAGAGTTTGCACGAAGCGTAACTCTTTCATAACCAACAAATTGTACAGGAGAATCTTGAGAGAAATAACTTGTAGTAAATGCATATTGAGATTTCTCAGTAGCTCCACTAGCTGTTAATTGGTGACTAGTAATAGGCGCATTTGAACGCGTAACTTCTTCCCACCAGTTAGTATCTGCTGATCTTGTTATAGCATAAATATTATCTGGAGTTAATGAATATAAACTCTCATTTGCTGTAGCAGCTCCACTAGGAAATACATAATTAGGTATAGAAATTTGAGGATTCTCAGGAGTACCACTAAAGCCGTACTGACCGTGAGAAGGAGTTTTACCTGCATAATAATCAGCTAAATAAAGATACTCTCCAAGTCCTTGTGCATCAAGTGCTTCAACATCTTCAGCAGCATTTTGCCAACCATAGTATGAATTATATGATACTTGAGTTTTCCCTATTTTTCCTTTTTTAGTTGTAATAATAATAACCCCATTCGCAGCACGAGCACCGTAGATAGAAGATGACGATGCATCTTTTAATATTTGGATAGACTCAATATCGTTAGGGTTTAGGTTTCCCTGTTGTTGTGTTGGAACTCCATCAATTACATAAAGAGGATTGTTATTTCCAATAGTACCAAAACCACGAATACGAACATTAGCTTCTCCACCTGGTGTTGCGTCATTTGTAATAGTTAATCCAGCTGCACGTCCCTGAAGTTGCTGGGAAAATGTAGTAGCAGGTACTGAAAGTAAATCATCTGCTTCAACCGTGGATACCGCACCAGTAATATCTCGCTTAGACTGAGTACCGTAACCTGTGGTTACAATTACCTCTTCAAGCAAATTACCTAGTGCAAGAGAAATTGTCAGTTGATCTCCATCAACTGGCGCCTCTGCAGTGGTATATCCAACGAAAGATACAACAAGTACATCTCCTTGAGAAGCTTCGATAGTAAAGTTACCATCAAAGTCTGTAGTAGCAAAACTGTTTGTCCCTTTAACAAGTACTGTAGCACCTGGAAGTGGACCATCGTCGCTCGTTACGACACCCGTAACGTTTTGAGCGTAAATTCCTGCACTTAGCGTAAACGCTAATAGGAACAAGAATTTTTTAAATAACTCTTTTTTCATCATTTGGTTAAATTTATTAATATAGTTAATAGTTGATTTGTTTAAATCTACAACAATTATAACCATGTTTTTGGGAATTTCTTAATTTATTGTTAAAAAATACCACAAAATTTCACTAAATCGTTTTAGTTAAGGTTATATTTGTATTGCTTAACACCTGTAAAATGAAGATTTCTTTAAAAGAAATGGCTAAAAGACTAAGTCTTTCTCCAGCAGCAGTTTCAAAAGCATTAAATGATTATCCAGACATTAGTTTGGCTACAAAAAATTTAGTGAAATCTTATGCAAAAAAAGTAGGTTACAAAGCAAATTCTCAAGCCTCTTTTTTAAGATCTCAAAAAACAAAAACTATTGGAGTGATTATCCCAGATATAACAAATCCATTTTTTAATAAAATTTTAAAAACAATCATGACTCTGGCTCAAAAAAATAATTATTCTATTATATTAGGTAATTCGAAAGAATCCTTTTCATTAGAGGAAAAATTAGTAAATCAATTTTTACAACAAAAAGTAGATGGAATCCTAATGTCTTTAGCTAATGATACTTCACAATACAAGCACCTGGAAAATATTTTAGCCAATGATACTGTTTTAGTTTTATTTGACAAAGTAGCTAAACTAATAAATTGCAGTAAAGTCTTTGTAGATGATAAAGACGGTGGATTTAAAGCAACGGAACACTTAATAAAAAAAGGTTGCACTAAAATTGCTCATTTTAGAGGTGGACTGAATCCTCAAAACTCAATTGACAGGTATTTAGGTTATCGTGAAGCCCTTTCAGTTAATAAAATTTCATTTGATCCTAACAAAGTTTTAATTACAAGTAGTGGAAGTATCGAACAAGGGTATATACTCGCAAAAAAATTATATGAAAGTGGAATTGAAATTGATGGTCTATTTTGTATTACCGACATGGTTGCGCTTGGAGCGATAAGATTTTTCAAGGAACAGAAAATTGATATTCCAAATGAAATTAGTGTTATTGGTTTTAGCAATACAATGGCTGGAAACCTTGTCTATCCTTCTTTAAGCACAATTGATCAAAAGGCATCAAAAATTGGTGCCGAGGCAGTGAGATTATTTCTTTCAGAAGAAAAAATGCTAAAAACAGAAAACAGGCTAGAAAATCAATCTTTAGTTTTAAAAACTACATTGATAAAAAGGGAATCAACGCAGAGGATTTGAAGCTAAAGATCCTTGGAGATTTTTTAATAATTTAACAAGCATGAATATGGAAGAATTCACTCTTGCTAAGATTAATTAAAAGAGTCCTTCTTGATTATTTTTAACTCTACCTAAATGTTTGTATGCTCTTTCAGTTACTTCACGTCCTCTTGGAGTTCGGATAATAAAACCTTGTTGAATTAAAAATGGCTCGTAAACCTCTTCTATTGTTTCAGTATTTTCAGAAACAGCAGTTGCTAAAGTTGTAATACCGACAGGTCCTCCCTTAAACTTATCAATAAGAGTTGTCAAAATCTTATTATCCATTTCATCTAAACCATGAGCGTCTACTTGAAGAGATTTTAGAGAAAATTGAGTAATTTTCATATCAATAGATCCGTTACCCTTAATTTGTGCAAAATCCCGTACGCGACGTAATAAACCATTTGATATTCTAGGGGTTCCTCTACTTCGTCCAGCAATTTCTATAGCAGAGTCATGGTCAGTAGCTATATTTAAAATTTCAGCACTGCGTTCAACAATAGCAGCTAAAAGCTCTGTAGAATAATACTGTAAGCGATTACTTATTCCAAAACGAGCTCGCATAGGAGCTGTTAAGAGCCCTGAGCGAGTAGTTGCGCCAACAAGGGTAAATGGCTCTAGATTGATTTGAACAGTTCGTGCATTAGGCCCAGATTCGATCAGAATATCAATCTTATAATCCTCCATAGCAGAATATAAATATTCTTCGACAATTGGACTTAAACGATGTATTTCATCTATGAATAAAATATCACGTGCTTGAAGATTAGTGAGAAGTCCTGCAAGATCACCAGGTTTATCTAAAACGGGACCTGAAGTGAGTTTAATACCAACCTCTAATTCATTAGCAAGAATGTGAGCTAAGGTTGTTTTCCCTAAACCAGGAGGACCATGAAACAAGGTATGGTCTAAAGCCTCTTCCCTCTGCTTTGCCGCAGAAACAAATACTTTTAAATTCTCAAGAATAGCATCTTGACCAGCAAAATCATCAAAACTTAATGGTCTTAAGGCGCGATCTATATCATTATCCTCCTTCGAAAATTGATTATCAGTGGGATCTAGGTTCTCATTCATTAAATCAAAGATAGGGAATTCACTTACTTAGCTAAAAAAAACATTTTTTAAGTAAGATAAGTCTAATTTAAAACAAAAACCGTCTAAAATGAAAAGACGGTTTTTTGAATTTTATGATAAGTTTTAGTGTTGAAGTTCTTCCTCTCCTTTTTGGAGTGGTATATGCTGTGGGGCAAAATCCTCTTTATAACCCGGCTTTGAATAATCGTAGGCCCATCGATGTACGTGGGGAATTTCTCCCTCCCAATTTCCGTGAAAATGTTCAATTGGAGCTGTCCATTCTAAGGTATTAGAACGCCAAGGGTTTTGGACTGTCTCTTTGCCATAGAACATACTATGTATAAAATTATATAAAAATACTATTTGAGCTGCTCCAGCAACTAGAGCAAAGACAGTTATCAAGACGTTTATATCAGCTAAATCATCAAAATATGGAAAGGCCGTATTGGTATAATAACGTCTTGGTAAACCTGCCATTCCAATAAAGTGCATTGGGAAGAATACCCCATAGGCACAGACAGCTGTTACCCAGAAATGAATATATCCCAGATTCTTGTTCATCATACGTCCAAACATTTTTGGAAACCAGTGATAAACACCTGCAAAAAGTCCATACAGGGCAGATATTCCCATTACTAAGTGGAAATGAGCTACAACGAAATAAGTGTCATGTACATTAATATCCAAGGTACTATCACCAAGAATAATTCCTGTTAAACCTCCTGTAATAAAAGTTGATACCAAACCTATGGAAAATAACATCGCCGGGTTTAGCTGTAAGTTACCCTTCCAAAGGGTTGTGATGTAGTTAAATGCTTTTACAGCAGATGGGATTGCAATTAACAAGGTTGTAAAGGTAAATACAGAGCCCAAGAAAGGATTCATTCCTGAGATAAACATATGGTGACCCCACACAATAGTAGACAAGAAAGCAATCGCTAATATAGAAGCTACCATTGCTCTATATCCAAAGATTGGCTTACGAGCGTGTGTAGCAATGATTTCGGATGTAATACCCAAAGCTGGAAGTAGGACAATATATACCTCAGGATGACCTAGGAACCAAAAAAGGTGTTCGTATAAAACTGGAGATCCTCCCTGGTAGTGTAATACCTCACCTTGAATAAATATATCCGATAAGAAAAATGACGTTCCAAAACTTCTATCCATTATAAGTAATAAAGCTGCAGATAACAAAACAGGGAAAGAAACCACCCCAATAATTGCAGTGACAAAAAATGCCCAAATAGTCAAAGGTAAACGAGTCATACTCATTCCTTTTGTTCTAAGGTTAATTACAGTAACAATGTAATTTAGAGAGCCCAAAAGAGAAGAGGCTATAAATATCGCCATTGAGACGAGCCATAAAGTCATTCCAGTTCCTGATCCAGGCTGAGCCTGTGGAAGTGCAGAAAGTGGCGGATAAATTGTCCAACCTGCTGCTGCTGGTCCTGCTTCAACAAAAAGAGACATGACCATTATCACACTAGAAACAAAAAACATCCAGAAAGAAATCATGTTTAAAAGTCCCGAAGCCATATCGCGAGCTCCAATTTGAAGAGGAATAAGTAGGTTACTAAAAGTCCCACTTAAGCCTGCAGTTAATACAAAAAATACCATAATAGTTCCATGTATTGTAACTAAGGCCAAGTATACATTGGGATCCATTACACCATCAGGAGCCCATTTTCCCAGAAGAACTTCAAATACACCGAATGGCTGTTCTGGCCACGCTAATTGCAAACGGAACAGTAAGGACATTGCTATCCCAATAATTCCCATAAAAAGTCCAGTAATCAAATACTGCTTTGAGATCATTTTATGATCTTGACTAAATACATATTTAGTTACAAAAGTTTCTTTATGATGATGCCCGTGATCTTCTTCTATGTGCGCTTCTGCTGTTGACATACCGATTTAATTTTTATTAGTTTTTTATTGAATTACCTCTGCAAAGGTTTGTTGGTCTGAAATCCATTTTTTATAATCTTCTGGGGATTCTACAATTATTTTCATTTGCATATTGTAGTGCGAGGCACCACAAATTTTATTGCAAAGTAAAAGAAAATCAAATTCATATGGATCTAATGCTACATCGCCACTTGCTACAAGTTCTTTACTCTTTTTTACTCTAATTTTATTTATTTTTTTGACTTTAGATACAATGTCAGGATCCTGGCGCATTTCCTCGGTTGTAATGTTTGGAGTGAAAGCAAATTCAGTAATCATACCCGGAACGCAATTCATTTGTGCTCTAAAGAAAGGCATATAAGCCGAATGTAACACGTCTTGTGATCGCATTTTAAATATAATCTCTCTTCCTACAGGTAAATGTAATTCTTGAACTACTATATCATCAAAACCATTGGGATCTGTGGCGTCAATTCCAACTAAATTTTTTCCTTCAAAGTCCTCAAGAAAACGAACGTTTGCATCACCAAGCACACCATCATCTCCTGAGTAACGTGCTTTCCAATTAAACTGTTGAGCATATAGTTCCACCACAAGAGCTTCATCGTTTTCTTCAACTGTCATAATATCTGTCCAAGTATATAGGCCATATAAAATTAGCCCTGCAAGAACAAATACAGGTATAATAGTCCAAATCATTTCTAGCTTTTCATTATCAGAAAAGAAAAGAGCTTTTTTACCTTTTTCACCCCGATATTTGTAAGAAAAATAATGTAACAATGCTTGAGTTACCGTTTGAACAAAAAAGATAATTGCAAATGAGATCCACATTAAATTGTCATAATCGTATCCGTGCTCAGAGGCCGCTTTAGGCAGTAAAACATCACCATAAGACCAGAAAGAGAAGATTGTAATTCCATAAATAAAAATCAAGAAGGCAAACATAAGTTTCCCATTCCAATCGTTATCATTATCATCTGCAACCTGAGTCGAAACTTTCTTTACTTGTGAAAGCTCAAAAATCTTTGTCACTTGCCAGATCGCAATTGCAATTAAAATTAAAACAGAAAATATCAAAACTACATTCATTTATCTTTTCGATTAATTTTTAATAATGAAAACGTTTACTCTCTCCAATATAAGGGTCTCCTTTTGCGAGTAGTGGTGATTTGGTTAATTCTTTGAAAACAATAAATATGAAGAGTCCTAAAAAGAATAGAAAACCTCCGATTTCAGCTGTACCTATATACCACTGATCTCCAACAGCCGAGGGCATTATCATATTATAAACATCTATGTAGTGTCCTAATAAAATTACTATTCCTGCCATCACTATGAAGTAATTGATACGCTTATAATCACTATTCATTAATATCAATAATGGAAAAATAAAATTCATAACTAACATTCCAAAAAATGGTAAGTTATAGTCTTCAATTCGTGTCATAAAATAAGTAACTTCTTCTGGAATATTAGAATACCAAATTAACATAAACTGAGAAAACCATAAATACGTCCAAAAAACACTAAAACCAAACATGAACTTACCTAAATCATGAATATGACTATCATTCACAAATTCTAAAAATCCTTTTGATTTTAGATAAATTGTAATCAAAGCTATTGTTGTAACACCTGATACAACCATACTTGCAAAAACATACCATCCAAACAAAGTACTAAACCAGTGAGGATCTATAGACATTATCCAGTCCCAAGACATAACAGACTCAGTCACAATAAAAAATACTAAAAATGCTGCTGATATTCGGAAATTCTTCTTGTGGTTTGAAATATCATCTGCAGAATCTTGTGCAAGAGAAAACTTTCTTGAGAAATATCGATATAAAGACCAGCCTGATAAAAAGAATACGGCTCTTAACATAAAAAATGGTACGTTTAAATAACCTGTTTTTCCAGCAATTAATTTATCGTGTGCAACTACTTCAGGATCCATCCAAATAAATAGGTGATTAAGATGCATTCCTGAAAGTGCTAAAATTATAATAATAATTATTCCTCCGGGAAGTAAGTAAGCGGTAATTCCTTCCATAACTCGGAAAAGGACCGGGGACCATCCGGCTTGAGCAGCACGTTGAATTGCATAAAAGGCAAGAACTCCTAAGGAAATCATAAAGAAAAAGAATGCTGCAACATAAAAAGCAGCCCATGGTTTATTACTCAACTGATGAAAAACATGTTCATCATGATTTAAGTCATGACTAACGCCTTGATGAGTTTTAGAATCGCTATGAGTGGATTCAGAATCATGAACTATTTCCTTGGTGTCATGTTGAGAGTCTGTCTGATGATCTGAAATTGTTCCATAATCCCTTGAACCTGGTTTACTATGACCATCGCCATGATTAGCTGATACCATAGATTTAGATTCTTCTAAAGTAGACGGTGCATTTAAAAAACCATAAGTCAGGCCTAGAAAACCAGCAACCATTAAAGTAATTGCCAGATTTCTAAGTTTATTGGGAAAAGTATACATCATTTGTTTTTCCATAAATTATTTAACAAGCTTACTTCTTAATTCCATAACATGCTGTGAAATTTGCCATCGCTCTTTTGCATCAACTTGTCCAGCATGTGACCCCATTGCATTTTTACCATACATTAAAACATGATAAATACTTCCTGGAGTAATTTGTCTATCAGCATAACTCGGTACTCCTAAAAATTTTTCCCGGGTCATTAAAATTCCTTGACCATCTCCTTTTTTACCATGGCAAACTGCACAATAAATTGTATAAAGTTCTTTTCCATTTGCCCCATTTTCTTTCGTTAGTTCAAGAGGGGAAATCAAATTAGTTTTGGCTGATTCGTAACCTTCGTTGGTATCAGGATAATCATATGGCTCCCATCCCCTAGCAATAGAACCTTCTACTGGAATTTGCGCTTCAATACCATTGGCAAAAGCATCGGTATCTGCATAAGTTTTATAACCCACAGGTTCGTACATATTTGGGAAATATTGATAATTGGGTTTGGAAGGGTTAAAACAAGATTGTAATCCCAACAAAACAATTAAACAAATTAGCAAACCTTTATAATTCATCTATTCTGGTTTTTCGATTATTGAAACATCAATAGCTCCTGACTTTTTTAAAAGCTTTTCAAGTTCTTTTTCATTGTCATGAAGTTCAATCTCTACGAGGAATTTATCATCTGTAGTTAAAGGATTTGGATTTTCGGCTTTTTTAAAAGGCCAAAGTTTACTTCTCATATAAAATGTAATTACCATTAGGTGAGCAGCAAAAAAAACAGTCATCTCGAACATGATTGGAACAAAAGCTGGCATATTCTCTAAGTAAGAAAAACTTGGCTTACCTCCAATATTCTGAGGCCAATCCTCTATCATAATGTAATTCATCATTAATGTGGCTATGCATAATCCTATACAACCATAGATAAAGGCCATGATAGCTAGGCGAGTTTCCTCAAGTCCCAATGCCTTATCTAGACCGTGTACAGGAAATGGTGTGTATACTTCCTCAATATGGTGTTTCTCTGAACGCAATATCTTAACGGCACTTAAAAGGACGTCATCATCATCGTAAAGAGCATGTATTACTTTATTACTCATGATTTCTATCTCTTAAATTTTTATACTTCTCACCGGAAGATTTTAATATAGTTTTAACTTCAGCCTGAGCAATTACAGGGAAGGTTCTTGCATATAGCAAAAATAGTACAAAGAAAAACCCTATTGTACCTATAAATATCCCAATATCCACGAATGTTGGAGAAAACATTGTCCATGAAGAAGGAAGATAATCTCTATGAAGCGAGGTTACTATAATTACGAAGCGCTCAAACCACATTCCAATATTAACTACTATAGAAATAATAAATGAGAACATTATACTTGTTCTTAACTTCTTAAACCACATAAACTGAGGTGAAAATACGTTACACGTCATCATAGACCAGTAAGCCCACCAATATGGACCAGTAGCACGATTTAAGAAAGCATATTGTTCATATTCAACTCCTGAATACCAAGCAATAAAGAGTTCTGTTATATAGGCAACACCGACAATAGATCCTGTAATCATAATAACAATGTTCATCAATTCAATATGCTGGACCGTTATATAATTTTCTAAATTGGATACTTTTCTCATAATTATGAGTAAAGTATTTACCATTGCAAAGCCCGAAAAAACAGCCCCAGCTACAAAATAAGGCGGGAAAATTGTTGTGTGCCATCCAGGAATTACAGAAGTAGCAAAGTCAAAAGATACTATGGTGTGAACCGATAAAACTAAAGGGGTAGCCAATCCCGCAAGTACTAAAGAAACTTCTTCAAAACGTTGCCAATCTTTTGCACGTCCACTCCAACCAAAGCTCAAAAGACTATAAATTTTCTTTTGGAATGGCATCACGGCACGATCTCGAATCATTGCGAAATCAGGAAGCAATCCAGTCCACCAAAATACTAATGATACAGATAAATAAGTTGAAATTGCAAACACATCCCAAAGTAATGGAGAGTTAAAATTGACCCAAAGGGATCCAAATCCATTTGGAATTGG
Organism: uncultured Flavobacteriaceae bacterium; assembly: GCA_943842245.1. Lineage (GTDB taxonomy): Bacteria > Bacteroidota > Bacteroidia > Flavobacteriales > Flavobacteriaceae > MS024-2A. The sequence continues at coordinate 843,956 of CALTAJ010000002.1, forward strand.
AAGAACCCAGTAAGCAAGCCAAGGGCGACCCATATGAATAATAGGAAAAAGTCCAGCCTGAATTACAGAAAAAATTGTCATTGCCTCTGCTGAACGGTTAATTGCCATACGCCATTTTTGTCTGAATAAGAGGAGAACTGCCGAAATCAAAGTACCTGCATGTCCAATTCCAACCCACCATACAAAGTTCGTAATATCCCACGCCCAGCCAACGGTTTTATTTAGTCCCCATGTTCCAATACCTGTAGAAATAGTATAAATGATACAACCAACACCCCACAAAAGTGCTGTTAGAGCGATTCCAAACACAATCCACCACTGTTTGTTGGCAGCTCCTTCAACTGGAGCAGCAACATCCACAGTTACATCGTGATAAGACTTATCACCTGTAACGAGTGGTTTTCTAATTGGTGCTTCGTAATGCGATGCCATACATTCTTTTTTTCAATTCTATTTTATACCTCATCGGTATTTCTAACTTTTACTTGATACATTACGTTGGGTTTTGTTCCTACACTTTCTAACAAGTGATACATACGATTATCATTATGTAATGCTGCTACTTTACTTTTTTTATCATTTAAATCACCAAAAACCATTGCTCCAGAATCACATGCATTAGAACATGCTGTTTGGAAGCTACCATCAGTGATATGTTCTCCTTTTAGTTTTGCATCTAAAATAGTTTTTTGTGTCATTTGAATACACATAGAACATTTTTCCATAACTCCTCTTGAACGCACAACTACATCTGGATTTAAAACCATGCGTCCTAGGTCGTTGTTCATGTGGTAATCAAACTCATCATTTTTGTTATATAAAAACCAGTTGAAACGACGAACCTTATAAGGACAGTTGTTCGCACAATATCGTGTCCCTACACAGCGGTTGTAGGCCATATGATTCTGACCCTGTCTACCGTGTGATGTAGCTGCTACAGGGCAAACAGTTTCACAAGGTGCATGATTACAGTGTTGGCACATCACAGGTTGAAATGCAACTTGTGGATTAGCTGCAGCTTGTTCCATTTCTCCAAACGTGTTTAAAGAATCACCGATTCCTGATATGGAATCCTTGGTTTCATTATCTCCTTCAAAAGTTGAGTCTGATGAATAATAACGATCAATTCGCAACCAATGCATATCACGTGATTTACGTACTTCGCGTTTTCCAACTACAGGAACATTATTTTCTGCATGACAAGCTATAACGCAAGCTCCACAACCGGTACAAGAATTCAAGTCAATAGAGAGGTTAAAATGGTGACCTATACTTCGATCAAATTCTTGCCACATATCAACTTCAGGAGAGGTTACATCAAACTCAATATGATTTTTTGAAACCTGAGGCATAACATTCCAATATGCTTTATCTTTTGTATTAAAAATCTCTAAAGTTGTTTCTTTTATAATATCGCCTCTCCCCATTAGGGTATTATGCAACTGTACGCATGCAAATTCATGCTCTCCATCGTCTAGGTTAATTGAAACGTTTTGAACTTTTTCAAAACCTCGATAGAATTTATATGCATTTACTCCAGTTTGCATTTCATCTTTGAGTCCCATACGTTTTCCATAACCAAATGAAAGGCCTACAGTTCCTATTGCTTGTCCTGGCTGAACAAGTACCGGAATTTTTAGAGTTTGAGTTCCAACAGTAACTGATGCATAACTACCATTAAGAGCACCATTTGCAGTATTAATATTTTTTAATCCCAAAGCTTTTGCGTCACTTATAGATATAGTTAGGTAGTTGTCCCAACTTATTCTTGTAATAGGATCAGGAAATTCCTGTAACCATGGATTATTAGCTTGTTGCCCGTCACCCATTCCTGTTTTAGAATACAACACTAGGCTCATTCCGTCAGAGTTGGCTGTTTTAAGGGCTTTAATATTTAATTTTGTGAAATCTGGAATTATTTCCTCCTGAGGAGTTTCATTTGAGAAATAGCCATCGTGTAAAGCTTTGTTCCAAGAACTTGAACCTAAGATTGATTCATTCCAGTGAGCTTTAATTTGATCATAAAACTTTGAGCTTTTCCCTGCTAACCTGAGTAAGACATCTTGAAATTGTTGAGTATCAAATAAAGGTCGAATCGTTGGCTGAGCAAGAGCAAAATGACCTGGCTTGAATTCATAATCCCCCCAAGACTCCAAGTAATGAGGCGTAGCTGCAATAAATTGAGAAACTTCAGCAGTTTCGTTAATTTTTGAAGTAAAGCTTAATGAAAACTCAAGCTCTTTAATTGCTTTCTCAAGTTCACTTCCATTGGAAGATGAGAAAACTGGATTTACACCTACTGAAATAAGACCACCTACTGTTCCAGCTTTTATAGCTTTAAAAGCTTCTAATACTTCTTTTGTGTTTCCTTGTCTAGTCAATTTTGGACTTTCGGGAATAAAAGCTTCACTATCTAAATGAGAATTAATGGCTAATACTATAGCCTGGGCTATTTCATCTTCAATTCCTGAAACTAAGACTCCTTTAGATCCGGATTTTTTTAGAGCGGCTATTGCTTTATCTGCGTTAGATTTTAAATTCTCCGATAATTGTCCTGTAATATTCCCAATAAGGCGATCATGTATGTAAGCTAAAATGTTTTTTTGATCTGCTGGTGTACAAGGTATACGATAATCAGCATTTGCACCTGTCAGTGACATATTGGATTCAAACTGAAAGTGCTGAGACATCTCTGCTTTTCCATGATTTTGATTTGGTATTCTTGATACAGCATAACCTGCTTCATAACCCCCACCCTGCCAATCACCAAGAAAATCAGCATCAATAGAAACTATTGTTTTAGCCTTTGAAAAATCATAATCTGCCAATGCTCTTTTTCCATAATATTTTTCAAATGAATTAAGAGCAGCATCAGAGGATATAGTATCGTAAACTACAGGACGAATATTAGGATATTTGCTTATAAAGTCAGTAATAATTTTTTGTGAGGTTGGGCTTGGTAGTGTTGGCATCAAAAGAATTATTTCCTTATTTGATGCAGCTAATGCTTTAAGCATTGCTTCAGTCTGAAGATAAAAATTATCCCATGAAACATCTTTCCCATTAGCCTGAGGTCCTTTTAAGCGTAGGGTGTCATAAAGAGAAAGTATTGAGGCGTGGACTCTTGCGTTAGCACAGCCTAATGTAGGGGCATCTGGATTACTCTCGACTTTTATAGGTCTTCCCTCTCGTGTTTTTATAAGAATACTTCCAAAATCAAAGCCATCTGCGATAGTAGTTGCATAATAATTTGGTACACCAGGTCTAATTTGTTCCGGCTGAACAACATAAGGGACTGACTTTATTACTGGGCCCTCACATGCAGCTAGTGTTGCTGCCGCTGTACTAAATCCAACATATTTGAGAAAGTCTCTTCTAGATGTAATACTTTTTTCAAGCGCTTTTTCATCACTTAAAAAATCTTCTGGCAGCTTAGATACAAATTCGTTTTCCTCTAATTTTTTCAGGTCCACGTTATTTGAATCAAGTTGATCTAAATTTTTCCAATATGTCTTATTTGATGCCATAAAATTTTATTGATCTCTATTTAGTAGTGACATTTTCCACATTCAAGCCCACCCATTTGGGCAACTGTTAATTTTTCTACTCCATATTTTTTAGAAAGCGCCTCATGAATTTTTAAATAATACTCATTACTTTCAACTTTTACATTTGTCTCTCTGTGACAATTTATACACCAACCCATAGTAAGCGGTGAATATTGATACATAATCTCCATCTCCTCAACTGGCCCATGACATTTTTGACATGTTATCTCTCCAACCTCAACATGCTGAGCGTGGTTGAAATAAACGAAGTCTGGTAAATTATGAATACGAACCCATTTTACAGGTTCAGTCTCTCCTGTATATCTTTGATTTTCTTCATCCCATCCAACAGCAGCATATAATTTCTTGATTTCTTTTGTATAAAAATCTTTAGTATATCCATTCTCTAAATCTTCTTCTCCATTATACTCAGCAATATTTTGGTGACAATTCATGCAAACATTTAATGAAGGTATCCCAGAATGTTTAGAAACACGTGCTGAAGAATGGCAATATTTACATTCAATCTGATTAGCTCCCGCATGTATTTCGTGAGAATAATGAATTGGCTGAACTGGCATATAACCTTGATCTACTCCCACTTGCATAAAGAAACCATAAACAAAATAGGCACTACTCAACAATAAAAGGATAACCGAAGTCATCACTAAAAACTGATTCTGAACAAAAGCTAACCAAATTGGTGTACGTTTTGGTTTTACTTGAGGGGTAATATCAACTCCACTTAATTTTGCAATACGCATTAAAGTTCGCTGCACCAAGAAAAGCATTGTTACAAGTATTGCAAATACTAATGAAAGTGCAATTAGAATTAAAGTGTTACTAACACCAGCGCCAGACATTTGAGATGTGGAACTTCCAACCGCCTTGACAGTCGCAACTGGAGCTGGAGGTATATAATCCGTATAGGCTAAAATATTGTCAATGTCCAGATTGGATAGTTGAGGAAAAGAAGTCATAACGGATCCGTTATATTCCTCATAAATTGCCACTGCTTGTGCATCGCCCGACTTAACCATAGCAGTACTGTTCTTAATCCAAGTGTACAGCCACTCTTTATCATACTTTGCTGAAACACCCTTAAGTGCTGGGCCCACAGCTCTTTTATTAAGCTTATGGCACGCAGCGCAATTTGCGTTAAAAAGTTTTTTTCCTGCTTGAACAGCGGCGCTATTATCTGCTATTACTACTTCTTGAGCTACAATTTTCTGCGTTAAAAGAACGCTAATTAAAATAATAAATGGTAAAAAGAAAGATTTCAATCTTGTGATGAGAATATTTCTTTTAATTGAATTTGTAACTTTATCCAAAATTTATTTCTAAAATTCGACACAAAAATACAGTATAGAATGCTTTTTATTAAGCTAAGAAATTAAGATTTTATTAATTTATAACCGTTCTAAATAAGGATTAAGATTTATTAAATTGATTCGGTATAAAAAGAATTTTTTGTTTTTTTGTAACATGAAAAATATTCGTTGTAATTATCTGATTTTATTGATTTTATTGATTGGCTTCAACTTTGTTTTCTCTCAAGAACAAAAATTAAACATTGAACAAGATCCTAAAATAGACAGTTTACTTCAAAAAAAAATTCAACTAGATAGAGAGCGCTTCAACAAGACTTATTTTACGCTTCAATTACATTATGGAGATCTCGTTTTAGCAGAAGAGGTTTTGATGCGTTCAAAAGAAATATTTCCACATATTCCAGTTAAATTGAGTTTTGAAACCCCTAACTATAAAGTTCAGGCAGGACGTTTTAAAGAAAAATTAAATGGGCTAAAGACATTAGATACATTAAAAAGCTTTTTCCCTTCAGCATTCTTAATTACCAGAAAAGATTAAAGAGACTTCTTAATTGCAATTTCTTGGAAACATTCAAGAATATCTCCTATTTTAATATCATTATAATTTTTGATTTGTAAACCACAATCATAACCTTTTGCAACTTCTTTAACATCATCTTTGAAGCGTTTTAAGGATACTAAATCTCCTGTAAAAATGACCACACCTTCACGAATTATCCGAATACTCGAGTTTCTAAAGATTTTACCTGATGTAACCATACATCCTGCTATAGTTCCTACTTTGGAAATTTTGAAAGTTTCTCTAATTTCAACATTACCCGTTACTTCTTCTCGCATTTCTGGAGAAAGCATACCCTCCATAGCATCCTTCACATCATTAATAGCATCATAAATAATAGAATAAGAGCGAATATCAATTTCTTCCTTCTCGGCAATTGCTCGTGCATTACCCATTGGACGTACATTAAATCCAATTACAATTGCATCTGACGCGGATGCTAATAAAACATCAGATTCAGTAATAGCACCTACTCCTTTATGAATAATATTTACTTCAATTTCCCCTGTAGATAGTTTTTGAAGGGAATCCGTTAATGCTTCAACAGATCCATCGACATCTCCTTTAAGAATTATATTTAGTTCTTTGAAGTCTCCCAATGCGATACGCCTTCCAATTTCGTCTAGTGTAATATGACGTTGAGTACGGACACTTTGTTCACGAATTAGTTGTGTTCTTTTTGCAGCAATCTGTTTTGCTTCTCTTTCGTCTTCTAGAACCAAGAAAGTATCTCCAGCTTGAGGTGCACCGTCCAATCCTAAAATAGAAACTGGAGTTGCAGGAGGAGCTAAGTCAAGATTTACTCCTCGCTCATTAAAAATAGCTTTAACTTTTCCACTTTGCTTTCCTGCAAGAAGATAGTCTCCCATTTTTAATGTTCCATTTTGAATTAATATCGTTGAAACATAGCCCCTACCTTTATCCAAGAAAGCCTCAACAACTGTTCCTTTGGCTTTTCTATTAGGATTTGCTTTCAACTCAAGTAACTCAGCTTCTAAGAGAACTTTTTCTAGGAGTTCACTTACTCCAGTTCCATTTAGTGCTGAAATATCTTGAGATTGAATTTTACCTCCCCAATCTTCAACCATCAAATTCATGGCCGCAAGAGCTTCTTTAATTTTGTCAGGATTAGCATTTGGCTTATCAATTTTATTTATTGCAAAGACAATAGGAACTCCAGCAGCTTGAGCATGACTTATAGCCTCCTTTGTTTGAGGCATAATATCATCATCTGCAGCTACAACAATTATTGCAATATCAGTTACTTGAGCACCTCTAGCACGCATAGCTGTAAATGCTTCGTGGCCTGGGGTATCTAAAAATGTAATTTTTTGACCATTTTCAAGTGTTACACCATATGCTCCGATATGCTGAGTAATTCCTCCTGATTCTCCTGCAATAACATTTTCTTCTCGAATGTTGTCAAGTAAAGAAGTTTTACCATGATCGACATGCCCCATAACAGTAACAATAGGTCCTCTTGGATGCAAATCTTCAACATCATCATTCTCTTCCTCGATGTTTTCCTCAAGTTCAGCTTTTTCAAAACTAACTTCATATTCAAATTCTTCGGCTACAATAGTTAATGTTTCAGCGTCAAGACGTTGGTTCATCGTGACCATAATGCCTAGAGTCATGCAGGTAGAAATAATTTCAGTTGAAGAAACATTCATCATTGTTGCTATTTCACCTACAGTTATGAATTCTGTAACTTTAAGGATTTTACTTTCAGCTTCAATTTGAGCCATTTCGTCCTCAGTTTTTTGTCGATGTTGAGACCTTTTATCTCTTCGATATTTAGCTCCTTTAGATTTAGAAGATTTACCTTGTAGTTTTTCCAAGGTTTCCCGAATTTGCTTTTGAACATCTTCTTCTGAGGGTTCCTCTTTTTTAACAGAGACATTGCGCTTTTTTTGTGTATTACTATTTTTAACGTTTGTTTTGATTGATGGTTTTACATCTTTACTTATGCGTTTTCGTTTTCTTTTACGTGCATCTTCAACAGTTTTTTCTTTTTTATTGACTTCTTCTAAATTAATGGTCTGACCAGTCTTTTTTGGCCCTGATAATTTTTTATATTGAGTTGTTAGGGTTTTGTTTTCCTCAGCATTCTCACCTAATGAAGAATCAATTTTTTCATGACTTTTATTAGAGGATGGTTCAACTGATTCTACTTTAGATGCATCGACATTACTGGAAGAAGCTTCTTTGGAAATTTTATTGGACTTATTCTCAGTCTTAGTTTTTAGTGTTACTCGATTCTTTTCCTCCCCAGAGACTTTAGCATCTTTATTAGGAGATGTTTTTAATGCCTCTAAATCAATTTTTCCAACAGACTTAGGTTTTTCAATAGAAATCCTATTGGTCTTTAACTCTTCCCTTTTTGCGATTCTCTCTAAACGTTCTTGGTCCTTCTTTTCTTGGATAATTCGAAGAGATTCCTTTTCTTTTCGCTTTTCCTCACCTACTTCATGAGACGCTACTTTTTTGGACTTATCTTTTTCAAATTCGTCTAAGAGGGAATCATAAACTTGATCAGTAATTTTTGTGGTTGGACGTGCATCAATTTCAACACCCTTATCATTTAAAAATTCGACAGCACGCTCTAAAGAGATGTTTAGTTCTCTTAGAACTTTATTTAGTCGAATACTGGGTTTGTCTGCCATATATTAATTTCTATGTGCAAAAATAAGAATTATTTTTGCAGTCTATTCTTCAAATTCTTCATTAAGTATTCTTAAAACTTCGTTTATAGTCTCTTCTTCAAGGTCGGTTCGCTTTATTAAATCCGCTTTTTCTAATTCTAAAATACTTTTAGCAGTATCCAAACCAACTTTTTTAAATTCTTCTATAACCCATTCTTCAATTTCGTCACTGAATTCTTTTAGCTCGATATCTTCCTCAATACCTTCTCGGAAAACATCAATCTCATAACCAGTTAATTTCCCTGCAAGTCGAATATTAGACCCTCCTTTTCCAATTGCCTTAGAAACTTCTTCTGGATTTAAGATAACTTCAACGCGTTTAGTTTCTTCGTCAATTTTAAGTGAATTAACTTTCGCAGGGCTTAAGGCCCTTGAAATGAAAAGCTGTAAATTATTGGTATAATTAATTACATCTATATTTTCGTTACCTAACTCACGAACAATACCGTGAATTCGAGAACCTTTCATCCCAACACATGCTCCTACTGGGTCAATACGATCGTCATAAGAATCTACTGCAACTTTAGCTTTTTCTCCAGGGATACGTACTGCTTTTTTGATAGTTATTAAACCATCGAAAACTTCAGGTATTTCCTGTTCAAATAATTTCTCTAAAAAAATTGGAGAAGTTCTCGAAAGAATAATTCTGGGTTTGTTTCCACGTAATTCAACACTTTCAATTACACCACGTACGTTGTCGCCTTTTCGAAAAAAATCACTTGGAATTTGACGATCCTTAGGAAGAATTAATTCGTTACCATCGTCGTCTAAAAGAATAATTTCCCTGCTCCTAATATGATGTACCTCAGCAGTATAAAGATCTCCTTCACGGTCTTTAAATTTTTTAAATATATTGGTACTATCATGCTCAAAAATTTTGGCCACTAAATTTTGGCGAAGGTATTGAACAGATCTTCTTCCAAGATCGACGAGTTTAACTTCTTCTGAAACATCTTCTCCAACTTCAAAGTCAGGTTCGATTTTTCTTGCTTCAGCAAGAGTGATTTCTTGATTAGGGTCTTCAACATTTCCGTCTTCTACTACTATTCTATTCCTCCATATCTCCAGGTCTCCTTTATCTGGATTAATAATTATATCGAAGTTTTCATCAGACCCAAATTTTCTTTTTAGTGTGTTTTTGAAAACATCTTCTAAGATAACCATAAGGGTTACTCGATCAATTAGCTTATCATCTTTAAATTCTGAAAAAGAATCAATTAATGCGAAATTTTCCATATTAAATTATTTATTTATATAATAACTTTCGCTGAAACAATTGTATCATACGAAAGAGTTTTTTGTTTTTCTACGGTAACTTTTCCTTTACCAATTGGTTTAGGTTCTCTTTGTTTCCATTTTAAAGAAAACCCTTTTTTATCAACTGAAGTAAGTGTTCCTTGAAAATGACTGCCTTCAGAAATTTCAACCTCGAGTTTTCTTCCAATATTTTTAACATATTGACGGTGGTTTTTCAAGGATGCTCCAACTCCAGCAGACGCAACCTCTAAAGAAAAATCTTCTTCATCACGATCTAAATTATGTTCAATTGCTCTACTTATACTCATACAATCTTTAAGTAAAACTCCTTGATCTCCGTCCAAAATAATACGAATACTATTGTCGATCCCTATTTTCAATTCTATTAAAAATAAGGATGGATTTTGGTCCAGTGCATCAGCCAACAAATTTTCTACTTTCGTGCGTAAATTCATGTCAAAAAAAAAGGGGACTTTATTAGTCTCCTCCTGTGTTTATATCAGAATGTGTGCAAATATAATGGAATTTGCTCAATTATTTAAAACTCATCGTGTAAATCTCCTATTTATTTGGAAAATTGAAATTTTCAATTATAAATATTTTTAATTAGAGTTGAAACTTATATAAATTGATTTAAAATTAATATAATAAATATTTAAAATTTAATGTTTTATGAATCAAAAAGACGTTTTGAATTTTATTAATCCACAATAAAATAATTAAGTTGGATTTTAAGAAATTACTATCTTCCCTAAAAACATTTTTTAGTGAAAAAAATTATTTATACTTTTTTAATAATTATCACAATAATAATTATTGTAATAAGCTATTCAAGGCCAATGCCAGAATATAGTCCAGAACGTAATTATATTGACCTTGAAGAAGAGATTCTTGAAGCTTTTATATTGGCTAAAGATAGTAGCACTATACAACTACCTGAAGGTCATTTTCTTTTTTCACAGTCTTTGAGTTTGGATGGTAAAAAACATCTTACTATTAAGGGCATGGGAATGGATAAGACAGTACTTTCTTTCAAAGGTCAAGAACAAGGTGCAGAAGGGATTAAGATTTCAAATTCACAAAATATCATCTTAGAAGATTTTTCCATCGAAGATGCAGTTGGGGATAACTTAAAAATAAGTGATACCGACACCCTAACAATAAATAGAATCCGATCAGCTTGGACTGGAAAAGTATCAACAGAAAATGGGGCTTATGGAATTTATCCTGTTTTAAGCACCCATATTTTAATTCAAGATTGTGAGGCAATTGGAGCTTCAGATGCTGGGATTTATGTTGGACAGTCTCAACATGTTATTATCCGAGATAATAAAGCATTTTTTAATGTTGCCGGCATAGAGAGTGAAAATAGTTCTCATGTTGAAATTTACAATAATGATTCATACCAAAACACAAGCGGTCTTTTAATCTTTAATCTCCCTGGTCTTACTGTTTACGGAAATAATATAAAAGCATATAATAATAAGGTATATGACAATAATCTTAAAAATTTTGGTGTAAAAGGCTCAATTGTGAGCGCTGTACCAAAAGGAACAGGAGTTATAATAATGGCAACAAAAGATGTTGATTTTTATCAAAACTTTATATCAAACCATAAAACGACGAATCTCGCTGTTGTTAGTTATGAAATATTTGCTGCAGATCAAGATCCTGAAGCTAAAGTATTTATTGATGCTAATGAATCAAATGGCATTAGAACCATTGACTCAGATTTTCAAAAAGATCAAGCCTATGACCCTTATCCTGGTAGAGTTTATGTTCATGACAATTCATTTAAAAACGAACATTATCTTCCCACATTTTCGAATGATTTTGGGAAATTATGGTTTTTTAAAAATAACGCTACAATTCCCGACATAGCCTATGACGGTATATTGCCAATGGGCACTAAACTTTCAGATCCTGATGTAAAAGTGTGTATAAGAAATAATGGTGACGCTTCATTCGCATTCCTTGATGCAGCAAATGAATTTGAATACTTTTCAAATGATCTTAAGCCATTTAATTGTATTATTAAATGATTGAAGAGAATATCCATATAATTAGACTGATTTTTGTTTTGCCACTTTGTATATTCTTGTTTCAATGCAATCCAAGCACAAAAAATATTCCTAAAGCAAAAAAAGGAGTTCTAGCCACACCCCTAATTATTAATAATACAACTGAAAATAAATTTCTCTCACAGTATGGTTTTTTTAAAGGAGAATTGGCAGACTTAAAGCCTAATAAAGATGTTTTTCCTTATACTTTAAACACTCCTTTATTTTCAAATTATGCATATAAAGAAAGATTTATCTACCTTCCTGATGGGGTTCAAATGTCATACAAAGAAGATGACGTATTCTCCTTTGAAAATGGATCTGTTTTAATCAAAAATTTTTATTATCCGAAGGATTTTAGAATGGAAAATGGAACCAGAAAAATAATTGAAACTCGCTTGCTTATTAAAGAGAATAATATTTGGAAACCCCTAAATTACATTTGGAGTGAAGACCAACAAGATGCAAAACTTAACTATGTGGGTGAGAAAATTAATGCTTCCTGGATTCATACTGATGGAACTAAAAAATCTACAATTTATAATGTCCCTAACAATAATCAATGTAAGAATTGTCATCTAAAAGGAAAGGATATTAGCCCTATCGGTCCAACTGTAGCTCAACTGAATAGAAAATATGCCATGCTATCTGAAAAAATGAGTCAGCTTGAATTTTACAAAGAAAAAAATATACTTAAAAACCTTCCTGAACATAAGAATTTTCCCAAATTTGCTGTATGGAATAATGAGGAAAGTGGAAGTTTAGAAGATCGTGCTAAAGCCTATCTCGATATTAATTGTGCTCACTGTCACCAGCCTAAAGGAAGTGCAAAAAACTCTGGTCTAGATTTACGATTAAGCCAAATTAATTTGAGAAAACAAGGGATTTTTAAACCTCCTATTGCAGCCGGAAAAGGATCTGGTGATCTTCAATATAGTATTGTTCCGGGAAGTCCTAACGAATCAATTATTATTTACCGAATGAATAGTAATGACCCAGGAGTGATGATGCCAGAAGTAGGGAGATCTATAGTACATCACGAGGGGGTAAATTTGATTACGGAATATATAAAAAATTTAAAAGTTGATGCCTCTAGATGATTTAATCAGAATATCAAATATATTTCCCAGTTTCCCCATTTAAAACAATCTAAAAAGTTAATTGAAAGTTTAAAAAATTGTATTTTTGAACGCTATGAAAATTACTAATTTGGGAATCGGTCTCAGTTTCACCAAACACCAAAAAAAGGAACAAACCCCTTTTGATCGATTATTTGATATTTTTAAGGAACTAATCACCCATACATCAGGAGATTTTGACGAAGCAATTGATTGGCTTCGTGAGTTAGACAGGGAATATAAACTCACAAATGAAGATTACACAATAGACGATTTTATTAATGATCTGCTCCAGAAATCTTATATTAAACCTAAAAAAGATGGAAGCGGAAAAGGAGATGGTATTGGGCTTACTCCAAAGACTGAAAAACTTCTTAGAGAACACGCTTTAAAACAAATTTTTGGAAAATTAAAAAAATCTAGCTCAGGGAATCATAAGACTAAAAAGGTTGGTCAAGGTGATGATAATACTGGGGAGTTTAAGGCTTATCAATTTGGTGATTCTCTAGAGAAGATTGACATAACTCAAAGTATTAAAAATGCTCAAATTCGATCAATAGGAAACGACTTTACACTCCAGCACAGTGATTTAGTTGTTGAAGACAGTTTTTTTAAAACACAGATGAGTACAGTCTTAATGATAGACATAAGTCATAGCATGATTCTTTATGGAGAAGACCGAATAACTCCAGCCAAGAAAGTAGCAATGGCTTTAGCTGAAATGATTACTACACGGTATCCAAAAGATACTTTAGATATTTTAGTTTTTGGAAATGATGCTTGGCCCATTTCACTAAAAGAAGTTCCGTATCTTGAAGTTGGGCCTTACCACACTAATACGGTTGCAGGACTTGAATTAGCAATGGATTTACTTCGTAGAAAAAAGAACAGCAATAAACAAATTTTCATGATTACTGATGGAAAACCCAGTTGTCTTAAAATGCCAGATGGAACATACTATAAAAACAGCGTAGGTCTTGACGAAAGTATTGTTGAAAAATGTTATAATATGGCCAGACAAGCCAAAAAATTACATATACCTATTACTACCTTTATGATCGCTCAAGATCCCTATCTACAACAATTTGTTCGCACATTTACAGAGGCTAATCTCGGAAAAGCATTTTTTACCGGAATAAAAGGTTTGGGTGAAATGATCTTTGAGGACTATGAAAAAAATAGAAAAAAACGCTTAGAATAAAGAAATATCTTAATTATGAATTCACCTAAAATTACTTCACTTGGAGCACTTAAAAAGACTGATTACCAACCACAAAATATTCAAGAGGAGCTAGCAAAAAATTTACGTCAAAGATTAAGCGATGGAAAAACTACTTTTAACGGTTTAATCGGATATGAAAATACAGTTATTCCAGACGTAGAACGCGCTATTTTATCTGGGCACAACATTAACCTACTTGGTTTGCGTGGTCAAGCAAAAACACGTTTAGCTCGACAAATGACTCAATTATTAGATGAATGGACTCCAGTTGTGAAGGGCTCAGAAATTAATGATGACCCCCTGTTTCCTATTAGTCGGGAGGCCAAAGAACTAATCAATGAAAAAGGAGACAGTACACCGGTCGAATGGCTTCATCGCGATGATCGCTTTTTTGAAAAACTTGCAACTCCAGATGTTACTGTTGCTGATCTGATTGGGGATGTCGATCCCATCAAAGCAGCAAACTTAAAACTTTCTTATGCTGACGAACGTGTTATTCATTTTGGAATGATTCCTCGTGCGCATCGTTGTATTTTTGTATTAAATGAATTACCAGATTTACAGGCAAGAATTCAGGTAGCATTATTTTCTATTTTACAAGAAAAAGAAATTCAAATTCGAGGCTTTAAGTTAAGATTGCCCATTGAAACTCAAATTATTTTCACAGCCAACCCTGAAGATTATACAAATCGAGGAAGTATTGTCACGCCACTTAAAGATAGAATTGGATCACAAATTTTAACTCACTATCCTCACACTCGAGAGATTGCAAAAAAAATTACTGCCCAAGAGGTGAAAATGGGAGAAGAAACCATTGCTAAAATTCACATACCTGAATTAGCACGAGATATCCTTGAGCAAATTAGCTTTGAAGCTCGAAAGAGTGATTATGTTGATGCCAAAAGCGGAGTAAGTACTCGTATGAGCATTACTTCATTTGAAAATCTGATTAGCACTGCTGAAAGAAGAATTTTAATAAATGGTGAAAAAAATACTTGTATCAGGATGGCAGATTTTTTAGGAATTATTCCAGCTATAAATGGAAAAGTAGAATTAGTTTATGAGGGAGAGCAAGAGGGAGCAGAACAAATCTCATATCATTTGATTTCTCAAGCATGTAAAACTCTTTTTCCATCATATTTCCCTGAAATAAAAAAGCTTGAAAAAGATGATGAAAATGGACCTTATGATAAACTTTTGGGTTGGTTTTTGAGTGATAATGAACTTTTCTTAGAGGACACATTAGATGATCGTCTTTATAGAGATACCCTTGAGATGATTCCTGATATCAAAAATATTATTCAAATCCATCAACCAAATTGTTCTAAACAGGATTTATTTTTTATGATGGAATTCTTGCTTTGGGGTTTAGAGGCAAATAAACGTCTAAACAAATACCGTACTTTAGAAGGTTTTCAGTTTAAGGATTCATTAGGAAGTTATATTAGTGGTCTGTGAAGGTGGGAATTAGTTATTTTGGAGAATAGTCCCGACCTTTGTTTTTACAAAAATTACTATGCTTAAAACAGATATCATTATCATTGGTGCTGGACCTGTGGGGTTGTTCGCTGTTTTTGAGGCAGGATTAATGAAACTTAAATGTCATTTAATCGATGCTATACCTGAGGTAGGAGGACAACTTACTGAAATCTATCCAAAAAAACCTATTTACGATATTCCAGGGTACCCGACTATCCTAGCGGGTGAACTAATTAATAATCTGATGGAACAAGCATCTCCTTTTAAACCTGGTTTTACTTTAGGAGAACGAGCAGAAAAAATTAATAAGCAAGTTGACGGTAACTTTATAGTGACAACAAATGAAGGTACGAAACACCAAGCTCCAGTAATAATGATAGCAGGTGGTTTGGGAAGTTTTGAGCCACGTAAACCTAAAATTGATGTTTTACACAACTTTGAAAAGAAAGGTGTTGAATTCATGGTCAAAGATCCTGAGGCCTTTATTGGGAAAAAAATCTTTATTTCAGGCGGAGGTGACTCGGCCCTAGATTGGGCTATTTATTTTGCAGAAAATAATGATAGTAGTGTTGGACTAGTTCATCGAAGTGAATCATTTCGAGCCCACAAAGATTCTGTAGAGAAAGTAGCTAAATTACAAAAGGAAGGAAAAATTGATTTTTATACTAATGCTGAAGTAATTGATCTAAAGGGGGACGAAGACCTTACCATGATTGAAATCAAGCAAAAAGATCAACCTAATATAAAGGTTAAAGTAGATGTTTGGCTTCCTTTGTTTGGATTATCACCTAAATTAGGACCAATAACAAACTGGGGTTTAGCAATTGAAAAGAATGCTATAAAAGTGGATAATACACTCGATTATCAAAGTAATATTCCTGGAATTTTTGCTATTGGAGATGTTAATACATACCCAGGAAAATTAAAATTAATTCTATGTGGATTCCATGAGGCTACCTTAGCTGTTCAAAAAGCTTATAAGATTATTAATCCTGATAAACGTTTTACACTTAAATATACAACTGTTCAAGGTATTCAAGGATTTGAATAAATCTTTTATATATTAAATTTTTTAAAAAATTAATCTTTAAATATGGACTACTCAATTTATCAGGTGGATGCTTTTACTGACTTACTTTTTAAAGGTAATCCAGCTTGTGTAGTTCCACTTGACAGATGGCTAGATGACGATGTTTTACTAAACGTTGCCAAAGAGAATGGCGTTCCAGAAACTGCTTTTTTTGTTAAAAAAAATAATGAAATTCACCTACGCTGGTTTACTCCCGATATTGAGATGGATCTTTGTGGACACGCAACCCTAGCTACTGCACATGTTATTAAGAAGCATCTTCATTATCAAGGTGAAATCTTAAATTTTAAAACTCTAAGTGGAGATGTAAAAGTATCTATTTCAAACGACAAGTATTTCTTAGATTTTCCATCTAGGATGCCTGTAGATAATTCCCTACCAAATAATTTAAAAGAAGCATTAAATTTAATTCCTAACAGAGTCTTAAAATCAAGAGATTATGTCTTGGTCTATGAAAATGAAGCCGCTATAAGAAATATTCAAATTAAAAGAAATTTATTTGATACTTTAGATTTAGGGACTGGAGGGGTAGTGGTAACATCTCAAGGTGAAAAAGTAGATTTTGTGTCTCGTTTTTTCACCCCAAGAGCTACTTTATTGGAGGATCCTGTTACTGGCTCAGCACATTGCTCATTAATCCCTTATTGGGCTTCTAAATTAAATAAAGAAAGGTTAAGCGCCCAGCAACTGTCTGAGCGTGGGGGTACTTTGATTTGTGAAAACCTAGGAGATAGAGTCTTAATAGGTGGAGAAGCACGCACCTTTCTTGAAGGTACTTTTAAAATAAAATGATACTTAAATTAAACGTTAATTTATATTAAAAAGTAACTATACTTTTCATAGAATTCAATTTATTTGGGTTATTAAAACTGAGAAAAATGTAACTTTAGTGATATTATTATTTTTAATAAAACTTTGAATACAATATGGAATTTCTTAATGATGCCGAGCCTTTTAGAATTAAAATGGTTGAACCCATAAAAAAAACAACTCGTGAAGAAAGAGAAAACCTTATAAAAGAAGCTGATTTTAATGTCTTTAAAATTAAAGCTGAAAATGTATTTATCGATATGATTACAGATAGTGGAACCTCTGCTATGAGTAGTAAACAATGGGGTGGTATAATGACTGGTGATGAATCTTATGCCGGCAGTTCTAGCTTTTATCGTCTGAGAGATTCTGTACAAGATATCATGGGATTTAAATACGTTCAACCAACACATCAGGGAAGAGCCGCTGATTTTATCATGTCTCAAATCTATGGTACCAAAGGAGGTTATATTCTAGGAAATCTTCATTTCGATAGCTTTAAAGGACATTCTGAAATTGCAGGCTCTATACCAATCGATTTAATTATTGAAGAAGGTAGAACTGCTAACTCAAATCCATTCCCATTTAAAGGGAATATGGATATTGAAAAATTAAACTTATTCATAGAAGAAAAGGGTAAAGAAAACATCCCTCTAATTATCATTACAGTAACTTCAAATGGAAACGGTGGGCAGCCTGTATCTATGGAAAATATTAGGTCCGTTTCTGTCATTGCTAAAGAGAATAATATTCCTCTTATGATTGATGCAGCTCGTTTTGCTGAGAATTGTTATTTCATAAAGGAAAGGGAACAAGGGTATGAAAATAAATCTATTAAAGAAATTTCAAACGAAATGTTTTCCTACGCAGACGGTTGCGTAATGAGCTCTAAAAAAGACGGCTTAGTAAACATAGGTGGATTTATATGTACCCGCCATGAAGAATTATTTCCAGCTATCAATCAATTGGCTATTATTAATGAAGGGTTTGTAACCTATGGAGGCATGAGTGGTAGAGATTTAGAAGCTCTCGCGATTGGACTTCATGAGGGAATTGACCAGGAGTATTTAAAATACAGAATTGAACAAGTAAAATACTTAGGGGAGGAACTTTTTAAAAGAGGAGTCCCAATAATATTACCCACAGGAGGTCATGGAGTATATGTTGATGCACAAAAATTTTATCCCCAAATTCCTCAAAGCGAGTTCCCTGGACAAGCTTTAGTAGTTGAACTTTATAAGACTGCTGGAGTCCGAGGGGTAGAATTAGGCTCCTGTGCTTTTTCAAAAAAAGATAAAGAAACAGGTGCTACTATATATCCAGATCTTGAATTAGTTCGCTTGACTGTTTCAAGGAGGGTTTACACGCACCGTCATATGGACGTTGTAATTAAAGCTCTTGAGAATGTCTATAAAAGAAGAGATCAAATGAAAGGATTGAAGCTGACTTATGAGGGTCCTATTATTAGTTTACGCCATTTTACAGCTAAATTTGAACCAATAGCCTAAATATTTTAAAATGAATCATTCTTTTAATTTTTTTACTCCTACTCAACTTATTTTTGGATCTGGTAGACTTGAAGAATTAAAAGAAGTAGCACCTAAATATGGTAGTAAATGTCTATTGGTTTGTAGACCTCTAGAAGGTTCACTAAAATTGACCTACCAAAGAGTTGAAAATTTATTAAATTCTGTAAATGTTAAAGTTATCTTTTTTGATGAAATTATTCCAAATCCTACAATTGAAGGAATTGAAAAAGGAGTAATAACAGCTGTAAAAAATCAAGTGGATTTTGTTCTAGGTGTTGGAGGAGGCTCTGTTATGGATTCTGCAAAATTAATTGCATTACTTCATAATCCAGAGGGAGTAATAAATTGGGGGAAAGCTTTAATTTCTTACGATCATCCTTTTAATTATGTTGCTTCAAAACAACACACACTTCCTTTTATTGCTGTTTCCACAACTTCAGGTACTGGCTCGCAATGTACCCAAGCTGCTGTAATTAGTGATAATCAAAAGAAAGAAAAAATTACTTTATTTCACTTAGATTTATTTCCCAAAGTTGCAATCATAGATCCAGAGTTAATGACATCAGTCCCTAAAGGTGTAACGGCTGCTACAGGTTTTGACGCTTTTACTCATGCTTTTGAAAGCTATCTTGGTGGTCGAACATCACCACTCACAAAACAGATGTCATTTCAAGCCATTGAATTGGTAATAGAAAATTTACCTAAAGCAATAAAGGAACCTAATAATATTGAGTATAGAACTAAGCTTGCATGGGCAGATACTTTAGCAGGAATGTGTTTATCAAATGGAGGAGCCGATTTACCACATCCACTAGGTGAAATAATTGGTGGAATTTGTCCTAGAATTGCTCATGGTGAAACCCTAGCTATGGTCTACCCTTCTTTTTTAGAATACAAAAAAAATATTGCCCCCGATAAATTCAAAGAAATTGCTGTCTTTCTTGGGTTGAAAAAAGATCCTTCTGAACTCTCTTCAAAAATAATAGAATTACTAAATATTACTGATCTTTCAAATGCTTGTAAACGTGCAGAATTAACACAGGAGGAAAAAAATGAAATCTTAACTCATCCATTACTAACCAAACTTGAACCCAAAAACAGTGATAAAATTGTTAGTATTATGAAAAAAAGTATCATTTAATTTATACCGTATGAAGAAAATTAAAATAGCAGCTGGATTGGCTCATGTAGATTATGGCCATTTGGCTGATCTTGCCAGAGTTGCAACTGAAGCTGGAGCAGATTATATCCATTCGGATGCTGCTGATATGCATGATTTGAAAAATATGCAATTAATGGGTGGTCATCAAATCATTGACGGAATTAGAAAACATACTGATTTACCTATTGAATGTCACATATATACTAAAACTTGTGATTTATTATTCATTGACAAGCTAGCTGAAGTTGGAACAAATATGCTCATCCTGCCAGCAGAACATTTTATTGGTGCACCCTTAGCATACATTATTAATTGGTGCAGAGAACGCTCTATGAAAGTTGGACTAACGATTGGCCTTTATACTCCCTTATCTTTTGTTGAAGAATCTATATATGATATTGACCGTTTACATATTGTCGTTCACGGGGTAGATGAAACTGACGGTAAAGATAATTGGGGTTGGAGAAAATCGTGTTTAGACCTTTTAAAAAGGGCTCGTCGGCTTGTTGACGAAAAAAATCCAAAATGTGAAATCGCAATTGACGGTGGGATTCGAGCAGATAATCTGGATCCATTAATAGCTTGCGATCCAGATGTTGTAGTATTGTCCTCTGCTATTTTTAAAGATTCAGAAGGAATAAAAACTGCTTTAACTAAGTGCAGAACAGCAATAAAAAAAGCACAATCCTAAATTTGGAAGATGGCTAAATTATCTCCTGTTTTTATTGAACTTGGTCTACAAGGACAAAATAAGGTTCATGTTATCTCTGAACTAGTTGATAAACTTCATCAGAAAGGCTGTCTATTTGAAAAAAAACAATATCTAGATGCAGTACTAGAGCGTGAAAATCTATTATCTACCTACTGTGGTCATCATATAGCAATTCCTCATGCCGTTTCAAAAGCAGTTAAAAAAGCAGCCTTTGGTTTCTGTAGAATAACTCCAATAGAATGGGATAAAGATGATGAAAAGGTTCAATTTATTCTAATACTAGCTATCCCTGATTCGTCAAGTAGTAAAAATAATAGGCATATAGATATGATGTCACAAATAGCTGGTTTAGCCTTGGAAGATGAAGTGAGAAAGATTTGGAAAAGTGCTAAGACAAAAGATATCATTATAAAAACATTTCAGTAAATATTTAAATCATGAATTTTTGGAAAGAAACAGCTGATATATTTAAAGAGACTGGAACTCACTTTAGAACAGGGGTCTCCTACATGCTTCCAATTCTCCTTATTGGTGGTGTGGTAGGAAGTCTAGCGGTTTTAGGAGGAGGCGAATATATAGAAGGATCTATTTGGAAAGTTTTTAAAGACGTTGGGGCAATTGGCCTGACCTATTTTGTTCCCATTATGGCTGCCTATACAGCATATAGTATTTGTGATACTCCTGGGATAGCGCCAGGTTTTATTATAGGAATTTTAGCCCAACAAATTGATACAGGTTACTTAGGCGCCCTCTTGGGTGGGATATTAGTAGGTTACGTGACTTACATGCTTATGAAAATAGAATTACCAGACATTATTCAAAGTACCTGGGGATTTTTAGCGCCTGTAATTAGCACTTTAATTGTTGTAGTTTTTATGGTCTACTTTTTAGGCCCCCCAATCTCTTGGTTAATGGGTATAATTTCTTCTTTCTTGTCAAATTTAGGAGAAGAGGGTTCAGCAGTAATGGGAGCAGTCATGGGATTCTTGGGTGGAATTGATTATGGAGGCCCCTTTAGTAAAACTCAAAGTACCTTTGCCACTGCTGTAATGGATATAGATCTTTACGTTCCTTTAGGAATTTGTGGGAGTATTGTTATAATACCTCCACTAGGCATGTGTCTAGCCACGTTTTTAAAACCTAAGCTTTATACTAAAGTAGAAAGAAATTATGCTAAAAGTTCATGGATTTATTCAATAGTAGGAGGGTTTACAGAAATTGTCATTCCACTTGCAGTTGGAGACTTGGTTCGTGTAACTATTGCCACTGCTCTTGGATGTACTATTGGGGGAACCATAGCAGGAATATTTTTGCTAGAGCTAAGTACTCCAGTATTAGGTATTGCACAATGGTTTTTTTATAATAAACCGTTGATATTTGTAATTTGTGTAGTTGTTGGGTCAGTAGTAACAGCACTAACTGCAAATTTACTTAAGAGTGTTAGTAAAAGAGACATCTCAGCCCTAGATGCTGCTGATGCTGAACTTGAAGAATTTTAATTTGATTAAGTATGAAAATAGCGTTAATAACAGCATGCCTAGCTGGGGTTGCACACAGTAAGATGGCTGCACTAGCTCTAAAAAAAGAAGCAAAAAAAAGAGGATATGAAATTGCTGTTGAAGAGCAAGGTGGACACAAAATACCAATAAAACTCTCCAAGCAAGACATAGCTGAATCTGATATCGTAATTATAGCAAAAATGGTTTCTATTTCTGGGAAAGAACGTTTTAAAGATAAAACGATTTTAGATGTAAGTGTAAATCAAGCAGTTCGTAAACCTGGTTTGATTTTAGATAAAGCTGAAGATTTGATTTCAAATTAAAATTATGATTAAAACATCACTAATTATTAAAGATAAGATAGGATTCCATGCCAGAACTGCCGCTATTTTTGCTAAAGCTGCAGCAGATTTTAAATCAGAAATTTTTGTTGAGTTTAATGGGAAAAAAATAAATGCTAAGAGTACTTTATCACTTATGACTTTGGGTGTTAAAAGTGAGGATAAAATTGAATTATTTATTAAGGGTATTGACCAAAATAGTGCTAATCAAACATTGGTTGATTTAGTAGAATCAAATTTTAAGAATTAGTATATCAAAACACTTCAAGGCATAGTGGCGAGTTCTGGAATGGCTATAGGTAAAGCAATAGTCTTTGAAAATCGAGATAAATATAAAACTCCAATAAAGACAACTGCCAATGCTAATGAAGAAATAAATAATTTTACCAATGCACTACCAGTTGCAATAGAGAAAATTGAAATTTTAAAGAGGAAGTTAGCTATAAATCTTCCAAAAGATGAACTTGAAATTTTCGAGTCTTATTCTGCTATGGTTAATGATCCAGAAGTAATAGAAAAAACTATTAGTCTTATCGATAATTATAATTGTAATGCTGACTTTGCTTATTATGAAATTTCAAAAGAATTCATTGAGACACTGGAACAAATAGATGATCCGTATCTAAAACAAAGAGCTGAGGATTTGAAAATGATATCTAAAATGATAATAGAAATTTTACAAGGAAATAAATATAATTCGCAAGACTTAAGTTCACCTAGTATAGTAGTTGCTGAAAAAATAAATACTGCCCAACTTGCAGAATTAAACCAAGAATATCTTTTAGGACTTATAACATCTAAAGGGGGAATCACAGACCATACCTCGATTATAGCTAAAGCTTTAGGAATTCCATATTTATTAGAAGTAAAAGAAGCTCATCAAAAAATAAAAACAAATGATTTATTAGTAATTGATAGCAAAAATAATTGTGTACATCATAATCTAAATAAAAAGGACATAGGTAGATTTAATGACCAAATAAATTTGGATCAAAAAATAATGAAAAAATTCATGCGTGATGCTCAAGGAGAGGCATTTACAAAGTCAGGGAAAACAATTAATGTCTTAGCAAATGTTGGATCATTAGAAGATGCAGATCAAGCCCTGAAATTTGGAGCAGACGGGATAGGATTACTTAGAACCGAATTATGTTTTTTAAAACGTTCTAGTTTTCCAAGTGAAAAAGCACACATTGATACCTATACCAAAATTCTCGATAAATTACCAGAAAAGACGCACACTCTCCGCCTTTTGGATTTTGGATCTGATAAAAAAGTTTCCTATTTACCTGACTTAAAAGAAGATAATCCTGCTCTAGGAAATAGGGCTCTTCGTCTCGGATTTTATTATTACAAGAAACTTTTAAAACCCCAGATACGTGCTTTTCTTAAACTTTCGAAATTATATAAAATCAAAATTTTATGTCCCATGATTGCTAATAATCAAGATCTAGATCAAATTCTAAATGCAATTAAATTGGAACAAAAAGAATTAAATCATTTAGGTGAGGAAATTAAAATCTTACCTCCAATAGGTATCATGGTTGAAATACCGAACGTAGCTGTCAATCCTGAAAATTTTATCTCGAAAGCAGACTTCTTTTCTTTTGGCACAAATGATCTTGCCCAATTTCTAATGGCAGCAGATCGAACTAATGAAGATGTTTCTAGATATCTCGCTTCAGCTGATCATAGTATAATTCATTTGATCAAAAACTTTGCGAAACACGCTAAAAAACATAAAAAAGAGATTAGTATTTGCGGAGAACTAGCCTCTAATAAAAAATATTTAGCTCAGTTTTTAGAAATGAATCTAGATGGAATAAGTATGTCGCCAAGTTTAATCCCTGAAATAAAAGCAGAAATTAAATTACTTGACTAATCATTTCAAGAAAATATAGTTTCTTTCAATTACTAAATTATTAATCGTTAGAAATTCAATAAAAATATCTGAATGTTATTTATGTATTTAAAAATATGCGATATTGATATGAAACTTATATATTTAAAAAGGTGTAAAACATCCTTTGTCGAAACTATGAATAATAACAATATTTCTTTAATATGAATTTAAACTTTGATGCTATTGTAGTTGGATCAGGAATAAGTGGTGGATGGGCCGCAAAGGAACTCTGTGAAAGTGGTCTTAAAACTTTAGTCCTTGAAAGAGGGCGTATGGTTAAGCATATTGAAGATTACCCAACTATGAATCTTGATCCATGGGATATGAAACATGGAGGAAAAACTACACAAGAGGAATTAAAGAACTACGACAAACAGAGAAGGTGGGGGGTTAATGAAGGTAATCGACATTTTTACAATAAGGATTCAGAGTATGACTACGGAGAAGATAAACCCTTTGATTGGATTAGAGGAACCCAAGTAGGCGGTCGTTCACTAATATGGGGTCGACAAACCTATCGATGGAGTGATGATGATTTTGAAGCCAATTTGCGTGACGGAATTGCAATTGATTGGCCAGTCCGCTACAAAGAAATTGCTCCATGGTATTCTTATGTTGAAAAGTTTATAGGAGTGAGTGGAGAAGCCTTAAATCTTCCTCAGCTTCCCGATAGTGAATTCTTACCTCCAATGGAACTAAATTGTGTGGAAAAAAAATTAAAAAAATCGATAGCTAAAAATTATTCAGATCGAATTCTAACTATAGGTCGTGTAGCTCATATAACCAAGGGGACAAAAATGGGTGCAGGAAGAGGACCTTGTCAATATAGAAATCGTTGCGATAGAGGCTGTCCTTATGGATCTTATTTTAGCTCTAACTCATCTACTCTCCCTATGGCTGAAAAAACTGGAAATCTCACTATTCGTCCAGATTCTGTTGTTACTGAAGTGCTTTATGATGAAAAAACACAAAGAGGCACTGGAGTTCGGATTGTAGACACTAATACTAAAGAGGTAATCGAATTTAAAGCTAAAGTTATATTCTTATGCGCATCCTCAATGGCTTCAGCAGCAATCTTGTTAAACTCAAAATCAGATCGATTCTTGACAGGATTAGGTAATGATTCTGGAGAATTAGGTCACAATATTATGGATCATCAATTGGGAAGTGGAGCATCAGCTAAATATGAAGGCTTTGAGAATCAATACTATTCTGGGAGAAGACCAAATGGTTTCTATATTCCACGATTCAGAAATATTGGTGGGAAAAATAAAGGATTAAATTTCTTAAGAGGTTATGGTTACCAAGGAGGTGCTGGAAGAAATGATTGGTCTGAGGGTATTGCTGAATTTGCTTATGGTCCAGAATTTAAAAGTGCCATGCTTCAACCTGGAAAATGGAATATCGGTATGGGAGGCTTTGGAGAAGTTTTACCGTATCATGATAATCGCATGTATTTAAACTACAATAATATTGATGCCTTCGGCTTACCTAAAATTGTTTTTGACGCAGAATTTAAAGAAAATGAAAGAAAGATGAAAGAGGATTGGAAAATTCAAGCTGCAGAGATGCTTGAAAGTGCGGGCTGTAAAGATGTGAAAATTTTTGATTCCAATGCCCCTATTGGAAAGGGAATTCATGAAATGGGAACTGCTCGTATGGGACATGATCCAAAAACTTCAGTACTTAATAAATATAATCAAGTTCATAGTGTACCCAATGTTTTTGTAACTGATGGTGCCTTTATGAGTTCATCTGGGACGCAAAATCCATCTTTGACCTATATGGCTTTTACCGCTAGGGCAGTTAATCATGCTGTAACTGAACTTAAAAAAATGAATCTATAAATCCACTATTTTAATTCGAGTCATTTAATTTCTTTTCTTTTTTTAGTTCAACTAGATCAAGCAACTTTTTTCCATATTTTGATTTTTTTACTTTTAGAGATAACGTTTTGCCAATTGAATCTAGTAATGAAATATTAGCATCACTTATTTTTGTGTAAGCTAAATATGGAGCTATTTCGTATTTCGAGTATGTTAAAGCAAAATTAGCTGTATATAAATAACTTTTGGAAAGTGTATTATCCAATAGTTTTTGAAAAGAATCCATCCTAATTATATTATCATTTTCATAAGCATATTTCCTTTGTGTTTTTAGTTGCTCCATTCTTACTTTGAATTGACTTTCAAGTTTTTGATATTTTATCATTAATTCTTTATTTTTCTTCCCTTTAACATTGAAGCTTTTATTTTTATTTAAAACCTTTGTCATTCCACTTATTGTTGTTATTTCAATAACACCTGCAGCTCCTCTTGCACCATAAGAAGCAGCATCTTGATATTTTAAAATTTCTACTTTTCTTATTTCTGGAAGAATAGATTGAAGTGCCTTTGGTGGCTCTAATAATTGAGTCCCGTCAATTACCCATAATGGCATCGGAGAAGCTCCTAGTGTTACAACATTATATAGAATAGGTAACCCATCTTGGCTTGGTCCACCTGATGCTTTTCCTCCTATAATACCTCTAAGTGCAGAAAACCAAGTTGTTGCATTAACATCAATTCCCCATTCATTGTATCCCATTTTTTTGTATTGTTCGCCTTTAATCGCTAATCGTGTTAACTCTTTGTTCTCTTCAAAAGTTATTTGTCCATCAACATACTTAGGCGAATAAATAACACCATCCTTTGAGTAATCTTGAACCACTTCAACACCCTCAAGAGATATTGATTCGGATTGTAGTAATTTTTGATCAAAAGCTATTGATCCAGATTGTTCTAATTTTTGATCAAGTTTTTTTTCTTTTTTTCTGATTCGATTAAATAATGTCTGTGAGTCATAATTAGCAGTGATTTTTACATGAGTAACAGGATATACTTTTGAATCGGTTTCTGTTTCTGTGGTAATTTCTTCCGATAAAGTCTGCCCCCCTATAACCATTTCAGTTGTGGTTATAAAATTTGTCCTAAAAGTTTCTATATTCTTTTTTTCTAGGTCGGTTCTAATTTCAACTTTTTCTATCTTACTATTTAGTGCTCTGATCGAAGCAAAGGTTTTGAATACATGCCTTCTAGTCAGTTCATTATTATTAATAAATATTCTTAATGGTCCCTTACTTTGAAACGAATACGGTTTTCCAGTTTCATAATCTTCTAATGCAAAATTAAATTCTGTAAAGCGATCCCAAAAATTTGATCTGAGTAGCTTTTTAATTAATGTATCTCTTTCTCTAAAGGCATAAAGCATACCATTTATTTGAATTCTTGGAATAATTTTAGCAGAATTGACTACTTCATCTAAATCTATATTTGACCCTTGTTGGCTATAGGAGACACATACGAAACAAAATAATAACAGGAAGTAATTATAGCGCATTTTTAAATTGGTTATGGTCTTATAAATTTAAAAATAAATAAATAAAAAAAGGGACTACAAGAAAGTAATCCCTTAATAATGTGTTGGCCTACTAGGGCTCGAACCTAGACTCTTCTGGACCAAAACCAGACGTGTTGCCAGTTACACCATAGGCCAAAAACGCATCAAATGTACACGAAAGTTTTTTCGTATACCAACTTTTCTTTAAAAATTAGATCTTAGAATTTCTAATTTATATTGGTTAAATGTGAAATATTTTAAAAACAAAGTTTAAATCTTAGAAAATAATTTTTAACCCTTGATTTAGCATTTTCTCTTCCTTGATTTATTCTTACATTCGTGTCAAAATTTGGCAACATCAATATGAGCGAAAAAACATATCGAATTTGGAACTTAGGTGTTGGATGGACTGTTTTTGCTATAGCATTATTCACTTTTGGAAGTACGGTTGAACCCACTGCTAGCTTTTGGGACGCTGGAGAGTATATTGCAACCTCGGCAAAACTGCAGGTTGGTCATCCTCCAGGAGCTCCATTTTTTCAAATGATGGGTGCCTTCTTTGCACTATTTGCATCCAGCCCAGAAAAAATAGCTCTTATGGTCAATTATATGTCTGTTTTTTCTAGTGCTTTTACAATTTTATTCCTCTTTTGGACCATTACCTTATTGCTCAGAAAACTTCCAGGTTTTAAATCTATAGACTCACTTTCAGAGCGTATTGGTTTTTTTGGAAGTGCCACCGTAGGTTCATTGGCCTTTTGCTTTTCAGATAGCTTTTGGTTTAATGCAGTTGAGACAGAAGTTTATGCGATGGCCACTCTAATCTTAGCTATACTTTTTTGGATGGGCTTGAAGTGGGAACAAGAAATGAATACCCCTCGAGGTGATCGCTGGTTATTAATGATCGCTTTTGTAATTGGCCTTTCATTTGGAGTTCACTTTATGGGTTTATTGACTATTCCAGCCATTGGAATGATTTATTATTTTAAAAATTATAATAAAGTAACAATTAAAGGTTTTGTTTTGGCAAACCTTGTTTCAACTGCCATTCTCTTAGTTATTTTTAAATTATTACTTCCTTATACACTTGCTTTTTTTGGAAAATCAGAAGTCTTTTTCGTCAATACTATGGGGCTTCCATTTGAGAGTGGAACTATCATAGCAGCGCTTATAATTATTGCTTTATTTTACTATAGCTTGAGGTATACTCGCAAAAGAAATCTGGTCAATTTGAATACAGGTATTTTAGCTATACTTTTTGTTTTGATTGGATTTTCTTCTTGGATTATGATTCCAATTCGTGCAAATGCTAATACTGTAATTAATGAAAATTCTCCTTCTGATGCACGATTACTTTTAGCTTATTATAACCTTGAACAATATCCAGAAACTAAACTCTTTTATGGACCTATGTTTTCTGATATTTATGCTGGGCAAGATCCAGACGAACCATATATTGATGATAAACCCAAATACGAAAGAGACTACAAGACCGGACGATATAAAATTGTTAATTTTTGGGAAGATGCACGTTTTAATTCAAACAGTTATCATAATGGCTTTCTACCAAGGCTTTGGAGTAGTGAACATGCCGGGAATTACATGAATTTTACAGAGCCTTTAGATTTTAGTATAAAATCCTCATATCGTTCTAACACACAATTAAAAACTAGAATAGACCAATTTAAACAAGAAGTTGCTGATGGAAGTGTAGATGGAGACCAATATCACGAATTTTTAAAGAATTACAGTCCCTATCTAAATATAGAAAAGCCATCATTTTTTTCAAATATTAGATTCTTTGTAGAATATCAATTAGGATATATGTATTGGAGATATTTTATGTGGAATTTTACTGGACGTCAAAATGATGAACAAGGGCAATACGATGTTCTAGATGGAAACTGGATAAGTGGAATTCCTATCATTGACGAAATTCGATTGGGAAATCAAGGTAGTTTAAATGAGGATGCATTAAATAATAAAGCAAGAAATACGTATTACTTTCTCCCTTTTATTCTAGGACTTATTGGACTGTATTTTTTATATCAAAAAGATCCAAAACGTTTTTGGGTACTAATGCTCTTTTTCCTATTTACGGGTATTGCTTTAAAAGTATATTTAAATGAACGTCCTTTTGAACCTCGTGAACGAGATTATGCTTTGGTAGGTTCATTCTATGTTTTTGCAATTTGGATTGGATTAGGTTGTATGAGTCTGATTCAAAATTTAATGCGCTATTTTAAAAGTAAAATCTCACAGCCTATTGTTGTTTTATTTTGCTTAATTGCTGTTCCCTTATTAATGGGGGTACAAAACTGGGATGACCACGATCGCTCTAATCGCTATACGGCTCAATCCCTTTCACGATCATATCTTCAATCAATTCAGAAAGATAAAGGAGCCATGATTTTTACTATTGGTGACAATGACACCTTTGCCCTCTGGTACGCTCAAGATATTGAGGGTTTTAGAACCGATGTAAGGACTATAAACTCAAGCTTACTCGGTACAGATTGGTATATCGATCAAATGAAAAGGAAGACTTATGAAAGCGAGCCAATTCCTTCGCAAATGACACATGATCTTTATGCATATGGTGTACGTGATGTAATTCGTTATCAGCCCGTATTAGATTCTGTTCGTTGGGATATTAAAGATTTCATGAATTGGGTCGCAAGCGACCATCCACGGACAAAAATTAAAGATATTTTAGAAAAAACAGGGCGAGACACAAGTCAACTTCCTAAAAGTCAGCAAGAAGGTATATTTTATCCTACCCGAAAAATACGAGTTCCTGTTAACAAAAAAAATGTTTTAAAAAGTGGTATTGTAAAAAAGGAAGATGCAGATAAAATTGTCTCCTATATTGATATTGATCTACCTGAATCAGCCTTACTTAAAAATCAAATGATAATGTTGGATATTCTAGCAAACAATGACTGGGAACGTCCAATATATTTTACAGGTGGAAGCTATGATGATTCAGAGTATTTATGGATGAAAAAATATCTTCAACTTGAAGGATTAGTTTATAAGTTAGTGCCTATAGAAACAAACTTAGGAAAAGAAAATCCATACATTATGGGTAGGATTGACAGCGAACTGATGTACGAAATTGTAATGAAGTGGAATTGGGGAAATTCTGAAAGGACTGATATATACCATGATCCTGAAACCAGAAAAAATAGTATCTCATTTAGAAGTAATATGGCCAGGCTATCTGAACTTTTAATAAATGAAGATAAATTTGAAAAAGCTAAAACCATAATGGATCTGGCTATTGAAAAAATGCCAATTGACTATTTTGGTTACTACAGTTTATTAGTTCCATTTGTAGATGGTTATTATAGGATTGATAATGTCGATAAAGCAAAAGAGTTGTCTAAAAAAATTGCCTATAAATATGCCGACCGTCTTAACTATTTTTCATCACTAAATGCAAACGAACAGTACCTTCTAGGAGAAGAGATCCTTACAGAAATAGAGCGCTACAGAGCGCTAATTGAAGCAGATCTCAAGCATTACGAACAATCAGATCTATTTACCACTCTTAACCAGTTTGTAGCTGCCATTACACCTTTTAGATATCTATATGGAGATTATGAGTTCTATACAAGTTTGATTGATGTTGCTGAAGGATATTATCTCATAGGGGAAGTTGAAATTGCTCAAAACTTAAGTAAGAAGATCGCTGACCAGTTTAGTGAAAGAATGAAACTTTTTGCACAATTCCCTTCTTCTAATCAAACACAAATTCAAGATCGTATAAAAAAAGAATGGAGTGCTTATAACTACTTTTTACAAATTATAAATTCCTTTGACGAATCCAGTTTTTTCAATACTCTAGAGGATCAATACAACAGCAATATTAATTTGTTTAACTCAGAAAGTGCACCACAAGAAAAAGAATGATTTAGTCAATATGGTCTTGAATCAGACTTATCAATGTATTAGCATCTTGTTCACCACTTTGTCGCCAAACCATTTCGCTTAGCTTGTAAATCATTAAAGTAGGTAGTACTTTTACTCTTAACGCTTCTGATAATTGCTGGTTTTTGTCAACATCAATCTTGATGACTTTGCCTTTATCACCAAGGGCGGCAGCAACATCTTTTAGTACCGGACTCATGTCAACAGTTAACTCTTCTTGGCTTCTAAAAAAAGCCAAAAGAATTGGGATTTTCTCATCTAATAATTCGCCGAATTTTGACATTTTTATTAAGAATTATAAGGCAAATGTAAAAGAAATTGATTAAATGCTAGTTTTTGCTCTGTTTAAAGTAATTACAGTTACCTCTGGCCATATACCAACTCGACCTGGATAAGCTAGATATCCAAATCCCCTATTTACATTTAAACGCTGGTTTAATTTTTCATAAATACCTGCCCATTGCTTATATCTCCATTTGATTGGGCTCCATTTGATCCACCCCGGAATTTCAATACCAAACTGCATACCATGAGTATGCCCACTTAAGGTAAGATGAATATTAAATGGATGCGGAATGACCTCAGCTTCCCAATGAGACGGATCATGTGACATTAATATTTTAAAATCTTCAGCAGCTACATTACTTAAGGCTTTATTTAGATCACCAGCTTTTTTAAAACCGCCAGAACCCCAATTTTCCACACCGAGAATTGCAATGCGCTGTCCTTGCTTTTCTATAAAACGAGATTCGTTAAGTAATAAATCCCAGCCCATTTTTTTTTGAGCTTTTTTGAGATCTTCCATGTTCTTTTTTTTTGCCTCAGGACTTTCCCACGGAGAATAATCTCCGTAATCATGATTCCCCAAAATAGAATATACCCCATGTTTGGCATTAATTTTCTTAAATGTCTGTATCCATGGAAGTATCTCTTCAGCTCGGTTATTTACAAGATCTCCTGTAAAAAATACTACATCAGCATCTTGAGCATTTACTAAATCCACACCGTATTGTACTTTTTTTGGATTGTCAAAACTTCCACTGTGAATATCAGAGATTTGAGCAATTTTAAATCCTTCGAATGCCTCGGGTAAATCATCGTATTCTAATTTATATGAAAGTACCTTAAAATTATATTTTCCCCGAAACATTCCATATAAAAGTGAAGCAAAGGGAATAGCTGCCAAACCTATAGCAATTTGAGAAATTAGCTTTCTTCGCTGGGGCAAGAATTGGACTTGGTCAGGCATCTTTGAAAAGTATGCATAAATCCCTTGAGGAATTCTAAAAATATCTTCTCCCAATAAAAAAATTGTTACTAGAATTTGAAAAACAAAAAGTGATATAAAAAACCCTATAGCATACATTAGTCTTGGCTCGTTACTAGTAGAACGTTCTAAAACAACCGTGTAAAATAATAGATTGCCAACAACCATTATCACAAATAAGAAGTAAGCAAAAAGTAACCAACGATTAGAGGTAAAAGTTTTTATCGCTTGGTAACTATACCATTGAAAAATCAAGAAAAATAAAATACTGATAATCCAGCGCATGCTAATTTTTTGGCAAAGGTAATGAGATATATAAAAATATACTTAAAAACTAACCCCCTATATCTTTAGCAATGCTAAGTGCTTTCCCATCGGATAGACTTGCAACAAAGCAACTAGAGTTGAGAAGGGTTTCGTATAAGGTTTCACCTACCATAGGAGTACCTTCTGGAACAAGTGAAAGAATTAAATTATCATGAATATTCGCTTTTCCCTCGAAACTTCTTACTGAGGCTCCTGTATAGCAATTCAGTAATAATGAAATTGCACGGTGACCAATAACTTCTTTCTGTATGACTTCTTTTGATTGATAAATATTTTTTACACTTAAATTGATAATATCTTCAATTTGTGCCTTGTATTTACTCTTATCCATTAAACTAAACTCAAAATCTCCTTCAAGTATAGCCGGTTCATTTTTGATAAAAATCTGAACTGCATCTTGAATCAAACTATTAATTGCTAATGCTCTTAAATAGCTTAATCTTTGTGGTTTAAAAGCTAACTTTGAATACTTTTTAGAATCAATTTGATCTCGAACCAGATTAATCAAATATTCTAAAGCGTAGTCCTCAGAAATCCAACCTAAATTAATACCATCTTCAAAATCAATTATCGTGTAGCAAATATCGTCCGCTGCCTCAACTAAAAAAGTCAAAGGATGTCTTAAGACTTTTCCGTTTTTTACAAGCGATAGTTCTTCAGCAACTTCACTAAAAAAATCTTTTTGAGCTTGAAAATACCCGTATTTTTTATCTGCCACGTGGGATGTTGGCTTAATAGGTAAACTCGCTTTAGGATATTTAACAAAAGCACCGAGGGTAGCATAACTGAGTCTCAAACCACCTTTAGTTCCTTGACGAGATTCTGCTAAAATTTTTAATCCGTTTGCATTCCCTTCAAAATCACACAGGTCTTGATATTGCTCAGAGGTTAATTTAGACTTATATATTGCACCACCTCCAGACTTAAAAAAATGACCAATAGCTTTTTCACCACTATGTCCAAAAGGGGGATTACCAATATCATGGGCTAGGGATGCAGCAGCTGTAATAGCTCCAAAATCTTTAGCTTGATACCCCAAGGAGGCCTCTAGATGAGGATGTTTTTCTAAAATAGCTCGACCTGCCATTCTACCAATACTTCTACCTACTACGGATACTTCTAAACTGTGAGTAAGACGCGTGTGAACAAAATCTGTTTTGGAAAATGGAATAACTTGAGTTTTGTCTTGAAGACTTCTAAAGGCATTTGAAAATACAATTCTATCGTAGTCTACTTCAAAACCTAAACGAAGGTCGTCTTGTTCTTTTCTAAGACGTTTATTAGTATCACCAAAACGTTTTAAGGATAATAACGATTCCCAATTCATATTACAAAGTTACCAATCTATAACTGTATGATAACATAAGTTTACTAATAATTGTATTTGTTAATACTTTTTAAATTTATTACGCTATATAATTAATCTTTTCTTAAAATATAGGATATTTTTACATCAAACATCTTCAAAAAATGGCTCCAGCAATTTTAAATTTAAAGTATATTTATATTGTCCTGCTTTTAACAATTATTGGTCAGCTAAACGCTCAAGAAATTAGTAATAATAAATTTGGAAAAGGAATGATTAATTTCATTGCTAAAGACAGTTCTTATAGTGTCAAATTTGCTCCCAGAATTCAAACACGATATCAAAGTCAATGGGACTATAATGAAGGTTCTTATGATGATCCTGAATATAATTTTCTAGTTCGCAGAGCACGTTTAAAATTTGATGGTTTTGCTTTTTCTCCAAAACTCATATATAAAATAGAACTAGGCCTTTCAAACCGTGATATATCTGGTGCAAGTGTATATAATAGAAATACACCCCGCTATATTTTAGATGCAGTAATTAAGTGGAAATTTTATCAAAATTTTGAATTGTGGGCAGGTCAAACAAAACTTCCTGGAAACATAGAACGAGTGATATCCTCTGGTAACCTTCAATTAATTGACCGATCTTTATTGAATAGCAAATTCAATATTGATAGAGATATAGGTGTTCAATTAAGACATAAATCAAAGCTTGGAGGCAAATGGGTAAGTCGTGAAAAAATTTCTATTTCGCAAGGAGAAGGAAGAAATATTACTCAAGGTAATATAGGAGGTCTTCAATATACTGCTAGATTTGAACTGCTTCCATTTGGAATATTTAAGTCAAAAGGAGACTATTTTCAAAGTGATTTAGTTAGAGAAAAATCCATAAAAACAATGCTTGGAATAACCTACGATCATAATAATAATGCTGTAAAAACAAGAAGCAATATGGGGTCCTACATGACACAATCAAATGGAGGATTGTTTGAAACTGATATCAACACTCTTTTTATAGATGGTATTGTTAAGTATAACGGATTTTCCTTAATGGGTGAATACGCAAAAAGAAAAGCTGGAACAATTGAGGCATTAGAACAAGATGGCAAGACAAAAACAGGTGCAGTAGTTGGGGTTGGATCGGCAATTAATATGCAAGGGAGTTATCTTTTTAATAATAATATTGAAATGACGATTCGTTACACAAATATTGATTTTGAAAATATTACTCGTCTTTCTGATCTAAGACAGCTAACATATGGAATTTCGAAGTATGTAGTTGGGCATAAACTCAAAATACAAGCTGATCTAAGTTTTTCAAGAGCAAATGAAAATAAAGATTACGTGCTTTTTAGAACAGGTTTTGATCTTCATTTTTAATATTTTGATAACATTACAATAGCAAATAAAACTCATCTTTACTCTAACAATTATAAAAAATGGATAACATATACCTTTTAATGTTAATTGCCCTCGCTGTACTTGCTATTCTAGATATAGTAGTTGGTGTAAGCAATGATGCAATTAATTTTTTAAACTCTGCAATTGGTTCAAAAGCAATTTCATTGAGAACGATAATGATTGTTGCAAGCTTGGGAATTTTTATAGGAGCTGTATTCTCTAGCGGTATGATGGAAGTCGCCCGAAAAGGGATTTTCAATCCAGGAGAATTCTTTTTCGATGAAATCATGGTCATTTTTATGGCTGTAATTATAACAGATATTCTGTTACTTGATTTTTTTAACACCCTTGGTCTGCCAACATCCACTACTGTATCAATTGTATTTAACCTTTTAGGTGCTTCAGTTGTGATGTCTTTATTCAAGATTTTAGATTCTGAATCACAAACTTTAGCGGATATAGGAACTTATATTAATACCGAAAAAGCTATCACCATTATTAGCGGAATTTTATTATCTGTTTTGATAGCTTTTTCTGTAGGAGCAATAGTGCAATGGGTTTCAAGGGTTATTTTTACATTTCAATTCGAGAAAAAAGTAAAAAACTTTGGAGCTCTTTTTGGAGGTATAGCCCTTACTTCAATTACATATTTTATATTTATTAAAGGACTGAAAGGGACTCCATACTATTCTGATATGTCAGGGTTTTTAAAAAGTAATGAGATTCTTATTGTGGCAATTGCCTTTTTAATTTTAACTAGTTTTTCATTTTTATTTCAAAAAATATCTCAAAAAAGTATTTTATTAGTCATTATTCTTGTTGGGACTTTTGGACTTGCCCTTGCCTTTGCAGGAAATGACTTAGTTAATTTTATTGGAGTTTCAATGGCAGCATATCACTCCTATGAAGCTTGGAGTATCTCTGGAATAGATCCAAGTTTATTTTCAATGGAATCCTTAGATAAAAAAGTACCCGCAGAACCTCTTTTACTTTTTATAGCAGGTGGAATTATGGTAGTAACTTTGTGGTTTTCAAAAAAAGCAAAAACAGTAGCTGAGACAGAAATAGGACTCTCACGTCAGCATGATACTCATGAGAAGTTTAAACCTAATTTATTCTCTAGAATACTCGTCAATTTTTTCTTTAAAACATCTTCTGCTATAGGATCAATTATACCTGACTCAGTAACAGGTAAAATAGAAAGAAGTTTTGAGAATAATAAAACATTTTTAATTAACAAAGACCAAAGTGTTGATGCCCCAGCTTTCGATATGATTCGGGCTTCTGTGAATCTCATGGTTGCGGGAATATTGATTTCTATTGCAACTGCAATGAAACTGCCTTTGTCAACCACTTATGTTACTTTCATGGTAGCTATGGGAACTTCTTTGGCTGATCGTGCATGGGGCAGAGAAAGTGCAGTATATCGTGTTGCAGGTGTTGTAAATGTTATAGGAGGTTGGTTTCTCACTGCTCTAGGTGCATTTATTGCATCAGGTGTTGTAGTATTTTTAATTCGACTGGATAAGGTTACTATGATTCCTGTTTTACTACTATTAACTATTATTTTACTTGTAAGAAACTTTTT
Source organism: uncultured Flavobacteriaceae bacterium (assembly GCA_943842245.1). Classification (GTDB taxonomy): domain Bacteria; phylum Bacteroidota; class Bacteroidia; order Flavobacteriales; family Flavobacteriaceae; genus MS024-2A. The sequence continues at coordinate 881,486 of CALTAJ010000002.1, forward strand.
AAAACATAAAAGTAAAGAAACTCAGATTAGTCGTAAAGAGTTAAAAATGTCAGAAAGTAGTACTGTTCAGGGTATTATTTCGGAAAGTGCTGATAATATTGTTAATGTTGTTTCCAGAGCTAAAAAGTTATATGCTGGAATATTGAAAGGTCTTTCGTCTCAAGATGCAAATATGCTCAAAAAGAGGAAGAAAGGAGTCATGAAACTAGACGGAGAAATTGAGAATTTACGTGATAATATTTTCTTTTTGATTAAAAATTTAGATGAAACTAGTGTTCGAGGCAGCAGCTTTTACATCTCAGTATTAGCATATCTTACAGATATCGCCCAATCAGTTGAATTTATTTCAAAAAAGAGCTATAAGCATGTAAATAACCAACACGAAAAATTGAAGTTTAAGCAATTCAAAGACTTAATGGAAATTGATGATCGTTTAAATTTGATGTATAGCGAAATAATTGAAATATTTAATACTAAAAAGTTTGAGAGAATTTCTATTGTTTTGGCTCAGAGGCAAGAAATCACAGGCTTGATTTCTGAAAAAATTGAAGCTCAAATAGACCGAACCCGTCTAGAGGAATCTAGTCCAAAAAACACTACTCTATACTTTAATATTCTGATTGAAACTAAAGATTTAGTTAATAGCACAATGAATTTAATGGATGAATATTATTCGGGATATAAGAAGTAATTTATAGAGCACTATAACTTACTCAGATATTTGAATATTTATTTCAGTTCAAATTGTGTTTGATTTATCAAGTTTTAAGACCCACACATCAAACAGTCATCATCCTCACTTTCTTTTGCCTTTGAAAGCATTTCCTTAAGCTCATTAGGTGATAGTGGTTCCACAGGGACAGGGGGTTCTCCAGCAGCTGTTGCCAATCTAAGATCTAATGTTAAGATAAGTTTAATAAAACTTATATCAGTTAATGTTTTAATAAAAAACATACCTGAAAGTTTAACTTTTATATAAAGTTTCTTTGTGCATTTGCAGATAATTTTGATTTGAAATTATAACCATAATAATTTTTAAAAATGAAAAAAAATAAATTTATACCAAGTTTACTTTCTCTTCTCATTATCACTTTAGGCTGCTCTGCAGATGATCCTGTAGTTGAATATGTTACAGTAGTTGAGACTGTTACCGAAACTATTACTCAAACAAAAACCGTAGCGGTTGATCCTTATGCAGATTCAACCCTCGAAGGAAATATAATTGAAGATACTACTTTAGACGCATCTAAAATTTGGCTATTAAAGGGGCGTGTAGCTGTTACAGATGGTGTCACTTTAACCATTCCCGCTGGAACAATTATTAAAGCTGCATCTGGTAGTGGCGCTGACGCATCAACTCTTATTGTGGCAAGAGGGGGTAAAATGATTGCAGATGGGACCTCGGAAGCTCCAATTATAATGACCTCTGAATCTGATAATATCGAGGTAGGAGGAACTTACCCAGCTAGTGGTCCTGCCCTAGGTGTAGATACTAGAGGGCTTTGGGGTGGCCTTTTGATTTTAGGTAAAGCACCTAGTTCTTTTAAAAATGATGTTGTAGAAGTTCAAATAGAGGGAATCCCAACATCAGATATTAATGGCCTTTACGGAGGAACTGATCCATCTGACGATTCGGGCTCATTTCAATATATTTCAATTCGTCATGGTGGTGCTGAAATTGGAGAGGGTAATGAAATTAATGGTTTAACTCTAGGTGGAGTTGGAACTGGAACTACAATAAATCATATCGAGGTTGTTGCAAATGTTGATGACGGAATTGAGTTTTTTGGGGGAACAGTTGACGCATCAAATTTGCTAGTCTGGGGACAAGGTGATGATGCAATCGATATCGATCAAGCATATTCTGGAACAATCGATGGAGCTTTAGTTGTTTTAACAGCTGCATCAGACCATGGTTTTGAAATTGATGGCCCTGAGGGCTCTGCTCCAGGAAGATTCACACTCAAAAATGCAACTGTAATTGGAGCAACTGATGATTGTGAGGCAGAAGGTGTTGATGGTGAAATGGCAGACTTTAGAAAAGGTGCTACAGGAGATCTTCAAAATATTCTTTTTAAAGATTTTGCTAGTGGTAAAGATGTTGAGCTTGATGCTTCTGCTGATGCTGCAACTTATACAGCTGGAACTCTAACTTTTTTGAATATAGATGTTTTACATCCTCTTGACGATAGTGATGCTGTTTGTTCTGATGTTGAAACGGTAGATAAAATTTTTGATGATAAATCTGATGAAAGCACTTTCGAAGCAGATGCTTCCTCTTTTGCTGAAGTAGTTACCAGTCAACAATCTGGAAATGGACTTGAGAATGAATCAATTTTTTCATGGACCTTTTACAAAAGATAGTTATTAACATTACCATTTTATTAATTGCCTGTCCCTATGGTCAGGCAATTTCTTTATTTAATTTTTTTAAAGATATATAGCTTAATGAAATACAGACTAAATTATTTAATCGTTCTCTTTATAGTAGTTGTTTTAAAATCATTTGGTCAGTATGGAATTACTGGAAACTTAATTGATGGTGACTTTAACGAGCCTCTTCCCTTTGCCAATGTTTTAGTTAAAGAAACCGGAGATGGAGTTACTTCTGATTTTGATGGTAAGTACAACTTAGATTTACCTGCGGGCAACTACACTTTAGTTTTTTCATTTGTCGGTTATGAAACTAAAGAAATTTCAAATGTAAATGTAAGTAGTGACGAATATACCATAATCGATATTGTATTAAATTCTGTTGCTCAAGGCCTTGAAGAAGTAATTGTAACTGTTGATGCTAGAAGAAATACAGAGTCTTCTGTATTAGAAATTCAAAGAAAGTCGGCGAGTTTATTAGATGGTATTTCAGCTCAATCATTTAGAAAAATTGGAGCTAACGATATTGCAAGTGCTGTGAAAAGGGTTCCTGGAGTTTCAGTTCAAGGAGGAAAGTATGTTTATGTGAGAGGTCTTGGAGACCGATACTCAAAATCCATTCTTAACGGAGTGGACATTCCAGGTTTAGATCCTGATCGAAATACGATTCAAATGGATTTATTCCCAACCAATATGCTGTCTAATGTACTAGTCATTAAGTCTGCAAGAGCTGATTTACCCGCAGATTTTACAGGTGGTGTGATTGACATAATCACAAAGGACCTTCCCACAAATGAAGAATTTTCTGTCTCAATAAGTACCTCGTTTAATCCAGACATGCATTTTAAAAATAGCTACTTATCTTATGAGGGAGGAAGAACCGATTTTTTAGGCTACGATGATGGAATAAGGAAAAATAAAATCAATAATTCATTTTTGGGAAATGCATATGATCCAAGATTAAACTCATCAGATTCAGGACTAACTACTATAAATCTAATATCTAACCAATTTAGTCCTCAAATGGCTCCAGATAATGATATTAGTGGTCTAAATTATAGTTTAGGTGTATCATATGGAAACCAGTTTAAATTTGAAAATGGACATTCATTTGGATTTTTAGGTTCACTTTCTTACAGGAGAGAGCAAAGTATTTATGAAAATACAGAAGATAATATTTTCAATTTTAGTCCTATTAGGAGCGACTTGAATTTTGAAGAAAACAGACTTCAAACTGGAACTATAGGTGGGGAAAATATTATAGCAAGTGGCTTATTTGGGATTACTTATAAAACAATTAATTCAAAATTTAAATTTAATGCTCTACATATCCAAAATGGAGAAAGTACTTCTGGGAGATTTAGACAGCTAACCCGCTTTTCGGACTTTGTTGATTTTAATAAGTTTAATCTGGAATATAATGAAAGAGCAATTACCAATGGAATTCTTTCTGGACTTCATAATCTTAAGGATGGTAAGTTAAAAGTAGAATGGACAATTTCTGCAACCCAAGCTAAAGTTCATGATAAAGATGTTAGAAATACAACTTTTCAAGATGAGGAAGGAATATTCAGTTTTCAAGAGAATACAGAGCCTAAGCGAATTTGGAGAACCCTAGATGAAGATAATTTTATTGGTAAATTAGATCTAACAAAACGTTTTAAATTTTTAAAAGAAGATGCTATTTTAAAGTTCGGTTTATACAGTACTTTAAAAGAGAGGGATTTTTCGATTGCTCAATACTCTGTTAGTAGCAACTTCACCTCTGAGCGTGATTGGGCAAATTATGGAGGTGATCCCAATCAACTATTTAATCCTTTAAATCTTATTTCACCGACAAATGACAGAGGAACATATATAAATCCTCAAACTACTATTAGACAAGATGCAAATATTTTTAATGCGCGTCAACAGAATTTAGCGGGATATGTTTCCAACGAATTTAACATTACACCCAAAATAAAATCAATTATTGGATTCCGATTCGAAAATTATCAGGTGTTTTATACAGGTGAGAATAGCCAACTTGGACAAGTTTTTAATGACCAAAAGATCATTAATGAAAACAATCTATTCCCATCATCAAATTTTATATTTAGTCTTAAAGAAAATAAAAATATACGCTTTGCTTATTCTTTGACCACGGCGAGACCAAGTTTTAAAGAAGCCTCTATTGCAGAGATCTACGACCCCCTATCTAATTTATTCTTTATTGGAAATATAGATATAAAACCCTCCTATATTGACAACTTTGACCTTCGATACGAAGCATTTGGAGAAGATGCTCAACTTTTCGCAGCAAGTTTATTTTATAAAAGCCTCACCGATCCTATTGAGATTGGATTTGTAGCAGCCTCTACATCTAATTATAAGCCGTTAAATCTTGAAAACGCTAATGTATTTGGTGTTGAATTAGAATTGAGAAAAAAAATTACTGATTGGATACCTGGTTTGAGAAATCTTAATTTAAATTTTAATGGATCCTACATTTTATCTGATGAAAAATACAGCGAAGACGAACTTAAATTAAGAACATTAGGACTAAGAGAAGGAGAAACACTAGGAACTTCAAGACAATTACAAGGTCAATCACCTTATCTTATAAATACTGGGATTGACTACAATCAAACTGAAAAAGGTATTCAAGCTGGGCTCTACTATAATGTTCAAGGCAAGACCTTAGAGGTAGTTGGAGATGGCTTTTATCCTGATGTATATACAATGCCTTTTCAAAGTCTTAATTTTAACTTAATTAAACAATTCAAAAATAATACTAGTTTAACCTTGAGGGTTAACAATATTTTAGATGATGAAAGAGAAAGCTTATTTGAGGGTTATGGAGGAATAACCGAGTATTTTAGATTAAGACATATTGGAAGAACCTATTCCCTAGGCTACTCTATTAAATTTTAATAGCTTCATTTGCTAAATGAAGAACCCATATTTATATATAATTATCATGCTCAGCATATTAGCTGTAGGTGACTTAATTGTTGGGGTGAGTAACTATGTCTTAACTTTTTAAATTCAGTTTTATTGAATCCAAAATTAATATTCAAATTTAACGTACTCTTGGAGATAAAATCAGTGCAAAAAATACAACCCTATATTTTAACTTTTTGGTACGTACAAAAGATATGATAACGCATAAGTTTGAGTTAGTTGAAAAGTATTATGGGGCTTTAAGGAAGCTTTAACTTCTAGTCATCTTTGGAAGCCAGTGACTCAGATTTATCCCATTTAGTTGCGCTTTGGACAATATTATCTTTATAGTCGACTTCAATAAGTATTCCCTTGTTCCAAAAAAACCAACGATCTGTTTTTTTTCCTTTGTCGTAAACACCTTTAGAAAGTTTAATTCCCTCAGAGTTATAGCTCATCCAAATACCATGATTTTTTCCATCTAAAAAATATCCTGTTTGAGAAAGCATTCCGTTATCATGATATTCTTCAAACTTGATTATTTCTCCCTGTTGAGTTAGGATTCTTTTTGTCTCTTTTTCTTGAGCAAAAGATAATCCAAAAGTGAAGAAAATTATATAGATGAAATATTTTTTCATGGTTATATTTCGCATTTGTTAATACAAATTTAATGTTTAATTTCAATTTACATAATATTTACGTAACATTAATTTAACATTAAGTATTAACTTATTGATATTAAGATAAATAAAAAGCCCTTAAAAGGGCTTTATACTATGCTATTGAATCAATATTTAAGATCCACACATCAAACAATCATCATCCTCACTTTCTTTTGCCTGTGAGAGCATCTGTTTTAATTCTTCAGGTGAGAGAGGTTCGACTGGCACAGAAGTTGATTCTGATTTTATCCCAGTAGCTACTGCAACTTTTGCTGCTGGTTCCATTTCGGGAACCTTTGCCTTTGCCTTGTTATCGAGAGTAAATTTAATAGCATCAACTGCAGATTTTGTTCTCAAATAATACATTCCAGTCTTCAAACCAGATTTCCACCCATAAAAATGCATGGAAGTTAATTTTGCCATTGTCGCTCCTTCCATAAATAGATTTAAAGATTGAGATTGATCAATGAAATATCCCCTATGGCGTGACATATCTATGATATCTTTCATACTCATTTCCCAAACTGTCCGATAAAGCTCTTTAATGTCATCTGGAATACCATCAATATTTTGAATCGATCCATTATTTCGCATTAATTCCTGCTTCATATCTTCATTCCACAAGCCTCTATCAACTAAGTCTTCCAATAAGTGTTTGTTTACTACAATAAATTCTCCAGACAATACTCTTCGAGTATAAATATTTGATGTGTAGGGCTCAAAACACTCATTATTCCCTAAAATCTGTGATGTACTTGCGGTAGGCATGGGTGCTACTAAAAGAGAGTTACGAACCCCTTGTTTTTTAACAGTTTTACGAAGTGCTAACCAGTCCCACCGTCCACTTAGCTCTTCATCTTTTATACCCCAAAGATTATGTTGAAATTCTCCTTTTGACATTGGAGAACCCTTATAAGTTTCATATGGTCCGTCTTTTTTGGCTTCTTCTGCCGATGCGGTAACAGCTGCAAAGTAAAGTGTCTCAAAAATCTCTTGATTCAACTCCTTAGCTTTTTCTGATGTGAAAGGCAAACGCAACATGATAAAAGTATCTGCCAAACCTTGAACACCTAAACCAATTGGACGATGTCTAAAGTTTGAATTTTCAGCTTCCTTAACTGGATAGTAGTTACGGTCAATGACACGGTTAAGATTTTTAGTTACTCTAACAGTAACATCAAAAAGAGATTGATGATCAAACTCTCCATCTTTAACAAACATTGGTAAAGCAATTGAAGCCAAGTTACACACAGCTATTTCATCAGCTGAAGTGTACTCTAGGATTTCTGTACATAAATTAGATGAACGGATGGTTCCTAAATTCTTTTGGTTTGACTTACGATTTGCTGAATCCTTATAAAGCATATATGGAGTTCCCGTCTCAATTTGAGACTCTAATATCTTTTCCCAAAGGTCTCGAGCCTTGATAGTTTTTCTACCTCTACCTTCAGATTCGTATTTTAGATATAACTTATCAAACTCATCACCATGAACATTATAAAGGTCTGGACACTCATTAGGACACATTAGGGTCCATTCAGCATTTTGCTCTACTCGCTTCATAAAAAGATCTGGAGTCCACATAGCATAAAATAAATCACGTGCACGCATTTCTTCTTTTCCATGATTCTTTTTTAACTCTAAAAAGTCAAAAATATCAGCATGCCAAGGCTCTACATAAATAGCAAAAGAGCCTTTTCTTTTCCCCCCACCTTGGTCTACATAACGAGCAGTATCATTAAAGACACGTAACATTGGTACAATTCCGTTTGATGTACCATTAGTTCCAGCAATGTATGAGCCTGTGGCTCTGACGTTGTGGATAGATAATCCAATTCCTCCAGCAGATTGTGAAATTTTTGCAGTTTGTTTTAGAGTATCGTAAATCCCGTCAATACTGTCGTCTTTCATTGCCAAAAGAAAACATGAGGACATTTGGGGCTTTGGGGTGCCTGAATTGAAAAGTGTAGGTGTTGCATGAGTAAAATATCGCTTAGACATTAACTCATAAGTTTCTAATGCTGATTCAATATCATTCAAATGAATACCAATAGAAACACGCATCAGCATATGTTGAGGTCGCTCAACTATTTGACCGTTGAGTTTCAAAAGGTATGAACGCTCAAGGGTTTTGAATCCAAAAAAATCATACCCAAAATCACGATTATAAATTATACTTGAGTCTAATTTATCTGCATTTTTTTTAATGATATTATAAACCTCATCAGAGAGTAATGGTGCTTTTTTTCCTGTTCGTGGATTGACATAAGTGTACAAGTCCTCCATGGTTTCAGAAAAAGATTTTTTGGTGTTTTTGTGTAAGTTAGAAACTGAGATTCGTGCTGCTAGTTTGGCGTAGTCAGGATGGGTTGTAGTCATCGTAGCTGCAATCTCTGCGGCTAAGTTGTCTAATTCAGAGGTAGTTACACCGTCATACAGCCCTTCAATCACTCGCATTGCTACGCGAACAGGATCAACCAATGGGTTAAGACCATAATTCAGTTTACGAATTCGAGCAGTAATTTTATCGAACATGATTGGCTCTTTTCGGCCATCTCTCTTAGCTACAAACATACTTTACACTTTAAAAAATTTTCACTTTTATATTTAAGCCTTAAAAGGCGAAAGGGTAGATTTACAAAAAATTAAAAGAAAATTAAAAATCAGCATCAAAGCTAATTTTCTCATCAGTCTTTTCATTATTTAAAACACCTGCTTTTTGGTATTCACCAACACGTTTCTCAAAGAAATTCGTTTTTCCTTGTAAGGAAATCATATCCATAAAATCAAATGGATTACCTACGTTAAATTCTTTTTCTAAACCAAACTCTACTAAAAGACGATCAGTAACAAATTCTAGATATTGAGTCATCAGCTTAGAATTCATACCTATTAAACTAATTGGCAAAGATTCAGTAATAAATTCACGTTCGATATTTAATGCGTCTAATAAGATCTCTTTAATTCGCGCTGGAGGGACCTTATTTACGATATGATTGTTATGCAGATGTACTGCAAAATCACAATGAACGCCTTCGTCTCTAGAAATTAATTCGTTAGAGAATGTTAGACCGGGCATTAAGCCACGCTTTTTTAACCAATAAATAGAACAAAAAGCACCTGAAAAGAAAATACCTTCTACACCTGCAAAAGCAATTAATCGTTCAGCAAAGGAATCAGAATCGATCCATTTTAAAGCCCAGTCGGCTTTCTTTTTTATAGCTGGAAAAACTTCAATGGCTTTGAACAGTGAATCCTTTTCAACATCATCCTTAACATAAGTGTCAATCAATAAAGAATACGTTTCTGAATGAATATTTTCCATCATGATTTGGAAGCCATAGAAAAACTTGGCTTCAGAATACTGGACTTCATTTACAAAATTTTCTGCTAAATTTTCATTTACAATACCATCAGATGCAGCAAAAAAAGCGAGGATGTGCTTGATAAAATATTTTTCATCATCATTAAGCTTAGTATTCCAATCAGTAAGATCCTGATGTAAATCAATTTCTTCAGCAGTCCAAAAACTAGCCTCCATTTTCTTATACCATTCCCATATATCATGGTGTTGGATTGGGAAAATCACAAAGCGATTTTCGTTTTCTTGGAGGATAGGTTCTATTGATGCCATTTTTTTTTATTTAAAGTTTAAATAGTAATTGATTTATGTTTAACAAAGATTCTAAATTGTATCCAAAATTGAAAGGGCAACTTTTCCACAATGAAGCTTAGTTTTTAACAAAAACTGATTTTTTTTGTTTTTTTGAAAAAAAACATATAAATATAACTGTCTGTTTTACAGGGTTTTAAATTTATAATAGTTTGTTAGACCCTAAAAACATTGTAAAATCCTAAGAATTCTTTTTTACATGTTTTGTTAACTCTAAATACCAGTGTTCTCCAAATTTTCGAATTAGAGCTTCTTTTACAAAAACAAATACAGGTATTTTTAGCGATTCACCTAATGAACATGCATCAGAACAAACAGACCAGCTATGATAATTTACAGCAGTCATCTTTTCGTAATTTTGGATACGAACAGGATATAAATGGCAGGAGATCGGTTTTTGGAAATTGACTACACCTTGTTGATGCGCTTTTTCTATTCCACAAGAGGCAACTCCGGAATCAGAAAATACTGTATAAGCACACTCTTTTCCTTCTACTAAAGGAGTCTCTAAATCTCCGTCTATACCTTTAACATAAACCCCCTGGTTTTCAATAGATTTTATTCCTTTTTGACTTAAGAAGGGTTTTATTTTAGAATAATTCTTTTCAAGAAAAGAAACTTCATTCTTTTCTAATGGTGCACCGGCTTCTCCAGCTACACAACATTCTCCTTTACATTTGGATATGTTACAAATAAATTCCTTTGATATTACATCATCAGAAACAAGAGTATTTTCAATTGAAATCAAGCGCTTTTTTTATAAAAATAAGCATTTTAAAATGTGAGGTTCAAAAGAATGACATTAGATTTGTAAAAATATTAAAACCAGTGTTCGATATAAAAGAAATTCTTACCGCTAGTTTAGTGCTTTTTGCCGTGATAGATATTATTGGTAATATTCCTTTGGTAATCTCTTTAAGACAAAAAATAGGTCATATTCAATCTGAGAAAGCTTCGATTATCGCTGCTGTGATTATGATCGGTTTTCTTTTTTTAGGAGAAGAAATATTAAAACTTATAGGGATTGATATAAATTCTTTTGCTGTAGCTGGTTCTCTAGTTATTTTTTTTCTTGCTTTAGAAATGATATTAGGTATAACTCTATATCGTGATGAAGCACCGGAAACTGCCTCTGTTGTACCTCTAGCCTTCCCAATGATTGCGGGCGCAGGAACCATGACTTCACTTCTTTCATTGCGTGCAGAGTTTAATGTAGCTAATATCATAGTCGCTATCCTAATTAATATCTTGTTTGTATATATCATATTGAAATCATCAAAATTAATTGGAGGATGGTTAGGGAAATCCGGTATTAATATTATTAGAAAAGTCTTTGGGATTATTCTGTTGGCTTTAGCTGTAAAGCTCTTTACAGCCAATATCGGACAACTAATCTAAATTTTAAGCTCATGAAAATCATACTTCCAATTTTTATATTTCTGGCTCTTAGCTTGTGTATTTTTAACTTAATTAAAATTAACTGGGAAAGCCCTTTAACAGGAGAAAGTATTATTGCAGTAATTGGTGCTGTGGCTTCTGCTAGCTCTTGTTTATTATTAGTAATTCTTATATTATCTAAAAAGATTGCTAAAAAGCTGAAAAAATAAGTCAAGGATTTTTAATTTCCTCAAGGGCTCTAAGGATAAAAGGGTCCTTTTTATTGGTAATACGTATGTAAGTATTTTCATCAAAAAGCTGAAGAGCAATAAAAGCTTTAATAGAGTTTAAAATTCTATTTTCATTTTCAGAATTTATCTGTATTGGTAGATTATATTGTTTACAAAAAGATTTAAAAGCTTGGATGAATTCCCCTTTAAAGGGTAACTCTTCATTAAAAAATCTAGGAGCATTATTGAAATTATATTTTTTATGATTTTTGTCAAGTTCAAGAAATACAAATAGATCAATAAGATTTGATCCAATTAAATAGCGATTCCAAGATTCATTAGGACTGTCATTGTCATATATGTAAACATCAGGGGTAATTCCGCCTCCACCGTAGACAGTTCTCCCCTTAGGTGTTTTAAAAATTAGACTGTCATTAATTTTTTCATTAATATTATTTTTTATCTCACCTTTTTTATATCGATCTCTAACTTCTGCATAATACTCTAACCGATTTGAAGAATCATATGGCTTCTGAATCGAGCGCCCTGTAGGTGTATAGTATCGGGCAGTAGTAAGTCGAATTTGATCCCCCTCTCCTAAAGGCATTTGTTGTTGAACCAAACCCTTACCAAATGTACGTCGCCCAATAATAAGTCCACGATCATTATCTTGGACTGCACCTGCTATTACCTCACTTGCCGAAGCAGAGTCTTCGTCAACTAAAAGATAAAGTCTGCCTGACTCATATAAACCTTCAGATGAAGAAACTGTGCGCTCCCTTTTTCCATTATTTCCCTCAACAATAACAATTGCTTTTTGAGCTGCAAGAAAATCATCAGCAATTTGTTTTGCTGGAAGCAAATACCCCCCTGGATTTCCTCTTAAATCTAATATTAAATTTTTTAGCTCTTGGACTTGTAGACCAATTAATGCATCTCGAAACTCAGAATACGTGGTTTGTGCAAAACGATTAATCTTTATATATCCAGTATTTCTATCAATCATATATGATGAATTCACACTGGGAAGCGGAACAGGACCTCTAATAATATCAAAAGTATAAATCGAATCCTTTTTCTTCCTGAAAACAGTCAAGCGGACTGGGGTTTTGGAGCTTCCTTTTAACTTAGAAATAATTTGTTCATTTTTTAATTCTTTGGAATGAAGGGTGTCTTGATCTGCAATTAAGATTCTATCACCAGGCTTTAAACCTGCTTTTTTACTTGGTCCCCCATCTAAGACTCGACTAACAGCTATGGTATCTTGTAACATTCGAAATTGTACACCAATTCCCTCAAAATTTCCTTGCATACTTTCAGATAATGATTCGCTTTGTACAGCAGGGATGTAAATAGAATGTGGGTCCAATTTATTAACTATATCTTCAATCACTACTCGTACTAGACTGTCTGCATTGATTTTATCTACATAGTCACTTGTAAGATATGTTATCAATCGATTGAGTTTATTTATGCTTGGGTTGTTAGAATTTGATATTGTTGGAAGATTAAGATTATTTTGTCTTCCAAATAAAAACCCTATCGTCAAAGAGAGCAATACAATAAGAACCAAAAATATGTTATTCCTTTTCACAAGTTATTTATTTTGTTCAGGTATAAAAGTCAAAGCCACTTTAGCTTTCCTTAAAAAATCTAGCCCTGTAGTGTCCTTATATGCTTTGCTATAAACAACTCTGACGATTCCCGACTGATATATTAGCTTACTACATTCTCTACAAGGAGAAAGGGTGATATAAAGAGTTGCTCCTTTACAAGATTGTGTTGAAGCTGCAACCTTTAAAATAGCATTTGCCTCAGCATGTAAAACATACCATTTTGTATAATTCTCATCGTCTTCACATACATTTTCAAACCCTGAGGGTGTTCCGTTGTAACCATCAGAAATAATCATTCTGTCCTTTACAATTAGTGCCCCTACTTTTTTTCGTTCACAATAGGAAAGTTGTCCCCAAATTTCAGCCATTTTTAAATAGGCTCTATCGTACTTTTCTTGTTTATCTTTGAGCATTGACACGAAGATAGTATTTAGGATTTAATCTGATTTTAAATTCGCTCTAAAATCATCCCTAGAGCTTGAGATAAAATCATAGCCCCTACTAAAAATTCCCAACTATTTTTTGATCTCCTAAGTATTCGAATTATGAAAAAACTTGAGATAAGTACCAAGACAACTATAGCTATTTGAGCTAGTTCCACCCCAAGAGCAAATGAAAAAAGTGAAAATTCAATTTCATCTTGGGGTATTATAATTTTAAAGTAACGAGCAAAACCTAAACCATGAATTAATCCAAAAACAAGGGTCATGATTGGGAAAAAATATGTCTTATTAAAAAAGATAAAAGTCTTTTTGGAAGGAAGTAGCATAATAGCATTGATTCCAATTGTAATTGGAATTAAAAGTTCAATCCAGTAAGAGGAAAATTCAATTTCTGAATAAAGATTTCCAAACAAAGAGATGGTGTGGCCAATAGTAAATACAGTAACCCACAGTAATAATTTTTTGCTTTGCTTAAATGTAAAAGGTATAGCTAGGGTAACAATAAAATACAAATGATCTAAGCCTTGTTTATCTATTACATGCCAAAATCCTAATTTTAAATAAAACCAAAGTGCTTCTATCATAAATCTCTTTCTTTTTGAATGGCTTCATATGCCTTTTGTACTTCTTGAAATTTTTCCTGTGCTCCTTTTATGAGAGCCGGATCCTTAGATTGAAGTTTATCTGGATGAAACTTTTTTGCCATATTTCGATAGGCCTTTTTAACTTCCTCAGCTGAGGCGCTTGGTAATATTTCTAAAACCTTATAAGAACTTTCGGTATCTTTTATAAACATTGCCTGAATGCTTTCAAAGTCCGAAGAACGAATTCCTAAAGCATCTGCAATTTGATTAATCTTATTCAATTCTGATTTAGATATACTTCCATCTGCATTTCCAACTCCAAACAAAAAATGAAGTACTTGTAATCGAGTTTCATAGGGAGTCCTTTGGACAAAAATCATTGCCAAGTCAGAAATACTTTGTACTTCAATTTTTATTTGCTCATTAAAAGTTTCAAAAATCATTGCCGCTTGCTCGCTACCATAATTGGCTATAAAGAAGTTTCTAACAAACTGAAGCTCTTGAGTTTTTACCTGGCCGTCTGCCTTTATAACAGTGGCAGAAAGAGCCAAAAGGTTAAGCTGTAATTTTCCAGGTTGGTTAGAGGAAAACCTGGTTTGAAAAATGGGACTAGATCCTTGTTTATACCTGTCAATCATTCCACCTATAAAAAATCCCAGCATGGCTCCAGGAAATCTAAATAAGTAATACCCTATAAATGCTGCAATCCATTTTATCATATCTCTCTAAATCATAATATTTTACAAATTTGATAAATAAAATTGGCCTTACAAAACCAAAGAGATTCCATTAATTTATATCTTTATAAAAAAAAAATTATGTATCCAGCTGAATTAGTAAAACCTATGCGAGAAGAACTGACTAGTGTCGGGTTTAACGAATTAACTACTTCGGAAGATGTTTCCAATGCCATGTCAAAAGAAGGGACTACTCTAGTTGTTGTAAATTCAATTTGTGGATGTGCTGCTGCAAATGCTAGGCCTGGGGTCAACTTCTCTCTCCAAAATGAAAAAACACCTGATCATTTGGTTACTGTATTTGCAGGTGTGGACAATGAAGCTACTAAAAGTGCACGAGATATGATGGTTCCATTCCCTCCATCATCTCCAAGCATCGCTTTATTTAAAGATGGGGCTTTAGTTCATATGATTGAAAGACATCATATTGAAGGACGTCCTGCAGAACTTATTGCAGAAAACCTAAAATCTGCTTTTAACGACCATTGCTAGTTTAGCTTATTGAATTTGATTATTTATATTTCTCTAGATAATTTATTGTTTAAACCACATTTATATTAGTATTATTGGTCTGGTAAAACAATACTGAAAGTCGTTCCTTTTTTCATTTTTGAAACACACTTTATAGTTCCGTTGTATGACTCAATAATATTTTTGACAATACCAAGTCCCAATCCCATTCCTGAGCTTTTTGTAGTAAATTTCGGTTCAAAAATTTTCTGTTTGACTTCAGGGGCAATGCCATTTCCATTATCCATAATAGAAAGAATTATTTGACTATTTTCTGAAAATAATTGAACCCCTATTTGTGGTTTTTTGCTTTTTGGAACTGATTGAAGTGCATTTTGTACTAAATTAGTAATTACTCTAATCCACTGAGTACGATCTAGTTTATAAAATATATGAGCCTTGTTTGAAGTGAATACAATTTGCTCATGATGAAAAATATTTACCGCCATTTGAGTTAACTCTACTAGGTCACATTTCTTCATATTAGGTTTTGGGAGAGTGGCAAAGTCAGAAAATGCCTCAGCAACTTCACTCATAGTGTCAATTTGTTGAATCAGAAGATTTGAAAAATCAGTAACTTTCTTTTTAATATCTGGATCATTCGGGTCGAAACGATTCATAAAACTTTGAGTAGTCAGTCGCATCGGAGTTAGTGGATTTTTTATCTCGTGAGCTACCTGACGAGCCATCTCTTGCCAAGCTTGTTGTCGTTCTGTTTTAGCTAATTTTTCTGCACTCTCTTCTAAATCATCAACCATTTTATTATAAGATTTAACTAAACTGTCTATTTCACGAGTAGCATTTTTTAGATGAATTTTTTCATTCTTTTTTTCTAAACCCATTTGTCCCATTCGCACTCGAATTGTTTCTAAAGAACGGGTTACAAATTTTGATAAAAAATAAGCTATGAAAATAACACCTGCTAGAAGTAATATATATATCTGATAAAGATTTTCAATAAATGTGTTTAACTCATTTTCAGAAAATGAAACATCCTCAAAATAGGGGAAAAATAAAATGGCATAAGGTTTATTAAAGCGATCTTTCAAAATCTTATAAGAGGCGTGAAATTTGTCAATGTCTGACTTATAATGCTCTATATAACTCCCATCCTGAGATTGATTTATTTTATCGAGTAAAGATTTACTTAGTTTGTAATTATTTGCAATTATTTCTAAGGGTGAGTGATAAATAAAAAGTGGATTCCCTTCAAGTCTAAATAATGAATACTGAACATTGTGAATTTTATTAATTTTTTCAAAGTCAGAGCTAAACTCTTCCCAGGACTCAATAGGCTTGTTCATAAGATTATATTTCTCAACTAGATAATCAATATGAGTTTGGATTTGAAATTCTTTTCTTTCTAAACGGCCCAAATGATAATTCTCACGCTGAGATTCATATTGAATAGTAGTCGTCCCCAGAATTAATAATCCAGCTATGAAAAGCATACCGATCATCACAAGAAAAAGACGAGTTCTAAATGAAACCCTTTTAGGAATTTTAAATCTTTTTATCATATGTCTTTTCTGATTTTTTTATAAAGTCTAATTCCTAAAAATAAAATGACACCCAATCCCAAGATTCCTAAAGTCCCTCCAATCCAATGAAGACCATCTTTTAAAATAGCTAGAAATACTATTGCAAAAAGTAACAAAGTGGCTCCTTCATTCCAAATTCGTAAAAACATTTCGCTATAATCGATCTTGTTTTTTTGAAGTTTTAAAAAAATCCGATGAGTTTTTAAATGATAAACAATTAAAAGCGCCACAAAAGTAAGTTTAAGATGCATCCAGCTTTGTAAAAGCCATGAAGGCATCAAAATTAATAGCCAAATGGCAAAAATAATAGCTAAAATTGCTGAAGGCCAAGTGATGATGTACCACAATCTCCTAGACATAATTTTTAACTGTCTTATAAGAATGTTAGCCTCTTGCTTTGTTTTTTTTGAGGCTTCTGTATGGTAGATAAATAACCTTGGAATATAAAATAGGCCAGCAAACCAAGTGATTACAAAAATCAGGTGTAAAGCTTTAATATAGTTGTAATACAATTAATTTAAGTTTAAGGTTAGATAATCTAAGTTTAATTCTGAAAATTCTTTATTAAAGGATTTTAAATCTTCTTTAATAAGTTTTTTATATTCAGACATCTTTTCATCAATTTCCTTACTAAGGTATTTTCTAACAATTTCATCTTGATCAGTGGGAGGGAAATCATTGGAAGTAACCAATTGATTTAAATGACCTAATTTGTTTGTTAAACGAATTGGAAAATTTAAAGGATCTTGATTGCTTTTATTTTGAGTTTGATAAAGCGCTTTTTCGATTTCAGATAGAGAGTGATTTAATTTCTCTGCTTTTATCAAAAGAGTATTCAAATTTTTGCTCTCTTTATAGGTCATCTCAAAATCTTCTAGCTTTTTGCGAAGAATTCGAATATTATTTATTGCTTTATGAGCTTTATCTGCAGAAGCGTTTACAAGATTTACAAAGTCAAACTGACGTTTCATGTCTAACAATGAAACTTCAGTGCGAGGATCTGGTAATATTTCAAAAGACTGTTCCTGGGTGATTCCGTTTTTCTCAAGAATAACCTTATAATTTCCTGGCACCGCCTTTGCCCCTGAAAATGAAGCACTCCAAAAAATCATTCCATCCAAAACTTCGGCTCCCTCATAGCGAGTGTCCCATACAAAAGTATTACCACCTACTTTTATTTCTAATTTATCTTCCTTGTCGGTAGAACTATATTTTTTTATTAAAGTTCCATTTTGCTCTTTGAAATACAAAGCCAAACTATCTTTTTTATCGTCAAAATCTTTTAAGTTAAAATGAACAATCACTCCATTTGGTAAATTAGCACCTTGAGTAAGAGAAGTTTTTTTTGTAGAGCTGCCTTGAGTTCTATAACTGTCTTTAGGTTTAAAAAGATTTATTGGTTGATTTATAGTGTTTTTATCTATTTGGTGAAGCACAGTCAAGTCATCTAAAATCCATAAACTTCGGCCTTGAGTAGCTACAATAAGACTATTTTCTTTAATTGTCAAATCTGTAACTGGGACAATTGGAAGATTTAATTGAAAAGGATTCCAAGAACGTCCATCATCATAAGAAATATATATTCCAGTTTCTGTACCAGCATATAATAAACCCTTTTTGGATGGATCTGCCCGAAGAACACGTGTGAAATGTTCAGATGAAATACCCTTAGTAATCAAACTCCATGTTTTCCCATAATCAGAAGTTTTATATAAGTAAGGTTTAAAGTCTCCAGATTTATATAATGTACCAGCAACATAACAAACTTCCGGATCAAACGGAGAGGGTTCAATACTGTTTATCATTAACCATTTTGGCATCATTGGTGGAGTTATATTTTCCCAATTATTACCACCATCACGAGTTAAATGTATCAAGCCATCATCACTACCTATCCAAATTAATCCCTCTTTTAAAGGAGACTCGTTTGCTGCAAATATTGTGCAATAATATTCTACCCCCGTATTATCCTGTGTAATTGGTCCTCCCGAAGATTTTAATTTTTCAGGGTCATTACGAGTTAAATCTGGACTGATAATCTTCCAACTTTGTCCCTCATTTTCTGAAACATGTACATGATTTGAAAATGTGTACAATTTCTTAGGATTGTGTTTACTAAAGTGAATAGGAAAGTTCCACTGAAATCGATATTTCATTCCTTCTGCTCCATATCCCATGGGATTGTCAGGCCAAACATTTATTCCACGTACTGAATTATTTTTATGATTAACCCTAGTTAAAAACCCACCGTAGCTACCACCGTAAACAACATCATTATCTAAAGGGTCTATTGCAAGATGAGCAGATTCCCCTCCTGCAGTTTCTTCCCAATCTTTTTCTGTGATTCCACTTGCTGAAGAACGATGGTTGACTCTTAGTGTAGAATTATCTTGTTGAGCAACATATATTCGATATGGAAAAGAATTGTCAGTTGTTACCCTATAAAATTGAGCTGTTGGTTGATTATGATAAGTACTCCATGTTGTGCCGGCATTGAAAGAAACTTGTGCCCCTCCGTCATCTGCTATAATCATACGTTGGTTGTCCTCAGGGGCAATCCATAAGTCGTGATGATCCCCGTGGTTTGCATTATTACTTTTAAAAGTTTTTCCACCATCTTTAGATTTATGATAAGACACGTTCATTACATAAACAATATCCTCATCTTGAGTATCAGCATAAATTTTTGAATAATACCAGGCACGTTGACGCAAAGCTCTACTGTCATTTATATAATTCCAAGTAGACCCGCCATCGTCTGACTGGTATATACCACCCTCATCCTTGTTTTCTACAATGGCCCAAACCTTTTGAGAATTTACGGGAGAAACAGTTACTCCAATAATCCCTAAAGTTCCTTTAGCAAAACCGTTATTTAAACTTATTTGAGTCCAATTTTTGCCTTCGTCAATACTTTTCCAAAGTGCCGAACCTTCACCTCCACTATTCAAACTAAAAGGTGTCCTGTTCAGGCGCCATGTAGAGGCATAAAGTACTCGTGGATTTGACGGATCCATAACCAACTCTACAGCTCCAGAATGTTGGTTTGAAAAAAGTATTCTTCTCCAATTAACTCCACCATCAATACTTTTATATACGCCACGTTCCGGTGTAGGTTTGTAAATATTCCCCAAAACAGCAGCATAAACGATATCGGAATTGTTAGGGTCAATTACAATTCTAGGCACATGTCTCGACTTTGGTAAGCCAGCAAAAATCCATGTTTTTCCTGCATCTAAGGATTTCCAAATTCCATAACCTGAGGAAACGTTTCCTCTTACTGTTACTTCGCCTCCTCCAACATAGATAACATTATTATCACTTTTAGAAACTGAAATAGATCCAATACTTCCTCCAAAATAGCCATCTGAAATATTTTCATAAGTCTCACCACCATTTTCAGTCTTCCAAACACCTCCTCCAGCAGCACCAAAATAAAATAAGTTAGGTTTTTCCTCAACACCAGTTACTGCTGAAGAACGTCCACCTCTGTAAGGGCCAATTGAACGATATTCCAAAGAAGAATACATCCTTTCAGGATAACTAATTATACTTTTTTTATTACGCTTTTTAGATTGAGCATTTGTGAGTTGGACCCCAATTAAAAATAATAAGGAGGTGATTGAAACAAGTTTTATACTTAAGAGCTTGGTTTTCATAATTCGTTTTTTACAATGAAAATAAAAGTATAAAAATTAATTTAAGTTGCTCTATAATTGAGATTCTGTTAAAGTTAGTGTTTCAATATTAATTCTTTTCGAATAGCACGATTTAAAAAATATACAGTAATAATAGTCGAAAATAAATCAGCCAATGGAAATGCTATCCAAACACCAATAACGCCAAAGTAAGAAGGCAATATAAAAAGAAGTGGAATGAAAAAGAGTCCCTGACGACTTAAGGTAAGAAGTAATGCAGGCAAAGCTTTTCCTATCGCTTGAAAATAAGCTGCACCAATAAGTTGAATACCGATAATTGGTAATGCTAAAAAAACATAACGTAATGCAGCAGGAGTTTGTTTAGAAACTTCCAAATCTTTTGAAAAGATTGCTGGAATAAAATCAGAGAAAATGAAAATTAAAATAAAAACAAGGGTAGCTAAAATACTCGAATAAAGAATAGATGTGTTTATTATCTTTCTAACACGACACCAATTCTTAGCTCCATAGTTAAAACCTGCTATAGGAAGAAATCCTTGGGTAATTCCAAAAATAGGAAAAGTAGCGAACATTAACATCCTACTAATAATGGCATAAACGGTTATTGAGGCCTCACCTCCAATAGAAAACAGAATATTATTTACCAATAATACAGTAATGCTAACCATTGCTTGACGAACTAAAGTCACTGAACCCAACGAGGAAATTTCTTTGACTAAATCAAATTGTAATCTAAAATCATGAAAGCTTGGTCTTAAGGAAGATTTACCAGAAATAAAAAAAAATATGATGTAAGTTGCACAAACCCCATAGGAAAGTGTAGTTGCCCATGCAGCTCCTGTCATTCCCCAATCAAAGAATTTTATGAATACATAATCCAATAGCAAATTTGAAATTGAAGGCAAAAGCATCGCATACATTGCACTTTTTGGTTTTCCCTCTGCTCGGATTGTATTATTAGCCATCATACAAAAAGCAAGAACTGGAACCCCGTATAAAACAATTACATAGTAAGTTTTTGCATAATCAAATAAATTACCTTTACCGCCAAATAAAGGTATAATTTGATCTACAAAATAAAGACCAAAAATTATCATAAAACACGTGAGAACTAATGTTAAAGTAATCTGATTCCCAAAAGTTTGAGAGGCTTTATGTGTGTTTTTTTTACCTAAACTTCTTGAAATAATTGAAGCTCCTCCTATCCCAATTGACATTCCCAAAGCTGCAATAAAAAAGGATACTGGTAAAACTACATTAATTGCTGCGATGGCGTTAGATCCAATCCATTGGCCTACAAAAATGGTGTCAATAAGTATATTTAGTGACATTACTAGGATCCCAATTGAAGCAGGAATAGCTTGTTGGATAAGTAATTTAGGTATTGGAAGAGTTCCTAAAAGTTCAGCTGAATCCTTTTTCATTTAGGACTTTCCTTGAATGCCCATTCATCCACCCATCTACTTAACACTCTTACCC
This sequence comes from uncultured Flavobacteriaceae bacterium, assembly GCA_943842245.1. GTDB lineage: Bacteria > Bacteroidota > Bacteroidia > Flavobacteriales > Flavobacteriaceae > MS024-2A. The sequence continues at coordinate 903,292 of CALTAJ010000002.1, forward strand.
ATTCATCTCGATCATTAATACATGGGATTACATGTAAATGCTTTCCACCATTTTCTTCGAAATCTTCTGCTGCTTCCATACCAATTTCCTCTAATGTTTCCAAACAATCTGAAACAAAAGCTGGGGTAGCAATAGCCAATTCTTTAATCCCTTTTTTTGCAAATTTTTCTACTGTTTTATCTGTATAAGGTTTTAGCCAAGATCCTAAAATAGAAACTCGAGATTGAAAACTTGTAGAGTATGACCCTTCTTTTAATTCTAAATATTCTGCTACTTTAATAGATGTCATCTCGCACTGATGACGATAACAATATTGATGGGCAGGAGAATCTTCAAAACAACACTTTCCATCCATTTTACAATGAGATTTAGTCACATCAGATTTTCTAATATGCCGTTCAGGAACTCCGTGATAAGAAAATAATAAATGTTCCCAATTCGTGCCTTGTAACTTTTCTTGAATAGAATTCCCTAAAATTCTAATATAATCTGGATGATTATAAAAAGAGGGTAAAGAAGTAAGCTGAATTTCCGGGAAATATTCTTTTTGAAGTTTTTCAGCCAAAACTAAAATAGTTTCTGTTGTTGCCATGGCAAACTGAGGATATAAAGGGATAATTAGGACATCAGTAACTCCAAGCTGTTTTAAGTTTTCCATTCCTGTTTTAATAGAAGGATTTCCATAGCGCATTGCTAGCTGAACTGGAACTGACACTTTGTTTTGAACCTTTTCTTGTAATTTTTTAGAAAGCACAATCAAGGGAGAACCTTCATCCCACCAAATTTTTCGATATGCTTCTGCTGATTTTTTTGGTCTGGTTTTTAAAATAATTCCTTTAACCAAAAAAGTTCGAAACCACTTGGGTAAATCAATCACCCTTTCATCCATTAAAAACTCATCTAAATAATCTCTTACATCTTCGTTATTTGTACTATCTGGAGAACCCAGATTGACCATTAAAACTCCTTTCATGCACAATTTTTTACGAAGATACTGAACCTAAATATTTCTTGGGAGTGGTTCCATATTTCTTTTTAAAAGCAGATATAAAATGACTAGCTGTGCTGTAACCTAGTTTAAGACCAACTTCATTCACGTTATACTTTTGTGAATTTAACATTCTTCGAGCTTCATCCATTTTATGGTCTAATAAGTAGGTGAAAACCGTATCACCATATAGCTGCTTGAAGCCATCCTTTAGTTTTTTCAAAGAAAGTCCAATTTCAACTGATAATTGATCTAGAGAAGGAGGATCAGTCATCCTGTCGAGGATTATTTTCTTGGCTTTTCTTATTTTTTGAACGTTTTCCTCGTCCACTAAAAAAGGACATTGCTCTGTAGAGGGATTCTCATTCTTGTTGAAATATAGGCTCAAAAGTTCGTAGACTTTCCCCGTAAAATACAATGACTTCATACTGTCGTGAACTTTAGCTTGTAAAATTTGACTCAAAACTACAGCAATGGATGAGGTAAAAGGTAAACTATCATAATACTTTCTTGCTTTATTTTCAGGACTTAAAAATGATATATGATCTGCATCTGAAGAGAATAAAGAATGAAATTTTTTTATTGAAATCAAAATACTTACAATCCAGGTATCTGTTGACAACTCTACTTCTAAAGGCAAAGCTTTTTGAGGGTTATATAATAACATTGAATGATTTTCTAGCACTTGAAAGGTATAGCTGCCCTTATTAAATATAAAGTTTGTTTGTCCTTTTAAACAAAAATGAAATTGGATAACTTCATTATTTACAGGATGTTTTTTCTTTAAAACTACTTCAGAATCGTTCTTTATTCTGAGAACAGAAAAACCTGTTTCAATCTCTGTTTCGTAAAAAGAACTTATATCGTTATTTTTCATACACAATCCTTTTATTAAATTAGGTTTAAAATCTATAGAAAGTTAAAATAAACTTTATTTTTAATCCTTTTAAGGGGAAAAAATATACAGACCTTTTAAGCTATTTAAAAACTTTTTAGCGTTATTTTTTAAGTATGATCTCACTTATTTTTGCAGTGTAAATATAAACTTTTAATAAAAATTGCATTACTTTTTTGTAATAGGTTTGAGCTATAAAACTGCGTCTATTGATTTTAGAGAACAGTTTAGCCTTAATGAATCAAGGCAACATGCTCTTTTTTTAGAGGCGAAGGAAAAAAAAATCAAAGACTTAATCATAGTAAATACGTGCAATAGAACAGAACTTTATGCGTGGTCTAAAGATGCGGAAACCCTTGTAGATCTAATTTGTAAACATTCTGGAGGAGAAAAGGCTCTATTTGATCAAATTGGCTATAAATTTAAAGGGGAAGATTGCCTCAATCACCTATTTAGAGTAGGTTCAGGTCTTGAAAGTCAAATTTTAGGTGATTTTGAAATCATTGGTCAAATCAAGCAAGGCTTTTACAGATCAAAAAAAATGGGGTTAGCTCAAGGCTACCTTGAACGCTTAACCAATGCTGTAATTCAGTCCAGCAAACGTATTAAGACAGAAACTGAAATATCAAGTGGAGCTACATCAGTTGCTTTTGCTTCAGTTCAGTATATTCTTAAAAACGTAATAGATGTTTACAGTAAAAATATTTTGCTTTTTGGTACTGGTAAAATTGGCACAAATACATGTGAAAACTTAATAAAGCACACTCAAAAAGATCATATTACCCTTATTAACAGAACCCAATCTCGAGCGGAAAAAATTGCTAGCAAATTTCCAGTAATTGTAAAACCCTATGGGGATTTAACTTCTTCAATTCACGTTGCTGACGTTTTAATCGTAGCTACAGGGGCACAGAATCCAACAATTACTACAGATCTTATTCACACAAACAAACCTTTGCTTATTCTTGACCTTTCCATTCCTAGAAATGTAGCTTCAGAAGTAAATAACATGAGTAATGTAAAGGTGGTCCATTTAGATGAACTTTCTCAAATAACTGATGCAACTTTCGAGAAACGAAAAAAATTCATTCCAAAAGCGGAAGCGATAATTGAGGAGGTTAAATCAGAATTTTTGGTGTGGCTAGAACATCGGAAGTACATCCCAGCTTTGAATGCTTTTAAAGAAAAAATGGTTGTTTCTGAAAAAGAAGAAATAGAAATTAAGAAATATGTTACTAACTGCTTTGGATATCAGAAGAAACAACAAATTGCTCAGAAAATAACTGGTCAAATTGCAGCTTATATTCGTGAAAATCCCCAGAAAGCAGAAGAAACCATTGAACTTCTTGAAGATATCTTTCAACTTTCAACAGAGAAACTCCCGCAAAGATGATTCGTATTGGAACCCGTAAAAGTTCATTGGCAATATGGCAAGCTAATCATGTCAAGAGTAAATTGGAAAAATTAGGTTTTGCATGCACTCTGGTAACCCTAAAAAGTAGTGGAGATCAAGATTTAATTCAGCCACTTTATTCAATGGGTATCCAAGGAATTTTCACCAAAACCTTAGATCATGCTCTTTTAAACGATTCTATCGATATAGCTGTTCATAGTCTTAAAGATGTACCTACTTTACTCCCTAAGGGAATTATAATATCAGCTTACCTAGAAAGAGGAGCGGTTAATGATGTCATGGTTTATCACAAAGATTTTATTAATTGGCAAAAAAATACTCAAATTGGAACTGGTAGCTTAAGAAGAAGAGCTCAATGGTTAAGAAAATACCCACATCATAGCACTGAAAACCTTAGAGGCAATCTTCAAAAACGATTAAACAAGCTTAATGCTGCAAATTGGGGTGGAGCTATTTTTGCACAAGCCGGTTTAGAGCGATTAAACTTATTAAGAAAGAAATTCACTGTTTTAGATTGGATGATTCCTGCTCCAGGACAAGGTATTATTAGTGTGGCCAGTTTAGAAAAAAATAAAGCTCTAACAAAATTTCTACAAACCTTAAATTGCAAAGAAACTCAATTATGTGCTGAAGTAGAGCGAACATTTCTTAGTGAGATAGAAGCTGGTTGTACTGCACCTGTAGGTGCATATGCTCATGTCAAAAATGATTTAATGAGCTTTAAATGTGGCCTTTTTTCTTTAGAAGGCTCTGAGGCAATCCTCCATGAAACTCAAGCCAAATTGAGCAATACCAGGGAGCTAGGTTTAAAAACCGCAATGCATGTTATAGAAAAAGGCGGTTCCGAATTAATGGAAAAAATTAAAAGTCAAATGAGATGAGATTATTATCTACTAAGATTGTAAGTTCACACTTTAAAGATGAATTGATTAAAATCGGTATATCTATTATAGAATATCCCATAATCAAAATTGATCCGCTTTATATTAAAATCGACCATGTAAGATCAATTTTAATTTTCACCAGTCAAAATGCAGTAAAAATAGTATTTGAATCCGGTGAAATTGTTAAAAAAATAAAAAATAAAAACTGTTTTTGTGTGGGACAAAAAACAAAGCTTCTTTTGAATAAAAAAGGTATAAATGTTATCAAAATGTTTGAAAGTGCTGCAGATTTAGCTCGTTTTTTAGTAAAAAATCACAAAAAAGACTCATTTTCTTTTTTTTGTGGACGGCAAAGAAGAAGCGAAATTGAAACATCACTTAATAAATGCAAAATGGATTTAAATATTCATGAAGTTTATAAAACAACTTACACTTCAAAATATTTTGAAAACTTTTTTGATGGTATTCTTTTTTTTAGTCCATCAGCAGTATCCAGTTATTTTACAAAAAATACTTGGCCTGAAAGTGCTCATGGATTTTGCATTGGATCAAGTACATCAAAAACTCTAAGTAAATTCACATCAAATTTTAGTACAGCTAAAAACCCCACTGAAAATCAATTATTAAATATAATTCATAAATATTATGTTGAAAAATGATCTTTTTTTAAAAGCTCTTAAGGGAGAAACGGTAACACGTCCACCAGTCTGGATGATGCGTCAAGCTGGACGTTATTTACCTGATTTTATGGCCTTAAAACATAAATATGACTTTTTTACAAGATGTCAAACACCAGAACTAGCAACTGAAATAACAATAATGCCAATTGATCAGATAGGTCCAGATGCTGCTATTTTATTTAGTGATATTTTGGTTGTACTTCAAGCAATGCAAATACCCGTTGAAATGAAAGATGGGACTGGCCCTTGGATTCCTAATCCAATACGCTCTCAAATAGATGTTGATAATGTTATTATACCTGATATTAGTGAACACTTGGGCTATGTTATGGATGCTATAAAAATGACTCAAGAAGAACTCAATCAAAGAGTTCCTTTAATAGGTTTTGCAGGTTCTCCATGGACATTATTTTGTTACGCAGTTCAAGGTCAAGGTTCAAAAACATTTGACAAAGCAAAAGCCTTTTGTTTTAGTCAACCAAAAACAGCTCATGCTTTACTTCAAAAGATCACAGATACAACCATTCTATATTTGAAAGAAAAGGTTAACTCCGGAGTTAATGCTATTCAAATTTTTGACTCTTGGGGAGGAATTCTTTCTCCTGAGGATTATAACATTTATTCTTGGCCATATATCCTACAAATAGTAAAAGCTATAAAGGATGAAATACCGACAATTATTTTTGGAAAAGGCTGCTGGTTTGCTCTTCATGAAATGAAGAGTTCCGGAGCAGCTGCGCTAGGGGTAGATTGGACCTGTTCAGCGAGAAATGCTCGTTATCTATCTGGAGGCCAAATCACTCTGCAAGGAAACTTTGATCCCTCACGCTTACTTTCACCTATCCCTGAAATTACAGAAGCAGTTTATAAAATGATCAATGAATTTGGAAAAGATCGCTACATAGTTAATTTAGGACATGGAATCCTACCCAATATTCCTGTTGATCATGCAAAAGCATTTGTAGATGCTGTAAAGTCATATTATTAACACAGTGAAGATGAAAGATTTATTTTATAATTATATCAAAGATTTACAGGATAAAATAACTCAAGAACTTGAGGCTATCGATGGTAAAACGTGCTTTAAAGAAGACTTATGGGAAAGACTTGAAGGAGGTGGTGGGCGTACTAGGATCCTTGAAAATGGTAATGTAATAGAAAAAGGAGGAGTAAATATTTCGTCTGTTAATGGAGCACTACCTAAAAAGATGCAAGATTATTTTAAGGTTGGTAAAGTTGATTTTTTTGCATGTGGTTTAAGTTTAGTAATACATCCTATAAATCCGATGGCTCCGACTGTCCACGCAAACTGGCGTTATTTTGAAATGTATGATCAAAAAGGGGCCGTTATCGATCGATGGTTTGGTGGAGGACAAGACTTGACACCTTATTATCTTTTTGAAGAGGACGTTCAATATTTTCATCAAACATGCAAAACTGTTTGTGATCAATATCATCCCGACTATTATTTAGATTTTAAAAAAAATTGTGACTCTTATTTTTTTAATAATCATCGCAATGAGTCAAGAGGGGTCGGGGGTCTCTTTTTTGATTATCTAAAAAAAAATAACACTTTTAGCTTAGATGATCGCTTTAAGTTCGTCACTGCGGTTGGTGATTCTTTTTTGACTGCATATATTCCTTTACTAAAAAAACGAAAAGATTTAAATTATAATACAGAACAACGTAATTGGCAAGAAATTAGAAGAGGACGTTATGTTGAATTTAATCTTATTCATGATAAAGGAACCCTATTTGGATTAAACACAAATGGAAGAATTGAAAGTATTTTAATGAGTCTTCCCCCCAAAGTACAATGGAGATATGACTTCGAACCTGAACCAAACACTGAAGAAGCACGTCTTTTAGAAGTTTTAAAGTCCCCTAGAAACTGGGCTTAAAATCTTTTCTCATGAAAGAAAACAGAATATTTTGTATTTTAATTATCTAATCTAGCTTTGCTGTGAATACCCTATACATCTTATTTGTACTCCCCTTATTAATTATATTTTCTTATTTATTTGATGCTTTTTCTCGAAAAACAAAATTCCCTTCTGTAATCTTATTAATGGCAACGGGAATAATATTTCGTTTTTTCATTTCCTTTTCGGGCTATGACGATTTTGCCTTTCTAGACAATTTAATCCCAGTACTAGGCACTCTAGGTCTTATTTTAATCGTTTTAGAAGGAGCGATAGAGCTAGAAATCAATCGTAAAAAAATGCCGCTAATTTTAAAAGGTTTTTTAGCAGCTTTGGTAATACTTATTGCCAATATTTTTGCATTACAATGGGTCTTTGAAAATATTTTTGGAATTCAAAATACCATTGCAATACTTTTTGCTATACCTCTTTCTATTATAAGTAGTGCAGTTGCTATTCCATCAGCTGCAAGTTTGATAGATAAAGAACGTGAATTCATAATATATGAATCTACATTTTCTGATATTTTAGGGATTATGATATTCAATTATGCAATACGACAATTTGAGTCTGATCAAGTTCTTGTAGGGGCTGAGCCTTTAATTTCTCTTGTACTACAAATACTTGGAGTAATTATGATCTCTTTACTTATAACTTATGTCTTATTTAGACTTATGCAACAAATTGATCATAATGTTAAATTTTTTTTAATTCTTGCACTATTAATCTTAGTTTATGCTTTTGGAAAGCTATTACATCTTCCTGCTCTAGTAACCATATTTATTTTTGGAATCTTTATGAGCAATGTCAAAAGTTTACTCCCCAGATTTTTAAGAAACTATCTTGACTTGGATGCTACAAGAAAAGAAATTCAAGAATTTCACATCCTCACTGCGGAATCAACTTTTTTAGTTCGGACTTTTTTCTTTTTGTTTTTTGGTTTTTCAATTCAACTATCAAATTTTAAAAGTATAATTCCTTTTTTTTATGGTCTGATAATATTTCTTATTATGTTCTTCATACGGTATATGTACATAACTTTTACTAGCTTAAAAATTAAACCGAGTCCTCTTGTTTATATGTCCCCTAGGGGTTTAATAAGCATCTTATTATTTATACAATTAAAAGATGTTTCTTTCATCAGTTTAGACCAAAGTCCCATTGATGAACGTGTATTACTAATAGTAATATTAAGCTCGATGTTGGTTATGCTTTTAGGTACTATGAAAAAACAAAAAGACAAAGAAGAAATTATAATTGACGATGAAGAATCAATTTCAATAGAAATGGATATTGAAACTTCAAAAGTGTCAAATGATGAAACCGAAAATTTATAAAAAAACAAACAATGTACCCTATTCAGCGAAATCGTAGATTAAGAAGCAGTGAAAGCCTAAGGGCTCTATTTCAGGAATATAGTCTAAGCTCAAACGACTTTATTGTCCCTTTATTTGTTATTGATGGTAAGCAACAAAAAGAAGAAATCTCGTCTATGCCAGGCTATTACAGAATGAGTACTGACTTGGTCTCTATACATGTTAAGAATCTTTGGTCGATGGGATTAAAATCGGTTTTACTTTTTGTCAAAGTCCCCGATTCACTTAAAGATAATGAAGGTACTGAAGCTTTAAATCCAGACGGATTGATGCAGCGTGCAATCAAAACAGTCAAGGATTCAGTTCCAAAAATGATAGTTATGACTGATGTTGCACTAGACCCCTATTCTTCTTTTGGACATGATGGAATTGTTAAAGAAGGAATTATTTTAAACGATGCCACAGTAACACTGCTTTCAAAAATGGCTTTATCGCACGCTCAGGCAGGAGCCGATGTAATAGCTCCAAGCGATATGATGGATGGAAGGGTTCTAAAAATTCGACAACTTCTCGAAGCCGAGAGCTATACTGATATTGTAATTATGAGTTACAGTGCAAAATACGCTTCTGGTTTTTATGGTCCATTTAGAGATGCACTGGATTCAACTCCTAGTTTTGGAGATAAAAAAACATATCAAATGGATTTTAGGAATCGAAAGGAGGCATTGATTGAATCAAAACGTGATATAGAAGAAGGAGCAGATATCTTAATGGTAAAGCCAGGATTAGCATATTTAGATATTATTAATGAATTGAGAGAAAAGGTGGATGCTCCAATAGCAGCATATCAAGTAAGTGGAGAATACGCAATGTTAAAAGCTGCTGCTGAAAAAGGATGGTTAGATCACGATCAAATTATGATGGAGCAACTTTTTAGTTTTAAACGCGCAGGAGCTTCACTTATAGCAACTTATTTTGCCGAGGAAGCAGTCAAATTAATCTAAAATTTTAGAACCTTTCCGGAGAATAAGGTTTTAAGTCAATAGTTGGAGAATAACCAGAGATCAATTCAGTCACCAATTTACCAGTAGTGGGACCCAGGCTCCAACCCATCATCGAGTGTCCAGTAGCTAATACTAAATTTTCTAATGATGAATGCCTTCCAATAAAAGGAAGTCCGTCTGGAGAAAGAGGTCTTAGTCCACTTTTAACATCATCAACCGAAGTTTGAGGAATCACAATACCTGGATAATAATCTCTAGCTGACTTTACTATTGATTCAACTCTCTTGAAATTTATTTTTTTATTAATCCCTGAAAGCTCCATAGTCCCACCAAAGCGAGTAAACCCTTTCATGGGTGTGACGGCAACTTTAGCTTCTAATAGGATAGTTGGGATTGAAACTCCTGTTATATGATTGATATTTAAGCTATAACCTTTGCCCGCTTGTACAGACAAGCGAATACCTAATTTCTTTAAAATAAGTTCTGACCAAGCGCCTGAAGCTAAAACATATTCATCTCCTTTCAAAATTCCTTTATCCGTTCGTAATGCTTGAATCTTTTTCCCGTTTCTTTTAAAAGAGGATACTTCAGTGTTTAATATAAAATTTACCCCCCGAGCCATTAAATATTTCTTTAAATTATTCATAAATAACTCCGGAGTACAATGAGCATCACTTTCGTACATAAATCCACCCTCAACCTCCATAGGGGCATTTGGTTGCATTTTTAATATTTGCTCCTGAGAAAGCTGATTAACCTTAACACCTAAATCCCTAGCCATAAAAGCCACTTTAGCCTCTTCCTTTTCTGCATTGGAAGTCTTATATGCCATCAGTAAACCTTTAGATTCTAAATCAAAATCAAAAACTTTAGATTCCTGCATTTCTAAATATAATTTTTTACTTAAAAGATTAGCATCTAAAATAGGTTTCATTGATTTTTTTACGTGCTCTGGGGTACAAGATTTCATAAATTTTAATCCCCAACTAATTAAATCCAAATCAAATCGAGGCTTTATATAAAAAGGGCTAGTAGTATTAAACATCCACCTAATACCCTTAGACATTACACCTGGTGCTGCCATTGGAACTATATGACTTGGCGTTAGATAGCCTGAATTGATATGAGAGGTCCCTGAATCTAGCTTGCCTTTATCAATAACACTTACATTGTGTCCCTCCAAATCCAAATAATAAGCCGTTGCAAGACCTATAATACCTCCACCCACTATAATAACTTTCTTTGTTTCCATTTCAGATGACTTGAAATCCTTTTACATAGGGATCTTCTGGATCTAAGATCAGTTGATTATATCCAATAATTCTCGCACTACCTTGAATACTTGGAATGATACCATGGAATGATCCAACTTTAGTTTCAGCTTCTACATTACCTATAAATTTTGAACCGATAATACTTTCATGAATATAATCCTCACCAACTTTTAACTTCCCTTGAGCAAATAGCTGTGCCATACGAGCAGATGTTCCAGTACCACAGGGTGATCTATCTAAGGCCTTTTCACCATAAAAAACCACATTACTTGCAGTTGATCTTTCTTGAGTCGGTGTACCTCCCCATAAAACGTGACTACAGCCTTTAATATTTTTATCCAAAGGATGTTCATAAATAGAATTTACATTAATTTTTTCTCGTATTTCCCTGCTCCACTTAATCAATTGCCCTGCAGAATATTCCCCAATTCCTTTAAAATTTTTCTGAACATCAATAATGGCATAAAAATTTCCCCCATAAGAAATATCAAGTCTTAAAGTTCCTAAATCTGAACATTCAAACTCTAAATCAGAGACTACTAAAAATGAAGGAACATTGATGAACTTTACACTTGTAACTTTAGCTTTTTTTTGCTCATATGAAGCAAATACTAATCCCGCAGGAGTCTCTACACGTAACTTACCTTCAGTTTTAGGGAAAATCAATTTTTCTTCTAAAAGAACTGTTAAGGCTCCAATCAGTCCATGACCGCACATGGGTAAGCATCCGCTAGTTTCAATAAACAAAATTGCAACATCGTTTTCTGGATTTTGAGGAGAATAAAAAAAACTTCCACTCATCATATCATGACCACGAGGTTCAAACATCAAGCCAGTACGAATCCAATCATAATGTCGCATGAAGTAAATTCTTTTTTCTCCCATTGTCTCTCCTTCAAGTTTTGGTTGAGGACCTTTTATTAAGCGTACGGGGTTTCCTTCAGTATATGCATCAACACATTCGAATATATGATGGTTTTGGATATTCATAAAGTGTCTTTAGTTAGTTGTCCATTTATTAATCTATAAATCTTTAAGGGGTTTTCATTTTGTAATATCGGTGGCAGTAAAGTATTAGGACAATCTTGAAAAGTAATTGGTCGAAGCCAACGATAAATCGCATCAGTTCCTATAGATGTGTAGCGACCATCTGTAGAAGCAGGATAAGGTCCACCGTGCTGCATAGCCTGATTAACTGCTACACCAGTCGGAACCCCTTCAAAAAGTAATCTTCCAACTTTATTTTTTAATTGAGTTACTAAAGGGACAAGTTCGGAATGATCGTCTTTATGTGCTAAAATTGTCGCTGTAAGTTGTCCTGGAATGATCTTTACTAAGTCTTTTAATTGATTCATGGATTTACATTCAACAAACAGACTAAAAGGCCCAAAAATTTCTTCGGTAAGCTTTTTATTTTTTAATACATCTTCAGCTGATACTACCCCAATAGCAGAATTACTAGATGATGTTCTAACGAGTTTTACTGCTTCGTTCTCTTGAAGTTTATCTAGTTGCAGCAGATAGTTTTTTTCAATATTAATGTGAACCATTGGAGGTAAAATCATTTTACTAAGGTGATCAATGACCTTAGAAGTAATTTTGCTAATCCCCTGAGGATCACAAAGTATTATCATTCCTGGATTAGTACAAAATTGTCCCGTCCCTTGAGCTATTGAATTAGCTAATGTCTCAGATAAATTTTTATCGGTTAATAATCGTTTTTCTGTAATTAGAATTGGATTAACGCTTCCCATTTCAGCAAATACAGGAATAGGTTCTTCTCTTTTTTGAGACAAATCATATAATGCTTTTCCTCCTGAGAGACTTCCGGTGAATCCAACACCTTTTAACAAAGGGTGACTTACCAATTCACCTCCAATGCGATGAGAAACACCTCCCAAATGAGAAAATATTTCTTTTGGAAGACCACAATAACTAATTGCTTTAAGTATAGCCTCAGCAACCAAAGCACTTGTTCCAGCATGATAAGGATGCGCTTTAACAATTAATGGACAACCAGATGCAAGAACTGAAATCGTATCGCCTCCAGCTGTAGAAAAAGCTAATGGAAAATTACTAGCTCCAAAGACTGCTATTGGACCGATGGGATAAAGAATTTTCCTAAGATCTGGTCCTGAAGTGTTAATTTTTGGCTGGATAAATGTTCCTTCCTCTAATAATTCAATATACCGCTGAATTTGATCTATTGTTCGCTGAAATTCTCCTTCAGCACGTGGGCTAGGAAGAGCAGACTCTTCTTGATAAGTTTTTAAAATATCATTACTTGATTTATTTAGTTCCTTTTGAATCGATTGTAAAAATTCAATTCTGACTTTAAATGAAGTCGATGCGTATGATTCATATATAGTTGATGCCTTGATTAATGCGTCATGAATTTGAGAACTACTTGCTTCTTGAAATTGAGTAGGTAATGGTTTATTTGTAATTGGATTTAAAGTGTAAAAAGTTGACGCCTTTAAATTATCTTGCCATTGACCAGCTACTAAGTTTTGTGCTTTTATCATATTTATAATTTAGTCTAAGCTTTTGGGTCGGTTATCTAGAGCGGTTTTAATAATTGACCTTACTCTCTCTAATTCGGCTCCTTTTAAGGGAAGTCTTGGAGGTCTAACATGTCCTGTTCCCATACCTGTTGCTAATTCGCACAGCTTAATATTTTGCACTAATTGTGGTGAAATATCCAACTCCAATAGTGGTAAGAACCAACTGAAAATAGAACGTGCTTTTTCTAATTCACCTTGTTTACAATAAGAGTAAATTGCAACCGTCTCCCTTGGAAAGGCATCTACCAAACCTGCTACCCAACCGTTAGCACCCATAAGTAAGGCCTCCATAGCTATCGTATCTACTCCACATAAAATCTGAAAACGGTCGCCAAAGCGATTAATCATTCTAGTTATGTTTGTAATATCACGGGTGGACTCTTTGACTGCGGTAATATTTTTATAAGACTCCAAAGCAGCAAACATCTCTAGGGTTACTTCTATTTTATAATCAATGGGATTGTTATAAATCATAATAGGGAGCTTAGTTGCATTAGCTATTGTAGAAAAATATATAACTGTCTCTTCGTCTGTAGCCTTATACCTCATTGGAGGGAGAAGCATTAATCCGTCTGCTCCTTCATATTCAGCCTTTTGAGCCAATCGAATTGCTTCAATTGTTGCCTGTTCGGCAATGTTCATTATGACCGGTATTTTACCATTAACCTCTCCTAAGGTAACTGCTAAAAGTTGTTGTTTTTCTTGATTAGTTAGAGTACTGGCTTCTCCTAGTGTTCCACCTAAAATAATTCCATTTACTCCTGCATTGATCTGATGAGATAAATTGATTTTGAAAGTATCTAAATCTAAATTTCCTTTTACATCAAATTGGGTTGTAATAGCAGGCATAACACCTTCCCATTTAAACTTTTTCATTTAAGTTATTTTTAGAAGTTTCAATGCTCTAATATAAGTTATTAAAAAAAGATTTATACATTGGATAATAAACAAAGTCCATGAAAAAAAAAATCATCTCTACCTTAATATTCTCAATACTTGTTTTGATAGGTCTTATCTATATTTCAAATTACGACTATCTTCTTAATGCCGTTTCAAAAATATACTTCACGGGACACACTACAGCATATATTGATGATTTTAAGCAATTTGATAACAATATTCTATCTCCATCTAAAAATCCACAAGTATGGCCTAATCACGAAAAATACAACAGCATTACTCTACCAAAAGCATTAGAAGCTCACCACAAAAAAACCCAAACTATAGCATTTGTTATTATTAAAAATGATAGTATCTATTTTGAAAAATATTACGATGGGTATGGTCCAGAATCAAAGAGTAACTCATTTTCTGTTGCTAAGAGTTATGTTTCTGCATTATTGGGTAAAGCAATTATGCAGGGATATATAAAAAGCTTAGATCAACGAGTTAAAGATTTTATCCCTGATTTAAAAGGTCTATATGCTAACGAAGTAACCGTAGGGGACCTAGCAAGTATGGCCTCAGGACAGAAATGGGATGAAGCTTATTACTCTCCATTCTCAGTCACAACAGCAGCTTACTTTATTAAAGATTTAGATAAACTTATTCTAAACCAACCTATAGATCAAAAACCAGGAAAAAAATACGTTTATAAAAGTGGTACAACCCAACTTCTAGGAATGGTAATAGCTAAAGCTACAGGGAAAAATTTAACAACCTATCTCTACGAAAGCCTTTGGAATCCTATGGGAGCTGAATTTGAAAGTTATTGGCAGGTAGATAGTAACGAAAAAGGAGTGGAAAAAGCATACTGCTGTATAGCATCTAATGCTAAAGACTTTGCTCGGCTAGCAAAGCTCTTCAAAAATCATGGTAAGTGGAATGGTGAGGTTCTTTTAGATTCGGCCTTTATTGCTAAATCAATTAAACCTCGATTCCAAGAAAGTCCTGAATATGGATACAGTTGGTGGTTAAAAGAATATAAGGGAAATAAAGTCTTTATGATGCGTGGTCATTTAGGTCAATATATTATTACTTTTCCTAAAGAAAATCTAATTCTTGTTCGCTTGGGTCATAGCAAAGGCCCTAAAAGTCCAACCAAAGATGTTTTTACTCCCGATATTTACACTTATATGGATGCAGCTTTAGAACTTAATCCATATTCTAAATAAAACCTTTGATGATTTATCAAAATAAACATTGATATGACAAATATCTTGATAAGATGAATAAAATTAATTAAATATACTTTGAAAATTAAACAGTCTATATTTGACTTATGACTATAGAAAAGAATCCTCTAGTTGTGGTAAAAAATGCCTCTTTGGTTATTGGAAATCAGCAGATTCTAAAAAATCTTTCATTTATAATTGGCAATAAAGAAATTGTTGCAATAGTGGGTGAATCTGGAAGTGGTAAGTCAATGACAGCCTTATGTCTTATGGGTCTTCAAACCAAAAAAGCTATAGTCAAAGCATCCCAAATAAGTTTTGATTCTCAAGATCTAATGAATTTTAATTCCCAAGATTGGCAAAAATATCGAGGGAATACTATTGGTATGATATTTCAAGAACCACAGTCCAGCCTAAATCCAAGTATTCGATGTGAAAAGCAGCTTTTGGAAGTGCTTCAAATCCATCGCCAAATAAATTTGAAACATGCAAAAAAATTAGTTAATCAATCCTTAAAAGACGTTCAATTAAATGATAGCAAGCGAATTCTAAAATCATACCCGCATGAGTTAAGTGGAGGTCAAAAACAGCGTATTATGATTGCTATGGCACTATTATGTAAACCTAAGCTTCTAATTGCTGATGAACCAACTACAGCACTTGATGTAACAGTTCAAAAAGAAATAATTGAATTACTAAAGTTCCTTCAAAAAAAATATGAAATGAGTATTTTATTCATTTCTCATAATTTAGCTCTTGTTAAACAATTAGCTGATCGCGTTTTAGTGATGTATGGTGGGCATATTGTAGAATCAGAAGATTCTAAAGTCTTATTTCGAAATCCAAAGCATCCTTACACTAAGGGTTTAATATTTGCCCGACCTAAAATCGATACCCGTTTGGAACGACTCCCAACAATAAAAGACTTTAAAGATGATATGTATAAACCCAAAAAAATCTCCATATTAAATCGAGCAAAACAGCATAAAAATATTTACAGTCAAAAACCTTTAATTGAAATTAAAGGTTTTGAAAAAAATTATCTTAAAAAGGATTGGTTTTTTAAAAAAAGTAGCTTTAAAGCATTTGGTGAAATTAGTTTTTCTCTTTATCCTGGAGAGAGTTTAGGCCTAGTAGGTGAATCAGGTTGCGGCAAATCAAGTCTTGCTAAAGCATTAGTCTTTCTAGATCCAGCTTCATCAGGAGAATTTTTCTGGCAGGGGGTAAAAGTTAATCCTTACAATAAAAAACAGATAAGTCAAATACGAAAAGATATTCAATTAATATTTCAAGATCCCTATGCAGCTCTACACCCAAACAAAACTGTAGGATCAGCTATAGAAGAAGTTCTTTTTGTTCATTACACAAAGTCTAGAATAAAAAATCGATTAAGAATCCTAGAACTATTATTACAAGTTGGTTTAGATACTGATTTTAAAGATAGATATCCCCACGAACTATCAGGAGGGCAACGTCAGCGAGTTATTATAGCAAGAGCAATTGCTGTAGAACCAAAAGTTTTAATTTGTGATGAGTCAGTTGCAGCTCTTGATATTTCTGTACAAGCTCAAGTCCTAAACCTTTTAAACAATTTAAAAAGAGATTTAGGATTAAGTTATCTTTTTATCTCTCACGACTTAGCCGTAGTGAAATATATGTCAGATCGAATAATGGTGATGCAAGAAGGAAAACTAATAGAGTTACAAGAAGCAGATGAACTATATAAAAATCCAAAAAATAATTATACTAAAAGATTAATTGATGCTATTCCATAATCAATTAGGTTGAAGGATTTGGAATAGCTTCATGAATAACATCAATTTCTTCAAGTATATCGTCACTCAGTTTAATTAAAGCAGTATCAATATTTTCTTTAAGTTGAGTAAGATTTGTTGCTCCAATTATATTACTAGTAACAAACGGTCTATCATTCACAAATGCAAGAGAAAGTTGTGTCAGCGATAATCCATTTTTTATTGCTAAAGCGTAATAAGCATCTACTGCTTTTTTACAAGAGTCAGTACTATATCTGTCGTAATTTGGAAAAAGTGTGAGTCTAGCATTTTCTGGTTTTTTACCTCCTCGATATTTTCCAGATAACACCCCAAAAGCTAGAGGAGAATAGGCCAAAAGTCCAAAGTCTTCACGATGACATATTTCAGAATTTCCAACTTCAAAGGTTCTATTTAAAAGTGAATAAGGATTTTGTATAGTTCTTACTCTTGGTCTATCATTATCAGAAGCATTAAGATAGCGCATCGTCCCCCACGGTGTCTCGTTGGATAAACCAATATATCGAATATTGCCTTTTTTAACATGTTCTTTGAGGGAATCTAAAATAATTTCAAAATTTTCTTCCCATTTATCTCCTATTTTATAATTATATCCTCTTTTTCCAAAGAAATTTGTATTCCTTTCTGGCCAATGTAATTGATAGAGATCAATATAATCTGTTTGTAACCGCTTTAAATTATTTTCAACTGCATTATCAATAGAAGTCTTAGAGTAGCTTTTATCTGTTCTGATGTGTTTTGTAAAAGATGAAGGACCCGCTATTTTTGAGGCTAGAATGATTTTAGATCGGTTTCCACTTTTTTTAAACCAACTACCTATAAAGCGTTCGGTATCTCCTTGTTCTTCTTCCCTAGGCGGTATAGGATAAAGCTCTGCAGTGTCAAAAAAGTTTATACCTTGATCAAAAGCAAAATCCATTTGCTGATGTCCCTCGGCCTCTGTATTCTGACGTCCCCATGTCATTGTACCCAAACAGATCTTACTGACCTTAATGTTGGTTCCTGGTAATAAATTATATTCCATATTTAATTGTTTTTTTCTAAAAGTGCTGTTATTTCTTCAAGCGAAGGACTGAGTATCACTTCAATTCTTCGGTTAGATGCGCGACCTTCCACAGAATTATTGGGAGCTATAGATAGGTACTCACTTCGTCCGGCTGCAGTAAGATTTTTTGGTAGAATTTGATCATTTTGAAGTAGAATTTCAACTACTGCAGTAGCTCTTTTTGTAGATAAATCCCAATTAGATTCTATGTGGCCTTTGGAAATAAATGGAACATTATCCGTATGACCTTCAATTAATATTGCAATATCTGGATTTAGTGCCAATACTTTTGAAAGTTGAATTAAAGCTTGTTTTCCTTGTGATTCAATATCCCATTTCCCAGACTTAAATAAAAGTTTATTTTCCATCGAGATATATACTTTACCATTTCGCTTTTGAACAGTAAGACCTTTACCTTTAAAGTTCAGTAAGGCATCTGATAGACTTTCTTTAAGCTGGCTTAAGGATGCTTTTTGATCTTGTATCATTTGTTCCAACTGATTAACACGATCTAAGCGAGATTGAAGTTTGGTCTCTTTAATAGCTATTTCTTTAAGTAAAGAGTTATTCTTAGCAATATTTTTTCTTATTTCAATATCACTACTCTGCTTTAGCAAGGCAAACTCCTCTTGCAATATTTTTATTTCCTTTATACCTAAATTAATACTATCTCTGGAGCGAATAAGATAAGATTTAGTTTCATTAAGTTCATGATTCAACTTAAGCCCATATTTTTGAATTGAATCTTTTGAATTTTTCAATCTGTTTCGTTCAATTTTCATTTCAGAGTATCTAACCTCTAAGTCATCAAAAACTTTAGTAGTTACACAGCTTGAAAAAAAAATTAAAACAATAAATAAATTAAAATATCTCATATTACAATTTTAATTCTAAACCGACAGGACAATGATCTGAATGCATTGCTTCAGTTAAAAGATAGGATCTTTTAATTTTATCCTTAAGTGTTTGACTTACTAAAGCATAATCTATCCTCCAACCTTTATTATTGTTTCTAGAATTGGCTCGATAACTCCACCAGCTGTATTGATGAGGTTCTGAATTTAAATACCTGAAGGAGTCTATAAAACCAGATTTTAAAAAGTTATTAAACCAAGAACGCTCATTTGGTAAAAAACCAGAAACGTTTTTATTACGTATTGGATCATGAATATCAATAGCCTGATGACAAATATTATAATCCCCGCAGATAACTAGATTTGGAATTTTTGCCTTTAAATCATTAATATAGTCATGGAAGTCATCCATAAACTTAAACTTGTATTCTAAACGGTCTAGGTTTGTTCCTGATGGAAGATAAAGGCTCATAATAGAGACTTTATCAAAATCAAGACGAATAATACGACCTTCAAAATCTATATGTTTAATTCCACATCCGTAAGTTATCTTTAGAGGTTCTAATTTTGAAAAAATAGCCACACCACTATATCCTTTTTTTTGTGCAGAGAACCAATAAAGATTATACCCAAGTTCTCTAAGTGCTTGGGTATCTACCTGTTCTTCTAATGCTTTGGTTTCTTGAATACAAATAACATCAGCATCAGTAGGTTTTAGCCAATCTGCAAATCCCTTTTTAAGTGCAGCTCTAATCCCATTAACGTTATATGAAAGTATTTTCAAGCTTTTTTTTTGTTAAGATAAAAAATCCTTATTGTTTCTTTAAAATTATATTATATAGGTGTAACTAGATAATTTTAAACTAATAGTATTTATAATATTTTGAATAAGAAAACGATTTAAATTAATTTTAATAGATAAGTGATCGAAACTTTATTCATAATCAAATTTTTTATGTTATCAATTGAAATACGTTCCTGTTCCATGGTGTCTCGGTCTCTTATAGTAATTGTTTGATCCTCCAAAGTTTGGTGATCAATTGTAATGCAATAAGGAGTACCTAGTGCGTCTTGCCTTCGATAACGTCTTCCCACTGCATCTTTTTCATCATAGGTTGTTGCTAAATCTAACTTAAGATCTTCAACAATTTTACTAGCTAGTTCAGGTAAGCCATCTTTTTTAACCAAAGGGAAAACAGCAACTTTAATTGGTGCTAAGGCAGGAGGTAATTTTAAAACTGTTCTAGTTGATCCATCTTTTAAAGTTTCTTCAGTCAAAGCTTTTGAAAAAACAGCCAGAAACATTCGATCTAAACCGATAGATGTCTCAACGACATATGGTATATAGTTTTCATTTCTCTCTGGATCAAAATACTGAAGTTTTTTTCCAGTAAATTTCTCATGACTTGAAAGATCAAAGTCAGTTCTAGAGTGAATTCCCTCTAATTCTTTAAATCCAAAAGGAAAACGAAATTCAATATCAGTTGCGGCATCAGCATAATGGGCTAGTTTTTCATGATCATGAAAACGATAGTTCTCTTGTCCCAATCCGAGGGCTAAGTGCCATTTCAATCGTGTTTTTTTCCAAAGATCATACCATTCCTTTTGTGTTCCAGGAGGAATAAAGAATTGCATTTCCATTTGTTCAAACTCCCGCATTCTAAAAATAAATTGGCGGGCTACAATCTCATTTCGAAAAGCTTTTCCTGTTTGAGCAATCCCAAATGGAAGCTTCATCCTTCCTGTTTTTTGAACATTTAGGAAATTTACAAAAATCCCTTGAGCTGTTTCGGGACGCAGAAATAAATCCATGGCAGAATCTGCAGAAGCTCCTAATTTAGTTCCAAACATAAGATTGAACTGTTTTACTTCAGTCCAGTCTCGAGAGCCAGATTCAGGGCAAGATATTTCAAGTTCTTCAATTAATTTCTTTACGTCAACTAAGTCTTCATTTTCCAAAGACTTTGATAATCGAGTGATTATACTATCAATCTTTTTTTGATAATCTAAAACTCTTGCATTAGTGCTTTTAAATTTTTCAGGATCAAAACTTTCACCAAAACGCTTTGCAGCTTTTAAAATTTCCTTTTCAATTTTAGATTCAATCTTAGCAACATAATCTTCGACTAATACATCAGCACGATAACGTTTTTTAGAAACTTTATTATCAATTAGCGGGTCATTGAAAGCATCAACATGTCCAGAAGCTTTCCATGTGGTAGGATGCATAAATATTGCCGCATCAATTCCAACAATATTATCATTAAGTTGAACCATAGACTTCCACCAGTACTCACGAATATTATTTTTTAGTGCAACACCATTTTGAGCATAGTCATATACTGCACTTAGTCCATCATAAATTTCACTAGAAGGGAATACAAAACCATACTCTTTTGCATGGGAAATAACTTTTTTAAATTGGTCTGTTTGTTTTGACATGTCGCAAAAATAATCCTTTTTGATTATATTCTAATACCATAAGGATGGTTTTGAAAAAATAATACTTAAAAATTTAGTATCGTTTACCTGGCCGATAGGTTGTGATTAGATTATTGTGTTATTTTGTAATGAATCAAAAAAAATGAAAAACAAAATTTTACTTTTTCTTTTGTCATTACTTATTTTGAACGTAATAAAGTGTGCTAAACGGGCTACTCCGACTGGAGGCCCTAAGGATTCTATTCCTCCTCAATTAATAAACGCTAATCCAAAACTTAACACTACTTTTTTTGATAAAGAGGAATTTACATTAACCTTTGATGAATATGTCAGTATTAAAGACATTAGTAAGCAATTAATTATTTCTCCTCCATTAAATTCTTCTCAATACAAAGTTTATCCAACGACTGGAGCTTCAAAAAAAATTAGTTTGGAGCTAAAAGATAGTCTTATGGGAAATACCACCTATACCTTTAACTTTGGAGAGAGTATTATAGATTTTAACGAAGAAAACCCTGCTTCCTATCTTACATACACTCTGTCAACAGGTGAAACGATTGACTCTCTTTATATAAGAGGAAGTATTACAGACGCTCTCGAAAAAGAAACCGAACGCTTTATTTCCCTACAGCTTTATCCAGTTGATAGTATTTACAAGGACTCCGCTGTTTATACAAAAAAACCGCTTTATGTTACCAGTACCTTAGATACCACTATTTATAGGTTTCAAAACTTACGATCTGGAAAATATGCCATAATTGCTCTTGAAGATAAAGCTGGCAATTATTTTTTTGATCAAAATGTTGATAAAATTGGTTTTTTTGACCGAATAATTGAACTCCCTCAAGACTCTATTATTGATCTTCGTCTTTTTAAAGAAAAAACAAATTTCTCATGGGATGCTCCACATTTTGTAAATGATCATCATGTTAGATTAGCATTTTATGGAGAATATAAAGATCAGACTTATAAGATGGTAAGTAAGGTTTCTGATACTTTTAAATCTTTGGTAACTAAAAGTCGAAAAACTGATAGTCTAAATTATTGGTTTCGAGGAGCCACTCTAGACTCAATAAAATTTGAATTAGAGATTCAAGACACAATTCGAATAAAAACAGCATTTTTAAAAGAACCAATTGAAGATTCTCTTGTAATTTCAAAATTTACTACCGGTAGTTTGGGACTTAAAAACAAGTTAGAATTAGCCAGTAACCTCCCAATAACAAGTTTTGATTCGAAGCAAGTATTGATCACTAATATTGATACAGTCCCAGTCCCAGCAAATTTAAGGGTACTTGAAAACTATGATCGAATAGAAGTTGATTTTGAGGTATTACCAAGTGATCGATATAATATAACGCTTTTACCAAATGCATTAAAAGATTTCTGGGGGCGTACCCACGATACGTTAACTTTTAGAACATCAACCAAAAAAATTGAAGACTACGGGAATATCTATTTAAGGGTTCAGCATGAATCGCCTTATCCATTCATCATCGAATTAATAACAAATAAAAAAGTAGTGAAACGATTTGACCGTCCTGTGACTGGAAACAATTACAACTTTGAACTACTTAATTCTGGAAAATATATTGTTAGATTAATTGAGGATGTTAATGAAAATAGGGAGTGGGATACGGGAAATTATTTAAAGAAAATACAACCTGAAAAGGTAATTTACTTTTGGAAAGAAATTGATCTAAGGGCAAACTGGGATATGAATGAGACTTTTAATACAAGTCAAAATTATCCCGATCGTTTAAAAAGTTCAACTGTTTCCGAAGTACTTGAAGGTCAAGAAAATCTAATTCAGCCGTAAGGAGATCTTCAGATGTAGATGCTCCTTCTGAAATCTGGTTTCCCAAAGGATCATAAATAGCGCTTCGCCCAGGATAATCCAGTCCATTATTATCAGTTCCTACCCGATTTAACCCTACTACATAACTCATGTTTTCAATGGCTCGAGCTTTAAGTAAGGAGTCCCAAGCATTAATCCTTGGTGCGGGCCAATTTGCAACAAAAATTAACAAATCATAATCTTCGGTATTACTAGACCATACAGGAAATCGTAAATCATAACAAATACGCAAGCAAATTTTCCATCCCTTATATTTAAATAATCCAGAATTAGTTCCTCTTGAGTAATACTTATCCTCTTGTCCTAAAGTGAAAAGATGTCTTTTATCATAATGAGCAACTAAACCTTCATTGCCTATCATCACAAAACGATTAAAAATCTTGTCTTCGTCTCTAATTGCTAGACTCCCCCCAATCAATATATCTAGTTTTATTGCGCATTCTTGCATCCACCGAATGGTTGGTCCATCCATCTCTTCTGCAACTTCCTTAGCTTTCATTGTAAATCCTGTAGTGAACATTTCTGGAAGTAAGACAATATCAGCTTGATCATCAATTTTTCTTAACTGATTGTCTATGAAGGATCTATTTTTTAATGAGTTCTCCCAAAAAAGTGAAATCTGAAGAGCTACAACATTTAGCTTAGCATTCATATTTGTTTAATTTAAATAACCCAACACATTATTTTCATTATCTTTAAATTTAATAGAATTCTTATTATTTAACCCAAAAAAATTCAGAATTCATACGATTAACAACAAATGGATTTAAAATTTTTTATTGGGCCAATGTCCAAAAATGTAGTTGATTCAATAATTGAATTTCAAAAACTTTCATCCAAAAAAGTAGGAGTTATTCCTAGTAGAAGGCAGATAGATTATTTGGGAGGTTATTCGAATAATTGGACTACGGATCAAATTTCTAAATATTCAGATGACCTTATAATTATGAGAGATCATGGTGGTCCTGGTCAAGGAGCAGAAGAAGATGATGGCTACTTATCTTTAGAACATGACTGTAAATATTTTGACTATATACACATTGACCCTTGGAAAAAATATCCCTCCTTTAATAAAGGTTCTAAATGGACTTTAGAAATGATCAAATTTTGCCTTTCAAAAAATTCAAATATAAAATTTGAGGTAGGAACAGAAGAAGCAATTAGAAGATTTGAACCTAAAGAACTTGACGAATTATTAAATTTTTTAAAATTAAATCTTTCTAAAGATGAGTTTTTACAAATTAAATATTTAGTAATTCAATCAGGAACTTCACTTTCCTCAAATCAAAATACTGGAAATTTTGATCTTAAAAGATTAAATAAAATGGTAAATGTTGCTCGGAAAAATAATCTAAAATCTAAAGAACATAATGGAGATTATATTCCAGAAAAATTAATTAAACTCAAAATGTCAAATGGATTAGACTCTATTAATATTGCTCCTGAATTTGGTTTAATTGAAACTCAAATTTACTTAGATCAAATAAACGATAGAAAAGATCTTTTTGAACGTTATTGGGAAATATGTTATCAATCTAAAAAATGGGTGAAGTGGGTTGATAAAGACTTTGAGCCAATTAAACAAAAAGAGAGTCTCATTAAGATTTGTGGGCATTATGTTCTTTCAAATAATGATTTTAATAATGATATTAAAAGTGAATTTGAGGGAATCGATCAACTTATAAAGACAAATATTATTAATAAACTCACTTCACTCCATCAATAAAAATTTCTGAAGTATTGTTCAGTATTTTATATTTCTTAACTAAAAGAAAGCGTCTGACTTTGTTAGGATTCATTTAAAAATCATTTACCCTTTAAGACTGGCAAATAAGTATTCTCTATTCATACGCGCAATATTTTCTAAAGAAATTCCTTTAGGACATTCTACTTCACAGGCGCCCGTATTAGTACAGTTACCAAAACCTTCCTCATCCATTTGTTTTACCATGTTCATTACACGGTCCGTAGCCTCTACCTTACCTTGGGGAAGTAATGCGTATTGTGAAACTTTAGCAGATACAAATAACATCGCTGAAGCATTTTTACATGTTGCAACACAGGCACCACATCCAATACATGTTGCTGCATCAAAAGCTTTATCTGCGTCATGTTTATCAATTGGAATAGCATTGGCATCTTGAGTATTTCCAGATGTATTTACAGACACAAACCCACCGGCTTGTTGAACTCTATCAAAAGAAGAGCGATCAACCGTAAGATCTTTTATTACGGGAAAAGCTTTGGCACGAAAAGGCTCAATTGTTATGGTATCTCCATTTTTAAATTTACGCATGTGTAATTGACAAGTGGTAACCAAGCGATCTGGACCATGGGCTTCTCCATTTATAAACATCGAACACATTCCGCAAATGCCTTCGCGACAGTCATGATCAAAAGCGATAGGATCAATTCCCTTTACCATAAGCTGCTCATTTAATACATCCATCATTTCTAAAAAGGACATATCTGGAGATACCTCACCAATTTTATAGGTTTCCATTTTACCTTTTGCATCTGCATTGGCTTGTCGCCAAACTTTTAATGTCAAATTCATAATAATGTGTTATTGCATATTTTGTTATTTATACGATCTAGTTTTTACTTCGATTTCTTCGTATTTTAAGTCTTCTTTATGAATTTTTGCTTTCGAAGGTTCACCTTTATATTCCCACGCAGAAACAAATGTGAAGTTTTTGTCATCTCGAAGCGCTTCCCCTTCAGGAGTTTGGGATTCCTCTCGGAAGTGACCTCCACAAGATTCTGTTCGTTCTAAAGCATCCTTAGCAAATAATTCTCCCAGCTCCAAGAAATCTGCTACACGCCCTGCTTTTGCAAGCTGCTCATTGAATTCATTGATTCTACCAGGAACATTTACATTTTTGTAGAAATCCTCACGTAATTGTTTAATTTCTTTGATAGCAGCTTTTAATCCTTTTTCATTCCGGGACATACCACATTTATCCCACATGATTTTACCTAATTTACGATGGTAATAATCAACTGAGTTTTTACCTTTATTACCAATAAAACCTTCTAATTGAGCTTTTACTGAAGCTTCGGCTTTTTCAAATTCAGGAAGCTGAGTGTCTATAGATCCAGTTCGGATATCATTTGATAAATAATCACCGATAGTATATGGTAAAACAAAATACCCATCTGCCAATCCTTGCATTAATGCAGAAGCACCCAGACGGTTAGCTCCATGGTCAGAAAAATTTGCTTCTCCTATAGCATAACATCCTGGTATACTTGTCATTAGATTATAGTCTACCCAAACTCCTCCCATAGTATAATGTACTGCTGGATAAATCATCATTGGCATCTCGTATGGGTTTTGATCTAATATTTTTTCATACATCTGAAAGAGATTTCCATATTTGGCCCGAACTACATCTTGCCCTAATTTTTTAACCAATGAAGCATCTTCTTCATCTAACCCTTTTACATGAGCTTGTTCTTTGCCATATCGATTAATTGCAGAAGCAAAGTCTAGATAAACTGCTTCTCCAGTTTTATTTACCCCAAAACCTGCGTCACAACGCTCTTTGGCCGCTCGAGAAGCTACATCACGGGGCACTAAGTTTCCAAAAGCAGGATAACGTCTCTCCAAATAGTAATCACGATCATCTTCTGGAATATTAATAGCTTTTAAATTACCTGATCGAATAGCTTCAACATCTTCTTTCTTTTTAGGTACCCATATACGCCCATCATTTCTTAGTGATTCGGACATCAAAGTTAATTTAGATTGGTGGTCTCCTGAAACTGGAATACATGTAGGATGGATTTGAGTAAAACAAGGATTTGCAAAATGTGCTCCCTTTTTGTGAATTTTCCAACCAGCTGAAACATTACTTCCCATTGCATTGGTTGATAGAAAAAATACATTCCCATAGCCCCCAGACGCAATTACAACAGCATGAGCTCCATGACGTTCAATTTTTCCATTTACTAAATTTCTAGTAATGATTCCACGTGCCTTACCATCAACTAGAACTAGATCCATCATCTCATGTCTATTAAACATCTTGATTTTTCCTCGACCTATTTGTCGATTCATTGCAGAATATGCTCCTAAAAGTAGTTGCTGTCCTGTTTGTCCCTTGGCATAAAAAGTTCTAGAAACTAAAACTCCTCCAAAAGAACGATTATCTAAAAGTCCTCCATAATCTCTAGCAAAAGGCACTCCTTGAGCAACACATTGGTCAATAATATTTGTCGATACCTCCGCTAAACGATGTACGTTTGACTCGCGTGAACGATAATCCCCACCTTTAATTGTATCATAAAATAAACGATATGTAGAATCACCATCTCCTTGATAATTTTTTGCGGCATTGATTCCACCTTGGGCGGCAATAGAGTGAGCGCGTCTTGGAGAATCTTGAAAACAGAAAGTCTTAACATTATAGCCAAGCTCTGCAAGAGTTGCAGAAGCTGAGGCTCCTGCTAAGCCTGTACCCACAACAATAACATCAATCAGGCGTTTATTGGCTGGACTTACTAAGTTTATTTTACTTTTATGGTTTGTCCACTTATCAGCAACAGGACCTTTGGGGATTTTTGAGTCTAATGAAGCCATCTTAAAAAAAGTTTAAATGATGAAACAATGCAATAAAAATAAATCCTGACGGTATAACTACAGAAAATGCGACTGTAAAATATTTTATTGTTTTTGAATATTTATTATTTACCCCTACTGATTGAAAAGAAGAGGCAAAACCGTGAAGCAAGTGTAAGGCTAAAAAAACAAAAGAAAGGACATAAATTCCAACACGAACTGGGCTTTCAAATTTATGAACTAATTCTTCAAAATAACGATCTGGATTTAAAGGTAGGACCTCAATATATTTATAATTCATTTCAGGGACCCAAAAATCATAAAAGTGTAATCCTAAGAAGGATAAAATTACTATCCCTGAATAAATCATATTTCTTGACATCCATGAAGCATTTGCACTACCCTTATATGACGCGTATTTTACAGAACGAGATCCTGAATTTTGAAGCTCCAAGATAAATCCCATAGAAAAATGAAATAATACTCCCAAAATTAAAATTGGTTGTAAAATAAATTGTACGATAGGATTATTTCCCATAAAGTGAGAAACCTCATTGAATGAAGATTCACTAAAGATCGAAAGTAAATTTATACTGAAATGTTGAGTTAAAAACAATACTAAAAACAGCCCAGAAAGTGCCATTGCTACTTTTTTTCCAATTGAAGAAGCTGCTACAGTCATATATTTTTAATTTGTTTGTTCAAAATTAAGGCATAAACAAATAGCAGCAAACAGCTTTAAGTAATTTTTACACTTTATAAATAAAGAAACTAGTTGTTTAAGTAGTTTTTTCAAGATTTCATTTCATTGCTGTTTTATTAAATACCATAGGCTATCAAAAACTATTATCTTTACAAAAATCATTTTATGAAGTATAGACCGCTCTCAAATTCTTTCTATAACAATTCAAGAAAAGCTTTCATGGCTGAATTAAAACCAAAGAGCTTAGCAGTTTTTAATTCTAATGATATCTATCCCATAGGTGCAGACAGCACTTTACCTTTTGAGCAACATCGCGATATTTTTTATCTCTCTGGAATTGATCAAGAAGAGAGTATACTTGTACTCTTTCCAAATGCTTATGAAAAAAAACAAAGAGAGATCCTTTTTATTCGAAAAACGGATGAGCATATTGCAATATGGGAAGGAGCTAAACTCACCAAAGCTCAAGCTAACGATATAAGTGGTATCCAGACCATTTGTTGGCTGGAAGATTTTGAAGCAGTATTTCAGAAACTAAGTACCCAGTGTGACACATTCTATTTTAATACTAACGAACACTACCGACAATCAGTAGAGACACAAACTAGGGAAGATCGTTTTATCAAGTGGTGTAAAAAGCAATATCCAGCACATTCAAATGCAAAAAGTAATCCTATTCTTCAAAAATTGCGATCCATAAAGGATGACGAGGAAATAAAACAATTACAAACAGCTTGTGATATTACCGAAAAGGGAATACGTCGTTTATTGTCATTTTTAAAGCCTGGGATTTGGGAATATGAATTGGAAGCAGAATTGGTTCACGAATTTATCAGAAATCGATCAAAAGGTTTTGCATATGAACCAATCATTGCCTCTGGAATGAATGCAAATATTTTACACTACACGCAAAATAATCAACAATGCAAGGCTGGTGAACTAGTTTTACTGGATGTTGCAGCAGAATATGGAAATTATTCTGCAGATCTAACAAGAACCATACCTGTTTCAGGAGTTTTTACAAAACGTCAAAGAGAAGTTTATAATTCTGTGTTAAGAGTAAAAAACGAAGCAACAAAACTTCTAATTCCAGGCATGATTTGGAAAGATTTTCATTTAGAAGTTGGAAAACTAATGACCTCAGAACTTCAAGGATTGGGGCTTTTAGACAAGGCAGACATTCAAAATGAAAATCCTGAAAGTCCTGCTTATAAAAAGTACTTCATGCATGGCACTGCGCATCATCTTGGACTAAACACCCATGATTACGGTCTTTTGCACCTTCCTATGGAGGCCAATATGGTCTTTACAGTTGAACCTGGAATCTACATTCCACACGAGGGATTTGGAGTTCGTCTTGAAGATGATGTTGTAATTCAAAAATCAGGTGCACCGGCTAACCTTATGAAAAATATTCCAATAGAAGTTGAAGATATTGAAAGTATTATGAACTCATAAAAAAGCCACCATTTTCTGGTGGCTTTCAATAAAATTATTTCCTTTTTATGTGGTAGAACTCTTAATGTCTCTTTGCCAAAAATATAAGATTGTAAATAGTACAATTAAAATACCCGGAAAACTTATCATGTAAGTTAGAGTTTGTTGACCAGCAGCTAATTCAAGTGCAGCACCTTCCAGTCCCATTGCAGATTGTTCAGCGGTTGAAGAGTCAATCCATCCGCCTATGATAGCCTGAAAAATAGATGTAGAAAACATTCCCATTCCGCCAACTATAGACATTCCCAAAGCTCCACTAAGTGGAATTTTTTCAGCAACAAAACCAATCATATTAGGCCAAAAGTAGCAAACTCCGAGCGCAAAGAAAATAGCAGCAACGTATACCATACCGCCAGTTTGTGTACTGAATAAAAAGATCCCCACAGCTGTAAATAAAGCAGAACCCAATAATACTCCTGTCTGATCAAAACGATGAACAATATCTCCACCAAAGTATCGGCCTATAGCCATCAAGCCTGTTATTAAAGCCAAAATTACCATGGGGTGAGCCCCACTACTACTCAAAATTAAACTGGTCCATTGTTGTGGACCAAATTCTGAAATTGCTGTTAGTGCCATACATCCCAAAATGAATAGATATATCGGAGAAAGCATGGCTTTAAAATTTTCAGCAATAGAAGTTACTGCCTCTGTTTTGGGTTTCGGAAAACTCTGACCCATAAAAAGATAAGCATAAATTAAAGTTGGAATCATAATGATCCAAATTTGTGCTTGCCATCCTAATTCGAGACTTGTCATCAAAAGAGATATCAAGCTACCTAGCACAATCCCCCCAGGAAACCACATATGGAAGCGGTTTAATAAAGTATTCATTTCCTTACCCTCATATTCATCTGCAATCATTGGATTACAAGCTGCCTCGGTACAACCATTACCAATCCCTATTAAAAGTGTAGATATTAAAAGACCTGAATATCCTCCAGAAAAAATAGTTAAAATGATTCCTAAAGTATGTGTTAAAAATGCGAACTGCATAATACGTTTAGGACCAATAGTATGATAAAATAACCCTCCTAAGATCATAGAAATAGGAAAGCCTAAAAACCACATAGAGTTAATAAATCCGAGTTGTTGCCCACTTAAGTCAAAAGATTCTGCTAACTGGGGTAAAATTCCTGCGCGAATACTAAATGAAAAAGCTGTTGTAATTAATGCAAAACAACTACCGTAAAATAGTCTATTTGAATTTGTCATGTTAATTTTATTTCGATTTGTCTGCTTAAATATATATCATTTTATATAATGAAGAACTTCCGAAATAAAATTTATCCGCTTATTATTAATAAAAATTAGTGACAGTTGCAGTCTGTTTCACAGCCTTTACCTTTTACAACTTTTTTCTTAAAAAGAAATTTCCTGAAAAGAAATAAAAAAGCACTAGAAGCTGAAATTATTACCAAAATCGTTTGAATCCAATCCATTAGGCTAAAATTTGATAGGTTGAAAAAGCAACAATATAAGCTAAAAGCGTCATTCCAAAAAATTGGATCGTAGGCCACTTCCAAGAATTAGTTTCTTTTTTGACAATAGCAAGTGTACTCATGCATTGCATAGCAAAAGCATAAAAAAGCATTAAAGAAATCCCACTAGCCATATTGAATAATGGCTTCCCATCGGCTCTTACTTCCGAAGACATTTTATTTTTGATTGTATCTTCCTTACTACCTTCTACACTATATATTGTAGCTAATGTACCTACAAAAACTTCTCTAGCAGCAAATGAACTTATTAGTGCAATACCAATTTTCCAATCATAACCTAAGGGTAATATTAAGGGCTCTATTGTTTTTCCAAGAATTCCAATGTAGGAATGTTCTAATTTATACGAGCTAACTTTTATATCCATCTCAGCTTGATTAAGTTCAGGATAGTCTTGAAATATAATTTGATCAGCCTCATAAAAATCTTTTCCAGGACCATAAGATGCCATAATCCATAATAAAATTGAAATAGCTAAAATTATTTTACCAGCTTCTGTAATAAAGGTCCTAGTCTTTTCCCAAACTGTAATTCCAACATTTTTAAATAAGGGTATTTTGTAGTTTGGCATTTCTACAACAAAATAACTTTTAGACTTAATTGATAAAGTTTTACTCAAAATCAATGCTGCTAAGAGTGCCATTACAAAACCTACAAGATATAAAGCCATTAACATTAGCCCTTTGTAATTGAATCCTAAAAAAGACCCTTCTGGAATAACTAGTGCAATTAAAATGGCGTAAACTGGTAGACGAGCAGAACAAGTAGTAAAAGGAGTAACCAAAATAGTAATCAAACGCTCTTTCCAGTTTTCAATATTTCTTGTGGCCATTACTGCGGGAATTGCACAAGCTGTGCCCGAAATCAAAGGGATTACACTTTTACCACTTAAACCAAACCGTCTTAAACCACGATCCATCAAAAATACTACCCTACTCATATAACCTGTTTCTTCCAAAATTGAAATAAAAAAGAATAAAAAGGCAATCTGAGGGATAAATATTACTATTCCACCTAATCCAGGAATAATACCTTCAATTAGAAGATTTGTAAAAATACCTTGAGGTAATTTACTTTTTAAAATCTCACTTAAACTGGCAAAAGTGGAGTCTATAAAATCCATTGGAATACTGCTCCAATCAAAAATAGATTGAAAAATAGTCATTAAGATGACAAAGAAAATCACATAGCCCCAAAACTTATGTATCAAAACTCTATCAAAGCGACTTCTGAAATCAGAAGCAGCTTCGGGATTAATATTTAATCCTTGCTTTAAAACTTTATTAATAAACTGAAACCTTTTTACAGTCTCTTTTTGCTGTAACCTTCTAAGGTATGAGGGTGCTAAGGTCTTAAAGTCTGTTGCATCTGAAATTCGCTTTCTATCAATTTTAACAAAATTTATATCTTGGGTGATGATCATCCATAACTTATAAATGGATTGATTTGGAAAGGTTTTTTTTAAATTTTTGAAATATTCTTTATCAATAGAATTTAGAGATATGGACTGGGCAGTGGAAAGTTGTCTAAAGTTTAAAATGGCATCTTTTAATACTTCTAAACCTTTATCCTGCCGAGTACTAACTAGAGCAATTTTAGTGTCTAAGGCTTCTTCTAGTAATGGTATATCTAAAGAAATTCCTTTCCTTTTCATTTGATCTGCCATATTAATGACTAGTATTGTCGGTATACCTAAATCTTTTACTTGTGTAAATAATAGTAGATTACGCTTTAGATTTTCAACATCAGTTACAACAACGCAAACATCAGGAAAGTCCTCACTATTTTTATTCAATAATAGCTCAATAACAACACTTTCATCAATAGATGAGGCATTCAAACTATAGGTGCCAGGCAGGTCAATAATATTTCCTTTTGTATTTCTATTTAGCCTACAAGTACCTTCTTTTTTTTCCACAGTAATCCCCGGATAATTACCTACTTTCTGGGTTAAACCTGTAAGAGCATTGAAAATTGAAGTTTTCCCTGTATTTGGATTACCCAACAAAGCTATATTTAAGGATTTACTCATGTATTATTTAATAAAACGGACAAAAATATCTTTAGCAGTATCTTTGCGAATTGCAAGATGAGATTCATCTATTTTAAAATACAAAGGGTCATTAAAAGGTGCTTTTTGGATTAAAGAAATAGAATTACCTGGTAAACAACCCATTTCGATAAGTTTTAGAGGAAGCTTATCTAAATCTATCTTTTCTATTTCTGCTTCTACGCCAAGTGGTAATTGATTCAGTGGAATCATTATTTAGAATCATTTTAAAGATCAAAAATAGGTAAATTCCATGCTTATATAGGATTCTTTTAAAAAATATTAAGGAAGTGGATACTCTTCTTGTAGTACTCTAATGTCAGAAAGCAGTTCATCCATAACAGTAGTATCAGTTCCATCATAAAATCCTCGAATTCGTTGCTCAGGATCAACTAAAATAAAATTTTCAGTATGAATCATATCATGTTCCCCTCCGTCACCACTAGTCTTTACTGCTAAATAAGATTTTCTGGCAAGCTCGTAAATCTCTTTTTTATCGCCTGTTAGTAGATTCCATTTGGTATCAATTACACCTTTTTCAATCGCGTAACGTTTTAATTGAGCTACAGAATCAATTTCAGGGGTTACACTAAAAGAAAGTAATAATACTTGGTTATCTGTTCTTATATCTTCCTGAATTAATCCCATGTTGGCAGTCATTTTTGGGCAAATAGAAGGACATGTTGTGAAAAAAAAGTCTGCAACATAAATTTTATTTGAGTAATCATTATCGGTTATATTTAATCCGTTTTGATTAATCAACGAAAAAGGAGCAATTTTATGGTATTTTTTTATGTGTTGTAGACTACTATCTACTAATTCATAGTTGACCATTGCTGGCTGGTAGATAGGAAGTTTTTCCTGAGGTTTGAGAGCATTATAAAATAGGATTAGAATAACAGCTGATATAATGGCTAGAGTCGTTAAAAAAAACTTGTATTCCTTTAAATATTTTATCATAAAACTCATAAACTAGACAAATTTAGAGGATTTAGAATCAATAAAATAATCCCAAGTTTAAAAAGTATATTAAATCTAAAATTTAGATTTTTATTATGGTTGCTATTGTATTACTTTTGATGCAATCAAAATTTTAATATGAGCCCAATTGTTGTTAAAGCTATTCAATTACTAATGAGCCTTTCTTTATTGATTGTGCTCCACGAATTAGGCCATTTTATTCCTGCTCGAATTTTTAAAACGCGTGTAGAAAAGTTCTTTTTATTTTTTGATGTCAAGTTTGCTCTTTTTAAAAAGAAAATTGGAGAAACTACATATGGGATTGGATGGCTTCCACTTGGAGGTTATGTAAAAATTTCTGGAATGATTGACGAAAGTATGGATAAAGAGCAAATGCTCAAGCCACCACAACCGTGGGAATTTAGGTCAAAACCTGCCTGGCAAAGATTGATTATTATGCTTGGTGGTGTTACAGTGAATTTAATTCTAGGTTTTTTGATTTATATGATGATTCTATTTGTTTGGGGGAAATACACTCTTTCAACTGAAGATTTACCAATGGGAGTTGAACCATCGCCTGTTGTTGAACAATTAGGTTTTGAAATAGGAGACCAAATCTTAACAGTAGATGGAAAAGCTTTAGAAAATGTTTTAGAAATCAATAAACATTTTTTTCTTCGCAATGTAAATAATGTAACTGTTAAAAGACAAAATGGATCAACTACCACACTTGCTATACCCGAAGATATTGGGACTAAAATGTTTGAGTCTGGAGAAATGGTCCCATTTTCACCTGTTATACCAGCTATTCTAGATAGTATTATTCCTAATTCTCCTGCAGCAATAAATGGACTGCAATCAAATGATCAGATTTTAAATATTAATGGAAATAAAATAAATAACTGGTCTGAGTTTAAAAATAATATGACTAAAGAATCTCAGTCGATTAATTTAGTTTTTGAGAGAAATAGTAGAATTGATTCATTAGATATAACAACCTCAGCAGACGGAACTTTAGGAGTTTATCCAAAGATTGACTCTTTTTCGTTTAAATTAGAAACTTTAAGTTTAGGGGAAAGTATAATTGAAGGTTTTGATTACGGATACTGGACATTACATGACTATGTTGCTCAGTTTAAATATATTTTCACATCTGAAGGAGCAAAACAATTAGGTGGTTTTGGAGCAATTGGAAATATGTTTCCAGGCCAATGGAATTGGAAAGGTTTTTGGTCAAGTACTGCATTGATTTCTATTATACTCGCTTTTATGAATATTCTTCCAATACCTGCATTAGATGGTGGTCATGTAATGTTCTTATTATATGAGATGGTTACAGGAAGAAAGCCCAATGATAAATTTATGGAATACGCTCAAATGTTTGGATTTTTTCTTTTAATGGCTTTGGTACTTTATGCAAATGGAAACGATCTTTTTCGCTTGCTATTTAATTAAGTCTGGCATCACCTGTAATTTTAAATAGAATTTCATTTTTCCGATTTATAACTTTGTAAGGAGAATTATAAACCAATATAATAGCATCACCCTCAACAACAAGATTATTAGTTTTAATAATTTCTTTTAAAGCTTTAATAGCCCTTTTAGCTACCCAATCTACAGCATACCCTCCAAAAGGATAGGAAATAAAATACCCAGGGTTAGATTCATAAACTTCAACATTTTCAGATATAGCAGCTGGTGTTGACTGATTATCTAATTCTCTAGGCAAGACAAACTCCATAACTTTTTTCCCTTCTTCTTCTTGCATATAAACAGGAGTTGTCATGGCTATTTTTTGACCTTCTGTATTTTTCCCTGAAATGTATCCAAATAGCGCCCCAAAACCGTTACTTCTGTTTGCTTTAATTTTCATAACAGGAGGGTAAAAACGTATTTCTGCTTCACCAATCGTTTTGATAACCTCAAACTGTTGTGTCTCATATTGTTGCGCCATACTGCTCGAAAAATAAAAGATTGTGATTAAAGTAAATAAAATAGCTTTCATATTTCTAGATTGTGCTTTTTATAATATATCACTAAATTAATGTAAAGAAGCTCTACTATTTTAGAATGTGTGATTAATTAAATATAGTAACTATTTTTTTTTACTATTTTGACGATAGGGGTGATAGAAGCTTTTTCATTGTGTTGGTTTTAAGATAGTTCAAGATATGTCTTTGAAATAATCTAACCAAATACCTCTACCAGACCGACATTCGTTTTACGTAAATACAGCACAATAACAGCACGGTTTCTATGATTAAATAACATAGAAAGTAGCACAATCGTATTCTAAAAGTTACTAATACTCACAGTTAGATATTGACCACTCTCAAACAGCTTGTTATTAGGGCGTTGTCAGCGTTATATTAGTATAGCGTAACAATAAATTGAACATAATGTCAAAATCAAGATTAGTATCAAACATTAATATCAGATTAAATCTGAGTGATATGAAAGTATTGGAGCAGGAGGCAGCTAAATTAAGAGTCCCTGTTTCAACTTATTGCAGAACCAAACTAACCCAACATATAGTACAACTATGAAACACTAACTGAAATTCCCTGAGTAGCTTTTTGTTTTTATGGATCATGCGTAGCATGACCATTAAACGAAACTAAAATGCAGAGAAAAAGACTAAGTCTAACGTAAATACACCGAGAATACACCGAGAACTATGACAAATACGAACAGCATCAAAACAGATACAATAACAGTAAGGGTTAACTTCAGGGTGCTCAGCCACAGAACTAACAGGTTTGAAAACAAATCCAGAGTCTTGACAATCAATAAAAAATAAAGTACAGGTTTTTATTTCTTTTTGAAGTAACTAAAATAAATCATCCTTCCAAAAATAGAAGCCAAAACACCAACAATCATAGATACAACAATTTCAATTCCGTAACTACTAAAAAATGACTCCATAGCACTAAAATAGAAAAAGTATGGGAAGAATAGCAGGAGTACCAAATAAAATAACATCTGAAGTAAAAGACAAACTACAACTACTTATAGATGATTTAATAGCTTCTTTAGATGTTAAAGAGTTTGATGCTAACCAACGTATTAAGATGCTTCAAATAGTCTTACAATATACTTTACCAAGAATGAAACAAGCTACTAATGAAGTAAGTGAGGACTTACCATTGTTTATTAATTAAGTTCAGTAAGGAAAACACGAGGTAGAGATATTGTAGATTATTTATATTAGCCGCTTATTTATCATAAATTAATTAAAGTGAAAAAATTATTTAAAACCCTTTTATTTTTAGTCATTTTCACTTCTTGCGAAGCCGAACAACAACCTGATGGTGTTGGGTGCAATGACATATATCGCCCTGTTTGTGGCTCTGATGGTATAACATATCCTAATGACTGTGAGGCAAAAAGAGAAGGGATAACTGAATATACATTGGGGGAATGTTCCAACTAAATCATCGGTATATCCTCTTCATTATGTTCAGGAAGAAAAACACGTATCAGAAGAAACAGAACATAAAGACGTTCCTTTGTTTGTTGACATTATTACCAGAGATGAAACTGGGGAGGGTTGGGAAACGGAAAGACGACCATTAAATATTAATAATTCAGAATAGGGTGTAAAGGTCTTACAGTTTACAGTAATTAATTATTGTTATTTTGAAATTAGATTTTATATTTGCCCTCTGTTTTGGGTTATTCAAAATAGGACGTTTTAATCAATATTGTGATTTTCATTGTGATTTTTAACAGGAATCATAATACACAAAGTAGAAAAACTCTTGAAACCCTTACAGGCATTGATATTCCTCCTTAGCTCAGTTGGTTAGAGCATCTGACTGTTAATCAGAGGGTCCTAAGTTCGAGTCTTAGAGGGGGAGCTAGCTTAACCGCTACACTACACTACTAAACTAAAGCCCTCGCGTAAAGCGGGGGTTTTTTCTTTTAGTGTTATTTTGATGGTCGAATTTCAATTACTCACTTTTTACTCACCTCAGACATAAAAAAAAGCCCCCCTAGAATGAATTAGAAGGGATTTAGGTTGTGTCCATTGGTGGAGAAAAACCTGCACTGAATAAAAAGGCTTATTCATATAAAATACTCGTTATTTCATTCAATCGTCTCCGTTTTGGGTTGTTACAACCTCTTGAAGTCGTGTACCGTCTCCAAGAAGACCAACGTCGCAATCATATCCGGGGTTGATACAATTATTGATGATAAGATCCATAATGTCTGAATCCCATCCGTTCATCCAATCTCCATGCAAAGATGAACCGTTTGGATGTAATTCCTTCATATCTGAAGAGAGATACCAGGTGTCAGATGGTCCTGTCGAATTAGTGACCATAACGGCGAACTTATAGGAAATTTCTGGTATTGCTATGGGATGTGAATCTGGACATCTCCCTGTTCCTGTGAATGGTGTCTCTGCCGGTATTGGGTAAGACATGTGGCTGCGCTTATCGTCTGAGGTCAGATTAACCCCATCCCAACACTGAGGAAATACAACTCGAAACTCCAGCAAGTCGCCTACTTGACATTTGGGCAAGTATGGTACATGGTCCATTGGGTCGCCCTCATCAAATTGAGGAAGTGGAGCCTCCCAACTTTCGCAACGATACTTTGCGCTTACAACATCTTGCGGTTGAGACATGTCATGACCTGAAATCATTACAAGTCCTTCTGGCGGAGCTTGGATGATATCACCAGGTAAGTGATAGCCACTCTTGTAATAGAAGAGTACTTCCTTGTATTCCAATCGCGTTCCGTCCGCTGAAAAAAGTGCAGGAACCCAATAAGCAGACTGGTTTAGTGCGATACCCTCACAGGTTGATGGTTCTGTTGCATTTTCTATCATATCTATGGTTGTATTGGCATCCGTCTTTTTGAATCCAAAGAAAACATGCTGATGGGCAGCACCAGCCTGACCAGGGTGAACAAGTGGATCATCATTGTTTACATGAGATTCCTCGCAGTGTGTGCGGAAATTCCCAGTTCCATCTCCGTTAATGTAAATATTTTCATTAGAAAGAATCCTGCCAGGCTGTAATTCACTTAGGGGAGGAGGACTGGTCTTCACGAGGTCGCTATCGTCTTCTTCTGTAGAACAGCCATAAAGGATTAGGAATGCTGTTAGTGATAATACTAAAGGGTAGCTTAGTTTTTTCATTATTACAAGGTATGGAGATTAGGTAAAAATCCAACCTCGTATCCACACTTTCCCCAAACAACTCCCCCCTAAAATGTCTTTTATAGATCTTAGGTTAAGCCAATGATATCCATGGATTAGAAGGAAATTGGATTGTGTCCATTGGTGTAAAAGAAAAACCCTCCGCTTGGGAGGGCTATATTTCTTATGTTAAGTTATTTAAGTTTGATTCTATAAACTTTTGGGTTTGATAAAAATCCTGTAGCATAAAGATATTTTTCTTCTTTATCAAAAGCACAATTTGTAATATGCCCAAAATCAATTTTTGCTTTTAACTTTCCCGATGGAGAAATAACAAGTAAGCCTCCTGGTCCTGATGTAAAAACATGTCCACTTGAATGAACTTTCATACCATCAAAGTTTCCTTCCACTTTGCCGAAGAGATCTTTACCATCAAAAAAAGTTTCTACTTCGTTCGTCTCTAAATTAATTTTTTTAATAGCTGGGCTATTATCTAAAATCCCCATTTTATTTACATATAGTGATTTTTCATCTTCTGAAAGAGCAATGCCATTTGGAACATCAATATCTTTAGTTATTAATGTTGTTGTCATATCATTAGGATTATATTTAAATACGCCATTAAAATTTAACTTTCTCATTTCTGTTTCTACAAAAGAAAAAGTTACTGCATCAAAAAAAGCAAAAGGAGGATCAGTAAAATACATAGTCCCATCTTTTGATAAAGTTATATCATTGGGACTGTTTAGTGTTTTCCCTTCAAAATTATCAACTATTGTCTCAAACTGAGGAACATCAGATTCCATATTTTTCAACATAGCTAATCTTCTATCTCCATGTTGACACAAAATGAGATTCCCCTTCATATCTAAAGCAAGTCCATTAGCTCCTAAAATTCCCTCCCCTAAGTTTGGTGCGTATCCAGTATTTCCACTTGGAACAATAAATTCAGAAGTTCCATTTACTTCATTCCATTTGAAAATCTTATTACTTATTACATCACTAAAATAAAGTGATTTTGATTTTTCATCCCAAACAGGTCCTTCGGGTAATGCAATTGAATCAGCAATGATTTCAACAGTAGCTGAAATATCAATTATTGATTCTATAGAATTGTCATAGATTTCAATTTTGGAATTTGGCTGTTTCTTGTTAGAATTACAGAAAGTGAGTAATAAAAAACTAAAACCCAAAAATATTTTCTTCATTTTAATTGATTTATGGTTAATAAGCTGCTAATATAAAAAAAACCTCGATTAAAAGGGGTTCGAGTCAAGGTTTCTACGCAACCCTAAATGGCTGTTTTCTCGCTGTATTTTCGGTGTATTTGTGCTGTTATTGTGCTGTATTTTCACTGTGTTTTCGGTGTATTTAATTTAGCTTTCTCACGTTATCCTCACGTTATTTTTTTGTTTTGCGGTATGATTAAACACTTTTTTTAGTTACAATTCATCTAGTAATTTAATTCTACAGTAAGTAGAAACAGACAGGTGCTTTTCATTAGCTTTTTGAATTAGCTTTTCCTTATCTGAAGGCTTCAATCTCATGTTAATTATTCCATCTAAAAATTCCATAGTTTTTCTTTTATGTTATACTATATATACGTTTAAGGTAAGCCCGTTCGGTCTAGTCTACAAGGGCGTGTTACATAAGAAGACATACTACTACATATTGAGTAAATATTTCTTTAGCTTTAGTGTTCAACTAAAATCCAAAAACATGAAAACAGACATTTATACGAAAATAGTTCTCACAGTAATTGCGTTAGCACTTACAGTTATTACACTTCAAAACTTTGACTTTATACCTAAAGCCTTTATCTCATAAAAAAACCCTTTTTATTAAGGGTTTTTTTATACCCTTTTTTAAAATATATTTAATTAAATTAGAGATATGAAAAAAAGACAAAATTCGGGAATACTTGACGCTAAGTAATATTAAAAATGGATAAACAATTTACTTATAATGAAAGAAAAGCCAGCCCAACATTAATTTGGTTACTATTCCTTTTTTTAGGATGGTCTTATGGCTCTCTCGGAAAGATAGGAACACAAATCTTATATTACATTACCATTGGTGGTTTATGAAAATTGAACATATAGCCATTTGGACTTTAGATTTAGAAAAAATGAAGAGTTTTTATCTGAATTTTTTCGACTTAAAACCAAATGAAAAATATTATAATCCAAAGAAAAAATTTAGCTCATATTTTTTGGCATTTGAAAATGGTCCTCGCATAGAATTAATGCATAGACCTGACATATCTGAATTTATTGAGAAATCGGATTCAAAATTAGGTCTGACTCATTTTGCTATTTCTGTTGGGTCAAAGGAAAAGGTTGACTCGCTTACTGAATTAGTACGGAAAAATGGATTTAATATTATTGGAGAGCCTCGGACAACTGGAGATGGATATTATGAAAGTGTAATCTCTGACCCAGAAGGAAATTTGATTGAAATAACTGAATAAAAAACGGCATACCAATTAGGTCTTCTGGGTTTCTGCTTGTAAGCAATGTCTATTAGAAGTCAAAAAAAGAAACCCCCACTATAAATATGGGGGCACTTGGAAACGCTAATTTTTATATAATCCTAGGTCTGGATTCTCATCTACAAAATCATTCCATTCAGGGTCAATTTTAACTGGGGTTGCATCCAGGGTTTTCATAATGTTTAAATAGTAGTCGTCAATGGCTTCGCCTTTTCCTATCAATCCTTACCTGTAGAACGCCATACAAGATACGCACCATGACTGTCAGAAAATGGATTTCAAAGCTTTTTATCAACTCTAATAAAGTGGAAAAGGTATTTTTCGTAACTGAGAGAGACAAAGGAGATTACAACAACTTACACGCTCACATGCTTATTGGCACAAATACAGATATGACTTACAGGGAAGTGAGATATGGGTTAGGTAACATATCAGTAGGAGATTATCAACCAGTCTATGATAGTGAGGCTGTATGTAAGTATGTAACTAAGCATATTGGTAAGGACGTGGACTATGAAATTATTTTTAAAAGCTAAAAAATTGACCTCGACACTTTATTAATGATAGTGGTGGGGTTAAAAAGTTTCACTTTCCCTTTTAGAGCCTACTCATGAGATAGTATTATAACCCAATCTTTAGAGGCATTTGAAAAGAAAATTAGTTACATCGTTATGTTACTATTCCTTGCCATTCTATATTTTCTTAATTTAGACGTATGAAAAAACTACTCTACCCTTTAGCATTCCCCCTGTCAGCATTCTTATTTGTTTATAGCTGCTCTGCAGAAGAGGACACAACTCCTCCTCCACAAGTCCAACAACCAACTCCTGAACCAGAGGCAGAGATTTCACAATTCACCCTTACAGTAACTGCTGGAGAAGGAGGGACAGTCTCTACAGAAGGAGGAACTTATGATGAAGGTACTGAGATTACTGTTACAGCAACTCCAGACGATGGATACGAGTTTATAGAATGGGATGGAAATGATAATCAGTCAAATAGTTTTACTATAAGTGTTAATTCTAACATAACCATTCAGGCAAATTTTCAGATTATACAATCAAATGAAAATTACTATTCAAGCGGAGATATAATACCCATTGAACCTGTCGTTTTTTACGATAGAGAATTAACGATTAACGGAATCAAATTACTTGCTGCTGGTTCTATTGGAGGTCAAGAAGCTGTGCCAGATAGTTGGGTATATAAAACAGCACAAGTATTTAAACTGCTAATGGAAAGTGATGCAGAAGGAATTGATTCTGATGCACAGATAAATATGATAAAAACCCTTAAAGGTGAAATTGGGTGGCATCAAGGATACCCGGCGGGTCAAAGAATTGCTAGAGGAGGTGGAAATGAATATTCTCCAAATTTCTTAGATGATAACCGGAATCAATCTTATCCTGGTTTAGAAGCCTTTGAAGATGCTTTAGCTTTAGATGATATGGTATGGTACAAAAATATTGATAGTCAGGGCACAGGAGATGATGATATTAATGAAATAATTGAGCATACGCTTCATACCATTCATCGTTTTGGAGTAAGAGGAGGAGTTGAGGGCTCAACTGAGGCACTAAATATAGAGGCAGAAGAAGAAGATATTACTAATACAGATATTTTTCTTGCAATGAAAGAAGCCTACACAAATGGGGTTTTTGATATTGAAGGTTATGGAGGAGATATCAACAATCGTGATGCTTGGCCAGTTATGCTTAAAGAATACCAGTATTTATTGACCTTTGGAATGTGGGAATTCAGTGAATTTTGGGAAGGAGGAAGTCTATCTCCGGAATGGAATGATAATGCAAGAACCCCATCAGGTATTCAAGCAAATAATCCATTGGGATATGAACTTTATAATACATACTTCAAACCTGTAATTTCAATACCAAGTAAAGAGATATTAAGAGAAATATTTAAAGACGATGACCAAGGAGAGTCAGGATATATAGTTGATTAAAGGGAAATCCTCAGCATATCCTCCCCATTTAATACAAAATCAAATTATCCCTCCCACAAGCGGAGGGTTTTTCTTTTACACCAATGGATACAATCCAAATCCCCTCTAATCCATTGATATCATTGCCTTAAACCTGAGATTCCATGTAGTGGTTTTAGGGGGGAGTTGTTTGGGGGAATTTTGTAGTGTGGAGGATAAAAATTAGTTACATCGTTATCCAACTATTTTATATACTTTTTAATTTTCTTAATTTAGAATTATGAAAAAACTACTCTACCCTTTCGCATTCGCCCTAACAGTATTCCTTATTCTTTACAGTTGTTCGGCTGAGGAAGAGGACACAACTCCTCCTCCAACAGTTCAACAGCCTACTCCAGAGCCCGAACCCCCAGCACCAACAAAGTATACCCTCACAGTTACTGCATCAGAAGGTGGAACAGTATCTACTGAAGGAGGCACATATGAAGAAGGAACAGAGGTGACCA
This sequence comes from uncultured Flavobacteriaceae bacterium, assembly GCA_943842245.1. Classification (GTDB taxonomy): domain Bacteria; phylum Bacteroidota; class Bacteroidia; order Flavobacteriales; family Flavobacteriaceae; genus MS024-2A. Next base: position 947,701 of record CALTAJ010000002.1, read on the forward strand.
TTACAGCTAATGCTAATGAAGGATATAGTTTTATAGGATGGGAGGGGAGTGATTTAACAAATAACAGTTTAACTATTACACTCAGTTTAAATCAAACTATTTTAGCCCAGTTTGAACTAAATTCACCATCTACAGGGAATATTTCAATAGAATCTAATGTTTTTGCTTCTTCTGATGTAAATCAATTAGAAAAACAATTTTTAATAACTGCATTAGAGACCGTTATGGATATTTTTGAAGTTGATATTCCTGTAGAATATTATGTATTAGGTGAAGACATAGATGCAGCAAATGAATTAGCTTCTATCTTTTGTAATAGAAGGCTAGAAAGTAGCATAGAGAGTTGGAACTTACAAGATATAAATACAGACCCATACAGTCAATGTTTAGAGTTTATGATGTATCCTAATCAATCCGAGGCTAGCGTCATTGGTGAGATTTTAAATTGGAATGATGAAGATATTAAAGGAGAGTTTGAACAGGCAAGAGCTAATGAAGGTCCCGGTGCCGCTTGGGCTCAGTTAGTGTCAGAGGGTGCTTTAGGGCTAGTAATTTCCGGGAATTCTGCTGTAGGGGGAATCACAAGTGGATTTGAAAGCGGAGCATTTAATTATGTTTTTCACGAATACTTTCACATTTACCAATTACACAAAAACACATTAGATATATATGATTATGGTGAAGATGAATTAAAATTCATTGATGCTAGTTGGTTTATTGAAGGTGGTGCATCATTCTATGCTGATAAGCTAGTAAGAACAAAAATTAATTCCGGATTAATAAATGAGTCAAGTGAATACGACGAAACATTAAGAGAACAATATTCAGGAACAATGGAATTTATCAAAAATGAAATTACAAATGGAAATTTGAGCCAAGATGGTTTAGAAAATTTTAATTACTACAAAGACAAAGATTGGAATATCTATGGATATTCATTAGGAGCTTGGTCAGTGGCATATCTAAACTCCATTGCATCTAATGAATACTCTTTAATTGATTTTTATAACAAGTTTTCTGATTTAGGAAGTAAAGAAGCATTTCTCAATGTGTATGGAATAACAATAGAGGAATTCTATACAGGATTTAATGCCTTTTTAAAAAAGCCTGTTAATGAACAAATAGAAATCATCCCAGATATTTAAATCATCGGCATATCCTCTTCATTAAGTTTTAGCAAGCTTAGTTTCCCAACTCCTTTTCAATTTCACTAAATAAGTAATGAATCTTGTTTAATTGCTCTACTGATTAAATTGGCATAAAAAGAATGAGCCATACCAGCTTTTGAAACTCTATTTATTTCTAAATAGTTTAGATACCTCATATTAGTCTTATATGATGTCCAATATCCAAGAATACCTTTATGATTTCTTCTATTATCAGACTCAAAGAATTTATCTAACGATTACGCAAACTTTATCCAACAATTCCAATGGAACTATTTCGCAACTTGTAGAACACCTTATAAGATTCACACCATGACAGTGAGAAACTGGCTTACAAAGCTTCTAAATAGCTCTAATAAGGTCGAACAGGCATTCTATGTATCAGAAAGAGACAAGGGAGATTACAATAACCTACATGTACATATGCTTATTGGCACTAATACAGACATGACCTATAAAGAAGTTAAGTATGGACTTGGGAATGTTTCTGTTGGAGACTATCAACCAGTCTATGATAGTGAGACTGTATGTAAGTATGTAACTAAGCATATTGGTAAGGACGTGGACTATGACATTGTTTTTAAAAGCTAAAAAACTGAATACTCTTGTTGCTGTATTTTGGGGGGTGGGGTTTTTAAATCCGCTTTTCTTTTTGGGGTAGCGCTTGTATAATGATATATTACCTATACCCTAGGCATATCTTCCGTAAGTTCTAAAGTATACTTTACCAAGAATGAAACAAGCTACTGATGAAGTAAGTGAAGATTTGCCTCTGTTTGTTAAGTAGGTTATGGGATTCTTTATAAATATTTATAAATTGGAGTATTATTAATCATAAATTAATTAGGATGAAAAACTTTAAAACTATCTTGATAGTGACATTAATTCTTGATGTCATTCAATTTATTCCATTAGTATTTGCAAAAATGGGAGGTGAAATGAAAAATCAAATGATAAGCGACTTTAATATCCAGGGATTAGCAAATAGTGCACCTGCCCTAGAAGTTTTGGATATTATGTTATATATTTTTGGATTCATTTATTTGGGAACTGTACTCTCTGTTATCTACACTCTTAGATTAAAAACACTTGAAGGATTAAAATCAGCAACTTTTGTGTTATTTATCGTTCACTTATTTTGGACTTTACCAGACTTTGTAAATTTATTAAGCGGTAGTTCAGCCCATCCGCCAATTATAATTATGGTACTAACTTTAATTCCAGTTATTGGATTATGTTATGTATCACAAAAGGGAGAGTTAAAAATCTGAAAAACTTAGTTAAACAAAAGGCGTATCCTCCTCAGTAAGTTCAGGAAGAAAAACACGGAGTAGAGATATTATAAGTATATTTAGGAAAATGAAAAACCTCTTAAAAAAGCTTTTTTTTTACTTCCTTCTCTTTACAGGTATGATACTTTCAACTTCCCATTTAGGGGATAATTATATGGGTATAAGTGATGAAGAGGGTTATTTATTAGCTATTGGAATCTGTTGTCTAATGGCTTTCTTTTTAGAATACTTCTTTCCAAAATTTAAAAACTAATTAAATTCCTAACTCCCTCCCTAATACTTTGAGATGGAATTAGTAAATTTAGGAATATGAAACAATTGCTAAAAAATTATCTAAAAGACCCTTTGTCAACTATCGCAGTTAATACTACTATTTTCATAGCAGGATGTCTTTTTTTTGGAACTATAGCATTTATTGGATTGGTATCAGGAATTATAAGGAACATTAAGAATCCTCCTACAGACATAAGGCAACAGCATATTCAGCAGCATATGGATGAGCAGATTAAATACAATGAAATGATTAAACTACTTGACTCAATTAACCATAAACTTGATTAAATCATCGGCATATCATCTTCCGTAAGTTCTAAAGTATACTTTTACCAAGAATGAAACAAGCTACTAATGAAGTAAGTATGGACTTGCCTTTGTTTGTGTGATATATTGAGTTATTTATTATAACTACATTTAAACATCTAAAAACCAACACAAATACTTTAAAAATATGTTAGACACACTCAAACAACTTTTTGGTTTTGGTCCCAAAGTGGACTATGCAGTTTTAGTAAAGCAAGGAGCAGTCATTTTAGATGTTCGTGATAAAGGGGAATATGCAAGTGGACACATCAAAGGTTCAATCAATATCTCGGTTGATTCACTCGCCAATAATTTGAGTAAACTAAAAAAGGACAAACCAATTATCACTTGCTGTGCAAGCGGTATGAGAAGTGCATCAGCAAAAAGTATTTTAAAATCAAATGGCTTTACTGAAGTTCATAACGGTGGTGGATGGAGTAGTTTGCAAAATAAAATTAGATAAAAATGAAAAAGCTATTTAGAGTTTCAAGAAATCCAATAAGCCTCCTGGATTCACTTGCAAAAATCTTAAGTTTTTCATCTGCCGAAACAAGGAGAGAGATTATCAAAAGAAAAAGAAAAGTTAGGTGAGGGTTCAGGCACTATTAAATGTGGCATCCAAAAATCGTATTATAAAGCGTAAAACTAGAATAACAAAAAAAATCCAAAGAGTATTCCTCTTCAAGGGACTCAATCCAGAAAACCACTTTTTCAATCTATCAATCATTTACGCCGATTAAAAAAATCAACTAAATAAACAAGGAGAGCGTGTAGCATCTGTTTAGGTATTAGATAAATCTTCACTATTTTTGATTAATGTAAGATAGGATAAAATCATTAGAAGACCAGTTAAAAGTATTAGCCCAGAAAATAGAGGAATAGGAGCAAGATTTGTTTAGACATAAACCGCAGGCATATCATCTTCAGTAAGTTCTACAATACACTTTACCAAGAATGAAACAAGCTACTAATGAAGTAAGTGAAGAATTGCCTTTGTTTGTGTGATATATTGAGTTATTTATTATTACTACATTTAAACATCTAAAAACCAATACAATGAAAAAAATATTAATACCAATACTTTTTATTTTAATAAGCTGCTCATCTGAAAATGACGAATTGGTTGAAGCTCAATTTATTTGTACTGTAGATTATATTGAATTTACATCAAATTCATCAGCATTTGTTAAGTTCGATGTTATAGTAGATGGAATTAGCGATTCGTTTATTGCAGAACATTCATTCACAACTCAAGGCTCAAATTATTTTATAGGGGACAACATTGTAAATATTTATAATTTTATTGCAAATGGTAATGAAGCAAAATTTGACTTTGAATATGGTGCAAATTTAGGAGCTTTTTGTGCTGAATTATTCCCTAATATTCCTTCTCACGACCATAATCCATTTGCAGCAGAAGCATTGAAAAGTTTAAGTGGAAAAAACATCGGTAAATGGAAAATTAAAAAGAAAACTACTCTTAAAAGTATAGATAAACAATAAGATTTAAACCCTAGGCATATCTTCAGTAAGTTCTACAATACACTTTACCAAGAATGAAACAAGCGACTAATGAAGTAAGTGAAGATTTGCCTCTGTTTGTTAAGTAGGTTATGGGATTCTTTATAAATATTTATAAATTGGAGTATTATTAATCATAAATTAATTAGGATGAAAAACTTTAAAACTATCTTGATAGTGACATTAATTCTTGATGTCATTCAATTTATTCCATTAGTATTTGCAAAAATGGGAGGTGAAATGAAAAATCAAATGATAAGCGACTTTAATATCCAGGGATTAGCAAATAGTGCACCTGCCCTAGAAGTTTTGGATATTATGTTATATATTTTTGGATTCATTTATTTGGGAACTGTACTCTCTGTTATCTACACTCTTAGATTAAAAACACTTGAAGGATTAAAATCAGCAACTTTTGTGTTATTTATCGTTCACTTATTTTGGACTTTACCAGATTTTGTAAATTTATTAAGCGGTAGTTCAGCCCATCCGCCAATTATAATTATGGTACTAACTTTAATTCCAGTTATTGGATTATGTTATGTATCACAAAAGGGAGAGTTAAAAATCTGAAAAACTTAGTTAAACCAAAGGCGTATCCTCCTCAGTAAGTTCTACAATACACTTTACCAAGAATGAAACAAGTTACTAATGAAGTAATTGAAGAGATGTGATTTTTTACATTTTAAGTTTGTAAAAAACATTAATTAATCTCCTTTTTTAAAGCCATAAATTATTTGACCTAAAAAATTATTAGGCATTTTCTTATCATCTTCATACCCAAGTTTTATATATTCATTTGTATTGGGAATATAATTTGTTTTGAATAGATAATCCCAAATACTTAAACTTATAGCGAAATTAACTCCTGTTTTAAATTTACTTGGAAAAGAATAAGCATGATGATGAAGATGCATAATAGGATTATTGAAAATATATTTCATAGGACCATAACTAAGCTTAATGTTAGCATGGTTTAGATGTCCAATAGCAATACTGAGGTAATGAATTATATAAGCTTGTTCTGGTTCGAAACCACCAATCAGCATAATTACAAAAACTTTAGAAGGTTTATATAAAATATTTTCTATCCAATGATAACGAAAATGGGCTGCAAAGCCCATTTCTTTGACCGAATGGTGTACTTTATGAAATTTCCATAAAAACGGAAAACGATGCATCAAAATATGAGTAAACCATTGAACGAAATCTAAAGTCACAAAAAATATAAGTAATTGAATTACAGAAGGAAAATTTGATAGTTCAAAAAAAGCTAAAGAATTTACCCTCAAATTGAATAAATCATTCATTAGTTTATTGAAAATTTCATAAAATCCATTAATAACTATTGAAAAAACAAAAAAGTTAAAAAACATATAAAATACATCTAACCAAAAATCTAATCTAATTTTTTTTTGTTTTTTTCGCCATGGAAAAATTAATTCAAGAGTCCAAACTAAAAATGAAATTATGATTAAACCCCAAAAATAATTTTCTTGATTGGGTACTCTGAAAAAAATTTGATTAAAGGTCCAGTCTAAAGTGCCTAAAAAAGATTCTGAAAGTAATTTTAGATATTCCATACATTTTAATAAAAATAAGGATAATTTCCCATAAAATTTAATTTATATGGAACGATTAGGTGAGATTTGAGTTTCTAGTAACTTAATTATTCTTTAGTGCGGCTAAGAAAATCCTATTTTAATACCAGATTTTAGTTTCCTTTTTTAAATGTTTGACAAGGGCGTTTGTGTCTTCAGTAAGTTATGGGAGAAAATATGGTATTGAAATTCTTCAAAGTATTATTTTTATTTGATAAGATTGAATAGAGGTGTTGTAACTTCACAACTAATACTTTAGAATTTAATAAAAGAAAATATGGACAGTGAAACCTTTCATAAACTTAAAAAGTTTAAAAATCAAATAGATTTGATTGTTAAAAGTGGAAAACATTCTCATTATGTTTTAGAACAATTTGACACAATAGGAGCATTAGAAGGTTCTTGGTTGAGAAAAGGAACAATAAATTATAAAGAGGGTAGGCCTTTAGATACAATTGAATTCAAAGGGGTATTTTTTGAAGTTTATACAAAAGGTTCTTACTCACTTTTGATGAATGAAATTAAAATTGACTCCGTTACTGGAGAAGATGTCGATAAAGGAATTTCTGAAGCTGGTTTTTATACAATAGATAGAAATAAACTCAAAAAGAAAGTTTACTATGGCACAGGTTGGCTTGGTGAAGGAATAGACGAATGGAGTGGCCCTGATAAGGACTACATAGAAGTTGAGTTTAAAATTGATTATGGGAAAAATCATTTATCTAAATTAATGCCACTTGACTCGTTAGGTAACGGATTCGCTGAATACTACACTAGAGTAGATTAAATTATCGGCATATTCTCTTCATTAATATCTTGATTTAATCTTATCAAGTCTCTTAAATAGCTTAAATTTTCCAAACAATTCTCTAGTTACTTGTCCATTGAGTTTAAGTTTAATTTTTATATGATATTTATCATTCTGATGTGATTTCCAATAAACCTTAATTATATCCAGTGGATTTATATCCCTTAATCTGTGAACCGGAAAATTTTTTGAATCTAATCTTGGTATTGAATTTTCAATAAATTTGATTTTAGCTTTTTTGGCTTCTGTAATCTTAATTGTTTTGCCTAAAAATGGTATCAAATCTATTTTATTTATAGCATTTGAAGAGCCTTTAAGACTGAAGGTTTTATTAATATTGATCCCACAAACATTTATGAAATTACAATAAATGAAATTTCTTTGCTTCACTAATTTGGAAAAAGACTTTAAATAATCTAAACCATTTATATCGTTAAATAAAATTTTTAGTTTTTTCTCTTCTACTTTTTCAACCTTGAATAATAAAACATCCTTGATTCCATCAAATCTAAACTCAATGGTTTCAATTTTACATTCACTTTCAGCTACACCATTTATAAAAAAACTTATTTGTCCATTATTTTTTCTTTCTATCAAAAAAGATGAATTTTTATCTTTATCGTTAACTGATATAATCTCATTCTTTTTGTCATCAGATCTATATTCCCATTGAGCCTGCGAAATATTAATTAGGGAAATAAAAGTTAAAAGGTAGAGTTGTTTCATTTTTTTTTTCAAATTTAGTTTTTTAAATTTTCATTTTAATATGAACGACTACTTTAATTTTACTGCATTTAAAACATTCAAATAAGCCCTCCATCCCTAAAATTAAATCTACTTTTTTTATGAGACTAGTGCAAATATAATTCTACATAGCCTAAATCATCGGCATATCCTCTTCATTAAGTTCAGGAAGAAAAACACGGAGTAGAGACATTGTAAAGTTTACTATATTAGATGGGTACTAATTATAAATCAATTAAAAATGAAAAAATTATTTTTAGCAGCCTTAATTTTCTTTGTCAATCATACATTTGCCCAAGACTTAAAATTTGGGAAGGATGTTTTTCAAGCAAAATTTAATATTGATGCAATTACATTAAAAAAAGATGGAGCAACACTAAATGCTTCAGGTGATGCAAGTGATTATGTAGAGGGAAACTATAACACTGTATATCTTACATATGAAATGACAAATAACTTAAATTTAGAAGATAGAGGAGAGTTTACCGGATATGTTTGGGCTCAAAATGGAGAAAACTTTTTAAATGTAACGCTACAGGGTATATGGAGACGAAAAGGACAAGTTTTTGAAATTGTAACTCTTGACCAAGCTACTGACGGCAATACAATTATCGCAAGGGGAATACTAAATTTCGCAAAGAAAACATTAAATTTTGACGCAAGTATTTTAGAATAATATTAAAAACCATCTTGAAACAAGTTAATTAAAACCTTCCCTTGTGGAGGGTTTTTTTTATATCATAGTCATATCCTTTTCATTAAGGTATCGTAATAGTTTTCAGATAATAATTATATTAAAAAATTAATTAAAATTTAATGAAACGTAGAACATTTGTAAAGGGAACAACAACCGTATTTTCAGGACTTGGACTTTCAGCTATTTCCTCTACTCAAACTCAAATAAAGAAAGCTGAGCAAACTTTTGATACTTACGTAACAATGGAACAGGAAAAAGTCTCTTTTTATAGTGATGCTATTAATGAGAAAATAAAAATAATTCACATTGCAGATACACATTTGTATATGGATGATGATAGAGGAATACCTTTTCTAAATTATAGCAATCGGATGGCGAAAGCATATAACGAAACAATACATTTTAAAACAAGAGAAAAAACAAATCCTAAAAAGTCCTTTGAGGAAGCACTCGAATTTGCCAAAGGATTAAATGCTGATGTTATTACATTAGTTGGGGATATATTCAGTTTCCCATCTGAACTTGCAATTGAATGGGTGCTATCCAAAATAGAGGCTATCGGTATTCCGTATATTTATATTGCAGGAAATCATGATTGGCATTATGAGGGCATGACAGGTGAATTAGAGTTGCTACGTGATAAATGGATAGAAAAAAGGTTAATGCCCTTGTATCAAGGGAACAATCCTTTAATGGCAGCATATGACATAAAAGGAATTAGATTTTTAGCTATCGATAATTCAACGTATGAAATAAATGATGAACAATTGATTTTTTTTTCTGAGCAAGTTGCTTCTGGATTACCTCTTGTTTTATTAATTCATATTCCAATGTACGCTCCTGGGAAGAAAATTTCTTTTGGCTGTGGGAATCCATTTTGGGGTGCATCAACTGATCTTAATTTTGAATTAGAAAGACGTCCTAAATGGCCCGAAAATGGTCATACCAAAACAACATTTGAATTTTACAAAAAAGTTTTTAATTCATCTAATGTAATGGGTATTTTTGCTGGGCATATACATCAAAATTCTATTGAAATTATTAATGGAAAACCTCAAATAGTTTCAGACGATAACGCTAATGGAGCATACCTAGATATTGATTTTATGCCGTTGGAAGAAAAGCATAAAATAAAAACTATCGATTAAAGTACAGATATACAAAGATACCTGTGGCAATCCATAGCATAGCAGCAATTAATAGTTTTTGAGTTTTTGTAAGATTATCCATCAAATTAAGTTACAAAAAATGATTTAAAAATAAGTTTAGGGAATATATGTTATCCTCAGTATAGAAATAGTAAATTGAAAATTAATGAAAAAAACAATTTTTTTATTTTTATTTATTGCCATTAGTTGTTCTAAAGAAACAGGCTGTATTGAAATTACAAGGAAAGAGAAAAGCGGTGGTAACTTTTTGTTTTTTTGGCAAAATCAAAATTATAGCAATAATACCGTGGTTGACGAATATGGTGCAATCCCATCGGGTGCAGTAACTGAAGATATATTCAATCAATATGAAATTGGAGATACATACTGTGTAGATTAAAGCCCTGTTTTCCAGATTCAATTTACCAATAGGTTCCATTTATTAAGTTAAGTCAGTTTTTTTGTATATTGATTATTAATATTAAAATCAATATAAAATGAAACAAATATTAAGTTTAATTGTAGCTTTTATGATTTTATCATGCCAAGGTGTTAAAATAGATCCCGCACCAATGAGTGGAATTATTGATGAAAGCGATGAAAAAACTAAAGTTGTAAAAAAACTTGCTCAAGCATATCAAGATGGAAATTTTGACATTGCAAAAGATTATTTCACAGAAGATGGTGTCCATTATTTCAATAATGTAGAATATACTACAGAAGGAATTATAGAAGGCTATAATTTTCATTCCATCCTTTTTGATGACTTAAAGCATGTTGAACCCCATATTACTACTATGTATTACAATAATGGAGATGTATTTACCAATCATTGGTCAGATTGGTCAGGCAAGTCAAAAATCACTGGTGAAGTTCAAAAAAATACATTTCATTGCTGGTGGCAATGGGAAGGAGATAAAATCATTTCTACAAAATGTTATCTTGACCCAACAGAGCTGATGGAAGAAGTGGCACTATATCAGTCACAAACTGCCCAAGAAAATTAAATCATGATTTTATAAAAACTCTTCACTTAGAGGGGTTTTTATGTTTAAAGTTTTAATTAACCTTCCTATAGCTTATAAATAATTCGAAAAGTTAAAAACCTAGGTTGAATAAAAGTAGAGGAATTTAATACCGAAACGCTATTAGCACTATTTTGAATTTGGGAACTTATATTTAATATATTGGATGCTTTTAATTCATATTCCCATTTAGCATCCTTGTCTTTTCTGTAAGCCAAAGAGAAATCCCAAAGCTGAAAAGACTGTGACTCCCCCCCAACCTGTTCTTGAATATTATAACTGTAATTGGTCTTGAAAGTGAATTTTTCAATAATGTAAGCATCAAAATCTATAGATGGTGCCTTTGTAATAAATTTTGTTTCACGCGTTCCTTGTATATTATTTGAAATACTATAACGGTATTGTAAGCTTATGTTTGGTGCTACTCGAAAATTAGTTCTAATTTCAGGAGTATAGACCTGAGTAAAGCCTTCATTAATAGACCTCTGCTTTTGAATAAATTGGTTTATTTTACTATAATTAAAATATGTTCTAAGACTAGCTCTGACCTTTCCAAAGGTTCTTTGGACACGCCCAAATAGATTAAAGTTTTCATCAGCAAAATTAGAGTTGAAATAAGAACTCGTTCTAATTACATTTTCAAAATTTGTCAAACCACGAATCTGATCAATATTGCTTGAATATGCTGCTCTAGCAAATACATTTGTATAGTTAAAAAGATTAAAGCTTCTGTAAAGCATACTTATATTATGTGATAAAGCATTCTGTAAGTCAGGTTCTCCAAATTGAATATTGTTGTAACTATTAAATACTAAACCTCTTGCAAGTCGAGTTACATCAGTAAATTGATTACGCATATTATAATTAAAGGTTAGTGATTCTCCTTTCTTTAATTGGATGCGGGTCTCAAAATCTGGTAAAAGCTTTACAAAATTATTTTCGACGATTGTTCCAATCTGAGTATTTTTATTCCCGTAGGCGTGAACTGAAAAACCTGGCGTAATTGTAAACTTTCCAGCTTTAAATCTATAATGAACCCCTAAATACATGTCATTAAACATATAATCAATATCATTCACAGCTAAACCTTCGTTAAACAATGGTGTTGGCTGGAGTTTTGAATTATTTTCCAAGAATTGAAAAATATTAGAATTGAATTGCTGTCTACTTAAAATTGTTCCCAATGTAAAATTTATATTACTTTTAGACCCAATAATGTTATAATAATCCAATTTTGCATCTAACTGATTAGTTTTAATTCTTCGGTTTTGTCCTAAATTATAAGATGCCTGGGATGTATCTAATCCCAAGGCACTCGCTGTTGAATCAAAAGGATCTATATCCTGTGGGTTATTTTCCAATATAGCATTGTAAAAAGGATCTTCATCTTTTATTACGCTCTGAGCTTCAAATGCAAAAATATTATTTTCATTTAGGGTGTAATAATATTTAAGGTTTTGATTAACATTAAAGGGGGTGACTTCGTCAAATTGATTGGTTATACCTAATACTGAAGATAAATTATTTTTCTGTTGGGAATCATCAGAAGTCCGTGCCAAGATATCATAGTCAATTTGATTGCTGAAATTTGGCTTATATGAAGCACTCAATTTTATTAATCCTTGACTTGAAAGCTCTGTATTTGACTGCTCCGTTGATTCATCAGGAATTTCTATATCTGCATTTGTATAACGGATACTGCTAATCTCGTTTGAAAGAATTCGACTATTGTTATATATCAAAAAACCACTAAAATCCAATGACTTCTTTGGAGAATAACTAAAATTTGCAGAAAAAAGTTTGTTTTCTATTTTTAGAGCATTCCTTTCATTTGTGAGAAAATTTAGACTGTTATCTCCCAGATTTATGCTTGTACCACTTCTAGAACTGGGAGACTGAAAGCCACCTCCAAAACCTCTAATGTCTCGACGGGTTAGGGCCACTTCTCCTATATTATTAATATCACTTATGATATTAATACTATACTTTGGATTGTAATAAAATAATTTAGGCTGAAGTAAATAAAGTTTATCTTCAGGGGCGTCACCGGCGCCAGCTGTTACATTACCAAACCAAAAACTCTCTTTCCCTTCTTTTAACTTTATGTTAATTGCAAAATTATCTTGACTGCTTCTTACCCCGCTAAGCTGTCCTACTTCTGAATAATTTCGTAACACTTGAATTTTATCAACAGCACTTGATGGTATGTTTTTTGTCCCAACCTTTGTATCTCCATCAAAGAAATCTTTCCCATTGACCATTAGCTTATTGACCACCTTCCCTTCTACCTCAATCTGACCACTATCGTTGATTTCAACACCAGGTAATTTATCAATGATATCTTCTAATTTTCTTTCTGAACCACTTTTAAAAGAATCAGCATTATATATCAAAGTATCTCCTCTTACCTCAATAGGTAATTTTACAATAACCTCATCTAATATGATATCTGCACGAAGAGAATAATTCTTCGTAATATCCTCTTTAGAAGTTTCAATGATATCATTTATTGTAATTAGACCTAAAGAACTTACTTGAATCTTATAAGAAGTAGATTCTTTCACATCTAGTTTATAGTATCCTTTTTCATCAGTGAGTGCATAAGTTTCTAATGCATTTGATATTTTATTTATAGCTACAATACTTGCAGCTTCTAGGGGGATTTCTAAGCTATCAGAAACTATACCCTTTATTTTGATCTGACCGAAAGAAATAGTGATGGTGAGAAATAGAATAAAAGATATTTTAGAACGCATAGAGATTAAATTATTAAATAACAATTCAGGGATGTTTTGACTATTTGACTTTTATTTTATGAAAAAGTTTAATAATTACCCTCTTCTTCTCCCACGATTATTTCTCATCTCTAACATTTTACTTTGAATTATATTATTATAATCCAATTTGTTTGTCTCTTTACCCTTATCAGGAGTTTTAATTTCTACTTTATCTTTTGGATTAATGACTACTTGAGAACATAACATAGTTGTATCACCTGCACTTACTTCAAGAATTAATCCTGGAAGTCCCCAATATTCAGCAGGTCCTTGTTTAAGTGGTATCTGAAGTGTATACCACGCCTCAATCTGAGTTAATTTTACTTCAGGGTTATCTTTATCAACATTTAAATCACCCCAGGAGAAATTATACCACGTTAATTCTTTTTCTGGAACAACTGCTGTTGCTTTAAAGCACAAGTAATTTCCTACTTGTTTTGATTCAGACTCCATTTTCCATTTGATAGGTTGTAATTCATCTTTTACCAGAAAACGTTTACCATAAAATTCCTGAGCTTGTATTAGTCTATTATCCTTAACATTTTTATATTGTTTACCTCTAGCAAAATTACTACCCCAAGAGTCCGTTGCACCTGAAATTGCATCTACCTTTTCTTCTTCATAAAATAAAGATTCATTCTTATTGAAAATTAAAACAAACGTTTTTTCTAATCGATTTTTTAACCTGTTCTTAATTTGTTTTTTTTGAGCTTCACTCATTCTGGCTCCCCATGCCCCAAGCTTCATGTTGGTTTTAGAAAAATAATATGCCTTTCCTTGGAATTCTTGAATGACATCTAATCTCCCTTCAGAATTAATTAAAAAACTAAAAAATAATACCGTAACAAAATTGAGTAAATACATAATATGTATAAATTTTTTATTCTATAAAACTAGTGAATATTTAAAGAAGAGATGCTTTTTTAAAGGATATCGTTTTTAATATATTTTTAGTACACTTTTAAATTAAATTAATAATTTTGATTATCCTGTGAGGGCTGAGATAAATTATAAATTCGCGGTTGGAGGTTATATAATTTAAAAATCCGTTTTTTAAGTTCAACACCGAAAAGTTTTTGGATAGCAAAAATATTTCACCCTTTTTATAAATATGAAAGAAACCAATCTAATTAATATTAAGGGTGCTGAAATATCATGGTTTGCTCCTCTTTGTGATGGAGATGATGATTTTTTAGGTAATCGAAATTCCTCTTATAAGAGTGATTGGAAAAATACCTCTGAAATTGTAAAGACTGCAGATAATTTTGGTTTTCGTAATGTATTGTGTCCATCGTCTTATCAAGTCGGCCAAGATACCCTTTCCTTTATTGCAGGCATGGCTCCTTTAACTAAAAAAATTAATTTCTTAGCAGCAATTCGTTGTGGAGAAATTCATCCACCAATGTTAGCTCGAACTATTGCTACACTTGACCATATGTTGAAAGGTAGACTAACAATAAATATTATTTCATCGAATTTACCTGGTACTCAATTATCTTCTTCAGAACGTTATTTACGTTCGCGAGAAGTAATAAAAATTTTAAAACAGGCTTGGACAAAAGATTTTATTGATTTTCAAGGAAAATATTACCAACTTAAATTGTCTTCTAATCCTGTAAAAACTTATCAAAAAGATGGACCACTACTATACTTTGGTGGGTATTCTCCTGATGGGATAGCCCTTTGTGCGGAGTATTGCGATGTGTATCTTATGTGGCCTGAAACAGAAAATAAATTACAGGTTCTGATGGACGGAATGAGAAATAAAGCTTCAAGTTATGATCGTGAAGTCCAATTTGGTTTACGTGTTCATGTTATTGTAAGAGAAACTGAAAAAGAAGCTCGTGCTTATGCAGACGGATTAATTTCAAAACTAAATCTTGATCTAGGCACTAATATTCGAAATCGATCTCAAGATTCAAATTCTTTAGGTGTAGCAAGACAATCGCAGTTAAGGGAAGAAGCAGATGAAAAATATTATGTTGAACCAAACTTATGGACAGGTATTGGTCTTGCTCGATCTGGATGTGGTGCTGCTATAGTTGGGAATCCAGACCAAGTAGTTAAGAAATTAGAAAACTATATGGAAATGGGTATTCGATCCTTTATTTTATCTGGCTATCCTCATAAACAAGAGTGTGAATTATTTGCTAAACATGTTCTTCCAAGAATTAAAACTATTTCACTTCCTGAAGTTTTTGGGAGAATACCAAAAACAACACCTAACAGTCCGCTAGGAAGAGGGGAAAGAGAGTAAATTATGATAGATTTTTTAATTGTATTTACCTATTTTGCTGTTATTTTGATTGTTGCTTTAAGAGGTAAAACTAATATTCATAATTCTGCAGATGAGTACTTTTTAAGTTCTCGTAGCCTCCCTTGGTATTCAATTGCATTGTCAACAATAGCAACTAATATTCAGGGTTATCAATTTTTAGGGATGATGGGTTCTGCTTATCTATATGGTCTTGCACAAGCAAATCTTGAGATTAATGCAGTGCAGGGTATTTTATTAGGGGCTTTTGTATTTGTCCCTATCTTTTTGAAAGAGAAAATTATCACGATAACCCAATTTATTGCTAAAAAACTAGGTAAACGTATTGCATTGTTTTATTCCTTAGCAAATATCTCTTTATTTGCAACTGTAACATTGGGAGCAGCACTTTTTTGGGGTGCCTATGCAGCTGACATGGTTTTTGGAGAACAGCTATTTTTTTTACATAGTAGTCGTATAATACGCATCGCTATTCTAATAATTATTTTAGGAATTTTCTCGGCGACATATACATATTTTGGTGGCTTAACAGCGGTTATTAAAACTGATATTATTCAATTTAGTGTTTTACTTATTGGAGGAATTGTAGTTTGTTTTACAGCTATAAATCAACTTGGGGGATGGGAACAATTATATATTAAAACTCCTGATAAAATGCATCTTCATCTTCCAGCCAGCCATCCTACATTGCCTTGGACACATTTATTTGGATTATTTTTTTTAAACATAAACTACTGGTGTGCAAATCAAACAGTAATGCAAAGGGCTCTCGCGGCAAAAAGTATTACACATGCACAAACCGGTTTAATGATGGGTGGGTTAATTAAATTTTTAATGGCAGTAATAATTATTGTTCCAGGCATAGCCCTGTATGGAATTCTAGGAGATAACCTAGGCGAGCCTGATTTGGCTTTTCCTTATCTTGTAAAAACCTATTTACCTTCAGGTATAAAGGGAATCATTTTATGTAGTTTGTTTGCTTCCTTAATGAGCACAGTAGATTCCACATTCAATTCACTGGCAACACTGTGGTCAACAGATATTTATTCTGTTTATCTAAACAAAAATTCTAATGATCAACAAAAAATTAGAGCTGGAAGAAAGGCTATACTTTTTAGTCTTGGAACGTCTTTGATCACGGGTTTGATATTACTTTACTTGAAATTTGACAACCCCAATTCTGCTTTTACCCACACTCTAAATAATTTGAGATATTTTATCAACTGTGGAATTGTAGTATTAATATGTTGTGCAGTTTTGCTAAGAAAGCCAAATGTTAAAGTGATTTTATTGGCCTTTATTGCTACTCTTCCAATTAACATCTTACTCCAATTACTCTTACCAGAGATGAATTATTTTGTAAGAGCCTTTTGGGTTATAATTTGTGGTTTAATAATTGGGTTTTCAGGGAGTAAAGGTAAGCTTAATAGGTTCTTAGAATTATTTCAACCAGCGAATCAGATGAGCAAAAATTTTGGGCTTTTATTAGCTCTAAGTTTACTTTGTCTTCATTTTCTTTTTCATTGATTTTTAATTTTTAACAAATATTTTTAATCTCATTAATGAAAAATTATTTTATATGTGCTCAGATCAAAAACAAAATATTAAATTAGAAATTAAATCCTTTGAAGGCCTAATTAAAGTTATTTAAAATTTATTATCTAGACTGTGCTTCCCAATTTAAAAAAAAGTATAAATAAAATACTAAAGCAAACAATCCCAAAAGAAAGAAAAGCTGTTTTACAAATTCTAATTGATTATATTAAAAATAAATGTTTAGAAAATCGAGAGGTTCATCTAAACTTTATATGTACTCACAATTCTCGAAGGAGTCAATTTGCACAAATCTGGGCACATACGGCTGCAGCTTATTATAACATAAAAGTTTATTGTTATTCTGGAGGAGTTGAAGTTACCGCTTTCAATGAACGTGCTGTAGCTTCAATAGTAAGAAGTGGATTTGAAATTTCGTCAGAGGGTGGTTATAACCCTATTTATTCTGTTTTATATGAAAAGAATATGAGAAATGTGATCAAGTGTTTTTCAAAATTATATGACGACAATATAAATAAAAGTGAGGCGTTTGCTGCAATTATGACTTGTGCTCATGCAGACAAAAATTGTCCATTTATAACAGGAGCTGAGAAACGGATTTCTATTCAATATAACGATCCCAAAGGCTTTGATGACACTCCTCAAGAAACGAAAAAATATGATGAACGATCAATTCAAATTGCATCAGAGTTTTTTTATGTTTTTAATAAAGTGGCTGATAAATAAAAAGGTGATTTTAATAAATTTATAATATATTAAGCAGGTGTCATCCTAATTCCATTTTAATAGCATTAAATTATTTTTCAAGAACCCTTTTTATAAATTCCAAGGGAGATTCTTGATAAGCACCTGAAAATTCTAAACCTACTTCTATAGCTTTTTTACGCAAAAAATCAGCATGCTTATAGCTGTGGAATAAAACATTAAAATCAATACTATCATCTTCGCCTATAATGACGTCTTCATATACGGGATTGTAAATATATAAAGGGGGATCATCAGCATCTATTTGACTTCTATAATCCAAAAGCTCTGATTTTTCTTTTGTTGGTGTTCCATTATAAAACTTTACAAAAAGATCTTCAAGTTCAGAATAGGTTAATCTTAATTCATCTAAAGAAAAATCTGGAAAAAGTTGCTCCCATTGATATAAATCATAACTACTCTGTGCAATAGAAGCAAACACCCCTTTTACTTGGCTATTACTAGCTTCTCTGAAACCATTCCATTGAGCAATTCCTGCTCCAGCAGATACTCCAGCTAAAATTAATTTATTCTGTGGAAGATTTAAGGGTCCCATGCGATCTGAAATAAAATCTATTACTGCTGCACCATCTTCCAAAGAAGTTATTACGCCTTGAGAATCTGAATCGTTAATAAATGTGTATTCTGCATTTATCACAGCAATTTTTTGTTCTAATAATGATAAAATTATGTCCTGTGTTTCTCCTTCATAAAGGTCTTCTTTAGTTCCAAACAAAAAGGCTCCTCCGTGAAAAAAGATAACAGTCCCTAGGATTTGATCGTTTTTTGGAAGCAAAATATCAAGTTGATTTCTTTCTTTAACTCCATAGCTAACATCTTTAAAAAAAAAATAATCTCCTTCAAAAGGGACCTCACTTCCAACAACTCCCAAAACACTCTCAAGATTATTTATGTTAATTGATCCTATATTGTCAGATTTAGAACATCCTGAAAGGAGAAAGTTCAACAGTATAAAAAGGCTTATGATAAAAGAGTTATATTTCATTGAACTTTTTTTAAAACTATACTAATTTTTGAAAGCTTAAAGATATTATTTTCAAATGTCAATCTATCACTAATAAAGACATATTCAATTCCTTCTCAGTATTGATATGTTTTTTTATATTGTAGTATAATTTTAAATTATCCAAGATACTCCCTCAAAAGGTTCATATACCAATATTTTACTTTTGATTCTTTCAGGAGAATTAATTTATATTCTCCCCTATTTTTTACCTAGGGTATTTCGTCCAACATTTTTAGCGGTTTTTGATTTAAACAATGTTGAATTGGGGAGTTTGTTTTCAGTCTATGGATCAGTGGCTTTTTTTTCATATATTTTTGGGGGTACTTTTGCAGATAAATTTTTGCCTAGAAAGCTAATTGCAACTTCTCTTATATTGACTTCACTTGGGGGTTTTGTTCTTATGTATTATCCAAGTTTTATGATTTTACAAATTCTTTATGGTTACTGGGGGTTTACTACTGTTTTTCTTTTTTGGGGTGCAATGATCAAGGGAACACGAATTTGGGGAGGTAGTCAGAATCAAGGGCAAGCTTTCGGTTTTTTAGATGGAGGAAGAGGGCTTACCGCAGCCCTAATGGGTAGTGTAGGAGTTCTTATTTTTTCATTTTTTCTTCCAGAAGATGTTATTTCTTCAAGTATTAAGGAGCGCCAGGATGCTTTTCAAAGTGTCATTTTATTTTCTTCAATTATGGTAGCACTTATTGGGTTATTGGTGTATTTTTTTATGAAAACTAAAACAGAAAAGGGTGTCTTTCAGTCTGATAATACACATTCTTTAAATAATATTTTAGCTGTTTTAAAACTAGAAACAGTTTGGTTATTGATGATAATCATCCTTTGTGCTTATTTTGGATATAAAGTTACAGATATTTACTCATTGTATGCCTCAGATGTTATGGGATACGATGAAGTAAACTCTGCAAATATTGGCTCTCTTCAACTTTACCTTAGGCCAATTGCTTGTTTTGCTATTGGTTTTCTAGCAGATAAAACAAATGGAATTTCTTGGATCATAAAAGGCTTTTTTGTGATGCTTACTGGATCCGTGCTTTTCGCCAGCGGAATATTAGTGGCAGATCAATATATCCTGTTTTTTATTTCTTTAATCATTTTAGCTCTTGGCACTTATGCTATTAGAGCACTTTATTTCGCTATTCTCAAGGAAGGTGATATTTCTCTTGCATTAACTGGAACTGCAGTAGGCGTAATTTCTTTGTCTGGATATACTCCTGATATTTTTGCTGGCCCTCTTATGGGGTATTTTTTGGACAAATTTCCAGGAGTTGAAGGTCATCAATATGTTTATGCTTTTTTAGGACTTTTTTCAATTATAGGTTTAATCGCATCATCTCGTTTTGCGAGAATTACTAAGAAAATAAAATAAGTGTTTACCAGTCTTCCTGCTTTATATCTTCAAGAACTTTCTTATAAATAGACTGAAAAAAAAGAGTCGAATATTCTTTTAAGGTTTGTTGGTATTCACGGACAACTTTTGGCTGGGATAGGATGTAGATTTCTTTCTTCTTTCTGCTTGTCATGTCATAGTAATCCTGATTCATCTCTTCTCTTGCTTTCTCCATAATTTCCTCAAGTTCAGCCATGTCGTAATCCATTTTCGATGAAAAAGGGAGTTTATATTGCGTAAGTTGAGAATCTGAATATTTCCCATCCTGATATATCATTTGAATACGATATTTCTCATCTCTAGCCTCAATAATAAGTGTATAATTATGGCTATAATCAATATAATCTGTAAGTGATGAATTATTAGGATTCATCAGTTTATATGCGTCTAGAACTGGGACTAGTGCTAGAGCTTTAATGACCAAGAGCTTAGACTGATCATCTTTAAATTTAATTACATCTACAGCATCTTCATAAATTAAAGCAATTGCATAATTTAATTTTGAGAATATTTGTTTTGCATCAACCCCTCTTACTTCATAGACTTCAGAAATTTTATTACCATCAATTTTTTGAGAAAAAAGCGAGGCACATGTAAAGTAAAATAATAAATAGAATTTAATTTTTTTCATGATTAAATATAGTACTTAAAAAGAGTCTTTTTAAGACTCCTCTCCTACTTATTTTTAATATTTAAATTAGATTTCTTACATTTACTAGGCCAGCTAGACTCAAAAAATTTTATTATACCGTTTTTAAGCCTTGCTAAAGCTCTGAAAGGAAACTGATTATTAGTTTATATTTAATAATTAAAAAAAATGGAAATTATAACAGATCAAAAACCGAAGATGAAAGTTCGAGATAATAGGTCTTCGTGCCCAGTTAGCACTTGTCTGGAAATTATAGGAGATAATTGGTCACTAGTCTTAATTCGAGATCTTTTTTTAGAGCGAACAACTTTTACAGAATTCATGAATTCTCCTGAAAGAATTTCAAGTAATATACTTACAGATAGGATAAATAAACTCAGAAAGTATAATTTGATCGAATATAGGGTCCACCCAAATAATCGAAAGATAAAACAGTATTACCTCACTCAGGCAGGAATTGATCTTTATCCTATAATTTATGATTTAATAGTTTGGAGTATAGATCATCTTGATATGAAATTTGATCCAACAGCAGTTGACTGGTATCAAAAAAATGAAAGACTTGATCGAAACCAGAGTACCAGAAATGATATTGCATCATATAAAGATTTTAAGGCTCAGCTTCTAAGTCTGTAATCTAAATCTTAATTAATTATTTATCAATTAACTATTCTGACTATTTTCTACTTATAAATATATTTGATGTGTATGTCAAAAGATTTAAAAGAATTAATAGATGCTGAAAATAATGCAGCAAAACTTTTTCAGGAGATAGAAAACATGAATCTTATTTCCGCAGGAAAAACAGAAAAAGAGATTAATGATAGTATCTATTCCTTAGCATTCGATTTATTTGGTATAAAAAAATATTGGCATAAACGTATCGTTAGATCAGGAGCTAATACTTTATTACCCTACGATGAAAATCCAAAAAATTTATTAGTTAAAGAGGACGACATCCTTTTTATTGATTTTGGCCCTATTTTCGAAGCTTGGGAAGCCGATTATGGAAGAACTTTTGTGCTTGGTGAAGACCCTTTAAAACATAAATTAGCAGGGGACATTGAAAAAGCATGGCAGAATGCAAATAAATTTTATCACTCACAAGATAATATTACTGGAGCACAACTATATTCTTATTGCTGTAATTTAGCTAAAGAAATGGGTTGGGAATTTGGTGGCCCTATTGCTGGCCACTTAATTGGACATTTTCCTCATGAAAAATTGGAAAAAGAGGACAAAACCAATTATATACACCCTGAAAATCTAATAAATATGAATATGCCAGACAAAAGTGGGGGGCTTAGACACTGGATATTAGAAATTCATTTTATAGATCAAGAAAAGAAAATTGGTGGATTTTTTGAACAACTCTTAATTAAAAATAATTCTAATATACTTTAACTTAAAGCTTTCATAAGTATTTTAATTGTTTTAATTATCTAGCTTAAAAAATTAAAGATTTACATTTAATAATTGTCCAGTAATTTGAATCAATTGTAACTCCGCAAGTTTTGCTTGATATTTTGCAATAGTCCTTTGATTTTGGGCATTAGTTAAATTAATCTGAGCCTGTCTAAACTCAATAGCCGTTATTGAACCCAACTTATATTGTGCCTTAGAACGATCAAAATTATATGTTGCTGTTTCAACCTGCTTTTTTTGAATATTGAAAATTTCTTTTGCATTTTTAAAATTTTGAATACTGTTTGTTAAGTCACGCGAAAAGCTTAGCTTAGACTCCTGCTCTAATAAATCTTGATTTTCAAAAGTTAGCTTTGCATTCTTAACCCTGGTTAGAGTTTTTCCACCGTCAAAAAGATTCCAACTTAAGCTTGCACCAACTCCAACAGAATAGGATGTATTATTGGTTCCAGGAAAAAACGCAGAAGCTGGGCTTTTGTTTAAATTCCAACCATATGATCCTACAAGACCCAATGTTGGTAAATAACCAGATTGACTAATTTTAATATCGTATGAGTTAATCTGACTGTTACTTTTTTGCTTTAATAGCTCTACATTATTTTCTGCTGCAGTTTCCACCCAAGATTCTATTAAAATAGGAGAAACAAAATCCACATTCAAGTCAACTCCAAAAACCTTTTCAATAGGTCGATTTAAAAGGAGGTTTAAATCTCTCTTTGAATTATCTAATTGTTGCTTTATTTGAATTAAATTAATGCTATCATTAGTTACATCTACTTCAGCATTTAAAACTGCCAATTTATTCCCTTGTCCGTGAATAAAGGCCACTTCTGATCGCTTTTGCCTCTCTTTAGATATGGATAAATTTTCTTTAAAAATTACATTTGACTCTGTAAGTTGAGCAACATTAAAATAAACTTCAAACAGTTGTAAAATAGTAAACTCTATAGTTTCTCTAAGCTGTAATTCACTCAAAGCATATTGCTCTTTTAGTCGCTTATAGTTATACTTTCTTCCTAATCCATCGAATAGTGTGTAATTTAAATTAACTCCCGCATTGAAGCGTTGAGATTCCTGATCTTCAAAGATACGGTTAGGAATCGGTACTCCATCCTCATCTACTTGTCCAGGAAATGCAATTTCAGCATCAGAACCTGTATAATTACTACCTCCTAATACAGATACTGTAGGGAGATATCCAGAATTAAGAACACTACTGTTATTTTTTACAATCTCAGTTACATTTCTTGAAACTTTTATTCCGAAATTTTGTTCTAATGCTATAGCTAGAGCTTGTTCTTTTGTTAAATTTTCTTGACCTTCAATTTTAAAAATTAGACCTAAGAATAAAAGAGTAAAAATATATCTCATTTTCATAATTAAGTGTTTTTTGATTTTTCAGTTACTGCCATTTTTTCTTCTTCTTCTTTTTCAATCATCGCTCTTTCTACAGATTCTTGGGTTGGAAAATATCCGTAAACCAACCATTTGAAAATTACTTTAGCCTGATTATTCAGTGATATGAAAATTGGTAATAGAATTAGAGTCAATACAGTAGCAAAAGCGATCCCATAAGAGACGGTAATCGCCATAGGTTTTAACCATTGAGCTTGCCTGCTCTTTTCAAGTAATAACGGTGTTAAACCAGCAACAGTAGTTGCTGATGTCAGAAAAATAGCCCTGAATCTTGATCTTCCTGCTAAGATTAGTGATTCTTTAAATTTATATCCATCCTTAATGTTTATATTAAATTTCCCTATAAAGACTAAGCCGTCGTTTACCATGATTCCCACAAGTGCAATTACTCCAAGTAAAGAAATAATTGAAACAGAAAAGTTATGGATCCAATGTCCCCATGCAACACCTACTAAACTTACAGGGATCAACAAGAAAAGTAAAATTGGTTGTGAAAAGCTTCTAAAAGCAAAAGCAATAGTGATATAGATTAGAATTAAAATAGGTATCCCTGCTCCTGATAGAGAATTGATTAATTTAAAAGCTTCTCTATTTTGTCCTTCATAAGAAGCACTTACAGAGGTATATTTCTCTTGAATTGAAGGCATAATATTTGATCGAATGTCTGTCATTATGTCTGTTGCAGAGGATTCTTCAGAATTTTTAAGGTCTGCAGAAACTTGAATCTCTCTTCTGCCATCAAGATGATTGATGGATACATCTCCCCTTTTGATAGAATACGTTGCGATCTCTTTTAAAGCAACCAAATTTCCATTGGGTAAGTCAATCTTCATATCCTCTAGTTGTGTAATCGAAGAACGATCTTCTTTTTTATAACGAACCCAAACTCTTATTTCATCTTGACCTCTTTGGAAACGTTGTGCTTGGACTCCAAAAAATCCTGCTCGGACTCGACTCATTAGATATTGAAGATCTAAACCTAAAGAATAGGCATTTTCTTTTAACTCTAGAGTGATCTCTTTAATTCCAGCAGGATCATTATCCTCAATATCCTTGAGTAAGGCATTAGAGTTTAGTGCTTCTTTAAGCTCAGTCTTTGCTTTTTTTAATTCTTTAATATTATTAGATAATAATGAGACCGAAACTGGTTTTCCACCAAAATTTGATCCTGAACCATAAACAACACTTTCAACACCAACCAGGGGGCCTACAAGCTCCGCTATTCGAGAAGACACCATTCTTGATCTAATTATATCCGGACGTTGTTCTCCTGGCAATAGGTTAATTGTTAAGTTGGCTTTTGAAGCACCATTCCCGAGAGTTTTAATAGTGTTTACAAAAAGAGTATTATCCGTGTCTTTAAGATATTTATCTGAAAACTCTTTATTTACAATTTTAGAACTCTTTTCAATATGCGAAATAATAGAATCGGTAATTCTTTCATTTGTCCCATTGGGCATAATCAAATCAATAGATATTCGGTCTGAAGCGATTGAAGGAAAGAAGGCTGTTCTTATTATTCCTCCACCAAAAGAGCCGAAAGTAAGTAAAAGCATGCAAATAAAAATTGATATCACCAAAAAACGATTATTTAATGAAAACTTTAAAAAAGGCTCGTAAATATTATCGCGCATTGACTTCATAAATCGGTCTCCAAGTTTATTTACTTCCCTGAGTTTAGAAAAAGCTAAGGACACTAAATTCTTTGGCTCTTTTCTATTTTTTAATAAAGCTTTTGAATGGGCTAAATGCGCTGGAAGTATAATTAATGCCTCTATTAAAGAAATAAACAGAGTTAACATTACTACAACCGATAACTCACCAAAGAATTCACCAATTCTTCCATCTAAGAACAAGAAGAGTGAAAATGCTAAAATTGTAGTTATAATTGCTGAGACTACTGGGGGAAGCACTTCAAGAACTCCATCTATAGCTGCACGATAGGGAGACTTTCCTTTTTCATAGTGTTGATATATGTTTTCAGCAATAACAATAGCGTCATCAACTAAAATTCCAATAACAATAATCATCCCAAAGGTTGACAACACATTAATAGTGAGTCCTAAAATTGGTGCAAATATAAACATCCCTAAAAAAGAGACTGGAAGGCCAAAAGCAACCCAAAAAGCCATTCTAGAATTTAAAAAAATAGAAAGAAATAATAGCACTAAAAGCATCCCTTGGAATATATTTTTTGCCAATAGTTCTGTCCGCTCTGTTAGGGTTATCGAAGCATCATTTAGGACCTCTAATTTTATATTTTCATTGGTTTGATTGAATTCTTTAATATAATTACGAATCGTTTCTGCTGAAGAAATTACGTCTTCTGAATTAGTTGAACTTACACTAATATTAATTAAGACTTCATCTTCAAGGTAGCTTCGATTTGGTGTTTCTGAAAAGCGATCCTGAACTTCAGCAACATCTTTCAATAAAATCTGGGTTCCATCATTAAGAGATAAAACCTCTATGTTGGAAAGCTCATCTGCATAATAGAACTTGTTATTGGCACGAATTAAAAATTCTTCGGCATTTGTCTTAACACGTCCTCCAGTTACAATGATATTTGTATTAGCAACAGCTTGAGCTACTTGACTAAAACTTAGTCCATATGCTAAAAGTTTATTTTCATTTACAGCTATTTCAATTTCTTCATCTGGATAACCCGAAACGTTTATTTGAGATATCCCCGGTAAAGCCCTTAGGTCATTCTCCACTTGTCGTCCAATTTTTTTAAGATCTAGAAGACTTGTATTTATAGCAGTTAAAGCAAAATTAATTGTAGAGCGAATTGGTTCACGTTTAGAAACTACTAAAGGCTCCATTCCTGTGGGATAACTTGGAACTCTATCTACGGCATTTTTAACCTCCAAAAGCATAAAGTTAATATCTAAATCTTCTTCAACTTCAACAGTAATTGATCCTGAATTCTCCCTTGAAATTGACGTAACTCTTTCAACCCCCCTTAAGCCTTTCAAGTTATCTTCGATTTTTAGAATCACTCCTTCTTCTATTTCACCTGGAGATGCTCCAGGATAAATTGCTGAAATTTGAACAATATGAGATTCAGTAAGTGGAAAATATGAAGACTTTAATGACCTTAATCCTAAAGTTCCGAAAAGCAGAAATGCAATGATAATTACGTTTACAGCAACATGATATTTTATAAAATAATTTATGATACTTCTCATAAAAATGGATTACTTGGATTTATATGGGATAGGATTTACCTCCATACCCGAATAGGCACCTATCATTGGTTGAGCTACAATTTCTTCTCCATCATTTAGTCCTCTTATTATCGCAAGCGTCTCTGTAAAATGAATGGAGCTTACCTTGCGCAAGCTTAATTTATTGTCTTTTACAACAAATATTTCCTCAGAACCATTAAGTAGTCCTCTATCTAAAGCAAAGACATTGTTAAATTCCATTGCATTAATATCAGCTTCCATATACATTCCTTCCTTAAGACTTGAATCGCGCATTCTAATGTAGACCTCAACCGATTGAGTTTGGGTATTTACTCTAGCGTTTATTCGGGAAACTATCCCAGTATAAATTTGATTAGTATCAATCGATTTTACTTTAACTGGTGCACCCCTGGCTATCTTTGACACGTAAGATTTTGGAAGTGCTACCATTAATTCATAATCTCCTGGAGCAATAAACTCACCTAATTCTTGTCCAGGTCTTATTATGGAGCCTTCGGTAACATTAGCACTTATTAATACTCCACTAAAAGGCGCTTTAATCTCATAAAAAGTTAAAGTTTTTTCTAAGTTTTGTAAAGAATAATACGAGGAAATAATCCCACGACCTGATACAAATAATCGTACTTTTTCTTCCATAACAGGCAATCTAGGAACAGGTTTTTCTAAATCAAATCCCATTAGATAATTATTCCATTGCGTGTAAGATTTAGGAAAATCCAATTGTAAATCTGGTAATACAGAAGTAATCAAATTATAAAGTGATGCACGTTGAGAAATAACATTTGCACGGTATTCAGAGGGCTCAATTTTAGTTAAAGTTTGTCCTGATCTATATTCTTGACCTGATTTAAATAGTGGAGTGATGGTTTGCATAACTCCTTGAACCCTGGCTGTAATTCTAATTCGTTTATACGCTTGAAGAACTCCTTTAGATGGAATTTGTACTTGATAAGGTCCATTTTTCACCTTTAGAGTGAAAACCTCTTTAATGGAGTTTTCTGCTTTTTTTCTTGGTGGGGGGTTACTATCAATAATTGTTTTTGAAAGTTGAAATGAGAGAGCTATAATAACAAATCCTAAAACGAATAAGATCCATTTCCGGGCACCCTTGAGCGAAGTGTTTTTTGACATTTTTTTTAAAATTAAGGCTTATTTATTCAAACACTCTTTTTCGAAAAACTTTGTTGCAAGTTTTAAAATGACATGAATAGCCTATTATGGTTATCAATTTTTTGCAAAGCTAAAATATAATTTCATTTATACCTAGTCAAAGCTTACCTTGGTTTTAATTATTTAAAAATTAGACAGTAAATAATTCCTTAAGTTTAAATTATTTTTATCTTTTATTAATAAATTAGATCAATGTCATTTTTTAATTCTTTGTGGAATGAAATAATAGGCTTTTTTGGTGTAAATCAATTTATTGGGATACTTCAAAAACAAGACTATTCATTATTACTTACCTATGATGGAATTGTGGCGCTTATTCTACCCATTATTCCTTTACTTTTATTTTTAGAAGTCTTTTTAGGTTTTATATATAAAAAACCCCAAACAAAAGTTTACAAGGTTATTTTTTTAATTTATCTATTTAACAGAGTTTTAGGACGGTTTATAGCAATTGGGATGGTAGCATTATGTATTGGAGCTCTTCAGCCTTTTGCTATTATTAAGACCTCCATGACTTGGTATTGGTTTATTTATGGTTATATAATATGGGAATTTGCCCATTTTACATACCATTTTCTAGCTCACAAAGTTCGATTATTTTGGTGTCTTCATGCTACTCATCACAGTCCTGAGGAAATGAATCTTAGTGTTTCTCATGCTCATTTTTTTCTAGAAGCACCTTACGCAGACTTTATACGTACCTCTATATGTATTTTAATGGGGCTTGACCCCATAATGCTATTTACTATTATGTTCATAGACGGAACTTATGGAGCTTTTATTCATGTAGGTGAAAACTTAATAAAGGATGCGCGTTTTGGTTATTTGAATAAAATCATACTTACTCCATCTCATCATAGAGTTCATCATGCAAGAAATCCTTTATACTTAGATACAAATTATTGTAATCTTTTAAACATATGGGATCGTATTTTTGGAACTTATCAGGAAGAAAATCCAGATTTAGATATTGATTATGGAATTACTAGACCCATTAACTCTGGAAATTTCATTCATGTCTATTTTGGAGAAATTATTCATCTTACTCGTGATGTAATTAATGCTCCTGGCGTATTAAACAAGTTGCGTTATGTATTCTATCCCCCTGGATGGAGTCACGAATCTGATTATCAAACTGCAAAAATGATTAGGGAGTCTTATTTAGAAGAACAGGATGCTTCTTTTTAAAAAAGTTTTATTATAAACCTTAAACTAGTTTAATAAAGAAGTTGAAAAAATATTAGTAATTTTAAAAAAATCAATTTTTATGAAAAAAATAATATTATTCAGTTTAATAATCTTAGCGACATCCTCGCTTTCTTCTTTTATTGATTTTGATGAAGAAATGGTTTTTGTTTGTGATAGTCCCAGGGTAAAATGTTTTTATTATATGCCTTGTGACTCCTTAAAAAATCAATGCCAAGGAAATAAAATTTTTAGGGTAACTTTATCAAGAGCAAAACAATTAGGTAAAGAGAATTGTGATTGTGAAAAGAATTAAAAATTTCTGATTAGGTTCCACTTTCATCTTCTGATGTTTTATCAGAAAAAGCTTCACTTTCACTCTGATTACTCCCGCCACTAAATTTTACTCTTAAAAATATTTCATGATTATTAATACCTAAACTAGAGAGATTTTTATCGATATTTAATTCATAGGCATATCCAATATCAAAAAACTTTTTTAAAGAAATAAATAATAATGCTCCTGTTCTATTATTTGATCTATAGAAAGAACCGATCTGAATGTTATTTTTAAAGTCAAGGTTTATGGAAATTTCATGAGACATGGGTAAATATTCTACTTTCCTACTAATAAAACTTGGTTTTAGAATAAAATCGTCTGTTAACTTAATGTTTGTACCCCCTGAAAAATATGTATGTACTCTGTCAGAGGAAGTATAAATATCGTTGTTATTATTATTTCCAAATAATCTAGGTATTGAAAATGAAATCCAATAATTTTTTGATTTAATCAATGTTCCAATACCAAAATTTGGTCTAGTGGAGCTAACTGCTTTTTGAGCGGGATCTGAAACATTATTTGTCGATACCAAACTTGAAATATCAGCTTTGAAAAAACTTGCTCCTCCTTTAAGTCCAAAGAAAAGTTTCGTTTGTTCAGTTAAATTTAATTTATACGAAAAATCTACATATGCAATTGATGTATCTTCAACATAAAATTTGTTTGATATGAAAGAAACGCCTAAACCCACATTCTTTTTTCTCGGAGATGAAAAAATTAGGACCTGAGTTTTAGGAGCATTTTCAATTGATATCCATTGATTTCTTGAAGTTAAAGAAAGAGTAGTTTCATTTTCTGATCCTGCAAAGGCAGGATTCACAATATTCATATTATATCTATATAATGAAAAAAAGGATTCTTGCTGAGAAAATAAAAATAATGGAACCGTTAAAAAAAGAAGATATATGTATTTTAACATGAATAAATTATCTTGTAATGTAAACCCAACCCTTAAAGTCAATGGTTCCATTGTTATCTACATCAATCATGTATAAATAACTTGCTGAAGGGAGGTCTATTCCGTTAAATGTACCATCCCAAAGATTTTCATAATTCTCTTTTGAAAACACCAAAACACCAGAAGTATCATAGACCGATACTCTATTACTAGAATATCTTTCGATTTCTCCTATGACCCATAGATCATTTATTCCATCTCCATTGGGTGAGAAAAATTCAGGAAAAGTAAGTGGAATAAAATTCTCATTCTCTTCAAAACTCTGATCAGGATTAAAAAGTCTAGGAGCGTTGTCAAAATTATTAGGTATACCGTCTCCATCAACATCAAAATCTATTGAATCCATAACAAAATCATTATCTAAATCTGGGGGGGTATCATTTGAATCTAACGGGTTTGATCCTACAAGGATTTCATCAAAATCTGAATAACCATCATTGTCATTATCCTCATCTTCATTATTTCCAATTAGGTCATTATCAGAGTCTAGCCATTCAAACGGATTAAAAGGAAAAGCGTCAACGTCATCATTATATCCATCATTATCATCATCTAAATCTCCATTATCTCCTATTCCATCCCTATCAAAATCGGATGTTTCATTTGGATCGTTAGGAAATAAATCCTGAATTAAATAATCTTCTCTCCAATTAACTCCAAGGTCTGGAATACCATCATTATCATCATCATAATCTTGATTATCTGGAATACCATCATTATCATTATCAACCCATTCTCTAGAGTTCAATGGATATTGATCATCTTCATTTAAATAACCATCATTATCTGCATCACCATCGTAAAAATCTAGAATACCGTCTTGATCAGTGTCTAATGGAAAACTTCTAAAATCAAATTGGTCTGTACCAATTAACATTTCATCTGCATCCACAAAGCCATCACCATCAGTATCAATAAACCTAGCATCATAAGGAGGAATTGCCTGTCCATCCTGGACTTCTTCTATAGAAAATAAACCGTCATCATCAACTAGTAACTCAAATTGTTTTTCAAAAACTAATCCTTCCCAATCTGTTGCTCTTATTATAATCTGAAGTGGGGTATTTGCCTTACAAGAAGAACAATTATAATATAATTTTTGATTTTTAATTTGAAATTTATCTGCATTCGGTGAGCTAGAAGGAATTGTTACTTCAATAATATCATCTAAATCGGGATCAGTAACAGTTATATTTGATATAAACTGCTCTCCTTTTCTTGAAATTTTGCTGCTACTTACATCATTAAGTATGATATCGGATGGCTTTTCATTAACATCAACAACCTCAAAATTATAGGTTGTTTGCGCGGTTTTTGAAGATGCATCATCCCCAGGCTGAATTGCAGATTTAGATGGGAAAGCTGTCTTTTTCTTTTTAACCTTCCATTTTCCGACATTTTTTCTGGTTTCAAAATTTCCTTTTGATGTTGCAGAATAGTTAGAAGACTTTTGAACAGTTTGTTTTTTTCCACTATTAGGCGAATATTCAAAGTTTAGAACAGTTTCAATGTAATTTACTAATTGAGCTGTTACTGTTATAAAGTCACCAGTAGTAGAGACGATACCACTTGATGCACTCATGTCTGTATCCCAGACAATATCATCTCCCTTAACTTTACCTAAGGCTCCTAACTGTCCAAGTTTTCTATATCCCCAGCCATATGGATTATTATTTTCATCCAATGCAACCTGAAAACGAAACCCTCCTAAGTTTTTATTCCATTTAATATTTCCTTTAACTTCAGTAGGAACATTTTTATCAGAATAATCTCCTACTGCAAGAGTTCCTAGATCATTATCTCCCCAAGCATACATTGTTTTTGATGCAGAAGCCGTTATTGCAAAACTAACTTCAGATGATGCATCTATCTTTGAAAAAACTGTGGTGCTAACTGTATTTATTAATGTTGGTTGTCCTAATCTACTCCATTCTCCATATGAATTTCCAAGACCCAGTTGTCCTTGGGTATTTGCTCCCCAACTATATATTTTGCCATTGTCGTCTAACCCGATTGCATGATATAATCCTAATGAAATTTTATCCCAATTGTTTCCAGCGTCAAAAATTGGTGTTAAATCACTTACAAAACCAGGATTACAATCTACCGATATATATGTTTGACTTGTAGAGTTTGAAATGGAACTACTTGATGTAGCAGAGTTTTGTAATTCGGTAGAAATATTAAAATTAGTGTTTTCTATATTCTCAATAAACATTTTTGTAGAAGAAGCTGTGAAAGAATAGCTGAATGAATTAATTCTATTACTATTTTCTATGGCTGTTTTTAAATTTGTTATTGCATCTTCGGCTGATGAAGAATAAGCATCAATTCTAATTCCATTTAAAACTATAGTGTAAGTTGTTGATCCCGATATATTCTTAACTGTATCACTAAAACTCATGGCTCCTGTAAAAGAAGCAACAGTAGTGCTTGAAACCCCAATTATAGAATATCCAAATTTATGAGATGTATGGTTTTTAGCTTCAAATAAAAGTGTTGAACTTCCAGAATTAGTTGGAGTGGTTGTTAATGTAAAGTTATTTTTAAGAGTATTGTTTGCATTAAATTCAGTTGTTATTTTACTTAGAAGACTTGTAGTATTTGTTACATTTCCAACTGATAGTACAGTTCCCCCAAGGTTAAGAGTAAATGTTGCTATTCCTGCTGACATTGAAACTTGATATTCAGTTTTTTGTTTTTGAAGTGGATGAGTAACTTCTATAATATCTATCTGATTTCTTGGATCTGGACAAGGATCATCTGTTAATAGGTTATGCCAATTAGCTCCAGCTCCCCAAATAGATCCGTCATTTTTTTCAATTAAAATCGCTTGTTCTGTACCTAAAAAATCATGGAAGTGTGACCAATCTGAATATTTTCCAATTTTAGTAGGTACAGATAAAGGAAACCAAGAACCTGTGTAGAAGTTTGATCCTGCACCCCAAAGCTCACCATTATTTTTTATGTATACAAACCCTCCTCTAACAGGTGAAAAATCTTTAATATCACTGAGATTTACTCCTTCAACTTTAGTAGGCGCACTGACATAATCACTTTTTGTGCCAAGACCAAGATCAAAGTTTTTGTTTTTACCCCAAGCCCATAATGTTCCATCTGATTTAAATGCATATACATGTTCTGAAATTGCATAAAGCTGTGTCCACCCTTCTTCATTAATTTTTTGAGCCTCATAGTTAGATGCCTGAAGAGACCTGTTACCCCTACCAAGTTGTGCATATAAATTATCTCCATAAGCCCATATTTGCTGAGAATTTGTTAAAATTTGGGTTTCGGTCTCAGTTACTTTTACCTCATTTACATTACTTGTTATTGCGTCCCAGTCCAACTGTTTTGGTGTATTATCATTTGTAGCCCCTGTTCCTAATTGACCTTGGTCATTTGATCCGATCATTCTTAATTTACCATCAACATTAATAATCCCAGCTTGCTGTTCACCTGCGGTAAGGTCTGTTATTTTACCCATGATTATATTTGGACTAGAGAATTTTTCAAATGTTGTTGGTTTTCCCTTTCCTAATTGACTACTTAGATTTCTTCCCCAACTATATAATTTCCCAGTATCTGAGTGACCAACTCCAAAGTTAAATCCAAGTGCAACATCAGACCAACTTTCATCAATCCTAACCTGTATTGGTGTAGGGATTACATATCCATAATTTTCTCCATCCAACCATGTTTCAAGGGACTTAGAATCATGAGTTGGAAGAGACCCATAGTTTAATCCCCAGACATAAAGTTTTTTATCCGTTGTAACTGCTGCATATGAGGCACCTGATTGACCATAATTCCATGTGCTTATCTTACTCCAATTTGAACCAGATATTTGATTTAAAGTAAATAATGAAGAATTAATTTGATTTTGTGAATTTACTCTTGAATCAAGAGGTAAATAATCTGGTCCATCCAAAACACCGTCACCATCAAAGTCAGGATTCATCTGATCAGTTCCATGCCATAACTCAAATTGATTATTAATCCCATCGCCGTCCATGTCGTCATCACAATTATCAGCTATAAAGTCAAGGTCTAAATCATTTTGCCCACAAGAACTATACAAAGCAAATTCATAACCATCCGGAGTCCCATCATTATCAGAGTCCTGATCAGCCCAATTTACATCTCCGTCATCATCCCAATCATTATCATCATTTTTATTATCCAGTCCGGAGTTTTTATATAATGTAGTAAGATATTGCTCCAAATTATCAGGCATGGCGTCTCCATCAGCATTAGCCGGTAAACTAGGGTTTATATCAACACTACTGATTGGCCATTCGTAGTGATCATATACCTTGGAATTAAGATTATATAAATTCTTCTCAGTTCCATAGGTTTCAACAGCATCTGGATAATAATCATTATCATCATTATAGTCTTGGTTATCACCCTCTCCGTCAGCATCTGAATCCAACCATTCATTTTTATTAAGTGGGAATACATCTATACCGTCATTGAATCCGTCTCCATCGGTATCTGCTGATGTATCTTTAGTTCCTATTTTTAATTCATATTCATCTGAGGCCTTGTCATTGTCCTGGTCATTTGATGGATAACTGGTGGGGCTTAGAGTATTTGTTTTACTGAAAATTTCATCTAAATCACTAAACCCATCTCCATCATCATCAAAGTCCCAGTTATTTCCAATACCATCATTATCCGTGTCAATATGCTCTTGATCCCACCTTGGAAATTCATCTATACCGTCATTATAACCGTCATAATCTGAGTCTGGCCAGTATACAGAAGTTAAAGAAACATTCTCTTCATGAGTATTTGATAAACCATCTCCATCTATATCAGTATCAACTATAGTAGAAGTATCTTGTCCTGACCAAGGGTCAATCCTACCATCTCCGTTTAAATCTGTCCATGTCGCATCAGGAATACCGTCCCCATCTGTATCTTCAAAAGAATTTGGATCCAAAGGCATTTGATCCCAATCATCACCAAAGTCATCCCCATCAGAGTCCCAATAATATGGGTTAGTGCCAAGCTCTGCTTCCTTTAAGTCAGAAAGACCATCATTGTCATCATCGAGATCTTCATTATCAGCGATATTATCCCAATCCCTATCTTGCCACTCATCTTTATTATTTGGAAATCTATCTTCATTTCTCCAATCACATTCGCTTGTTATAATGCCAATGCTTCCCCACCAATCCCAGGTTTGTAAATAAATATTAGCTTCAGTATCACTTCCTGTAATTAATAGTGTCGTCCCAGATATGGAGGCTGTTATGGTTTCCGTAGCTGTAACTTGGTTATTATTAACATAATATTTATATGGTATTTGGCTATAATTATTATTAATCTGGTTTCTGAAGTTTATTAGCATTTCTGAAACTGTATATGTAGCTGTTTCAGTTGTTAGAGAAACTGTAATTGTATTATCCCAGTTACTTTGTCCCTCAATCATTATTTTGTATTGCTCACCTAACATTGTAGTTGAAGTAGATGTTGAGGTAATTTTAACGGCTTTTTGCCAGTTTAAATTTGAATCAAACTTTGCAAAGCCTAAACCATAACACCCGTCTGACCAGCCGTCTCCATCAGAATCAGGATTTTTAGAGTCTAATCCAAGAGAGTTCTCTCTAGAGTCTTCCATCCCATCATTGTCATCATCCCAATCTTGATTGTCGCCCCAATAATCACCGTCACTATCTAACGTTTCTGTTTTATCCCATGGTATTCCATCTTGTCCATCATTAATTCCATCATTGTCTGAATCTATAAGATACGGATTTGACTTAGCCCAATATTCATATTCACCATTTGAATTAGGAGCCTCACCAGATGTTCCATTTCCGTCGTAATCGCCAGTTTCAGAAGGACGCTTATTGATCATTTCGAAAGCATCGGTAAGCCCATCATTATCATCATCTGTATCGGCATTATCCCCTGTCCCATCATCGTCATTATCTAAGGCCTCATTTGCATTAGTAGGAAATAAATCCGTAGCGGGAATCATGTATCTTTTATACTGCTCGTTAGTCTCAGCTTGAAATCCTTTAATAAACACGTAATAATCAATTATATGAAGATTCCCACCACTCATACCGCTTGTTGATCTAGTTGACATTACACCTGCATCCTCATCTACTAAGTCTGGTGTTTTCCAGCCATCAGTAAAGCCATCATCGTCAGAATCCCAATCACTATTACTAGAACCTCTTGAAGTTTCAAAAGAATCAGAAAAACCGTCTCCATCGTTATCCCCAGAAGGGCTTTCATTCCAATCTTTCGAATCTGTTCCATTATAAATTTCATCTATATCATAAAACCCGTCTCCATCGTCATCTAAGTCCTTGTTGTCTCCAAATAAATCTTCAATCTCGTCATTTACTTCACCATTTCCGTGGAGTGAATTTGGATGACCAAAATCTGAATTGGTTGTTTCTGTTGCATCAAGAGGAAAAGCGTCAATTTCAACCCATATATCTAAAAGAGAACCGGAACTAGTGTTTGAAACTATTTTATAAGCTGAGTCTAAATTACTATATCCAAGACTCCTATAAAGTGTGAAACTTTCTGTAACAGAATAAGCATTTCCGCCTGAATCATTTCCTGAAGCAACAACATCAAAAGTTTTAGAAACAGCACCTGAAAAATATGGTGCTGAACCATCTGGGAATATATAATTATATGTTGAGTTTGCTCCAGTGCTAGTTAACGATGTTGAGCTTGTTGTCTTCTCAAAAGTGTACTCAATATCGTCTACTATGTGGTAATTTGTGTAATAACCGGTTCTAGAAGCAAAATTAAATTCCCAATTTGCTAATTCTGACGGGTTAAACCCTGAAAGTGCCTGGTTTGAAAAGTTTAATCCAAAACCTGAAAAATCAAGTCCATTTTGATCATAATTTATGCTAATAGTTGTTGAAGTTGTAAATCCTCCACCATTATTAGAAGCAATTAAGTTTCCTTTCCAAAAAACTTTTTCAGTGTTATTATATTCATCAAAGGCAATTGTCAGACCTGTTGAAGGTATTACCTCTTCATAATTAGCATATTGTGAATAGTTTAAGGCTGGCCCAAAATTAAATGCCATTCCGTCTGCAGTAAGAGCGGTATTGCCACTTGCATTGCTATGTGCCTCACCACCATATTGCCTGTGTTTGAATGATATTGTAAATGTTCCAGTTGCAGAAATACTCGGATCTACTGAAAACACTCCCCACCTTCCAGTTGACAAATTTGTTAATGATAATGATCCATCACCAACCATTTTTGAATCTGTATTTATTATTGCATCTCCCTTAAATTGACTTGACAATGGCCTGTTTTCAAAATCTATCTTTTTTGTTATTAAACTTGTTTCATTACCTGATAAGCTAAGATTTGGTGTTGAAGAGATGCTCCCAGAGGTTTTAACATAAATTGTTAAAAGATCATTTACTCCGTCATTATCAGAATCTGGGTCAGAATTATCACCAATTCCGTCACCATCTACATCAGACCATTCATTTGCATTCGTAGGAAAAATGTCCTCTTTCCATGCGTTTTCATTAATCCACCTATCTTCAATTTCATCAAAGACCCAATTACCTCCTTCACCTTCACATTGTCGCCAGTTTGGTTCCCACCAAGTATATCCATATGTTGTATCAGTATATTTGACCATTCTATTTGGATCACACGCACAATCTTTATAACCATCACCGTCAGAATCCTGACTATTTTTATTGAGTCCATTAGCGTCCTCATATGCATCAGACATTCCATCACCATCGGTATCAGTTATTCCAGAATCAAAAGTTTGTGTTACAGTCCAGCTTTTTGTTGGAAATGCGTCGTTATAGTCATCAACCCCGTCTCCATCAGTATCTGAAATTGTAGCTGAGGTATTGAGGAAAACTTCTTCTTCCCAATCTTCTAATCTATCTTTATCCTGATCCCAAGCGATAGTTGGATCCAAGGGCCAGCTGTCCCAACCATCTGCACTACCGTCTCCATCAGTATCATAATTAAAGGGATCCGTACCCATTGACACTTCAAGTCCGTCAGGTAACATATCAAAATCGTTGTCTTCAGGAGTTGAATTCCAATCTTTAGGGTCAGTCCCTACAGCACTATCTGTCTCATAAATATCAGAGAACCCATCATTATCATCATCAAGGTCAACTTCATCAGCTTCACCATCTCTGTCAGTATCAAGTGTAAAATTTGCATTATTAGGAAAATCATCTCTTGGAGCTTTATTTTGACATGCAGGGCTGATACCTTCCCATTCTTCCCATGAAACCCAACCATTTCCATCACAATCATATTTTAAATCATAAAATCTCCAAAAATAAAGCCACTGGTCACATCTGTCCCATCCATTTGAACAATCTAAATTATTTGCTGCCTGTCTAAATGTTTCAAATTTATCAGCAGCAATTGCATCCATATATCCATCTGAATCAGTATCGCTTGAAGTTGCACTTGTGCCGTTGACTGCCTCAAGAGCATCCGGTAATCCATCATTATCTGTATCATACTTGTAATGATAGGTTCTTGGGTATTTATCATCTTTATCATCTACTCCATCTCCATCAGTGTCTAATACGCACGGGTCAGCCCATACCTCCCATTCGTCTTCATCTGCCACACCATCTCCATCACAATCCCATTTTTTCGATGAATCTTGAGGATCTGCATCTTCACCATCTGGCACTCCATCTCCGTCGGTATCCCAATTGTCATCATTAGGATCTAATTCATATGCTAACCCGTCCTGGTCCTTATCAACTGAATAATCTGAGTTTAGTGGAAGTTGGTCCTGAGCATCTGTTACTCCATCTCCGTCAGAATCAGCATTTGTTTTGGAAGTTCCAATTTGGTCCTCGATTTTATTAGGTAATCCATCACCATCTGAATCATATTGAAAGGAAGGATCCCATTCAAAAGCATCATCAACATCTGGAACTCCATCATTATCTTTATCTAAAGTTGAAAGGTTTGCTGAGGTTGGAATATCCATATCAATAGAATACATAGTTCCGTCGTCAGCAATTGCAATTATTGCATCTCCAACCGAAACATCAACCCAAGTTTTTCCAGCGCCTACTTGCATAGGTTGATTTAGCAAAAACCCATCCACTATTCCCCATATATATAGGGTTCCTGATGTAGTTATTGCTGCAACAGCAGTATCATAAACATCGTTTAGATTATTGTTTGTATTTGGATATTTTGGTGTAGCAAAGTTTTCTGAAATAGCTACTTTTTCCCAATTTATAGTTTGGTCTTGTAATCTGGTTTGTATTTTTTGTGGCTGATAGTATTTATCATCATTTTGCCAACCCATATTTTTAAAAAGAGTAGGTCCACTGATTGGCTTAGTCCCAATTTGCATTCCATAATGAGTATTAGATAAAACTGCACTCCAAAGGGCTATTCCCCCGGAAGCAGTTCCCCAGAAATATAAATCTCTAGTGTCTTTTTCGATTGCTAAAACGGCATTTTTTGATAATGCAAAATCATGAAAATATAAATCTGTCCCAGTTGCCATTGCGAAATAAAACGGACAAAGAGCGTTGTACATTGTTTCATCCATGTATGGATCATTTGGATCTGAGCCAATATGTGTTTCAAAAGCATCAGAGAAATAATCTCCATCTGAGTCAGTAGGTTTTGAATCTTCGTTAGAAGCATTACTTGACCCATAAGTAGTCTCGTCAATATTCCAGTAACCGTCATTATCTGAATCAATATCAGAATAATTTGGTGGAATGGTTATTTTAACAGGCTCATAAATAACCTGAGATTGATTGCAATATTCTGTTATCAATCTTTTTGCATTTCTTCCCCAAGCCCAGAGCGTTCCATCAGTTTTTAAACCAACACTGGTTTTGTAAAATGTTTGGATCTTTTGCCAAGAGCCGTCAGTGTCATCATATTTTAACTTTCCGATAGTATCTCCAACCTTAAGTCCATCTTCAGGGATTTCAAAAACTTGTAAGGGCAGAACATTAAATCC
Organism: uncultured Flavobacteriaceae bacterium; assembly: GCA_943842245.1. Lineage (GTDB taxonomy): Bacteria > Bacteroidota > Bacteroidia > Flavobacteriales > Flavobacteriaceae > MS024-2A. Next base: position 988,404 of record CALTAJ010000002.1, read on the forward strand.
TGTAAGTGTTGTAAAACTTGATGTGCCAGTTTCGGAAGGGCTGTAAAAGGTCCCATTTTCATTTGTTGACAATTGCCATCTGTAGTAATAAGAAGTATTTGCAGTTAAATTATCTTGAGAGAAAGTGAATTTTTGAAGATAATCTGTTTTGGAATCATAATTTTGTGTTGAAGAAACAGTTGCTACCAATTGAGTGGTTAGAGAGCTAGTATTTGTGCCAAATGAAATATATAAATCACCACTTAAATTAACACCATGATTAACTTCTAATCCTAATTCTACCCTTTTAGTTCTAATTTCTGTTTCGGTAAAATCTTGGGATATAATAATGTCCTGTGCATTTATTGAAAAGCACAATAAAAAAACATTTATTAATAAAATAATTCTTTTTACCAACATTACCATTAATTACAATACGTAAAGTACTAGAAATATACTGTATTAACAAATATACAAATAGTTAGTAGTAGCTTATAAAAAAAGCCCCCCAGTTAATGGAAAGCTTCTCATTAGTTGCCGGTAAAGAGTTTTTACTCTTAGCAGCAACACACAACATCTTTAAAGCGGTCTGGACGGGACTCGAACCCGCGACCCCCTGCGTGACAGGCAGGTATTCTAACCAACTGAACTACCAGACCCTCATTTGGCGTGTGCAAATATACGCTGCATTTTGAATCTGCCAAACAATTAATACTAAAAAGCTGAAACTTATAAAACCGCGTCTATCGCTTCTGCATATGTGTTTTTCGGAGAAACTCCAACATGTCTCCCCACTAATTCTCCCTTGTCAAAGACTAGCACAGTGGGTATGTTTCTAACCCCATATTTTGCAGCAAATTCCTGATTTGCATCTACATCGACCTTTCCAATAACTGCCTTACCGTCATAATCCTTACTCAAATCTTCAATAATAGGCCCTACCATTCTACACGGCCCACACCATGCAGCCCAAAAGTCAACCAAAACAGGTTTATCTGATTTTAAAACAACTTGATCAAAAGTTGCGTCTGTAATTTCTAATGCCATTTTATATTTTTAAAATTCAAAAGTAATTCTTTTAATTAAAGAACTGACTTTCTTGAAATCAAATTTCTTTATTTTATAATAGTTTTAATTTAATTTATAATGCCATTTATGCTCTTCCAACTCATCTAATAATTCTGGTATTATTTTAACTTTAATTTTTTTACTATTCAGTGTAAGCTTAACTTTTTTATCTGAATCATATACATTAAAAAATATCGGTTTATCACCCTTAAATGGTTTCAAGTGATCTTCTAGTGCTTTTATTTTTTCACTTTGAAGTTTATGAATATCCAGCTGAATTGTTAGTTTTTTAGAATTAGTTTCTACTGTATTTTGAAGCATTTCAAAACTTAAATATTGTATTCTAGGAGCCCCTACTTTTCCAGTCTCTTTATTAGTCCAACCCGGACGAACCATAGTGCGGATCCTTATGAATTGATTGACAACCAAAAAATGTCTGTACTTTAAATAATCCTCTCCAAAAATCCTAAACTCATGTTGGTCAGAGAAATCCTCCACCATAAAACGGGCCCATGCTTTTCCATTTCTACTTTCTAAATGCTCAACTTCATTTACGATACCACCAATATTTAACTCGCGATTTATCAAATGATCTAAATCCCCCAACTGTGCTAAAGAAATATTTGTAAAGTGCTCCATCTCATGAGTAAAGTCATCTAAAGGATGGGCCGATATATATATTCCAACCACCTCTTTTTCCTTTTTTAGTCGTATTAAATTTTTCCAAGGTTCACTAGGAGGTATTGTCAAGTCTTGATAAGTTTCATCGGTTTCCTCTCCAAAAAGACTAGTTTGAGCAGAGTTTAAATTCTCTTGATATTTAGATCCAAAACGTATCACTTTTTCTAAAAATGTAATCCCGTCTCCATCAGGATTTAAATACTGTGCTCGATGAGTTTCACCAAAAGAATCCATCCCACCTGCCAACAATAAATTCTCAAAAGCTTTTTTATTAGCAGCTCTTAAATCAATACGTTTTACTAAATCAAAAATTGAATTAAATTTTAAGTCTTTTCGATGTTCTATTATTGTCTCTACAGCACCCCTTCCAACCCCTTTTACAGCTCCCATCCCAAAGCGAATTTCTTGTTTATCGTTAACTGCAAATTTGTAAAAAGATTCATTAACATCAGGCCCTAAGACCGTAAGACCCATTCTTCTACATTCTTCCATAAAAAATGAAACCTGCTTAATGTCATTCATGTTATTTGAAAGGACAGCAGCCATATATTCGGCAGGATAATGTGCCTTTAAATAAGCTGTTTGATAGCCAATCCAAGCATAACAAGTAGAATGTGATTTATTAAATGCATAAGCAGCAAATGCTTCCCAGTCTTTCCAAATTTTTTCAAGTACCTCCTCAGGGTGTCCGTTAGATTTTCCTCCATCAATAAATTGAGGTTTTAATTTTTGCTAGTAGTGCAAAAATCTTTTTACCCATAGCCTTTCTTAAAACATCAGCATCACCCTTGGAAAAGCCAGCTAATTTTTGAGATAATAGCATCACTTGTTCCTGATAAACCGTAATGCCATATGTTTCTTTTAAATACTCGCCCATTACTGGCAAATCATATGTTATATCTTCATTCCCATTTTTTCTATCTACAAAACTAGGAATGTATTCAAGTGGACCAGGTCTATATAATGCATTCATGGCTATTAAATCATCAAAAACCGTAGGTTTTAAATCTTTAAGGTATTTCTGCATTCCTGTTGATTCATATTGAAATATCCCTACAGTTTCACCGCGCTGAAATAGCTCATAGGTTTTTGAATCATCGAGTGGAAAATTATCAGGATCTAAATCAATATCATACTTATATTTAACTTGTTTGACAGTATCCTTGATCAAGGTTAAAGTTTTAAGTCCTAAAAAGTCCATCTTTAATAAGCCCGCATCCTCTACAACCGAATTATCAAATTGTGTTACATAAAGATCAGAGTCTTTAGCAGTAGCAACTGGAACAAATTTCGTGATATCATCTGGGGTAATAATTACTCCACAAGCATGAATTCCTGTATTACGTAAAGAACCCTCTAGGATTTTAGCTTGTTGTATAGTCTGACCAGAAATTGAATCCTCATCAGCTAAATTCTTGATCTCATTAACCCTTAAAATTTCTTCTGCTCGTAATTTCCCTTTGAGCTCTTGATCAGAATTACTAAAAATAGTATCAAGTTTGATATTGGGTAATAATTTAGCTATTCGATCAGCTTCACCTAGAGGTAAATCTAACACTCTTGCAGTGTCACGAATGGAAGACTTGGCAGCCATGGTTCCGTATGTCATGATCTGAGCAACTTGATTTGAGCCATATTTTTCAATGACGTAATCCATTACGCGACCTCTTCCTTCGTCATCAAAATCAATATCAATATCGGGCATACTTACTCGATCTGGATTTAAGAAACGCTCAAAAAGTAAATTGTACTTAATTGGATCAATATTGGTTATTTTAAGGCAATAAGCCACAACTGAACCTGCAGCTGAACCCCTTCCAGGACCAACGGAAACATCCATATTTCGAGCAGCTGCGATAAAATCTTGGACAATTAAAAAATATCCTGGGTAACCGGTATTTGCTATAACCTCCAATTCAAAATCAATACGCTCTTTTATATCATCGGTTAATTTTAAATAGCGATCTTTAGCACCCTCATATGCAAGAAAACGTAAATAATCATTCTCTCCTTTTTTTTCATCTGAATCATCATTTATTAAATGTTCATTTGGAATTTCAAATTTGGGCAATAAAACTTCTCGGGCTAAACTAAAAGGCTCAATTTTATCAATTAACTTTTGAATATTTAGTATAGCTTCCTCAAGGTCTTGAAATAATTCTTTCATCTCGTCACCTGTCTTAAAATAATATTCTTGATTGGGGAAGCCATATCGGAATCCTCTGCCTCTTCCAATTGGTGTTGCCTGCTTTTCACCTTCCTTTACACATAGTAAAATATCATGAGCATTAGCCTCTTCCTTTTTAGTGTAATAAGTATTATTAGTCGCAATAATAGGAATATTGTATTTACTTGAAAAATCGATAAGCACATCGTTCGCGCGATCTTCTCCTTCTTCACCATGGCGCATCAACTCGATATAAAAGTCATCTCCAAATTGATTATGCCACCATTTTAATGCTTCTTCAGCTTGACGATCCCCCATATTTAGAATTTTCGAGGAAACTTCACCATATGTATTTCCACTAAGCACAATCAAATCATCTTTATAGTGTTCAACTAATTTTCTATCGATACGGGGTACATAATAGAATCCATCTACATAAGCTGCAGAAGTAAGTTTTGCCAAATTGTGGTATCCAGCTTTATTTTTAGCTAAAAAGACTATTTGATAGCCGTCATCTCTCCGGGTTTTGTCTTTATGGTCACCACAAACATAGAATTCACAACCCACTATCGGTTTGATTTTTTTATCCTCTTCTACATTAATATTATGTTTATCAATAGCCTTAATAAAATGAAATGCTCCCATCAAGTTTCCGTGATCAGTTATAGCTATTGCAGGCATATTGTCTGCCGCAGCTGCCGCAACCAATTGATTAATACGTGAAGTTGCTTGTAAAACCGAGAACTGAGAATGGTTATGTAAATGAACAAAAGGAGCATTCGCTAGGCCACTACTTATTCCTGAATGTAAAGTCGATTTTTTTATATCAACTTTATCTTTTTTTAATACTGCTGATGCTTCTTTTAAATTTTGATGAGACAAGCCAATTAACTTAAAAGGAGTGCTTATCTCTCTTATTTCTAACGTTTGAGCTTGTTGATTTTCAAATACCTCAGGGTGTAAATTGTCTTTTCGCAGTAATTCCAAAAAAATACGGGAAGTTGCTTCCACATCAGCTGTTGCATTGTGGGCTTCTTCAAAACTTTGCTTAAAAAGGAAATTATAAAGTTCACCGAGAGTGGGTAGTTTGAATTTTCCCCCACGTCCTCCAGGCAGTTTACATAAATTTGCCGTTTCTTCTGTGCAAGTGTCAATTACAAGCTTTCCTTCTAACGCATCATCCAAATCTGACCGTAAAAATTCAGCCCCAATGATATTGCGATCAAAAGACACATTATGTCCTACCACAAAATTTACCTTATTTAAGGCTAATTTAAATTTATTCAACACTTCCAATAATGGAGATCCTTGATCTTGAGCTAAAGCTGTTGAAATACCGTGTACTTGTTCAGAATCAAAAGGAATACTAAAGCCATCAGGACTAATCAAATAATCTTCATGGCTAATAACTGAACCTTTAGGATCATGAATTTGCCATGCAATTTGAATACAACGAGGCCAGTTTTCACTATCACTTAATGGCGCTTTCCAACGTTTGGGTAATCCTGTTGTTTCGGTATCAAATATTAAATACATTAAAACGAAAATAACAAATAATTAAAGGGAATAGAAAAGGAGTTATTGCCTTTTATTAACCATATGATTTTTGACCTTTTTTGTACCTTCCCCTTGAAAAAGAAAATACGCATGCCACTTCTTGAGTTTACTTCAAAAGGAATTTACTGTTCCCAAGCTGGTGTCTATTTAGACCCTTGGAAGGGAGTTAATAAAGCCCTTATTTCTCACGGCCATTCTGACCATGCGAGATGGGGCAGTAAACATTATATAACTCATGAAATTAATGTCCCTATAATTAAACACCGTTTAGGAAAAATTTCGGTGAATGGAAAGAAATATGGTGAAATATTTAATATTAATGGAGTAAACTTCTCTTTTCACCCTGCTGGGCATGTTCCAGGATCTTCGCAAATCCGTGTTGAATTCAAAGGGGAAGTTTGGGTATTCACTGGTGACTATAAAACCCAAGAAGATGGAATCTCAACTCCATTTGAATCAGTTAAATGTGATACTTTTATAACTGAATGTACCTTTGGTATTCCAGTTTTTCAGTGGGAAGAACCTAATAAAGTCCATGATAGTATTAATAATTGGTGGGCTATTAATAAAAATGATAAAACCACTAGTTTGTTAATGGGTTACTCGCTAGGAAAGGTCCAAAGACTTTTAAAAAATCTTGACCCATCTATAGGAAAAATATATACCCATGGTGCAACCGAAAAAATGACTGAAGTATTACGACAGTTCATCGACTTTCCAGAGACTGAACTTATTACTCGGGAAACCACTAAAAAAGAATTGGAAGGGAATTTAGTACTTGCACCACCTGCAGTTTTAGGAAGTGCATGGGTGAAAAAATTAGGAAGACTCTCAACGGGCTATGCCTCCGGATGGATGTCTTTTCGTGGGGCAAGAAGAAGACGTGCTGTCGATCGAGCATTTGTTATGTCTGACCATGCCGATTGGCAAGGACTATTATCAGCTATCAAAGCAAGTGGCTGCGAAAATATAGTTACCACTCATGGATATACCGAAATATTTGCACAATATCTTAGAGAACAAGGATGGAATGCTAGGACTGAAAAAACTCAATACGAGGTTGAAATGCACGAAACGATCAGTAACCAATGAAACGTTTTGCCAAATTAATTGAAAAATTGGATAGTACAAATAAAACCAATCAAAAGGTTGCTGCCTTGACTCAATATTTTTTAGAGGCACCAAAAGAAGATGCTCTATGGTCGGTAGCGCTTTTATCCCACCGCCGGCCACCTAGACCCGTTACTACAAAATTAATGAGATCCTGGGCCTCAGAGATTACTAAGTTGCCTGAATGGTTATTTGAAGAATCCTACCACATCGTTGGTGATTTAGCTGAAACTATAGCCCTTTTGGTCCGTCAAGAAGCTAAAGAAAAAGTCCCCTCTCTATCCCAATGTATTGATGAAATAATAAATCTAAAACCAAAACAGGAAAGTCAAAAGAAAGAATACATTTTTAAACGCTGGAAAAGTTTAAATAATTTTGAACGGTTTGTCTTCAATAAAATTCTTACGGGGGGGTTTCGTATTGGAGTAAGTCAAAAACTTATGACTCGAGCATTGTCAAAGGCAGTAAAAATAAACGAAAACATCTTGGCACATCGTTTGATGGGTCAATGGTCACCAAAAACTATAACCTTTGAGGAATTGATCCTAAATCCTAATCCTCAAGATCAGATTTCACAGCCCTACCCCTTCTTTTTAGCTTATGCTCTGGAAGAAGATTTTCAAGGAAAGGAAAAAGTTATTAATTGGCACATCGAACACAAATGGGATGGTATGCGAGCTCAATTAATCATCCGAGAAAGAAAGTCTTTTTTATGGAGTAGAGGGGAAGAGTTGATTACTGATAAATTCCCTGAATTGGATTGTCTAGCTAATATCCTTCCAAACGGGACTGTATTAGACGGGGAACTCTTGCCTTATAAAGACGGGCAAATAGGAAACTTTAATGACCTACAAAAACGTATTGGTCGAAAAAGTGTTTCTTCAAAACTAAAACAGCAAATTCCGATTGTCATAATGCTATATGACATCTTAGAATGGGAAGGGAAAGATATTCGAAGTTATCCACTTATGGATCGCCAAGATTTATTGGCCCAGCTTTTTGAAAAATATGATGGTGAAAAAATTCCAATCCTATTATCTGAAGTGCTTAAGTTTTCTTCTTGGGAGCAAGTCGCTGTCGAACGAGAAAAGGCTGAAGATAAGAGAAGTGAAGGATTGATGCTAAAAGCCAAAAAATCTTCTTACGGCGTTGGACGAAAAAAAGGTAATTGGTGGAAATGGAAATCAAACCCAAAAACAATCGATGCCGTTTTGACTTATGCCATGCGAGGACATGGGAGAAGAACTAATATGTATACTGATTACACATTTGGCCTATGGGAAGATAACAACCTAGTTACCTTTGCCAAAGCTTACTCAGGACTTACTGATGCTGAAATCAAAAAAGTAGACCAGTTTATAAAACAAAATACTTTAGAAAGATTTGGTCCAGTTCGTCAAGTCAAACCTGAACTTGTATTTGAAATAGCTTTTGAAGGTATTGCTCCTTCATCACGTCACAAAAGTGGAGTAGCGGTCCGGTTTCCAAGAATATTACGTTGGCGTCACGATAAAAAAACAAATGATGCTAACAGCTTAGAAGACCTTAAACAGTTACTGCCATGACAACAGTTCAGAAATGGTTTGAAAATAAGAAATGGACACCTCAAGATTTTCAAAAAAAGTGCTGGAAGGCCTATTCTGAGGGAAAGAGCGGGATGCTGCATGCGCCAACAGGAAGCGGAAAAACATTTGCTCTTTGGGGTGGAATCTTAAACGAAGCTCGATTGAGAAAAAAACATCCTGCGGGTATCCAGGCAATTTGGATCACTCCTCTTCGAGCATTAGCGGTTGAGATTCAGCAGGCAACTCAAAGCATTACTGATGATCTCAACACTGATCTCAAAATTTCATTACGTACAGGAGACACCTCTCAAAGTGAGCGTGCAAAACAAAAACGAAAACCTTCATTTGGTCTAGTTACAACTCCAGAAAGTCTTCATGTCCTAATAAGTGCTAAGGATCACCAGAAAAGCTTTAATCACCTAAATGTAATCGTAGTAGATGAATGGCATGAACTATTAGGAACAAAAAGAGGTGTTCAGATTGAGCTTGCTATAGCTTATTTAAGAGCCCTACTGCCTAATCTTAAAGTCTGGGGAATTTCTGCTACCCTTGGAAACAAAAATCTATCCAGAGAAATATTATTGGGATCAATTAAAAATTACATTATAATAAACGCAAAAATTAAAAAGAAGATTAAAGTAAAGTCTATTTTACCAAAAAACATGGAGAGTTTCCCTTGGCGAGGACATTTGGGAATTCACCTATTACCCCAAGTTTTAAGACTAATAAGAAAAAATAAGACAACCCTCATTTTTACCAATACCCGAGCGCAATGTGAAATTTGGTTCTATCAAATTCTAGACTCTGATCCTAAATTAGCAGGAGAAATAGCTATGCATCATGGAAGTATCGACAAAAAAATTCGTCTATGGGTTGAAGACGCATTACGTAATGAAAAACTCAAAGTAGTAGTTTGTACCTCTAGCCTTGATTTAGGTGTGGATTTTAGTCCTGTCGAAAACTGTATCCAAATTGGAAGCCCCAAAGGGGTTGGGCGCTTTATTCAAAGAGCTGGCAGAAGTGGTCATAATCCTAAGGCTGGAAGTACGATTCATTTTCTACCTACACATGCTATAGAATTGATTGAATCGGTTGCATTACAACGTGGAATTGAACATCAAAAAATCGAAGATCGTATCCCTTTTTTAAATTCATATGATGTCTTGTTGCAATTTTTAATGACTCTAGCTGTTGGCAGTGGTTTTTATCCCCAAAAATTATTCCCCATAATTCAAAGCACTTTTTGCTTTCAAACATTAAACAAAGAGCGCTGGAAATGGATTATTAATTTCCTTGTGAAAGGAAGTCAAAGCCTTGAACATTATGATGAATATAAAAAAGTAACTATCCTTGAAAATGGTTTATTAAAAGTGCTAAACAAAGGTATTGTTATGCGACACCGCCTTTCAATGGGCACTATAATAAGCGATTCTTCATTAAAAATTCGTTATCAAAAAGGGGGTTACTTAGGTTCTATTGAAGAGTGGTTTGTAACTAAACTGAAAAAGGGTGATGTCTTTACCTTCTCTGGTCGTAACTTAGAATTGATTCGCTTACATAATATGGAAGTGATTGTTCGGAAATCAAAATCAAAAAAAACTCGTATACCATCTTGGATAGGTGGACGGATGAGCTTCAGTGCAAATCTAAGTGAATTATTAAAAAAAGTTCTGTATGAAAAAGCTAGTTATAATACTCCTGAATTTAAAGCCTTGGCCCCAGTATTTTTTCAACAACAGCTGGAATCCATTATTCCCAAGTCAAATCAATTTTTAATTGAGCGTTTTCAAACAAAAGAAGGTTTTCATACAGTTTTTTATCCTTTTGAAGGGTATGCAATTCATGAGGCTATGGCAAGTTTAATGGCCTATCGAATTAGTCTTTTATTACCAATAACATTTAGCATGTCGTTTAACGACTATGGTTTTGAGCTTTTATCTGATAAACCTTTTTTGAAAGAAGCTTTTTTAGATAATAATCTATTAACAAAAGATCACCTAAATGAAGATTTGGAGAAAAGTATAAATATATCTGAAATGGCAAGACGTCGATTTAGAGATATTGCTGTCATTTCAGGGTTGGTTTTTCAGGGTTTTCCAAATAAACCAATTAAAACAAAGCATTTACAAAGTGGTTCCCAGTTATTTTATGATGTTTTCAAAGATTATGAACCAAAAAATCTGTTATACCAACAGGCTTTAGAAGAGACATTTGACCATGGAATGGAGCATGGACGTATGAATCGAGTATTTGAAAAAATTTCTATTCAGAAAATCGAATGGAAACAATGCAGCCAGCCCACTCCATTTTCTTTTCCTTTAATCACAGATCGAATCCGATCTAAACTTTCCTCTGAAAGGGTTGAAGACCGTATAAAAAAAATGTATCTCCAACTTGAAAAATTAGGGAAATGAAGCAAATAAAAATTCAGCAACAGAATTTTGTCTTACATTCAAGTGGCGCCATATACTGGATTGAAAAAGCTACCTTGATGTTGGCAGATCCTCATCTTGGAAAAATTGCACATTTCCGAAAAAATGGCATCGCTGTTCCAAGGAAAGCCGAAGGTGTTTTTTATAATAAAGTAGCTCGCATTGTTGATCAATTTGAAATAAAAAGATTTCTATTTTTAGGAGATCTTTTTCATAGTTACCAAAATAACGAGTGGTATATGTTCCGCTCTTGGGTAAAGAATCAAAAGGCAAAAATAATTTTGGTGGAAGGTAATCATGATGTAATTCCTGCATATAAATTTGAAAAAATAGGAATAACTGTAGTCAAACAATTAATCGAAGAATATTTTTGCTTTAGTCATTTTCCTTCCAAAAAAGAAGGTTACTTTACCTTTTGTGGGCACGTGCATCCTGGAATTAAACTAAAGGGGAGTGGATTACAAAAACTTAAAATGCCCTGCTTTTTTAATTCAACTTACCAAATGATTCTGCCTGCTTTTGGCGCCTTTACTGGTTTACATATACTTATTCCCAAAAAGGAAGATAAGATATACGTAACAACAGGTAAAGAAGTGATAGAAATTGGGGAGAATTAAGGTCAAGAGATTATATTTGCAAAAAAAAATATCAATCCGTTACTAAACGCTTTTGATAACCTTGTTTCACAGAAGAAACTTCAATTAGCTTTTTCTGAGAAGCGATGTGCCCAAATCAAAGGTTTAGTGGGTTCGGGTTTATCATTTAGATTAGCAGCGGCTTTCCAGAAACAAGATAATTCACTCCTATTAGTAAACGAAAATGCTGAACAAGCTGCATACTTTTTAAATGATTTTGAACGTTTACTTAATCCTTCCGATGTTTTATTTTTTCCTGCGAGTTACCGACAACCCTATGCACAGGAAACAACTGATAATGCTAATATTTTATTACGTGCAGAGGTATTAAAAAAGCTAAGTACTTCTAAAAAGCCTCGTATCGTAGTAACATACCCACAAGCAATTTTTGAAAAGATTATTTCACAGCATACTCTAAAACGTATTGCTTTAAAGCTAAAAAAAGATACAGAGGTTTCCCTAGGGTTTATCAACGAGCGCCTATTTGAAATGGGTTTTGAAAGAGTAGATTTTGTTTCGGGTCCAGGAGAATTTGCAGTCCGGGGAGGAATTATCGATGTTTTTTCTTTTGCATATCAACATCCATATCGTATAGAATTTTTTGATGACCTTATAGAGCGATTATCTAGTTTTAACGTTAGTAATCAGCTTTCTATAACAGCTTTTGACGAAATTGAGCTGCTTCCAAATACCTCAAATCACGACTTTACAGATAAGCGTAAAACTATACTTTCTTTCTTCTCTTCAGAAAGTTGTTTTGTTTTTTCGGATACTGATAAAATTACGCATCGTTTGGAAAACCTTTATAAAAAAGCAGAGGAGGCCTATAAAAGTTTAGATACAACAACTCAATATCCTCCAGTAAAATTATTTGTTCAGCCTCAAGAATGGATTTCAGATTGTCAAAATAGATCCATTATTGTCCTTGAAAAAACAGATCAATTAAAAATTAAAGAAAAACTATATATCAATCAGAGTCCACAGCCTGCTTTTAATAAAAAATTCGACTTATTAGTTTCTCACCTCAACAAAAATAAAGAACAGGATTATGAAAATATCCTCTTCTGTAGTAATGAACAACAAGCAAAACGCTTCAATGATATTTTTGAGGATATGGAGAAAAAAGTATCCTACAAAACTGAGGTTCTTCCCATTTATATGGGTTTTGAAGATTTTGAGGCAAAAATAGCATGTTTTTCAGATCATCAAATTTTTGAACGATACCACAAATATCGACTTAAATCAGATCACCGAAAAAAAGAAGCCCTTAATCTAAAGGAATTGACACAAATGGAGGTGGGTGATTATATTACCCACATAGACCATGGAATTGGAAAATTTGGAGGTTTACAACGTATAGAAGTGGAAGGTAAATGGCAAGAAGCTATTAAGCTTTTTTATGGCGAACGGGATATTCTCTATTTAAGTATCCACTCTTTACATAAAATTAGTCGTTATGCGGGAAAAGAGGGATCAATTCCCAAAATATACAAGTTGGGCTCTAAAGCCTGGAAAGTTCTCAAACAAAAAACAAAGTCTAAGGTTAAAGAGATAGCCTTTAACTTGATTGAGCTATATGCAAAACGCAAACAAAAAATAGGTTTTGCATTTGATCCAGATAGCTATTTACAGTGGGAGTTGGAAGCCTCATTTTTATTTGAAGACACTCCAGATCAAGAAAAAACTACCAAAGCTATAAAAACAGATATGGAATCTAGTCGACCTATGGATAGATTGGTCTGTGGGGATGTTGGTTTTGGAAAAACTGAGGTTGCTATTAGAGCAGCCTTTAAAGCTGTTGACAATAGTAAGCAGGTAGTAGTTTTGGTTCCTACTACAATTTTAGCTTTTCAACATTTTAAAACCTTTTCTAAACGCTTAAAAGATTTACCTGTTCGGGTAGATTATCTCAATCGTTTTCGTAACACAAAAGATAAAAACAAAATTTTAAAAGATCTTGAATCAGGAAAAATTGATATACTTATTGGAACTCATAAATTGGTTAGTAAAAGTGTTGTTTTTAAAGATTTAGGTCTTCTAATTGTTGACGAAGAACAAAAATTTGGTGTAACAGTAAAAGAGCGGATTCGATCCTTAAAAGCTAATATTGATGTACTTACACTTACAGCTACCCCTATTCCAAGAACACTTCAGTTTAGTTTAATGGCTGCGAGAGATTTATCAGTAATTGCCACCCCTCCTCCCAATCGATATCCTATAGAAAGTGAAGTGGTTCGATTTAGTGAAACACAAATTAGAGATAGTATTCTCTATGAACTTCAAAGAGGAGGACAGGTATTTTTTATTCATAATCGCGTTGAAAATATAATTGAAATTGCCGGTTTAGTTCAACGCCTAGTTCCTGATGCTCGAATTGCAATCGGACATGGACAAATGCAGGGCAGAAAACTTGAACAGACCCTTTTAAGTTTTATGAATGGTGATTATGACATATTGATTGCCACAACTATAATTGAAAATGGATTAGATGTACCTAACGCCAATACAATTTTTATTAATAATGCTAATCAATTTGGGTTAAGTGATTTACATCAAATGCGAGGCCGAGTTGGGAGAAGTAATAAAAAAGCTTTCTGTTATTTTATTACACCTCCATACAGTGCAATTAGTCCAGATGCCAAAAAAAGAATGAAAACCATAGAACAGTTTTCTGCTATTGGTTCTGGGATTCAAATTGCTATGAAGGATTTAGAAATAAGAGGTGCCGGTGATCTATTAGGTGGAGAACAAAGTGGTTTTATAAATGAAATGGGATTTGATACTTATCAGAAAATTCTTCAACAAGCCATAGAGGAGTTAAAAGAAAATGAATTCAAGAGTCTGTACAAATCGGACGAAAATGATAGTGTTAAAACTTATGTCAGAGACGTCCAAATTGACACTGACTTGGAGATTTTTATACCAAATGACTACGTAAATATTGTTAAAGAGCGTTTAGCGCTGTATCAAGAATTAAGCAGCATTAAAACTGATGAGGAACTTAATGCTTTTGAGGTAAATCTTAAGGATCGTTTTGGAACTCTTCCATTGCCCGCTAAAGAACTCCTAGAAAGTGTTCGCTTAAAGTGGGTTGCAACCCAACTTGGTATTGAGCGTTTAATTCTCAAAAAAGGCAGCTGCCTTTGTTATTTCCTTTCAGATCAAAATAGTGATTTCTTCAAGAGTAAGTATTTTATTTATTTAATAAATCAAATTCAAATGACTCCAGATCGTATGGTATTGAAAGAAAAAATTACACAAAGTGGCCCGAGACTTTTCTTGTCAATTGTCGAAATTAAAGAAGTAAAAAGTCTGATTACATTACTTACCCAATTAGTTTTGAAAACTAAAGCCCCTTAAGATTTTTAATGACTTTAAAAGCGATATCTACCTCATCCTCATTTACTAGAATAGTAAATTCATTTGAAGTAGAAATAACTTCTGTGATATTAACACCCTCCCAAGATAAGCGCTGAAAAATAAAGTAATATATTCCTGGAACCTTGACATTATCTGTTGGAAGTTTAATTGTAATCGAGGATAAATTCTCAAGTTTAGTGTGGCAAACTTCATTTTTAAAAAGTTCATCGACCAGGGAAACAATGTTTTGACTCACTACAATATTACTTTCTGCAACACCTCTTGAAGATGTATAAAAAACATCTTTTTTATTTTCAATTTGTTTAAGTAAATTGGCCTGAGTTAATAATAAAGTTTCAGAAAGTAGAAAGCCATAATCTACCAGTGAAGATCGAACTGTTATATCTCCTAAATTCTTTAAAATCCTAATTATTTTCTTTGTTAGCGTAAAACCAGCATCATCTGAAACTCTTTTAAGAGCCATAATAATGGCTCCCTGATTAATAGATTTGTTCATCATGGACTCAATATCTCCATGAATATTTCTTGCTAAAGAAGTCAGATTAATAATACCATCTCCTAATGCAGATGCTAGGTAAGGTTTTGTCTTAATATATTCTGTAACTGCTGAAGCTATAGTTTTCATAAATAAAAAGAAAGGTGGTAATAATATTTGATAAAAGTAGTTATTTAAAACAAAATGTTACAAATAAAACATTCTTCTAACTTAACGGTGTTGTATAGTTTCAAAATATTTTGCTAGATTATAATAAGCTTAGGTCACAAAAAAGATAGAGTTTTGCTTACTTTTGAAGTAAATTAACTGTTTAAATGCCCAAACGCTATACCATTACAGCAGCCCTACCCTACACCAATGGGCCCATTCATATTGGACACTTAGCAGGAGTTTATGTACCGGCAGACATATATGCTCGTTATTTAAGAATAAAGGGGGAGGATGTTGCTTTTATTTGCGGAAGTGATGAACATGGGGTTGCAATTTCTATAAAAGCAAAAAAAGAAAGAAAATCTCCTAAACAGATAATAGATCATTACGATCAATTGATTCGAGATTCTTTTGAAACTTTTGGAATAACATTCGATAACTATTCTAGAACCTCACGTAATATTCACCACGAAACAGCCCAAGAGATTTTTAAAGATTTACACCTAAAGGATATTTTTGAGGAAAACGAATCCGAGCAGCTTTTTGATCCCGAAGCAAATCAATTTTTGGCAGATCGTTTTGTTAAAGGAAAATGCCCAATATGTCAAAATACAGAAGCTTATGGAGATCAATGTGAGAGTTGTGGAAGTAGTTTAAGCGCTAATGAGCTAATCAATCCTAGATCTACTATTAGTGGATCTCAACCGGAAATGCGTAAAACTAAACACTGGTATTTACCATTAAATCGTTACGAATCTTTTTTAGAAAAATGGATTATAAAGGGGCATAAGTTGGATTGGAAGCCAAATGTATATGGACAAGTAAAGTCATGGATCGATAACGGTCTGAATGCTCGAGCAGTAACTCGTGATTTGGATTGGGGAATTCCAGTTCCTGTAAAAGGTGGGGAAAATAAAGTCCTATATGTTTGGTTTGACGCACCTATAGGATATATTTCATCAACCAAAGAATGGGCGGCAAAAAAAGGGGTTAATTGGGAGCCATATTGGAAAGATGACCAGACTAAATTAGTTCATTTTATTGGGAAAGATAATATTGTTTTTCACTGTATTATTTTTCCAGTAGTTCTTCATGCGAGTGGATCTTATATTTTACCTGAAAATGTTCCAGCAAATGAATTTTTAAATCTAGAAGGTCAAAAAATATCCACTTCTAATAATTGGGCTGTATGGCTTCATGAATATCTAGATGAATTTCCAGATCAACAAGATGTATTAAGATATGTTTTGACTGCTAATGCACCTGAGACTAAAGACAATGATTTTACTTGGGAAGAATTTCAATCACGAAATAACAATGAACTTGTAGCTATTTATGGAAACTTTATAAATCGGGTAGTAGTTTTAACTCACAAATACTATGAGGGTAGTGTTCCAAAAGCAAAAGAATTTTTGTCAGAAGACACAGAGGTTTTGAACAAAATGGCACAAATACCCGAAAAAATAAGCACAGCTTTAGAGAATTATCACTTTAGAGAAGCCAGTCAAATATTAATGCAATTGGCTCGCCTAGGAAATAAATATTTAGCAGATGCTGAGCCTTGGAAATTAATAAAAAGTAATTCAGATCGAGTTGCATCCATAATGCACACAGCTCTTCAAATTTCAGCGGGACTTGCAGTTATTAGTGAGCCATTTTTACCCTTTACTACAAAGAAATTAAACGATATGTTAAATCTAAAACCAGCAAGTTTAAATTGGGAAGATGTACGTTTAAAAAAGGTGTTAATTCCTGCCGGACATCAAATAAAAAAGGCTAAACTTTTATTTCAAAAAATTGAGAATTCTCAAATAGAATATCAACGCTCTAAACTTAATAACAGTGAAAAAGAAAATCAATTAAAATCTATTCGTGCTGTTAAACCCACGACATCATTTAAGAATTTCGATTCTTTAGACCTTCAAGTTGCAGAAATCATTGATGTTAAAAAAGTGAAAAAAACAAAAAGATTAATGGAACTCAAGGTTAAACTTAGAGATGAAGTACGAACTATAGTTTCGGGTATTGCAAATGATTTCAAAACCGATGAGCTTATTGGAAAAAAGGTGACACTATTGACTAATCTAGCTCCTAGAACACTTAAAGGAGTTGAAAGTAATGGAATGATTTTACTTGGAGAAAATGAAAAAGGAAATTTTATTTTTGTGTCTCCAGAAGATAAAAATATTCCAAACGGCACACCCATAAGTTAACGAGTTTGACTTCTTTAATTCCTATTGCATTTGATCCTACCTATCGACTACCACTGGCAGAAAATCATCGTTTTCCTATGGAAAAATATGAGTTATTACCTCAGCAATTATTACTTGAAGGGACTTGTGAACCAGAAGATTTTTTTGTCCCCCAAGCTGCAAAAATGAATCAAGTATTACGAGTACATTTAAAAAAATATGTTGATCGTCTATGCAATTTAGAACTTTCAAGAAATGAGATTAGGAGTATTGGATTTCCCCTAAGTGAAGCTCTAATAAAAAGAGAATTTTTAATTGCTGGAGGAACTATTATGGGAGCAGAAAAAGCACTAGATTTTGGGATTGCAATGAATATAGCGGGTGGAACCCATCACGCTTTTTCAGATCGGGGAGAAGCTTTTTGTCTTCTAAACGACCAAGCCATTGGGGCAAAACACTTGTTAGATAAGGGGTATGCAAAAAAAATTTTGATATTAGATTTGGATGTGCATCAAGGCAATGGAACTGCATCGATCTTTAAGAATTATCAAGATGTTTTTACCTGTTCAGTACATGGAACTAAAAACTATCCCTTCAAAAAAGAAATAAGTAACCTTGACATAGAGATGGAGGATCAATGTTCCGATAAAGCTTATATTGATCAGATTAAAAATCTTTTGCCTAAGCTTTATAAACAGGTTAATCCGGATTTTATTTTTTACCTCTGTGGTGTAGATATATTAGAATCCGATAAACTTGGCCGTCTGAGTGTGAGTATTGACGGATGCAAGAAAAGAGACGAACTTGTACTTAGCTTTTTTAAAGAAAAAAATATACCCATACAGTGCAGTATGGGAGGAGGATATTCAAAAGATTTAAAAGTCATTATAGATGCTCACGCCAATACTTATAGGGTAGCTAAGAACTTATTTATTTAATTCTCCAAGTTTGACTTTTCATATTGATAGCGGCAATAACAATGTCTTTTCGACTTACTTGTCCGACTAGACGCCCCTTCTCAAGGACAGGGTACCTCCTTCTGCTGGATTTTGAAAATTTAGCTGCTGCATCAAAAATACTCATGTTAGATTCAATGGTATCTACTTTTTCTGTCATAAAATGTCCCACAGACTTGTCTAAAATAGGCATATTAAAGTAACGACTATCGGATATTTCTTTCATGCAGTCTGCTTCAGAAATAACTCCAATCAAAACCCCCTTATGATCCACTACAGGACCTCCTGAAATCCGATACTTAATAAAAGACTGCATTACTTCATGTATGCTTTGTTTGGGTGTAAATAACACCAATTGGGTAGTCATAACATCAGATACAGTTAATTTACTGGGAGTGACTCTTTTTTTTTGAGCCCGCTCTCCTTGAAAACTTTTTACGGGCATAATTAATAATTTTAATTTATTCTAATATAAGTTTTTTTGAATAGAATATTATATTCTATATGATAAATAGGGAATTCAATAAAAATATATTGTTATAATTGTGAAAAATTCAATTATGTCCTCACTGGGAATTTTAGGTTGTGGTTGGTTAGGTGTACCTCTTGGGAAACATTTACAAACACTTAATTATAATATTAAGGGCTCATGCAGATCAAAGGAAGGGATTTCTTATCTCAATAATAAAGGAATTAAAGGTTATCAAGTTGTTTTAGAAGAAAATCAAACTAAAGGCGTCAAATCGTTTATTAATAACCTTGAAACTTTAATAGTTTCTATTCCGCCTGGTAGAAAATTTAAAGAGGGGGTGTATGTCAAAATGATTAAAAACCTTTTGGAGAATATTGAACCAACTCCTTTAAAGCGGATTATATTTTTAAGTAGCACATCTGTTTATGGTTCAAGTGAAGGTGTTTACAATGAATCTAGTTTTGTTAATCCTGAAACATCAAGTGCAAAAGCTCTTCATATCTGTGAAAATTTAATAATTAATTTTCCCCTACCCTCTGTAATTGTCCGTTTAGGTGGGCTTATAGGGGAAGATAGAAATCCAATTTTTCAATTACAAGGTAAAGCTATAGGCAATCCTCTAGGTTGTATAAATTTTATACATCAAGAAGATGCAATAAATGGTATTTCAAATTTGATTATCAATTCAAAATTAGAGGGTATTTTTAATTTGGTTTCACCTCACCACCCCCTTAGAAAAAAATACTATAATTATAGTGCTTTAAAATTTAATCTCCCTACTCCAAAATATACGTCAGAGCCTGCTGCAATTAGAATTGTAAAAGCTTCTAAAATAATTGAATTAACTTCTTTTAAATATAATGTAGATAACATGTTGATATAATATTATCGTATTCTGTTTAAGCAAAGTACTATTCCTTTAAATTGAGACAATAAATAATTTATGTCCAAAAAAAGTCAACATATTGCATTAATGGAAAAACTCCTAATGCATTTAAAAAATGCTAAGTTAGAGTACTTAAAGGCTTCAGATCATGTAAATTATTCTGAAGAGAAACGTTTTTTTAATCAACAAGCTTTGATTCGAAATCGCTTTTTTCAAGATGTATTAAGCGAAATACAAGCACTTGGAGTAACCTTTGATGACTTAATAATCAGTCGATTTAACTTTGATCAATTGCTAGTATCTACTATAGACACACTTAAAGCAACAGCTGTCGAAAAATGTTTGGAAGCTGACAAAGTATTATTCAAATTATACAAAGAATTTATTGATTTGGATGAATATAAAAATTCTGAATTTATTGAACATTCATCTATTATTCAAAATGCTATCAATAAAAATCAAGTTTTAGTTGATAGCTATTTTTTAATAAACAAATAAATTCTGATTACTAAGGAATAATCAAAGTATTTGATATTACAGCTGTCTGTTCTTGTTTAAGAATAATCATTCTATAAATTAAAGCATTGTAATGACCGTACAAAGCTTTTAAAGATGGGATCAAAGAGTCTTTTTTATAATGCCTCGTGAAATACCTTGATTTTTGGGATTGCATTTTAACAACTTTCAATCGGCTTCGGATTTGAGGAGTTTCAAATTCCTCGGGAAGATTTCCTGAAATCAAATCCTTTAAAAGACCAGAAAGTCCAATAATATTGACTTCAACATCTCTTAAATCCAATTCTTTTAAACGATCCATAGTTTCATATAAACTCCGAAATTCATCCCATCCTTCCAATCCGTTTTCCTTTAAAAAATCTTCTGGATAATCAACTAATTCAAAGCTAACCTTAATTATAGGGTCCTCATCAGTAAAATTTTCAACAGTTGATGATTCGGTTTCCCTTGATTCATTTCCACCAGTACATGAAGTAAATGAAAATATTATTAAAATAAAGATACGAAAGCTACAATGCATATAATTTTATTTAAATTCCTAAAGTATTTATTTTTAGTAAAAGTATTGTGAAAAAAAGAAATTGAAGAAAATATAGATGAAAAGCAAAAGATCCATCAGTGTGAAGTTTTACTTTATGGAAAATAAATTGCAAAGGAAAAGCAATAACTGCCCATCCTATATAGTTATTAAATGATGCAAGCCCAGACTCAAAACTCCAAAAATCTAATATTGGTGCTACAGGTTCCATAACTAAGTCTAGAAATAGCATCAGGCCAATCCCGACTATTATTCTTGCCCAAGTTGTTTCAAAAAAAAGTTGGACAATAAATCCTGTAATAAAAACTAAAATACACCAGACGATTCCCATCATAAATGGTACTTGCATAAATTTTGGTCCTAAAGCTTCACCATAGTTGTATTTACCAAAAATAAATCCATATTTCACACCAATAATCTCTGCTAACATTCCAACAAAAAAACATAATAGTACCAAGAATAATGTCTTTTTACTTCTTTCGATATTTAATAATAATAGAATGAAACTTAACATCAAGTTTAATGGTGTAGCTTTTATGAACCAAGAGGCATCACTATAGATTATTCCGATGATTCCCGAAACATGAAATAACCAAATTAACCCTAAAGAAATATTTTGATTTGTAAATATTTTAATTTGAGTCATTTTTTATTTAGCGGGTATAAGTTCATCGACAATTTTAGCGGAAAGTAAACAAAGTGGAATTCCTCCTCCTGGATGAACGCTTCCCCCACAAAAGTAAAGATTTTTAATACGATTAGAAAAATTTGGATGGCGTAAAAAAGCCGCCATAGTATCATTACTTGAAGCTCCATAAAGAGCACCCATATATGACTGAGTTTTAGATTCTATATTAGGAGGAGTTAAAACTTCCTCGCATACAATCAGATTCTTAAGATTTACATTAAGACGTTTAGATATATTAGTAATTATATGTGATCTGAGCCTATTTACTATTTGAGTCCAGTCTTGTCCATGATCTGCAGGAGTATTTATCATAATAAACCAATTTTCACATCCTTTAGGAGCATCTCCAACAACTTCTTTTGATGTAATATTAATGTAAATAGTTGGATCTTCTGAGACTGTTTTATCTTTAAAAATTGCTTGAAATTCTTTTTTATAATTTTTTGAAAAAAAGATATTGTGTAAGTCTAAATCAGGAAAACTTTGTTTAATTCCCCAATAAAAAATAACTGCAGAACTTGATCGCTCTTGTTTAAGTCTATTTATAGGGAGTATTTCATTAGGTAAAAGTTTTTTATAGGTATGGAAAACATCCATATTGGAAATAACATAATCTGACGAAAATGAGCCTGATTTAGTTTTTATACCTGATATTACTCCTAATTCAACTTTTATTTCTTTAACAACTGTCTCAAAAGAAAACTTAACTCCAAGTCGTTTAGCTAACCCAAAAAGTGATTCAGTAATTGAGACCATTCCTTTTTTTGGAACAAATGTTCCATAAGCACTTTCTAAATGCTGTATCAAGGTCATAATCCCAGAAGTCTGATAAGGATCAGATCCATTATAAGTTGCATAACGATCGAAAAGTTGAATCAAATGTGGAGACGAAAAAGATTGAGCATTAGCTTGATGTAATGACTTTTGAAGCTCAAAAGTTTTAAGTTGAAATAATGCTTTTAAAGTATCTAAAGAAATAAAGGTTTTTACTTTATGTAATGATTGCTCCAGAAATAAAGATGAGGTTAAATCGTATTTTTTTTTAGCCTTTTTTAAATATTTATCAACATTATATTGGGGCTCACCAAAGATTTTCTCTACTTCTTTCAAGAATTTTTTTCTTTCTCCATAGGCTGTGAAACTAGTCCCATCTTGCCAGAAATAATTACATGCTATTTCTTTTTTAGAAAACTCAAAATAGTTTTTAACATCTTCGCCCGCTAGTTTAAAAAGTTCGGTTACAAGATGAGGCATAGTAAATAATGAAGGCCCTGCATCAAAACGATAGTCTTTAATGCTAAAGCTCGAAAGTTTTCCTCCAGGATATGAGTTTTGCTCAAAAACTTGAACATTATAACCTTTCAATGCTAAACGAATACTTACTGCTAGACCAGCAATTCCTGAACCTATCACTATAACTTTCTTCATCATTTTAAGTTTTTAGTAATATCCGAAACAAGATGAAATCGAGAAAAAAGATCTTCTTTATACCATTTTTTTTGACGTGTTTTTTTAACTATTTCTGCATGAACTTTATCTTTATATGCAAAAGCATTAACAGATTCAAAGTTTTCCCATATACTAACAGTTGCTTGTTGAATAAAAGGCCATTCTCCAATACCTTTGTAATAATGAATTCCATCAGCTTTCTCAATTGCCTTACTAGCCGCTGGTACAGATTTCCAAAATGAAAATAATCTATTCCAACGAAGGGTAGCTCTTGTTATGACAACAGCTTTTTTATTGGAATCTTTTTCTTCTTTACTTGGAGTTGTATTCGAAAAAGGATTTTTACCATTCCATAAGCCATGACTCTTTATGGGACTTAAAACCAAATCTCGTTGAGTTATTGCTTTCTTTTGGTATTCAACAAAAACAGGATGTGAATTAATACAATTGTTGTATGCAGAAAAATTATCCCAAACTCCAAGGAAAGCATATGTAGAAAAATCAGGTTTTAAACTAAATCCTTGACCTCCACCTGTTCCAAGAAATTTAAAGAATTGTATTCCCTTAGTATTTTTCAAAAGCACTGGAGCTGAAGCCATCTGACTAAATGCCCAAAACTTGTTGGATTCAAAAGAAAAAAAAGTGAGTGTGGTCAACTGCTTCATTAATCTAATAAATGAATTATTGATTAATGACTAAGGTAATTTTTTTTAATTACTGAAATATTATTTATTAGTATTATTTTTAAGATAAATATTTAAATATTTATCTTAAAAATATACCATTCTATTTAACAAAAACTTTTTTAATTAAATTCTATTCATTATGAAAAAATTTAGTCGTTTAGATGTCTTCATATATTTTTTAATTATTGCCAATATTTTTGCAATGATTCTTGAATCGCATTCTTTTATGAAAGATCGGTTTGGCTATATTTTTTCATATTTTGAATTGATTTCAATCTTAATATTTACTGTAGAGTACTTTTATAGGGTGTTCAATAGCTACAAGGAAAATAAATGGAAGGGCGTATTTTCTTATGTTTTTAGCTTCTTTGGGTTTATTGACTTCATATCCATTCTTCCTTTCTATATCAAGCAATTTGTATTAATCGACGGTCGATTCTTTAGAATATTGCGTTTGTTTAGACTCTCGCGTATTTTTAAATTAGGGAGAGATAGTAAATCTTTAAAACTTTTTATTAAAGCTCTTTCCGCTGTTAAGAATGAATTGAAATTTACATTCTTCCTTTCCTTATTGTGTATTTTATTTTCAGCTTCTGCAATATATTTTTTAGAAAACGAAGCCCAGCCTGAAGTGTTTTCTAGTATTACAGCTTCTCTTTGGTGGGCTACAGTTTCTCTCGCCACAGTTGGGTATGGAGACGTTGTACCCATGACAGTTTGGGGAAAAGTTTTTGCAGGATTTATTTCATTGATTGGAATTGGTGTTGTGGCAATTCCTACTGGTATTATTAGTGCCTCGTTTGTAGAAGAGATTCATCACTTTAGAAAAAAAAGATAATGCCTTATCATTCTTTAAGAATTTATTGTCATTTAATCTTATTTTTTCTATTTGTAAACTTTGGGATTGCTCAAAAAAATACTGCTGATCTAGAAGATAAAAAAGTATTGATTGTATATGGTGGATGGCAAGGGCATGAGCCTAAAATTTTTGCCGAAAAAATAGCAAAGTGGTTGCTTGAACAAAAAGCAGAAGTAAAATTATTTGAAGGCACAGCTATATATGCTAATCCAAAAGTTATGAAAGATTTAGACTTAATTATTCAACACATAACAATGGATGAAATAACTCTTCAAGAATCTGAAGGTCTTGTTAAAACTATAGCTGGAGGCGTAGGTCTTGCTGGTTGTCACGGAGGTTTAGGTGACTCTTTTCGTGAAAATACCGAATATCAATATATGGTTGGAGGACAATTTGTTAAACATCCAGGAGGGCAAGTATCATATACCGTTCAGATAGATGCAAAAAAGGATCCAATAACCAAAGGGATAAATGATTTTAGTCTATATTCTGAACAATACTATATGCATGTTGACCCTGCATTGGATGTTCTAGCCTCAACTAAGTTTTCTGGAGTTCATGATCCATGGATTAATGGAGCTATTGTTCCTGTTGTATGGAAAAAGTCATTTGATAAAGGTCGGGTGTTCTATATTTCCATTGGTCATTCAAAAGACAACTTCGAAATCCCTGAGGTTTGGACTTTAATTACAAGAGGTATTAGTTGGGCCGCTCAAAAGGAGTAAGTCATTGTTAAGAGTAAATTCATTTTTTCTCATAGCTTTATGTAATATCTTTGCTTTGTTATGAAAAAAACTATTTCAATTTTAGGGTCTGGATTTTCTTCTCTTTCTGCAGCTTGTTATTTAGCTAAAATGGGATATGAAGTAAGTGTTTTTGAAAAAAATGCTGAGTTTGGTGGAAGAGCTAGACAATTTAAAGAAAGTGGGTTCACCTTTGATATGGGTCCAAGCTGGTATTGGATGCCAGATGTATTTGAAAGATTTTTTAATGACTTTGATAAAACAAGTGCTGATTTTTACAATCTGAAAAAATTAAATCCTGCTTACCATGTTTATTTTGGAGAAAATAATTACATAGCAATTCCGGATGAAATAGAAAAAATTTGTAACGTATTTGAAAAGGAAGAAAAAGGCAGTTCAATAGAGTTATTGAAATTTATGAAAATGGCAAAAGAGAATTACAAAATAGCTGTTACGGATATGTTGTATAAAATGCCTGGAATTTCTCCGCTTGAATTAATTACTACTGATACTGTTAAGAGAGTAGGTTATTTTTTTACCAACATAAAAAAACAAGTCCATAAAAGATTTAAAAATCCAAAATTAAGATCAATTATGGAATTCCCTGTATTATTTTTAGGGGCGGAATCGTCTAACACACCCGCATTTTACAATTTTATGAATTATGCAGATTTTGGATTAGGAACCTGGCAGCCTGATAATGGTTTTTATGACGTTGTTAAAGCTATGATTAAAATTGGAAAGTCTTTTGGAGTTAAGTATTACAACAACTCTAATGTTACGCAAATTGTAACAAAAAATGCTTCTGCAACGGGAATTATGGTAAACAATAAAATAATAAACAGTCTATATATTTTATCTGGAGCTGATTATAATCATACTGAAACATTACTTCCTGAATCAAAACGGCAGTACTCACAAAAATATTGGTCAAATAAAACCCTAGCTCCTTCATCGCTTTTATTTTATTTAGGTTTTGACAAAAAACTCAAAAACTTAACTCATCATAATTTATTTTTTGATACAGATTTCAATTTACACTCTAAAGAAATTTATAAAGATCCTAAGTGGCCCTCAAAACCATTATTTTACGCAAATTTCACATCTATGACTAATAATCATACCGCACCTGAAGGATGTGAAAATGGTTTTATATTAGTCCCCATAGCACCTGATTTAAAGGATAACGAAATTTTACGAGAAAAATATTTTAACATTGTTATCGATAGAATTGAAAATATAACTAAGCAAACAATTAAAGAAAATATTATTTATAAAAAATCTTTTTGTGTTAATGACTTTGTAGGTGAATATAATTCTTATAAAGGTAATGCATATGGCTTAGCAAACACGTTGCTTCAAACCTCATTTTTAAGACCAAAATTGAAAAGTTCTAAAGTAAAAAATTTATTTTTTACTGGACAATTAACTGTCCCTGGACCAGGAGTACCCCCCAGTATTATTTCTGGAAAACTCGTGGCAGATTTAATTGACAATACTAATCCTTAGGATTCAGTACCCACCAAATAAATTCAAACTCACTATTTCTTACAGAAATTACAGAATCTAACATTTTCGTACTCTCAACTAGAGACGTTTTATATTGTTGTAATTGCTCTTTAATACTATATTCCCATAAATCTACTCTTTTATATAGATTGTATTTTATGAATTTATCATTTTGTATATATTTTCTGTTTTCTATCCAAAACTCATTGTAATCCACATCTACCCATGGTAAGTCGTAAACCCATTTATTAGCTATTCGATTACTAAATTGGTTAACATATGTCTCTTCATTTTTACCAGTATTTTCAATTAAATACTTCAATTCTGTTCCATCATAAATTTCAGTCATCTTTAAGCCAACTTCCTTGGGCATTAATCGAAAGGTTCCATCCAACTTTATAGCATCAAAATTTACTCTTGGTGGATCAAATGGATCTCTTTGAACATACATTCCCATTGGGGCAAAATGAAATTTCCCATCTGGCTCCTCGTCATCATCCTGAAAATCGATGAAAATACTGTCATTATCTATTTCCCATTTATCATATTGTTTTTGATATAGTGCTGCTACCCAATCGACTTGTTCAATATAAGTATTTGTATATGCAATCATTTTATCAATTTCTTCCCTTAAATTTAAAAGGTTTTCGATTCCGTCTGCACGATTATCAGATTCCCCGCCTTGTTGTTCGATTCCAAAAGAAACTGTTACCCCAAAAACCAAAATAACAAACTCAACAATAGATTTTTTTAATCGATCCCAAAAGTCTCTAATATCAAAACGATCACCAATTGTAATTACCCTTAGAAACCAATTAAGTTTTTCTTTTTTGACTCCAGCCGATTTGTCTGCATTAGCATACTCTTCTCTTGAAATAAACCCATCTTTATTGGAGTCTATTTTATCGAAATCGTCTTGCTTAGCCATTTTTTAATTTATAACTAGATAAAATATTTTTTAGTAAATGTAAAAAAAATGAAATTAACCTTTTTATAAAACTTGACCATATTTATGAATCTTTAAGCTGCTAGGTTATTTCTTGGAATGGAATTAATGGGTCAAAAATTTCATTTACCAATTCAAATAATTCTTTTTCAAAATGAATTAAAACCTCTTCTTTCATTTTTAGAATATTTTTATTTCTTATATTTTCCTTTTGTGTAACAGCTAAAAAACTATTTTTAAATGTCTTCAACGGAATTACCCCAGCTATAACATCCTTTTGTTTGAATTCATTTTTTAACATGTATGCATAAAGTAATACTTGGAATAAGGCACTCTTTTTAGTTTTTAATCTTAACTCTTCCCACAAAGTAAATGACAAATCTGACTCATTTATATTCCCTGTTTTATAATCTATAATTCTTAAAGTGTCATTCAATATATCAATCCTATCAATAGTTCCTTTAAAATTTATTTTTTTATCAAGAGTTTTTACATAAATAGATCTTGAGAATTTATATTCTAGTGATATGATTTGAATTTGATTTCCCTTCGAAACTTGTTGTTTTTCGGCTATCAAAAATCGTTTTAGGACTTCCTCTATTACTTTAAATACTAGAGCATTTTTACCTGTTAGCTTTTTTCTATTTTTGATTTTTTCAATAAACAATTGTTCTAATACGTTAGGAAGATTTTTAAGCATCTTATCATAAGATTCTGTCTTCATTATTAAAGAGATATAGGGTTTATACAAATTTTCTAATACTTCGTGCATAAGTGTCCCTTTATCCATAACATTAAGTTGATGATTTACATCAATCTTAGGATACACTTTTAACATACGCTGCACATAAAAATCATATGGGTTTCTTATGTATTGAGCAAGAGAGGAAGGTGAGAAACCCTCTTTACCGATAAGTGTAAGATGATTTAGAATCGTCTTTGTTTTATTTATTATTTTTCCTTGATTATTTAACTTGGGAATTGCTAATTCCAACTGTTTATTTTTTAAGTTATGCAAGGGCTTATTGAATAATTTGATTTGTCTTAAGAAACGACTAGGTTCTCCAGAAAAAAGACCGTCTACAGTCGCATTATATATTAAAAAAATATTTTTTGCCCGCTGTAATAATCTAAAAAAATGATAAGCAAAAAGATGGTCCTGTTCAATAAAAGTATTCATCTTAAACTTTTTTCGAACATCAAAAGGTATCCATGAAAAAGCAGTCTTTCCAAAAGGTAAAATTCCTTCATTAACATTGGTAATTATTACATTGTCATAATCCAACAGCCGAGATTCTAATAGTCCCATAATCTGAACTCCTTCACCCAATGCATCTCCTTTAATGTTAAAACTTTCTTGTTCAACTAATAACTCGAAAATAATTTTTATATCGGTCAGAGAATTCATAAAATTAAATTGATGAAAACGATTCAAAAGAGAATTAAAAACTGAGAGGAATTGATTGCACGTTTCTATTTGGAAATCATGCTCGTGCTGCTTTAGGAATTGTACTTTCAAACTTGAAGTGATTTTTATAATCCTCTTAAGAAAGTCTTCAACTCCTTTAAAAGTAGAAAACAATAAAGATCCTATTGAATTTTTATTAATCAATTCTTCAGAAGTAATGAAATTAAGATTTGAATTTTCAATCCAATGATCTATTCTAGGTTGATTAAATTTTAAGAGGTCTAAAGAATGAGTTGTTTTGCAAAATTCATAAGCATCATCAAATGGGAATCCGTATTCACCATGATTTTCATGTAATTCAAAAAATAATTTGAAAAAGCTATATAAAGTTGTTTCTTTTAAAGGATAGCCCATAGTAATATTCCATGGAAATTCTTTTTCAGGAAGGAAAGATAATATAGGTAGTAAAAGACTTTCATCTCCTAACACAATAACTGTTGACTTTGTGGGATTTTTCTTATAAAGATCTGAAGCAATTTGAACTGCTGTTTTAGCTTGAATACTATTTTTAGCAGTGCTAATAATTTCAATTTTTTTTGGAGATGAAAATAAACTTTGAAATTGAGGCTTTTTCTCCTTATTCAATACTTTCCATTGATTGTAGTATTTTCGTATAAAGTGACCCGCACTGTGATAAGGATCCTCATAAAAGGTTTTATCAATATCCCAAATAATTTCTGCTTTTTCTTCTGAAATCAACTCTTGTATGATAGTTTCTTCTGCTTTAGTTAGAGCATTAAAGCCAACAAAAAAATGATAAGGAAGGTCCTGCGCTGAATAGAAAGCTAAGTTTCGAACAGCTTCTCTTAATTGTAAGCCAGGATAGCCTTTTTGTTTTTTTAACAAAGTTTTGTAAAGCAAATTATAATAACTAGGGACCTTTTTCTGAAGCTTAAAATGATACTTACTCAAATCTCCTTTTCCTGAGGTTCCCCAAGTTTGAATTGAATCAATAGCATTCATAAAATTGAAAAGCTCTTTTGGATTTACAAGCTGGTTATCAATCTCATTAAATTCCTTTAAAAGAGTGGGAGCCCAACTAAAAAATTCATTAAGAGATTCTAAAGTTGATTCTGGGGTTAACTCTTTATGAATCTGATAAAACATATATATTAAATCAGTTTTAGAAAGAGACTCTATTTCCGAAAGTTCAGCTATAAAATCAGATATAGTAACAATCTCAGGAGCTATAAGTGGTTTGATAATGAATTTTTTTAAAGATTCCTTTAAAAAAGTTACTGCACGAATATTAGGAACAATAATCTTGACCTGATCCATTTTTGATTTGGAGGCAATAATTTTTTTAGCTACGTTATCTAAAAAAGGTTTCATCTTTAAATATAAAAATCAATTTGCTCTAACAACTTGAATCTCAGAATTGATATAGATTAAATAACTATCTATTTGATTATATCCAAGACCTTGTAAACTCGATTCATACGTTTTGATTTGCTCGATGTCTGAGTTTTTTGGACTCCCTGTTTTATAATCCAAGATACTCACCTTACCACTTTTTGAAAAATTTAAACGGTCCGGTCTTAAAGTAAGCCCACTTGGCATCAAAAGCTCCTTTTCACATAGCACACGGTCTTTTCCTTCATAAAACTTCTTTAATTTAGGGTGCTTAGCTATCTCCCAAAGTTTTTCCTCAACTAAGTTTTTAAGTTCCTCTGTAAAGTTGTTTTCTTCCTTAGCTTTTTGAATAATATCAGGTATTAAATCTGAAGTAGTGACCTTTGCCAAAAGATTATGAATCAATATACCCCAATCCTGAGCTTTTCTAATTTCATCTGTTGAAGAGGCTAAATAAAGACGCTTTTTCCAAGCTACATTTAAAGAAAGAGTTAAATCTTTATTTTTAAAATTTGCTTCAGTTTCGCTGCCTATGATTTGCTTTTTTAATACGAAAACCCCTTGTTCGAAAGAATTTAAAGCATCAAGAGATTTACCTTGAGCACAAACATAATTTTTAAAATAATGTGCGTAAGTTGAACCTTCACTGTCCACTTCTTTTGTAATTACAAACAAAGCATCAACTGCACGAGTCATAGCCACGTAAAGTACATTAAATGAATCTAGCTGCTGTTCCAAGCGTTTATTCTTGAAGAGCTCTAAGCCCTTATTACCACAATGTTGTAATTCTTTTGAAAAATTAAACCATCCCCATTTAATGCTTTCTAATTTTCCTTTAGAAAATGGAAACCAGATTTTTTCAGTCACAGCAGGATAAATAGGAGAATCCATAAAGGGTAAAATAACTACAGGAAATTCCAGGCCTTTTGCCTGATGAATTGTCATCAACTTTATAGCTTCAAGACCCTCTGGCATTGAAATACGAAGTTGTTTAGATTGAACCTTCCAGTAACGAAGATAGGAAGAGATTGAACCTGTTTTAATTTTTGAAAACTCACATATATCTTCTATAAAATAATTAATATAAGCCTCATTAGGATCAATTTGTGGGAAGCAAATGAGAATGTAGTTTACTGCATCAAAAACAGAAAGCACTTTCAAATATTCCATTTTAAAAGTAAAATCAAAATAAACTCCTAAGGAATTTAAAAAAGATGGCGTCTTTTTATGGAGATTTTCCAATGCAAATTTATGATACTTTTCTTGGTCTTCACTAAATATTTCCCAAATGACATCTAAAATGATTTTATGATATTCACTTGTATCCGGATTAAGGCTTAGATTTAAAAAAGTAATAAGAAATTTTACTTTTTCGGATTTGGCAACCAGCATTGAATCTGAAGATAGTAGGTTGAACCCCTCTTGACTTAATGCTTTTCCAATCTCCGCTGCTTGATCTTTCTTCCTTACCAAAATTGCAAGATCACTCTCTCTATAACCCTTTCCTAGAGCCTCAGCAACAATGGTTAGAGTTTTAGAAATATATAATGGTGTTGAAGATTCCTTTGAACCTCCTCTAGTAATTGCTTCTATACGCACGTAACCTCCCTCTTTATGAGTTTTTTGTTGACTTTCTCGACCATATATATTCTTGTATTCTTGCTTCTCAAAATTTTTTGAAAGCATGAAAAAGAATTTATTATTAAACGATGTAATTTTGTTTCCCGAACGAAAATTTTGATTTAAAGAAAAAGTTACTGGATTTATATGAAATGGATTTTTGGATTTATTGATCAGGTCCATATACTGTTTCATATTTCCCCCCCTCCATCTATAAATTGCTTGTTTAGGGTCGCCAACCAAAAGTAGAGACCCAACTTCTCCTGAAATATTTTGACTCTCTAATGCATTTCCAATTAGAGGGATTAAATTATTCCATTGAAGTTCAGAGGTGTCTTGAAATTCATCTAAAAAATAATGCTGGTAACGCTCCCCTATACGTTCATAAATAAATGGGGCTGGTTCATTTTTAACTAATTGATTGATTTTTGTGTTAAACTCACCCAATAGGCGAATTCCTTTTTTACTTTGCAAAGCGCCTAGTCTTTGTTCCATTAGCTGAAGTAGCATTCTAGGGGTCCAAGAATTTAATGTCCGTTTGATTACCATATGCTTACCAACAGATTTTTTAACTTTATAGAAGTAGGCTAATAATTGAAATTGGATTTTATCAATAATTATTTTTTTTTCCTCTGCTAAGGTTTTATTATACAAAAGTTTTTTCCCAGTCAAAAAAGTCTCCAATTGATTATCATAAAGTTTGGAAGAAACTTCCTTTTGAGCATCTTCAAAATGTTTATAAAGTTGTTTTCGCTTAAAATCTTCTGCTACCAAACCATTGCTAGCTATAAAATCTAAAGCGTCCTTAGCATGTTTTAAAGTAGTTTTTTTGGTCTTTTCTAATGCCTGCTCTAGTAATTTTCTGTCTGATATTAGTTCTTCTGTAGTTTTACTTTTTATCTCTGTAATAGGCTTATTGTCATTTTCATTTAATAAGAGTTTAATAAAATCATCCAAATCTTTTTGAATGTCCCAATCTTTTTCGTTTGAAATTTTATTTAAGCTAAATTCTAACAATAGTTTAGAATGAGTTTCAACTTTTCCAACTTCTTCAATTATAGAATCAACAGTTTCAGCAAATAAATTAGAAGGATCTACAACAACCTCAAAATTATAAGGAAGTTGAAATTCTCTAGAAAAAGTTCGAACCAATCTATGATTAAACTTATCTATAGTGATTATGTCAAAGCTTCCATACTCTAAAAATATCTTGCGCAGTATTTGATCTGCCCGAAATTGAAGTTCTGTCTCAGAGATGCTAAGGGCTTCACATAAATTAGTGACTATATGAGTCTCTTTAGAAGGTGGATTGGAAAGAGAATATAAAATCTTGAGAATTCTAGATTTCATTTCATTTACCGCTTTATTTGTAAATGTAAGTGCTAATAATTGACGAAATGGAACAGAAGAATCAAATTTTAATAAGATTTTAAGATATTCTAAAACCAGGGTAAAAGTCTTTCCAGACCCTGCAGATGCACTGATAATTTGAAAATTAGTTTGATCCAAAATGTTAAAATAGCTTATTAAAAGTAAGGCTTTTGAAAACTTAGTGTTTTAATGACAAAAGAAATTTTAAATTTGTATAAAATTAATATATAATTATGCCTTTTGAACTACCTTCTTTATCCTATGCTTATGATGCACTGGAACCTAATATAGATGCTCGTACTATGGAAATTCATCATAGTAAACATCATAATGGATATACAACAAATCTTAATAATGCTATTGCTGACACACCTCTTATAAATAAATCTATAGAAGAAATCCTTTCAGGACTAGACATGGAAAATAAAGCCGTTCGTAACAACGGGGGTGGTTTTTATAATCACCGTTTATTCTGGAAAATAATGTCCCCTAATGGAGGAGGAATACCTTCAGGAGCTTTAGCTGAGGCTATTGATAACAAGTTTGGATCTTTTGAAGAATTCAAAACTACTTTTTCCAAAGCAGCTGCAACTCAATTTGGATCAGGCTGGGCATGGCTTTGTGTAAAAAAAGATGGCTCTGTAGATGTTTGTGCGACTGCTAATCAAGACAACCCCCTAATGCAGGATATTGGCTGTGAAGGGGTGCCCATTTTAGGAATTGATGTTTGGGAACATGCATATTATCTTAACTACCAAAACAAACGCCCTGATTACATCAATGCATTTTTTAATGTTATTGATTGGTCTACGGTGAATGAATTATATTTAAAAGGGGCTTAGTAAGCTCTTTCGTTATTTTTTTCTACAAAATTTATAAATGCCTGATTGACTACCCTGCAGCCTCCAGGAGTTGGATAATCTCCTGTAAAATACCAATCCCCAAGATTTTTAGGACAGGCTATATGTAAACCTTTTACTGTTTGAAATATTACTTCAACGTTTGCTTTTATATTGTCCAGCTTAAGTATCTCTGCAATTTTTGTAGAAACTTCTTCGTCTGTAAAAGGGTCATAAATTGCTTTAACATAATTTGGGGGAACTTCGATTTGATCTTTTAAACTCCTTTGACAGTTTTTATAGATTTTTCCTATTGTTTTTTCTTTTGTTCCCCGATCTTCGTGTAATTTAAGGGCAGCTCGAAAAGCAATAAACTCCTCTAGTTTAGCCATGTCTATCCCATAACAATCTGGATAACGAATTTGGGGCGCACTAGATACAACAATAATCTTTTTTGGCCCTAAACGATCCAACATTCTTAAAATGCTTTTTTGTAAAGTAGTCCCCCTTACAATACTGTCATCTATAATTACCAAATTATCAGTACTATGAACAACCCCATAAGTAATATCATAAACATGAGCTACAAGATCATCCCTATCAGTATCATCTGCAATAAATGTTCGAAGCTTCGCATCTTTAATTGCAATCTTCTCTATGCGAGGCTTAAGATTTAACATTTTAGTTATTTCTCCAATATTTAATTTTTCGGAATCGTTTAACTTTTCTGTTAGTATTTTCTGGACATGGTCTTGAACAGCATTTATCATTCCATAAAAAGATGTTTCAGCAGTATTCGGTATAAAGGAAAAAACAGTGTTTTCCAAATCACCTTCAATAGATTTATTTACTATGGGGAAAAGAGCTCTTCCTAAATCTTTTCGCTCCTGATAAATTTCATGATCTCCACCTCTTGAGAAATAAATTCGTTCGAAAGAGCATGATTTTTTTTCTTGAGGCTCTAAGATTTGTTTGATTTGAGTCCCATCAACTCTCTTTGTAATTAGTGCATGACCCGGTTCAAGTTCTTTAATCTTTTCATAAGAAATATTGAATACGGTTTGAATTGCAGGCCGCTCTGATGCTACAACTACAATTTCATCGTCTGAATAGTAATATACTGGTCGAATTCCTGTAGGATCCCGAAGCACAAAAGAGTCACCATGTCCTAACAAGCCAGCAACAGCATAACCACCGTCCCAATTCTTTGATGCCTTTCTCAAAATTTTAGAAAGCTTAAGGCGCTCTGCGATTAGAGGAGAGGCTTCAGCTTTAGTAAATCCTTCACGACGTAAATTCTTGTAGATTTTTGAAACAGCATCATCTAAAAAGTGCCCTATTTTTTCCATTATCGTTACTGTATCTGCACGTTCTTTTGGATGCTGTCCTAGGTCTACTAAGTTATCAAATAATTGATTTACATTAGTTAAGTTAAAGTTTCCTGCAATAATTAAGTTTCGATGCATCCAGTTATTTTGTCTTAAAAAAGGATGAACACTTTCAATACTATTTTTACCAAAAGTCCCATAGCGAACGTGACCTAACATTAACTCACCAACATAAGGAACTTCTTGTTTTAATTGCTCTGGGTTAGAAAGCAAATTAGGAGAAACTTCCAATTGTTTTTGTATGCGCTCATTAATAGTTTTAAAAATATTTTGAATAGGTTGTGACTCAGCAGATCGAACACGACTAATATATCTTTGTCCTGGTGACATATTATATTTTATACTAGCAAATCCAGCTCCATCTTGTCCTCGGTTATGCTGTTTTTCCATTAACAAATACATTTTATTAATCCCATAAAGTGAACTTCCATATTTTTCCTTAAAAAAAGACAAAGGTTTTTTTAATTGTAGAAGTGAAATTCCACATTCGTGCTTAATCGCGTCGCTCATGAGAATAATCTAATATTATGTTAATTCAATTTCAAATTTTGTTAATGATTTAAAGGCTTGTATACGTTGCTTCAATCTTTCGGGTGTTATAGCCTCCAATGATTCTGTTCCAAATTTTTGTACTGTAAAAGATGCCATAGCAGAACCCATCACAGTAGCCGTTTTCATTTCCTCAAATGTTATTCTTCCACATTGAGATAAATAGCCGGCAAAACCCCCAATAAAACTGTCTCCTGCACCAGTAGGATCAAAAACCTCTTCAAGTGGAAGTGCTGGTGCACAAAATATTTTTTTTCCATTAAATAGTAAAGCACCATGTTCGCCTTTTTTTATAATTACATAACTTGGGCCCATAGCATGTAATTTTTGAGCTGCTTCAACCAGAGAATGAGTCCTAGTGATTTGCCTAGCTTCCTCATCATTTAAAGAAAATACATCAACTTTAGAAATTACTTCATCTAATTTGTCTCGATAGCTATCAATCCAAAAATTCATTGTATCCATAATTATTAAACTAGGGTCACTCATTTGATTCAAAACTTCTCCTTGTAAGTTTGGGTCCAAATTTCCTAAAAGGACAATACTAGAATCTTTAAAGTTATCAGGCACCTTTGGTTTGAATTTGTTCAAAACATTAAGCTGAGTGTCTATCGTCGTTCTTAAATTTAAATCATTGTGATATTTACCACTCCAAAAAAAAGTTTTTTCACCAGATAGACAATCAACTCCAGAAAGATCTAATCCATTGGATTTTAGTAATTTTAGGTGCGCTTTTTTAAAATCACCCCCTATAATAGAAACTAATCCACAAGATGTTTTAAATTTAGATGCCGCAAGCCCAATGTAAGTTGCGCAACCACCTAAAATCTTCCCTGTTTTTCCAAATGGTGATTCAATAGCATCATAAGCCATGGTGCCCAATACCAAAAGTTTGTCATTCATTCTGTAAAAATAAAAAACTCTCTGTCCATAATTAGTCTTTTATTGAAAACATTTATAAAAAGACTTTAAATAATTTTAACCTAAGGATTTTCTTTTTCAGTTTGTTCAAAAATAATATCCCTAGATAAATTTTTACCCTTGGCTGCCGTTACTGCTAACTTATCACAACGATCGTTTTGAGGATGATTATTATGACCCCTAATCCATTGAAAGTAGATTTTATGTTTCTTGTAAACCTTTAAAAATCTTTCCCAAAGATCCGAGTTCTTTTTCCCTTTAAATTTTTTCTTTTTCCAATCAAAAAGCCATTTTTTTTCTACTGCATCTACTACATATTTAGAATCAGAATAAACAATTACTTCCATTGGTGATTTTTTAAGTAACTCGAGCCCTTTAATAACCGCTAACAATTCCATTCGATTATTTGTTGTTCGGGAAAATCCAGCTGAAAATTCTTTTTCATATGACATTCCTACCCATTCCAATATAATCCCATAACCACCTGGCCCAGGATTGCCAAGAGAGGATCCATCGGTATATAGATATACTGATTTAGCTTTCAACTATAATCTTTATTTAATAAATTTTGAATCACTTTGGGAAAATTAGCCTGCTCCAATTCATATACTTTTGAAGCAATAGTCTCAATTGAATCTTCATTTTCAATTGTTACTTTGGCTTGAAAAATTACCTCGCCTTCATCATAAGCTTCGTTTACATAATGAATAGTAATTCCTGTTTCTGTTTCATGATTTTCCTTTACAGCTTGGTGCACGTGTTTACCATACATACCCTTTCCCCCATATTTTGGTAAAAGAGCAGGATGAATATTAATAATTTTATTTGAGAATTCATTTACCCAATCAGATCCTATTTTCCATAAAAACCCTGCTAAAACTATTAAACTTGGTTTTTTTGATTTAATCTCACTCAATAGCTCACCATCTGTAAAAGCTACTTTATCAAATACATTTGTCTTAATTCCAAAAAAAGTAAGCTTATTAATTACTCTTGCCTTCGAATTATTTGTGTATACCTCTGTAACATCAATATTTTGAACGTGTTCAAAATATTGGCAAATATTAACAGCATTTGATCCATTTCCTGAAGCAAATAATATAATTCTTTTTTTCATTAATACTTTTGAATACTGCAACGGCACTAGTTTATAGAGGCATCACCATTAATTTTAGTTAAAATTAAGGTTATTATTTAATCCCAATCGGTCTATTTCCTTTAAAGTTTTATATTTTTGTTGACACATTAAATTCAAACAAAAAATTAATTATGTCAGATATTTCATCAAGAGTAAAGGCCATTATAGTTGATAAGCTAGGAGTGGATGAAAACGAAGTTATAGATGAAGCAAGCTTTACAAACGACTTAGGTGCAGACTCACTAGATACAGTGGAATTGATTATGGAGTTCGAAAAAGAATTTGATATACAAATTCCAGACGATCAGGCTGAAAATATTGCAACTGTCGGCCAAGCTATTAAATTCATCGAACAAGTTGAATAAATAAGTGTCATGAAACCAAGACGTGTAGTAATTACCGGATTGGGTGCCCTTACGCCAATTGGAAACACTCTCAATACTTATTGGGAGGGTTTACTGTCTGGTACCAGTGGAGCCGGTCCTATTAGTTACTTTGACCCTTCTTTATTTAAAACACAATTTGCTTGCGAACTTAAAAATTTTAATCCATTAGATCATTTTGATAGAAAGGAATCTAGAAAATATGATCGCTTCGCACAATACGCATTAGTTTCAGTTGCTGAAGCTATTGAAGATGCTAAGCTCCCCTTAGAAACGATTGATAAAGATCGAGTTGGCGTAATTTGGGGTGCTGGAATTGGTGGTTTGGAAACTTTTCAAAATGAGGTTCTCAACTTTGCTGAAGGGAATCAAAACCCTAGGTTCAATCCATTTTTTATTCCTAAAATGATTGCAGATATTGCACCTGGACTTATTTCCATTAAGTACGGATTCAGAGGCCCAAACTTTGCTACTGTTTCAGCATGTGCTTCAGCATCAAATGCAATGATTGATGCACTAAACTATATTCGCTTAGGTTTTTCAGATGTTATTGTAACAGGTGGCTCTGAAGCTGCTGTCACTAAGGCTGGAATTGGAGGTTTTAATGCTATGCACGCTCTATCAAAGAGAAATGACGATCCTAAGACAGCGTCTCGTCCTTTTGATAAAGATAGAGATGGATTCGTTCTAGGTGAAGGGGCAGGAGCTTTGATTCTTGAATCTTATGAACATGCCATAAATCGAGGTGCAACAATTTATGCTGAATTAGCAGGAGGTGGACTCTCAGCTGACGCTCACCATATGACAGCACCACATCCCGAAGGCCTTGGGGCTATAAAAGTAATGGAGAACTGTCTAAAAGATGCAGAAATAAATGCCACAGAAGTTGATATAATCAATATGCACGGCACTTCAACTCCCCTAGGAGATATTGCAGAATCCAATGCCATTGTAAAAGTATTTAAAGATCATGCATATAAAATGAACATCAACTCGACAAAATCAATGACAGGCCATCTTTTAGGAGCAGCAGGTGCAATAGAAGCAATTGCCTCAATAATGTCTATCAAACATAGTGTTGTTCCTCCAACTATAAATCATACTACTCCAGACGAGGGTATAGACCAAAAAATAAATTTCACATTTGGAAAGTCTCAAAAAAGAACAGTAAATGTTGCCTTGTCTAATACATTTGGATTTGGGGGACATAATGCTTGTGTATTGTTTAAAAAATTAAACTAAATTAATTGTGTGAATATTATTAAATACATATTAAATTCCCGAATGGCAACATCCGGGAATTTTTTTTCCCAAATTCAAAAAAAATTAGGGCTTAAAATTTTAAATAAAAAAATTTATAAAGAAGCATTTACTCATAGTTCACTCAATTTAAAAGACCTCCATGGAAAAGCAATAAACTTTGAGCGATTAGAATTTCTGGGAGATGCTATATTAACAGCTGTTATCTCAGAACATCTATATGATAATTATCTAGATGCAAATGAAGGGAGCTTAACAAGACTAAGAGCAAAAATTGTAAGTCGTGTTAAACTAAACCAAATTGGTGAAGAGCTAGGTCTTTTTGAATTGGCCAATATATCAAATCATAATAAAAATTTTGGAGATGACATTCATGGCAATCTTCTTGAATCGCTGATTGGTGCAATTTTTGTAGATATGGGATATGTCAAAACAAAGAATTATATTATCAAAAAAATCATTTATCCTTATGTTGATATGAATAATTTAGCTACAATGATATTAAGTTTTAAAGCATTCATAATAGAATGGGGGCAAAGAGAAAAAAAAGATATAAAATTTTTAACCCAAGAAGATATCGGAGTGGATCCAAAAGTTAAATATTGTACTAAAATACTATTGAATGATGAATTATTAGCTAAATCAAAAGCAAAGTCCAAGAAAAAAGCTGAAGAGAAGACTGCTAAGATTGCTGCACGAATTTTAAAACTAATCCCTAAAACCATCCATCATTAAAATGGTAAATAAGATTTATCATCTCAAAATTGAAGAAGATTCAGTAGAGGATTTTTACATTGCAATTCATACACCATTAGAGGCACACCAGCTTGCGTTTTACATTAATAAACAAAATAAAATATTACTAGAACGAAAAAAAAAAGATCTCATAAACATAAAAAGACAAGGGAGTTTTCACTTTTTTGAGTGGGAAGATTTATTGTCTGACAGAAGATGTCAGTTATTATCAAATAAATTTATTCAAGAAAGTTCTAATACTTTAGCAAAAAGCAACAGTTTGTTTAAGCTTCCCGAAAGAAATGAAGTATATTTAATTCCTGAATTTAAACAAGCTGATTTTTTTATAAAATCTAATTATTCCGAAATACTAAAAACTATTCAAATTCAATTAAACAATTGGCCAATGGTTTCAATGTCCTATAATATTTCCCTCAAAAATAAAACCTTGAATAAACTCAATATTTAATTAATGAATTTTATCAAAAAAACAAAAATCGTAGCAACAATTGGCCCAGCTACATCAACAGAAGATGTAATTGAAAAAATGATTCTTTCTGGAGTAAATGTTTTTCGAGTAAATTTTTCCCATGCAAATTATACTGATGTGTCAAAACGCATCAAAATGATAAGAAATGTAGATGAAAAGCTTAAAACAAATACATCTATTTTAGGTGATCTTCAAGGGCCTAAACTTAGAGTAGGTGAAATTGAGGAAGGTTCATTTGTGAATCCTGGGGATAGAGTAATATTCTCAACTGAAGAGCCTTTTGAGGGTAATTCTAAAAAGGCTTACATGAATTACAAAAACTTTCCGAAAGATGTTTCAAAAGGAGAAAAAATTTTATTAGACGACGGTAAACTAATTTTTGAAGTTACTTACACAAATAACACAAATGAAGTTGAAACTAAAGTAGTTCAAGGCGGGAACTTTAAATCAAAAAAAGGTGTTAATCTTCCAAATACAAACATATCACTTCCAGCCCTTACTGAAAAAGACATTAAAGATGCTGAATTTATGTTTACTCAGGATATAGACTGGATTGCTCTTTCTTTTGTTCGATTTAGTCAAGACATAATTGATTTGCAAAAACTAATGGCAAAACATATTGATCGAAAAATCCCAATTATTGCTAAAATTGAGAAACCAGAAGCAATTGAAAATATTAATAAAATAATTGCTTATGCAGACGGATTAATGGTTGCAAGGGGTGATCTTGGAGTTGAAGTTCCTGCTCAAGAAGTACCTTTAATTCAAAAACGCTTAGTTCATTTAGCAAAAAAATCTCGAATACCAATTATAATTGCAACTCAGATGATGGAGACTATGATTGATAGCCTAACTCCTACACGTGCAGAAGTAAACGATGTTGCTAATTCAGTAATGGATGGTGCTGATGCTGTAATGCTTTCAGGTGAAACTTCTGTTGGAAAATATCCTGTTGAGGTAATAAATACAATGGCTAATATTTTAATCTCTGTAGAAAATTCTGAATTAATAAATGTACCTAAAAGTCCTCCAAAGATCCGTACTAAAAGATTTATTACAAAATCAATTTGCCATCATGCTGCCCTTTTAGCTAATGATATTTCTGCAAAAGCTATTAGTACTCTCACTAATAGCGGATATACTGCATTCCAAATATCAGCTTGGCGGCCACAATCGCATATCCTAGTGTTTACTTCTAATAAAAAAATTCTTAATCAATTAAGCTTGTTATGGGGGGTTAAAACTTTTTATTATAACAATTTAAACAGTACGGATAAAACAGTTGAAGAAATTAATAATATTGCTTTGGAAAAAGGCTATGTTGAAAAAGATGACTTTGTTATTAATTTGACCGCTATGCCAATAAAATCTAAAGGGATGGTAAACACCCTTCGAGTTTCAACTATCTAAAAAGGAAGGCTTAATTGAGATTCCTTGATTAAGTGTTTTACCTCATTTTCTTTCTTTAAAGTATTAAGATTAGATATAGATATGCCAATTAATCGAACTGAATTAGATAATTTTTCTTGATAAAGCAGCACCTTTACTTGTTCTAATATCAAATCTTTATTTGATAAATATAAGCTAC
Organism: uncultured Flavobacteriaceae bacterium; assembly: GCA_943842245.1. GTDB lineage: Bacteria > Bacteroidota > Bacteroidia > Flavobacteriales > Flavobacteriaceae > MS024-2A. The sequence continues at coordinate 1,031,168 of CALTAJ010000002.1, forward strand.
CTGTTTTACTTCTTGTTTGCTGTTTAAAGTCACTGTATTTAATTTTTAATGTAATGGTTCTCCCAGCTAATTTGTTTTTTAAAAGTCTCATTTCTAAATTTTCTGCGATATTTTTCAATTTTTCAACCAGAAACAATTCACTGCTTAAGTTTTTTTCGAAAGTACGTTCTACACCTATGGATTTTGGAATACGTTGAGGCTTTACAGGACTATTATGAATCCCTCTTACAACTTGATAATAGTATTTTCCTCCTTTTCCAAAATTCTTACTTAAAAAACCTTCTGTTTGTTCTTTTAGATCTTTACCAGTGTATATGCCTAGTTGATACATTTTGAGTTTGGTTTTATTTCCAATTCCATGAAACTTTTTTACGTCTAATGATTCCAAAAATTCAATAACATTTTCTGGGGGAAGAGTTTTTTGACCGTCAGGCTTATTCCAATCACTAGCAATTTTTGATAAAAATTTATTTATAGATATTCCTGCTGATGCTGTCAAGCCAGTTTTAGATTTGATTTTAGTTCTTATTTCTTTAGCGATAAGTGTAGCTGAAGAATAGTCCGAAACGTCAAGAAAAGCCTCATCTAATGATAGCGGTTCCACCAAAGGAGTATATTCTAGAAATATGTCCCTAATTTGATCAGAAATCTCTTTATATCGCTCAAATCGAGGGTTAGTAAAAATCAAGTGTGGGCAAAGTTTTTTAGCAATAATTCCACTCATAGCGCTTCTAACTCCATATTTTCTAGCTTCATAACTTGCCGCAGAAACAACACCACGTGAACCTTCACCTCCAACTGCAAGTGCAAGTCCTCGCCATTGTGGATGATCTAACTGTTCTACAGAAGCAAAAAAAGCATCCATATCAATATGAATAATTTTTCTTTGCGCTTTAATAGAAAAATCTTCCAATATCAATATTTATTTTTTACTGATTTACGGTTAAGGTTATATGAGCAATAAACATCAGTTAGAGTATTGGAAAAAATTATATAATAGTATTTCGAATTCATTCGTCTTTATAGATTTTGACTTTTAAATTTCCAAGAGCATCCATTTGTGCGCGATACATTCCTGGAGTATTCATCTCCATCATCACATTCCCATTACGATCGATTCCCACAACACCTCCGTCTCCACCTAGTTTAGCTACTTTATTATGAATTACTTCATAAGCAGCCTCTTGGATAGAAAGTCCTTTATATTCCATAAGAGCAGAAATATCATGTGCAACCACGGAACGAATGAAGAACTCACCCCATCCTGTAGCAGAAATTGCACAAGTTGCATTGTTTGCATAAGTTCCTGCTCCAATAATTGGTGCGTCACCTATGCGATTCCATTTTTTATTTGTCATTCCTCCAGTAGATGTTCCTGCTGCAAGATTTCCTGAAAGATCTAAGGCAACACAACCGACAGTTCCATAAAGCTGTTGTTTTAGAAATTCCTTTTCTTGAGGTTTCAATGTCGTTTGCTTTGCATGCTCAGCCTCTTGAACCTGCTTTAGTGCATTAATTCTTCTTTCTATATAAAAATACTCAGGAGAAACTATTTCTAAACCTTGCTCACTTGCAAAGATATCAGCTCCTGATCCAGATAACATTACATGAGGGGAGGCTTCCATAACTTTTATTGCTGCAGAAATGGGGTGCTTTACTGTTCTTACTCCAGAAATTGCTCCTGCATCTAAAGATTTTCCATTCATAAATGATGCATCTAACTCTATAGATGCATTTGCATTTAGAACAGCACCTTTCCCAGCATTAAATAAAGGTGAATCCTCCATAATGTGTATAGTCTTTTCCACAGCTTTTTGACTACTCCCTCCTGCTTTCAATATTTCATACCCTACTTGAATCGCTTCGGTTAAAACAGCTCGATAATTTGCCTCTTTTTCGGGGGTCATATTTTTTCTTAAAATTGTACCAGCACCTCCATGAATTACAATGCCAAAAGTAGGTCTTTGGACGACTATTTCGGATGTTTCTTTACATCCTAAAAAAATCAAGAGGGACAATAAAAATGATTTTTTCATATTGATCAATATATTTTTAACTAAAAATAAGCTTTTATGTTGGTTTTAAAAAAATCAAAATTTTGTCTTTTCTGACTATGAAAACAAAGTGTCCTGTTAAAAAAATATAAAGTATTTTTATAAAAAATCTTTATGTACTCTTTAGTAAAAATCGTCCATACATATTGGACCTTTTTAACTCTTATTATGATAGCGCTTGTAGTTTTGAATGCGATTCATGGAAAAGTATATGGGAAAATTTTTAAAGTAAATGATCTTCGAATAAGTTTATTTGGGATCATCTTTTCTCAGATTCAACTCTTGATTGGTTTAATTCTATATTTTATATCACCATGGTTTGACAAGTGGTCTTCAATGGGAATAGAAGTTATAAAAAATGAAGAAAGTCGCTTTTATTTAGTTGAATATCCAATAACTAATGTTTTAGCAATTATATTAATTACCATCGGATGGTCTCTACATAAAAGGCAAAGCGACTCTTCAAAAAAGTTTATCCGAATTGCTTTATTTTATGGTTTTGGACTTGTGTTTTTAATCAGTATGATTTTTTGAGTATAGAAATATGTAATTTTTAAAAAGTTGCCTTAAATTGCTTTAAAAATCGAATATCGTTTTCAAAAAATAAGCGAATATCACTTACTTGATAAAGTAACATTGCTATTCTTTCAATTCCCATTCCAAAAGCAAAACCTGAATACTCCTCAGGATTAATATCACAATTTTTAAGAACATTTGGATCTACCATTCCACAACCCATAATTTCCAACCAACCAGTCCCTTTTGTTATTCGGTGGTCAGTTTCTGTTTCTAAACCCCAATAAATATCAACTTCTGCACTAGGTTCTGTAAAGGGAAAGTAGGATGGCCTTAATCTAATTTTTGAATTTCCAAATAACGCTTCAGTAAAATATTTTAAAGTTTGCTTTAGATCTGCAAAAGAAACATCTTTGGCTATATATAAACCCTCTATTTGATGAAAAATACAATGGGCCCTGGAGGAAATCGCTTCATTTCTAAAAACACGTCCCGGAGAGATTGTCCGAATTGGAGGCTGATTCTTTTCCATATGGCGAACTTGTACTGACGAAGTGTGGGTTCGTAAAAGAATATCTGGATTAGTTTGAATAAAAAAGGTGTCCTGCATGTCTCTTGCAGGATGGTGCTCAGGTAGATTGAGAGCAGTAAAATTATGCCAATCATCTTCAATTTCTGGACCCTCAGAAATACTAAATCCAATCTGAGTAAATATATCAATAATTCTATTTTTGACTATTGATAAAGGGTGACGATTTCCCGTTTGTATTGGAAAAGCTGTTCGGCTAGGATCACTAATTATTGTATTCCCAGAAGATGTTTTGGACTGGAGCTGAAGTTGCTTTACTTTCTCATTGACGGCTACTTTTAAATTATTGAGTTCTTTACCAAAATCTTTTTTCTCTTTTACCGGTACGTCTCTAAAAAAAGCGAAAAGATCATTTAAAACTCCCTTTTTCCCTGCATATTTTACTCGAAATCCTTCGATTTCTTCTACATTAGAACTTGAAAATTTTTGGACTTCTTCTAAATGTCTTTTTACGTGATCTATCATGTTGTAAAAATAAAAGAGTTTTCTTAAACTAATGCCTTCAGGACTAAGTAATCTTTTTTCTTTTTAATTTAAAATACAAAAAGCATCTCTAAATTTAAAATATGAAAAATTTATTAGTCGATATAGTCATTTAAATAAGTTAAATTTCATCTCTAAAAGTTTTATTTTAAAAGAATGAATATTTTTGATGTTATTGTTTTAATTATTCTATTATATGGCCTTATCATGGGGTTCATAAAGGGTTTCATTATTGAGGTAGCTGGCATAATTGCATTAATTTTAGGTGTGACGGGTTCTTTTAAGTTTGCAAGAATTTTAGAGGTTTCTCTTAATTCATATGTTGATTGGAGCCCAAAAACTATTCAGATCGCAAGTTTTATAATCCTTTTTATAATTATTATATATGCTGTTTCTCTTCTAGCTAAAATGATTACTAAGACCCTAAAAATAATTGCTTTAGGAATGATAAACAGAATTTTTGGAGGAATTTTCGGTCTTTTAAAATGGTGTGTTATTTTAAGCTCATTAGTTTTAGTTAGTCAAGAAATTAACGAAATAATAACTCTTATTCCTGACAAGACTTTAAAAGATTCCGTCAGCTATAATTTACTTGACAAGTTAGGAGGATTTTTATTTGATTGGGTAATGCAATCTAAAACCATTCAGGTAAAACAATTTATTTAGTGACTTCTTAGTTAAGTTTTCTTAAATAAGCATTTTTAACCCATCCTTCAGATCCATTTGCTAATCTTATTTTTTGCCATTCAGCTAAGTCATCAATAATTTGAAATTTGGTGCCTTCATGAAGTGAAAATAGTAATTCTCCTAATTGATTAGGTTCAGACCACACTTCTATTCTATTCGAAAACAAAATAGCATAATCCATTTGTTTCTCTTTTTGATCTAAAGAAAAAGAGATTACAAAACTGACTATAAAGAAAATTAATATAAATAAAGAGCTTAAAAAAAAAGTGCGTTTAAATCGAGTACTTTTTGAAAAAATATAAAATAAAAATAAGAGCGCAAATAGCCAGATTAAGACTATTGTAATAATTGTCCAAGTGGAAAAAATAAAACTATTAAATATCCTATTTTTAAATTGTTCTAATTGTGATTCTGGCAATATTTCGATTGCATCAATGGTCATATTTTGAGCAAAAGAACTATTAACCAGAATATCCTCATCATTTGGCAACAATTGTTTAGCTTTTTCAAAATAATAAATACTTTCAGCAACTTTATTTAATCTATAAAATGCATTCCCTAGGTTAAAATATAAAGCAGCACTATGCTGATCGAGCATAAGCGTCTCTTGATATAAGGCAACTGCTTTTTTATAATCGCCTTCATTGTATGAATTATTACCTTCTTCAAATAATTTTTCCACGGAAGTTTGTGCATGAAGACAAAACAAAGTGGTAAAAAATAATATTATTCCTTTTGAGACAATAGATTTATTAAAATTTATTCTTTGTTTCATAATTGTTTATCAATTGTTGCAATCAGTCTACTTGCTTTTTCAAAATCTGACTGGATATTTACAGAAGATCCTGGAGCATACCGAGCCAATTCACAGTTTTCTATTACAGATACGTAATCTAAAGCTGTCTGTTTTTTTACTTTTTTATCTAAAAGCAAAATTTCAATCTTTGACTTACTAAGTTCAGTGGTTTCTATTTTAAGTTTTGCTTTTAGATAATTATGTAAAGCTCGTTCTAGAGCTTCATAAAAAAGAATTTGATTGTGGAACACATTTTTCGCAGAACTCAAATATTTTTTAGCTAGATATTGTGCTTTACGTTGTTTACTTGTAGAGGCATCCTCTGTTTTTTCAAAAACAAAAAACTTAAATAGATAAGCTGTGATTATAAGTAAAAGTGGGGTGAAAAGTAATATCCAAAAACGATTACTCATCCAAAATATTTTTTTATTTACAGGTGTAAGTTCAGTATTAAGCTTGATGAATCGAAATGCATTTTCACTAGTTTCAATAATTTGCTTGCTTTCAGAGACTACCATGTTTGCCCTTTTACTTCCTGCCTGAGGGCCGTCAAAAACATCAACTAAAAGATCTTGCGAGTCCAATGTTTTATATAAAGCTGTTTGGGGATTAAAATAAGTAAACTTAACCGGCGGAATAGGATATTTCCCCTGATATTCTGGTACTATAGTATAATTATCTTCAATAAATCCTTCCATTCCTGAAACAGTGATTTGAATGTTCTCCTCATGCTCTGGCTCATATACTTCTAATGTGTTTGGAACATTTATAGTTGGTAAGTTAAAGAGTTTTAAATTACCTTTTCCTTTAACCTTTATTTTGACTTGAAAAGACTCTGAAGCCTTTAAAGCATTCTTGTTCAAAATAACATCAAAATCAAACTCCCCAACAGCTCCTGAAAAATTATCAGGTTTATTATTTTGAGGTAGTCCCTTTACTCGGATTATATCTTTCCCTGTAGTGATCATTTTTTGAGCTTGAGTCAAAATACGTCTTCCAAATAAATCTTTTCTATTGCTTGGAAGATTTAAACTAAGGTTAAGGGTTAATGGTTCTAATATTAACTTACCCGTTTTTTGGGGATAAAGTACAGCTTTACGCCAAATCACCTCATTATAAGGTTCACCTTTGTATGACCCGCGCATATTTATTTCTGCTCTTCCAATTTTAATAAGGTGACTCCAAAAATCACCATAAGAAGGGGATTCTAATTCTTGAACATCAGAAATTGAAATAGGATTTCTAAAGTAAAGCTTATAAGTAACCGTAATTCCCTCATTAAGATAGGGGTTGTTTTTAGAAATTTCAGCTACCAAATGAATGTTACCATCTATAATATTATCATTATTATTCGGATCATTTGGTTTTTCAACGGCAGAGATAATCTCAATTTCAATTGGTGAAGTTTTATATACCTCACCATTAATATTAACTTCAGCTTGACCTAAAACAATCTTACCTTTTTTTTTCGGGGTTAGAAAGTATGTATATGTTTTTGAAAAACTTTGAACTCCGTTAACCCAAGACCTACTAACTGATTGTTGAGGTCCACTAACTACATGGAAATTTATAAAATTAGGAGGATTAAAATTATCCCCGTTTTCATTCATTTCAAAATCAATACGTAATCGTTCATTTAAACCTAGGCGTTTTTTACTCACCTTAGCTTCAAAACTGACCTGTCCTTGGATAGTGAATATTCCTAATACAAGAAAATAATAAAGAAATCTCATTGAGGATCTTTGCATCATACTACCAATCTTTCTTGCCCCTTAAAGGGACTCCTTTTACTTTTTTAGCGTTGACTTTATCTTGAACTTTTTTTTCCTGATTATTCATCGCTTCTAATAAACTTTGAACTTGTTGGGGAGAAAGCTGTCCTTCTTTTGGAGATTGATTTTGTTGTTGAGATTGATCTCCCTTTTCGTTTTCTTTTTTATCTTTCTTTTGATCTCCTTCATTTTTGGGCTCTCCTTGATCTTTTTTTTCGTCTCCTTCATTCCCTTCTTTTTCAGGATCCTGTTTGTCTTTATTTTCTTGTTCTCCCTGTTGGTTCTTGTCTTTATTTTTGTCTTTTTCCTGTTGGTCTTTTTGATCTTTTTTGTCGTCTTTTTCCTGTTCCTCAGGGGGTTTCTCGTTTTCTAAAAGTTTTTTAGCAAGAGCATAATTATATCGAGTTTCATCATCTGACGGATTATTTCTTAATCCATTTTTATAAGCTTCAACAGCCTTTTTGTATTCTTTTTTTTGCATATAAACATTCCCCATATTATGAAATGCTAAATGCTTTGCTTCTTTAGTAGTTGCAAATTTTTGAGTTTGAAAAAAACGCTGAGAGGCCTCATCATATTGTTTATCAAGAAAATGAGTATTTCCTAAATTATAAAGGGCTTCTGGTTTTTCAGGTGACAATGAAAGTGCTTTTCTATAAGATTTTTCGGCCTCGACAAAAGCTTCATTCTGACTGTTTTTATTACCCTCATAAATATAGTTTGTAATTTTCTCATTTTGAGAAAATCCAATCTTGATGGTAAGTATTACAGAAAAATAAAAAAACTTAACTCTCATTTTCATTAAATAAATTCATTTTTTGAATCCACTTTGTTTTAGTATCAAACAAAAATAGGTCTATTAAAAGAAAAATTAAAGCCGCTATTAAAAAAGGTTGAAAGCGATCTTTATAACTTACAAATTTTTTAGCTTCAAATTCTTTCTTATCCATTGCTTTTAGTTGATTGGAAACAAATTCCAAAACTAATCCTGTGTCATTTCCATCTTGATAGGCACCTTTTGTTGCATTAGCAATATCTTCTAAAACTTTTTGATTCCTTTTGGTTATAACTACTTCTCCCTCAAAATCCTTTTTATAAGACTCAATGACTCCGTTTCGTTTTAATGGAATGGGGGCTCCTTTATTCGTTCCTACTCCAAAAGTAAAAATCTTAATTCCTAAATCTGCTGCTCTTGCAGCCGCATTAGATGCATCCTCAGAATGGTCTTCTCCATCAGATATTAAAAATATTACACGATTAGTTTGATCTTCATCATCAAAAAATGTTCCAGATAAGTCAATAGCACTATCTAATGCTGTCCCCTGTGAGGATAGCATCTCAGTATTTAGGGATTGTAAAAACATTTTTGCAGCACTATAATCTGTTGTAATGGGTAATTGAGGAACTGCTTGAGCAGCATAAGCAATTATTCCCACACGATCACTTGCTAGTTGATTTAGAATAGCTGATACCAAACGTTTTGATTTTTCAATACGATTTGGAGCAATATCTTCTGCCAACATACTTTTTGAAACATCAATTGCAAATACAATATCAACTCCTTCTCTTCTTACGGTCTCAAGTTGAGTTCCAATTTTGGGATTCATTAATCCCAAAACCAGGAATAAAATTATAAAACTCAATAAAATGATTTTTAATGTAGGTTTAAAACTAGAACGGTTTGGACTTAGGATTTGAAGTAACTCAGGCCTGGCAAAATTAATTTGAGCCTTATGTTTCCAACGAAGAAAAATTCCATAAGAAATCCAAAGAAGTGGTAAAACAGCTAAAAGATAAATAAATTCGAATACGTCTATTTGATACATTATATAAAACTTTTAAATAAGGTATTTTTTCCAATCCACTCCAATATAATTAAGCTTAAAGCTATAAGCACTAATATTCTATATTTCTCAGCATAATTGTAATATTTGAATTCTTCTATTTCTGTTTTTTCTAGCTTGTTAATTTCTTCATAGATTTCCTCTAACTTCTTGTTGTCAGTTGCTCTAAAGTAAATTCCTCCAGTTTCATTTGCAATTTCCTTTAAAAGCTCTTCGTCAATTTCTACTTTAGTTAAACCATACTTAAACTTCCCGTTGGGCAAGATCCCAACTGGAGCAAGTGCTGTTCCATTACTTCCAAGACCAATAGTATAGGTTTTAATTCCAAATTCCACTGCTAATTCCGTTGCAATTTTAGGATCAATAAATCCAGAATTATTAACCCCATCCGTTAACAGTATAATAATTTTACTTTTTGCTCTACTGTCTTTTAATCGATTTACCGAAGTCGCTAGGCCCATTCCAATTGCTGTTCCGTCTTCAATTAGACCTTGAAAAGAAATCTCTCTGAGTGATGATTTTACAATACTCTTATCACTAGTAATAGGAGTTTTTGTATAACTTTCTCCAGCATAAACAACCAAGCCTATTCTATCTGATACACGGTCTTCCACAAAAGTCTCAGCTACACGTTTCAAAGCTGTAAGACGATCAGGTTTTAAATCCTGAGACAACATACTTGAAGATACATCAATAGCCATAACTATATCAATTCCCTTATTGGTTTTGGTCCGTGTAGAAATATCTACTGTTTGAGGTCTTGAGATTGCTAGAATAATAAGTCCTATGGCAACCAACCGCATAATGAAAAGAAAAGGATAAACTTTTGACCAAATTGATGAAACGTCTTGGAACCACAAAAGACTAGGCATCTTCAATACAGCCTGCTTTTTTTTCCAGGTAAAAAAGTGCCATGCTAAAGCTAAAGGGAGAATTAATAATAACCAGAGGTAATTAGAATTTGCAAAATAAATATCGTCAAACATACGTTAAAGTTCCTTTATCAATTCCAAGCTATTTATAATCCGTTGCTCTATTTTAGGAGCATACCGGTCCTCTTTTTCATACATAATCGTTAGGATTATGGTGCCTTCTTCAAAGGTGAATAATAAAGAATTAAATGAACAACGGACTCTTTCGCTTAATCCCTTTTTTGGAAAATCTAATGTCCCAAATACTTTTTCTACCGGAGCCCCAGAAGGAAGTTTCATTGATTCGTTTTTTATTAAAATATTAACTGCTCCTTCAGATTCAAATTTTGAAATAATTGAATTTAACAGTGCTTGCCCTTTTTCTAAATCATCTTCTTTGGAATTCATGGATGATGATTTAGCCTTTTGGGAATCTCTAGATGGAAAATCAAATAATAAGTCAATATAAAAGGGGCTTTCAAGAGTTCCCACACTAAATTGTTGAATGTTTTTATCTTTAAGATTAGAACGTTCTAATACCTCTGGGGTTTCAATTTTTAAAGGAGGCGTACCGTACTGGCTCATAATCCATTCACCATTTATAAGTTTTTTAGTTGGATATGCAAATAAGGTATCTCGCACTGGATAATATCCATAAACCAACATGCTAGTGATTAAAACTAATAAGCCTAAGATTCCAACACCAGAAAGTCCCCAAATCCACTTTTCTTTTCTTCTTTTTTTCGCGAGGTATTCTTGATAAGCAGCTTGTTTATGAAGCTCTTCTTCGGTTGGCTCAGGTAATGCTTCTCTGGTTTGGATTACTACATTTTCAACTACTTTACGGTCGTCATTAGCAATATGATATTCTGGCATGGACTTTGCAAATTTCACTAAATCTGCATTTTGAAGAACTTCTCGGAGGCTAATTAATGTCTTGCGATCCAAATTTAAAGTTCCTGCGTCTTTTCGAGTTTCCAACTTAATCAAAAGTTCTTCCGAAGTGCTCTCTAAGGCATCAATTTTTGCTTCTTCTTCAAGATAACGGCGAACAACATCAGTTAATCTAGAATAGTAAATTTTAAATTCTTCTTGCTTACTTAAATCTTCATTCCCTAAGGCTTTTAACTCTTCAATTGCACGATCAAATGGAAGAAGTTCCTGTTCTCTTAGTTCTTTACTTCTTTTTTGAAATAAATAAGTATAAAATAGTCCAAATAAAGCAATAGAAAAAAACAAGCCCCAAAGGATTTTGGAGATTAATACTTCGTAGTTTTTATCCACTTCTTGTAGAGGTTTAATATCATAAAGTTTCTGTTTAGTTGTATCAACCTTAACAGAATTTACACGAACAGGAATTAACTCTGCAATCTTTGAAAATCCATTTATTAAAACTTGTTGCTGAGGTAAAAAATAATCTCCAGAATCAAATTGGATCAAAGCATATTTCTTGGTGTATAAATAATGAGATTTTGAACGAATTGTATCAATGGGACTAGCTTCAAGAAGTTCAAAGGGCGCAAACAAGGGTTCCTCTGGAAAAACCACTTGGGCTAAACTATCCGCTTTAACTTGAAGAAAATAATTAAGCTGTTCTCCAATTTTAATTGCAGTAGAATCTACCGCTACAGTTAAAGTAACTTCTTGTTGTCCCCAAAAATTAAATGAATTTAAGAGAATTAAAAATATAAGTACTCTTTTCATCATCTATAAGCGTGCTTTAAAGTAGCCCAAAAGCTTTTTTACATAACTTTCTTCTACACTACAACTTAGGTGCCCTGCACCATTCTTGCTAAAAAGTTCTTCATAAGCTAATACATGCTCTCTATATTTATTCTCATAATTGTTTTTAATTTTTTTAGAAAAGGTACTTACCAATTGAACCATTCCTGTTTCGGAATCTTTAATTGGTACAATACCCAAATTGGGAAGTTTAGTTTCAACTGTATCATATACTCGTATGCCAGTTAGGTCATGCTTTTTAGCTGCAATTCTTAAGTTTTTTTTGTATCCCCTATCCATAAAATCTGAAAGCATGAATATAATTGCTTTCTTTTTTAGAACTCCAGAGAGAAATTCTAAAGCATTTGCAATGTTAGTCATAGAACTTAGAGGTTTAAATTCTAATAATTCTCTAATAATTCTAAGTATATGTGATCTTCCTTTTTTAGGAGGAATAAAAAGTTCTACTTGATCTGAAAATAGTAATAATCCAACTTTATCATTATTTTGCAATGCAGAAAAAGCGAGGGTTGCAGCGATTTCTGTTAAAACTTCTCTTTTAAACTGGGTTTTAGTACCAAAAGCTTCAGATCCGCTTACATCGACCACTAACATTAAAGTGAGCTCACGTTCTTCCTCAAAGACTTTGACAAAAGGTTCGTTATAACGGGCTGTCACATTCCAATCAATTGCTCTAACATCATCTCCAAACTGGTATTGTCTTACTTCGCTAAAAGTCATTCCACGACCTTTGAATGTGGAGTGGTATTCTCCGCCAAAAACATGATCACTTAAGCGTCGTGTCTTAATTTCAATTTTGCGAACTTTTTTTAATAGCTGTTTTGTATCCATTACGGCCTGTCCTTTAACTAATATATTAGAATATACGTTTAGGGTACTTCGACTTCATTGATGATTTGTGTTATCAAATCTTCAGACGTTATATTTTCAGCCTCAGCCTCATAAGTCAAACCTATACGATGTCTTAAAACATCAAAAATGATAGCACGGACATCCTCTGGTATAACATAACCCCTATGCTTCAAAAATGCATGGCATTTTGCAGCTGTAGCTAGGTTAATACTTCCCCTAGGAGAAGCTCCAAAACTTATAAGTGGCTTAATTGATTCAAGATTATAATTTTCAGGATAACGAGTAGCAAAAACTAAATTTAAAATATAATTTTCAATTTTTTCATCCATATAGACTTCTCTAACCGTTTCTTGAGCAGTTAGGATTTGCTTAGTGGTAACTACAGGTTTTACTTTAGCTATATTACTTAGTAAATTATTGCGAACGATATGTCTTTCTTCGTCCAACTTAGGATAATCAATTACAGCCTTAATCATAAAACGATCTACCTGTGCCTCCGGAAGTGGGTAGGTTCCTTCTTGTTCTACAGGGTTTTGAGTTGCCATTACCAGGAAAGGAGCTTGAAGTTTAAAAGTTGTATCTCCAATAGTAACTTGCTTTTCTTGCATTGCCTCTAGTAAAGCTGATTGTACTTTTGCAGGGGCTCTATTAATTTCATCAGCTAAAACAAAATTTGCAAAAATTGGCCCTTTTTTTATTGAAAAGTCATTCTCTTTTATATTATATATCATCGTTCCAACAACATCGGCAGGAAGTAAATCTGGTGTGAACTGAATTCTACTAAAACTACCTTTTACAGCTTGACTCAATGTATTAATAGCTAAAGTTTTGGCAAGCCCTGGAACTCCTTCTAAAAGTATGTGCCCTTTACCTAAAAGTGCAATAAGTAAGCGATCAACCATGTCCTTTTGCCCCACAATCACCTTTTTCATTTCTAAAGTAAGTAGGTCGATAAACGCACTTTCCTTTTCAATTTTCTCATTGATAGCCTTAATATCGACTGTTTGATTTATATTATTTTCCATAGGTATATTCTACAATTTTTTTGGATAGCAAATTTGAAAAATATATTACCATTTAATTGTTAACAATTGGTTAAAAATTGAATAGTCTCTAAATCGCTAAACGCCTAATTGTTGCTAATTTAGAATTGAAAATAAGAATATTATGTGTAGATGAAACCCTTTTCAAGAATAATTTCAGGTACTATGACTTGGGGAGCTTGGGGAAGCAAGTTTTCCATAAAACAAATGCAGGTGCTTATTGAAGAGGCAGTCGGTCTAGGAATATATACTTTTGATCACGCAGATATCTATGGGGACTACTCTACTGAACAAGAATTTGGAAAGGCTTTTAAGGAAAGTACTATACCGCGTGAAAATGTTCAGTTTATTACAAAATGTGGTATTCAGATGCCTTGCGAAGCAAGACCACTGAATGTTAAGTACTATGATTTAAGTGGAGCTCATATTCGGATGAGTGTTGAAAACTCCTTAAAGAAATTAAACACAGACTATATTGATGTTCTTCTGCTCCATCGCCCAAGCCCGTTAATGGATCCCTCTATTATCGCTAGCGAGATTCAAAAACTCCAGAAAGAAGGAAAAGTAAAACAGCTTGGGGTTTCCAACTTCACCTCTTCACAAATGCAATTATTTCAAAAAGAAGTCTTATTGTCTTGGAACCAAATAGAGTGCTCACTTACTCATGAAATTTCAATGTTTGATGGGACTTTAGATTTTATGAAGTTTAAAGATATTGGAGCTATGGCCTGGAATCCTCTTGGAATTTACTTTAAAGAAGATTCTATTCAACAGCAGCGTGTTCAAGAAGTTATAATTCCCTTGTGCAAGAAATATAATTGCTCCGAGGATCAGCTACTTTTAGCATGGTTAATTCACCATCCCTCTAAAATATTCCCTGTTGTGGGAACTACATCTGCTGCAAGAATGAAAAAAGCCTTAGAAGCAACAGAACTAGAATTAGATATTACTGATTGGTTTTTATTGCTAGAGGCCAGTATGGGAAAACCTTTACCTTAATAATATGAAAAATAAAATTATTTTAATAACAGGTGCTACAAGTGGGATAGGCCGTGCAGTAGCTAGTCGTTTTGCTAGTATGGGTTCTAAATTGATCTTGTGTGGGAGAAGAAAAGAAAAACTAAAAATTCTCGCTCAAGAATTAGGTGGAAGTCACCAACTACTCATCTTTGATGTGAGAGATAAAAAAGCTGTTTTTAAAGCTATTAATAGTCTTCCAGAGGATTATAAAAAAATTGAACTTTTGATAAATAATGCAGGAAATGCTCACGGAATGGATCCAGTTCAATCAGCAGATTTAGACGACTGGGATGCAATGATTGACGGCAATGTAAAGGGTTTGATGTATGTAACCAAAGCAGTGCTCCCATCAATGGTTAATTTAAGAAAAGGACAAATAATCAATCTGGGATCAATTGCAGCAAAGGAAGTCTATCCTAATGGAAGCGTATATTGTAGTAGTAAAGCTGCAGTTGATTTTTTTACAAGAGGTCTAAGAATTGATCTAAATCCAATTGGAATTCGTGTAGGGGCAATTCACCCGGGATTGGTAGAAACTGAGTTTTCAGAGGTACGTTTTAAAGGTGATTTAGAAAGATCAGAAAAAGTTTACAAGGGTATGCAGGCATTAAGTGCTGATGAAGTAGCAGATGCCATAATCTATATGGCACAAGTCCCAGAAAAAGTAAATATTGCAGATTTAGTTATACTTCCAACGCGTCAAGCTAATGCCTATGTAAACAATCGAATTAAGTAATTTGACCAACATACTACTCTTCTTCTAAAATTTCAGGATATAAGAAATTATTGTAGGGAAAACGAGTGACATGAATCTTTCTAATTTCATTATATACTCGATTTCGGAATTGTTTTATGTTTCTTTTATTCTTAGCAGAAATAAAAAGTGCTTGACCATTCATAGAACTCATCCAGGTTTGTTCCCATTCTTCAAGACTGTAATGTTTCTTTCCTCGTAATTCAACTAATTCTGCTTCATCCCAATATTTAGGTTTATAAGCATCTATTTTATTAAAAACCATATAAGTGGGTTTGTCAAGACTTTTTATTTCTTTAAGAATTTGATTGACCGATTCTATGTGTTCTTCAAAATTTGGATGAGAAATATCGACCACATGAATCAAAAGATCTGCTTCTTGGACCTCATCTAGAGTACTTTTAAAAGATTCTACTAATTGCGTAGGTAATTTTCGAATAAAACCTACAGTATCACTCAATAAAAAGGGTAGATTCCCGATCACTACTTTTCTTACAGTCGTGTCAAGAGTTGCAAAAAGTTTATTCTCTGCAAAAACCTCACTTTTAGCAATTACGTTCATTAAGGTTGATTTTCCCACATTGGTATAACCAACCAAAGCTACGCGAACTAAGGCACCTCGATTACCCCTTTGCGTTGCCATTTGTTTATCTATAGTAATTAACTTCTTTTTAAGTAAAGATATTTTATCTCTTACAATCCTTCGGTCGGTTTCAATTTCAGTTTCACCAGGTCCTCGCATTCCAATCCCTCCTTTTTGTCGTTCCAAATGTGTCCATAACCCTTTTAAACGGGGAAGTAAATATTGGTATTGTGCTAACTCAACTTGAGTTCGAGCATAGCTGGTTTGAGCGCGTTGAGCAAAAATATCCAAGATAAGTCCTGTACGGTCAAGAACTTTTATTTTAAGAATCTTTTCAATATTAACTTGTTGTGCTGGAGATAATTCATCGTCAAAAATTACAGAAGAAATATCATTAATTTTAACAAAGTCCATAACCTCAATCATTTTTCCAGAGCCAATAAATGTTTTAGGATTAGGTGGATCAATCTTTTGATTAAATCGTTTGAGAACTTTACCTCCAGCAGTGTATGTCAAAAATTCCAATTCATCCATATACTCTTTTGATTGATTTTCATTCTGTCTACCGTTAATAATTCCAACGGTTACTGCGTTTTCAAGTTTTAATGATTTTTCTTCAATCATATCAATTGATTACCCATTTCTTGATTTCAAGACAGATTCCATCATAAGTTGCATAAGTATAATGTGAAATCCAATCTCCTAAATTGATGTATTGTGACTTATTATTTAAATTGATTTGCATTGGAATGTGTCGGTGTCCAAATATAAAATAATCACGGTGCTTTTCTTCTAGCTTCCGTTTGGCATATATTGCTAACCATTCATTTTCTTCGCCTAAGAAGACAGAGTTTTTATCTCCAGAGATAAGTTTATTTTTTAAAGAAAAATAATTTCCTAAACGCATTCCTATATCTGGGTGTAATGCCTGAAAAAGTCGCTTTGCTAAGGGATTTGAGAAGAGTTTTTTCATTCGTTTAAATCCATTATCATTAGGCCCAAGACCATCTCCGTGTGCAATAAAAAAAGATTTTGAATTAAATATAAATTCTTTCGGCTTGTGGTAAACTAATATATTTAATTCCGTTTCAAAGTAATCCTTCATCCATAAATCGTGATTACCAACAAAATAATGTATAGGAATTCCTCTATCAGCAATAGAAGCTAGTTTGCCTAAAATCCTTACAAATCCTTTGGGAACAACTGTTTTGTATTCAAACCAAAAATCGAATAAATCTCCTAATAAAAATAAAACTGCAGCATCTTTTTCAATATTATCAAGCCATTGAATAAAATAGCTTTCACGTTCCTTACTCAGAGATTTGGTTGGGGCTCCAAAGTGTTGATCAGATGCAAAATAAATTTTCTTATTCCCTGGAATATCCATAGACAATAAATTAACCTATAGCTTGTTCTAAGTCAGAAATCAAATCGCGAACATCTTCAATACCCACACTTAAGCGAATAAGTGCATCCACTACTCCACTCTTTTCTCTGATTTCTTTTGGAATAGAAGCATGAGTCATACTAGCAGGATGTCCAGCTAAACTTTCTACACCACCTAATGATTCAGCAAGGGTAAAAAGCTCTAATCTTTCAACAATCTTTATAGCAGCTTTATAATCTGCACCTTTAGTAATAAAAGAAAGCATCCCTCCGTAGTCTTTCATCTGACCTTTTGCTATTATATGATTTGGATGGGACTTAAAACCTGGCCAGTAAACCTTTTCGATTTTGGGATGATTCTTTAAAAATTTTGCGATGACAGCTGTATTTTCACAATGTCGTTGCATGCGGACGTGTAAAGTTTTAATTCCCCTTAGAGTTAAAAAACTATCCATTGGCCCGCAAATTGCTCCACTTGCGTTTTGGATAAACCCAATTTTGTCTGCAATGCTTGAGCTATTTAGTACCAAGGCTCCCAAAACTACATCCGAATGACCAGCAAGATATTTAGTAGCAGAATGCATTACAATATCTGCACCCATAGTCAATGGTTGTTGTATATATGATGAAGCGAAAGTATTATCAACAGCTACTAAAATTCCTTTTCCTTTTACCAGTTTAACCACAGCTTGAATATCTATGATATTCATCATAGGATTTGTTGGGGTTTCAATCCAAATCAGTTTTGTTTTCTTATTAATACTGGAAGCTATAAGCTTAGTATTATGCATGGGAACAAAGTGAAATTTTAATCCAAAATCTTCAAATATTTTTGTGAATATACGGTAAGAACCTCCATAAAGATCATCTGTAGAAATAATTTCATCTCCTGGTTTTAATAATTTTAAAACTGCATCCATTGCTGCAAGACCAGATCCAAATGCAAATCCGAAAGTCCCTTGTTCTATACTAGCTAATGATTTTTCTAGAGCTTGACGTGTAGGATTATGAGTTCGACTATATTCGAATCCTTTATGTCCCCCTGGAGTAGATTGTGCATATGTAGAAGTTTGATAAATTGGAGGCATTACTGCACCGTAAGCTTTATCAGGCTCTTGACCCCCATGAATGGTTGCACTATTAAAATGGAGTTTATCTTTCATCCTATTAAAATTTTACAGTTGTAAAGGTATTTGATTTTAGATAAAACCCCTGATGTTCAATAAAAATGATTTTTATTTGCAATATTAAAATACTCTTATGCGAATTTTTTATTATTTAAGCAACTGTGACACCTGCAAAAGAATTGCAAAAGAACTTTCTATCGATAATTCTGTTACTCAAATTGACATTAAGAAAAATCCTATTACTAACTCTCAATTAGTAGAATTATATCAAATTACCGGGAGTTATGAAGACTTAGTAAACAAAAGAGCTCAACTTTTCAAGCACAATAATTTAAAAAATCAAAATTTAAATGAAGAAGGTTATCGAGCCCTTTTGTTAGAACATTACACATTTTTAAAGCGCCCCGTTCTACTTTACGATAAAATCATTTTCGTAGGAAATTCAGCTAAAACAGTTTTGGCTGCTAAAACCTTTTTAGATGAAAAGTAGAGCTTTAGCATTACTTGCTGCCTTTGGTGCAACAGCTATCTATGGCATGAATCATACTATAGCAAAAGTAGTTATGCCGCATTACATTGGCCCTTTTGGATTTATTATGCTCCGAGTTGTAGGTGCGTGTATTCTGTTTTGGTTAGTTAGTTTTTTCATACCCAAAGAAACAATAGAACGAAAAGATTTTTTAAGAATCGCTTTTACTGCCCTATTTGGCATGTGTATAAATATGCTAATGTTTTTCAAAGGCCTTCAGCTTTCAACCCCTATTAATAGTGGTGTAATTGTAACTCTGACTCCCATAATTATTCTTATTCTATCTGCCTTCTTCTTAAAGGAGAAACTAACTCGATTTAAGTTTTTAGGAATAGTTCTTGGTTTTATAGGAGCTCTTTTACTAATTCTTTACGGTAGTTCTACTAAGGTAATAAATGCACCTGATATTTCTCTAGGAAATACGATGTTGCTCATAAATGCAGTAAGTTTTGGAGCTTATCTAGTAATGGTTAAGCCACTAACTAAAAAATACAGTACGGTAACTTTAATGAAATGGATGTTTTTACTCGGAGTCATTTATACCTTTCCATTCACCATCACTGAATTTATAGAAGTCTCTTGGAAAGCATTACCCTTTGAAGCTATTTGGCGAATTGGTTTTGTTATTGTAGGTACTACTTTTTTGACCTATATGTTTAATGTTTTTGCTCTTAAAACTCTTCCCGCAACTACAATAGGAGCATTTACTTATCTTCAGCCTATAATCACGATATTTTACGCAGTAATCACAGGTAACGACATCTTAGATGGTGTGAAAATTCTTGCTTGTCTATTAGTGTTTTTAGGAGTGTATTTGGTTTCAAAAAAGGGAAAAATTCCTCATAATTAAAAATTTTTAACTAAAGGATTAGTTTTATAATTAAACCTATGTCAAAAAAACGTTTTTACTATTTAATCAAGATCCAGTTTTTAGGTTATCGTTTCCATGGATGGCAAAAGCAACCAAATCAAAAAACCGTTCATTTAATGATTGATAAGACTTTAAATTTTATTTTAGAAAATAAAATCTTCAAAACTCTTGGTTCAGGCAGAACGGATGCTAAGGTTTCTGCCAGCGAAGCTGCGATAGAACTTTTTATAGAAGAATCTCCTATTCAAAATCTTGACAATTTTTTGGAAGATTTTAATTTAAATTTACCACAAGATATTCGAGCACTTTCGATTCAAGAAGTTAACTCTTATTTTAATATCATTCAAGATGTCAAAGAAAAAGAGTACCATTACGTTTTTGCATATGGATCGAAGTCACATCCCTTTTGCGCACCACTAATAACAACAATTAATGAACCCTTAAACATCAATCTCATGAAACAAGGTGCAAAATTATTTCAAGGAAAACATAATTTTAGAACCTATTGTTACAGGCCCAAAGAAGAAGGAAATTATGAAAGGGAGTTAAGCTGTTGCAAAATCATTGGAAATAATATCTATAAAGCTAATTTTTTTCCTAAAAAAAGTTATTTACTCAAAATCAATGGAAAAGGTTTTGGAAGACATCAAATTCGTTTGATGATGGGTGCTTTAATCAAGCTCGGTAAAGGAGAAATTGATCTAGATTATATTTCTAGAAGTCTTTTGATTAACAGTAGCAAAACAATGGATTATATTGCACCTGCATCGGGTTTAATTTTACACAAAGTCATATTCTAAAGTTTCTTAATTACTAAAATCCTGTTTCAGAAAGCACAATTAATAAGGCCATCTGGATAGCTTTATAACCTTCTTCATTAATCCACCATTCATCAAGTGAATGCACTTTGCCTCCTTTACCCCCACACCCAATAGTTACTGATGGTATACCTTTTGAAATTGGAATGTTTGAGTTAGTAGATCCTCTAATTAAAATAGGTTTCTCTCCAAAATAAGTTGCTGCTGAAATGGTCCTTTGTATTAAGGGTACAGAACTTGATAATTCTCCTGAAGGACGATTTCCTATTTTCTCAAGTTCTAAGGTTAAATTAGGACCTTGTCTTTTGATTTTATTTTGATTATCTAGAGCTTTTTGAATAGCTGATTTTAATAATATTTCCATTTCATCCAAACGATACGGTTCAACGGATCTAATATCAATTTGCATAGAAGACTCAAATGGAACAGAATTAATAGAAGTCCCTCCAGAAATTACTCCCACGTTATAACTTGTTTTCGGTCCTTCTAAAGTAAATTTATTTGCATTGATTACAAAATTACTTATAGCCTCCCCAAGAGCGTGGTGAGGATTAGCTAATCCGAATGACCCCCAAGAATGCCCTCCAGGACCTTTGAATGTTACTCGATAACGATAAGAACCCAAGGCTTTATTGTATATGCGCCCAATGGATCCTCCATCTATGGCTATCCAACTATCAATTTTTGGTCCTCCATCTCTAAAAAGATGTTTTACTCCCCTAAGGTCACCTAAGCCTTCTTCTCCTACAGAACCAATAAAAAGTATATTTCCTTTTGGTTTAATTCCTGTAGTTTTCATAGTTTCTATAAGAGTTAATATCATAGATAAGCCTCTTGTATCATCTCCAATACCGGGTGCGAAAAGAGTATCGTTTTTGATATTTACTTTTACATCTGTACCATCAGGAAAAACAGTATCTAAGTGAGCATCTAATGCAATAGTCCGATTCCCTTTACTACCTTTAAATAAACCTAAAACATTTCCTTCACTATCAATCCATAATGAATCTACTCCTAACTCTTTAAAATGATTAGCAAAGGCAGCTGCACGTTTTGATTCTTTAAAAGGGGGAGATGGAATCTCAGTTAGGGATATGTGACGTTTCATAGTCTTTGGCTCTAACTCTTTGATTTTAGCAAAAGCAGCTTTTATTTTTTTATTTTTTACCAAACGTTCTATTTCCACAGTATACTTTCTCTCTATTACTATGTCTTGTTGAGCAATAGAAATATTAGTAAAAAGAAAAATGATTAAAAATATAATTTTCTTAAAATTCATAAAATATTATTTAGATAGATTTTTTGAAGGAAAGCCAAACGAATTTCAACCGTATTTTTTAAATAGTAAATATATATTTGAATCAAAAATCATTCCAGCAAATTTCAAATTCTTTTAAAAACACATAATCAGTTTTTTATAGAACTATTCTTTTAGTATTTTTGTAAAAAAAATTATGAAAAAAATATTTATTCTCTCGTTTATAGCCTTATCAATTGCTAGCTGTGGTGAAAATAGTGAGAAAAAGTCACAAACCTCAACTACTGAAAAAAAATCAGATGACAATCTTAGTACAGAAATAGTACTAAACTCCAACGATACCATGAAGTTTGACCAAAATATGCTATTAGTTGAAGGGGGTAAAACAATAACTCTTACTCTAAATCACACAGGTAAATTTGGAAAAAGAGGTATGGGACACAATTTTGTTTTACTAAAAGCTGATGTTGATGTAAGTGATTTTGCTCAAAGGGCTGCTTCTGCAATGAAAACTGAATATATTCCTGAAGGAGATGAAATTATCGCTTACACTAAATTACTTGGCGGAGGAGACACTGACACAATTACATTTGAAGCTCCCAAAAAAGGTATCTACACTTTCATCTGTACATTTCCAGGCCATTGGCAATTAATGAAAGGAAAATTTATTGTCAAATAAAGATCTCTTGTTTAAAAATTTATAAGGCCCATGCCTTACCACCAGTTACTTCTTGAAGATTAACACAGCCTTTATAGTCTCCAGGAATTGGAGTATAGACTAACAAGTTTTTAGCTACATATTCATCAATTTTAAAAGACATTACGGTTATATCTCTTAATTTTTTTATAAAAATATATCCTATAGTATCTTGATCAATTGAAGCTTTATTTCCTAATTCAATTTGTTCTTCATAATCAGAAATTAAGTCATCATACTTGTCTTTGATTTTTTTGTCTACTTTCAAATATTTATCCAATAGTAACTCCAAATTTTTTGAATTTGAGTTTAAATGGATTTGTGAACATTTATCTAAACCTAGGAGGAAAATATTTTTAATTTCCTCAGGCCAAACCTCATCAATATATGAATCAATAAATCTGTTTAAATTTAATTCAATAGCTCCAGGTGTTTCTGTTTTTGGAATTATTATATCCATTAATTTAGTTACAAAACTATATTGATCAATTGAAAAGGTCCTTAAATCAAGAGTTGAGTCTTGCTGACAACTCTGAAAAAGACTTATAAGTGAGGGGGTAAATGTAAAGGCACCTATTCCAGTTCCAATGTTTTTTAATACTTTTCTTCTATCCATTTAAATTGATATTAAAGATTCATCTTTTTTAGTTCTTTAACTGCATGATCAGCAGCACGAGCAGTAAGGGCCATGTAGGTTAAAGAGGGGTTAACATTTCCAGCAGAAGTCATAGCTGATCCATCAGTGACATAAACATTTGGTACTTCATGAACCTGATTGTTTCGATTTAAGACAGAAGTTTTTACATCATGTCCCATTCTAGCTGTTCCCATTTCATGAATTCCTAGACCTAATGCATAATCACCATCATGTCCTTTAACATTTTTAAAACCTGCTTTCTCTAACATTTCAATTGCTTGTTGTTGCATGTCTTTACGCATATTTAGTTCATTTTCCTTTATGGAAGCATTAAAAGTGACCGTCGGTAGACCCCATTTATCTGTCTTATTAAAATCTAGAGTCATTCTATTATCTTGATAAGGAAGGATCTCTCCAAAACCACTTAATCGTACTTTCCATGTTCCCGGCTTCAATATCTCTTCCTTAAATTTACTCCCGTAAACTACCTCAGAAGCTTCAGAAGTGGATCCTCCTCGTGAACCTCCTCCTTGATAACCATACCCACGCAAGAAATCTTTACGATTGGTTTTACCGCCAATATTTCTAAACCTAGGAACATAGATTCCGTTATTTCTTCTTCCAAAATAATATTTATCTTGGAAATCATCTGTTTTAGCAGAAGCACCTACTCCTAGATGGTGATCCATAATATTTCTACCCAATTGATCGGAAGCATTACCCATACCATTTGGAAATACATCAGACTTGGATTGCATTAAAATTGATGTAGAAGCAACCGTAGAAGCACATAAGAAAATTACTTTTGCGCTAAATTCAATAACTTCTTTTGTCTCCGTATCAATCACTCTCACTCCAGTTGCCCTTTTTTTATTAGCATCATAAATGACTTCGTGTACAATTGAATTAGGTCTTAAAGTCATATTTCCTGTTTTTTCAGCAGCAGGAAGTGTAGAGGAATTACTACTAAAATAAGCTCCATAGGGACAACCTCTTCTGCATCTTTGTCTATATTGGCAACTAACTCTTCCAAGCCCAGGCTTAGTTCCTTCGGTTATAATAGCCGTTCTACCAATTGTCAATAATCTATCATTATAATTTTTGCTAATAGATTCCTGTAGATGATCTTCAACACAATTAAGATCCATTGGTTTTAAGTAGTTTCCATCCGGAAACTCAGGACGATCAACGTTTTTACCGCTCACTCCAATGTATTCTTCAACATATTCATACCAAGGTGCAAGTTCTTTGTAACGTATAGGCCAGTCAACAGCTATGCCATCTTTTTTATTTGCTTCAAAATCAAAATCAGTTAGACGATAAGATTGTCTTCCCCAGGTTAAAGATCTCCCTCCAACATGATAGCCTCGCATCCAGTCAAATCGGCTTATTTCATTATAAGGATGTTCTAAATCATTTACAAAAAAATGTTTGCTTGATTCTGTAGTTGTATAACCTGTTCTACTTTGTTTTCCTTGAATTTTTCTAGTCTCATTTGTTATAACATCTCCTGTCCTATAATCCCACGGGTCATTATTTGCTGTTGGATAGTCTTCAATATGCTTTACCATTCTACCTCGCTCTAAAACCAGAGTTTTTAATCCTTTTTCGCACAATTCTTTTGCAGCCCAGCCACCACTTATTCCTGTGCCTACAACTATTGCGTCATAACTTGTTTTCATTTAAAATTAATTTTTCTTAATTAGAGAAGATTATCAAATATATACATATTCTTCTTTCATTTAAATATTTGACTAAATTTAGATTTACTATATTGAAAACTTTAATCAATAACAACCTATGAACGAACGAAATTTTTACACCCCTATCTTTGTTTGCAGTATAATGTTAACACTTTTTTTGAATTTTACTTCATGTAAAAACGAAACCAAAAAAACAGCTACTTCAGCACCTTTATTTTTTGAGCTATCCTTAGCACAATGGTCATTCCATAGAACCTTCCGAGAAGGGGGAGTCTCCCCTTATGAGTTTGCTGAACGAGCAAATGATTTGGGATTTAAAGGTTTGGAGTATGTAAACGCTCTCTACCCTGATGTAATGGAAAGCAATGACAAAGATCTTGCTATATCAAAATTTATTGAACAAAATAACATCCTTGCCGCTCAATTTAATATGAAAAATGTCCTCATAATGATTGACAGCGAGGGGGATCTTTCTAGCTCAAATGAAAAAGAACGTTTGAGCGCCATCGAAAATCATAAAAAATGGATATCTGCTGCTAATAAAATGGGATGTTCCGCTGTTAGAATAAATCTTAATGGCGAAAATGAGATAGAACCTTGGATAAATAATTCTATTGAGAGTTTAAATGCTCTTTCTGCCTTCGCCAAACCTCTTAATATTAATGTTGTTGTGGAAAATCATGGTGGAAAATCATCTAATGCAAGTCTTCTGATGAAGGTAATAAATAGTGTTAGTTACAGCAATTGCGGTACACTCCCTGATTTTGGTAATTTTTGTATGAGTGAAGATTGGGGGTCTTTAAAAGATAATAAATGTAACAATCCATACGATCCTTATTTAGGGGTTTCAGAAATGTTGCCAAAGGCTTTTGGACTTAGTGCAAAGTCTTATGAATTTGATGCAAATGGAAATGAAACTATATTGGATTACTACAAATTAATTTCAATTGTAAAAAAGGCAGGATATAATGGATTTATTGGTGTAGAATACGAAGGAGAAATACTTTCTGAAAAAGATGGTAGTAATTGCGACTAAAAAATTATTGGAGAAAGCTGCTAAAATGCTTTAAGGATGGAATTAAAAGTCCGTTTCCAATTATCTTTTTTATTTTTTCTTGGAATTCTTTATTTGGGGTGCCTGGTTTGTAACTATGGGCACCTTTCTTTCTCAAGAATTTGGGGCTAGCGGAGGACAACTCGCGATGGCTTACGAAACTCAATCCATAGGAGCAATTATTGCCCCCTTTATTATAGGTTTAATTGCTGATCGTTATTTTTCCGCTCAAAAAATTCTAGGAATACTCCATTTAATTGGGGCTGCTCTTCTTTTTACAGTAAGTAATTCTGAAAGTTTTAGTGGTTTCTATCCCTATATCCTTATTTATATGCTTTTGTATATGCCTACGCTAGCGTTAGCTAATTCAGTAGCATTTCACCAAATGGAAGATCCCACTAAACAATTTGCTTCTATTCGAGTTTTGGGAAGTGTAGGTTGGATTTTAGCAGGTTTTACTATTGGTTATTTAGCATGGGAAGGAGCCCAGACTTTAAAATATACTTTTTATATGGCTTCATCTGCTTCTGCTATATTAGGGGTCTACAGTTTTTTCCTCCCTAATACCCCGCCTAAAATTGGTTCAGATAAAAAGATTTCTATCAGGGAAATCTTGGGTTTAGACGCGTTAGCTATGCTAAAAGATCGTGGCTTTTTATTTTTCTTTTTTGCCTCAATTTTAATATGTGTTCCTTTGGCGTTCTATTATCAACATGCCAATCAATTTTTAAATGAGATTGGGATGAAGGCTGCAGCTTCAAAAATGATATTAGGTCAGATATCTGAGGTACTTTTTCTACTTCTACTTCCACTTTTTATAAAACGATATGGTATAAAAAATGCTCTCATATTGGGAATTTTAGCATGGGGAATTCGTTATCTTTTATTTGCTTTTGGAGATACAGGTGCCCAAACATGGATGTTGATTTTTGGAATTATACTTCACGGTGTGTGTTACGATTTCTTTTTTGTCTCTGGACAAATTTATACAGACTTCAAGGCGGGTGAAACATATAAAAGTACTGCACAAGGTTTAATTACCCTGGCCACATACGGTGTTGGAATGCTTATTGGTTTTCGGTTTGCTGGATGGCTGACGGATCAATATATAACTGATTTGGGACATTTATGGAAAGAAATTTGGATTCAACCAGCTATTTTTTCTTTTGTTGTATTAATTTTATTTTTAATCTTTTTTAAGAATGAAACCATTAAAATAAAATCACTATGAGTAAAATAAGGCTTGGTATTTTAGGTGGTGGTGGTGACTCTTTGATAGGAGTTTTACACCGCGTAGCATCACACATGTTCGACCGATACGAAATAACAGGAGGAGTATTTAATCCTGATTTTAAAGAAAATATAAAATTTGCAAAACACATTGGAGTAAATACAGATCGTGTTTACATAGACTTTGATACTTTTATTAAAGAAGAAATCAAAAAGTCTTTAGAAGATCGTATTGAGGTGGTTTCTGTCCTAACTCCAAATTTCTTGCATTTCCCTATGGCAAAAAAACTATTGGAAAATGGTTTTCATGTTATATGTGAAAAGCCATTAACTACTTCTTATGAAGAGGCTAAAGAATTAGAGGCATTGCAAAAGAAAAATAATGCCATTTTTGCAGTAACTTATACATATACTGGTTATCCTATGGTGCGTCACATGAAACATATGATTGCTGCTGGGGAATTAGGTGAAATACAAAAAATTGACGTACAATATTACCAAGGTTGGATTAATCCTGTAATTCATGATCCTGAGATTCGGAAAACAGTATGGCGTTTAGACCCAAAGAAAGCAGGAATTAGCTCTTGTATGGGAGACATTGGGACCCATGCTTTCCAAATGACTGAATACCTAACAGGTATGGAGGTTGAATCTTTACTTTCAGATTTAAATATGCTCTATGAAAATAATAGCTTAGATCTTGATGGAACGGTTTTGATTCGTTTTTCAGAAACTGTAAAAGGGGTTATTCGTGCAAGTCAAATTGCAACAGGCGAAGAAAATGGCTTAACTGTTGCCGTTTACGGAAAAAAGGGGGCTTATAAATGGGAGCAAGAAAATCCAAATATCCTCTATCACATGACAGATGATCAGCCTAAAAGAATAATTAAACCTGGACATGCTTACGTTTCAGATATAGCTGCAGACGGAACGAAACTTCCTGGAGGTCATCCAGAAGGAATTTTTGATGCGATGGGTAATATTTATAAAGGAGTAGCAAAAGCCTTAAGAGATGAAGCTGCTTTTGAAGGTGAATACCCTACAATGAATGATGGGGTAAGAGGCATGCTATTTATTGAAAAAGTTGTTGAATCACATAAAAAAGGAAATATATGGCTAAGCCTGGACAAGCAATGAAGACAGTTAAAGGACCTGGGATCTTCCTTGCTCAATTTGTAGATAGTAAATCCCCTTTCAATAGTCTTGATGGAATGTGTAAATGGGCTGCTGATCTTGGATATAAAGGAATTCAAATTCCCACCTGGGAAACCTTTCTAATAGATTTAGATAAGGCTTCGGAAAGTCAAACCTATTGCGATGAACTCAAAGGTAAAATCAATTCTTACGGATTAGAAATCACAGAACTCTCAACTCACTTGCAAGGGCAATTAGTAGCTGTTCATCCCGCCTATGACTTAATGTTTGATAATTTTGCTCCTGACGCTGTTAAAAACAACCCTAAGGCAAGAACAGCATGGGCTATAGAAACTATGAAGAAAGCGGCTAAAGCAAGTAACCGATTAGGCCTTAAAACCCATGCTACTTTTTCTGGGGCATTACTCTGGCATACATGGCACCCTTGGCCTCAACGTCCAGAAGGACTAGTTGAACTTGGGTTTTCAGAACTAGCAAAACGTTGGAAACCAATTTTAGATGTATATGATGAAAATGGTGTGGATGTATGTTATGAAATTCATCCAGGAGAAGACCTTCACGATGGGGTTACTTTTGAGAGGTTTTTAGAAGCTACTGATAACCATAAACGAGTCAATATTCTATATGATCCTAGTCATTTCGTCCTCCAACAACTAGACTATATAGAATATATAGATCATTACCATGAGTTTATAAAATCTTTTCATGTCAAAGATTCTGAATTTAAACCTAATGGGAAAAAAGGTGCTTTTGGAGGATATGGAGACTGGATTGATCGTGCAGGGCGTTATCGATCCCCTGGAGATGGACAAATAGATTTTAAGACCATCTTTACAAAACTAACTGAATACGGATGTGACGTATGGGCGGTTATGGAATGGGAGTGCTGTATCAAAAGTCCTGAACAAGGAGCTAGAGAAGGAGCACCCTTTATAAAAAATCATATTATAGAAGCCACTCAAAAGACCTTTGATGATTTTGCTGGTGGTGATATTGATGAACAATTTTTAAAAAACATCTTAAAACTCT
The DNA here is from genome assembly GCA_943842245.1 of uncultured Flavobacteriaceae bacterium. Taxonomy (GTDB): domain Bacteria; phylum Bacteroidota; class Bacteroidia; order Flavobacteriales; family Flavobacteriaceae; genus MS024-2A. The sequence continues at coordinate 1,060,309 of CALTAJ010000002.1, forward strand.
AAAACATAGAAAAAATGAAAAAATTAATATTAGGAATATTTACTGTAGCTCTTTTTACAAGCAGTTCACCTTCTAATTACGAAACATTTTCTAAAAATAATAGAGAAAATGACAAAGAATGGGAATCACTCTTTGATGGAAAAAGCTTAAACGGATGGCATCGCTATAACCTGAGAGGTATAAAGCCTATCTGGACAGCTAAAAAAGGGGGTGCTAACTTTTGATCCAAGTTTGCGCCCAAATGGAGACTATGGTCATGACATTGTTACTGATAAAATGTTTAAAAGTTTTCAACTTTCCATTGAGTGGAATATATCAGAAGGAGGTAATAGTGGAATATTTTGGGGAGTTCAAGAGGGTGCTGGAAATAATAGACCTTATTCCACTGGGCCTGAAATTCAAGTTATAGATAATGAAGGACATCCTGACGCAAAGGTTAAACCAAATTTTCATCAGGCTGGATCACTTTATGACCTTGTTCAACCTTCTATGGATGTTTGTAAACCTGCTGGACAATGGAACCACATATTACTTACAATTGATTACAGCAAAAACGAGGGTAGTGTAGAGTTGAATGGAACTAAAATTGTAGAATTCCCTCTAAGAGGAGAAAAGTGGGATGCAATGGTCGCTAATTCAAAATTTAATGATGACTGTCACTTTGAAAAATTTGCTAAATTCCGGACTGGAAAGATAGGTCTTCAAGATCATGGAAATAAAGTCTCGTTTCGAAATATAAAAATCCGAAAAATTTAAAAAAACTATATGATTATGTCCATGACGGGTTTCGGGAAAAAAGAAACTCAATATGAAGACAAGCACATCAGTATTGAAGTTCGTTCTTTAAATAGTAAAAATATCGATATAAATCTTCGCTCACCCTCTTATCTGAGTGAACTGGGTCCTGAGATTAGAAAAGAATTGACGTTGAAAATGTATCGAGGCAAAATTGATGTTAATATTTATGTAGAATTCAATCGGAAAACAGCCCCTTCCAAAATCAATATAGCTGCAGTTAAAGCCTATATGAAACAACTTGAAGGTTTTGGAGCCTCATCAGAAAGTGAACGAATGGCAATAGCATTACGTTTACCCGAGACACTTTCATCTGAAAAAGATGTACTTGGAGAAGATGAAAAGAAAGTCCTTTATGAAATTTTAAATGAAGTTATAAAAGATTTAGAAGGCTATCGAAAAAATGAAGGTGCTGAACTAGGTAAAGATATTAGTTTACGCATAGACTTGATCGAATCCCACTTGCAGTCAGCGGTTAAAATTGATCCCGAACGCAACACAAAAATTGAAGAAAAACTGCGTTCAGCCCTTGAAGATCTTAAACAAGAAGTGGATACTAACCGTTTTGAACAAGAATTAATCTTTTACCTAGAAAAATTTGATATTACAGAAGAAAAAGTCCGTTTAAAAAACCATCTTAACTATTTTAGAGAAGTTATGGAAAATGATTTCCCAAATGGGAAAAAATTAGGTTTTATTTCTCAAGAAATTGGAAGAGAAATTAATACGATTGGCTCAAAGGCAAATCATACAGAACTTCAAAAAATTGTAGTTCAAATGAAAGATGAATTAGAAAAAATTAAGGAGCAATTATTAAACGTACTTTAATTTGAAAAATGGAAAACTTATTGTCTTTTCAGCCCCCTCAGGCAGTGGCAAAACTACGTTAGTAAATCACCTTCTAAATCAAGATATTCCACTTGGATTTTCTATCTCTGCAACTTCAAGAAAACCAAGAGGAAAAGAAGAAAATGGTAAAGATTATTACTTTTTAAGTGAAGATGTTTTTCGTGAAAAAATAAATGAAGATGCTTTTATCGAATATGAGGAGGTTTATAAAGGTACTTTTTATGGAACTTTAAAATCAGAATTTAATCGACTGTGGGGAGATGGAAAGCACGTACTTTTTGATATCGATGTTAAAGGGGGGCTTAATATAAAAGCTCAATATCCTGAAGAAACTTTTGCTGTCTTTGTAAAATCTCCTTCACTTAAAGTATTAGAGAAAAGACTTCGGGACAGAGCTACAGAGAGTGAAGATAAAATTCAACAACGTCTAGATAAATCTGCTTCTGAGTTTAAGTTTTCTAAAGATTTTGATATAATTTTAATTAATGACGATTTAGAAAAAGCCAAAGGAGAAGTTGTGCGTTTAGTTAAAAAATTCTTGAGTTCCTAAGCAAAACCCTACCTTTATTTTATGCAAAAAATAGGTTTGTTTTTTGGCACATTTGATCCTATTCACAAAGGACACATTCATTTGGCCGAATATTATGTTAATAGTACAGATTTGGACTCTGTTATGTTTGTAATTACTCCCCAAAATCCATTCAAGCAGAATTCCAAAATACTTTCAAATAAAAACCGATTGGAGTTAGTATCACTTGCAATAAAATCAAATCCTAAACTCCAAGTAAGTTCCATTGAATTTGATCTTCCAACACCAAATTATACAATTCAAACTCTAAAAAAAATTAAAGCTTATTATCCAAAAGACAACTTTGTTTTGATACTGGGAGAAGATAATTTAAGCTCTTTTGATAAATGGAAAGATTATAGTAATATACTATCGGATTATGAACTTTACGTTTATCCAAGAAGAAATAATGAAGCCATACCTAAAAACTTACAAGAACATCCAAAAATTAAGAGAAGTAATGCTCCTCAAATTGAAATCTCATCTTCTGAAATACGCAAGAGAATACAAAAAGGTGAGGACGTCAGTAAATTTATCCCTAAATTAAGTTGGAGTTACCTAAAGAAAAAAAAATTTTACAGATTTTGAAATAAAATCTATTGTTCTGAAAAAATAATCTTACTCAATTTTTTAGTTAAAGATAACCTACTCCATTGACTCAATTTGGGAAACTTGTTTTTAACTTTTTTATCAAATAGTGTCTTTAAAATCAATTCCATTTTTGATTTATTGTCTTTCTCAACCATCCAAGAATGACTCCCCTTATTTAAAAAAAGTCCTGCTTCGGATTTTGGATTTCCTATAGAAAGAATAGGAACTTCTGTTGCTATATATTCTAATAATTTTCCAGATATCATTTGATGCTCTGCTCCCTTAAATACAAAATTGAGTAATAAATCTGCACTTTTCATCAAGGCAATAGCATTATAGTGAGTTATGTACCCTAAATATTCTACTATTGCGTTGGGTAACACATCATTGATTTTTTTAATAATATCAATATGAATATTTCCCGCTAAGGAAAAATGAATCTTTAAGGTTTTAGAATACTTATCAATAACTTTTAAAAGCATTTCATAGTCTTGATTTTGGGTTAAAAGTCCAGTGTAAACAATATGAAAATCTCCTTTTTTTGCTTTAACTTTTATATTTTTCATCAAATCAGAATCATAGCCGTTGGGGATCACTGAAAAGTTTTGTTTTGGAGCTTTATCTTTTAATTGCTCATGAAACTTTCCAGCTAAAGTGGTGATTACACCATCTGCTTTTTGCAAGACTTCTTTTTCCAAGGCTTGATCTTTAGAAATTGTTTTTGCTGAACGAAAAAAAGAAGTATTATAGAAAATATCAGTCCAGGGATCTCTGAAGTCAGCCCACCAGTAAAGATCAAATTGTTTTTTCAGCTTAAGTCCTACCAAGTGGGTCGAATGTGGCGGCCCAGTAGTAATTAACTTCTCAATCCTTTCTGCTTTTAAAATTTTCTTTGCTTCTTTTACAGCAAAAGGGATCCAACCTTTTCTAGCATCAGGGATAAAATAATTTCCTCGAATAAAAGCTAAAAGCTTTTCGAACAAATTGCTTGTTTTAACTTCCCCTTGAGGGATGCCTTTTTTTGTATCTCCAGAAATCAAAATTGAATACCAGCGTAAAGGTTCTCGAGTTGAAGTTTTAATTACTCGAATTTCATTAGTTTCTTTAATTAAACTAGAATCGGTTACTGGGTAGGAAGCTTTTGTTTCATCTACAGTAATAATAACGGGCTCATAACCAAGCTGCTTCAAGTATTTAGCAAAATACATCCAACGCTGTACTCCTGATCCACCTGCTGGAGGCCAATAATAACTAAATATTAAAATTTTCTTTTGAGCTAAATTCACTCTTTTTTATTTGCCTTCCATAAAGGTACGGAAGAACAAGCTTCCCCATAAAACAAACTTCTAGCTACAGTTTGTAATCGTTGTACTAGTTGAATATAAGCAGCTTCAGGGATAGAAGGATCCGAACAACCTTTAATCATCAAGGGCTTATTTTTAAATATATTTAGATCAAGTGAAGAAATTGTGTTTGAAAAAAGCTTTTTTTCTAAATCCATTAGACTACCTAAATTAATAGTAGCTGCATAAGGTGTCAAATAAGTCGTTATTAATAAAGTAGCCCACGCTGGTAAAACAACATCAGCAGCACAATCCAGAGCGATGTGATGTTTTTTGTATTTTGCCCAGTCATGATTTTTTAATATGGCTCTAAAGGGCTTTTCTCTAAGTAAAAATCCATCCTCTAACCATTGAGATACATCAATAAAAATCCGAGGTCCTTCTGTCTTGAAATCTTCTAGATCTATTGAAATTAATTGACTCCTTGATACTTTATTAATAATAGCGTCTGACATGATTAAAGCATTCCTAGTTCAAGCTTTGCTTCTTCACTCATCAAGTCTTGAGTCCATGGAGGATCAAAGGTGATCTCTACCTCAGCTGTTTTTACTTCATCTAAAGATTTAACTTTTTCCTCTACTTCCATTGGAAGAGATTCTGCTACCGGGCAGTTAGGAGTTGTTAAAGTCATTAAGATTTTAACATCTGAATCCTCATTAACGAAAACATCATATATTAATCCTAGCTCATAAATATCTACGGGAATTTCGGGATCAAAAATAGTTTTTAAAACATTAACAATTTTTTCTCCAAGGTTTGCTGTATCCATCGATTCTGACATATGGTTTAGTTCAATTGAGTTTGAAAAGCCACTGCGTACATTTTGATTTGTTTTATCATTGAAACTAATCCATTAGCACGGGTGGGTGATAAATGCTCTTTGAGTCCAATCTTGTCTATAAAGTCAGTATTAGCATTCAAAATTGCTTTTGGACTCTGATTTGAATAGACTCTAATTAATATTGCAATAATTCCTTTGGTTATAATGGCATCACTATCCGCCGTAAGCTTTAACTGTTCGTTTTCTAAAGTAGCATGAACCCATACTTTACTCTGACAACCTTTTATAATGTAATTCTCTGTTTTATACGCTTGATCGATCAAGGGAAGGGATTTCCCCAATTCAATCATATATTCATAACGCTGCATCCAATCTTCAAAGAGTGAAAACTCTTCTACAATTTCATCTTGTATAGCTTCAATCGAATTCATTTACATAAAATTATTAAATTATCGTAACATTAATAGAGCCTTTTGGATTCCTGCAATAAAACGATCAATTTCCTCAAAGGTATTGTAAAAAGAAAAGGAGGCTCTAACAGTGCCGGGAATCTCAAAAAAATCCATAACAGGTTGAGCACAATGATGCCCAGTTCTAACAGCGATTCCTAATTGATCTAATATACTTCCTAAATCGTAAGGATGAATTTCTCCAACATTAAAAGAAATAACTGCAGTTTTATCAGGAGCCTCTCCATAAATTTTGATTCCGTCAATCTTTTTGAGAGCATCGGTACAATAAGTTAACAGCTCATTTTCATATTTTGCTATAGTGTCAAACCCAATAGAATTCATGTAGTCCAAAGCTGCACCAAAGGCTATTCCACCTGATATATTTGGGGTTCCTGCTTCAAATTTATGGGGAAGATCTGCATAAGTTGTTTTTTCAAAAGTAACGGTAGCAATCATTTCTCCTCCCCCTTGATAAGGAGGTAGTTCTTTTAATAATTCTGCTTTACCATAGAGCATCCCTACTCCTGTAGGGCCGCAAAGTTTATGTGCTGAAGTCACATAAAAATCAACATCTAAGGCTTGAAGATCAGGTTTGATATGTGGACAAGCTTGTGCTCCGTCAATCAAAACAAGTGCTTCATATCCATGGGCTTTATTTATGATTTCCTTAATTGGGTTTACTGTACCTAAGGCGTTAGAAACATGGTTAACAAAAACTAATTTTGTTTTTGAATTTAATAACTTATCAAAAGCTTCCATATTTAATGTACCATCCAATTTCATTGGAATCACCTTGAGATGAGCGCCAGTTTTTTCACAAAGCATTTGCCAAGGAACAATATTGGAGTGATGCTCCATGGCAGAGATCATCAATTCATCTTTTGGATTCAAAAATTTGGTATAGCCCGAGGCAATTAGATTAATACTCTCAGTTGTTCCTGCAGTAAGAATGATCTCGTAGGGCTCGGCTGCATTAAAATGTTTTTGAATTTTAATACGAGCTGTTTCATAAGCATCTGTAGCTTCCTGACTCAGTTTGTGAACTCCCCTGTGAATATTTGAATTCAATCTGCTATAATAGTCAACAATCACTTCAATGACTTGATTGGGGGTTTGTGAGGTGGCCGCATTATCAAAATACACAAGGTCTTGACCATTTACTTTCCTGGAAAGTATAGGAAAGTCTGCACGGATTTTATTTACGTCTATCATTACAGCTCAAATCCAAGATTTACCCCCAGTTTTCTCGCAATCTGACCATTGATTCTCTTTTTCAAGGAAGGTAACTGAACACTTTCAAGAACATTATTTGCGAAAGCATAAGTCATTAATGCTTTGGCTTCTTTTTTAGGGATGCCTCTTGAGCGCAGATAAAATAGTGCTTCTTCATTCATTTGGCCTATAGTACATCCATGAGAACATTTTACATCATCGGCAAAAATCTCAAGTTGTGGCTTACTATTTACTGTAGCCTTATCGTCTAAAAGCACATTATTATTTTGTTGAAAAGCATTGGTTTTTTGTGCAATTTTATCCACTAAGATTTGTCCATTGAATACTCCTTCAGAACGTTCAGAAAAAATTCCTTTATAATCCTGATGACTTTCACAATTAGGCTGAGAATGGTGTACCATAGTAGAGTGATCAACATGTTGTTTTCCTTCTAAAATGGTTACCCCTTTTAGGGTAGAAAGTATGTGTTCACCTTTATGAAAATATCTTAGATTATTTCGAATTAATTTTCCACCCAAAGAAAAAGTGTGCACACTTGCATGACTGTTTTTTTCTTGCTGGATGTAGGTATTGTCAATTAATGAAGCTGTCGTTAAATCATTTTGTAATTTATAATAATCAACAAAAGCTTCTTCATGAACATAAATTTCTGTAACACTATTGGTTACAACAGAATGCTGCTTTAAACTTTGGTGACGTTCAATGATTTGTACCTGTGAATTTTTATCAATGACAATCAAATTACGAGGTTGAAGCCAAAGTGAATCCTGTTCCCCAGAAGAAAAATGAATAATCTCAATAGGCTTTTCAGCAACAGTTTTTTTAGGTATATAAATAAATGCACCCTCTTTAGCATAAGATGTATTTAATGCAGTTAAACTTTCGTCAAATGGAGCAATTTTATTAAAGTATGAGTTGATTATGTCTCTATACTTGGGTTTGGATAATGCAGCAGACATCAAACAAACATCTAAGCCGTCGTGGGTTGTATTAGATAAAAAAGGATTGTAAACACCATCGATAAAAATAACTTTGTAGGTGTCTGTATCATAAAGGAAGTATTTTTTAACATCCTTAAGTTCAATGGAAGCCTCTGACTTTGGAAAAAGCGAATAGTCTTTATGAATCAATGCGTCTAGTGAGGTATATTTCCATAACTCATCTTTTTTTGATGGGAATCCTTTTTCTTCAAAAATCTTAAGAGCGTGAGCACGAGTATCATGTACACTATCTGTAAGATCTAAATCTTCTTCAAATGCTAAATATGAGGATATTAATTTCTCTTTAAATTCCATTTATGCTAATTCTTTTATCCAGTCGTAGCCCTTAGCTTCTAACTCATGAGCTAATTCTTTAGTTCCAGATTTAACAATTTTTCCATCAAATAATACGTGTACAAAGTCAGGAACTATATAATCTAACAATCGCTGGTAATGAGTAATTACTACTACTGCATTGTCTTTTCCTTTTAACTTATTTACGCCGTTTGCAACTATTTTTAAAGCATCTATATCAAGTCCTGAGTCTGTTTCGTCTAAAATTGCAAAAGCAGGCTCAAGCATCGCCATTTGGAAAATTTCGTTTCTCTTTTTCTCACCTCCAGAAAATCCTTCATTCAAAGAACGAGATAAGAATTTAGAATCTATATCCAAAAGTTTTGCCTTCTCGCGTATTTTTTTTAGTAACTCGCTCGCTGGCATATCTTTAAGGCCTTGAGCTTTTCTATTAGCATTAATTGCTGTCTTAATAAAGTTTGTTACAGATACTCCCGGTATTTCAACTGGATATTGAAAAGAGAGAAAAATGCCTAAATGAGCTCTAGACTCTGCGTCTAAATCGGCCAAGTCATTACCTTTTAAAAGAATCTTCCCCTTGATAACTTTATAATCTTCATTTCCAGCTACAACAGAGGCTAAAGTACTTTTACCGGAGCCATTAGGCCCCATGATGGCGTGAACTTCTCCAGCTTTTACATCAAGGTCAATACCTTTTAAAATCGTTTTCCCTTCTACTTGGGCATGTAAATTTTCAATCGTTAACATTAGTTGCTTTTTTTATCCCACTGATCCTTCAAGGGAAATTTCTAACAATTTTTGTGCTTCTACAGCAAATTCCATGGGAAGCTTGTTTAATACTTCTTTACTGAAACCATTTACAATTAAAGCAATAGCCTTTTCAGTATCAATTCCTCTTTGATTGCAATAAAAAATTTGATCTTCCCCTATTTTACTCGTTGTAGCCTCGTGTTCAATATGAGCTGTGTTACTTTTAGCCTCTATATAAGGAAAAGTATGGGCACCACAATCATTTCCCATTAATAGTGAATCACATTGTGAAAAGTTTCGAGCATTTTTTGTTCTTGAACCAACTTTGACTAAACCACGATAGCTATTTTGTGAATTCCCTGCTGAGATTCCCTTAGAGATAATAGTACTTCGAGTATTATTTCCTAAATGGATCATTTTAGTTCCGGTGTCAGCTTGTTGGAAATTGTTAGTAACTGCTATGGAGTAAAATTCTCCGATGGAGTAGTCGCCTTTCAAGATACATGAGGGATATTTCCAAGTCACAGCAGACCCAGTTTCTACTTGAGTCCATGAAATTTTAGAACGAGTATTACAAAGCCCTCTTTTAGTTACAAAATTATAAACCCCACCTTTTCCTTCTTTATCTCCTGGATACCAGTTTTGAACAGTAGAATATTTAATCTCTGCATCATCCATTGCGATAAGTTCAACCACAGCTGCGTGTAATTGATTTTCGTCTCTTGAGGGGGCTGTACATCCTTCTAAATAGCTAACATAGCTTGACTCGTCTGCGATGACTAATGTTCTTTCAAACTGGCCTGTACCAGCTTGATTAATTCTAAAATAGGTTGATAATTCCATTGGACATCTTACCCCTTTCGGGATATAGCAAAAAGAGCCATCTGTAAAAACAGCACTATTTAGCGCTGCGTAATAATTATCCTTAGGGGGAATAACAGTACCGATATATTTTTTAACTAATTCAGGATGGTCTTTTATAGCTTCAGAAATTGAGCAGAAAATTATACCTTTTTCTGCTAGAGTTTCTCTAAAAGTTGTTGCTACAGATACTGAATCTACAACGATGTCGACTGCTACTCCAGAAAGTTTTTTCTGCTCTTCGATAGAAATTCCCAACTTATTGAAGGTTTCCAACAATTCTGGATCAACTTGATCTAAGTTTTCGTATTTAGGTTTTTTTTTCGGAGCTGAGTAATAAGAAATTGATTGTAAATCAGGTTTTTTATAATGAACATTTGCCCACTCAGGCTCAGTCATCTCCTTCCAATTATAATATGCTTTCAATCGCCAATCAGTCATCCATTCAGGTTCACCTTTTTTATCTGAAATTTTACGAATTATTTCCTCATTAAGTCCAACAGGAAAAGTATCTGATTCAATGTCAGTATAGAATCCATATTCGTACTCTTTGGTTTCTAATTCCTTTTTTAATTCTTCTTCAGTATATGCCATTTTCAATTTTTATAGAGAGAAGCTTTCACCACATCCACAAGTTCGCTGTGCGTTAGGATTATTAAAAACAAAGCCTTTTCCATTAAGACCCCCTGAATATTCAAGAGTTGTCCCCACTAGGTAGAGCAAGCTTTTTTTATCAACTAATATTTTTACCTGATTATCCTCGAAAAGTTTATCTTCATCTTGAAACTCATGATCGAATTTTAGATCATAGGAAAGTCCCGAGCAGCCTCCACTTTTTACTCCCACTCGAACATAATCGTTGAAAGGATCAAAGCCTTCCTCCCTCATCAGGATAGAGACTTTCTTTTTAGCTGTTTCTGCAACTTTAATCATTTTTTAAAAATTAACCTAAATGATCAACAAATATAGGTTATTTCTGTTGATTTTGATCGAATTGTAATCGATTTAAGCTATAAGTCAATTGTTGATTTTAATGCCAAAAAGCAATGAAAATATCTTTTTCACCTTTAGAATCTTTAAAGTTTCCTGAGCTGCTTTCACTACTTCCAACTACAATAACTTCCCCTTTTTGAGTCAACACTAAATCGTTAGCTTGATCTAAGCCTGAACCACTAAGATTAGTATTTTGAATCAAGCTGCCGTTGGGTAAAGTAAAATATAGGCTAACATCATTATTAATGGTCTGTTCACCTACACTAATGTTTGAGCTATTTCTTTGTCCTACAAAAACTAAAGTTCCATCTGGGCGCTCAATTAATGCTTTTGCAGAATCAAATCCTGAACCGCCTAAAGTTTTCAATCCCTGAAAACTACCAGAGGGTGAAAGTCTTGCAAGTAGGATATCGGAAGATCCTGCATTACTTAAAATATCGCCATCACTGCTGAAGGTGTATCCTAAAACTAAATATTCCCCAGCATTTGTTTCAATAATAGCATTCCCTTTATCATATTCAGAACCTCCAATGGACCGTTCCCAAAGCAAATTACCACTAGAATCGATTTTTATTACCCAAACATCGTAGCTCCCACGAGGATTTCTTATATCGACATCTTGGCTTTCTGAAGCTCCAACAATAACATAAGCATCATCCTTACTTTGAATGGCATCATAAGAGCGATCATTTCTTGTTCCTCCGAAATATCTACGCCACTCTATATTCCCTTCTAAATCTATTTTATGAACCCAAAACTCTCCAACTCCGTGGCGAGCAGAAAAATGTGCCTCTTTTTTATTCTGACCTAGTCCATTAGACGCAGTAACATCTAAAAAGCCATTGAAAAATAAACCACCATCAGAGGTTGCTATAATATTGTATGCGTGATCATGTCCCAAAAATCCAAAACTTTTCTCCCAAAGAAGATTACCTTTTGAATCTGTCCTAAGAACCCAGTTATCGTGCTGTCCTTTATTGATAGATGCGTCTCCGTCACTACTTTTACTATATCCAATTAGAGCAAAACCTTTGTCAGATAGCTCGACAAGGCCATGTCCTCTGTCATCACCTGCCCCCCCATAGGTCTTTATCCATTGAAGTTTTGCTTCATCATTAAATTTCATTAAAAAAATATCACTTCCAGTGCGAACTTTATTTGAAAAATCTCCGTCATTGCTCTGTGTATTTCCAACTATAGCAAAACCGCCATCATTAGTAATAATTACTGCATTTGCAACATCTTCTTTGCTGCCTCCAAAGGTTTGAATAGATTTCCAGGTATTTGAAACTGATGGCAAGAAGGGCCAGTTCGTCTCAGTTACGGGAGTACAGCTGAGAAAAATGAAAAGTAAAAAAAGATTTTGGCAGTTATTCATCTGAAGCTTTAACTAAAAATAAGCCTGAATCTATATCGTTAATCGCTATAACCCCACTCTCGAAAAAGGGATAAATACTCCAAGCCCCATTAAACTTTGGATTATTATTAGAAGGATACGTATCAAAGAAACCAATTTCTATAACACTTTTATTTTGAACCTGACTAATATCCAACACTCTAAGTCCAGCGGTATAACTCGCAAGATAAAATTTATTCCCTTTAACATAACCATTATGGTCTATTGCGTTTACTCCTCCAAAATAATTTACATGAAGGGTGGGATTGGAAAGACTAGTTAAGTCAAAAATACGTGTTTGAGTAGGAGCTCCATATTGGAGCTCATCTAACTCATCTCCAAGAAAAAAATATTGATGATCTTCCGATAAGAATCCTTGATGGGAATATCCCCCGTTAGTATAGGTGATAGAATTAATACTAATTGGATTTGACTTATCAGTTACATCTATAATAATTATTTGATTATTTTTTCCTCCATCACTATTACTCCCAAAAAGAAGTTCTCGTCCTTCATATTGAGTATCTGGACCATCGTAAATGACAATTTGAGCGTCATGAGTATATGAGTCATCAGCATAACCTCCTACAATTGTCGGATTTTTAGGATTACTAATATCTATAAAAACAGGTCCTCCTTGATATAATTTAGAGCCAAAAACATAAGCATAACCACTTTCCTGATTGATCCATATATTATGAGCATTTCCAAAAGCAGTCAAACTAGCATCTGAGGTTAAGATTTGAAACTCGTCAAGCAATCTTAATCTAGTTAAATCAAATACTTGTAAGCCATGCTCAGGTGCTTCACTCACAATAAATGCATGATTTTCATAAACTTTGATGTCACGCCAGGGACTAACTGTTGTTGCAGTGGGAAGTTTTCCCAAAAAAATTGGGTTTTTAGGATCACTTATATCGATAAAAGCTGTTCCATCATCAAGACCACAAAGCACATACTCCTTTCCAGATTCAAGATCCACCCAGCCCCAATTATCATTTGCGGCTTCACTCCCAAAAGTTTCCAAAGAAATTTTTGCAAATAAATCATAACCTAAGCAGGGATAGATTCCAGCCATACCATTGTCACAAGGAGTCCCTGATAAATCTAAAACTGATTGAATAGGGTTTGGTTCTAGTGGAATATCATCAATAATTTGAGGAAGTTCAGGAAGCTCTTTAGCACATGCAAAAACAAGAACAGATATAATTAGAAAACTTTTTTTCATGTGTTTAAAATTAAACAATTTAATAAAGATTAGCATGGTTTGACATTTCTAATCTATGCTTACTTTTGTAATATGTTAGAAAATAAAAACTCTTCAAAAACATCCTTAAGTGATCTTGGTGAATTTGCCCTTATTGATCATTTAACAAAAAAATTTGGTCTTGAAAACAAATCAAGCCACATGGGTATTGGTGATGATGCTGCGATATTACAACACGGCAATAAACCCACCTTAATCAGTACGGATCTTTTAATTGAAGGTGTTCATTTTGACTTAAGTTATATGCCTCTTAAGCATTTAGGATATAAAGCAGTTATGGTTAATATTTCAGATATCTATGCTATGAATTCTATTCCACAGCAAATAACGGTCTCTATAGCAGTTTCCAATCGTTTTACTTTAGAGGCTGTGGAAGAACTTTATCAAGGAATTAATTTAGCTTGCAAGAACTATAAAGTTGATCTCATCGGGGGTGATACTTCGAGTAGTACAAAAGGATTAATCCTTTCCGTGTCAGTTTTGGGTTGTGCTTCTGAAAAGAAAATTGTAAAGCGAGATGGAGCTAAAGAAAATGATTTGCTTGTCGTAAGTGGAGATCTTGGAGGCGCTTATGCAGGACTTCAAGTCCTTGAACGAGAAAAAGCTGTTTTTAAAGTAAATCCAAATACACAACCCGACTTAAGTAATTATGCCTACAGTATTGAGCGACAACTCAAGCCAGAAGCAAGGAAAGACGTTATTGAATTACTGGATGAACTCAATATTGTACCGACCTCTATGATTGACGTGAGTGATGGTTTATCCTCTGAAATTCTTCATCTTTCAAAGGCATCTAAAGTTGGTTTTCATCTTTTTGAAGAAAAAATACCAATTGATCCAGAGATAAGTCTAATCTGTCAAGAATTTAAATTAAACTCTACTACAGCTGCTCTTAATGGTGGAGAAGATTACGAATTACTTTTCACAATTGATCAAAAAGACTTTGATAAAATCAAAAATCATCCCTTACTGACTGTAATTGGTCATGCCTGTGATAATAAGGCTGGATGTCAATTGATCACTGGACTAGGACACCAAATAGAAATATCTGCACAAGGGTGGCAATCATTCTCTTAAAATTAACCTAAGGCAACATCTAAGCTCATCATTACTATAAAGCCTCCAATGAAACCTAAGGTGGCAATGTCTGTATAACGATCTTGTTGGGTTTCAGGAATAACTTCTTCTACAACTACGAAAATCATAGCTCCAGCAGCAAATGCAAGAGCATAGGGAAGTATAGGGGTAAAAAAGGTTACTGCTAATGCTCCAATCACAGCAGCAATTGGCTCAACAATTGCAGAAAGTTGACCATACCAAAAACTTTTAAATCGCGAGACTCCTTGTCTTCTCATTGGCATTGATACTGCAATTCCTTCTGGAAAATTTTGAATTCCGATTCCAATAGCCAATGCGACTGCTCCTGCGATAGAAGCTTCAGGAATCCCTGCAGCAACTCCTCCAAATAAAACTCCTACAGCCAATCCTTCTGGTATGTTATGCAATGTAATTGCCAAAACCAACAAAGTTGTTTTATGCCAAGGGGTTTTTATACCCTCTGATTCCTTGAAATTAATATGAATATGAGGTAAAACTTTATCCAAACTAAAGATAAAAAGAGCTCCCAAACCAAAGCCTATAGATGCAGGAATTACTTTAATGAAACCTTCGCCAGGACTCATCTCAATGCCAGGAGCTAATAAACTCCAAAAACTCGCAGCTACCATAACTCCTCCCGTAAATCCCAAAAGCCCATCCAGAAGAGCTCGATTCATCTCTTTGACAAAAAAAACTAACGATGCTCCAAGGGCAGTGAGTCCCCAGGTAAATAGAGTCGCATAAAAAGCTCCAAGAACCGGGTCTGTCTTTCTGAAAAATTCAAGTATGGTGTCCAACTAAAATATTTTTTGCAAAAGTAAACAGTTTATATGAGTTTTTGAACATCTAAGCGACTTTTAGTTACTTTTACAGCTCGACTATGAAACAAAATTATTTCGATTTTATTATTTGTGGAGCAGGAGCTTCGGGCTTGTTATTATTAAAGGCAATAAGGGAAGATTCCTTTTTTAATGAGAAATCTATTTTAATAATAGAAAAAGAAATCAAAAATGTTAATGATCGCACTTGGAGCTATTGGGAATCTCCAAATGGATCATTTGACTCTATTTTATCAAAAAAATGGAGTAAAGCCAATTTTTGCTCTGAAGATTTTGATTCAGATTTTGATTTGAATCCATATCAATACAAAATGCTTCGTTCTGCTGCTTTTTATCAAAGTATCAGAAATAAATATAGCAAACTAAAAAACACTATTTTTTTAAATGCGGAAGTGAAGAATATTGATTCGAAAAACATAATGACAGAAGTTATTACTTCAGAGGAAAAATATCAATCTAAAAAAGTATTTAATAGTCTTTTCGATCCAAAACCAATGATAAACCAAAAAAAATATCCTGTATTACAACAGCATTTTGTTGGGTGGTTTATCAAAACCAAAAAACCCTCTTTTGATTCGAGAAAAGTTTTTTTTATGGATTTTAATATTCCACAAGTTCAAGAAACACGTTTTATTTATGTTTTGCCTATTGATAGACACAATGCCTTGGTAGAATACACTCTTTTTTCTGAAAACCTTCTTCACTTCGATGATTATGAGACTGGAATAAAAGCTTATTTAGATTCAAAAGGAATTACAGAATTCGAAATAGAAGAAAAAGAACAGGGTAATATTCCAATGACCTGCTTTCCTTTTGAAAAATTAAATTATAGAAGTTTACTTCATATTGGAACTGCCGGGGGCTGGACAAAAGCAAGTACAGGTTATACATTTATGAATACCAGACGAAACATAGAGCGTTTGATCCCTTTTTTAAAAACGGATGCGGGTTTAAACACTTTTACAATAAAAAGTCGTTTTCGCTTTTACGATTTACTATTTTTAGACGTTCTGAATCGATATAATGCTCATGGAAGTAGACTTTTTACTAGAATGTTTAAGAAAAATCCACCAGTAAAAATATTTAGGTTTTTAGATGAGAAAACTAATTTTATTGAAGAACTCAAAATTATGGCTTCCTTTTCTTTAACTCAAAAAATATGGTTCTTAAAGGCACTTTTTAAGAGAATATTTTAAAATTTTCTTTCCATTAAATTGGTGCCAAAAGTTTTAAAAATAATTTTATTATTGTCAGATATATCTAGTATGTCTAATTTTTCGAAAGCAGCCTGAGTATATTTAATGACTAATGCTTTGCTGGCATCTGAAGCACCTGTCTTATCAAAAAGCGATTTTACAGCATTGATTTTTTTTGATACATTCTTTTCTTTTACTTCAGTCGAAAACCAATTCCTTAGGGTTGTTTTTTCTTTAGAAGACCCATTTTCCATTGCTTGATGATAAAGTATTGTTTTTTTATTTTCAATTATATCACCTGACAGTTGTTTTCCAAAAGATTCTGAATTTGCATATGCGTCTAGATAATCATCTTGAATCTGAAAGGCAATTCCTAACAGGACTCCAAAATCATATAAATTTTTTGAATCAGCTTGATTGGCTCCTCCAATCAAAGCTCCCATTTTTAACGAACAACCAATAAGAACAGCTGTCTTTAATCGTACCATTTCCAAATAATCACCTTGAGTGACCTCTAGTTGAGTCTCAAAATCTAAATCATATTGTTGACCCTTACAAACTTCTATTGCTGTTTTACTAAATAAACTATTTAATTTCCTGAAAAGAGGATCCTTATAGCTTTCTAATGCCTGATAAGCTAGAATCATCATTGCGTCACCAGAAAGTATTGCTGTATTAGTATTCCATTTATTATGTACTGTGGCTGATCCTCTTCTTAATGGTGCAGAATCCATAATATCATCATGCATTAAGGTGAAATTGTGAAAAATCTCAACTGCTAAGGCAGCATCAATAGCCTTTCGATGATTATTGCCAAAAATATCTGCTGCCATAAGTGTAAGGATTGGACGAAGGCGTTTTCCTCCAAGATTTAGTAAGTAATAAATAGGTTGATATAGTGCCGCAGGAGGCGATGTTGAACAACTATTTTCTAAAGCTATTTCAAAAAATTGCTTATAATCTGTAAGCGAAGTCATACATTTTTTTACAAAAGTAGGATTTTATAACTAAGAGTCATAAAAGAAACTTTGGAAACTTTTTTTGTATTTAAAGTTTCTTTTGTTATTTTTACAATCACAAAGAACGGTTTTCTATGAATAGAAAAATAAAATTATTGTTAAAAATTTTAGTTGGTTTCTTAATCATAATAACTTGTTGTGGAATATTAGTCGGATGGTACCTAAACTCTAATCTACTTTCTTTTGAAAGTCGCAACACAAACATTTTACATAAAGAGATCGAAATTAATGGCTATACATTTTTAGACAGAAATGGAAATGGAAAGTTAGATCCCTATGAAGATCAAAGAAATTCAATCCAAGATCGTGCAGAGGATATTCTAAGTAAAATGACTTTAGATGAGAAAATTCATCTATTAAAAGGATCTGGAATGGGTTCTGCTATTGGAGCATATTCAGATGGTATTCCAGGAGCTGTCGGAACCATTGTGTCTACACCAAGGTTGGGCTTACCTGAAATATATTTATCTGATGGCCCTGCTGGACTTAGAATAATGTCAAAAAGAGATGATGAAGACAAAAGATATTATAGTACTGCATTTCCAATTGGAACATTATTAGCATCGACTTGGAATACTGAATTAGTTAAAAATGTTGGGGTCTCTATTGGAAGTGAAGCTAAAAGCTATGGCATTGATGTTGTATTAGGTCCCGGAGTCAATCTTCATAGACATCCACTTTGTGGAAGAAATTTTGAATATTATTCCGAAGACCCTTTTTTAACTGGCCATATAGGTTCAGCTATGATTAACGGGATTGAATCCAATGGAATTGGCACCTCACCGAAACATTTTGCTGTAAACAACCAAGAAACTTCAAGAAATTGGAATGATGCTATTGTTTCTGAAAGGGCTCTTCGTGAACTTTATTTGAAAAGTTTTGAGATTATTGTAAAAGAATCACAGCCATGGGCAATAATGACTTCTTATAATAAAATAAATGGCACTTATGCAGCGGAAAACAAAAGGCTTCTTACCAATGTTTTAAGAAAAGAATGGAGCTTTGAAGGACTAGTAATGACAGACTGGTATGGAGGAAGAAACAGCACTAACATAATAAAAGCAGGTAATGATTTAATTGAGCCAGGTACAAAGAATGACTGGGATGATCTTAAAGAATCTGCTATAGACGGTAGCTTACCCATATTAGATATTGACACTTCGGTGAAACGGATTTTAGAGCTTGTCTTAAAGTCTAAAAAGATGCAAAACTATAATTTTGATAATAACCCTAAGTTAAAAAAGCATGCTTTAGTGGCTAGAAAGGCTGGATCTGAAGGAATAATTTTGCTTAAAAATAATAACACCCTTCCTATAAATAACATAAATAATATTGCCCTTATTGGATCGGCATCCTATGAATTTATTACTGGTGGGACTGGGTCTGGAGACGTTGATGAAGCTTATTCTGTGTCATTAGATGAAGCCCTGAAAAATAATGGCTATAAACTAAATAAAGTGGCATTTGAAGAATATCTTAAACAAAATTTAAAAACCACACAAAAGAAAGAAGAAGAAGAAGAAGAAGATCTTGGGCCATTTGATTTTTTAATGAGAATGGTAAACCCCCCTAAACCATTAGATATTAATTATTCCCCTGAATTAATTAACAAAACAAGTGAAACGGCAGATATTGCAATTATAACTATTGGAAGAAATAGTGGAGAAACAGCTGACAGAAAAGTTAAGGATGATTTTCTGCTTTCTAAAAGTGAAATAACAATGATCGAAAATACATGTAAAATTTATCACTCAAAAGGAAAGAAAGTAATAGTCGTTTTAAATATCGGTGGCGTCATTGAAACTAAATCATGGAAGAATTTACCTGATGCTATCTTATTAGCATGGCAAGGCGGACAGGAAGCTGGGAATTCAGTGGCCGATATTATTACAGGAAAAATAAATCCAAGTGGAAAATTACCAATGACTTTCCCTAACGATATATATGATCATAAATCTTCATTGAATTTCCCAATGGGAGGTGAACAAATGGGTATAAACGACATTATTTACGGTATTCAGAAAAAAGAAAAATCTGAGGATAAAAAAATTAAAAATAAGGACTATACTCTTTATGAAGAGGGAGTCTATGTTGGTTACCGACATTTTGACAAAGACAAATTAGACGTATCCTATCCTTTTGGATATGGATTATCATATACTAAATTTGAATTAAATGATTTAAAGGCAATAAGAAGTAAAGATATTATTAACATAGAGATAAAAGTTTCTAATATTGGAACTACTCCTGGTAAAGAGGTGATTCAGGTTTATTCTTCAAAGCCCGATTCTGATGTTGATCGGCCAATTAAAGAACTAAGAGCATTTATAAAAACATCCTTATTAAATCCTGGTGAATCAACCAGACTGAAAATGCAAATACCTCAATCAGAATTGAGTTATTGGTCAGAAGACGAGTCTCAATGGGTTTTAGAAAATGGTACCTACTCTTTTAATTTGGGTAACTCCTCAAGAACACTCCCATTGAATATTGATGTTGAAATAAAATAATTATCAAGAAATTATAATTAGAAAATTATATGTGTTTTTTATAAATACATCGAATAATTATTAAAGCAAGAAAAATGAAACAGAATATAATAAATGAAGCAGTTCCTCTATTTATACAGTATGGTTTCAAAAGTATAACAATAGACGACATTGCAATAAAGATGGGAGTCTCCAAAAAAACAATTTATGCTCATTTTCCAAAAAAAGAAACTCTTGTAGAGACATGTGTATTTATACATTTTAATACTGTTTTTGAAAAAATTCTTAATATTTCTAAACATTCAAAAGACCCTATAATAGGACTGTATCAAATTAAAAAGGAAGCTTTAAAGCACCTCTCAAATGAGAAGAATTCACCTATCTATCAGCTTCAGAAATACTATAGCAGTATATATAATAAGCTACAACAAATGGAATTTAATACACTTGAAGGAATGTTTTCCGAGAGTTTAAAAAAGGGAATAGAAATGGGTCTATTCCGGTCAGAAATTAATATTAATTTTGTGACTCGAATTTTTTTTAATGGGATTAGAGGAATTACTGATGTTGAACTATTTCCTATAGAAGAATATAGAATTGATCAGTTGCTAATAAACTTTTCTGAATATCACTTACGTGCAATTAGCACAAAAGCAGGTGTAGAAAAATTAAATATCTACAAAAAAGAACTTGATATATGACCTCGAAATTTAATTTCATTTTCTTCATGGTTTTTGGATGGCAATTTACTTTTGCCCAAACACTTCCGAAAACAGTTTCTTTAGAAGAAGCACTAGTCTATGGAGAACAAAACAACAGAAATGTCCAAAAGGCAAGTATGGAAATCCAAAAAGCCTATAAAGATAAGTGGAGTACTATTGCCATTGGTCTTCCACAAATTAGTGCAAGCGCCAATTATCAAAATTTTATTGAATTACCCACTTCATTAATCCCTGCTCAATTTTTTGGAGGAAATGAAGGTGAATTTGCCGAAGTACAATTTGGAACTCCACAAACTATGGCCGCAGGAATCACTGTTGAGCAGTTGATTTTTGATGGATCCTATATTGTTGGTTTGGAAGCCTCAAAGATTTTTTTACTGATCTCTGAAAATATATTTGAAAAAACCTTACTCGAAATAAGAAAGAATATTGTTAACACCTATTCTTCTGTTTTATTGGCTGGTGAGAATATTCAATTTTTAGAAAAAAACAAAGAAAACCTCAGTAAAAATCTAAAAGAATTGACTCAGTTATTTAGAAATGGATTTGAAGAAGAAGAGAGTGTAGAACAACTTCGACTGACGTTGTCAAGCGTAGAAATACAATTACGATATGTTAAAAACTTAGAGCAAATTACTTTAAAAATGCTTAAACTATTAATGGGTTTTCCAACTGATTCTCCATTGCTTTTATCGGATACTTTAGAGAAATTAACTAATGAAAGTCTGTTTAAAATAGAAGTCTTAAAAGATCTGAATCTAAGTAATAATATAGATGTTAAAATTGCAAAAAATAACTTGTTAGCTGAAACATTATTGTACAGGTATGAACGCTCTAAGGGACTTCCAAGATTGTCTGCTTTTTTGAATGGTAATTATACAGGAAACAGTGAAACATTTTCATTCACACAATCAGGACAAAATTGGTTTGGAGCTGCTTTATTTGGAATTAATCTTAAAATACCTGTTTTCAGTTCCCTACGCCGAAGTGCACTTTCTCAAAAAGCAAAAATCACCGTCTCACAAGCGGAAACAGATTTAACAGAAACTCAAGAACGTGTTTTTGTTGAGGTTCAAGCGGCAAAAAATGAATATCAATTAGCCGTGGAAAACTACTTTACCAACAAAGAGAATTTAGCCTTGGCAGGTAGAATTGAACAAAAAAATCAAACAAAATATTTTGAAGGGATTGCCAGTTCATTCGAGCTTAGAGAAGCTCAATTACAACTTTACAGTGCCCAAAACAACTATCTAAGATCCATTCAAGATGTTATACAGAAAAAATTATATCTGGAAACACTTTTAAATACTGCTCAATGAAAAAAATAATTTATACACTAGGAATAAGCTTCTTATTAATTAACTGCTCTCAAGAAATGGTAGATACTTCAAATACGAATGGAGTTGAAGGTATTAACTTGGAAGATCTCAATATTCAAAAAGCTAATTATACTCAACAAATAAATGACTTAAAACTTGAATTAGAAAAAATAAATAGTGCCATTGATGCATTAGGGAGTTCTGAAAAGAGAACTTTAATAACTGCTTTTATTACTGAAACACAATCATTTGAACATCAAATCGAAATTCAAGCGAATATAAAGACACGTCAAAATGTTCTCATATATCCAGAATTTGCAGGCCGTTTAATAACATTGAAAGTAGTGGAAGGTCAAAATGTAAAAAAGGGCAATCTATTAGCTTTAATTGATGATGCTGGCATAACGGATCAGCTTGATCAAATGATATTACAACTAAACTTAGCAAAAACTACTTTTGAAAGAACCCAAAGGCTCTGGGATCAAAAAATTGGTTCTGAGATGATGTATTTAGAAGCTAAAACCAGATATAAAGCTGCCCAAAAACAAGTATCACAAATTAAGCAACAACTGGCAAAAACTAAAATTTATGCTCCATTTAATGGTGTTATTGATGAAATCCAAGCACGGCTAGGCAGTAATCTTATCCCTGGTATAACTCCTGTATTAAGGATTGTAAACCTCAACACCATGTTTGCAGAATCTGATGTACCAGAAAACTATCTGTCTAACATAACTAAAGGAAGTAAAGCCAAAGTGAGTATTCCTGCATTAAATCAAATTCAAAACACAGAGATTCACCAAACAGGTAACTTTATTACACCAAGCAACAGGACATTTCGTGTAGAAGCAAGATTAGAAAATCCAAAAGGATTAATTAAGCCTAATCTCAACGCACGTCTAAGTATTATGGATTACTTTAATCCTGAGGCCATCATGATTCCCCTTCGAGTTGTTAGAGAAGATGCTAAAAATCAGCCCTATGTTTTTGTTTTATCTAAGCCTGAAAAAGATAATGGTTTTACGACTGAACAACGAATGGTAACCTTAGGTAAAACTAAAGAAGAAATGGTAGAAATCATAGACGGTTTGACCACAGGTGAACTTGTTGTAGAAGAAGGAGTGAGCCTTTTAGTTACCAATCAAAAAGTTAAAAGAATTTTAGAATAATGATTGAACAAAAAAATACTCCCAAAATCAAAGAATTTTTATTCTCTTCCTGGGCTATTGAACACAAAACAGTCATATATGTTATTATGACCCTGTTTTTCATTTTAGGAATTTCTTCATATTTCACTATGCCAAGAGAAGCTTTCCCTGAAATTAATGACACTAAAGTTTTTGTAAGTGTTGTATATCCAGGCAATACTGCCGAAGATATTGAACGAATAATTACTGACCCTTTAGAAGAGGCTCTAAAGGGGGTTCCAAATTTGGTTGAAATTCGTTCAACATCCTCAGAGGATTTTTCTGTAATTGATATAGAATTAGATGAAAATATTACAATTGACGACGCTAAGCAAAAGGTGAAGGAGTTGGTAGATGGAGTTACTTCAGGTCCAGATTGGCCAGTCTTCAATAATGCCAAAGTAGAACCCAACGTCTTTGAGTTGGATTTTTCAGAATTACAACCGATTTTGAACATTAGTTTAATTGGAAATTATCCTATTAAACAACTCAAAGTTTATGCAGAACGTTTGGAGAATCGTATCGAACAATTACCTCAAATCAAAGAGGTCAACATTCGTGGAATACAAATATTTGAAGTAGAAGTAGCCGTTGATATTTACAAAATGACTGCTGCAAAGGTTTCATTTAATGATATTTTGGGTGCAATCTCACAAGAAAACTCAACCATCTCAAGTGGAAATATTGTTATGGGCGGTCAAAGACGAAATATACGTTTGACAGGGGAAATTGAAAACCCTCAGCAACTCAGAAATTTTGTAGTTAAAACAGATGGAGGTCCTGTTTATTTAGGTGATCTCGCTGAAATTAGTTTTAAAGAAAAAGAAGCTACTTCCTTTGCGCGTTCTTTTGGCGAAAAAGCTGTTTTACTTGACGTTGTAAAAAGAGGTGGTAAAAATCTTATCCTAGCTTCCCAAGATATTAGAAGAATTGTCGAGCAAAGTCAAGAAATTGGACTACCCTCTGATCTAGAAATCACTATTTCTAATGACCAATCCAATTTGACCCTAAACCAAGTTAGTGAACTAGTGAACAGTATAATTTTTGGTATTTTACTTGTAGTAACTGTATTGATGTTCTTTTTAGGTTTTCGCAATGCTTTATTCGTAGGATTTGCAATACCTATGTCGATGTTTATGTCATTTATGATTCTTTCTGCACTAGGTTATACCATGAATACGATGGTCCTTTTCGGACTTGTTATGGGGCTAGGGATGTTGGTAGACAACGGGATTGTCGTGGTTGAAAATGTATACCGTTTGATGGAAAAAGAAGGGATGTCTCGAATTGCAGCAGCCAAAGCTGGAATTGGCGAAATAGCATTTCCAATTATTGTTTCAACAGCTACCACTATTGCTGCCTTTATACCTCTTGGAGCTTGGCCAGGATTAATGGGAGAGTTCATGATTTACTTTCCGATAACCCTTTCAGTCGTTTTAGGCTCTTCGCTTATCGTTGCTGTCTTTTTTAACTCCATGCTTGTCTCTCAATTTATGGAAATTAAAGATCGTGAAATTAGTACCAAATCTCTTTGGAGACTTACAATAATAATGGGAGGTCTCGGAATTGTCTTGTTATTTGGCAGTCCTGGTGTTCGTGTTTTTGGAAATTTAATGGTTTTAACCCCTCTTCTATTTTGGATGTATAAACTATTTATCAAAAATTTGGCTCATGCTTTCCAAAATTCATTTTTAGTTCGTCTTGAAAATAATTATCAAAAGTTTTTAGCCTTTGCTTTAAGTGGATATAAGCCTGGTCTATTTTTAGGAGGAACATTTTTTTTGCTTTTTACCTCATTTGCTTTGATGGGAATTTTCCCTCCAAGTGTAGAATTTTTCCCAGAAAATCAACCTCAACAAATCCTTGTATTTATTGAATACCCGGATGGTACATCTATTAAAAAAACCAACATTACAACCCGCCGAATAGAATCTGAAATCTTTGATGTAATTTCTAGACAAAAATACAATCAAGGAAACTTTAATTTTTTGGTAGAGTCTGGGGTTGCCCAAGTTGGAGAAGGAGCTGGAAATCCATTTATTGATAATGGCAATACAAACGAGCTTCCTCACAAGGGAAAAATTACCTTGACTATGAGAGAATTCAAATTACGAGGAGGAATATCTAGTGAAGATTTAAGAAAGGAAATCCAAGAACAATTAGACGGAAAATTCCCTGGAGTCGCTATCTCCGTAGAAAAGGATGCTAACGGTCCTCCAGCTGGTTATCCTATAACAATAGAAATCACTGGTGAAAATTACTTGGGACTAATTCAAACTGCCGAAAAAATGAAAGACTACCTTAATCGGG
This sequence comes from uncultured Flavobacteriaceae bacterium, assembly GCA_943842245.1. Taxonomy (GTDB): domain Bacteria; phylum Bacteroidota; class Bacteroidia; order Flavobacteriales; family Flavobacteriaceae; genus MS024-2A. The sequence continues at coordinate 1,085,662 of CALTAJ010000002.1, forward strand.
TAAATATACCAGGGGTAGAAGAACTAAAAATTGATGTAAACAAAAACAAGCCAGGTGTTCAACTGAATATCGATCGTGAAAAAGCTGGGGAACTCGGAGTGTCTACATCTCAAGTAGGACAGTTATTAAGAACTTCTCTGTTTGGAGCAAAAGCTGGAGTTTATAAAAAAGATGGGGACGATTACGAAATAAATGTCCGTTTTAATAAAGCTAATCGCTACGATAATAATGCATTATATAATCAAAATATCATTTTTAGAGATCCTTCAAATGGACAGATTAAGGAAATCCCTGTAACAGCATTAATAGAACGCAAAAATACAACCAGTTTTAATGCTATCAAGCATCGACAACTTAATCGGGTTGTAACTCTTTATTCTCCTGTATTAGCTGATTTCAACGCAAATGCTGTAGTTGACCAGGTTAAAAATGCATTGGTTAGTTATAAACTACCTAAAGACGTGCAGTTCAAATTTTCTGGAGAAATTGAAGAACAAGAAAAAAACATGGATTTCCTTTCAAATGCTTTATTATCAGCACTAGGTTTAATTTTGTTACTCTTGGTATTCCAATTTAATTCCATTTCCAAACCACTTATTATTTTACTTTCTATTTTCTTAAGTTTTACAGGAGTTTTTTTAGGATTGATTGCATTTCAAATGCCATTTGTAATATTAATGACTATGATGGGAATTATTGCTCTAGCAGGAATTGTTGTTAATAACGGGGTTGTACTTTTAGACTATACTCAATTGTTAATAGATAGAAAAAGTTTAGAACTTGAACTGCCTGAAGGTTCTCTTTTAGAAAAAAAAGAAGTAACTCTCGCTATTATTGAAGGAGGTACCGCTCGTCTTCGCCCAGTAATACTTACAGCTATAACCACAGTTTTGGGATTAATCCCATTAGCTATTGGACTCAATATTGACTTTTTTGCACTATTCTCCGAATGGGATCCTAAGATTTATATTGGTGGTGACAATGTTATTTTTTGGGGTCCCCTTGCCTGGACAGTCATCTTTGGGTTAACTTTTGCTACCTTTTTAACATTAGTAATTGTTCCAGCTACCTTCTCAATCGTATATTCTATTAAAATTTGGATTAAGAAGTTTTTATAAAGAATACTAAATCCTGTGGTTTGCGCTTCAGGATTTTTTATTTTTACAATAATTAAAGAACTTATGTATAGATCACACGACTGCGGCTCACTGAGATTCGAAAACATAAATCAAAATGTTACTTTATCAGGATGGGTTCATAAAAGTAGAAATAAAGGTTTTATCATTTGGGTTGATCTAAGAGACCGTTATGGAATTACTCAATTAATTTTTGATGAGAAACGCAGTCCCAAAAATGTTTTTGAAAAAGTACAAAATATTGGCCGTGAATTTGTAATACAAATTAAAGGAGTGGTTATTGAACGAGAATCTAAAAATTCCAATATAAAATCTGGAGCTGTTGAAGTTTTAGTAAACGAACTCAATATACTTAATAAGTCAAAAACACCGCCTTTCACCCTTGAAGACACTACCGACGGAGGGGAGGAACTAAGAATGCAATATCGCTATTTGGATATTCGTAGAAATCCTATAAAAGATAAATTGATCTTTCGATCTAAAGTATCCAATACAGTTCGAAATTATTTAACATCTGAAGGATTTATTGACATAGAAACTCCCTATTTGATAAAATCTACTCCTGAGGGAGCGCGTGACTTCGTGGTACCCTCAAGAATGAATTCGGGTCAGTTTTATGCTCTTCCTCAGTCGCCTCAAACTTTTAAACAATTATTGATGATTGGTGGTTTGGATAAGTATTTTCAAATTGTAAAATGCTTTAGAGACGAGGATTTACGAGCTGATCGCCAGCCAGAATTTACGCAGATTGATTGCGAGATGACGTTTGTCGAGCAAGAAGATATTCTTAATCAATTTGAAGGACTTACGCGTCATCTAATTAAAGAAATTAGAGGTATTGAAATTGAATCCTTCCCAAGAATATCCTATGAAAAGGCAATGAAAACTTATGGAAATGATAAACCAGATATTCGATTTGGAATGAAATTTATAGAACTTAACGATTTGACTCAAGGTAAAGGATTTGATGTCTTTGATAGTCAAGAGTTAGTTGTAGGAATTGCTGTACCAGGTGCAGCTTCATATTCAAGAAAAGAAATCGATGCTCTGGTCGATTGGGTCAAACGTCCTCAAATTGGCGCTAAAGGACTAGTTTGGATAAAATGTAATGATGATGGAAAATATAAATCTTCAGTTGATAAGTTTTTCACTGAATCTCAAATAGCCACTTGGGCTGAACGCTCTGGGGCAATAACTGGAGATTTAATATTAATTCTTTCAGGAGAAGTCAAAACTACTCGCACTCAACTTAGTGCACTTCGAATGGAATTAGCAGAACGCATGGGTTTAAGAGATCCTAAAGTCTTCGCACCAATTTGGGTTACAGACTTTCCACTTTTAGAATGGGATAAGGAAACTAATCGCTTTCACGCCATGCACCACCCGTTTACTGCCCCTAAACCTGAACATTTAGATTTATTGAAGACAGACCCTGGTAATGTAAATGCGAATGCTTATGATTTGGTATTGAACGGAAATGAAATTGGAGGAGGATCCATTAGGATACACGATCAAAAACTACAATCTCAAATGTTTGAATTACTTGGTTTTTCTAAACAAGAGGCTAAAGCACAGTTTGGCTTCTTAATGAATGCTTTTAGTTACGGTGCTCCCCCTCATGGAGGAATTGCTTTTGGTTTAGACAGATTAGTAGCTATTTTAGGAGGGGAAGAAACCATTAGAGACTTTATAGCGTTTCCAAAAAACAATAGTGGCCGTGACGTGATGATAGATGCTCCTGCATTTATAAATGATACTCAACTTAAAGAGCTTTTTTTAAAAACACTTCCTAAAGAATAAAGAATGAAAAAAATTTTGTGGTTTTTATTTATCTTAATTCTAGTTGCATTGGGCTGTGGTATTTATATTAAAAATTACATAAATTTTGTCACTGGAGAACGCATAATAGGTTTCACTGTTCTTACTGGAGCTTTTTTGTACTTGCCTCTTTTTCTATATTACCGGTGGAAAGATAAACGCCTTCAAGACTATACTCTTAGTGAAGAAAATCTTAAAAAAATTAAAGATGTTAGCCACAAATAAATTTATCTCAAAATAGTTATCACTTAGAAAATTCTTTTGAAAATAATTGACAATCAATAGCTTTCAAAATAAAAATGTATTAAAATGAATGCCGACCCAAATATTAACCCTAAATTTGCAAAAATAATTTATTAAATAATAACATGACTGGTACAGTAAAATTTTTTAACGAAGCTAAAGGATTTGGTTTCATTACAAACGATGAGTCTGGAGAAGATGTATTCGTTCACATTTCAGCCCTAAACGGCGTGACCCTAAGAGAAGGGGCTAAAGTAGAGTATGTAGAAGAAGAAGGTAAAAAAGGGAAGCAAGCTTCCAATATTACTTTATTATAATATTACATTATTACTAGAATATAAGCATCTTGGCAACAAGATGCTTTTTTATTTTCTTTTTTTCAGAAAAAAGTCTTGAAGCATTTTCTTAGAATCAGCTTCCATTACTCCACTAGTTATTTTTGTCTTTGGGTGAAGCTTTATAGCTGCCTGTTGAAATCCTCGTTTAGAATCTTTACAAGCATATACCAGCCGGTCTAACTGACTCCAGATTAATGCGCCAGCACACATTACGCAGGGCTCCAGGGTAACATAAAGGGTGCATCCTACAAGATACTTTCCATTTAAGAAATTAGCTGCTGAAGTAATAGCTTGCATCTCAGCATGGGCAGTAACATCATTTAGCTTCTCGGTCAAGTTATGAGCGCGAGCTATTACCCTTTGATCAACAACAACTATAGCCCCTACTGGAACTTCATCTTGAATTTCAGCCTTTTCAGCCTCTTTTAAGGCAAGCTTCATAAAATAAGTGTCATCTAATTTCATGGCCTAAAAATACACATTCTAATACGTTCTTTTCTCATAATGTTTTGCATTACCTTTACATAATGGCTTCCGACCAATTTAAGCATATTCAAAAACCCGAAGATCTTCGTAAACTGTTGCCAGAAGATCTTAAAGTTTTTGCAGTAGAACTTCGCCAAGAAATCATAAATATCATAGCTAAAGGTGAAGGACATTTGGGTTCAAGCCTTGGCACTGTTGAGCTCACTATTGCGTTACATTATTGCTTTAATACTCCTAAAGATTTGATAATTTGGGATGTTGGTCATCAAGCTTATGGACATAAAATGATTACTGGGAGACGAAAGGCCTTTCAGAAGTTAAGACAGCGAAATGGAATTAGTGGTTTTCCGAAACGAGATGAAAGCCCCTATGATACTTTTGGAACAGGACATGCAGGTACCGCTATATCGGCAGCACTAGGCATGGCGCTAAGTGCTAAAACAGAAGATCAAAACAGATTGCATATTGCAGTGGTTGGAGATGCTTCAATTGCAAATGGTATGGCTTTTGAAGCTTTAAATCATTTAGGTACAACTCAAGCTAATGTCCTAGTAATATTAAATGATAATAGTATGGGCATTGATCCCAGTGTAGGCGCTTTAAAAAAATTTTTTAATACTGTAAAAAAAGAAACGCCTTCAACACTTAATTTTTTCCAATCTTTAAATCTTTCCTATCAAGGACCTATAAATGGTCATAATATTGAAATTCTATTGTCAACCTTAGAAAATCAAAAAAAACAAAAAGGCCCTAGAATTCTTCACGTTGTTACTACTAAAGGAAAAGGACTCCCTTTGGCAGAAGAAAAACAAATTATATATCATGCTCCCGGTAAATTTGATCCTTTAACAGGAAAATTAAACCCTTCAAAAGGAAATAAAAAATTGAAATTTCAAACCATTTTTGGAGAAACTCTGTTAAAGCTCGCATTAATAAATAAAAGTATAGTTGCAATCACACCCGCTATGCCAACGGGGAGTGGATTGGTAAAGATGCTAGAAACCCTGCCAAAACAATGTATAGATGTAGGTATTGCTGAACAACACGCAGTCACTCTAGCTGCAGGAATGGCAAGTCAAGGTATGCTCCCATTTTGCGTTATATACTCTACTTTTTTACAGCGTGCCTATGATCAAATCATTCATGATGTAGCGATACAAAAACTACCAATAATTTTCTGTATTGATCGAGCAGGAATTGTGGGTCACGATGGACCCACGCATCATGGCCTTTTTGACATTTCATTTTTAAGATGTATCCCTAATATTCAGATTGTTGCACCAAGAGATTCGCAAGAGCTTCAAAACATCGTTTATACCGCTCAATTGGGGATTAATTTACCATTAGCTATTCGCTACCCTAGAGGCTACAGCGAAAAAAAATCTCTCTCTTTTGATTTTAAAAAAATTCCTTGGGGTAAAGGGACCCTTTTAAAAAATGGAAGCCATATTGCTATTTTATCCCTAGGAACTATATCAAAAAATATTGAAAAAGCTCTCAGCCATGTTAATTATCCTGAAGCTTTTGCACATTTTGACTTGTGTTTTGCAAAGCCCTTGGATGAAGAATTACTTCACAAAGTATTTAATAAATTTAAAACAGTTGTTGTATTTGAAGAAGGAGTAAAACAAGGTGGAGTTGGAAGTGCTGTGCTAGAGTTTGCTTCACAAAAATTGTATCAAGTTCCCATCCATTTAGAGGGTGTATCAGATATCTTTGTTCCTCACGGAGATACTGATGAACTTTTTCAAGAAATAGGACTAGATGTAAGTGGAATAACAAAAAAACTTCAGTTGTTATTAAATAAAGTGTTGGGATGAGTTACGGAGAATTTTAGTTTTTTAATTTTAACCTAAATGTATCTATGAGTGCTCAAAAACGTCTTTTTTTACTTGATGCCTTTGCCTTAATTTTTAGAGGCTACTATGCTTTTATAAAAAATCCCAGAATTAATTCTAAGGGGATGAACACCTCTGCAATTTTGGGTTTTACAAATTCATTGCTAGATGTTATTAAAAGAGAACGCCCCGACTATCTTGCTGTATGTTTTGATAAAGGTGGATCTAAGAGCAGAACTGATCTTTTCACTGAATATAAATCTAATCGAGATGAAACTCCAGAGGCCATTAGTTTAGCAATACCTTATATTCAAAAAATTTTAGATGCAATGCACATTCCTGTAGTAGTCAAAGAAGGTTATGAAGCAGATGATATCATAGGAACACTATCTAAACAAGCGGAAAAAGAAGGTTATCAAGTTTTCATGGTCACACCCGATAAAGACTTTGCTCAATTAGTTTCTGAAAATATTTTTATGTATCGTCCCTCTCGCATGGGAAATGGAATAGAAATTTGGGGAGTTCCAGAAGTACAAAAAAAGTTTGAAGTAGAGCGTCCAGAACAAGTCATTGATTACTTAGGTATGATGGGTGATGCCGTTGATAATATACCTGGACTACCTGGAGTAGGAGATAAAACTGCTAAAAAATTATTAAAAACATATGGCAGTATGGAGGCTTTATTAGAGAATGCACACGAGGTCAAAGGAAAACTAGGTGAAAAAATTAATGCTAATAAAGACCAAGGAATCTTATCCAAGGAGTTGGCGACAATTCTTTTGGATGTACCTGTAACTTTCGATGCTGAAAAGTATGCCTTAAGAGACCCCAATCAATCAAAAGTCAGTGTACTTTTTCAAGAATTAGAGTTTCGGAGAATGGCTGAAAACTTTAACAAGATTTTTGCCTCAAAAGAAGAGCCTGTAATTTCTGATGATAAAATAAATACATCAAATCAAAAAGTTCTTCAAGAGGGTCAACAGTTCGACTTATTTTCTTCTCCTGGAAGCGGAAGTTCAACCCAAAATGATTCCTTAAACAGGAAAGATTTATCCACAAAAGAACACTGGTATCAAACCGTTAATAGTAAAAAAGCACGTGAATTATTGTTAAAAAAACTGTTACGTGAAAAACAGATTTGTTTTCATATAGAGTCGACCTCTGCAGATGCTTTGGAGGCTGATCTATTAGGAATTTCATTTTGTTGGAGTCCTGGTAAAGGCTATTACTTGGCCTTACCAAATGACAGAAAACAGATGATTCAAATTTTACAATACTTTAAACCCTTTTTTGAACATCCTGAAATAGAAAAAATTGGTCATAATTTAAAGTATGACTTAAAAATATTGAGAAATTATAATATTCAAGTTCAATCACCCTTCTTTGATACAATGGTTGCGCATTATTTAGTAAATCCTGATATGCGTCACAATATAGATGTTTTAGCTGAGACATATTTAAATTATAATCCTCAACCCATAACTGATCTTATTGGCAAGAAAGGTAAAAATCAAATAAGCTTGAAAGACATAGCTTTAGATCAACAAACTGAATATGCAGTTGAAGATGCTGATATTACCCTTCAACTGAAGCAGTATTTTGAAAAAGAAATGGAAGCTGCAAATACCTTGTCATTATATAAGCAGGTCGAACTTCCCCTAGTAGAAGTACTTTCAGAAATGGAGTGTGAAGGAATTAATCTAGATACCGCATTTTTAAAAGAACTTTCTAAAGGACTGTCAAGTGATATCGAGATCTTGGAAAAAACTATTTTTGAAGATGCTGGTGAAACCTTTAACTTGGGGTCTCCTAAGCAATTAGGTCCAATTTTATTTGAAAAATTAAATCTTGTAGAAAAGCCAAAAAAAACAAAAACAGGTCAGTATTCTACTGCTGAGGAGGTTCTTTCTGCGTTAGCTAAAGATCATCCTATAATTTCAAACATATTAGAGTGGAGGTCACTCAAGAAACTTCAAAACACATATGTAGACGCTCTTCCAAAGGAAATCAATCTAAAAACTAATCGTGTTCATACAATTTATAATCAAGCTGTTGCTTCTACAGGCCGTTTAAGCAGTAATAATCCTAACCTCCAAAATATTCCGATAAGAACCCCTCGTGGGCAACAAGTTCGTAAAGCATTTATCCCACGCGATAAAGAACATGTTCTTGTTGCTGCAGATTATTCTCAAATTGAATTACGTATCATAGCAGCATTAAGCAAAGATTTAAGTATGATAGATGCATTTCAAAATAATGAAGATATTCATTCAGCTACTGCTGCTAAAGTATTTGGGGTTTCACTGGAAAATGTTACAAAAGAACAACGCAGTAACGCTAAGACGGTAAACTTTGGTATAATTTATGGAGTCTCTGCATTTGGTTTGAGTCAGCAAACTAGTTTAACTAGGACCGAATCTAAGGAATTGATAGAGACTTATTATGCAACATATCCTAAACTGAGGAATTACATTCAAGATCAAATAGATTTTGCCAGAGACAACGGTTATGTCTCGACTGTATTAGGTAGAAGACGCTATCTAAAAGATATTAATTCTCAAAATGCGATTGTTCGTGGTGCGGCAGAACGTAATGCGGTAAACGCTCCTATTCAAGGAAGCGCTGCAGATATTATTAAATTAGCCATGATTTCTATTCAAAAAGAATTACGAAATAAAAACTGGAAGTCAAAAATGTTACTTCAAGTACATGATGAATTAGTTTTTGATGTCCCAAAAACAGAATTAACAGCTCTAAAAACAATGGTCAAAACCAAAATGGAAAATGCATTTAAAATCGATGTCCCATTATTAGTAGACATAGGTGTTGGAGCGAATTGGTTAGAAGCCCACTAGCTAATTTAGCTTAGTCAATAAGGCTCCAATAAATTTCAGGAAAAAATTTTTCAAAAGTAATTTATAATTGTACATTTGCAGCCCGTTGAAGCAATTTCAGACGGTTAAAATAAATAATTGTGAATACATTAAGTTACAAAACTATATCTGCAAATGCGAGCACTGTTAATAAAGAATGGATCGTATTAGATGTAAAGAATCTTCCTTTAGGAAGAGTTTCAACAGCAATTGCAAATTTTTTACGTGGTAAATATAAAACTAATTATACACCCCACGTAGATTGTGGTGATAATGTAATTGTAATTAACGCTTCTACAGTTACTCTAAGTGGAAACAAATGGGAGCAAAAAGAATACATCCGACATACAGGATATCCTGGAGGACAACGTTCTTTAAACGCTCTTCAACTTCACAACAAAAAAGATACACGTTTAGTAGAAAATGCTGTGCGTGGAATGTTACCTAAAAACAAATTAGGTGCCGAGCTTTTCAGAAATTTACGAGTTTTTGGAGGTGCTGACCACAAACAAGACGCTCAAAACCCAAAAATGATTAACATTAACGATTACTTATAATGGACACAGTTCACACTATTGGCCGTCGCAAAACCTCAATTGCCCGAATATTTATTAGTAAAGGGAAAGGAGCAATAACGGTAAACAAAAAAAATTATACAGATTACTTTCCAACACCCACTCTACAATATAAAATCCAACAACCTTTCATGTTAACCAGCACAGAAGGAAATTATGATTTAAATATTACAGTAAAAGGTGGAGGAACCAATGGTCAAGCTGAAGCTGTTCGTTTAGGAATATCTAGAGCTTTATGTAAAATTAATGAAGAGTTTAGATCTGAATTGAAGCCTGAAGGATTGTTAACTAGAGATCCACGTATGGTGGAGCGAAAAAAGTTTGGCCAAAAGAAAGCAAGAAAAAAATTCCAATTCTCAAAACGTTAATTGGTATCGTTTTGTTTCGACAAAACAAAGTTCATTCATTTATTAATTAAACCTGTTGCTTAAACCGCTAGTGCGGAAATTAGTTTAGCATCTAAACATGTTTAAATACTTGTTGCTAATCAAAAGGAACGTAAACTAAAACAAAATGGCAAAACCAGAAGTAAATGACCTGCTTAATGCAGGTGTCCACTTTGGACACTTAACCCGAAAGTGGAACCCTAATATGGCTCCCTATATATATATGGAGCGTAATGGAATCCATATTATCAACCTTTACAAGACTGCTGCAAAAATCGAAGAGACTAACTCAGCTCTAAAAAAGATTGCCGCCTCTGGAAGGAAAATTCTATTTGTAGCTACTAAAAAACAAGCCAAAGATATTGTAGCTGAAAAAGCAAATGCTGTAAACATGCCTTATATAACTGAGCGTTGGCCAGGAGGAATGTTAACAAACTTTATTACTATTAGAAAAGCGGTAAAGAAAATGGCTGCTATAGATCGTATGAAAAAAGATGGAACTTTTGAAACACTTTCCAAAAAAGAGCGTCTTCAAGTAGACCGTCAACGTGCTAAACTTGAAAAGAATTTAGGTTCAATAACTGATATGACACGCTTACCAGGTGCAATTTTTATAGTAGATACTACTCGTGAACACATTGCTGTTAAGGAAGCGCAAAAATTAAAGATTCCAATCTTTGCTATGGTAGACACTAATTCAGATCCAAGGGATGTTGATTTTGTAATCCCTTCAAACGATGATGCTTCTAAATCTATAGATAAGATATTAGATCTTGTTACATCTGCAGTGGCTGAAGGCCTTAGTGAGCGTAAAAGCGAAAAAGAAGCCACTGAGGCTAGTGATGCTTCTAAAATGGAAGCTGCTGCAAAAGAAGATGAGGCCAAGTCTAAAGTCGAAACTGTTGAGGAAAAGAAACAAGAAACTTCTAAAAACGATCAGCAAAATGAAAAAGCTTCCTCAAAACAAGCTCCTTCTGATAAGGAAGTAAAGAAAGAAAAAGACGCATAACTAACTAAAATTATATAACTGTGAAAATTACTGCATCTGAAGTAAATAAACTCCGCCAAGCTACTGGAGCGGGAATGATGGACTGCAAAAAAGCTCTTGTCGAAGCAGAAGGTGACTTTGAAAAGGCTGTAGAAAATCTTCGTAAAAAAGGACAAAAAGTTGCTGCTAATAGGGCGGATCGAGACTCATCCGAGGGAGCGGTGCTTGCTAAAGTGAATCAAGATAATACTTCAGGAGTAATAGTTTCAATAAACTGTGAAACTGATTTTGTTGCAAAAAATGAATCTTACCTTTCCTTAGCTAAAGAACTTACCGATACTGCATTGGGTCATGAAACACTAGAAAGCTTCTTAGCAGCCGATTTCAAGGGCATGAGTGTTGCTGAAAAACTTACGGAACAGACTGGAGTGATAGGTGAAAAAATAGAAATTGGTGATTTTAAAACTTTAAAAGCACCTTATATAGGTTTATATATTCATGCGGGAAATAAGATTGCTACCCTTGTAGGCCTTTCTGCTAAGGTGGAAGATGCTGCCGAAGTATCAAAAAATGTTGCAATGCAAGCTGCTGCAATGAATCCTATTGCACTCAATGAGGAAGGTGTAGATGCTTCTATTATTGAAAAAGAAATTGAGATTGCCAAAGATCAACTTCGCCAAGAAGGTAAACCTGAAGAAATGTTAGATAAAATTGCTCAAGGAAAAATCAAACGTTTCTTTAAGGACAACACTCTAATAAATCAAGACTTTATTAAAGACAGTAAAATTTCGGTAGGTAAATATGTTAAGTCTGTTGGAGATATTGAAGTTACAGGCTTTGCTCGAGTAGCTCTTGTCTGATTTATTTTATCTTAAATAAATTAAACACACCTTATTAATAAGGTGTGTTTTTTACTTTTATTTTATGAGTAAAATTCGATGTGATTGGTGCTTAGGTGATAAGCTTTATGAAAATTATCATGATAAAGAATGGGGTGTTCCAGTTTTTGATGATAGATTATTATTCGAATCCCTAACATTGGAGACTTTTCAAGCAGGACTCAGTTGGATTACAGTTTTACGTAAACGAGAACATTTTAAGAAAGCGTTTGATAATTTTGACTACAGAAAAATAGCTTCATATAATATTCAAAAAAAGGATGAACTCATGTCCAATCCTAGTATAATTCGAAACCGTCAAAAAATAGAGTCAACAATAAAAAATGCTAAATCTTTTATGAAAATTCAAAAATCAAAAGGAAGTTTTTCGAATTATATATGGGAATTTGTTTCGGGTAATCCAATTTTAAATGATTACAAAAAATCAAATGAAATTCCAACTTATACTTCCCTTTCTAAATCTATTAGTAAGGATTTAAAGCAAAATGGTTTTAAGTTTATTGGACCCACTTTAGTTTACTCCTATATGCAAGCTATAGGGATAGTAAATGATCACCTTATAGATTGTTTTCGTTATTCAAAAGTCCAGTTTAAACTTAAAAAGGTAGGTCATCATCTACTTCTTTAGGTTCTCCTTCTGCAGGCTCAAAAGCAGATGGTGGGGGCATAGGTGGCATCTCAGATACTACTGAACCCTCTGTTGCTTCAATTTTCCAACCTTGAATAGAATTAAAGTATTTCGTTTGTCCTTCTGGATTAACCCATTCACGTCCACGTAAGTTTATTCCTATTTTTACATCTTGTCCAACTTGGTATGTGTTGAGTAAATCGCACTTATCTTGTATAAATTCTATTAAAATATGTTGGGGGTATTGCTCTTCAGTGGTAATTACAACTTCCCTTTTTCTAAACCCGTTACTTCCATAAGTTTTAGTTTCGTCAATCCATTTAATTTTTCCAGATAGTTCCATATTTTTTAATGCTTAATACAAAAATAGTAAAAGTTTTCAGCGGTCAACTAGGCTTTGAGTCTATTTTGTTAAATTGAGTTATCTTCGTTTTGAACAACTTGTTATGAAACTGCTTAGCAACTTGAAAAATCAACTAAAAAACAGCTGGCTGTTTTTTGCTTTCGCTCTAGTAATTTTGATTTTATGGAACACCAATTTACTCTTTGAAAGTTTAAGTCTTCAAGAACGTAATAAGATGGAGCTATGGGGAATGGCTCAAAAAGAGTACATACAAAACCCTAGCTCAAGTAATCTGACTTTTGAGATACTTCAACGTTCAGGAGTTAACCCTATGATTCAAGTAAATGAATTTGGCCGTATTATTGAATTCCGGAATATTGAGTGGAATATTAAAAAACAAGACTCTACCAAGCTATACTCAATTTTAGAAAAAATAAAAAAAGAGAATGATCCTATACTAATTCAATTCCGAAACGGGATAGGAGACTTAGTCGTGAACCAAGCGCTTTATTATGGAAATTCCTCTACACTAAAAAAACTACAATATTATCCTTTAGCTTTATTGCTTATTATTTTTCTTTTTGGAGCAATGCTATATTTCTTCTTTAAAACTTCTCGAATTGCAGAGCAAAATAGACTTTGGGCAGCTATGGCAAAGGAAACCGCACATCAAATAGGAACTCCTTTAACCTCTATGGTGGGCTGGATTACACTTTTGAAAGAAAAACAAAAAAAATCAATTCCACTAATTGAAATTGAAAAAGATATAGCCCGATTAAACCTTATTACTGATCGATTTTCTAAAGTAGGTTCTATTCCTAAACTTGTAGCTTCAGATCTGACTTCCGTGATTAAAGAAACTGTAAATTATCTTCAAAAAAGAAGCTCTGAACATATTAAATTTAAAATTCAGCTTCCCAATAAAAAAATTATAATTCCCTTAAATTCCCAACTTATAAGTTGGACGCTTGAGAATTTGATTAAAAATGGGATTGATGCAATGAATGGTAAGGGAAACCTTAATATTAGATTGTTAGAAAAAGCATCAGAGATAGAAATTTTGATTTCTGATACTGGTTCTGGAATGAAAAAAGAGGTTGCAAATAAGATTTTTAAGCCTGGTTTTACAACTAAAACTAGGGGCTGGGGTCTTGGACTTTCATTAGCTAAAAGGATAATTGTTGATTTTCATAAAGGAAAAATAAGTGTCTTAAAAACAGTTCTTGGAAAAGGAACAAGTTTTCAAGTACTATTAAAAAAAGCTCCTTTTAAGAATTCTAAAGAATAAGAAAAGAAGTGATCGATTCAGCAGTTTTTTTCATTTCATCTGAACTAAGCTCAACTTTCTTCTGAAATCGAATATCATCCATAACTTCTAAAGGAATGAGATGAATATGAGCATGGGGAACATCCAAACCAACTACTGTCATTCCTATTCGCTTACATGGAATTGCTTGCCGAATTGCTAATGCTACTTTACGGGAGAAATGCATCAATCGGCTATAATCCACCTCGTTTAAGTCAAAAAGTTTATCTACAGGTTTTTTAGGAACACATAAAACGTGACCTTTAGAATTGGGGTTAATGTCCAAAAAAGCAAAACAGGATTTGTTTTCACCAACTTTATAGCTTGGAATCTCTCCAGAAATTATTTTACTAAAAAGCGTTTCCATTAGTCACGAGATATAGAAATAATTTCAAGTTGAATACTGCCGTTAGGAACATTTATATCGGTAACATCCCCTACTTCTTTCCCTAGTAGCCCTTTTCCAATTGGAGATTCTACAGAAATTTTGCCAGTTTTTAAGTCTGCCTCACTTTGTGCTACAAGTTTATATTTCATTACTGCAGAATTAGCCTTGTTTTTAACCTCGACATTAGACAGAACAAGAACCTTAGAATTATCTAATTCAGATTCATTAATAATTCTTGCATTTGCTAATGTGTTTTCAAGTTTTGCAATTTGCATTTCAAGCATTCCTTGAGCTTCTTTTGCAGCATCATATTCTGCATTTTCACTGAGATCACCCTTATCTCTTGCTTCGGCAATAGCCTGAGATGCTTTTGGGCGTTCGATATCTTTGAGTTTATTTAACTCTTCTCGAAGCTTTTTCAAGCCTTCTTCGGTGTAATAAGATACTTTACTCATGATTTATACGTTTAATATAAACAAAAAATCCTCCCTAAAGGTGGATTCTACAAAGATACGCAATTGAAACAAGGCATTAAAATATTTCAAAATTTCTACTTATTGATTCTATTAAGTTCACTTGTTCTTGTGGGTTGTAGCAAGAGAACACTAGAACGAAATCCTTACCTAGTTGATGTACGCTTTCAAAGAGAAATAAACCTATCACTTCCATTATACAACAGCCTTAATTTTGTTGGTGGAAGTCTTTTAATTCCAGATATAGGAATAAATGGAGTTCTGGTCTTTAATCTCAATGGAAGTACATATCTCGCTTGGGAAGCCACTTGCCCAAATCATATTCCTGAAATTTGTTCTACTTTATCCATAAGTGGTGTTTTGGCTGAATGCCATTGTGAAGATTTTCAATACAGTCTTGCTACTGGACAACTACTTAATCCTAGCGAAGATTTAAATCCTCCTCAAGGATTGTTATTCTATCAGGTTCAAAATTTTAATGGTACATTAAGAATATCAAATTAATAATATACCCTATGAAATTAAACGCTAAAAGCGCATTAAAATATTCCATTTTTCTGGTAGTATTTTTACTTCAAGGCACTTTTTGTCATGCTCAACTTCTAGAGTTAGATTATACCAAAGACAAACGAGAGGAAAGTAGTTTTCGAGCTCAATTAATCCGGACAGGAATTATAGGGGTTAGTAGTTTAAAGCATATTGATGTTACAGTAGAAGGATTAAAACTTCGTTTTGATAGTAAAAAAAGAACTCATTTATCACTTACCATATATGGCACAAGAACTATATGGAGAGGAAATCGAATTGATGAACTTAATACTTTTGACTTTTTAATGAATCCGATAGGAGGAACTGTAAATGGTAGTTTTTTTACGAGCTACTCAATTAATAAAAATAAGCTAAAAAATACAAAATTAGCGCTGAGTTTCGGAAAGAAATGGATTCAGGGTCCCCCACTACCAAATTTTAAAAATTCTTCTTTTTTTGATAATTATGGACGTTTGGGGTGGATTTATCAAAGAACTCTGGCAGAAGATGCTTTGACTAATAGCGCCTTATATTTTTGGGCTTTCCCCAGTATGATTATTCATCAGGCATCCAAAGAAAATAGAATAAAATTTTTTAATAATCAATTAGACCCTTTTTCTTATGGTTATGCCCTAGAATTTGGCTTGGAATACAATACAAAACTGAAAGTTACCCTAATCGGACAACAAATTCTCAATACTGATCCTAGTGGAGATTTTGATAATTTTGTGGCCCGTTTGATCTTTGGGTATAGATTCTAAAAACGAAGCTTTAGCCCAGTTAAGAAATTAATTCCTGCTTGTGGGTAATAACCTGAACCTTCGATAGTTTTAACCTGTCCTACAACTGAAAAGTCATCGTCATAAGTGAAAAAATATCCGTTAGATTCATATTTAGCATTGAAAATATTGTTAATTAAAAATGACCACTGAATTTCTGAAACCCATTTGTTAGGTTTCCATATAAATACTGCATTCAGATCATTTACAAAATAAGCCTCTAAAGTCGAGTTTTCTGAATCAATATTTCCCATATACTGCTTACCTACATACTTAGATAAGAGGCCTATTTGAAATTTAGTTGAAGGAACATACATAATTGCGCTCCCACCCACAAGGTTTGGAGAGTATGCTAGTTGTGTTTTTCCTAAATTCTCTAAAACCCCATCGCGTTTAAAGTAAAAATCTAAATTTTGATTACTACTTAAAGCAATGTTTGGCTGCCACAGCCAATTGGAACTTAAATTCATTTTGAGTTCTAGCTCAATCCCAAGACGTCTACTTTTACCTACATTTTGACGGATGGGTGAGCCAACTGCGTCGATAGCTCCTGTTAAAACTAATTGGTCTTTATACTCCATCCAATAAATATTAGTTTGAGCTTGAATTTTTGACGTTTTAATTCGCCATCCCAATTCAAAGTCATCTAGTTTTTCTGGCTTTGGAGTGCCATTTTCATAATCCGTTCGATTGGGTTCACGTTGTGCTTTAGCATAAGAAAAATAAATCTTTTGCCCCGAGGCAACTTGATATGTAAGTCCTGCTTTTGGATTAAAGAATAAAAAATTATCATCTACTGAAAAAAAATCGGGTCCAGCAATCTGACCGGAAACTTCATATTCTATTGAACGAATCTGTAAATCAACAAAGGTTGTAAGGCCTTCAAAAATAGAATATGTTGCCTTAGCAAAAAAACTACCTTCTGTTTTGATTCCTTGATTTTCATAAAATCGATGGTTGGGAAGTAACTCACCTAGATTTTGACCCCATATCAGGTCCCCAAAATGATCACCAACATATCGGCTATACAATCCTCCAAAGTTTAGACTCGTAGCATTTGTGTTGTAATTCAACCCTAAAGTCATAACATAGTAATCATTATCTAACCATTTTTGACTTATATTTTCACTATTTATGATGGTTGTATCACCCAAAGAGAAGGGTTTTAATTGTAAATAATCAAAAGATGTTGTCCCGGAAAAACCTACATTTTGATCATACCATAGGTCGTTGTACTCCTCGTAGAAACCACTTCCGTGAGTATAATTTAATCCTAATGCAAAATTCCAATTGGAGTTGAGTCGCTCATTCCAATGAAATTGATAATGTTCTTGAGAATAATTATCCACTTGATTTTCATAAAATGCAACTCTATTACCCCTCTGGTCATAAATCTCTCCTGCAGGATTAAATGTTCTGTTTGACTCAAGTGTTATTGGATCTAAACCATACCAAGATTGATAAGTGATTTCTTGTCCTCCGAACACTAGTGCTTTAATAAGGGTATTTTCATCTTTAAACGTGCCTTGAAAAAAATACGAATTTAAATTAGAAGAGGCTCGATCTACGTAGCCATCTGAATTTATTTGTGACAGACGCCCAGAAAGTGTAAACCCCTTATTCAGTGTTCCTGAAGAAAACTGAAGCGTATTTTTTAGTGAGTTAAAACTTCCTAAACTAGTCGCAATAGAAGCAAATGCTTCTTCTTGTAACGCCTCTGTTTTCAAATTTAAACTAGCGCCAAAAGCCGCCGATCCATTTGTAGAAGTTCCTACCCCTCGTTGGAGTTGAATCGTTTCTACCGAAGAAGCAAAATCAGGAAGGTTGACCCAAAAAGTCCCTTGAGATTCTGCATCATTGTATGGGATCCCATTTATGGTGACATTAACTCTTGTTGCATCGCTCCCCCGTACACGAATTCCTGTATAACCAATACCTGCTCCTGCATCACTGGTGGTTACTACTCCGGGAAGGTAATTAAGTAGAATTGGGATGTCTTGTCCTAAGTTTCTAGCGTTAATCTCTTTGCGTGTAACGTTTGTAAATGTTACTGGGCTGTCCTCATTAGCTCGAATTCCATTTAATAATACTTCTTCTAAACTAATTGTTTTAATGGAATCTTTTAATTTTTCATTATTTGGTGACTGTGAAAAAAGTAGTATTATATTAATAAAAAATAAAAAGTTTAATCGTATTTGTCTCATTTGAATGTATTTATTCAAATAAAAGGGATAATTATTTGCTGTTAATAATTATTCTTGAATTGTTCCCTTGGCAGCATTATCTGCCCAGGTTCAATGGGTATGATCTCAGCCGAATTTTCGGCACCCCTTTGAGATTGAATGTAAAGTTAATCAAAAAATTTTAGCGGATTAAATCCATTATTGATTTTACAGGATTAAAAGTTTCAGGTGGAAGTTCTATGAAAATTGTATTCCATTCTGCCATTCCTCCGTTCCATAAACCTGGCCACTCAAGTATAGTTATGGATTTATTTTTATTAGTTTTTTCACTAATCATCGAACGTTTTTCATCTCTAAAATCATGTAATGAAAATTTTTCTCCATGGTGATCTGTAATACCACAAACCATAATTACCGGATTAAAATGAGTGCTGTTTGAAATTGCTTTTGCATGCTCACTAACTGAAGTATCTAATTCTACACCTTCAATAATTTGTAAGCTTTGACCTCTCAATTCCTTTTTCCAAAAAGGACCTCCTCCTACTGCTCCAGAATTAGGTATCATTCCACAGATTCGAATTGGCCTGTGCAAGTAGTCATAAAGTGCCTCATGAGAAAGTTTATTTTGCGCTTCTAGTTTGAATTCTGGATCAAAGTTTTTCTGAATTAACTCGTTGATGGGGTTAAGATCTGTATTCTCTTTATATTGTTCCAAAGCCATTAAATGTTTAAAGATAACTTCTTGAATAGAGAGTATTTTCCCAGCAAGAATTTTCATCCACAGCTCTCCAATTTGATTAGCTTTACCTGACAAAATATTATCAATATTTTTAATCCAAATACAATCTGCATCTAGTTGATTAATATTTTCAAGTAAGGATCCGTGACCTCCTTTTCTAAAGGCAATTTCACCTTTATCGTCACGAACCAATTCTTTATTTTCATCAATAAAAGGAGTGTCTGTCAAACGGTGTTGGTAAGAATATTGTACATCAAAAGAAATTTCATCTTTCATTCCCATTTTTTTTTGAAAGCCAGCAAGGGTTTGATCAAATAATTCGCGATGGTTTTTATCAATCGTTAGATGAATTGGAACCATCCCCTTTTTTTGACCCAATTGAATCGCCTCGATTAATTGGGCTTCAAAAGCTGTCCATTTTTGATTTTTTTCATCAACAAAAAAGGGGATTAGGCCTTTTGGATAGTTCTCAAATTGAGATAAAATAAAACCAGCGAAATTTTGAAAATAACCTTCATCAGTATCAATTATTTTTTGGCCGGTTTTAGACATTTTTTCTTCAATAATGCCAAAAAAAGGAAGATTTTTTAGCTTTTTTTTCAGTTCTCTTAATAAGTTCCCCTCTGATGATTGCAAATAAGTAGAAAGATTAAAATCTACTTCTTTAATGGCTTCTTTAAAAGCATGAAGTGGAGAAAACATCCTACTGGCAGCACCAGAAGCTGGGACAAACTTTATCCAGCGCCGCTTATTAGAATGAATATAAAAAGCCTCTAAGGCTTTCTCTTTATCTTGGTCAGTTAAACTGAAAATACCGTCTCCTGTTGTTGCTGGTCGTATTTCAGAAACTAGAGTTTTTTTACCCGTTAAATATTCATATTGTCTCTGAAGGAGCTCCGTGGACCTACCATTAGTATGGAGTTTTTTATAATCTTCTTCTGATATCATTTTTTTTTAATGTTTCTAGAATTACTTTGGCTTTTTCTAAACGCAAATTTAGATTTCCTTTTAAAAGAGTGTAAGATTCTTTTTTATTTTTTAATATATTTTCAAAATAATCAAGCATCTGCTTTCTGTTATTTGGACGATCTCTTAAATCGTCTGCTTGCCAAGGGACATCAATATCAGTCAAAAAATAATGATCATATTTAAAAGTATCAACCCAATATTGAATCTCTGGAGCACAGTACCCATTAAAATGTGTTTCCGACCAAGCTTTTGTAATTAAAACATTCGTATCACAAAAGAGAAATTTGTTCGCATCTTCAATAAGATAATTTTCATGATTTATTTGACCCTTGGCTATAATTATCAAATCCTCTAAAGAGCAAACTTCTTTTTTTTGATCCCATTTTTCTTGAAGGTAATTTCTTGCAAATTCGGGTACCCAAGTCGTTTGGAATTGTTTAGCCAAAGCTTTGGCTAAAGTTGTTTTTCCACTAGACTCCGGACCATATAAAACGATCCTTAAACAATCACTTTTTTGCTGTTGTAGATTTGTTTCCATCGAATGTATCCAAAGATAGCAATTAGGGTAAAAATAAAATACTGAATACTGGTTAGTGCTAATCCCTTGAATAAATAAAGTGGAATCGAGATAATATCACCTACAATCCAAAATATCCAATGTTCTAATCTTTTTCTAGCCATAAACCACATACCAATAAAAAATAATCCTGTTGTAAAACAATCAATGGGAGCTGACCAATTATTCCATTTATCAAATAATATATAGATCCCTGCAATTAAAAAAAGTATTATAATAAAAAAAATGAACCACCATTTTTTTTCCAAGGGATCCATTACAGAAATTGGATTTTCTGTCTTTTTCTCTTTTTTGTGTGACCAAAAATACCACCCATAAATACTAACCAAAAAGAAGTAAGCATTTATAACCATATCGCCTAAGAGGTTTGCTTTAAATAATATATAGACAAAAATTATAGTAGAGAGCATTCCTGTGGGATATACCGCAATTTGATCCCGTTTGGCAAAATAAACACTCAGGAGTCCCAATATTACTGCAATTGCCTCTAAAACAACATCAATAATTGCATAATTTTGATAAGGTTCAATTAAAAAATTAAAAATCTGGTTCATACTGGCTTCGGTCGCCTTTGACCATTTTTAAATGTAACATAATTGCTTCCTCATCCTTAAAAGTATTTTTAATAAGCGGCACTAGACTTTGCATTACCGAATCAAAGTCACCATAAATTTGAGTGCTTAAAGGATTTTCTTTTACCATAAAACCTAAGGACCTCAACTGAAGAATAAAGGATTTAATTGTGGGTATAAAATCTTTTTTTAGAGGAGTTAAAGTCAATTCTATGGAAAGTTTCATACATCATTTTTTTTAGTTATTGCAAGGCTTAAACAAAAGTTGTCAAAGTATCTAAAATGAAGTTTATACTTTTTTATTCTGTTTTTGTAAAAAACAGAGCCAATACCTTCTTTTGAATTAGCCTCAATCGGGTCTATTAATAGTTGTGTTTTAAAATTTATTCCTGGTTTACGATTAACTTTATATAATGCTTCTTTCGCAGTCCAAATTTGTGAGAGATAATGAATATTTTTATTCATATTAAGATCTAAAGATTCTTTTAGATGTAAAAATCGAGGTGCAATTCTTATAATTTTTTCTTGATAGTATTCCAAATCAATCCCTACAGGTTGAGAGGAAATTGTAATGGCAGCTAAATCCTTGGTGTGACTTATTGAAAGATGTCTGCCATCTGTAAGATAAGGGGCCCCATTTTTATCGTATTTATGAGCTAAAGGATCAATATCATGGTTTTTGAGAAGTTTTCTAATTGCCAAATACCCTTTCCTGTGTATTATACTTCTGCGCTGAGATAATCTAGTTAAAGCTTCTTTAGAAAGTTCCAAACCCCTAGCAAGCTCACTTTCCGACTCATTAATTTTCCAAACTGCAATATGAGTATCAAGATTTATAAGTTCCTTAAAGCATTCTGGCATTTGAAATCATTTAGAAAGGTTGTATTTTTGCAATTGTAAAAAGCAAATGTACAATTATGGAATCGAAAACTTCACAGCGTTTACCCTATAAAGTAAAAGATATAAACCTTGCAGAATGGGGCCGTAAAGAAATTTTACTAGCCGAAAAGGAAATGCCCGGTTTAATGGCATTAAGAAAAGAATTCGGCAAAGAACAACCCTTAAAGGGAGCGCGAATTGCTGGATGTCTTCATATGACAATACAAACTGCAGTCCTTATCGAAACTTTAGTTGCTCTAGGTGCTGATGTAACCTGGAGTTCTTGTAACATTTTTTCTACTCAAGACCATGCTGCATCTGCTATCGCTGCTGCTGGTATTCCTGTTTTCGCCTGGAAAGGTATGAACGAAGAGGAATTTGATTGGTGTATAGAACAAACTCTTCATTTTGGAGATGATCAAAAGCCTTTAAATATGATTTTGGATGACGGAGGTGATCTTACCAATATGGTATTAGATCAATTTCCAGAGCTAATAAATGATATTCTTGGGCTTTCAGAAGAAACTACAACAGGTGTTCACCGTTTATATGAAAGGGTTAAAAATGGAACTTTACCAATGCCGGCTATTAATGTGAACGATTCTGTTACTAAATCTAAATTTGACAACAAATACGGCTGTAAAGAAAGTGCCGTAGACGCAGTTCGAAGGGCTACTGATGTCATGCTTGCTGGTAAACGAGTCGTAGTTTGTGGATATGGAGATGTAGGGAAAGGAACTGCAGCCTCTTTTCAAGGAGCTGGAGCAATTGTAACTATTACAGAGATTGATCCGATTTGTGCACTTCAAGCTGCTATGGATGGTTTTGAAGTAAAAAAATTATCTAGTGTTATTTCAAATGCAGACATTGTATGTACAGCAACTGGAAATAAAGATATCTTAAAGAAAGAATATTTTTTAGCAATGAAAGACAAGGCTATTGTTTGCAACATTGGTCACTTTGACAATGAAATTGATATGGCTTGGTTAAACAAAAATTACGGTCATACTAAGTCGGAAATCAAACCACAAGTTGACCTTTATACATTAGAAAATGATAATCAAATCATTGTATTGGCAGAAGGAAGATTAGTGAATTTAGGTTGTGCTACCGGTCACCCAAGTTTTGTGATGAGTAACTCATTCACTAATCAAACTTTAGCTCAAATAGAATTATGGCAACGTTCAGATCAATACGAAAATAAAGTTTATATGCTCCCTAAGCATTTAGACGAAAAAGTAGCTGCCCTTCATTTAGATCACCTAGGCGTTGAGCTAGAGGCTCTTTCTTCTGAACAAGCTGAATATATAGGCGTAAAGGTTAAGGGTCCTTATAAACCAGAATACTATAGATATTAAGGCTTATTTGTTTGTTAAACTCGTTAAATAATGGAGCATAAAAAAACCCACTTCTAGAAGTGGGTTTTTTCATTTGTTTTAAAGAATTGTTACTATGCTTCGAAAGGAACAACAGACACAAAAGATTTATTGTCTTTCTTCTTAGTAAATTTAACAACTCCATCGACTCTTGCGTGAAGTGTATGATCTTTACCTAAATAAACATTTTCTCCTGGGTTATGTGCAGTTCCACGTTGTCTGATAATAATATTTCCAGCTCTAGCTGCTTGTCCTCCAAAAATCTTAACTCCAAGTCGTTTCGACTCGGATTCTCTTCCGTTTTTAGAACTACCTACTCCTTTTTTATGTGCCATGACAATTAGTTTTTAGTGGTTATTTTGATACAGCAGCAACTAAGTCTGCTTTTTTCATCGAAGAAATTCCTTCAACTCCTTTGGCTTTTGCTTCTGCTTTAAGCTGTGCAACAGTCATACTTGTGTACTCTTTTTTCTCTGCTTTAGGTGCTACTTTTTTGGTGACGGTCTTTTTAGGTACTTCTTTTTTCGCTGCAGGAGCCACTTTTGCCGCTGCCTTAGTTTCCTTTTTTGGCGCACTAGACTCAGCTACTTTTTTAGATTTTGAACCCGTGGCTTGTATTTTTTCAATTACCAATTCAGTAAGGGCTTGACGGTGTCCATTTTTAACACGGTATCCTTTGCGTCGTTTTTTCTTAAAAACGATCACTTTGTCACCCTTAAGGTGACTGACTACTTTTGCTTCTACAGAAGCTCCGGTGATAGCCGGGGCGCCAATGGAAACTTTTTTACCGTCGTCTAACAAAAATACTTTGTCAAAGGATACTTTTGAACCCTCCTTATCTGTTAAACGATGTACAAAAAGTTTTTGGTCTTGCACAACTTTAAATTGTTGCCCTGCTATTTCTACAATTGCGTACATTTTTATTCTTTTAATGGTCGGCAAATATAGTGCTTTTTGGGAACAAAGCAATTTTCTTTTTACCCTTATTCTTTGTCAACAGAGTATTTACCAGGGCCAATAAAATAGATAACAATAAAAGCAATTAAATACATTAACGATTTTTCTTTTCTAGAAAAAGGATCACCATCATGTGCAATTGCAAAAGCCACTAGCATTGTAGATGCAGGGAAAATACTAAATAATCGCGTTTTCCATCCAATAATTATAAAAATAGGCGCTATAAATTCCCCAAAAGAAGCTAAAATTAATGATGGAGCAACACCTATTCCAATTGGATCACCAAACTTAAAATTTCCAGTAATTACTTTTAAAAACTTTCCATATCCATGAGTCATTAATGCTATTGAAAATCCAAAACGTAAAATAAGTAATCCTAGGTTTAGCTTTAATTTACTCATATTAGTGTTCTTTTAAATAGTACTTTATTGTTTCTTCAAGCCCTAATTCAAATGAAGTTTTTGGCTCCCACCCTAATTTATCTTTTATTTTTGAAGTATCAATTGCGTAACGGTAATCGTGTCCTAAACGGTCTGTCTACAAAACTTATTAGGGATTTAGAAGTCCCCTCTGGACGTTTTAATAGACGGTCTGTAATTTCAATTAATTTGAATACAATATCAATATTTTTAAGTTCATTATTTCCCCCTATTGCATAAGTCTCACCAATTTCTCCCTGGTGAAGAATAAGGTCAATTGCTTCTACGTGATCTTCCACATACAACCAATCTCTGAATATTTTCTCCTTTACCATAAATAGGTAAAGGATTTGTTTTCTACAATATTTTTAATAAATAAAGGAATAAGTTTTTCTGGGTATTGAGCAGGTCCATAGTTATTTGAACAATTAGAGAGCACCAAAGGTAATCCATAAGTATGATAATAAGCTCGTGCTAAATGATCCGAAGCAGCCTTGGAAGCAGAATATGGTGAGCTGAGGATCATAAGGCGTTTCTTCACTAAATTGCCCTTTTTGACCAAGGCTACCAAACACCTCATCTGTAGAAATATGATAGAATCTTTTTTCGGTAGTATGATTATCCTCCAATGCTTTCGTGCCGCTTCCAATAAATTTAAAGTTCCATTACTATTGGTTTGAGCAAAGTCAAATGGATTCTTCAATCGAATTGTCTACGTGAGATTCCGCAGCTAAGATGGACTACCGCATCAAAGTCGATATTCTTCAAATAAGCTCTTGAACAAGCTAGAATCTATTAATATCCCCTTTGAACAAATGCATAATTTGGAGCATTGTTCAATATCCGCTTATATTTTCAAATTTCCTGCATAAGTAAGCGCATCCAAATTCACTATTTGCGTATTTGGATATTTGTTGACCATCTTTCGGACAACATGAGAACCAATAAATCCAGCTCCCCCAGTTACTAATATCGTTTTAAAGGCTCCATCACTTTTTAAACTTTGTATGCATTTTTTCAATGACTTTCTTGCCACGTTGGAATTGCAAAGATAATTGATTTTCTATTCGTTTGTGTCCAAGATACTGTATTTAGGGCGTTTGCTAGACGTTGGATAGGCTGCTGTTGGAAGGGTTCCTTGCACATGGACTTTTAATCTAATCATTACAATGCTTCTGGCAAATTCTTTCCAGTAGTGCACACTCCATTGGCATAATGTAAAATTGGAATCAAGTATAATTGGTTGTTGATATAGTTCTTAAAACGGTTCTTGCCAAATCAATTCCATAGGTGGGTCTTCCCCACTGATCATCAACCACTTTAATGCTGTTTTTTCTTTTGCTAATTCGAGCAATCGTCTTAACAAAGTTTTTTCCAAAAGGGCTAAACAGCCATGATGTTCTGATAGTTACAATCTTGAGGCAGCTGCTTTTTGTAAGGCGACTTCTCTCCTTGCAATTTTGATTTCCATAGACCCGTTGATTGGGATTACATTCTTTCTTGATAGGGTTCAGAAGACGTCCATCAAAAACATAATCTGTAGAAAAATGAATGATTGAAAGCTTTTTCTTCAGCAAAGTCAATTAGATTTTGTAGTCCTTCAGTGTTGATTTTAAAGGTGCTCTCTTGATTCTTCTTCTGCCTGATCAACATTGTGTAAGCGGCGCAATTGATAATGCCATCAAAAGGGTTTTTGTTATAAAAATTTGCAAGGGTTTCCGGACGCGTAATGTCTACTTCATTTCTAGAAGCAAAAAATAAATGTGTCTCGGGGAATTCTTTGGCAACCGTATGAAAACATTGTCCCAATTGACCTGCTCCGCCTGTTACTAAATAACTAGGCATAAGAGTTGTCCTTATAATCAAATAAGGGGGCCTCCTGCTAAGTTAGGGATGCTTTTTGATCTTTCTCAGATTGAATCCATTCTGACTTTGGATATCTGCCAATCTATCCCTAAAGCAGGATCATCTGGTGCAATACTTCCTTCACTCTTAATTATAAGTATTGATCTACTTTGTAGATAAAAATAGAAGTCTCACTTAAGGTAATATATCCATGAGCAAACCCTCTGGGAATAAAAAGTTGTAGTTGATTTTCTGCGCTTAATTCTTAACTAAAATACTGCCCAAAGGTGGGCGATCCTTTTCTTATGTCCACAACCACATCCAATACGTTCCTTGTATCACTTGAACTAATTTCGTTTGACTAAAGGGAGGTAATTGATAATGTAATCCCCGTAAAACTCCTTTTTTGGAATGCGTAAGATTATCTTGACAAAACATTGATTTTTCTCCCTAAAGCTTTTTCAACTTCTTGCATTAAAACTGTTCCATAAAAGAACCCCGTTCATCTATGATGAACGTTAGGCTTTAAAATAAAAACCTCCTTGAAAGGAGTAGTTTTGATATTCATAATGGATCGATTTAATTGAAGTTAAAGTTATATTTATTGCTGTATTTTATTAACTAAATAGCTCCGTATCGAAGTTTCGTTCATTTTATGTAGCGCCTTCCAAGAAGTTTTGTCTCTTTGTGAATAATCCTTTTTCAAACGCTATTTCTTCTAAACAGCCTACTTTAAGCCCTTGCCGTTTTTCAATGGTTTCGAATAAATTGGCCTGCTTCCAATAAGGATTCGTGTGTTCCCGTGTCCAGCCAAGCAAAACCTCTTCCCAAGGCTTCTACTTGAAGTTTCCTTGCTTAAATACTGTTCGTTTACAGCGGTAATTTCCAATTCCCCTCGCTCTGAAGGTTGTATTTCTTTTGCTAATTTCAATTACGAGTTAGGATAAAAATACAAGCCTACCACTGCTTGATTACTTTTTGGATTTTCAGGTTTTTCTTCAATAGAAAGTCGCTTTCCCTGATTATCATATTCAATAACTCCATAACGCTTGGGGATCATTAACTGTATATCCAAAAATAGTAGCTTTTTGACCTAGATTGTTCTTTGTTTGACCACGCTTCAAGCTGTTCTGAAAAATCTAATGCCGTAAAAAATATTGTCCCCTAAAATTAGACAAACTGGGTCTTCCCCGATAAAGTCTTCTCCCAAAACAAACGCTTCTGCCAACCTTTCGGTTGTGGCTGAATTTTATATTGAAGCTTTATCCCCATTGGCTTCCATCGCCCAACAAACGTTCGATATTGACTATGTCTTCAGGAGTACTGATAAGCAATACCTCACGAATTCCTGCCAACATCAACACCGACAAGGGATAATAAACCATAGGTTTATCATAAACTGGTAAGAAGTTGTTTGGAAACTCCTAAAGTCACCGGGAAAAGTCGGGATCCATGTACCGCCAGCAAGGAGGAGGGCTTTCATCAACGATTATTTTTTTTAAAGATATCACAGAATCATTCAAATCTATTTTTCAAAGAAGTTCTTAAATAATTCTTTTTTCTTTTAATGAAGAAAAATCTTTGAGGTATAAGCTTCTTTACAATTTTTTTTCATTCTTTGATATGAGTCTTGATACGAGACATTATGAATCAAATATTTTAGCTAATCAGTCTTTATTCCCTGCATTACAACAGAACCCAAATTATTTTCTTTAATTATTGAATTGGCTCTCCAGATTAAAGCCAATAATTGGTATGCCATCGCATAAATAGGTTTGAAGTTTCGCTGGAACTGTTTTAGAAATAAAGGAGCTCTTTTAATGAAAGAAATAAATAATCAGACTCTTTGAAAAAATGTAATAATTTTAGATGAATCTACATGCATCAAAAAATTTGTATTTTCTATTTAATTTTGTGATTAACTAGTTTTTAAGATTTTCTTTATTTCTTCCATCCCATATTAATCTCATTTCGTATTTTATTTTTTGATATTTTAATCGCTTCAACTAAACTTTCAAAGATCTTGTGCCTCTCCAATATTCCCTGCGTAAGAAATTATCAATTTTTTCTGTTTTGTAGAGCTTATATTTCATGCTTTAATTTTCAAAAACTGGAGTCTGCCCAATTAGGGAAATAACTGACTTTTCAGATTTACTCTTTTTTGAGCAAATTCCTTAAAACTTTCTGATCCTAAGAGAATATGATCAAATTGATTATAAAACCATTTAAATAAGCTTCTAGAATATTGAGTAGCCTTTTAGATTTTATAATTCCAACAGAGCTTAAGTGTTTGAGGCCACATATCTAAATCCCATAATATAACTTTTGATTCCTTTATCTTTTTGTAGATAAGAGCAGGTAAAAAAAGTAATGGGGGCGAGGTATGGTGAATGATTAAGAGTATCGTATTTCTTATGGAAAATATAGCCAAAAGTTGAAAAGAAATAAAGAAAAAAAATAGGATAAGATAGTTAAGTAATGATAAGCTTATTACCTGCCTTCCCTCTTGGAATAACTGGAAGTCTATAAACGGTATGCCCTTTTGATGCGTTTTTTTACTTCCAAAAATGCTGAATCCTTTCAAAATTTTACCTTTCGGATAGTTTGGGTTAGAGTAACTACTGAAGTAGTAATATTTTCTGCAGAACCAATCTACAACATCATTTATTTTGAAAGTATTCAGGGTAGAAGTGATTCGTAAAAATTAAGACTCTTTTTTCCACACATTTTGATTTACATAATCAGTGTAAGAAAGGATAATTTTTTCAATCTTCTCAGAAACATTATCTGGTCTATAATCTAAAACAGAAATTTCATTTGTTTTTGAAAGAGAAGTGTTTTCCAAAAGAGTAACTGCCCTTAAAATTCTCTGCTTATTTAAATCGGTAAACATTACTGCGGCTTCCTCCATTGCTTCTGGTCTCTCGTGAGAGGATCTGATGTTTATAGCTTTAAAATTTAGTATAGAAGCCTCCTCTGAAATTGTACCACTATCTGATAGTACTACAAATGAGTTTAACTGAAGTGCGTTATAATCTATAAAACCTAGTGGATCTAATAAACTGAATTTTATCAGAAGGACTTACTCTAACTTTCTCTAATTGTTTTCTGGTTCTTGGGTGGGTAGAAAATATAATTGGGTAATTATACTTTTCTGACAAGACTATTTAAAGTTGAAATAAGTTCTTCAAGCTTTTTTGGATTATCTACATTTTCTTCTCTATGAGAAGAGACCACAAAATAAGCTCCTTTTTTAAGTCTAAGTGATTTAAGAATCGAAGATTGCTTTATTTTATCTAAATAAAATTGTAATACTTCATTCATAGGAGAGCCTGTCTTTAATAATTCTATCAGCACTAATTCCTTCTTTTAAAAGGTACTCTCTTGCTATTGATGAATAAGGCAAATTAATATCTGCTATATGATCTACAATTTTCCGGTTGGTTTCTTCTGGAACATTTTGATCAAAACATCTGTTTCCAGCCTCCATATGAAATATTGGAATTTTATATCTTTTTTGCAACTAGTGCAGAAAGACAGCTATTGGTATCCCCTAAAACTAGCAGTGCATCTGGATTTAGTTTTTTAAGACAGGCTCAGTTTTAATTATAATATTACCAATTGTTTCAGCAGCTGTGCTTCCTGCAGCCTCCAAAAAAATATCTGGCTTTTTTATTCCTAATTCTTCAAAAAAAACTTGATTTAAGTTGTAATCATAATTTTGTCCCGTATGAATTAGTGTGTGTTTGATAGACTTAGATTCATTAAGCCTGGAGATGACTCTAGATAGTCTTATAATCTCTGGTCTAGTACCAACAATAGTTACAACATTTAAAAGTTCTTGTCCCATTTAACTAAATTAAACAATTTCAGGGTAGGTGTCAGGATCATTTTGATCATAAGGCTCATTTATCCAGAAAAACGTGAGTAATTCTTCGTCTCCAATATTAGTAATATTATGGGTATACCAAATGGGCATATCCACATAGCTTGGTGAATTTCCATCGAGCTCAAAAGAAATTATTTCGTCTGTTAAATATTTTCTAAGCTCAATTTTAGCTTTTCCTTTAATTACAGAAAAACGCTCAATCTTTCTGGTGTGGAAATGATTACCTCTAGTTATCCCGCTATTGGTAGTTGAATAAGAGGATTGCCCCATAGAAAGGGCTTTGGAGAGTTCTATAAAACTTCCTCTTTCATCTGAATGTAATTTATACTCTCTTGGGAAAAATTCTTTATGATTAATATAGCTCCTAAAAGTATTAAAGAGCTCTTTGTCAAATTTTGATTCAAGATTTGGAATTTTATTCTCTTGAATATATTGTTCATTAAAAATAAATTCAATTTTTCTAATACCTCAGAAACTTTAATTTCGGTTAGAAAATCAAAGTTTATGCTTCTATTTTTCCTTTCAAAAGCTCTAAAAGTGAGCTTATGTAATCATCAATATAAATTAGTTTTACTGTATTGTCAGTAATAATTGTAGGGTTTGATTGTTTAATAATTGATGTGAAAAAGTAGCTATAAATGAATTGTAAAAGGGTTTACAAAAAGGGCCAAAAACGTTTGGGGTTAGAGAGGAGTAAAAAGTAAATCCTAATTTTTTAGAAAGCCTATCAAAATCTTCTCTAGCCTTTTTTTTAGCTTTCCCATAAAGGGAATCTGAATCTTCTTGGAGTGAAGATGAAAAATATAATTTCCCTTTAAAATTTATTTTTTCTAAATGTTTTAGTAGCGAACTATTAATTTCAATATTGGACTGTAAACTTCTTGATCGGTTTCAGCTCTATTGACCCCAGCTAAATGATAAATAAAATCTTCTTTTTGAATTTTATTATTAAAATTCTCTGAACGGAAATCTTCTTTATTTAATAGTATAAGATTATGATTTGGAAAGTGAAGATTTAAATTTCTGAGTAGATGTCCTCCAACAAATCCGGTATGTCCTGAAATTACAATTCTCACATTAGTATATTAAAGACCTAAATCTTGTCGAATTTCGGGAAGCTTAAGTAACAATTCTTTCATTTGAGTCAACATCCAATCTATTTGTGTTGTCGGAGTTATATTCTTCTTTAATCGTTGAATTATCTCCCTTTTGAAAAGTATTTATCGTAATTAAGGTCTCTGTTATCTGCTGATACTCTATAATAATCTCCAAGATCTTCACTTTTGGCCATCTCTTCTTTGGTTACCAGAGTCTCGTACATTTTCTCCCCATGACGAATACCAATATTTTGTATCTCAGATTTGGAATTATATAAAGAAATCAGTGCTTCAGCTAAAGTCTGAATCGTTGCAGCAGGTGATTTTTGTATAAATAGATCTCCGTTATTTCCCTTTTCAAATGCAAATTGAACCAAATCAACTGCATCATCTAAGGTCATCATAAACCGGGTCATTTGGGGTTAGTGATGGTAAGTGGTTTATTATTTTTTATCTGCTCAATAAATAAGGGTATTACTGAACCTCTTGAGGCCATTACATTTCCATAACGAGTCCCACAAAAAACAGATTTTTTTGGATCTAAGTTTCTTGCAGCTGCCATCATCGTTTTTTCCATTAATGCCTTTGTCATTCCCATGGCATTTATTGGGTAAGCTGCTTTATCTGTACTTAATACCACAGCCTTTTTTAACTACCAAACTCTTCAGCTGCTGAGAGTACATTATTAGTTCCTAAAATATTTGTTTTTACAGCCTCTATTGGGAAAGAATTCACATGATGGCACTTGTTTAAGTGCTGCAGCATGAAAGATATAATCAACTCCCTTAACTACTTTTGAAACTGATTCTTTGTCTCTTACATCTCCAATATAGAATTTAACTTTATCTGAATTTAACTTCTTTCTTAGGTCATCCTGTTTTTTTTCATCCCTGAGAAAAATTCTTATTTCAGAATAAAATCTATTTTGAACTGCTCCTTTTAAAAAAGCGTTTCCAAAGGACCCTGTTCCACCTGTTATTAATAGAATATTATTCATTTGTTATTTCGTTTTTTATTAATTCTGATAGTGACTTAAGTCCTTTTTCTGAACTAAAATACTTCTTTGCTACTTTATATGCCATTTTTGGATAATTTTAATTTTAAATTCTTATCCAAAATTAATTTTTCCATTGCTGTTCTTAACTCTTCAGTACTTTTAGGGTTTATTAATAAGGCGCTGTGATTATCTTTTAAATAATTTGGAATCATCCCAACATTAGTTGTTATCGAAGCTAAACCGCAAGAAAGAGCTTCTATTAAAGCATTAGGCATTCCTTCTGACCAAGAAGGCAAAACAAATACATCAGCGGATTTATAATATTCATTTAGTTGGTTATTTGGTTTCCAACCTTCAAATTTAATGAAGTCTTCAAGTTTATTTTTAGAAATAAAATCTTTTGCTGATTTCATTAATTTTCCATTTCCAATAAAAGTGAAAAATAAAGAATGCTTTTTATCTTTGAGTATTTTAATGGAATTAAGTATCTCTAAACACCTTTTTCTTTTTCAAGCCACCCAACAAATAGAAAAGAAACAACATCAGATTGACTTTCATTTTTTCTGTTTTCTCCAATTAAAAGTAATTTTTCAGTTGCAGTCCAATTGTGTAATACCTTTATCCTTTTTTCGGATATATCTAGTTTTTGTGATGCAAAAAGCTTCCAATTTTCTCCTTGTGCTAGAAATATTGCTTCAGCAAATAAATATTTTATAATTCTTTTAAAAAATGGAAACTTTTCTATTTGATAAATTAAATTTCCTGCTCTTGGAAAAATTAAGGGTTGTGCGCCAGAAATTTTTGATATCAAAACCATTATACCTTTTTCCAAAGCACTTAATCCATCCGAACAAAAGATAAGAGTTACTTTAGGCTTATGTGTAAAAATTTTAAATACAAATCGAATAAGTCTAAAAAAGGCTAAAAAAAAACGAATTATAAAAGTTGGTGGAGGATTTGATATTTGAGAAGAATCAAATTGAATCAGTTTTATATTCGAAAAAAAATGAGAATTAATAATCAGCTCGCAGGACTGCTGAATCCCACCAAAAATAAGCTTCTTTGGAAAAGAACCTACTATAAGTAAAGATTGGTTTTTGTTTGAAATTAATGATTTCATTAGCTTCTTGCCGTTTCTTTAAAAACTTTTTTGATTTCTCTTTCAGTTACTTTTACATCGTGATTTTTTAACCAATAAGAATATGATAGTTTGCGTAGTTGATCTCTGTAGGTATTGTCAAAATGAATTTTTTTAAAATATTCGAAAAGATCATTAGATGTAAAATTTAGGGGTAAAAGTGTTTTACAATATTTCCCTATTGTTTTATTTCCGCCTACGTTGGTCACAATAGTTGGAATTGCATAACTTATTGCCTCAATAAGTGCCATAGGTGTCCCCTCCGAAGAACTTACATTAAGAAAAACATCAATCGGTTTATTTTCAAAGAAAGCTTTTAAATCATTATCATCTAGACCTCCAAGAAACTTAATTTTAAATCTGTCAAACCTCAGCTGTTTTGTATATTCTTTTAGATCATCTAGTTCTTCACCATTTCCAATGTGGAAATATTGAATTTCAAAATCCGAATAATCTTCAAGTTCTTTTAATGCATTTAAAAGATAATCTATTCTTTTTACTGGATCTGTTCTAGAAAGGGTAAGAGCTCTAAAAATCCCATCATTTGAAGGTTTTGACTTTTTGGACTTTTGTATTACTCCTGAATTTAGATGGGAAACTTTATGTTTAAATACAGGATATTTATTTTTTAAATATTGTGCTCCTTCTCGAGAATCTGGAATTATATGATCTATTAATTCCATTGCTTTATTTCTGAATGGTATTATTTTTTCAGGACGTCGTTCAAAATATAAGTCATGGCCATGCGCACCAGTAATTACTTTAGAAGTTGGATATCTCAATTTAAAGAATAAAGCTCCTAAGGTATAATCATCAAACCAAAAAGAATAAATAAAAACTTCAGAGGGGAGAATTCCTTTGTTTTTTAAATTGTATTCTAAGAAGACCATCAGATAGATGCCTTTTAAATAGGCATATATTGACTTTTTTAATTTATATAATCTTTTATTTTTATTTATACTCCTAACTTCGTCAAATAAAAAACTAATGTATTTTAAAAAATAAATCAAAAACTGAAAAAGAATAACCCCTTTTGGATTTCTTAAATTAAAAAAGATTTTGTCTTTCGGGTAGGGATAGTCATACTGAAACTTTAAACGTCCTGTTGGTAATAAAAATATGTTTTTAAAACTCCTTTTAAGATTATTTAATTGGACGTTTAAAAGATTGTACTCGGCATTTCCCTTTAAAATTGGATAGTTAGTGCAAACGACAACTAGATTCATTTTGTAAAATAAAATTGATTGAGTTCGCTAGAAAGATACGAACCTACAAATGCATTAGCTCTTGAAATAAGAATTCTCATTGCTCGTTTATAAATTTATGTTTTTTAAAGATATCTGTTGCCTTCATATAATCATCAGGACGTCCAATATCTAACCAAAATCCTTTATGCTCAATCAGTTTAACCTGACACTTTTTTTCGATAAGCCTTATCATAAGGGAGTCAAATCCAAAAAAAGTATTAAATGGAATTTGTTTTACGGCTTCTTTATTAACCATATAAACCCCCATACTAACTTCAAAATTAAATTGCGGTTTTTCTTGGAAACCTGTTAAATAATTTTTGGTTGATTTCTCTAAAACTCCAAAATCAACAAGTTGTTGCCTCTTGAAAGATGAAATCGAAAATATAGTATTTGATTTATTGTGTTGTTCAAAAAATGCACCAAAATCTAAATCTGTTAATGTATCGCCATTCATTACAAGAAAACTCTCATCTAGATCATCAATTAAAGTTAATGGCCCCATAGTTCCCAGAGGCTTCTGTTCCAAAACATAATCTATTTTAATACCCCATTTATCACCTTTACCAAAAAAAGCTTTGAAAATTTCAGCTTGATGATTTACAGCCAAAGTAATACGATTAAAGCCATATGATTTTAATTGACGAATAATAACTTCAATAATTGGATAGTCTCCAATAGGCATAAGAGGCTTTGGTAATGCAATTGTATAGGGCTTTAGTCGAGTACCTTTTCCTCCACAAAGAATAATAGCTCTTTTATCATTCATAAGTTTTATTGATTATATCTGCTTGGTTTGTAGTTTTTCCTATTTACTGTTATCGAAAACCAATCAATTGTTTTTTTCAATCCTAATTTAAACCCTTCTTCTCCTTTAAATTTTGGTGACCACTTAAGAATTTTTTCAGCTAACGAATTATCCGAAAACAACCGGTTTACTTCACTCTCTTGTGGTCTAATCCTTTGTTTATCAGTAACAATATTAAGCTCTTTACCCATCAAGCTAGAAATCATTTGTGCTGTTTTTAAGATTGAAATTTCAAAACCAGCTCCAAGATTAACTACTTTTCCAATATTTTCAGTGGAATTAATACCTGCAATAATCCCATCAACAGTGTCAAGAACGTATGAAAAGTCTCTTGTAGCTTCAATATTCCCAAGTTTAATTTCATTTTTGCCATCCAGTATTTGAGTAATTATAGTCGGTATGACCGCTCTATTAGATTGTCTTGGCCCAAAAGTATTGAACGGTCTTATTATACCTACTGGGAGTTCGTATGACTTATTAAACGAAATAGCCAATTGATCAGCAGCAATTTTAGAAGCAGAATATGGCGATTGTCCTACATTAGGGTGTTTTTCATCTATAGGTACATATTGTGCTGAGCCATATATTTCACTTGTTGAAATATGAATTATTTTTTTGCACTCATATTTTTTTGAAGCTTCAAGGATATTTAGAGTTCCGTTAATATTTGTATCCACATAAGAGTTCGGTGATTGATAGGAATAGGGAATTGCAATAAGAGCGGCTAAATGAAGAACACAATCACACCCTTTTACAATTGCATCAACTCCAAAAGGATCACGTATGTCTCCGCTTACAACTTCAATTTTGAATTTGACTTCTTGATCTAGTGTATCTAACCAACCCCATGAATTAAATGAGTTGTACATAACCAAAGCACGAACTTCATAACCCAAGCTTATTAATCTTTCAACCAAATGTGATCCAATAAATCCATCTGCGCCTGTTACAAGAATTTTATTCATTGAAATTTAATCTTAAATTTTGCATTTATAAAATTATTTAAATTAGATTTAAATTTTTTACAAGTTCCTATATACTGTTTCATGAATGTTTATTTTATAAATAGATTCCACTTTTTGTCTTTAGATTCATTTCATTATTTTTTAATATTCAAAACTGGGTTTTTTGACAAAATTTGAATAAATGATTTGCAGTAAAACGGCTTGAGAGTCTTTCATTTAAGATAAATTTTTTATGTGATTAGCTAGTTGATCTCTTGGATCCCATTTAAGCAAGTCTAGTAAATTATCGTTTTTCCTTAATGTTTTCTTATAATTGCCTGGCTGGTCAGGAATTAAAACTGATTTTGAATTAAATCTAAGTCTAAACATTTCAAACAATTCATTGATACTGTAATTATTTCCTGTGCCAAGTTCCCAGCCATCATCCTGAACTATATCTGAAAAACCTATTTTAATTAATCCATCAACAATGTCACTAACATGAGTAAAATCTCTTCTCTGCATTCCGTCCCCAACTATTGGCAAGGGCTCTCCTTTAATTGCCTTAGTAGTCCATATTCCTATCACATTTCCAAATTTTTCATTTCTATTCTCCCTAGGTCCATAAACATTATAAAATCTGGCAATTTCAACTTTAAGGTCATAACTTTTTTTGTAGAGTTTACAAACTTGTTCACCAAGATATTTATACATTGCGTATGGAGAGTCTTCAGGACTAAAATGTTTTGACGAAGAACCAGCATATACAACTTTAACGTCATTTTTTTTTGCCCATTCCATAACTTTCATTGTCCCTTTTACATTTACTCTAAAGTAATCTACTGGATCATCAAAAGAAGGTTGTACTCTTGCCTTTGCTGCCAAATGATAGCACACATCAATAGACTCGTCAACATCAGATATTTTTTCTATATCATTCTTAATGTATTTTACATTATCATGTTCATTTTCTTTTTTACCAAATGAATAATCATCAATTGAAACTACGTTATGACCATTTTTCGAAAGTGTTTCTGCAAGATTAGAACCTATAAATCCTGCTCCTCCTGTAATCAATATGTTTTTCTTTTTTATCATAAATCAAATATAAAATTTCTTGATTTCTTAATCATTATTTAAACAATTTTTAAATATTAATCAAGTTTCATTTACTTTAATTGAGAAAATTATTTATTTTGATATACGTATTTCAAAACTATACAAAAATTCCAATGTTGTATTGTTCTAAAATATTATGGAAATAGATAATAAATATTTTCTGTAATGCATTTCAATAGATTTTGACATTCGATAAATTATACTCACACAATTCCCTTCCAAGTTGCACCATTTTTTGTCCAAAAGTGATATGCAACCTGATTAGGATCGTATAGATATGAATATCCTTTATCAATAATTTCTTTTGCCCAAAACCTATCCTCTTTTCCAGAATATTCTTCAGGCATTGGGGATTCCAATAAACCCTCTTTTTTATAAAAGCAAAATGCATTATGCAAGAAATATCTATTCTCAATCTCAGAAAATTTATTTGCCTCTACTTTATCTGAGAAGTTTGACCAGATGTAAGATGGTGTAATTTTTTTACCCCTAAAAACAGGGATTTGTTTTCCAAAAATAGCTTTATATGTTTCTAATTGATCTTTTATTTTTTGGAAATTTAGATTAATTATTTGAGTATGCCCTGACATTACGAGTACATAATCATTTGAACTAAGTTGCACCCCAGCATTTATAGATTTACCTGGTCTATAGTTGTCAATATTCTTAGTTATAATACTAGTTCTGTTATTAAAGTTTTGAACAACATCCATTGAATCATCCCTTGAATTATTGTTTAATACAATAATCTCTGGATTATCAAAAAATTCAATACATGATTGAATAGCAAACCCTATATATTCAGCTTCATTTTTATTTCTAATGATGATACTTATATTATCCATTAAATCTTCCCGTATAATTTATCCTTGAATCATTCTCTTTTTCATTATAACCTAATCCCAAATCATTAAACATCATTTTCCTTTTTTTTATGAAATCTGTCAAGTCTTTAAGTTGTTCAGGTAAAATCGCAAATTTATTATCTCTGCCTGGTAAATTTTTGTCAATGGTAAAATGTTTTTCAATTATAACAGCCCCTTCTCCAACAGCAATTTTAGAAGATTCCACACCTTCTATATGATCACTTAGCCCTACCTTATCACATATTGTCATTAATTTTTTCATTTTTGGCAAATTAGCTTGAGAAAAATCTTGAGGATAAATTGAGACACAATGCATCAAATATAAATCTGCGTTTTGAATCTTTTTTACACTTTCACTTATTTCACCAAATGTAGATGTACCAGATGACATTATTAATGTTTTAAAATTATTATCACAAAAGCTAATTAATTCATGATTTCTTGATTCAAAACTTGGTATTTTAACGATATCACAGCCCAGATCCAACAAAACTTTAGCATCAGGTATACTAAAAACACTAGATAAAAAAGAAATATTGTTTTCTTCACAATATTTTATTAATGTTTTGTGATCTTGAATTGAAAGTTCAGCTTTTTCGTAAATTTCTTTTCTACCATCGTGATCCCAGGCGCCTTTTTTTAGTCTTGATGTTGACCAAGTCTGAAATTTTGCATAGTTGGCCCCATTATCTTTTGCAGATTTAATAAACTTCTTTGCAAGCTCTATATCTCCACAATGATTCCAACCAATCTCCGCTATAATTTTTATCATTTTTAAATTTATTTAATTAAGTTCCAGTAATTTAAATTTGGATCCAAATATAGACGCATATTTTGATAGAGATGTTTTGTATCCAATAATTTTTTTTCTTTCAAACAGCATTTCCAATTCAATATTAGTGTCATTTGAACAAATTACTATGTCATTTGAATCTATCTCGTCAAAGACTTTCCTAATTTCATTATCAATATTTTTGGATGAAGTAAATGATGGGTGTAATTTTATTACTCCTTCCCCTTTCATTTCTTCAATTAACTGCTTAAACATTGTTTTCCAATATTCCCTTTTTATCCTTCTTGATGCACATGTAAGTCCAATTTTAGTTATTCCAAATAGTTTTGGCTTATAATCTTTTTTTAATGGTATAAAATCATTTAGAAGAATAATCTTTTTTTTTGGAACTCTTGGAAAAACATCTTTATTAATTCCTATATAACATTTAGAATCATTTCTAAAATAAAAGCCAATTTCGTCAACTTTATTAAACCTATTTCTCCAATTTCTTAAAAATTTATCTTCCCATGACAATTGGTTCGGATTAAACTCTGGGATTTGCATATACGAATGCTGACCTTCTTCAATATAAATATGACCTTTACAACGATCTTCTTCAATAATCTTTTCAGCATTTAAATAAGCCCATGACGTATATAAAATAAAGTTTGAGCCTCTTGAATTAATTTGAGCTTTAATCAAACTTGCCGTGGGATAATAAAAGAAAATTCTTTCTAAATATCTGTAATATTTTCCAATATTAATTTTGGTTACAGAATAATCAATCAAAGATGTATCTGTATCTCTAAATGAAAATATTTTTATGTTTTTTGATTTTATTTTATACTTATTTATTATCATTTTTGTTAATAAAACCGTAATAGGGTTAACTACAAAAAAAATATGGGTCCAGTTTCTGTCTAAAGCCTGTTTAACTATCTCTGGAATTTGTTTGTTTTTAACCATTTAGAATTTTAAAAAGCTTTTAATTGTGTATTTAAAATTATACTTTATCCAAAACTGAGTGGAGTAAATTTTGTCGAAGAAATTTAATCTTCTTTTATTAAGATTAATATTGTTAAACCCTATGATTTGATTTTTTCTTGATTTATACTTTAAAAATAATTCCAGATTTCTTAATTCATTTTTTGTAATAGTATCTGGATGAAGACATATTGTCCATGTTCCAAAAAATTTATTTTTAAAATCCCATAGTTGTTGGGGTATATAATTAAATCCATTTTCAAAAAAACTTGAATATGCAATTCCGTCACTTATAACTCTTATGTCTGTAACTTGCTCTAATGCCTTGAGTGTTTTCAGATCAAAAGTGTGGCTAGGTGCAACCCATAGCTTGGGTTTTATTCCATTTGAAATAAATATGTCATTTGCCTTTTTTATTTTTTCAATTTGTTCTTTTAAACTTAAACCCCCAAATTCACTTCTATTATAGAATGGGAATTTTAATTTAAATCTTTGACAATTGTGATAAACATGACTATAACCATGCATTGCAATAGTCCAATTCAATTTTTGCCATTTATGAACCTTTTCCCAAAATTTTTCATTATATGCAGAGTATTGGATATTCTTATCCATATTATTAGGAGTAACTGCTACTATAGGTTTTACATTATATTTTATTAGAATCTTTTCAATTATGTTCCACTTGTTATTGTCTAAATAATGACTTGCATCATCAAGTCTAATTAGATATTTTGGTGAAAAAATCATTTTATTTTTTTGAAATTAACCATTCCCCAAGAAGTAGGTGATCTAAACCACATCTTGTAAAAGTATCAATTGCATCTTCTGGCGAGCCAACAATTGATTCCCCGTGAATATTGAAAGATGTATTCATTAATGCTCCTACTCCTGTTAAGTCTTGGAAGGCTTTAATAAGGTTATAATATTTTAGATTATCCTTTTTTCTTACTATTTGAGGTCTAGCTGTTCTGTCAAATGGATGAAGTCCAGCAGTTAAGTGCTCCTCTGCCAAGTTGGTCGAATCAAACCCAACTGCCATAAACCGTGCATCGATTTTTTTTGGGTTTACTATGTAATCATGTTCTCTATCTTCTATAATACTAGGAGCAAAAGGCATCCAGAAATCTCTCATTTTAACAACCTTATTAATTCTATGAATTACATCTGGTCTTCTTGGATCTGCAAGAATAGATCTATTCCCAAGAGCTCTTGCACCAAATTCCATTTTATCATTACTAAATCTTGCGATAACCTCTCCTTTTGCTAATATTTTTGCACAATCTTTATTATTTGCTTTAGTACAAATAAATTCCTTTGATAATTTATCTTTAATAACTTTATTTATATACTCTTCAGAAAAACTGGGTCCAAGATATCCAGATATTTGTTCAAGACTTTTGACTTTATTAGTTCTTGAGATATATTCAAGAAATGCAGCTCCTATAGAGATGGATTCATCTCCAGGGCCTGGAGGTATAAATATATTATTCAGATCTTTTAACTCTGCTATTAACTTGTTTGCTTTAATATTTTGAGCAACACCGCCACTCATTACAATATTTTTAATTCCAGTTTCTTTTATACCATTGTGAATCCATTCTGTTAATATTTCTTCTGATCTCTTTTGAATTCCATAAGCTATTGCATCAAATCTTTGTCCTTCAAGCTTTTCTTGAAAATAAAAAAAATGATCTTTAATTTTAGTCTTGTATTTAAAAGACAGGCCATCAACCTGAAGTGTCTCAGCATACACATTATATGCCTCTTTTCCATATTTGTGAGTATTGTAGGCGGCGAGTCCCATTAATTTATACTCATGCTCAGCTGGTCTCATTCCGAGCAGAAGAGTAGCATATCTATACATTCTTCCAATGTTACAATTTGCTGACCTTGATATTTCTTTCAATTTTTTACCAGGAGAGCCAATAGATACAGTTCCGTTTGCACCATCTCCAAAACCATCCATTGTATAGACTAATTGATCTTCATTTCTATATGGACTAGCTATGTATCCATAATAAGCATGACATTTATGGTGATCATGATGAATTATTTTTGACTTATCAATGCCAATATACCCCGATACATGATTTACTCTTGCATCCCACATTCCCAGATTATCTGATTCATCCTTAATATACTTTTTGTCATAATGAAAGTTAGATTCATCTATACAATGTGATAATATGTCAAGATATTTTGGGTTTTTATTTTCATAAAGTTTTGGATACCAATATTCTTTTTGTTCTTTCCAATAATCTTGAATTGTTAGCTTCGAATTTCTTTGTGTGTAGAAATAAGCTGGAGTCAAATGCTTTGATGACATAGCTACAAAATCAATATCATCAAATTTAGATTTCCCATAGCTTCAAGACACAATCAATAGCCTTAAATGGAAAACCATAATGATTTTTTTGTCTAGATAACCTTTCTTCGGCTATTGAACAAATCAGCTTTCCGTCTTTTAATAATGCTCGCACTAGCATTATGTCCGTCATGTATTCCTAGTATAATCATGTTTTTGTGTTTTGCCATTTCTCAGTTAGATAAATGACTGTTTCTGAATCATTTGTTAAGTTATTTTTTCTAATCTTTGTGTCTATCCAAGTACTTCTTCTTAAGTCCTCTTCGTCATCAATTACAAGTCTGGCAGCAATGTTTTTTT
The DNA here is from genome assembly GCA_943842245.1 of uncultured Flavobacteriaceae bacterium. Lineage (GTDB taxonomy): Bacteria > Bacteroidota > Bacteroidia > Flavobacteriales > Flavobacteriaceae > MS024-2A. Next base: position 1,128,735 of record CALTAJ010000002.1, read on the forward strand.
TTGAAAAAGCAAACTCCATGTTCAAAATAGTAAATTGACTAGGATTTTTGTAATAATATCTTGTCACATGTTCCTTATCTTCATTGTTTAAAGGCATCGAATACATTTTTTTTAATGATTTTGTTGAAATTACCTCTCCGGTTAGTCCTGGTGGAACTGTTCTGGGAAAAATATTAGTTGTTAAATCATTTTGGTTTTTTAAATGAGTACTAATCATAATATCATATATATTATGATCTAAAAAAGGTCTATCGCCACAGATTCTAATAAAATGATCGTATTTAAAATGTTCTGCTGTATCTATTGCTCTTCCTGCAACATCCGTTAGACTTCCTCTATACACATCTATTCCTTTTAATCTTCCGAAAGAAGCTATAACATCATCTTCCTCTTTTACTGATGTAGCTATACATAGATGGTCAATTTTCGAAATAAGCTTTGATCTATTTATAACTCTTTCTAATAAGCTAACCCCATTAATTGGAATCATTGCTTTACCCGGAAGCCTTGTCGAGCTCATCCTGCTAAAAATAATTCCACCAGTTTTAATCATTTTTTAATTTTTGAAGTTAAAGTTTCTTTCAGTAAATTATAAATTCCCTGAAGCTGAAGATTATTAAAATCGTCACCAATAAAATTTTCACTAACAAAATTTTTAAACCTTAACTCAGTTGTTGAGTTATGATTACCTAATACGCTTTCATTTTCTAGCTTAAGTTTTATGAAGTCAATAATTTCATTTTTATCTGACAGCTTTTTATTGATAAGAGATGTGAACTCTAAGTTTTCAGTCCATGTTACTGTATTTGGACAACCTTTATACCAGCAATCTCCAAAAATTAAAGCTTGTTTTCCTATTACAGCTGATTCAAACCCAACAGTTCCGCTGATTGTTGCTGTAAACATACTGGCTCTAATTAATTCTAATGATTTATGTTCATTACCTAATATTTTAACATACATAA
>CALTAJ010000003.1 GCA_943842245.1 uncultured Flavobacteriaceae bacterium
CCTCCACTTGGGAGGGTTATCAAACTTAATTTTCAGATGCAGCGGCAATTTCATTATTAATGGGAGTAGGATCAAAAAAGTGATAAGCAGCTACAATCTTATCATCCTTCCAGCGAAAAGCATAATGAACTAAAGTTTGAGCTTCTGTTTCAGTATATTTTCCCGTACCTGTCCATATAAACCAACAAAGTGTCCAAACTTGACCATTGTCATAACGTGTCGTAGTTAAGTTATATGGCTGTATTTTATCATTAGAAATATTATCAAAATAATTATGATGAGCAGAAGCTCCATCTAACCATCCCTGTTTAGTGACTTTATCGTTATTGAAAAAGAATTCATCTGCGTCATCAGAAATCATGCTGGCTCCTTTTTGGAATGTATTTGTTACATAGTATTCGTTAAACTCTCTTGCCATTAAGGATTCTTTACTATGATCATCGGAAATACCACTCCAGCCTCCAAACTCCATATTTGGAGATGGTTTTTGTTCTTTTTGTGGTTGACAACTAACAAGACTTAGAACAAAAAGTGATAATAATATTTTTTTCATTTTGTTTGATTTATGGTTAACAATACATCTAAGATATAGAGAATGAAGTTTTTTTCAAAACACATTACAAACTTTCCCCAAATAACACCCCCCTAAAACCACAACACAGGAATCTTAGCTTAAGGCAATGAAATCAATGGATTAGGAAGTATTTGGGTTGTCGGCATTGGTGTAAAAGAAAAACCCTCCACTTGGGAGGGCTATTTAAAGTTTGTTAAATGAACTATTCCCCTCTAAGTAATTTTTTAAATGCTTCTAAATCAAATTCGTTTCCATAAAAAAGTGTACTCATTTTCATAATATCTGCAGCGATAAGTACTGCAGTTTTGATCTCATTTTCAGTAGCGCCTAATCTTTTTAACTCAGAAATATGATAAGGGATACAATATTGACATTTTATTGCTGCAGAAGTTCCGAGTGCAACTAAATGTGCTTCTTTTTCGGGGATTACCCCCTCTTTATACAAACCCATTTGAGCTTTAAAATAAGTGTCAGCACTTTTCAAGATAGTTTCAGGATAAACTGAATTAAAGGGGCTTGCTTCTAAAAGTTGTTTTTTTTCTTCTGCTGTTAATGTGGCATCTTGAGAAAATACAGCTAAAGAAAACGCAAATAGCAATGTTGTGAAAAATATTTTTTTCATTTTAATAGATTTATGGTTAATAATTTTTTTTAAGTTACAAAGAATTAGTGAAAAAGAAAAAACCCTCCGATTGGGAGGGTTAATAAATTTAACCAAAAGGGTCAAAGCTTTTCGGGTATTATAATATTATTCTTCTTGACTATACTTTCTCAAACCTGTAATTTTACCATTTTTTATATAGTGTCTTTCTAGAAAACGATAAGTTTCAACTTCACCATTCTTTCGATATCTTTTTTCTGTGAATGGAAACATCACTATTGTTAGAGTTTCATCATAGGAGGGAATTATCGGTACTACATCGTAAATATTTCGGGTTATAGAGTCATAAGGCTCGTGCATCCCCTTCATAATCTCTATACCTGCAGCTAGTTCTAATTCTATTCTGTCCAATCCCTTTTCAGGATAAAAATACATAGTCTTGGTGAAATTTTCTTCAGTAACGAAAGAGTAGTCTTCGTTTACAAAAGCGTTTGAAAATGATATCGATAAATTTGCCATTTCCATACTTCCAAATTTATAATCACCTCCTTTGTTTTCACCACTTAATATTCCACCCCCTCTTGAACTAATTTCTGACTTTTCAGTACTGATACTGTTACAACTAATGAGAATAAGGGCTAAAATTTTCAACACAAATAATTTTTTCATTTTAATCGTTTTTAGTTAATGCAAATAGGGTTTAGCAAGCAAATACAAAACCATTTAACAAGAGTTTTGATTTAGTCTACTAGGGGAGCTACAGTAAATTTTGCTTTCCGACTTACCAAATCCCAAGTACCAGTCGCTAAATTTATCACTGAACCAACTTTATCATTATCGTAAGCAAAGGTTTTAATTTTTGAGCCTTCTTTTTTCCAGATTCCATTCGTTGTTCCTCGAAATAGATTGTCTTGAACTTGAGTCATAAAATAGCCGAAATATTCACCTTGAGTTTCATCCGTTGCAAAATTTGTGAAGGTTATTGTTCCGTATCCCATCCCATAAGGTCCAGCTTGTCCTGAAACGGAGAGTTCCCAACTTACGCCATCACTGGTATAAACATTTTCAATATCAAAAGCGACATTAAATGATTTTGAACTATCCCATTGAAGATTTTGTGAATAAACAAGTGTTGAAGCAAACATTAGTGTTAAGTAAAAGAGTTTTTTCATTTTAATTGATTTATGGTTAATAATACCTCCAAGATAGAAAGAATAGATGTAAAAGAAAAACCCTCCGCTTGGGAGGGCATATGAATTATATAATTTTTAATTAGAATATCATTGATTTTGTTCTTGATAAAGTGCTACCTCAGCAAAAATTGCAGCTGGGTCTACATAGCAGCTGGTTTTGTTTATTTTGTCACCTTCCCATTCCCATCTACAGTGGCATGGATAAAAATATTCTTTACCACTTATTTTTGATTTCGCAGACCAAATAAAGTCGTGAAAGGTCTGAATTTTACCGTCTGACATATACCCTGTATATATTTTTCTGTCATTATGCTTAATATCATTAAATAATACAGAATGAAAGTTATAGCCTTCGATAATACCATCTACATCATATACTAAGTCGTTAAAAAAGTGCTGACTTTCTGGTGTAAAATAATCTCTTGCAATATTAAAATTACCTGCTAAATAAGAATCAGCAAGCATTTCAATTACTTTAGATTTTTCGTCTTCGTTTTTAATTATTCCGTAGGAGGTATCTTTTTGTTCAGTTTTTTGAGCACATGATAAAAAACAAAACGTGGCAAAAAGATAAATAGCTTTCTTCATTTTAATTGATTTATGATTAATAATACATCTAAGATATAGAGAATTGGTGTGAAAGAAAAACCCTCTGCTTGGGAGGGTAATATTTTAGCTTACTACTGAGGTATTATGTTTAATGACTGTTGAAATTTCAGTGATTTCAGTTGCTACTCCACCAGATCTTTCTGCATGTTCTTTTATTAAAGCTTCATTCTCTGCATTATATACACAAAAAACATTATCACCAGCCACATAACTTGTCTCTTGCTGAATCATTTTCCCCTCATTACGCATTTCTTCTAGTACATCTTCTGAAGCTTTTCCCCCTTTATTCATTTCGTGCTTTGGGATAGAGGATGCTCCCTTCATTTCTCTTCTTATTAAAAACTTTTTCATTTTAATTGATTTATGGTTAACAAACCTCTAAGATATAGAGAATGAGGTTTATTTCAAAACACACTACAAACTTTCCCCAAACAACTCCCCCCTAAAACCACAACACAGGAATCTCAAGCTAATGCAATTGTATCAATTGATTAAATGGGATTTGGATTGGAGGCATTGGTGTAAAAAAAAACCCTCCGCTGGGGGAGGGTCACTTTGTTATTCAACAAGCATTAATACTTCATCATGCCATCCATTAGTATGATTTGATAAAACATCACCAACATCTCTTCTGAATGCTCCTGGACCATTTATTTTATCATATTCGGCTTGAAATCCTGAAGGAAGACCATTAGAATTTGAGAATCTAGTAAACGTTTTAAAAGGATATACAAGTGTAATATCATCTCTATCTTCACTTCTAAAAACACTTTCATAAACTCTTCGAGGGTTAGGTGCATTAATTTCTTTTAAAACCATTCCGATTTTTGTGACTGACTCTAAAACTTTTTGATAACTATCAAGATCATGTTTAATTTTAAACGTTCTCCATAAAAGATATTTAGGACTTCCCCATGAAGGAGGACTATAGCTTGCTTCCCAATTTAGCTTAGCCATTTTAACAGTTTCGTTGGTAACATTATTTCTTATGTTTTTTTGCCAATCTTCCATGTGTGATGAATTTGGCATATTATCATAATCTGACATTTTCATGGGACCATTTAACCATACATATTGACCAGAATGTTTTCCTACTAGAACAGAGTATAAAGAGGCAATGGTTTCACCTTTACTATGATATTTTTGATTGTGTTTTTTAACTCCTTCAACAAGTAGATTTTCATTTGATTTTAATGGGGTAAGAAAAATATTTTCATAAACGACCTCTTTCTGTTGGGCTATTAGAAAGGTAGAAAATAAAAGCAGTGCGATTAGTTTTTTCATTTTAATTGATTTATAGTTAATAATATTCTAAGATATAGAGAATTGTTGTAAAAGAAACCTCCTACTTATTGGTTTGTGTTATTTAAAGCTGCCATCATATCTGCGACTGGTTCAATATCATAATGGTTGTCAGTTATTATTGGGTCTAACCATTGATAAATATTTTCAATAGCATCGGCTTCAATTGTAATATAAAATGTGTGAGCAGGAGCATTAACATAAGTTGAAATTACTTTAACCTGCTTTTCATCACTACCCATGAGTGTTTTAGCAAAAGTTTGTCTTACTTCTTCGTTATGAGCAGGACAGGTTTCGTAATTATGAGTTGCTGTTATATGGAATATCATTTTAACTGATTTATGGTTAATAATACCTCTAAGATATAAAGAATAGGATTTATTTCAAAACACATTACAAATTTCCCCTAAACAACACCTACCATAAATCCACAACACTGGAATCTTACGTTAAGGCAATGATATCAATGGATTAGAAGGGATTTGTATTGGAGGCATTGGTGTAAAAGAAAAACCCTCCGCATGGGAGGGATATAAATTTATAAACTCAATGTGTCGGATCTGCCTATAATTTAATCAATCGCTTTTCTTGAGCCGTATAATCCTAATGCTGTTGCTGATACTATAAGGATTAAAATAGGAATTGGTGGTCCACCACCTCTAAATAAGTGATTAAATAGAGCCACTAGTAACACTGTGCCTGCAAACACAGAATAAGCAAGGAATATTTTTTTGTTTGACTCATTGTCAAACTTTAATCTCCATAAGGAAAAAATAAACAGACCTACTCCAATCATATGCATAGCAGTAACATCAATAATTCCCTGCGAAAAGAAAATTAAATCAGCAGATATTTCGCCATTAAAAAAGGGCTGCATAAGTCCCACAGGGTCTAGAAAAACTCCAACTAATAGTCCAACTCCCATGAGAATTTGAATAATACTAATAATGGGGAAAATAAATTTTGATTTCATAATGGTTTAAATTATTTGATAAAATTCAAAGTTAACTCATGCCTAAAGCATAAAATTGTATGAATTGATCATTTTAGCAAAATCATTTCAGGAACTACTCCTTTATTAGACTTCCGATAAGCGTTGGGATTTATTCCTGCAAACCGCTTGAAAATTCTTGTAAAATGGGCTTGATCGTAAAAGTCTAATTCATAGGCAATTTCAGTTAAAGGTTTGTTACTATGGCTTATAATATACATTGCCTTTCTAAATTTTTTATGAATTAGATACTCGTTATAACTCACACCAAGCCAGTCTTTACAAATCCTGTTAAAATGTGATCGAGAATAGTGATAACCGCTAAAATTTAATTGAGTTTCGTGAAAGAGAGAGTTGATGTCCGCATATAAGGTGTCTAGGGATTTAATTTTTTCAAGAGTTTCATCAAGATATTTAGATCCTAAAAGTCTTTTGTAGATGAATTTCTCGACAAATAGTGCTCTTTGCTTAAAAGTTGGTAAGGTATTTAGTGAATCCTGAATTTGATTTAGAGATTTGAACATCGTAGGCTCCAAATGAAGGTCTTTAATTGTCCATGCAGGAGTATCCATTATAGCTTTTGCAGCAATTGGGTTCATAACAGCTGAGATAGCATTTAGTTTTTTAAATTTAGCTTTAATGGGATGGGTTTGACTTGAAAATGCTACGGCGAAATTATTTGAATCATTTGGAAGGAAATTACTAACGCTTGAGTTAATGTAAAAGTGGTCCAATTTACTTCCTTCTAAGAAGAAAAATACCTCTACTTTAGCGTTCGGAAGACAAAGTAAATTTGCTGAGTTCGAAGATTGATGCTGTACAATTACATCCACAATTCCAATCAAAGATTTTGGTATATAAATATCTAAAGAGTGTTCTTGATCAATCACTTTTATAATTTTTAAAACAAATAAAATAATTTAGAATTTAAAATATTTTATAATAAACCCTCCGCTTGGGAGGGCTAAGTTTATTGATAGATTACTTAAGCTTACACATCAGTCATTACACCTTTCACTGCTGCAACAACATCGTCTGTAATTGTCATTTTGTGAACACCAGTAGCATGGTCTGCAACTTGAGCCATCACTTCCTCAACTGATCCTTTTGCAACAAAATCACAATCGTTTCCTAAATCTGCACATTTTACTTGTTTCATTCTAATTGATTTATGGTTAATAATACCTCTAAGATAGAGAGAATAGGATTTTTTTCAAAACACATTACAAACTTTCCCCAAACAACTCCCCCCTAAAACCACTACACAGGAATCTTAGCTTAAGGCAATGATATCAATGGATTAGAAGGATTTGGATTGTATCCATTGGTGTAAAAAAACCCTCCAATATTGAGGGTAGAACATTAAGAATTGATTCAATACAAAAGCTTCTGTTTAAATCACCTTACTGAAATCAAAATTCATTTTAAGATAGGTTAGTTCCATCAAAAACAAGTGTTATTTTTTTATGTTTAATTAAGTAATTTTAGGGTATGAAAAAATATTTAATAAAATACTCAATAGAATTCCTTGTAATTGTATTAGGTATTTCGATTTCCTTTTGGCTAAATCAAATTACTGTTGATAGAGAAATAAAACAACAAAGATCTAAATTGTTAAATAATCTAATTGTAGAAGTAGATGAAATTGAAAAATATTGTAACGATAGATTAAAAATTTGGAATCAAGATGTAGAAATTTATACAATACTTCTAAAGAAAAATCTTGATAAAGAAGCAATTCAAAAAATTGCTATTAGTAAAAGTCGTGTTGAATATAATCTAATTTATTATCGTGATTTTTCCCCACCAATAAATAGATATGTTTCAGCTGTAAATACTGGTGATTTAAAATATATTAATTCAGAGGGAATTATAGATGCTCTGACAAGATTACACAATCAAAATTTAAATATGGTTAAATCAACCGTTGAGTATGAAAAATCATTAAAGACAAATTTGATTTCTCTGATGACTTCAAATTATCCAAAAATAATTTTAAAAGGTGAAGACAATAATATTTCAATGCGTGAATATCTAGATTACGTACATAAAATAATTAGTAATGATGAAAACATTAAATCAGAGCTTTTAATTCAAATGAGTTATTATAAAACTCGTGTATCATTTCTAAAATTTTATTTGATAACATTAGAAGAACTAAAATTCGCATTAAATAGGGAGGTGAAAATTAATTGATTGGTTGATATTCATCAACAGTGACATCTCCTTCACTATTTTGTAATTGATCCAACAACGATTTCATATTAAAAAAGTCTTGTTCTTTTGCAATTCTTCCGTCTCTCATCGTTACAATTGTAGTTCCAGAAAGATTTAAATAATTACCAGTAGCAGGAATTCCCATAAAGGTTCCTGTGTGTCTACCTTTAAAATTGTAATGTTTGATTAATTTTTCACCTCTTCCGAATGCATCAATAATCGTAAAATCAATTTCAGAAAAACCATTTAAGTAGTTTAAATAAAATTCTTTAACAGCATCAATACCTACAATATCTCCAAGCTCCGTTACAACAACTACATCTTCAGTAAATGTTGTATTATTAATTGCATCTGTATCGCCAGCTAAAAATTTATCCCATAATTCTGAATACATTTTTACATCTATCTCAATTTGTTCAGATAATTGAGTTTCTTTTTCTTGAGATACTTGATTACATGAAATTACAAAGACCGAAAGACTCAATAGAATTAATTTTTTCATTTAAATTGTTTTATGATTTTAATACCTCTAAAGTATGGAGAATAGATTACATATCAAATCCCAACCCCATGTTTCAATAGAAAAACCGTTTTCTAAAACCCATGCCCCTGTGTTTGGGTTAATGCTGGGTGGAAACTTTTAGCTTTTAAATACAATATCATAGTCCACATCCTTTACCAATATGCTTGGTTACATACTTACATACTGCTTCACTATCATAGATTGGTTGATAATCTCCTACTGATACATTACCTAATCCATGCTTTACTTCCTTATAGGACATGTCTGTATTAGAAAAAGCCTATTGCAATAGTAGAAGGCGAAAAAGGAGCTCCAATAATGAGCGAATGTAATCCCGCTTTTACTTGGATAGGAGCAGGGGGGGTCTAAAGGCCTAACCTATGAGAAATGT
>CALTAJ010000004.1 GCA_943842245.1 uncultured Flavobacteriaceae bacterium
TGCTTGATACGGTAAATGATAATTCATAATTATAGGGACCAGACCCGCTTACTGTTTTTGTAACTGTAGTTGTGAACCCTGTAAATGTAACCGTAAGACTACTCATCAAGAGTTCTTTATCTGATTGAAAACCAAAAGTTGCAATGTCCCCATCATTAACTGAGGTGGTTGGTATAGGTGCTAGATTATTATTGTCTGAAAGGCTATGATTAGAAATTGTGGGATTTTTTGCATCCAATTCAATACTTTTTGAATCAGCAAGATTAGTTCCGATTGGTAATGTAAGACTAGCAGTATTTGAGGATGCATCTAAAATTGTTCCTCCATTGAGTTCAAGAGCACTTACATTCAAAGGGTCTTGCTTCCACTTCTTCATTTACTAAACTCACAAAAGTAAGCGTAGATGTCCCAGAGCCATCATAATAATCTACATAGGTAGCTGGAGTATGTATTCAAAAGAAGTCTTGGGCTTCCATTCGTTGTATTAACAGTTACAGATTCAGAAAAATTAACAGTTATTGAAACAGTATCTGATAATGAATTGTTCCCATCGTAATCTGTATAGGTTCCGTCTGCCATTGGACTTCTAATGTTAACTATGGTAGGTATAATTGTATCTACATTAAGGGAAATTGTGGTTGAAGCAGCATTTCCAGCAACATCAATCATTTCAACGGTAAAAGTAACTACTCCGCTATAACTTGAAGGAGGAGAATAGGAATAGGTCCAACTAACACCAGAAGAAGTCATTGCCGAAATCATTACTTCCTCCAGAAGTAATTATAGTTAGGGTTGGGGTACCCGAAATGGTTTCATCTGCACCTGCTGTTAGCAATACCGTCTCACCAACAATTAAAACATTATCTGCATCATTTTCTACTAGAGTAATGGTAGGTGCTGTATTATCAATAGTAAAAGTGATACTAGTGGTTCCTGCGTAGGCTTTGCCTGAGACATCCGTTCCTGCTACGGTAGCTGAGACAATGCCACTAGTGGTGGTCGAGACCGTCCAAGGATAGGTCCATACATCAGCAGTAGTTGATGCGGTCATCGCAACATTGGATACCTCCCCTGTTATGTTAATCGTTGGAGCTGAAGCCATCGCCTCACTAAAAGTAGCGGTGATCGTAACTACATTTGAACCTGTTACTATATTATTAGCATCAGTATCGGTCATGGTGACCGTAGGTGCGGTATTATCAATGGTAAAGGTTATGCTGTCTGTTCCTGTGTAAGTATTACCTGAAGTATCTGTTCCTGTAACAGTTGCTGTAACGATGCCACTAGTGGTGGTGGATACCGTCCATGGATAGATCCATATATTGGCTGTAGTAGAAGCTGTCATCGCTACATTAGTTACAACTCCTGATATATTAATTGTTGGAGTTGCAGACATCGGTCTACTAAAATTAGCAGTTATAGTAACTACATTAGAACCTGAAACTAAATTGTCTAAATCTGTATCTGTTAAAATAGCTAATAGTGGACAATTTCCCCACAGAGGTTTATTGGCTACTGCTAATCCAGAAGATACTGCAAAATTCGATGGCTCTGATGCTATAGCAGATACACACCAGCCCGTTAAATTTTGATTGAATACTACTGCAGCATTAAACATATAATCCATATTAGTAACTGCTGCTGTATCCCAGGCAGAGATATCCCCATTGAATAATGTAGCATCTCTAAACATATAATCCATTCGAGTAACTGCTTCTGTATCCCAGGCAGAGATATCCCCATTGAATGATGTAGCACCTCTAAACATTTCTTCCATTCGAGTAACTGATTCGGTATCCCAGGCAGAGATATCCCCATTGAATGATGTAGCATCTCTAAACATAAACCTCATACCAGTAACTGCTGATGTAACCCAGTTAGAGATATCACCATTAAATACTGATGCACCCTCAAACATAAAACTCATGCTAGTGACTGCTGCAGTATTCCAAGAGCCTATATTTTGATTGAATGCAGTTGCTTTATAAAACATATAAGCCATATTAGTAACTGCTGCAGTATTCCAAGAGCCTATATTTTGATTGAATGCAGTTGCATTATAAAACATACCTGACATATCAGTCACACTAGAAGTATTCCAGCTTCCTATGTCTTGATTGAATGCAGTTGCTTCTCGAAACATATACTGCATATTAGTAACTGCTGCAGTATTCCAACTTCCAATATCCTGATTAAATGATTGTGCTGATCTAAACATAGATGCCATACTAGTGACATTCGAAGTATTCCAACTACCGATATTTTGATTAAATACTCTTGCATTATTAAATATATCTCCCATATTAGTTACACTTGAAGTATTCCAACTACCTATATTTTGATTAAATGATTGTGCTGATCTAAACATTTGTCCCATATTAGTCACATTAGATGTGTTCCAATTGTTAATACTGGAACTTCCTCCATTGTTAAATGCAGATGCTCCAAAAAACACGCCTGCCATAACGGTCACACTTGAAGTACTCCAACTTCCAATATTTTGATTAAATGTTGCTGCGCTACAAAACATACATTGTATAGAAGTCACACTCGAAGTATTCCAACTACCGATATTTTGATTGAAAGCTGAAGCAGCTTTAAACATATCTCCCATATCAATAACACTCGATGTATCCCAATTGTTGATATTACTGTTTCCTCCATTGTTGAAGGATGTTGCATTATCAAACATTCTTCGCATATTAGTCACACCAGATGTATCCCAAAAACCAATATCAGTGTTAAATGCGGTGTTAGTTAGAAATAAATTACTCATATTAGTCACCTGCGTGGTACATAGATTATAATTTGCTGCTGCGACTTGTCCAGCAATAGTCGAATTATCCACCACCATATAGGTTACTCCACTAATCACTTCTGTATCTCCTACCGATGCAGTAGGGCATTTACACGTACCGTCTGCATCAATATAGATAGCTTGTGAATAGCTAAAAAAGCTAAAAAGAAAAAATAATGTTGAACACCTTAATTCATGCATAGTAATAACTATTGCTATTTATAATTTAACTAAATCTTAAAGCTATTGATATGCAAAATCACCTTGGTCAAAGATTAAAAACCAAAAAGATGATGTGAAAGTAAGCTATTTATTCAGGAGAAGTAAGATTTAAAGACATTCATGTTGCAGTTGGTTATGGAATGACCTCAGCAATAATTAAGCATAGGTGTGTTGAACAGGCTTAGGTTTGAGGTTATTATTGAGAAGGAAAATATTGAATAGAAGGTGTTATAAGTTTTACTGTGGGTGATTGTGAGAACTAATCATCGTTGTAATGTGATAGGTAGAAAAACAAATTTTTAATTTATTTCTTTAGTTATTTCCTCAATTAAAATGCTATCCTTTCTCAATCTATTTTTAATTGAATTTAAATGATTTTTTTGCCAAAACTTTTTATCTGTAATTCTTCCAATAATTTCTTTAGGAATATTTAGATCCCCTATATATTTCTTGTCAACAAGAAATCCTAAATCGTTTAATGATTCACTATTTAATTCAGAATTTTTAAATTCAAAATCTATAAGTATATCAGATTTTTTAATTATAAATCTTTCAACCTCTTTCATCCAAGCGTGATTTGAATATTTATTTTGTAGGCTTTTTACGATAGATTCATTTTCTATTAATTCTAAATAACCTGAACTTTTTAGTGTTGTATATTCTTCTTGATTATCTACAAAAACAGTTAGAAAATTATTTGCTCTTGCTAAATGAAAACCAATTGAATCTCTTGAATGTTTCTTTAATTTATTTCTGTTTTTATAAATCCATTCACCTGATTCAATTGACTTACTTACTGTTTTTAAGTTCCATTTATTATCTCTTATATCACCCTCTAAATTTTGTAGAATTCTGTTTAGTGATTGATTTTTAAATTCTTCTTTATCTTTTTGCTTACCAATCTCTTCAACATAAAATGACAAAGAAATACCAATGACAATAACAAGAAATTCTAATAAATACTTAACAGCTAATTTTTTCATCGTCTTGAAATTATTAATGGTCAATATAAAAAAATCTACAATATCTTATCTCCGTGTTTTTCTTCCTAAACTTAATTAAGAGAATATGCCGATGATTTAAAAAAAACCCTCCACTTGGGAGGGCTTAACATACATAAAAACTAAATGATTAAAAAAAGAGTTCTGTTTCAATGACTATATCATCATAAATTAGCTTATCTCCCAAATTTTCGAAAAAAGATCCAGATCTAAATTTTACATCATATTTGGACCTATCAAAAATTAAATCTGATTTCCACTTATCATTATTTTTTTCCATAGTAAAGGTTATTGGATGTTTAATGCCTTTTATAGTTAATTCTCCAATTACTTCATAACTGTATTTATTTTGTTCAGAGGAACCTTTTACCTCCAAAATTGATACTGGAAATTTCTCAATTGAGAAAAAATCATCAGATTTTAGGTGACCCTCCAATCTACCTCTATAATCTTCTGGTAAGTCTTCATTTTTTAATGAAGTCATATCAACAATAAATTTACCACCGTAAGGTTTATTGTTTTTTAAAGTCAAATATCCTGATTTAAAAACTAGTGAACCATAATGCTCTTTGGTAGTTATCTCCTTTCCTTTCCATTTTAGTTGACTTTTTGAAGTGTCTAAAGTTAGTTTTTGTCCATAAGACATCGTTATAATTAATATTGATACTAATAGAAAAATATTTTTCTTTTTCATATCACTTTTTTTATTTAAATGTGAGCCATCACAATAACCATTTGGATTTGAGGTATTCCCACATTTACATTTAGGTCTATCTTTCATAATACTATTTTTTATTTATGTGAGGCAAGTTATAACAAATAGTTTATTTTTGTAACTTGTTACTAATAAGTAACCAATAAATTTCTGGTTACCATTTGGTAACAAATACAATTAATGATGGAGGCAGAGAAAACACATAAAAAATGTCCCGTATCTAGTTTCACAGATATGCTTGGAGGAAAGTGGAAGTTAATCATTATAAGTAGGTTAAGAAATAGAGATAAAATGCGTTTTGGTCAAATAGCTGCTTCAATTCCAGCCATATCAAGAAAAGTACTAACAGATCAGCTAAAGGATTTAGAAAAAAATAAATTAGTTAAAAGAGTGTTTTTTGCAGAGATTCCTCCAAAAGTAGAGTATTCTTTAACTGAAAGGTCAAAAAAATTGTGCTATGTATTTAAATCAATAGAAGAATGGATGGACGAAAACTAAACGTTATGAAAGAGTATTCAAATTCTGAAATTAAGGTAATATGGGATCCGAAATTATGCCAACACTCTGGTGTATGCATAAAAACATTACCTAAAGTATATGACCTAAAAAAAAGGCCTTGGATTAATTTGGAAAATGCTAATACGGATGAAATAAAATCTCAAATTGGGAAGTGTCCTTCTGGAGCTTTATCATTTGATGATTTGGATTAACCTTTTATAATTTATATGCAGATTAGTCCCTGAACTTAATGAAGAGGATATGCCGATGATTTAATCCCTGTTACTTGGCTTGGAGAATTGATTCACATAATTAATTTTTCCGTCTTTAAACCTGAAAGTTTCCATCCAGTTAAAACGTTTTGATGCTCCATCTTTTGAAACAATGTTCGCTGAATCCCATAAAAGCACCCATTCATCTCCATTTTCATCTACAACTGCAAGGTTTACTGCAATCTGATAATCAACAATTTCTATTGAAGAATAGCCTTCAATCATAAACTTCATACAAGCTTCTTTGCCTTCTAAAGTCGTACCATCTTCAAGAGCAAAAACAACATTATCTGAAAGATAACTGCCAACCTTTTTATAATCCTTATTGATTATGGATTGATGCATTTCTTGAACTTCCACTACTAGTTCTGGGTTGCCAATTTTAAAGTCATCAAGATAAGTCGCTTCATAAATGTATTTTATATTTTTAATTGCTTCTTGAGGCTTATTTTTTTTAAACTGGCTACAGGAGAAAAACAATACAGTTATTGATAACAGTAGTGTTGAACAAATTTTTTTCATTTTAATTAATTTTTTGGTTAATAAAACAATATAAAAATTACCCCTAAGCTTAATGAAGAGGATATGGCGATGATTTAATCAATTGCTTTTTTTGAACCATATAATCCCAATGCGGTTGCAGAAACTATAAGGACTAAAATAGGGATTGGTGGTCCTCCGCCTCTGAATAAGTGATTAAATAAAGCCACAAGTAAAATCACACCTCCAAAGACTGAATAAGCAAGAAATATTTTTTTGTTTGACTCATTATCAAACTTTAACCTCCATAATGAAAAAATAAATAGGCCTACTCCAATCATATGCATTGCACTAACATCAACAATGCTTTGTGAAAAGAAAATTAAATCAGCAGTTATTTCACCTTTAAAAAAGGGTTGCATAAGTCCTACAGGGTCAGTAAAAACTCCCAATAATAGCCCAACTCCCATAAGAATTTGTATAATACTAATTATGGGAAAAATAAACTTTGATTTCATTTTAATTGATTTAAGATTAATAAGCTACTAATATAATAAACTCTAATTCTACTCCGTGTTTTTTTCCTGAACTTAATGAAGAGGATATAAAAAACCCTCCACTTGAAATGAGAGGGCTATTGAGTTATCATTATTACTTTCCGTTTTGCATAGGGTCTGTATCAGTCATAACCTTATTAAGAATAAAATATACTGGACAAAACTTTGTAATAGGGCTTATGACTTGTAAAATTCCAACTCCAATTGCTATGTATAGAAAGTCTAAATTTCCAAATTGAATCGTTAATCCTACACTTGCAAGATATAACAATCCACAAATAGCATCGTGAGCTCTAACTTTATTTATATTTTTAGACACATTCATTTTAATTGATTTAAGATTAATAAGCTACTAATATAATAAACTCTAATTCTACTCCGTTTTTTTCTTCCTAAACTTAATTAAGAGAATATGCCGATGATATAAAAAAGTAAATTAGAGTTTGAAAGCGACAACCCTGCCGTCACCTATTACAAAGTTTTTGGTAACAAATGGTTTTCCAATAGTTCTAACCGTTCCATCTCCTACTATTTTTGCTATTAACTTATTGGTGTTAATTATAACAACTCCATCTCCTATTATTCTAATATTTGCAGTATCAGCTTTTAATTGAGATAAATCACAAACACCGTCTCCTACTATTCTAACAGTGATATTCTTTGCTTCTCCTGTACCAATAAATTTTGCATCTCCTGCTATTGTCACTTTAAGTTTTTGGGCATTTACTATTTCTGATAAATTGCTATCTCCAGAAAGTAAAAACTTCTGTTTAGTTTGAGCGCTTAATAGTGTTGTTATAAAAAGTGTGGTTAATAGTATAAGTCTATTCATTTTAAATATCTTTTTGAAAGGCTAAATATAATATTCCTTTTTACTCAATACTAAAGAATTTTTATACTTTTAAAAAAAAAATGGATTTAAAAAAAATACTTCAAATACTTGGGATATTTGCATTATCCCTTTTAATTGTTCAACTAATCTTTGGACTTTTCATTGCTTTTTCAATTGGCGGTTTTATCTCTAGTGCTTTTGATAAGTTTAAGGGAGAAGATATTGATTTATCAAAATTTAAAATTGAAATAAATAAAGAAGATTCAAATACAGAAAATGATAGAGTGATAATAATTAGGGATAAAGACACCTTAATAAATATCCAAGATTAAAATACTTTAATCTCCACCCCAACTATCTTGAAAAAAGATACCTACTCCTAACTCTGCCCATATATATAGAAAGAATAAAATAATCATAAGAATCAGGATATGTTTTTTTTTCATTTATTCAAACTTTATTCTCTATAATTTCTTTTTATTTTCTTTTCTAACCAATATAATAGCCACAGGAATAAGAACTACAATAATTAAAAATGGGATTCCAAGTTGAACTAAATTTTCCCACCAAATATTCATTTTTAAGTCAATCATTAAGGTAAGTATTTAAGATTGGATTATTATTTGCAAGAGGATAAATTGATTATTTATTTGAGTTTTGTATTTATTGAGTCTAACAGATAAATCATTTCATCATATTTTACTTGTTCATCAAAATGCTGTTGAATATGCTGTTGCCTTATGTCTGTAGGAGGATTCTTAATGTTCCTTATAATTCCTGATACCAATCCAATAAATGCTATAGTTCCAAAAAAAAGACATCCTGCTATGAAAATAGTAGTATTAACTGCGATAGTTGACAAAGGGTCTTTTAGATAATTTTTTAGCAATTGTTTCATATTCCTAAATTTACTAATTCTATCTCAAAGTATTAGGGAGGGAGTTAGGAATTTAATTAGTTTTTAAATTTTGGAAAGAAGTATTCTAAAAAGAAAGCCATTAGACAACAGATTCCAATAGCTAATAAATAACCCTCTTCATCACTTATACCCATATAATTATCCCCTAAATGGGAAGTTGAAAGTATCATACCTGTAAAGAGAAGGAAGTAAAAAAAAAGCTTTTTTAAGAGGTTTTTCATTTTCCTAAATATACTTATAATATCTCTACTCCGTGTTTTTCTTCCTGAACTTAATAAAGAGGAGATGCCGATGATTTAGGAAGTTTAAATAATAGGTATGATTTTATCATAATTTTCTTTTGAGAGCTTTTTTGTCCAAATGGTTTCACTATTTCCATAAATAGCAATATATGAAACATCCTTATTTGGTGTAGAACTATGCCAATGTTCAATGTTTTTACCACACTTTATAACATCTCCCTTTTTTAAAACAATAACATCTTTACCCTTTTCTTGATAGTATCCCTCTCCATCAACAATAATTAAAATTTGACCTGTTGAATGTTTATGCCAATCTAAAGTAGAATCTGATTGAAACGTAGCTTGTGTCAAATTATAATCAAAATCTTCATCTGCAACAATAAGCCTTTTTAACCAAGCATTACCAATATAGTGGGTGTTTGGAGCTTTTTTTTCAATACTTAAATCTTGATTAATGAAAGACTCAATGTTATAACTTAAATCTTGTCCATATGAAACAATGCTTAAAAAGAAGACAATAATAAAGTTTTTCATTTGTATAATTTTCTATTTTGACAAAAATTTAAGCACAAAAGCTTAATTGAGGAGTGGTTATTTAATTAGTCCCTGAACTTAATGAAGAGGATATACCGATGATTTAGTACTATTTTATTCGTCTATCCTATATACCCTTCTATATATATGATTTTCATCATCTTCGAATATTGGAGCTAAATCAGAATCCCAAAAGTCATTATTCAAATTATCTAACTCTTTACTTACGTCGTGAGTCATTTTATAATGCTTATCACTAGTATAATTGCTTATTAAAAAATACCGGTACTTTTCAGCTTTATCGGAGTCTTTTACTTTATATAATTTATAAAAGTTTTTGCCAAAACCTGCTTTTTCAAGAATTTCATTTTTCTTGTTGTGGAATTTCATAAAATCTTCATATTGTTCATCTGGGATATTCATATAATGAACACTTAACCTTTCTTGATTTTGAGAATATAAAGATGATGAAGTAATTATAAAAACAAATAGGATTAATAAATTTTTCATTTTGATTGATTTATGAATGATATCCAACAATATACAAATTACCCCTGAACTTAATGAATAGGATATGCCTATTCTACAATATCTCTACTCCGTGTTTTTCTTCCTGAACTTAATGAAGAGGAGATGCCTGCGGTTAAAAATAAAATGCCTCTAGCTAAGAGCGTTTGAATTACGCCCCCTCTATGCCAATAAACACCTAAGGTCAACCAAGCATTAATAAATCCCTAAAGCGCTATTTGTTATAACATTAGACAGGACATTTGAAGTGCAATGTGTGTAGTGTCTTAAATGGTAAGGTTATAGGGGTTATATACTAGTAATTAAATCAAACTTCACTATTCAAGTTCTTGCTGCATTTGGTGAATTCTAGAAAGTAAAACTATGCTATCTGGATGCCCCCTTTAATCGAGGGTTTTTTTTTGTAGATTAGTAGCTTATTAATTATAAATTAATTTAAATGAACAAGTACTTAATCAAAAGAGAAATTGAAGGTGCATCTCAAATTCCCAGTGATAAATTAGATGAAATTGGACAAGGTTCTGAATCGGTACTAATTGCTATGAGGAAAGAAGAAAAAAAAATTGAACAGGAGCATAGCTATATTGCTGGGAATAATGTTTTTTGTGTCTATAATGCAGAATCTGAGGAAATAATAAAAGAACATGCTGAACGTGCAGGGGTTCCTGCTAATCAAATAACCTTAATTTCAAGCATATTGGAGCATAATACTAGCAATGACTAAATCATCGGTACATCCTCCTGATTAAGTTTAGCACTTCTAATTTTTTTAGCATAATTATTATACACTTGAATGTTGCAATTTATAAGTGTAAAAGATTACAAAAACGAAGAGTTTTGGAATAGCTTAACACATTTCATAGGTGTCATTCTTACAGTTTTAGGAATCCCTTTACTCTTCTATTTTGACAATAAATTTACTAGTCTAAGTACGCTATCTATTATATTATTTTCTTTTGGCTTATTCTCCGTCTATTCATCTTCATCAGTTTATCATTTTGTCATTAATCCTAGGCTTAAAAAGCGGTTTCAGATTCTTGATCATATAAGCATCTATTATCTCATTTTAGGCTCTTATGCACCTGTATGTTTAATAACACTATATGAGTATTCGGGGATTAATATTTTTATTGTAGTGCTTACCTTATCAATAGTAGGAACACTGAAAAAACTTTTTTTTACAGGGAGATTTAAAATCATTTCTCTTTTACTATACTTAGCGATGGGTTGGTTAATTGTTGTTGAGATTAACTTATTGTTTGAACTACTAGATTCTGAGGCAGAATTATTATTGATCATTGGCGGGCTATCCTACACTATTGGAATTATTTTTTATACTCTTGATAAGATTAAGTATTTTCACTCTATCTGGCACCTATTTGTTTTAACAGGCTCAGTTTTGCATTACTTGATGATCGTATTATATATTGTCTAAATGACCAGCAAATCCTTATAAAAATTTTAAATCTGTAAACCATAAATCAAAAGAAATGAGAATCTTAATTGTTACCATTCTTTTACCATTTTTTATTCAAAGCCAACAACCTTCGAGTGGTAATTATGGAAGCGCCAATGTAGAAGAAGTAAATAATCTGGTTAAATTTGATAAAAGTGATAAAAGCTGGATGTTAAATATTACTGGGTCAAAATTTTATCATAATGAGTTCATATCAACAATTGTCAAAGGAAAAAAAATTAAGGTCAAGTATGACGCATTTGATGATTATATGCGTTTACAGGTTGGGCCTAATCTTTTTACTTATCCTAAAAATGAAATTTTACTTTTAGATAATAAGGAATCTTGGATTACACATGGTAATAGTTGGTTTAGAATATTACTCGAAAATAACGGTTTTAAATATTTATTAAAACCAATTGCCAAATTTTATCCAGCGGAAAAAGCATCTGAATATTCAGAAAGAACACCTCCTAAATTTAAAATTAATTATACATTTTACTCCTTGAAAGATGATAATATCATTTTATTAAAAAGGAAGGAGATAAAAAAAATGGGGTTAAAAAAAATGCTTGAATACTAATATAAATATACTTAAAGTGAATTTTTTTAAATTAATAGTTATACACTCTTTATTGAATTCAAATACTCTTGGTATATTGTAGTTTTTAAAGATAAATATAGTTTAAATGAAAAAGTATTTTATAGCGTTTATTTCAGCATT
This sequence comes from uncultured Flavobacteriaceae bacterium, assembly GCA_943842245.1. GTDB lineage: Bacteria > Bacteroidota > Bacteroidia > Flavobacteriales > Flavobacteriaceae > MS024-2A. The sequence continues at coordinate 11,778 of CALTAJ010000004.1, forward strand.
TGTAGCAGCTGCAGTTGCAAGTATTTTACCAGGAATACTATTCTACGGACCAAAGCAAGCTGAATTTAGTAAGCTTTTCCCTGGCGTAGTAAATGAGACTCCAGATCCTATTTTTATGATGATTAGTGGTGTATCACTAATTATTTTATGGATAATTAGCTTTGATAAAATGAGAGTAAATGATTTTAAAAATGGCGCCATTACTGGAATATGGTTTGGTGCTTTAACTTTTGCTTTCTTTGGTTTTCAGTTTATGGGAATAACTAACATTGTTTCAGTTCAATTTGTTCTTACTGATATATTCTTTTCTTCAATTGTTGGTGCTTTACAAGGAGCTGTAATAGGTTGGTCTCTTGGGAAATTTGGGTAAATATTTAATTAAAATCCTCACTTTTTATATCATTCATAATCCCTTCATCAAGTTCCGTAAGAAAAACACATAGTAGAAATATTGTAGAGTTTTCTATATTAGCAGCGTATTAATCATAAATCAATTAAAATGAAAAAAATAATAATTTTACTATTCTTTTTTTGCATTAGTTTCTCCTATGCTCAACAAAGAATGTACGTCAATCTTCACTATGTTACAGTAAAAAGCGAAGATGCACAAGCCCATATTAATAGTGAAAAAGAATATTTTTCAAAAGGACATAAAGCAGCTATTGATAATGGAAATAAAATTGGCTGGGATATGTGGAGATTAGAAAATCCAGGCTACAGGGAAAATCATACAACTTTTGTTTATGCTCACATACAAGACCCTGACAAATCTGCAAATATGGGTGGTGGAAACGGAAATAATTTTTCTGAAAGTGAACTAGCGATGGTTAGAAAAAAATGGGGAGATAGGGTTGTTAAATCAGGACTAGTAACTGTTTCTTACAAGGGTGGATTTGTCCCATCGGCTGACCAAGAGCCAGCAAAATTCGCTGTATTAGACTGGATGATGGTTGACCCTACTGATTTTTATGATTATGAGCAGATGGAATTAAAAACTTTTTTACCAATGCAAAAATCTAACAAGTATTTAAAAGGTTGGGGGCTTCATAAAGTCATAACACCAAGGAATAATAATCTTGAAGGTTCTGATTATGTTGTTGCAAGATTTTTTAACAATATGTCAGACATTTATGACATGATGGATCAAACAAATCCAATGGGTAAGAGTATGAAAGCAACTATGAAGAAAATCACCAATTTAAGAACTATAAAAAGAAGCCAGGTTTTAAGATTGGTTCTTTCAGAAAGATAATTTTTTACATTAAGTATTTTAAACCCTCCCAAGTGGAGGGTTTTTTATTAAACTATATTTATAATCTTCATCATTAATTTCCGGAGCTTATAATTCTCTTAGATTTTGTTTCTTTATAATATGAAAGATTCTTTTCGTTACGCGCTAATTTCATTAATAGCTTTTTCAATTACCTATTCTTTAACTTTATTTATTCAAAATGAACTGATAACTAATGCTGTAATAATTTCCTTTTTATTACAATGGTTTTTATTTTTCCCAGCATATTTTTATCAAACTGAAAAATTTTATGATATTTCGGGGAGTATCAATTACATATTAATAGTTAGTTATATATATATTAATAATTATATAACTTATGGCTTTAATATTGGTAATCTTGTCCTATCATTTTTGATTTTTGTCTGGGCAATAAGATTAGGGATGTTTTTATTTTTAAGAATCCAAAAGGATGGAGAGGATAAGAGGTTTGGAAGCATTAAACCGTCTGCAACTAAATTTTTTATGACTTGGACAATACAGGCAACATGGGTTTCTATTTGTTCACTTTGTGCGTTAACTGGAATTTCAAGTAATAGTGGTGTCGTTATAAATAATTTGTTTTTTTTAGGATTAACATTTTTTATAGTTGGTTTTTTTATAGAGGTGGTTGCTGATATTCAAAAGACAAAATTCAGGAAAAATCCAAAAAACAAAAATAATTTTATCACCACAGGGCTCTGGGCCTACTCAAGACATCCCAATTATTTAGGAGAAATTTCAATTTGGACGGGTATTTCAATCATCTCTTTTTCATCACTTTCCAACTTACAATACGTTACATTAATTTCACCAATTTTCACCTATGTCCTTTTAGTATATGTTAGTGGAGTGAACCTCTTGGAAGAAAGTGGAAATAAAAAATGGGGCCATCTTAAAGGCTATAAAGAATATATTCAAAAAACACCTCGTCTTTTATTTTAATTAGCGATTTGGAGAGTATCATATCTTAAGAGGATTGGTTAGGCTATGGAATATCTCTACCAATAAAATTATTATGAAAAAAGGGTTTAAAATTCTTTAGAGTATTATTTTTTAGTATTGCCTAAAGGGTTTGTAACTTCACGACTTATTCTTTAAAACTTAATAATAAAAATTATGGACAGTGAAACCTTTCATAAACTTGAGAAGTTTAAAAATCAAATAGATTTAAAAGTTAAAAGTGGAATACATTCTCATTATGTTTTAGAACAATTTGATACGATTGGAGAATTATTTGGTTTAAGTGAAAATTTATTAATAGATGATTCTAATGAAGAGTATTATGATGAATTAAATATATATTTAATTAATAGTCTAATTAAAGAAGTATATAAAAAGTAGCCAAATCCGACATAAATAGCTAAAAGCTATATCTTAGAAGTATTAAAAATTAAATCTATTAAATATGAAAAACTTTGTCTTCAGTATTTCAACTGTCCTAATTTTAAATTGCTTATTCTTAATTAGTTGTAAACAAAAAAGTAAAGAGCACTCAGAATTAAACTTAGAAGACACAAAAATTATAAAACAATTTTTTGATGAGGCATTAACAACTAGAGAAACCTATGCATTACTTGATCATCTTAGTAATAAAATAGGTCACCGATTAAGTGGGTCAGAGGGTGCTGCTAAAGCTGTGAATTGGACCGAAAAGGTTATGAATAATTATGGTTTTGATAAAGTATACAAACAAGACTTGTTTGTTCCTAATTGGAAGCGCGGAGACAAAGAAGTTGCAAGGATAATAGATCCAAAACAAGATTTATCTATACTAGCTCTAGGAATGTCAGTTCCAACACCTAAAGATGGAATCAGAGCTAAGATTGTAGAAGTTCAAAGGCTTGAAGATTTAGAAATATTAGGACGTGAGAATATTGAAGGGAAAATTGTTTTTTTTAATCGTCCCACTGATCAACGTCTAATCACAACAGGTTCTGCTTACGGCGGGGCAGTTGACCAACGTGCTGAAGGGCCATCAATGGCAGCAAAATATGGAGCTATTGGGGTTGTAATAAGGTCTGTTGGAACAGCATTTGATGATGTCCCTCACACTGGAGGGACCAAGTACAAAGATGGAATAACTAAAATACCAGCAGCTGCATTGGGGGTTAAATCTGCAGATCGCCTGACTAGCGCATTAAGGGAAAACCCAAATACTGAGCTATTTATGAAAATGAATTGTAGGACTCTAAAAGACGCTCCATCTCATAATGTAATCGGTGAACTCACCGGGAAAGAGTTCCCAGATAAAATTATTACGATTGGTGGTCATATAGATTCTTGGGACGTAGGACATGGGGCACATGATGACGGTTCTGGATGCATGCAGTCAATTCAGGTACTTCGTCTGTTTCAAAAACTAGGGATTGTTCCACGACATACAATAAGAGCAGTCATGTTCATGAACGAAGAAAATGGGACTCGAGGAGGGTTAAAATATGCAGAGTTAGCTAAGAAAAACATGGAGGAACACCTAATTGCCCTAGAAAGTGATGCTGGTGCATTTACACCGCGAGGGTTTGGAGTTACTGCTGATGATACTACCATCGAAAAATTTAGATCATGGTTGCCTTATTTTGATGAGAACACAATTAATTTTATCAAAAAAGGAGGGGGAGGTGTTGATATAAATCCTCTACACAAAACATTAGGAACCCCTACAATTGGATTTATTCCAGATTCACAACGCATGTTTGATTTACATCACTCCCCAAATGATGTATTTTCAAGCGTTCATCCACGCGAGCTTGAATTAGGCACTGCTTCAATAGCAGGCCTTATCTATCTCATCGATAAGTATGGCTTATAAACTCATCTAAATAATGAATTTTAAGACTGTATTAATTCTATTTTTAATTATTATTTCTTCTCATGATCTCAAAGCTCACGAATTTTACATGAGCTATACATCCGTAAAACACAATCCAGAAAACGAGGAACTATTTATTAGAATTAAACTTTTTGTAAATGACCTAGAGGAATCTCTTTATGAGTATCAAGGTTTAAGCTCTGACTTTCAGAAGAATTCTCCAATTGAAAATAAAGAACATTATATAGAAAAATATATATACTCTAAACTCTCTATTTCAATTAATGAAAAACCAGTTGATATACGATTTATTGGGCAGAAACTTGAAACAGCTAATCTATCAGAGGACAGCGTAATTTTCTGTGAATTAGAGGCTTGTAATGTAAGTGAAATTAAAACAATTAGTATACAAAACAGCCTTCTAACTGAAAATTTTGATTCACAAGCAAACATTGTTGTCATTAGTGCAAATGGTGTAAGAAATACATTAAATTTAGATAAGAGAATTCCTGAAGGGAAAATAAATTACAATTAAGACAATGATAGAGTTTGTTTATATTAGTAGCTTATTAACCATAAACTAATTGAAATGAAAAAATCTTTTTTATTAATACTACTCTCTTTTTTTCTCTCCTGCGCTATTTTCAAAAGCCAAAATATAAACCCTTTTATTGGTACATTTAAAGTAAAAGTTTTAGATATTGATGGTGTGGATGTTCCTGGGGTTCTAACTATTTCAAAAAAAAGTGATGCCTATCTTTCTAAGATAGTTTATGAAAATGATAATATTAAAAAGAAAATGGAAATTCTGTCCTCTTATGAGATTGATAATAAAACATTTTTAATTGAAGCATTTGTCGATGGAAATCAAATAGATTTTGAATTAGATTTTGAAGGAGACACTATCACAGGTATAGCTGCAGGAATGTTTGAAGTTGAAGGATCTAGAACAAAATAATTTAGATTTCGAATGATCTTTTTGCAAATCATAAAATAAATTCAAAAATATCTATCTAAAAAGTAGAATTTATTAAAATTAAAAAGTTTATTAAAGCATAAAAAACTGCAGGAAGCATCATTATAGGTTGATCTTTAATTTTTATACGAACACCAATCGCAGCAAGCATAAGCAATAATAAAGAAGCTGAAGATAAAGGGATTAGTGGCTTAAAATACAAGCCTACGAAAAGACCTAACCCACCTAAAAATTGAAGCCCTCCAATTAAAAGACGCTGCTCAGGATAACCCCAACGCTTGTATTCAACAAGCATTTTTTTAGAAAAAAATGAGGATATTCCATAAATAACAAATGAAACCCCAGAAATGAGGATAAGAATTAGAGAGGATGTCATACTTTAAAGTAAACCGGAGTCGACTGCAGCTACAAATAATGACATTATCAAAAGTAGAAAAGAGGGAATATATTTTGTCAAAGGATTTTTTACCTTAATATGAGCAATTTGAGCACAGATCATTAAAAAAGCCATAAGCAAGGCTGAAATAAAAACGACTTCTTTGTAAAAGATTCCTACAACTAACAAAGTAGATAAAGCAATTTTAGAAGCACCCACCATACTTCTGATTAGCGGTGATAAACCATATTGTTTGAATTCCATGACGATATTATCAAAGCGGAATACCCAAACGACCACAATTGATATTGCAATGATTAGCTGAGCAAGAATAGCAATGTTTTCCATATTTTAAATATAAGAATTTAATATTTGATTTCTTAAATAATAACTAATATAGTTACTCTTCGAGATCAGCCTCAGGTTCTTCTTCATCGCCTTGCTTACTTTCCCCTAGGTTAATTCTAAGTACAAGTTCATGTGTTCTTAGGTTTAATTGCGAGAGTCCGTTATCTGTTGGAGTCTCATAGGCATATCCTATATCAAACATCCCAAGAGAGATCATACTCATAAGAGCCATCGAGCTATTGGTTCTTATTGAGAGTCCAATATCAAACTGATTCTGCCAACTGACCATTCCAGTGATATCAGCTGTGGTAGGAAGACCCTTTACCTTTCTAATCATCAGTGATGGTTTTATATAGATCCCGTTAGATACAGGAAAGTCTACCCCACCTCCTAAATAAGTATGCACCCTGTCTTTAGCTGTCACTGCTAGATTATCACCATTTCTTTTTACATTAAATAGCCTGGGTATAGAAAACGAGACCCAATAATTAGTAGCCTTAAAATAAGCTCCTGCTCCAATATTGGGACTAAACCTACTCAATCTTATCTTAGTAGGATCACTTAATTGAGCGGAAGTAACCAGTGAAGTTGGATCTGCACTGTAGAAGTTACCACCACCTTTTAGCCCTAAAAACAGGGCAGACTCTCCACTGGTTTGAAGCTTGTATGAGAAGTCTACATAAGCAAAGGTTTGTTGTTCTATAAATACTTTATCAGATACCAAAGAGATTCCTAGTCCCACATTGTTTTCTCTGGCAGAGGAAAAAGCAAGAGCAAGAGTGTTGGGAGCGTCTTCAACTGAGGCCCACTGACTCCTTGAGGTAAAAGAAAGCATATTGGCCGCATCAGCTCCTGCATAGGCAGGATTGATCACATTCATATTGTAACGATAAAGAGAGTAGTAAGATTCTTGTTGACTACTCATAAGATTAGGGATGATTAAAATCAGCAAAAATAAAACACACCTAAGAAGCATAATTATTTCTTAATATAAATGTTTAATAAAATTAAATAAATTTTCAATCAATATAATTTTTTAATATTGTTATTATGCTAGGGAATATCAACATTTTAAGTTTTAATTAATTCTTTATAAACGCAAAAAATCTCAAAACTTAATTTTGTATTTTTGTTCAAACAAAATTGAATTTTATGGCCTTTGACATTAAAATGATTAAAGCACTGTATGAGAGATTGGATAATCATATTGGGGCAACAAGAGAAATTACAGGAACCCCATTAACAGCATCAGAAAAGATTTTATATTCTCATTTATGGGATACAAATTCAAAAGAGGTGTATAATCGTGGAAAAGATTATGTAAATTTTGCACCTGATCGTATTGCTTGTCAAGATGCAACTGCACAAATGGCTTTATTACAATTCATGCAAGCTGGAAAATCAAAAGTAGCTGTCCCAACAACTGTTCATTGCGATCATTTAATTCAAGCCAAATCAGGAGCTTTAGAAGATTTAAAATCAGCTAATAATTCTTCTGCAGAAGTTTTTGATTTTTTGGAATCTGTTTCGAATAAATATGGAATTGGTTTTTGGAAGCCTGGAGCAGGAATAATTCATCAAGTGGTTTTAGAAAATTATGCGTTCCCAGGAGGAATGATGATTGGCACTGACTCTCATACTGTAAATGCTGGGGGACTTGGCATGTTGGCTATTGGTGTTGGAGGGGCGGATGCTGTTGATGTAATGGCAGATATGCCATGGGAATTAAAATTTCCTAAACTCATTGGCGTTAAACTTACAGGTAAGTTAAACGGATGGACAGCACCTAAAGACGTAATTTTAAAAGTAGCCGGAATTCTTACAGTTAAAGGAGGGACTGGGGCTATTATTGAATATTTTGGAGAAGGAGCTGAGTCAATGTCGTGTACAGGCAAAGGGACTATTTGTAATATGGGAGCAGAAGTAGGAGCTACAACATCAACTTTTGGATATGACAAATCAATGGAGCGTTATCTTAGAGCTACTGATCGGAACGATGTCGCTGATGCAGCAAATACCGTGAAACATCACTTAACGGCTGACCCTGAAGTATATGAGAATCCTGAAAAATATTTCGATCAAGTAATAGAGATTAACTTAGATAAATTAAGACCACATATCAATGGTCCTTTTACTCCAGACTTAGCAACTCCGGTTTCTGAAATGCCTAAAGTAGCAAAAGAAAATCAGTGGCCCCTTAAAGTTGAATGGGGACTAATTGGATCCTGCACTAATTCTTCATACGAAGACCTTTCTCGAGCTGCTTCTATTGCAAAGCAAGCTGTAGAAAAAAACCTTGTAACAAAAGCAGAATTTGGGATTAACCCGGGATCTGAACAAGTACGTTATACAGCAGAGCGTGACGGTCTTCTAGATATTTTTGAAGATTTAAATGCAAAAATATTCACTAATGCATGTGGTCCTTGCATTGGACAATGGGCTCGTGAGGGAGCAGACAAACAAGAAAAAAACTCCATAATTCATTCTTTTAACCGGAATTTTTCAAAACGTGCTGATGGAAATCCTAATACTCACGCCTTTGTGGCTTCTCCAGAAATGGTTGCGGCAGTTGCTATTTCAGGGAGGTTGGATTTCAATCCCCTAGAAGATAGTCTTATAAATCAAAAAGGTGAAGAAGTAAAGCTTGATCCTCCAACGGGAATAGAATTACCTCCTTTAGGGTTTGACGTCAAGGAAAATGGTTATCTCGCACCGGTAAAAGATGGTACAGGAGTTGAGGTCGTGGTAAAAGAGAATTCAGAACGGTTAGAACTACTAACTCCTTTTTCACCTTGGAATTCTGAAAATCTTATCGGAGCAAAGTTGTTGATCAAAGCATTAGGGAAATGTACAACAGATCATATTTCAATGGCAGGTCCTTGGCTTCGTTTTCGTGGACATTTGGATAATATCTCAAATAATTGTTTAATTGGTGCTGTAAATGCCTTCAACAAAAAAACAAATTTTGTAAAAAACCAATTGACAGGAGATTACGCTGGTGTCCCTGATGTTCAAAGACATTATAAAGCTTCAGGAATTGAAACAGTGGTTATTGGAGATCACAACTATGGGGAAGGCTCTTCTAGGGAGCATGCTGCTATGGAACCTCGATTTTTAGGAGTAAAAGTTGTATTGGTTAAATCTTTTGCACGTATTCACGAGACTAATTTAAAAAAGCAAGGGATGTTAGGCATTACCTTTGATAATGAGGGGGATTACGATTTGATTCAAGAAGATGATACTTTTAATTTTATTGATTTGAAAGACTTTACATCTGGGAAGCAAATTACTATTGAAGTTATTCATGCAGATGGGAGAAGAGACACCGTTTTAGCGAACCATACCTACAACACTCAACAAATTGAGTGGTTTAAAGAGGGCTCAGCTTTGAACCTTATAAAAAAACAAAACAGAGCAAATTAAAAACTTAATAAAAAAAGTATTTCTCAACACTTATCTTGTCTGAATTATTAGTTAAGAGAATAAATAATATTTTTTTAAAGGTAGCTTGCCAAAAAATTAGTGTAATTTTATTGGGCGTTATTCACGTAACGGAATATCTTAAAGGGTTTGTTAAGTATGGTTGCTTTTCAAGCTCTTTTTGCTTTGAATAAATAAGGAAATCAGGCACTATATCAATAGTAATATTTTTTATTGTTTAGGTAAATTAAACTTTGGATTTAGAATCGTTTTTTTATAAGTAACTCCTTCGATTTTATCTTTAGAGAAATATATAGGAAAATATTGGTCTTCTGCCCAATCCTTAAATAGATTACTGTAAAAAGGACTTTTAGGATCCCCCGATTGACCAGGGGAATTTGTACCAATAGTGGCATCCCAATCTCCAGTATTTACAATCATTCGAAAACTAGCTCCGCTACTTTGGCGGTAATCCCCGCCTGTTGAACCGGTAGTATAACCATTTCCTCCTCGTGGGAGTGGCCCGACGTTTAATTTTTCCGAAAATATATTATTGGCAACCTTCCCTAAGGCATGAGTTATAAAGCTGTGTTTATTCTTTACTTGTCCATACTGCCATTTTTTCGGATCCTCTCCTAGCCTACTTTTAAGATTAGCGACAGCTTTACTAAAAGTATTATGTAAAAAAAGATCTCGTTCTAAGGGTCCTAAAAACATATTTTTAGGTTCTTTAATCCATTCAATAATACGTTTAAGCTGTAAAGAAGATATATAAGGTTTAGCGGATTCAGGAATAAATCTATTGCTAGCTTCACGAATGATTTCTTTTTCCCATGAAACATAAATACTAGCAGCAATTGAATTTGGTTTCAATTGATAATCCCATTCAAATAAATCTTTCAAAATTTCTTTATCAAAATCATTTTGGGAAATATTTTCAAGAAATGGGACTAAGGTTCTTGCAGGGAGAGAAGTAACATCTACCTGAAGGGCTCTCATATCATCCATATTAAAATCATTTCTTCGGCTAAGCACCTCCTCAATCCGCTCACCTCGATATGGATCAGACCAAGTGTAACCTATAGCATCCCATCTGGTATAATTAGAAGGAGTAATATTTTGATTTGCTGTTGCGATATAGCCTTTCTCCGGGTTTGAAGAATTTGGTTTTTCTAAAATTGGTAAGTATCCACCCCATTCGTAAGATCCGTTACCTGGAACAGGGACAAGCCCACTAAAGGTTTTTCTTATAGGTGCGATCCCAACTGCTTGCCAACCAATATTACCTTCTCGATCTGCCCATACCATATTTTCTCCAGGGATATTACTAAATGAACAAGCGAACTTAAATTCTTCCCAATTTTTAGCCTGATCCATTCTTAGCGAAGCGAGATAGGGCGAACCTCCAGGTTCTAGCCAAGCACAGCGAACAGCAAAAGCCTTAAAAGCTTTTTTATTTAGATAAGTTACAGGGCCGTGAAGAGTGTAATAGAGCTCAACCTCCTTATCTTCAGCTCCTTTAACAACAATTTTTTCTTTAATTATTTTAAAATCCCTCCACTTACCTTGATACTTATATTGGAGTGGATTTTTAGGATTTAATTGGTACTGGTAAAGATCTTCGCCGTCTGTTCTAAACACAGTTAAACCCCATGCGCCGTATTGATTGTGCCCAATGGAAATTCCAGGAATTTCAGGCTCTCCCCCTCCTATAACATTCCAACCTGGGGCTACTAAATGAGCCATATATCTCAGCGAAGGAATAGCTATTGTTCGATGTGGATCGTTCGCCATATAAGTATTTCCATCTTTTGTTTTACTTCCATTCAGCACCCAATTATTGCTACCAATCGCTAAGGAATCTTTAGTTAAACCATTGTATTGATTAACATAATCAATAGCGTCAGGATCTCTGTAAATTGAATCAAGATGTTTTGCTTTAAACTGAATATTTTTTCTAAAAGCATTGTAGGGCGCTAATATATCTTCAAAAATTAATTTTTGATCTATTTGATCGTCTAACTTGATTTTAGGTTCTTTAGGATGAAACCAAATTAGATCTTTTACCTTTTGAGGTCCTAGCTTAGCAACTGCTCTTCCTATTTGAAGTTCTTCTACAATATTTCCCAGCAGTCCTTGATGTCTCGAGATAACAACCTCAGCTGTCCATTTCTGAGGTAAAATATTCATCATTTTAAATGGAAGAGGAAGCTTTTCAGGAGTTTCTAATATTTCAGTAATATATTGATTTACTCCTTCTACATAAGCCCCAATAATGACTTTTCCCTGGGGATGATAATGATTTAGTTCCTCTGTTAGGTCACCTCTAAATTTAAAAAGGCGAGCTCCGATATCACGATTTATTTCTTCTGCCCCTAAAATTTCTGCAACTGAACCTTTAGCTTGTCTGCGCCATATTTCAAATTGAAATAAACGATCTTTTGCAGCAGCATAACCTTGAGCAAAAAATAGATCGTGTTGGTTTTGAGCATAAATATGGTTTATTCCCCAATGATCTCTCAATATTTCAACTGATTTTTGTAGTCCATCAACTTGAATTTGATCAGAAAGGAACGAATTCTCAGATCTAGAGCAACTTAGAAAAAATGAAAAAAAAGCAAGAAAGATAAAACTTCTCATCTAAGATTGTTTTTAAAGTGCATTAGAAGCTTTAATAAAACGTGTATTTAAATCGACATTGTCCATGTTTTTATCTAAAGGAAACATTGGCCTTTTGATTCGTTTGTAACCAAGACGAGTTAAATCTTGGTCTACACCTCCTGGGGTAAGGGCCATAATCCAGTCCCCTCGAATATTATATAATTCAGGAACCAAATAACCAATTTTTACAACAAGAATATCTGCTCCTTTTGGGTTAAGTCCTAACTGGGTAAAGTCTTTCTCTCTATGATAAGGCTTTCGTTTTTTAGTAACAATGACTCTAATACTTCCTACTTTAACTACCACTTCCGTTTCTGCATGTATATCTCCCTGATGGATAGCTTCAACTATTCCCTCTAATAGAATAGGGGGAGCAAATCGATTATCTACTTCGGCACCTACCTTAGCGATAACTTTATTATTTACCCCAACTTTTAATGCTGATTTGATCATTTCTGGACCTGGAATAGAGGCATAAATAAGTTCTGGACCAGAATCTTTTTTAAAAGCTTTATTATTTAATAATTCTCGCAAAGTCCAAGTAACATCTCCAGCACCTCCTGCAGTTGGATTATCCCCCATATCGCTAATGATATAGGGTTTTTCCTTTGATTTTAAAGCATAAGATAAACTAGTTTCGAGGGTGGCAGTTGGAGCCACAAATTTGAATTCATTTCGGGCATCCCAAAAATCTTTTGCCAAACTTTCAGCACTTTCACTTACCTCTTTTTTATTATCACCAGTAACCATGACCACAGCATGATTTCGAGGTTCGTCTGCCCAAGCATATCCAACCCAAATTGCAGCATCTATTACCCCCTTTTTTTCTGTCATAGGATGCACCTTAGCATATAAGCTTTTTCCTGGATCGATACGTGTACTAGTCTTTTCTCCAGGAAGTAAAATAGGAATAGGAATCCATGCCTTGAATTTGGGTCTTCCTTTCCCACTAATTAATCTTTCTAATAGGTTGTCAACAGCTCTTTGCTTTGACTCTAGTGCATCTTCATGAGGGGCCATTCGATAGCAGGTAATTAAATCCGTGTTCTCTGCAAGACGCTTAGAAACATTTCCGTGGAGATCCATGGAAGTAGAAATAAGAGTTTCAGCACCTATAATAGACCTTATTTTTTGAATAAAATCACCTTCGGGATCGTCAATGCCTTCAACACTCATAGCACCATGGATATCAAAAAAAAGACCATCTAAGGGTAATTCTTTCTTAAGCATAGCTAAGGTCTTTCCTACAAGAGAATCATATGCTTTTCGTGTTACGATGCCACCTGGAAGAGCGTGCCCACGTAGTGTAGGAGCCCAATTTGCAGCTTGTCTTTGAGGACTGTCTTGTTTCAAAAAAGGATAATAATCAAAAACAGCATCACCTTCTCTTGCTAAAAATGCATCAGCTTCAGTTTTAGCCGGAGAGAAAGTACTTGACTCAATAGCCAAGCCTGCAATAGCAATTTTAGGATTTTTTGGTAAATGGGAATTGCATTGAATTAATGTAATACACAAGACAATTAAGAAGAGATTAGATCTAAAATGTAAAAACATAAGAGAATTATTTTAATTTAAAGATATAACTTTAATAGACATTTATTATTAGGTATAAGTCTCAACCTAAAGTTTTCTGATGAAATTTATTTTGATCAAAAAGCTTCTTTTTTATTAAATGGTTATCTTGAAATTTGAAAAAAGTTTTAATAAACAATATTTAATTACAAGATGAAACAAGTTTTCTATTGGTCTTTAGTAGCCGCTTTTGCAGGATTACTTTTTGGCTTTGATACAGTAGTAATTTCTGGAGCAGATAAGAAGCTTCAAAGTTTATGGGGCTCTTCAGATGCTTTCCATGGAAGTGTAGTAATGGCGATGGCTTTGTGGGGGACAGTTGCAGGAGCATTATTTGGTGCTTTTCCAACCCAAAGGTTAGGACGTAAGAAAACTTTACTGTGGGTAGGTGTCTTTTATTCTGTATCCGCAATAGGATCTGCTTTAGCAAATGATCCTTCCAGTTTTGCAATTTTTAGATTTATTGGAGGTTTAGGAGTTGGCGTTTCCACTATTGCAGCTCCTGCGTACATCTCCGAAATCGCTCCAGCAAAAGATCGTGGACGGTTAGTTGGATTGTATCAATTTAGCTTGGTATTGGGAATTTTATTGGCCTTTGTTTCAAATTATTTATTAAGTGGAATTGGTGAAAATGCTTGGCGCTGGATGATGGGGGTTGAAGCATTCCCTGCTATTTTTTATACACTATTGTGTTTTCGTATTCCAAGGAGTCCTCGCTGGCTTATTTCAAGTGGTTTACTTGATGAAGCTAAAACTGTTTTTATGCAAATTGACCCTGAAGGTTCATTTGATCAATTGGTTAATGAGATCAACGAAAATTCAAATAAAACAAGTAGTGAAGAATCCATTTTTGATAAAAAGTATCGCTTTCCTTTAAAATTAGCATTTTTGGTGGCCTTTTTTAATCAGCTGTCCGGAATCAATGCGTTTTTATATTATGCTCCAAGAATTTTTGAAGAAGGAGGATTAGGGGAAAGCACATCTTTGTTGAGTAGTATTGGAATTGGGATTACAAATCTGATTTTTACATTTGTAGGGATTAGTTTGATTGATAAACTTGGACGAAGAAGCTTAATGTATTATGGTTCATTTGGATATATTATTTCTTTGAGTCTAGTGGCATGCGCCTTTTTCTTTGAGTGGGGAGGACTATTAATCCCAGTTTTCTTATTTCTTTTTATTGCAGCACATGCCATAGGACAGGGAGCTATTATCTGGGTTTATATTTCTGAAATCTTTCCAAATCATCTTAGAAATTCTGGACAATCGTTTGGTGTAAGTGTCCATTGGGTATTAGCCGCTATAATCCCCTCTTTTGTGCCGCTTTTGTTTGCAAGTATCGGACCAGGAGTTGTATTTTCAATTTTTGCTATTTTCATGGTTTTTCAATTAATTTTTGTGCATTATATGATGCCAGAAACACGTGGAATTTCTTTGGAAGAGTTAAGTAAGAAATTAATTTCTAGCAAAAAGAATGTATAGGATAATATTTAAAAGTGAAAATAAAGTCTTGTGGATACTAATTTTTATGATATTGTCTTCCTGCATGAGCAAAGATAAAACACCGGAAAAAGTTTTTATAAAAAACGAAAATTTAGACGAAAAAATGTATCGTCCATCCCTCCATTTTTCTCCAAAAAAAAACTGGATGAATGATCCCAATGGGATGTTTTATTATAAAGATAAATATCATTTATATTTTCAACATCATCCGTATTCAAATGTATGGGGACCAATGCATTGGGGCCATGCGATAAGTAAAGATTTGATTAGTTGGGAAGAACAACCCATAGCACTTTTTCCAGATAATTTGGGAACAATTTTCTCAGGCAGTGCCGTAGTTGATCATAATAACACTTCTGGATTTGGAACAGAAATAAACCCACCAATTGTAGCAATCTATACAAACCATAATGCAAAGGAGGCAAATGAGGGATCTATCAAATTCCAAAATCAAAGTATTGCCTACTCATTAGACGAAGGACAAACTTGGACAAAATATATTAACAATCCTATTATAAAAAATCCCGGAGTTAGGGATTTTAGAGATCCCAAAGTTATTTGGTATGAAAAAGATGAAAAATGGATTTTGACTTTAGCAGCATCTCAGATTACTCAATTCTACGAGTCCAAAGATTTAAAAGAATGGAGTTATTTATCATCTTTTGGGGAAGGAATTGGAAATCATAATGGAGTTTGGGAATGTCCAGATCTTTTTGAACTTCCTGTTAGAGGAACTGATCAAACCAAATGGGTACATCTTGTGAGTATAAATCCGGGAGGGCCCAATGGAGGAAGTGCAACACAATATTTTATTGGAGATTTTGATGGTAAAAAGTTTGTTATTGATCATGACTTTGAAACCCAAATGAAGAATAAACATGATTTTTGGACTGATTTTGGAAAGGATAATTATGCTGGTGTAACTTTTTCAAATTGGGAAAGTGACAAAGGCGGTGTTTTATTATTGGGGTGGATGTCCAATTGGCAATATGCAAGTAAAGTTCCAACGAATACTTGGAAAAGTGCAATGACTTTGGGAAGAGAGTTAGAGTTATATAAGACCAAAGAGAATTCTTATCGTTTAAGATCAATTCTAAGTTCAAACTTGGGTGATTATGAATCAACGGCAATAGAAAAGCAAGGCGAATTAATAAAAGAAAATATAACCTTAGTTTCAAAAAAAACTATTGACCTCTCCACTGCAAAAGTTCAAATAAAATTAAGTGGTTTAGAGGATACTGAATATACTTTTGAGATTGCTAATAGTTCAGGAGATAAATTAGTTTTTGGATATGATCATAAAGAACTTTTATTTTTTGTAGACAGAAATCAATCTGGAAAAACTAAATTTTCAGATCAGTTTAGTAAAAAACCTTCTTTAGCCCCAAGACTTGAAAATAAACGAACCTTGGATATTGAATTTGTATTAGATAAGGCATCAATTGAAATATTTTTTGATGAAGGAAAAACGGTGATGACAGAAATATTTTTCCCAAATGCACCTATGGAAACATTAAATTTAAAAACTTCAGCATCAAATTCGATTATAGACTTCTTTAAAGTTCAAGAATTAAAAAATAATAAATAATAATGAAAATAAGCTTTCATAAGGTAGAATTAAAAAAGCGTTTTCCTTTAGCAATAAGTAGGGGGGTACGCTATAATTCAGAAAATATTTTTGTGCGTTATGAAAAAGATGATTTGGTTGGGTGGGGAGAGGCTGCTCCGGGAAATACTGAAGGAGCAAGCACCCCAGAAGCTGTAATAAAATCTTTAAAATATTTTATTGAATCTGGAATTGAAAAAGAGTCAATCCAAGGATTATATGACAGGGCTCAAGAAATGGAAATACCCCCTTGTGCTTATGTAGGTTTTGACACTGCTCTTTGGGATTGGACTGCAAAAAAGGCTGGATTACCATTATATCAAATGTTGGGATTTCCAAAGGCACATACGCCTACTTCTGTAACTATTGGTATTAATCCTCCAGAGGTTGTTAAAGATCGTATTCCTCTTATTTTAGAGGGGACATCTGTAAAGTCTTTGAAAATCAAATTGGGCTCCCCTAAGGGAATCGATTCAGACAAAGAAATGTTCCAGCAGGTAATTGAAAGTACAAAAAAATATAACGTAAAGATAAGGGTAGATGCGAATGGTGGATGGGATGTGCCTCAAGCGAAACAAATGATGCAATGGCTTGCAGATCATAAAGTAGACTACATTGAACAACCATTAAAAGAGGGAGAGGAAGAAAGATTAAAGGAACTTTATAAAAATCGACCTCTTCCTATTTATGTGGACGAATCTTGTCGTTTTTCTAATAGTATTCCAAGCTTTGCGAAATACGTAGACGGTGTTAATATGAAACTGATGAAATGTGGAGGGATTACAGAGGCTATAAGAATTATAGCAACTGCACGTGCTCATGGATTAAAAACTATGATTGGGTGTATGAGCGAGTCTTCTATTGCAATTGCTGCTGCTGCTGCACTTACGGGCGGAATAGATCACATCGACCTAGATTCACATTATAATCTTGCACCAGACCCAGCAATTGGTGCACCTATGGTAGAAGGAGTTACCATGCCAATAGAAAAACCAGGCCACGGGGCAGAATTAAAATCGGAATTTTATGCTTAAGTCAAATGAAAGAGTCACCGTTTATATGGAAGGTCATATCGATAGTGACTATGGCAAAATGGGTACTGGTGTTGTTAGGTATTTAAAAAACCCGATTGTTGGGGTAATAGACAAAACCCATGCAGGTAAATCTATGAAAGATTTTATAGATATCGAAAGAGAAATACCTATTATTGAGAATGTTAATAGAGCTATAAGCCTAGGTGCAGAAGTATTGGTTATAGGTATCGCTCCTTCTGGAGGAAGGATTCCTGATAGCTGGAAACCTATTATCGAAGAGTCTATTAAATCAGGACTAAGCATAGTTAATGGCCTTCATGATTTATTATTACCTGAATGGAGAAATATTATTAATCGTGGTAAACAATGGATTTGGGATGTCCGTGTCCCACAATTTACCCCAACTATTGCAACAGCGAGGGCATCATCGTTATCTAATAAAAGAGTACTTTTCATAGGAACGGATATGGCTGTTGGGAAAATGACTTCTGGCCTAGAACTTTATGAAGACTTATTACAGAGGAGGGTAAAAGTTGGCTTTATTGCTACAGGTCAAATAGGGATTACCATAATGGGTAGAGGAATTCCATTAGATGCTTTTAAAACAGATCACGCCTGTGGAGCTGTAGAACAGATGGTAATGGAAGATGCAGATAAAGAAATTTTGATAGTTGAAGGCCAAGGATCTTTACTTCATCCAGGCAGCTCTGCAACCCTACCCCTGATGCGTGGAAGTTGTCCAACTCATTTAATCCTATGTATTCGTGCTGATAAAATGACATTAAGAAGTCCAAAAAATATAATAATCCCAGATTTAAAAAAATTCATTGCTTTAAATGAAGATCTCGCAACTGTTGTAGGCACCTATCCTAGAGCTAAGGTGATTGGAATTTGTGCAAACACTAGTATGCTATCCAAGGAAAATGCAAAAAACTTTATTTATAGCATTTCAGAAAAAACTGGCGTTGAGACAACCGATCCAGTTCGTTTTGGGGTATCTGGTATTTCAAATCTATTACTCAAGGCTTAATACATCTTTGTACGATCAACTTGATTTGGTAAAGAAAGACCTTTTTCAAGCCGGCTAAAGCAATTTAAAACTTGACGGGTACTCTCTTTAGGATATGTTAAGCTAGCAACATGAGGAGTAATTTTAACTTTAGGATGATCCCATAACGGACTTGTTTTTGGTAAAGGTTCTTTCTCAAAAACATCCAAAAAAGCTCCCGAAAGCAAACCCTTGTCCAAAGCTTTAACAATATCTTTTTCAACTTGAACATTCCCTCTAGAAACATTGATTAAGTAAGTAGGTTCTTTTAATTTTTCAAATAATTCATAATTTAAAAGACCGTGTGTTTTTGGAGTGTATGGGACAGAGCAAACTAAGACATTAATTTGCTTTATAAATTCAATAAATTCATTTCCAGCGTATGAGGGGAAGTCTGTTTTTTTTGGAGAATTTGAGTAGCCAAAAACCGGAAATCCTAAATGATGAATTTCATTGGCAGCATGCATTCCCAGATAACCAATTCCTAAAACACCTACTTTTACTGGGCGCTCAGTAAATTCAAATTGAGACCAATGTTTTTTATTTTGAGAAGCTTGAAATTCATACCAAGACCGGTGATGATTTAAAAGTGCCATTAAAATATAATTAGTCATAGAAAATGCCATTTGAGGATCAACGACTCTACAAATTGGAATATGCCCCGGTATTGTGTCGTCTTTTAGTACGTGATCAACTCCAGCACCCATAGAAAAAATAAGTTTTAAATTTTTAAAGGCAGTTAGTGAGCCTTTTGGTTGACACCAAACCATAGCACACTCAACTTCCTCAGGATATTTAGTATCTAAGCCGATAACTAGAGGAATATGAGGAGCAATTTTCTCAAAATTTTGTTTCCATTCTTTAGTTGGTACCGGCGGTGCTATAATTGCAAATCGCATAGATTAAACATTTTTAATTCCACTTTAAAGATAGACTAAATTTGAATTTTTCTATATAAACAAAGGATACGAATTACGTACTTTCAGGGTGTATTAGAATTAGATAATTTATTTACAGTGATAATCTGCAGCTCGAGTTGCTATTTGATTATTTGGTTTCACATTGACTTTATAACCAAGAGAGTTCGCCCATCCTTTTGCTGCAGATATCAACTTGTGAGACTTAAAGTTTTCATCCCCGTTGTAATCCATATCGATTTCTACTTTTATTGTTATTTTTTGTGTCATCCATTCAGCTACATCAATACTATATTCAGCTTCTTTCCAGAGTCGGGTCCACATATCACGGATTATTTTCTTACTTGATCTGCTAAAAATATAGTGAACCCCCCTCGTACCCAAGCGATATGCTATAACGGTAGTATATCGGGTTTCTTTATTAATATTCTGAGAATCAGTTCCAATATGAATTTCTGTATATGGGTAATTTTTAATGACCTCTAGAGTGTGATTTACAGGATCTATACGATCCCCCTTGATATTTTTAAAAAGTAACATAATTGACCCCTAAATTAAAAATACTATTTTGGTAAGAACTATATAATTTCTGATTTATGACTGAGCTTCTTTTTAATATTTGCAATATCACAATTCTGATTGTTTGGGCTGTAATTCTCTTTTTTCCAAGAACTAGCTTTTCTAAGCTGTTAATAAGCTTTCCATGGATTCCTTTAGGCATTAGTTTTCTATATATTTATTTTATAATTATTTCTGGGGGACTTGCAGATGCAGATTTTTCATCACTAGACGGGATATTGAGTTTGTTCAAAAAAGCAACTCCTGAGTCTGCTGCTGCAGGATGGTTACACTATTTAGCTTTTGATTTTTGGGTGGCTACTTGGATCATTAGACATAGTCAAAAACACGAGATAAAACATATATTTATTATTGTTCCTTTATTATTCACTTTTATGATGGGACCTGTCGGTATTTTGATTTATAGCATTGTTTATTTTGGAAACAAAAAGCTCAAGAAGGCCAATTAAAAGAAATGTTTTGTTTTAAATCAGGATGAAGTGAATTTGCTACAGGAAATGATAGAGCTGCACGCTACAATTGATTTTGAGTTTTTGTGGTAAAGTTTTTTAAAAATGTGATATCAATTATAATTTCTGTTATTCTTCGTGGTTCAACACCCATCACTTTCGTTACTGATGTAGTTGTTCCAGCCAAGTCAATTTGCATATAATTTCCTTTAATCCCCATGATCGTTAAAAGGCAAGAGGCAAGTGCAGTTGCTACAGCATCAGTTGGAGAAAAACCATCTCCTTTTCCTTGATTATCAATTGGAGCATCTGTAATAAAATTGTTTTTTGAAGCCAAGTGAGTGGCATTAGTTCTAAGATCTCCTAAATATGATACAGTACTAGTCATATTTAAATATTTTTTTAAATAAAACTCCCTAATTGTACACTTAATCACAAAAGGAAAGGATAAATAAAAAAAAAGCCACACGAGGTCTTTAAAGCTAACCCGATTCCAAAAAGAAAGACTTTCAAGTATGCCTTGAAGAAAATCATACCAAGTCTTAAGCTGAATTTTACGAGCGAATAAATTAGAAATAATTGCACCTGTCAGGATAAAAAATCCTGTAAATAATAAACGAATCATACTGAAAAATAATCAACTTTAATTAGTATTACGTAAATTAGAAACAAACTCTAGCCATGAAATTTAGATGGGTGTTAAAAAGCATTTTATTTTTAATTGCAATTATTTGCTTCATCGTCGTTGGGATTATGTACACCAAACTTTCTTTCATTGATTGGCCTTATCTAGTAGGAGGAGTATTTTTTTTAGTAACGGGAGTCATTGTCACAATTAAAAAAAATAATTAAAAAAAAAAAAATGAAAAAATTTATTTTAGGATTTATAGCCTTTATTGCATTTACACCTCTTCTAGGGCAGAGCAAAAAATCTGTTAAAAATGATATCCAAGCTTCAATCGAGCGTCAGAAAGAGAAACTTATTGATATAAGTTATGCGATATGGGAAGCAGCCGAAACATCATTAGAGGAGTTTACTTCTTCTAAACTTTTAATGGACTATGCACGCGAAAATGGTTTTGAGGTTACAGAAAATGTGGCTGATATTTCTACAGCTTTTATGGCAAGCTATGGTTCGGGGAAACCAGTAATTGGTATTTTAGGAGAATTCGATGCTAATGCCGGTATTTCTCAAAAACTTCAACCAGTTAAAGAAGCAAGAATAGAGGGTGCTGCCGGGCATGGTTGTGGACATAATCTCTATGGAACGGCTAGTCTTGCAGCCGCTATAGCCATTAAAGAACAAATAGAGAAAGGAACGCTAAAAGGGACAGTGATTTTTTATGGAACACCTGCAGAAGAAACTATTTTTGCAAAAGTTTGGATGGTAAGAGAGGGAGTTTTTGATCAACTTGATGTTTGTATGGATTGGCACCCTGGTGATACAAATGAATCCGGGACCCAATCAACTAAAGCACTAGTAGATTTTAGGATATCATTCAATGGGAGTTCATCTCATGCTTCATCTGATCCATGGAATGGAAGAAGTGCTGTTGACGCAATGGAACTTTATACGACAGGATTAAATTATTACCGGGAACATATTATACCAACTTCAAGAATTCATTACCAATTTGAAGCTGTTGGAGATGTTGTAAATGTAGTTCCAGATTACGCAAAAATTTGGACTCGTTTAAGGGGGAATACTGTTGAAAATGTAAATGTACTTTATGACAGAGCTTTGGACATTGCAAAAGCAGCAGCCCTAATGACAGGAACTACCTATGAGACAAAACTTATTTCAGGAATTTATGAAATTTTAGTAAATAGAACAGGTGCTGGAATAATGCAAAAAAACATGGAACTTTTAGAGGACATCTCCTACACACCTGAAGAAATTTCATATGCAAATACTATTTTAAGTGAAACTGGAAAGCCTCAAATTGGAATTGATGGTAAATTAAAGCCATTAATGAAAACACTACCTGCAACTGGAGGTTCTACAGATGTAGGAGATGTAAGTCAAGTGGTCCCAATTATTCGTATGTCAGCAACTGTTGCTGCAAAAAACGGACCTTGGCACTCTTGGGCAGTAGTCGCTTGTACAGGAATGTCTATCGGCCACAAAGGAATGATTTATGCTGCTAAAGCATTATCAATGACAATGGCAGACTTATTTAAAGAACCAAAATTGATTGAAGCTGTAAAAGAAGATTATAAGAGAAATAAAAGCCCAAAAAAATATGTCCCTAGAATTGAACCTGGACCTCCAACTCTTGATTAATAAAGATTCTATCCAATTTAGCTAAACCATTTTCTTACTTGCATTTCTTTTTTCACATGATTTGAAAGGTATAAAATGCTGATCATATTTGGTATACACATTAACGCAAAAGACAAATCAATGATTCCAATAACCAGCTCTACCGTTACAAGGGCAGAAAATATAATGCTTCCAACATAAAAATAATTGTAGTAGTTACCCCACTTAATTTTGGTTAGGAATCCAAAGCATTTAACTCCATAATAAGAGTAAGTAAATAGAGTTGAGATTCCAAAAACAAAAACCATTAGTAGTAGTAATATATCACCAAAACCAAAGAAAAGACGCCTGAATGCTTCTAGAGTAAGCACAATACCATTTAATCCTTCAACTTTGTAGGCACCACTGATAATTACAACAAGCCCTGTAATTGTACAAACTAAAATAGTGTCTAATAAGGGCCCTAACATGGCAACTAAACCCTCGTCAGTTCCTTTTTGACTTTGAGATTGGCCATGATACATTGGGGCATTTCCAATCCCACTTTCATTAGAAAAAACGGCTCTTCTAACACCAAGGATAACTAATCCCCAAAAACCGCCTGTAACAGCAGTTTTAAAATTAAAAGCTTCAAAAAAGATAAGTTTTAAGGTAGGAATCACTTGCTCGAAGTTAGATAAGATCATATAAAGACCCATAAAAAAATAAAGGCCAACCATCACAGGTACCAAGCTAGAGGTGACTTTAACAATTGACTTTAACCCACCAAAAATCACTAAAGCACTCATAAGCGAAAGTAGAATCCCAAGAATTAATTTCCATTGTAAGTCTCCAATATTCAGATAGCTATTTGGGTCTATAACGTTAATGAAGGTTTGTGTCAATTGATTAGCAGTAAAAGCAGGGAGTACCCCAAATAGACCAGCAACAGAAAACCAAACAGCTAACGACTTACCCCATTTTTTCATGCCTATTTTCATGTAGTACATTGGACCTCCTAAAGGCTCACCATCTGCTTCAGTTTCTCTAAGTTGAACTGCAAGAGTACAAGAGTAAAACTTAATAATCATACCTATTCCCGCAGTAATCCACATCCATACTAAAACTCCGGGCCCTCCCATATGAATTGCAATTGCAACTCCAGATATATTTCCTAAACCTACAGTAGCAGCAAGTACTGCTGATAAAGCCTGAAAACGAGAAATACCTTTATTTTGATCTTTTGAAAAAAGTAGCTTAAAAGCCTTTTTTATTTTTAATAATGGATAACCTCTACTTTGAAAACTTAAATAAAGCCCACCTCCTATAATGGCAAAAAGCATGATCCATTCTAGGGGTTTAATCAAGTTTTGTAAAAGCGATTCCAAATCAGATATCCATTCGGCCATTCTGAAAAATAGGAATTAATTTCTAGTTAAAACTTAAAAATAAAACTTACTAAGAATTTTTATTATAAATATTTTGATTTGATTTAAAAAACTATAAACTTTATTGAAAATCAAAAATCATGCACACACGAAGAGACTGGTTACGCTCCTCACTTGGAATAGGGGGTTTACTTCTTGCACCTCCCAATATTTTAAGTGCTCAAGAAAAAATAGATTTTATTCCAAGAAGTTTAGACCCGATAATTCGGTTAAGCTCAAACGAAAATCCTTACGGTCCTTCCAAAATCGTTCAACAACGAATTCAAAACTCCTTTGTTCATGCGTGTAGATACCCTTATGCCTATTCTGATGATCTAGAATTAATCCTAGCTAAAAAACATGGTGTGAATCCAGAATCTATTATTGTTACAGGAGGCTCTACCGAAGGATTAAAAATAACTGGTCTTACTTTTGCCTCAAACGGAGGAGAGATAATTTCAGGACAACCGACATTCCTTGCTATGATGAAATTTGCTGAGCAGTGGGGGGCTTCAGTTAATTGGGTGCCTGTTGGAGCAGATAAGGGATATGACTTAGATGAAATAGAAAAACGAATTTCTTCAAAAACAAAATTAGTTTTCCTCTGCAACCCAAATAATCCAACAGGTACTTTGGTCCCAGCTGCGAAACTTGTTGATTTTTGTAATACAGCTAGTAAAAAAACAATAGTTTTTTCTGACGAAGCCTATTATGATTTTATTGAAACACCAAACTATCCAAGTATGGTTGAAGCAGTAAAACGTGGAGATGACGTAATAGTTTCAAAGACCTTTTCAAAAGTTTATGGTATGGCAGGCATGCGAGTTGGCTACCTAATTGCTAAACCACAGATTGCGGATAAAATTCGTAAAAATATTGTGGCAATGAGTAATGTCCTGGCAGTTGAGGCGGCAAAAGAAGCTTTGCAAGATGAGGCATTTTATAAGTTTTCCTTAGCCAAAAATAAAGAAGCAAAAACTAGAATTTATAAATTACTAGATCATTTGAAACTTGATTACGTTACTTCACATACCAATTTTATCTTTTTTCATTCACAAAGAGATATCCGTGAACTAGGTCCTAAAATGTTAGAAAAAGGTGTCCGAATCGGAAGACCTTTTCCTCCTTTTTATGATTGGTGCCGAATAAGTACGGGCACTATAGAAGAGGTTGATCTATTTATCAAAGGAATGTTGGAAGTTTACGAGAGTTAAGATTATTTTTCCTTAACAATTATATAGGTTGCCTTTACTCCTGTAGCAAGATTCCATCGATTAGCACCAACTAATTGACCATTATCGTCAAATACACGTACCTCAGCGGTATTAGGCCCTGAGGCCCCTTGATTTAGAGCTACAAAATCAATTTTATTAAATCCCATTACCAAATCAATTGAAATACTTTTGAATCGTTCTTGAAGCATTACTTGCGAAACTACCTCGACATCATTTAGCATAATACGAATCAGATCTCCGTCAGGTGATTCATGATCTCTTACTGCGATTTGAACAAACTTACCGTTGTTTCTAAAGTCACCGAGATACTGATCAGTTTTAAATAAATCAGGATTCTTTTCTTTTTCAGGCTTTCGGTTTAACTTGTTTAAATATCGTTTACCAGGATCTAAAAACTGTTCGTTTTCTCCAAAGCGAAGACGAGGATTTTCAATATCGTTTTTGGGATCTTCAAATTCTATTTTAGGATTAAAGAAATCTTCCGAAAGAAAAGATTTTTCTTTTTTAGGTTGAAGTAAACTAGGCCCTTTTTCCTCAGTTGGGTTAAGGAGAATTTTTGGTGACTCGTTAGATTCAATGACGTTCTGTCCCCAACTTAACATTACAGAAAAAAACAAAAATATTGAAATAAAAATTCTAATCGTGGGCACTTTTTTTATAATTATTAAAGCAAACCTACAATGAAATCCACTTGAACTCAAGCGTTTTAACAACTATTTAATGACTAAGCATCTTTTTATTTACCTTTAGCGAAATCAAAAATATAGTCTTATGCAGATCGCAACCCTTGATTGGCTTATAATTTCCCTTTTTTTCGCAATTACCTTAGGAATTGGTATTTATGTCTCAAAATCTTCAGGAAAAAGTGCAAACGAATTTTTTCTCTCTGGGCGAAGTATGCCTTGGTGGCTTTTGGGATTATCGATGGTTGCAACTACCTTTTCAACCGATACACCAAATTTAGTGACAGATATAGTCCGTACCAATGGAGTCTCGGGGAATTGGGTTTGGTGGGCCTTTTTGATTACAGGCTTGTTAACGGTTTTTGTATACGCAAAGTTATGGCGTAAATCAAATGTAAGTACAGACTTAGAGTTTTATGAGTTGCGTTATGGAGGAAAGCCAGCAAGTTTTTTAAGAAAATTTAGAGCAATATACTTAGGGATTATTTTTAATGTAATTACTATGTCAGCAGTTACATTAGCTGCTATTAAGATAGGAGGGATTATGCTTGGTTTAGAACCATGGCAAACTGTTATATCAGCAGGCTTGGTTACTGTTATCTTTAGTGCTGTGGGCGGTTTTAAAGGTGTTGTATATACAGATGTTGTTCTCTTTTTTGCTGCAATGGGAGGTGCTATTGGAGCAGCAGTTTACTTGGTTAATATTCCAGAGGTAGGGGGCATAGACGCTTTACTTGTTCACGAAAATGTAGCAGGAAAAATTTCAATTCTCCCAGATTTTGGAAATCGAGAAGCCTTAATTACACTACTTATTATTCCTCTCGCGGTACAGTGGTGGAGCTCATGGTATCCAGGAGCAGAACCGGGTGGTGGAGGCTATATCGCTCAGCGAATGTTTGCAGCAAAAGATGAAAACCATGCTATTGGTGCCACCTTTTTTTTTAATATAATGCATTACGCATTACGTCCTTGGCCATGGATTCTAGTAGCTCTAGCTTCTTTAGTAGTTTTCCCTGACCTCGAAAGTATTCAAAACGCATTTCCAAATATCACTCCTGATAAATTGGGGAATGATTTGGCATACCCAGCTATGTTAACCAAGTTGCCTACAGGTCTTCTCGGGTTGGTTTTAGCTTCATTAATTTCGGCATATATGAGCACTATATCCACACAATTAAATTGGGGCTCATCATACATTGTATATGATTTTTACCAAACCCAAATTAATCCAAACGCTTCTCAAAAACGTTTAGTTGCTGTGGGGAGAATTTCCACAGTTTTACTTATGGTTCTAAGCGCGCTTTTAGCCTTACTACTTCAGAATGCTATGCAGTTGTTTAATTTACTTCTTGTTTTTGGAGCTGGCACAGGACTTATTTTTATTTTACGATGGTTTTGGTGGAGGATTAATGCTTGGAGTGAAATCACAGCCATGGTAGTATCTGGCTTAATCTCTTTGATTCTTACAATACCATCTGTTAAGATTTCTTTATTTGGAATTGATGGTTTAATGCCGGGTTGGGCAGAGTTTCCATTTGTTGTTGCAGTAACAACGAGTTTATGGTTACTTGCGACATACATAACGCCAGCCGAGGACCAATCTGTATTACGCTCTTTTTACAAAAAAATACAGCCAGGAGGACCAGGCTGGACTAAAGTTGTAAGCGAAGCTAAAAAAGAATCTATTGAACTCATTGATGACAAAGAGGGCTGGAGTGTTCCATCTGGCATTATTGCTATGCTACTTGGTTGCGTTATGATTTACAGTATCATGTTTTGCACAGGATATTTCATTTATGGAGATTATATTTTAGCATTTCCCTTACTAGCAATTTCTCTGATTTCCGCTTTTTTCTTAATTAAAATTTGGAAAAAAGTTAAAGTAAATGTGCTTTAAGTCTATCCTAGAATTATACCTGCTATTGTAGCTGACATTAATGAAACTATTGAGCCAGCAACCATTGCCTTAAACCCTAATTCAGTTAAGAGTTTCCTAATCTTTGGAGCAATAATACCTATTCCACCTATTTGAATCCCTATTGAGGCAAAGTTTGCAAAACCACATAGCATATAGGTCGCCATTATTACAGATTTTTGATAGCTAAAATGAGTTGGACTCATACTATTTTTAAGATCTACTAGTTGGGTATAACCCACAAACTCACTTGCAACAATTTTGACACCTAAGAGTTGACCCATAAGTGCTACATCTTCAGTTGCCACACCTATAATCCACATTAAAGGAGCAAAAAGATAACCCAATAAAAACTCAATTGAAAAGCTTTCATAAGGTGTGTTTGATGCAATCCAGGTATTAATTCCAATTAAGTCACCAATGCCAGTGAAGATGCTACTTACCATGGCAATTAAGGCAATAAAAACTAAAAGCATTGCCGCTACATTTACAGCCATTTTGATTCCCTCTCCTGTACCAATGGAAATTGCGGATAATAAATTAGACCCAATTCTATCACTTGAAATGCTAATGTCTGTTTTTATCTGCTCAGTCTGTGGGTAAATGATTTTAGCAATGACAATTGCTCCTGGAGCTGCCATTACTGAAGCTGCCAAAAGACTTTTAGCGAATTCTAGCTGCATTATAGGATCGTCCCCACCAAGGAAACCTATGTAAGCTCCTAATACACTTCCAGCTACTGTCGACATTCCCCCAACCATTACTAAAAATATCTCAGACCGATTCATTTTCTCTAAGTATGCCTTAATTAGTAATGGCGCTTCAGTCTGTCCCAAAAAGATATTTCCAGCAACAGAAAGACTCTCAGCTCCGGAGACTTTGAAGATTTTTGTTAACCCCCATGCGAGAAAGCCAACTAACTTTTGTATAATCCCAAAATAATATAAGATAGAACTTAGTGCAGAAAAAAAGATAATAACCGGAAGAGCCTGAAAGACGAAAATAAATCCATAGGTCTCCGTATTTCCAAACTCTCCTAAAAGCATTTTTGTACCCTCTCCGGTATACTCCAAAACCTTAATGAAGAATCCACCTATAGTTTCAAAAACACCTTTTACAAAGTTGATTTTGAGAACACCAATAGCAATGAAGACTTGAATAATTAACCCAATTCCAACTGTCTTCCATGCAATAGCTTTTCTGTTGTTACTAAAAAGATAGGCGATAAATATTAAAAAAAACATCCCAAAAACACCCCTTGATAAAGAGATTAAAGAAAGTCCTGCATTTGGGATTAGTTCCATTATCTTAATTAAGTTTTATAAAGATAGTAATTCGCATATCTTTGAACCAATAAAAATATTCGAAGAATGAATCGCTATTTAGCACTCTTTTTACTTGTAATAATTATTGAATGTAGCCCTGAATCAGAAGAATCTTCCTCAGAACAAACGTCAATTATTAGCCCCCCTCAGCCAGCTACTCCGGTGTCCAGTAATAATACAAATTCAACTTCTAATGGGACTGAATTAGTCAGTCCAAACTTAAACGAAGGCTCAATTAATTTTGAAGAAGTTATATTAAGTTTTACTGAACAAGACATACAGCCTAGTAATAGAACTTCGGGGAATTGGGGGAGATTTGGAGGTATAGGCTCTGTAAATCTATCAATAGAATACTTTGACAATCCAGATAATAATGATATAAATGAATCTTCCAGAGTCATTAAAGTAACTGAACCATCGGGAATTCAATCTTGGGCTGGATTCTATTTTGTCCTTGAAGACAAACTTATTTTTCCTCAAGGAAAGGAAGCTATTTCTTTTCAGTTCTATTCTCCTGGGCCAGGACACATTGTACTCCTAAAATTAGAAGATGAACGAACCAATGATGCCTTTGGTAAAAAAACAACTGGAGACCTTTTTGCTGAGACCAAGGGAACAGGATGGGAGACCTTGGTATTTAACATCCCAGAATTAGAAGGTAGGAATGGAATTTATAATACCATCACAATGGTTTTAGGATATGATCTTTCAAATCAAACCGAAGTGAATTATTATTTAGATAATTTTAATTTTTCTTCTCCATCACTAATTAATGTGGATCTTACTAATATTGATTCAAGTGAAGAATTAACTTCTTACTCAGGTTATCAGTTAGTTTGGAATGATGAGTTTAATTATGAAGGAGCTCCATCTGATCAAAAATGGCACCTTCAATATATCCCAATAATTGAGGGGGGTTGGGCAAATGATGAAAAACAACATTATACCACAAGGCGAGACAACTCTTTTGTAAGTGACGGAACACTAAAAATCGTAGCTAAAAAAGAATTGTATGCATATGATGGGATCAATAAGACCTTCACCTCTGCTAGGTTAAATTCAAAATTTGATATCCGATATGGACGTATTGACGTTCGAGCTAAACTCCCAAGTTCAAAAGGTACATGGCCTGCGATTTGGACTTTGGGCACCAATATTGGAGAAATTGGAAATTATTACGGAACCTCCCAAGGGAATGTAGGTTGGCCAGAATGCGGAGAAATTGATATAATGGAACAAGATGGGACCAATAAACAACTTCTATATGGAACCTTTCATTGGGCCGATAACGGTGGTCAACAGGTTTCTTATGGTTTGATTAAAGACACTTCCTCTTTAAATATTTCTGATTTAAATTCTGAATTCCATCTGTATTCTTTGATATGGACTTCTTCTTCAATAAAGGTTTATGTAGACAATTTGCTTGTATCAGAATTAGATAACACTGCCTCGGTTCCTTTTGACAACTCTCATTATCTACTTCTCAATATCGCTATGGGTGGTACTCTAGGAGGTACAATACCTGGCACTTTTGAAGAAGATAATATGGAAATAGATTACGTTAGAATTTATCAATAGCTCTTAAAACTCGGTATCTAATATTTTTTGAATCATTTCACGAGCTGTGATAAGTTTAATTTTATGGACACTATCTAAGTAATTTCCTTGAGAAATTTTATTATCTATATGTTTTAATAATTCTTTTGATGAAGGATTTTTCATTTTACAAATTTAAAGGAACTTCGATTAATAAAACTCGACTATTTGGAGCCATCTTTAAATTAAATCTGTCAGTTTCCCAGACACCTACAGCATCCCTTTTTTTAATTAAGTCTCCTGCTATTTCTGCTGACCCCTCAATTAGAAAAACATAAACCCCATTTCCGTCTTTATTTATTTTGTATTCAATTTTCGTAGATTGATTAAAATCTCCCATATGAAACCAAGCATCTTGATGAATCCACATTGCAGGACCATTTGGATCTGGGGTAACTATTGGATATAAAGTATTTATTTTTTTTAATTCTTTAATACTTTTTTGATCATAACGAGGAGTAACGTTTTTCTCTTTAGGTAAGACCCAAAGCTGGAGAACTTTTACTTCTTTGTCTTTATTTTTGTTGTATTCGCTGTGAAATATGCCGGTGCCTGCACTCATTACTTGAATTTCATCAGCTTCAATTACGCCTATATTGTCCATACTGTCTTTGTGCTCTAAAGCCCCTTCAAGAGGAATGGTGATGATTTCCATATTATCGTGAGGATGAGAACCAAAGCCCATTCCAGGGGCAATGATATCATCATTTAAAACTCTAAGGGCTCCAAACTGAATTCGTTTGGGATCAAAATAGTTTGCAAAACTAAAAGAGTGTTTAGCATGAAGCCATCCATGATTTGCTTCACCACGGGTAGAGGAAGCGTGAAATATTTTTTTCATTAAACTTTATAACTGTTGTAGGTACAAATGTAGAGTTTATTTTTTTGTTTCTTTTTTTTCCAATGACTTTTTAGTTTTTACTAATGAGTCAATTAGATTTTTTTTGGAGTCAAAATATTCAATTAGAGTCTCAATCTTAGCTTCATTTTCCTTTTTCTCTGTTTGCTTTTGCTTTTCTTCGGCTACTGTATTTTTAATTTCCATGTAGGTAGTGGCTACAAAGCCAATTACTATGGCAATACAAACAATATAAGCAACAATCTCTTCAGCTTCGGAGAGGTACATAATTTTTTATCTTAGCGCTAATTTAAAAAATAGGATTCAGGATGTTAGGTTTAGAAAGAAGAATTTGGCTATTTATAATTGTGGGCATAATCTTTCCCCCTCCAGTTTTTATTAAAGCTCAGAGTCAAACTGATACGACAACCATTACACTTCAAGAAGTAGCTCTTCAGGCTCCAAAAATAGGAACTGTCCAGAATAAATTACCTTTCTCTTTAAGTGTAAAAGATCTAACTTCTTTTCAAGCAATTTACCAACAACTTTCACTTCAAGAGTATTTGGGATCTGTACCAGGCTTATTTACTCAAAATGCAAATAACTATGCACAAGATTTAAGAATTTCATTGCGAGGGTTTGGGTCAAGGGCAGCATTTGGAATAAGAGGAGTTAAAATAATTGTGGATGGGATTCCAGAAACTACTCCAGATGGACAAGGACAGCTGGATAATATACCTTTAGGATTATTAAAAAGCTTTGAAGTCCTAAGAGGACCTTCCGCTAGTTTATATGGGAATGCATCAGGTGGTGTTATTTATCTTAAAACCCTTGACAAACTAGAGGATAAAGCTGCACAATTCAAAGTGATTTTTGGGTCCTATGAATTTCAATCCTATCAGTTAGCTACCTCTTTAGAAAATGAAAAGACAGAAGCTCTTATTCATGCAAATAGAACTCAAACAAATGGATATAGAAAAAACAGTGGATTTGAACAAAATCTATTTAATATAAAAGTCAAACATTTATTTACATTACAATCGAGTTTGCAGCTTCAGCTGAATTATACCAATAGTCCTATAGCACAAGATGCCGGAGGCTTGACTTTAGAAGAAACAGAATCAAATTGGGACCAAGCAAGACAGCGAAATGTAGACTATAACACCTATGAAAGTGTCGATCATTTCAAGGCAGGTCTTCGCTGGCAACAAAATTGGAGAAGCCAATGGGATTTAGATACTTATGGGTTTTATTCTTATCGCGACTTTTATGGAAAATTACCCTTTGAAAATGGAGGGATTATAGATTTAAATAGAAATTATTTTGGATTTGGAAGCCGATTGAATTACAAGCAAGAGAACCATCTTTGGCAAATTGGAATAGAGTCTTCAAGCCAGCAGGATCAGCGTGATCGCTTTTTGAATCTTAAAGGAATACAAGGGGAACAAAGCTTTTCACAATTAGAAAGTTTTAGAAGTTTAGGCTTTTATATTTTGGATGAGGTGCAATGGAAAAAATTGCTTTTAAGAACTAGTTTGCGATATGATGACTTAAGTCTAGGAGCAGATTCAGTCCTTGAAGATCAAAAATATCAGGTATTGAATCCTAGTATTGGTCTAAGCTATGAAATAGATATCAAGCAAAGATTATTTGTTAATTTTTCTTCTAGTTTTGAAACTCCTACTTTATCTGAACTTTCTTCAAATCCCAGTGGTAAAGAGGGGCTTAATCTAGAGCTTAACCCTTCAAGGGCATTAAATTATGAGATTGGATGGAAGGGTTTATGGGCAAAAACCCGAATAGAGGCCAATTTGTTTTTTATTGAAAGTTCTAATGAAATTCTCCCCTATGAATTAGAAGCTTTTCCAGGAAGATCTTTTTATCGAAATACTGGAGCCACTGAGCGGTTTGGATTTGAACTTTCGGGGATTTATAAAACTAAAGCTTGGGAAGTGCAAACAAGTATAACCCAAGCTAGG
Source organism: uncultured Flavobacteriaceae bacterium (assembly GCA_943842245.1). Classification (GTDB taxonomy): domain Bacteria; phylum Bacteroidota; class Bacteroidia; order Flavobacteriales; family Flavobacteriaceae; genus MS024-2A. The sequence goes on from CALTAJ010000004.1 coordinate 45,589, forward strand.
TATGAATTTGCTACAAGTGAGAGTATAGAAGGGAATGCACTTCCTGGAATTCCTAACAGTCAGTTTTTTCTTCAAGTAGGTTATTTATCCCCAACAGATTGGAAACTTCAACTAACAGGAGAAAGTATAGGTAGATTTTATGCCGATAATAAAAACTCAGTTCAGATTGATGCATACCAGAAAGTTAGACTTCAAGGGGGTAAGACAATTTCATTTGGAGGTGTTGAGGCGAATCTTTTTGCAGGAATAAATAACCTTTTTAATGCTCGTTATTTTGACAATATCCGACTAAATGCTTTTGGTAAAAGATATTATGAACCTGCACCAGGGCGAAATATATTTTTTGGAGTAAGTGTAGGATTATAATTTTTTGATTAAATAATTTTTAGAATAGTATCAGATTTTTAGTGCATTTCAATCTGATTTTCAGTGGAACTCTTTTGTTATCTTTACTTTATGCGGCATTCTATTAGACTTTTACTTTTTTTGTTTGGTTTCTCGCTTTTCTCGCAGAATTTTTCTGAGCGAAAAATATCACGAATGCTAAATAAAATAGAAGCTTTTAATAATGCTCATGTTGCAATTAATATAGCTGCTTTAAAAACCTCGAAACCAATTGCTGCATATCAGGCTGATCATTACATGACCCCTGCTTCAAACATCAAACTGCTTACTTTTTTGGCTGCAATTGAAAACTTTGATTCCCTACCAGCACTATATTATAGGGATCAAGATTCCATCACTCACTTTAAGTCAACTGGCTACCCTCTTTTACTTCATCCTTTATACCCGGATACAGAGCTTTTTTCTTTTTTAAAACAAAAGCAATCTTTGGTCTATCACAAACCAAAGTCTAATTTAAAAAGTCAAGGCCCTGGATGGTCATGGGACGATTATTCTTATTACTATGCTGCTGAAAGGAGTCCTTTCCCCATCTATGGGAATACTATTCAAGGCTATGGTGATCCTAATACCCCGAAATTTATACCCGATAGTTTTGAAACTCTTCTCACCCAAGATACTTTAGTTAAAAACTTTGAAAGAGAACGCTTTAAAAATCGGTTTCATTACAATCCAAAAAAGTGGAATGTATCAGACACTTTGTATCGCCCATTTATCACAAGTGATAATGTTTTTGTTAGTTTATTAAAAGACCATTTAAATCTTCCTATTCATTTATCAAATGAATCTGAAAACCTTGAATGGAAACCACTTTATACCCATCAAGAAGAATTGCTATATAAAGCTCTACTTCAAGAAAGTGACAACGGAGTTGCAGAAGCACTACTGGCTATGATTTCCCAAAAAAAATTTAATGAAATGAATATTGAAAGAACTATTGATACTTTAAAGTCAGAATGGGAGGAGTGGCTTCCAGATCCACTCGAATGGGCCGATGGTTCTGGCGTATCGAGATATAATATGATAACCCCAAGAACAGTAATAGCAGTACTCAAGAAGATTTATATTAAAGTTGGTTTAAAGCAAATCAAGAACTATTTTCCTCAAAGTGGGCGCTCTGGAACAATTAAAAAGTATAATTTAAAAAACGTGTACGCAAAAACAGGAACCCTGCGTCATAACCACAACCTTTCAGGTTATTGGATTAGTTCTAGTGGGAATGTTTATGTGTTTTCGGTTATGGTAAATCATTTTACCGTTTCAACGGATGAGGTCCGTGACGGTATTAGCCTGCTTCTTAAGCAATTTCAAAAAAAATTGAAATAATCCCTTAAATTTGTTAATAGCTTTTTGAGCATTAATATTTATCATTAAATACTGATATACAGATACTTATAAATATTAATGCCTTTTACTCTTAAATAATTTTCAACACAATACCTACTTTGGCACGAAACTTGTATACATGTGCGATGTACATATAAGTACACAAATTTTTAATTAATTAAATTTTATCAAATGAAAAAAGGTTTATTATCAATTTTGGCTTCAGCTCTACTTGTAGTGGGATGTCAAAATTATGACGATCAGTTTTCTGCTCTTGAAACACAAATCAACGCACTCGCTTCGACTGTTGCTGGTTTAACTCAAGTTCAGTCTGATCTTGCTAGCCTCGCTAATACTGTAAATTCATTACAGTCTAGTGTAGCTCAAACTGTTGATGCTGCTTTAGCTGACGGCTTAGCTGACATCGACGCTGCTGTTGCTTCTTTAGAGGCTGCTGCTGATTCCGCTGCTAGCGCAGAGGATGTTGCTGCTATTGCTACTGCAGTTGCTGAAACAATCAGATTTAGATGAATTATTAGCTAGTTCTTCAGTTTTTAACGGAAATGTTACAATTAATTCTGTTGCAACACTAAATGCATTCCATTCTATGGGAAGCTCTTTAGCGATTGTTAATGGAAATGTTACTTTTTTAGTTGGCACTGATATGGACATGACTAAAGTTCAAGAAGTAGCTGATGCAATTACTCAATCGTCTAAAGATTATGCTTATACTGCAGGTACTGGAGTTACTACTGAGATTACATTTAACAACTTAACGGCAACTCGTTCTTTAACACTTGATCAAAAAGGTGGATACGTTTTACAAAATCTTGCTGCTGCGACTATTGTTACATTAGATGATGATTCAACAGCTGATATTATTGATTTAAGAGGTTTAACTTCAGTAACTTCTTTAAATGCAGGTAGTTTCCATTTTGCAAAAGCAACGGAGCTTCACTTAACTAAACTTCCTCGTTATGATACTGCACTTTCTCTTCGAGTAGATGAAGGAGGAGTAATTGATATCACTGCTTTACGTGATGTAGATGCTCTTGGTGTTGCTGCAGTACTTGATTTAACACTTGACGGACCTGATAATATTACAATTTCAGCTTTATCAGGGGATAAAGCAGGTTCAGACTTAACACTTAAGAATGTTGTGAATGCAACAGTTAATGGTTACGACGGAAAAGTTACTATTGGTGATGACGTTCAAAACTTTACTTCTGATGGTTTAGTTGACTGGGCAATTACAGGTGATGACTTAGTATCTGTAAATGTTACAGGGATCTTAGATCCTAACGCATCAATTGCTGATACTAAAGGACCTGCAGTTCTTCTTACAGCACAGGGTGATCTTGAGACAGTAACACTTGCTGGTAAAATTTTAAGTGCTGATGTTAATAATAACGGTAATTTAGTTACTCTTACTATTACAGCTGAAGTTCAAGATGCAATTAACGTTGCTACTAATTCAGATTTAACTACTGTTGCATTAACTGGTGCTAAAGCTTCAGGAATTACTTTTAATAGTAATTCAGACTTAGAAGCTTTAACTATTGACCTTGCTATAGTTGCAGGTACTGCAGCTAGTGCTGTAATTGATGGTATAGTTGTAGTTACAGACAATGAGTCTTTAGAGACTTTAAATGTTTCTACTGATAAAATTGAAACATTAACTGTAACAGGAAATGATGATTTAACTACAGTTGATTTTACAGGCTTAGCAACATTTGGTGCTACTGGAAAACCAACAGTAAGCATTTATGACAATGATTTAGAAGCAACTAAATTTACTGATACTATTGATGTAACTGCTTCAGTTAATGGTGGAGCAACTGATATAGGAACTATTAATAGTGGAACATCAGGAATGAGTACTTTAAAAACATACCTTACTGCTGTTGCAGGTGATGCAGATTCTACTGCTACTGTATATTTTGACACTGTTTCTTCATTTATAAGTGAAGCAGCTGTTGAGACAACGGATAAGATTTACAACACTGCTGTTGGTGGTGCACAACCTGATCAGATAAAAGTTCTTGTTCTAACTGCAAATAGTGCAGATGCAGGAGATGATGCTACAACTGCAAAAAGATCATTCTTACTACCTGACGATGAGGATTTTGCCCTTACAGCTAACGGTACAATAATTCATGCAACTGATGGTTCTTCTGTTCCATTTAATGCTAATCAGACAATTGTTTCTAATGCTATTTTAGATGTTGATGGTTTAGCTAAAGCTGCAGCCGCTGGAGTTGTTCTTACTACAACTGAAAACGCTAGTCCAATAGCATATATTAATATTGGATTAAATACGTCACTTGCAGAAAATAGTGCGACTGCTGCTAAATCAACTTTCGCATTTGCAGCTTCTGATACGTTTACAATGAGTATTGACGGTCAAGCAGTAACTATAACAGGTGTTGATGCTACACCTTCAACCATAACATTTGTTAATAATGTTATGGCTAAGTGGAATGCACTTCACGGTTCAACAAACACAGCTATTGCAAGATGGGTACTTACTTCAGAGGTAGGAAATGGTAATTCTATTACTGACCCAATGGGTGTTACTTCTATGAGAATTATTGCAACTGCTAATGATAAAGGATCAAGAGAAATCGATGCTCCTATGTCAGCTAGCTGGTCTACAACAGGATTTTTAACAGATTCTAGTGTAGGTATTGCGATTGGTAATACTCAAAACTATACTCTTTCTTCAGTTGACAATAAGGCTCAGGGTAATGATTTATTGGTTACTATAGCAGCTACAACAGCTGGAAGTTTGTTAGCAGAAACAGGAAATTACGGAACAGAACAAAGTAATGCTGTTAAGAATGTTTCAGTAACTACAGGTCTTGTAGAACTTAGTTCTTCATATAATCCTAACATTGCTGCTTCAAATGTTGATACAGCTTCTAATTTATACGTAACTGAAAGTAGATTAGATGTTGTTATAGGTGCTGAACTTAATGCTGCTGCTGCTTCAAATGCGGTTAGCTTCTCAAGAGTTACCTGGTTGTAATATTTTTATACATTACACAAAGTATCTTTTATTAAGTAATTAATAAAGGCAAAATTAAAACCCTCCTTTTTGGAGGGTTTTTTTTATATTTACACACCGAATTATTAAAAATTATTATGGATAAGTTTTTGAAATATATAGACTTAGGGTTTCTTCTAGCCCTATTATATATTCCTTTTGTTCCGTCTTTTGGTAGAATAGAAATAGTAGGTCCTCAATACTTATATTTGTCGGTTATACTTTTTATATATATACTAATCAAATTATTATTTAAACAACAAATTGGGTTTAAATTAAATTACAGTACTACTTTTTATCTACTATTTTTAATAATAGCATTATTGTCAATTTTTAATGCTTTTAACGTGGTAGAATCTGTTATTGAAATCACAAAGTATTTTATATGCTTTTTAATCTTAGTTTTTACTTTTTCAATTTTAAATAACAATAAGTCCCTAATTAATAGTGCTCTTATTACCATGCTGGGGTTTTTATTTATTGAGACAAGTTATATACTATATATATTTATTGAAAACTACAGTTTTGAAAACCCACCCTCTCGACTTAGAGAATTTCAAGGCCTTGCTTATAATCAAAACATTGCATCTCTCTCCATTTTGGCGAAAATCCCTGTAGTTCTATTTTTTTTAATGAAAAATAAAACTAAAAAAATTAAATATTTTTTAGGATTTCTATTAGCGCTAGCCGTATTTGATTTATTAATCATTGGCTCTAGAAGTGCGATTTACGGTATTTTCCTTTTATTAATTTATTTATTGTGCTTAATTGCTTTTATAAAACACTTTAATTTTATTGAGATAAATAGAAAAAAATTATTAAAACCGATACTTATAATTTTATCCGTTTTTATTTTACAAAATGTTCTTTATAGTAATTCAAAACAAAATCTTCAAGCATTAGAAAGAGTTTCAGTACTTAATGATACTTCCACAAGTTATAGATTAAATTTTTGGGGGAGTTCATTCGAAATGATAAAAGATTTTCCTTTTTTAGGAGTAGGAATAGGTAATTGGAAAATTTTATCATTAAAATATGGCAAAAACTACATAAATAATTATGAGGTTCCTGTGCATGCACACAATGATTTTATACAAATATTTTCAGAAACAGGCATTTTAGGAGGATTATTTTTCATGCTTATTTTTATCTCACCCTTTTATTTTTTATTTAAAAAATATTCTATTTTATCAACAGCAGATAAAGAACTCTCTATTTTTTTGGTATTTTCTTTAATTGCCATTGGGATTGATTATTTTTTCAATTTCCCAAAGCTAAGGCCCTACAGCATTTTAAACCTAACGTTTGTAATAGCTCTTATATATAATTTAAATGCTCAAAAAGTTTCTGAAATAAATAAATCATCAAGAACCATATTATCTATGGGGTTATTAATTTTAATGATTCCATCTATCTATATTTTTTATAAAGTAAATAACTCTTTGAAAGAACAAGTCCCACTATATATTGAGTATAACCAGTATCCAGATAAAATTATAACACCAGTTAATGAAATATTACTTTTTGAAGATGAAATCCCTAACATCTCCAATGTCATGATACCAATTAAATTGGCCAAAGCAAGGTATTTATTTATGGAAGGAAAATATGATGAAGCCAAAAGATTCATAAATGAAGGACAAAAACATAATCCATTCTTAGGTTTTGGGGATGTTCTGCTTGCGAGAATTCATCTGGCAGAAAACAAAGTTGACAGCGCTGTATTTTTTGGAAAAAGGAGTTTGGATAAATTGCCATTCAATACGACACATATTTCAAATTATCAAATCACTCAAGAAAAAGCACAGAATTTAGAGGAAATAGAAAGAGTATTTTTAAATAGTTTAAAATTAAAAAATGAAATTGTTTGGCAAAATA